>CAWAKX010000010.1:0-101270 GCA_963782705.1 uncultured Actinomycetes bacterium | reverse complement strand
CATCTACAAGTTCGACACGAACTTCGGTCGTCGTTGGATGACCCGCCGGCATGCCCATATCCGAGGGCGAGAGCACGTCCCCGTGCTCGTCGGACATGGACTCAGTGTAGACGAGGCGCTCGTTCTCGACGACGTCTCGGTACTCACCGGTGAACCACATCGCATCACACCGTTCGGTGTCTGCACCTCCATGCAGCACCAGCGGACGCCACCTACGCGCACGTCCATCTGTGCCGACCGGGATGGTCGCACCGGTCGGCCGTACCACGCTTTGAAATGTCTGCGTCGGTCCACATCTGCCAGACGAGAGATCAACGGCGCATCGAACGGTGCGCTCAATCGCCACTGCGTCCTGAAGGTCGCCATCAGCCATCGCCTTCGTCTCCTCTTCGTCGCGGTTGAAGCTCCGTCGAGGTAGTCCTGCATCCGGTCGAAACCGCCTCCCAGACCGGCCGGTACTGCTCAGCCCAGGTCGAGATCTCCTCCAGCGGCTCGGCATCGAGGACGCATCGGCCGAAACTGGGCCCGTTGCCCGCGCGTGATCGGCCCGGCTCGTTCCAGCACCTTGATGTGCTTGGAGATCGCCGGAAGGGTCATCTCGAACGGCTCCGCGAGGTCATTGACCGTCGCCCCGCCCTCCGCGAGCCGAGCCAGGATCGCCCGCCGCGTCGGGTTCGCCAGCGCGGGAAGGTCTCGCTCAGCCGGTCCTCGTCGATCACCGTCGCCACGACGCTTCTCCTACTTTATCGATTAGCTAATTCACTCATACGTAAAATACCACGGGACCACGGCCGTCAACACGCGCCGCACACTGGTCTTGCGAGCTGCAACCGCAGCTCGCTCAGCCTGCGCGTGGACGAGGCCAAGCGGGACTCGTCCGCGCCGGCCCGGCGAGGAGCCGCTGGCGAAACGCATCGCCGAACAACAGGGCCCGCATCCAAGCAGTGATGGTTCGAGTAGGAGGCTCGAGGTGTCCGAGCGATCGGACACCCGAAGCACCCGTTGACCAGGGAAAACGTTGTGAGAATGGCAACGAGCGAGTGGAGGTGATGGGACTTGAACCCACGACTTCTACGTTGCGAACGTAGCGCTCTACCGGGCTGAGCTACACCCCCGTGGAAGACGCGAGGTTACCACCGGCCCCGCGGCATCCCCCGCTCGACGCCACGGCCCGAGCCGACCCTCGGCAGCGTGTCGGTCGTCCATCTAACCTGACCCGATGGAACGCGCCGTGAGCGCCACCTACACGGTGATGTTCACCGACCTGGTCGACTCGACGGCGCAGCGCGCACGCATCGGCGACGACGCCGCCGACGATCTCCGCCGCCGCCACGACGCCCTCCTCGGCGTGCAGATCGAGGCCCACCGCGGCGAGGTGATCAAGACGCACCGGCGACGGGATCATGGCGGCCTTCCTCGGCGCCGCCGACGGCATCGCGTGCGCGGTGGCCGTGCAGCAGGCGATCCACGAGTGGAACGAGAGCAACCTCGAGCGCTTCGAGGTGCGGATCGGCGTCAGCCTCGGCGACGCCCGGCTCGAGGACGGCGACCTCTTCGGAACACCGGTGGTCGAGGCGGCCCGGTTGTGCGCCTGCGCCGATGGCGGGGAGATCCTCTGCGCCGAGGTCGCTGCGCGTCGTCGCCGGCTCGCGGGCGACGCAACGGTTCACGCCGGTCGGTGCCCTCGAGCTCAAGGGCCTGCCGGCTCCCCTCCCGACCGTGCGCGTGGAGTGGGAGCCGCGCGCCGCGGTGGAAGGCGGACTGCCGTTCCCGAGCGGCCTCGAACCCACCGGTCGGTTCCCCTTCGTCGGGCGGCATCCCGAGCTCGACCACCTCATGTCGTTGTGGCGCGCCGCGGTCGACGGCCACAGCTCGCTCGTCCTCGTGTCGGGCGAACCCGGCATCGGCAAGACCCGCATCTCGAGCGAGCTGGCGCGGCGGGTCCACACGCAAGGCCTCACCGTGATCTACGGGCGCTGCGACGACGAGCTCGGAGTCCCGTACCAGCCCTTCGTCGAAGCGCTCGCGTTCGTCGTCGACAATTTCGAGCCCAAGGACTTCGTGCAGGTCGTCGGGCGCCATGCCGCCGAGCTCACCCGCCTCGTGCCGCGCCTCGCGGAGCACATCCCCGATCTCACGCCACCGGTGTCGGCCGATCCCGAGACCTCGCAGTACCGCCTCTTCGAAGCGGTGGCCGGAACCCTGGTCGCGGCGTCGAATCTCCAGCCCGTCCTCTTCGTGGTCGACGATCTGCACTGGGCCGCCAAGCCGACCCTGCTGCTGCTCCGGCACATCGTGTCGTCGACCGCGGCGGCGCGGTTGATGGTCGTCGGCACCTACCGCGACAGCGATCTCTACCGTGCGCAGCCGCTCGCCGAGATCCTCGGTGACCTCCGCCGCATCGACGGCGTCGAACGCATCGCGCTGACCGGCCTCGACGCGCCCGAGGTGGCGGAGTTCATGACCCGGGTTGCCGGCCACGAGCTCGACGCGGGTGGCGCCGCACTGGCGCAGATGATCTACGACGAGACCGACGGCAACCCGCTGTTCACCGGCGAGGTGCTGCGGCACCTGCAGGAGGTCGGCGCCATCGTCGAGGTCGACGGCCGGTGGACGACCCGCGGCGACGTCACCGAGATCGGCATTCCCGACGGGGTGCGCGAGGTGATCGGCCGCCGCCTGAACCGGCTCGCGCCCGTCACCAACGACGTGTTGCAGGTCGGCGCAGTGGTCGGGCGCAGCTTCGACCTGAAGGTGATGCAGCGACTGGTCGACGTCGACCGCGACGACCTCCTCATGGCGCTCGACGAAGCAGTCGAGGCACGCGTCGTCTCCGAGGTCGCGATCGGCAACTACACCTTCTCGCACGCCCTGGTGCGCTCCGCGCTCTACGACGAACTGCGCCCCACGCGACGGGCTCGGCTGCACGAGCGGGTCGCCGAGGCGGTGTCCGACGTGTATGCCGACGCCATCGAATCGCATCTCGGGGAGCTCGCCTACCACTACGCGCGCAGCATCGGCACCGGCGACGTCAACAAGGCGATCGACTACTCGCAACGGGCGGGTGAGCGTGCCCTCGCGCAGCTGGCGTTCGACGATGCGGTCTCGTGGTTCCAGCAGGCGCGCGACCTGATCGAGGACGGCGGCGGTGCGCCGTCGCAGCTCGCCACGGTGCTCCTGGGACTGGGCGGCGCGCAGAAGTACGCCGGCGTGCCGGTGTTCCGCGACACGCTGCTCGCCGCGGCCGCGCAGGCGGAGAAGGACGGTGACCCGTCGGTGCTCGCGGCCGCGGCGCTCGCGAACACGCGCGGGTTCTGGAGCGGCTACGGCGACATGGACCATGCGGTGGCCGACGTGTTCCGCACCGCGATCGCCGGACTCACGCCGGGGATGCAGTCGGAGCGGGCGCGGCTGCTCGCCAATCTCGCGGTCGAGACCGTGTTCGAAGGCACGCTCGACTCGCGGCGGGAGCTCGCCGACGAGGCGCTGGCCATCGCGCGCGAGCTCGGCGACGACGCCACCCTCGCGCACGTCCTCGTCTCGCGCTCGGTGGCGTTGTGGGACATGAGCACCCTGCAGGAGCGGATCGCTCACGGCGACGAGCTCACCGGGCTCACCGCGGCCATCGGCGACCCGCACCTCGAGTACTTCGCGGCCTGGTACCGCATGGCGGCGCTGATGGAAGCCGGCCGGGTGCAGGAGGCGGACGCGGTGCACGCGGCTCTGTTCCGATCTCGCCCGCAACCTCGGCCGGGGAATCCCCGTGTGGAGCGACGCCTTCACGCGGGCCGGCCGCGCGCTGCTCGCCGGCGACTGGGAGCAGGCCGAGGCCGCCGCCACCGAGCAGTACGAGATCGGCGAGCGCCTGGGTCACGGCGACGCGCTGCTCTTCTACGGCGTGCTCCTCTTCAGCATCCGACTCGAGCAGGGGCGCCTGCCCGAGATCGCCGACATGGTGCGCGCCGCGGGCACCGGCGACGTCGTGCCCGACGGCGTCGACGGCCTCTGGGGGGTCACCGCCTGCGTGCTCGGCGACGACGACGAGGCGGCGCGGGTGCTCGACGGCCTTGCCGCGCCGGGATTCGCCAACCTCCCGCGCCACCAGTCGTGGTCGAGCATGCTCTGGGCGGCGTCGCGTCATCGCCGCGCACCTCGGCGACACGGCCCGGGCCGCGGAGCTCTACGACCTGTTCGCCGACTGTCCGGCGCGGCTCGTGTACCCGGGCCTCAACGTGTTCGACTCGATTCCGAGCACGCTCGGCCTGCTCGCGCTGACCCTCGGTCGACCGACGCCGCCGACGCCCACTTCGACGATGCCGAGCGGCTCGAGTCGTCGATCCCGGCGCCCCACCTGCTCGCGCGCACGCGGGCGCGGCGCGACGGGCGCCTGCGCCTCGACGGCTGACCGGCGCGGTCCGCCACGCGCCGGTCAATGGGCCGCCGTCGCTGAGCAACGTGAGGAAGCCGTTCGACTCGGCCGCGGCACGCGTGTAGGTCGCGGTCCTCGCGACGCCGGACACCGGCGCGGTGCCGTGGAACCGGGCGTCGGACGCACCGACCGACGCGGCCTGGGGATCGGTGAACACGACACGCGGCAGGGCGTCGTAGTTGGCGACGCGCGCCTCACCGAGGATGTTCGCGGCCACGATGTCACCCTGGTACTTGCCGGTGGTCGTCAACGGCCAGATCCCGGTGACGTCGCCGATCGCCCAGAGCCGCTCGCCCGCGGCGAGGTGGGCAGTCGACCGGGATCCCCGCGGGATCGGGTGAGATGCCCACGGTTTCGAGGCCGATGCCATCGACACGGGGATGGCGACCCGTCGCCACGAGCAGGCGGTCGCCGCGCAGGTCGGGAGCGTCCTCGAAGGCCAGGACGTACTCGTCGCCGTCTCGGCGCGCCCGGAGGGATGCACACCGAGCAGCAGCTCGACGCCGTCGCGCCGCAGGACCTCGGCGAGTGCGTTCCCCAACGCCTCGGGCTCGTGGGCCAGGACGCGACCGGCCACGTCGACCAGGGTCACCTCGCCCCCGAGTCGGCACACGGCCTGGGCCATCTCGACGCCGACCGGGCCGGCGCCGATGATCAGCAACCGGCGCGGGACCGCGCGCATGGCGGTCACCTCGCGGTTGGTCCAGACTCCCTCGAGTCCGGCGAGACCGGGGATCGGCGGGAGCGTCGGAGTCCGCGCCGGTGGCCACCACGACGTGTCGAGCCTGGTGACGCACACCGTCGACCTCGACGACGCCCGTCCCGGCGAGCCGTCCGGTGCCGCGGATCAGGTCGATGCCGCGGTCGGCAAGCCACTGTGCGGCGCTCGTGTCGGTGTGTTGCGACACCATGTAGTCGCGCCATGCGAGCGCCGCTTCGATGTCGACCTGGGCACTTGCCGCGGCGTCGTTCGCGGCGTGCACCGCCTCGCCCGGACGCAAGCAGCGTCTTCGACGGGATGCACGCCCAGTACGAGCACTCGCCGCCGACGAGCTCCCGCTCGACGATCGCGACACGGAGTCCGCCCTCGGCGAGGGTGCCGGCACAGTGTTCGCCGGGGGCGCCGGCGCCGAGGACGATGACGTCGTAGTCGGTCACTCGGGCGGCTCGACGCCCGTCTGCTCCGCGAACATGAACGCGGCGTACCACGCGGGCCACTGCTCGTCCCTCACCCCGGTCCGCTTCTCGTGCTCGCCGTGTGCGGCCTCGGCGCGACCGAGCGCGCGGGCGAGGTCGTCGACCGAGGAGTACATCGCGGTGGTCGAGTCGACGCGACCCGGCAGACGACTGGTGATCTCCTGCAGTTGCCAGACGTTGCCGTCGGGGTCGCGGAACTCCGCGAACGACGCGTACGTCCGGTGCTCGGGATCGGGTCCCGACGCCCGGAGGCTCTCGGTGAAGCGGTCGTACCCGCCGCTCGCGTCGTGGAACACACCGTCCGATCGACGAGGAGCACGCCATGACGATCCCCACCACCGACTGGGATCCCTGGAACGCCGAGGTCTACGAGCACCCCTACCCCGCGTACCGGCAGCTCCTCGACGAAGCGCCGCTGTACCACAACCCCCATCACGACTTCTACCTCATCAGCCGCTACGCCGACGTCGAGCGCATGCTCACCGACCAGGAGACGTTCATCGCGCGGAAGGGAACCGTGCTCGACGTCATGATGATGGCGGAACCGCCGACGTTCCCCGCGGGATTGATCAGCTTCGAGGACCCGCCGTTGCACACCATGCACCGCGCCCGCCTCTCGCGGATCTTCACCCCACGCTCGGTGAACCTGATCGAGGACGAGATCCGCGACTACTGCGCGCGCACCCTCGACGCCCTCGCCGGGCGCGAGCAGTTCGACATGATGGCCGACTTCGCCCGTGAGGTGCCGATGCGCGTCATGGGCCTCTTGCTCGGCATTCCCGAATCCGACCAGCCGATCCTGCGCGACCACTTCCTCAAGAACCTGCATCGCGACATGGGAACGCCTCCCGACGACGAATTCCTGCACGCCACGTTCGGGGAGTACATCGACTGGCGCGAGCAGCACCCCTCCGACGACCTGATGACCCAGCTGCTCGTCGTCGAGTTCGAGGACGAGACCGGCACGACGCGGCGACTCACCCGCGAGGAGCTGATCACCTACGTGAACCTGATCGGCGCGGCAGGCAACGACACCACAGGTCTGCTGATCGGCTGGATCGCCTGGCTCCTCGGCCAGCACCCCGACCAGCGGCGCGAGGTCGCGGCCGACCCGTCGCTGATCGGCCACGCGGTGGAGGAGACCGTCCGGTTCGAGCCCCCGCCGTACGCGTTCGGCCGCTTCCTCGACCGCGACGCCGAGTTCCACGGCGAGACCGTGCCCGCGGGCGCGAAGCTCGTGTGCGTGCCCGGTGCGGCCAACCGTGACTTCGCCCAGTTCGGTCCCGACGCGGAGCGCTTCGACATCCACCGCCGCCCCGAACGCCACATCAGCTTCGGGTACGGCCCCCACTTCTGCCTCGGCGCCAACCTCGCCCGGCTCGAGGGTCGGATCGCCCTGGAGGAGCTGATGCGCGTCATTCCCGACTGGCAGGTCGACGCCGACGCGGCCCGGCTGGTGCACGGCGGCCCCACGCGGGGCTACGAGTACCTCCCCGTCACCGTCGGCTGACCGTCACGCCCCGCTCGTCAGGCGCCCGTCGCGCCGCCCGGGCGTGGCCCGCTCCACGGCGGCGCGCAGGCGCGCCGCGACCAGTGCGGTGGTGACGTCGGACCGGGTGCGTTCGAGCACGGCCCGCAGCGCGTCAGTGGTGCGGCGCAGCCCGCCGGTGAGCGCCTCGGGGTAGTCGATGGTGATGAGCAGCCCGTAGACCGCGTCCATCACGCCGAGGAGACGTTCCGCCTCGTCGAAGTCGTCGCGCCGCATGCAGTCGAGGGCCTGGCGCCGCAGCTCGCTCGCCGCTTCGGCCATGCCGTTGAGGTAGGCCTGCACCTCCACGCCGAGCGCCTCGGCCGTCGGCACCGGCCGGTCGGCCACGAACGCGAGGGTGAGGTTGGCCTCCGCGAACTCCTTCTTGGCGTCGTGGAGGAAGCCGGCGTAGCGCACGTCGGGGTGACCGTCGAGCACCGACTCGGCCTCGGCGAGGTAGGCCGCGGCCACGGCGATCAGCTCCTGCGCTTCGCGCGTCTCGCCGCGGTGCACGGCGCGGATGGCCTGTGCGCACGAACGGATCGCCTTGCGCGACGCGGCGAGGGTGACCTCACGTGCGG
This sequence comes from uncultured Actinomycetes bacterium, assembly GCA_963782705.1. Taxonomy (GTDB): domain Bacteria; phylum Actinomycetota; class Acidimicrobiia; order IMCC26256; family DASPTH01; genus CAVRGQ01. Next base: position 93,535 of record CAWAKX010000010.1, on the reverse strand, counting down.
CGTGCTTCTGTTCGAGCAGCTCCTGCGCGCCCATGCCCGCCGCGGTGATCTGAGCGGCGTGGTCCACGGTGCGGGAGATCAGCGAGCGGCGCTCGAGCGCAGCGACACGATACGCGTGCTCGCCGACTCACCGGCGCCCTCGGCGATGGAGGGCGAATACGCCGGCGTGCGACCGACACGCGGGCCGCCGATGTAGCGCACCTTGGCGGCACGCTCCTGCGCCTGCTGCTTGTACTGGAGCAGCAGGTACACGTAGCCACCGAGCGCGGCGAGCGCGAGCACGAAGAAGCCGATGAACACGGTGCTGCGCGTGAACATCGCGAGCAGGAACGTGAAGGCGACCGCGCCACCGAGCACCATCAGCACGTCGCGCCGACGCTTCTGCTGGGCGGACATCCCGCCGCCGGCGTGGGCGTACGGCGTGGCCGGCGCGTAGATGGCTCGCGAGTTGCGGCCGTGGCCCTTGTCGCGGTGGCCGAGCGCACTGCCCACGTGGGTGAGCCGGTGGGTGAAGTCGCTGACGGCACCACCGTGGCCCTGGTTGCCGCGGGCCCGCATGATCGGCGGGACCAGCACCGCGATCCAGAGGATGCCGAGAATCAGGATGACTGCGATCGTCAAGGCGTTCGCCCCCGTGTTCCGTCCGCTCGCTGCAAAAATTAGTCCTGGGTTCGGTTCCCATTGGGGACCCGTTCACCCGGGATGCCAAAGACCCTAGTCAATTCGTGCCTCAGCGGTCGAGGTCGAGGCCGTCCTCGCCGAATCCGGGCCGACGGAAGGTGCCCGAACGCCCGCCCGTCTTCTCCCACAGGGCGAGCTCCCCGATGGTCATGCCCCGGTCGATCGACTTGCACATGTCGTAGATGTTGAGCGCCGCCACCGCACAGGCGGTGAGGGCCTCCATCTCCACGCCCGTGCGGTCGACGGTGTCGACCTGGGCCTCGACCTCCACGTGGGCGTCCTCGATGCGGAAATTCACGTAGACCGAGCCCACGAGGAGCGGGTGGCACAGGGGCAGCAGGCTCGACGTCTGCTTCGCGGCCTGGATCCCGGCGACCCGGGCCACCGCCAGCACGTCGCCCTTGGTGATGGCGCCCGAGGCGATCTTGGCCGCGGTGTCGGACTCCATGTGCACCCGGCAGCGGGCCACGGCCCGGCGGTGGGTGGCGTCCTTCGCGGTGACGTCGACCATGCGGGCGCGCCCGAGGGGGTCGAGATGCGTGAACTCCGACGGCGGCATGGCGGGAAGTCTAGGGGGATCGGACTCAGCCGCCGATCTGGCTCATCGACCGGTCGGGGCGCACGAAGTCGACCTGGCCGATGCGATGCCCGGCCCACTTGGTGCCCACGGCCCGGACGATCTCCGCGGCGAGCAGGTCGTCGACCTCGTCGTCGGGGGCGCCACCGCGCAGGATCGCCCGCAGGTCGAACTCCTCGAGCGCGAAGAGACAGGTGCGCAGCTTCCCCTCCGCAGTCATGCGGATGCGGTCGCAGTGACCGCAGAACGGCTCGGTGACGCTGGCGATCACGCCCACGTCGCCGATGCCGTCGGCGTAGCGGAAGCGCTCGGCCGGCTCGACGTGCTCGGTGGCGCGGCCGGCGACCGGCGCTGCTTCGAGCGGGAACTCCCGGTGGATCCGTTCGAGGATCTCCTGGGCGGGCACCACCTGGTCGGCGGCCCAGCCGCCGTCGGCGTCGAGGGGCATGAACTCGATGAAGCGGACGCCGACGCCCTTCTCCCGGCCGAAGCGGGCGAGGTCGACGACCTCGTCGTCGTTCACGCCGCGCATCATCACGCAGTTCAGCTTCACCGGCGAGAGACCGGCGTCGAGTGCGGCGTCGATCCCGGCGAGCACGTTGGCGAGGTCGTCACGTCGGGTGAGCTCCCGGAACACCTCCGGCCGCAGCGAGTCGAGCGACACGTTGATCCGCCGCAGTCCCGCGTCGGCGAGGTCGTGGGCCATCTCGGGGAGCTTCACGCCATTGGTGGTCATGGCGATGTCGATGCCGAGTGGCGCGAGCATCGCGACGAGCCGGGGCAGGTGGGCCCGCACCGTGGGCTCGCCGCCGGTGATGCGCACCGACTCGAACCCGAAGCGTTCCACGCAGACCCGCACCACCCGGGCCTGCTCCTCGTAGGTGAGCAGGTCGGCCCGGTCGAGCCAGGTCATCCCCTCGGCCGGCATGCAGTAGGTGCAGCGGAAGTTGCAGCGGTCGGTGATCGACACCCGGAGGTCGGTGACCCGGCGTTCATGGGGATCGATCAGCGGCTGCACGGTGGTCACCCTCCGCAGGCTACGCGCCCGATGTCACACCTCGTCCGGGGCGAGTTGACATCGACCACTCTCCGTGGTTAGCTACTCACTGCTGGTAGCCGGGCTGGGAACCCACACCAGGAGCACCACCGAACCAGGAACACACGGCAACCGCCATCATCTCTTCGGGGAGGCATCGATCCGCAGGCGCCGAATTGGTCGCTTGAGTCTGCGGGGAGCCAGAGCGAAACCGGCCCCTACCCATTCACTTGGGGGGCCGGTTGTCTGTTTTCCAGAAGGGAAACCCCGATGGCAGGCAGCACGAAGTTCCTCGGCAAGAAGTGGCGAGTCCTGGCGGGAACCCTCGCCCTGGGAGCTGCGTCGATCGGCATCACCGCCACCGCGCTCCCCTCTGGTGCGAGTACCGGCGGCTCACAGGGGCCGGTCGGCACGACGTCCACGGTGCAGTGCGACAGCGGGATCGAGACCCATGGCGACGTTTCCATCTCGTCGGCCTTCGTGGCTCGCGTCCCCGCCGGCACGTCACTGCCCGAGCTCCCGGGGGACTGCGTCGTGTCCGACGGCTGAGACCGTCCGGATCCCGGTGGGTGGCGCGCGATCGTGGGGGCCGCGCGAACCCGTCGGGGGCGGGCTGGGGAACACGGGCGCCCGGGATCTCCCGGGCGCCCGTGACGCGTCCGAACCCTGACTGTCTTGGCGTCACTGCGGCGCGATTATCACGCCCGACTGACGCCGAAAGGTGAGGGGTGAGGGGCTACAGGAGCATGACGGTGACGGTGCCACCGTCGGGCACGCCGTCGCCGTCGGGCACGATCGCCAGGCCCTCGGCCGCGGCCGTCGCGGCCAGCGCGTTGCTCTCCTGGTTGTGCACGCCCGCCACCACGTAGGCGCCGTCGACGACCCGGACCCGCACCCGGTCGAAGTGGATCTTGCCGTCGGGGCGACGGCGCAGGCCGCCCTCGACCCGGGCCCCCACCTCGGGCCGGTGCACGTCGGCGCGACCGGCCATCGTGAGCAGCACCGGCCGGGCGAAGAGCTCGAAGCTCACGAGTGACGACACCGGATTGCCCGGCAGGCCGAACACCTTCGTCCCGCGCACCGTGGCGATGCACAGCGGCTTCGCCGGCTTGATCGCCACCTGGTACCAGTCGACGCACGACTCCCCCGTGGGATCGGCCGCCGCGATGGTCTCCAGTGCGGCGCTCACGTAGTCGTAGTCGCCGACCGACACACCCCCACTCGTGATCACCGCGTCGCACTCGGTGATCGCGGCGTCGAGGGTGGCGGTCATGAGTGCCTCGTCGTCGGCGACGCGCCCGAGGTCGACCGGCTCCACCCCCGCGTCGGCGAGCAACGACAGCAGCATCGGCCGGTTCGAGTCGCGGATCTTGCCCGGCGCCAACGGACCCGACTCGACCAGCTCGTCACCGGTGGAGAGCACACCGACGCGCGGCCGACGATGCACGCGCACCGTGTGCGCGTCGACCGCGGCGAGCACACCCACGTGCGCGGGCCGCAGACGAATCCCGGGCGTGAACACCGTCGCGCCGGCCTGGAGATCGCCGCCCGCGGCGCGCACGTGCTGGCCGGGTTCGACACTGCCGTGCACCAGCACGCCGTCGTCGCCGTCGCGTGCGGTGAGCTCCACCATCACGATCGCGTCGGCGCCGTCGGGCATCGGTGCGCCGGTCATGATCCGGATCGCCTCGCCCGCGTCCACCGCGACCGTGGGAGCATGCCCGGCCGGGAGGTCACCGACCACCCGCAGGCGGACCGGGTCGTCAGGGGTGGCGCCCGCGGTGTCGGCGGCGCGCACCGCGTAGCCGTCCATCGCGGTGTTGGCGAACGGCGGCACGGGGTCGGGCGCGATCACCGCGGCGGCGAGCACCAGCCCGAGCGCGTCGCGGATCGGCACCTCGACCGGCTCGAGGGCGGCGGCCCCGGCGAGCACCGCGGCCTGCACCTCCGCGAGCGGGATCACGACAGCCGGTCGCGCACGAGCGCGCGCAGGTAGTCGGCGAGGTCGGGGCCGAGGTCGGGACGGTCGAGCGCGATCTCGATGTTGGCGCGCAGGAAGTCGAGCTTCTGGCCGATGTCGTAGCGCCCGTGGGTGAACACCCGGCCGAACACCGACTCGGTCTCGAGCAGCAGGCTGATCGCGTCGGTGAGCTGGAGCTCCCCGCCGACGCCGGGAGTGATGCGCTCGATCGCGTCGAAGATGCCGGGGGTGAACACGTAGCGGCCGATCACCGCGAGGTTCGAGCGCGCGTCCTCGGCACGGGGCTTCTCCACGACGCTGCGCACCCGACGCAGGCGCGGGCCGATGTCGTCGCATTCCGCGCAGCCGTACGCGGAGATCTCGTTCGGCTGCACCTCGAGCAGCGCGAGGCACGACGCGCCTTCGAGCTCGTACACGTCGATCATCGAGCGCAGCAGCTCGCCGTCGTCGACCATGATGTCGTCGCCGAGGATCACCGCGAACGGCTCGTCGCCCACGTGCTCGCGGGCCACGCCCACCGCGTGCCCGAGGCCGAGCGGGTCGCGCTGGCGGATGTAGTGGATGTCGGCGAGGTCGTTGACCACCTGCACCTCGGCGAGCAGGTCGTGCTTGTTCGCCTGTTCGAGCGAGTGCTCGAGCTCGAAGTTGCGGTCGAAGTGGTCCTCGATGGCGCGCTTGCCGCGGCCGGTGATGATCAGGATGTCGGTGAGCCCCGCGGCCACCGCCTCCTCCACCACGTACTGGATGGAGGGCTTGTCGACGACGGGGAGCATCTCCTTGGGCTGGCTCTTCGTGGCCGGCAGGAAGCGCGTCCCCATGCCGGCGGCGGGGATGACCGCCTTCTTCACCTGCTTGACCGGGGCCTGGTTGCTCGTCACGACGACGACGCTACCCGCCGTCTTCGGAGCCGCCGAGGTCGTGCTCCTCGCCGCGCACGAGCCGACGGAGATTCGACATGTGGCGCACCAGCACCACCAGCGCCAACCCCCCGAGGATCACGACGTCGCCCCACGAGTGGCCGGCGATCGCCGCGAGCACGGGGAAGAGCACCACCACCGTGATCGACGCGAGCGACGCCTTGTGCGTCACCTTGACCAGCACGAACCACAGCGCGGAGAGGATCAGCGTGATCACCGGGAAGAGCACGAGCGCCATGCCTGCGCCGGTGGCCACGCCCCGGCCGCCCTTGAACTTCCGGGTGACCGGCCACACGTGGCCGAGCACCGCCGCGCCGCCGAGGAGGTAGGCGCCGCGGTGGCCGTCGATCGCCAGGCCGACGGCGGTGGCCAGCGCGCCCTTGCAGGCGTCCATCGCGAACACCAGCGCGCCGTACTTCCAGCCGAGGAGTCGGGAGGTGTTCGACGCGCCCGGATTCCCCGATCCCTCGCTGGTCACGTCGACGCCCTTGCGGCGCGCCACGATCGCCGCGCTCGGGAACGTCCCGAGGAGATAGGCCAGCGGCGCCAGGAGGACGACGACCAGGGTTTCCGACATGCGCGCCCATTCTCGGTGACGGACGCCCGCGCCTCCACTCGGCGCTCCCGATCCGGCACTCGGCGCTCCCGATCCCGGCGGAACACGGCCTGGCGGGTGGCGCCCAGAATGCGGAATGGCGGGCGAGGCGCTAGGGTTAGCACTCTCGACAGCCGAGTGCCAACACGTGACACGGGTACGCCCGCCCACCCGGGCGCGGAGCGCCACGAGCAGGGGTCCGGAAATGCCCACCTACGTCTACGAGTGCGCCAAGTGCGGTGACGAGTTCGAGCTCTGGCAGTCGTTCAGCGACGAGCCGCTCAAGAAGCACAGCGGGTGCGGGGGCAAGGTCACCAAGGTCCTGCAGCCGGTCGGCATCGTGCTGAAGGGCTCGGGCTTCTACAAGACCGACAACCGCGGCGGGTCCTCCAAGGCCACCCGGCCCGACACCTCGTCCTCGTCCGACTCGTCGTCGGGCAACGTCGAGCAACTCGTCGTCCGACTCGTCGTCGGGCTCGTCGAGCTCCACGAAGTCCGACGCCAAGAAGTCCGACGCCAAGAAGAAGTCCGACTCCAAGCCGGCCAAGAGCGCCTGACCCGCCGGCGGCCCAGTCCGTCGCCGGCCACCACTTCCCCGCCGCTTCCCCGGTCGTCGCGCGCCGGCCCCGTCGGCCGCGCCCGTTCCCCCGGGAGCCGTCGATGTTCCACCACCCGCCCCGCGCGCTCGCGCTGTGGGCCGCCGCCGCAGTCGTCGCGGTCCTGACCGCCGTCGTCGTGGCCGGTGACCTCGCCACCCTGCACCGCCACGCCACCAGCCTCGGGCCGGAGCGAGAGCTCGTGGTCGCCACCCGTCCCCTCGCGCTCGGCGCCACGGTGCACGCCGCCGACGTCACTGTCCGGCGCGTGCACCGGTCGCAGGCCCCGCCCGGCGTGCTGCGCACGACGAACCGCGCGGTCGGCCGCGTGGTGACGGTCCCCGTGCTGCGCGGCGGTTTCGTCGCCGGCGCCAACCTCGCGCCGCGCGACGCGCACCGGACTCGATGCGGTGGTGCCGCGCGGTCATGCGCGCGCTGCGGGTGGTGGTGACCGATTCGCTGCGTCCCGAACGCGGCGCGGTCGTCGACGTGCTGGCCACCGACGACTCCGCGCCGTCCACCGAGTCGTTCGCCGCCGCACGCGTCGCCGCCGCCGCGGTGCTGGTGCTCGGCACCGACGCGCGCGACACGACGGGCGGCGGGCGCGCGGGCGCGTTCGGCGTCACCCTGCTCGTGGATCCCGATCAGGCCGCCGAGCTCGCCGCCGCACAAGCCGAAGGCGTGCTCACCCTCGCGCTCGGCACCCCCCGAAGCCGCCCGCGCCGCCCGTCGCCGCCTCGCTGACCGCTCCGTTATTGCGATAGGGGCGTGTCAGCTGCCGGCGAGGGACATCTCGCCGACGAGGAGCGTCATCCCGGCCGCGCCGCCGGGGAGCCAGGTGAGGTCGGCGCCCACGTGCACGACGTCCTGGAGCATGCGGGGCAGCGTGGACGCGATGGTGACCTCGCGCACCGGCTCCGCGAACTCGCCGTCGCGGACCATCAGCCCCACCGCCCCCACCGAGAAGTCGCCGCTCACCGAGTTGGTGCCGGAGTGCAGCCCGCTCACCGACTGCACGTAGAGCGCCTCGGGCACCGACGCCAGGATCTGCTCGGGGGTGAGCTCGCCGGGAAGCAGGTGCAGTGCACGCGCGCCGACCGAGGGCGGCGACTTGAACCCGCGCACCGCGGAACCGGTGGTGCGCACGTCGCCGCCCGCGCGCCGCGCAGTGGTGACGTTGTGGAGGTGACCGGTGAGCACGCCGTCGGTGATGAGCCCGACCCGTCGCGTGGGCACGCCCTCGCTGTCGTACACCGAGGCGCCGAACGCCAGCGGTTCGGTGGGGTCGTCGACCAGCGTGACGTGAGGTCCGGCCACCTGCTCGCCGTCGCGACCGAGGAACATCGACCGGCCGCGCGTGATGGCCTCGCCCGACAGGGCGCCGCCCACCAACGCGAGGAGCGAACGGGTGACGAGCGGGTCGAACACCACCGGGATCCGTCGCGACGGCACCTGCCTGGCGCCGAGCAGCCGCACCGCGCGCTCGGCCGCGTCGTGCGCCGCGGCCTCGAGCTCGAGGTCGGCGAACGCGCGACCGGCCGAGAAGCCGCTCCCGGTCTGGGTTTCGGTGCCTTCGCCCGCCATCGCGAACGCGGACAACGACGCGGTGGTGCGGCGCGACGACACCGCCACCCCGAGCGAGTTGGCGATGGCCGCCTCCGACGCCGCATCGCCGTACGCGGTCGACTCCACGCCCCGCACGCGCGGATCGGCGGCCTTGACCGCGGCCTCCAGCGCCAGCGCCAGATCCACCTTGGCGGCGGTGTCGACCGCGAGCACGTCGTCACGCCACAGGTCGAGGGCGGCCGGCGCGGCGTCGCCGGAGTCGGCGGGCGACGCGAGGCCGTTGGTGTCGTCGGGCGCGCCGAACGCCGCGTTGTCGCGCGCCTCGGTGAGCGTCTCGGACACCACGTCGGGGTCGAGCGAGCCGGCCCACGCGTAGCCCTGGCGCCCGTCGACCACCACGCGTACGCCCACCCCCTCGATCTCCGCGACCGCGAGCGACTCGACGTCGCCGCCGAACACGTGCACCTCGGTCTCGCGCGTGCGCAACACGTAGGCCTCGACCTGCTCGCCCGGCGCGGCGGCGTCGGCGACGCGCTGCGCGACCGCCAGGAGATCGACGTCGCTCCCGCTCACGACAGCACTTCCAGTTCGCGTCCGCTCACGAGGCGGTACCCCCGACGGTGAGCTCGGCGACCCGCAGCGTGGGCTGTCCCGACGACACCGGGACGCCCTGTCCCGACTTGCCGCACGTGCCGGCCCAGGTGTCGAAGTCGTGGCCGACCGCGTCGACGAGGCGCAGCGTCTCGGGCCCGTTGCCGATGAGCTGCGCGGCGCGGATCGGCTCGGTGACCTCGCCGTTCTCGATCATGTAGGCCTCGGTGATGCCGAACACGAAGTCGCCGGTGGCGGTGTCGACCTGCCCACCGCCCAGCGCGACGCAGTAGAGGCCGGTGCCGGTGTCGCGGATGATGTCGTCGGGATCGTCGTCGCCCGCGAGCAGGAACGTGTTGGTCATGCGCACCATCGGCAGGTGCTGGTACGTCTCGCGTCGTCCGTTGCCCGTGCTCGGCCGTCCGGCCTTGCGGGCGCGCACGAGGTCCCACATGTAGTCGGTGAGCACGCCGTGGTCGATGAGCACGTTGCGCTGCGCGGGCGCGCCCTCGTCGTCGATCGCGTACGTCCCCCACTCGCGCGCGTACGTGCCGTCGTCGATCAGCGTGACGAGCGGCGACGCCACCTGCTCGCCCACGCGACCGCGGAACACCGACGCGTCCTTCTCCACCAGGTCGGCCTCGAGTCCGTGACCGCACGCCTCGTGGAACAGCACGCCGCCTGCGCCGCGCTTGAGCACGACGGGGAACTTGCCGCTCGGCGCGGGACGGGCCCGCAGCATCGTGAGCGCGCGGTTCGCGGCGGTGCGCGCCACCTCCTCGGGGTCGATCTCGTCGAAGATCTCGAAGCCCACCGTGCGACCGGGCGACTCGCTGCCGGTCTGCATGCCGGTGTCGCCCACCGCGACGCAGCTCACGCCGAAGCGCGTGCGCACCCGGTCGTCCTCGACGAGCAGCCCGTCGGAGTTGGCGATCAGCACCCGGCGCCGGGAGTCGGCGTAGCTGGCGCTCACCTGGCGCACCGAGTCGCCCACGGCCCGGGCGGCGTGGTCGGCCCGTTCGAGCACCTCGGCCTTGCGCACCTTGGCGACGGTCTCGGGCAGGATCACCACCTCGTGGGGCGCGGTGACCGCCCGCCGTTCGAGGGCCACCGTGCGGGTGCCGTCACCCGTGCCCCGGGCGGCGGCGGCCGCCGCCTCGGCCGCGGCGAGCAGCCCGGCCTCGGAGAGGTCGGCGGTGTGGGCGAAGCCGGTGGTGTCGCCGCGCACGACGCGGATCCCCGCGCCGCGCTCGCGTCCCGACACGAATTCCTCGACCTTGCCGTCGTCGAGGCGGGCGCCGGCGGTGCGGCGGTCCTCGGCGAACACCTCGGCGAACTCACCGCCGTGACGCAGTGCCGCACCCAGCGTCCGGGCGAGTGTCTGCTCCTCGATCAACGGGCCTCCTCCAAGGGTTCTGTATCGTAGGCCGATGCCCCTTCGCCCCGGACTCTCCGCTGCCGTCGAGCTCGTCGTCACCGACGACGACACCGCCCTCGCCCTCCGCACCGGCGACGTCCCCGTGCTGGCCACGCCCCGCGTCGTGACGCTGGCCGAGGAGGCGACCGTCCAGGCCGTCGACGGCGAGCTCGGCGACGGCACCACGAGCGTGGGCTACCGGGTGCAGCTCGACCACCTCGCCCCCACCGCGGTGGGCGGCACCGTGCGGGCCGAGGCCACCCTCGAGGCGATCGAGGGGCGTCGCCTCACGTTCCGCGTGTCGGTGAGCGACGGCCACGGGCTCGTCGCCGCCGGTCGCATCACCCGCGTGATCGTCGAACGCGCCCGGTTCCTCGAGAAGGCGACCGGCGCCTGAGTCAGGACCAGTCGAGTCAGAGCGAGTCGAGGAACCCGCGCAGCGCGCGGTACCACGCCTGCGGATGCTCGAACTGGGGCGAGTGACCCGCCCCGGGGATCACCACCAGCTCCGCGCCCGGCACCGTGGCGGCCAGCGCCCGGGCCGGATCGAGGAACACCGTGTCCTCGTCGCCCACCAGCACCAACGTCGGGCAGGCGATCCCCGCCATCGCCGCGAGCTGATCGGGCTGGTGCACGATCTCCTGCGCCATCGACTGCCACATGGCCGGCGCGAGCGCGCCCCACTTGCGGGCCACGTAGTCGGCGAAGCCGGGCCGTTCGGCCAGCACCCTCCGGTACGACGGCGACCCGAGCGGGTCGAGCTCGTCCTGCAGGCGCTTGAGCTCCACCATCCCGTGGGTGCGCACCACCTCCACCCCGAAGGCCACGAGCTCGGGGTCGAGTCCGGGTGGCGGACCGGCGGAGGTGTCCATGAGCACCAGCGCGTCCAGCCGACCGGGGTGCGCCAGCGCGAGCCGTCGCGCCACCATCCCGCCCATCGAGTGGCCGAGCAGACGCAGGTCGCGCAGGCCCGTCGCGTCGACGACCGCGACCGTGTCGGCCGCGAGCCGGTCGAGGGAGTAGCGGGCCGGGTCGTCGGGGGCGTCGCTCTCGCCGTGACCCCGATGGTCGAACACCACCACCCGGTGGTCGACCGCCAGCGCGTCGACGTGGTCGGCGAAGTCCTCCTTGGCCCCGCCGAACCCGTGGACGAGGAGGAGACCGGGGGCGTCGTCGGGCCCCGCGACCTCCGCCGCGAGCCCCACCCCGTCGTCGACCGTGATCCGCATCTGCCCCTCCGCCGCCGTGTCCGTTCCAATGTACGGCCGAGAGAATCCGCCCCGGCCCACCCCGTAACATGACGGGATGGCGGCGGTTCCGGAAGTGGGCGGCGCGCGCTCGCGACGCCGCCGGTTCCATCTGTCGGGGCCGGTGAAGCTCGCGATCCGCATCGTGATCAGCGCGGTGCTGCTGGCCGTGCTGATCACCAAGATCCCGGCCGACGACATCGAGCCCAAGAACACCCACCCGGGCACGCTCGCGTTCCTCGCCTTCGGACTGCTCTTCACGCTGCTCGGGTTCGTGCTCTCCGCGTGGCGGTGGCAGCGGGTGTTCCTGGTGTTCCGCATCCGGGTGCCGCTGCGCACGCTGCTCTCGCACTACCTCGCCGGTCAGTTCGTGGGCAACGTGCTGCCGTCGACGATCGGCGGCGACGTGCTGCGCGTGAGCCGCGCCTCGAAGACCACCGGGGCGGGCGACGTCGCCTTCGCGTCGGTGGCCATCGAACGCCTGAGCGGATTCGTCGCGCTCCCCCTGCTGTGCGTCACCGGGTTCCTGATCGAGCCGAGCCTGCTCCACGCCGACCATTCGTGGGTCGCCCTCACGATCGCGGCGGTCACCGTGGTCGCGCTGGTGGTGATCCTCGCCCTGGCGGCCAGCTCGCGGCTCGCCGGCCGGTTCGAGAAGCACGAGAACTGGATGCGCTTCATCGGCGCGGTCCACACCGGCGTCTACCGGATGCGCCAGGAGCCCGTCCGCGCCTTCGACGTGCTCGCGGCCGCGGTGCTCTACCAGGCCTCGGTGCTCGCGGCGGTGTGGTGCGCGATCCACACCCTCGGGATCTCACTGCCGAACGGGGCCGTCCTCGCCTACCTCCCCGCGGTGGCCGCCGCCCAGGTGCTCCCCATCTCGCTGTCGGGCCTCGGGATCCGCGAGGGTCTGCTCGTGCTGCTCCTCCGCCCCCTCGGCGTCCCCACCGGCAAGGCCATCGGCGTGGGCCTGCTCTGGTACGGCATGACCCTGCTCGTGAGCTTCCTCGGCGCGCCGGCATTCGCCGTCGGGCACCGCGAACGCGACAAGATCCCTGCACCCGACACCGGCGCCGATCGCGGCGCCCGCGGTGAGCAGACCCCGGAACGAGCGCGATGAGCCTGGTCGACCACGAGGAGCAGCCGCCGGAGGGGGGGTCGGCATCCGCCACGCCGCTGCACCGCCGCCTGCCCGGCGGCCGCACCCTGCGCGACGGTCGGCGCCTCTACTGGTGGGGCGAGCTCCTCGCCGCCGGGATCTTCTACGGCGTGTACTCCTTCATCCGGAACCTGCATCACGGAGGCCGCCAGGAGGCCTACCAGCACGCGATCGACCTGATGGACCTGCAGAAGACGCTGGGCATCAACCACGAGCAGGCGATCCAGGCCTGGGCGCGCGGCTGGCACGCGGGGATCGTCGCCGCCAACTACTTCTACGGCTCGCTGCACTTCATCGTCACCGTCGGCGTGATGATCTACCTGTACCGCAAGTGGACCGACGACTATCCGCTGTGGCGCAACACGCTCGGGATCGCCACTGCGCTCGCGTTGATCGGGTTCGCGTTCTTCCCGCTCATGCCGCCGCGCATGTTCGACGGTTCGTTGCACGGCATCCCCGACCTCGGCTTCTTCGACACCCTGGCCAAGGACCCCGCGTTCTGGTCGTTCAACTCGGGCGCGGTGAACAAGATCTCCAACCAGTTCGCGGCGATGCCGAGCGTGCACTGTGCGTGGGCCGGCTGGTGTGCGTGCGCGCTGGTGCCCCGCCTGCGCCACGGCTGGGCGAAGGTGCTGGCGGTGCTCTACCCGGTCACCACGGTCACGGTGATCGTGGTGACCGCCAACCACTACTTCCTCGACGCGGTCGGCGGCTTCGCCGTGCTCGGGATCGGCTACCTGCTCTCACGGTTGTTCACCCGTGCCGGTCGCGGCCCCGCGGTCGCGACGCCGGCCGGCCAGCGACGGCCGTAGTCGGCCGCGCGTCGCTCAGTCGTCGTCGCGCTTGGCGCGCACGAGCCAGCCGATCAGGAAGCCGAGCACACCGCTCAACAGGATCACGACGATGAGCGACGTCTCCCACGTCCCCAGGATCCAGTTGACCTGCGCGTCGTCGGTGTTGAGCAACCCGAAGACCACCAGGATCACCGCCAGGATCCCGAGCAGGACCATCTTCGCGTTGATCTTCCGTCCGCTCGACAGTCGTTCGTCGCCGCCCATCGGCCTCACCCCCTCGTCCGGCGAGACCCTACGCCTTTCGTGACGCCTGGCGCGGCGTCGTCGCCGAGCTCGCGCTTCCGGCGCGCGCGCGCCGTCGTCACGGCCGGGTCGGGACCGTGGACCCGGCTCGACACGAGCCGGTTGACGCCGTCGCGCACCGCCTGGTCGGCCATCGAGAGCTGCACGTCGCGCGCGCGGACGAGCGCCAGGCGGCGCGGCGGCATCTTGGCGATGCGCACGATGCGCACGTGGCGCAACTCCGGTGGGATCGCGGTCTCGGGGAGGATCGACGCGAACCCGCCGGTCGCCACGAGGTCGCCGAGGAGCCGGATGCCCTCCACCTCGACCGGCACCGAGAGCGTGATCCCCTCCGAGGCCGCGAGCGCCTCGAGCTCGAGGCGCAGCGGGTTCGGTTCGGGAGGCAGCACCAGCGGGAGCTTCGCGAACGCGGCGAGCGGCACCGGATCGGCGGGGAGGTCGACGTCGGCGCCCACGAGCCCGAGCAGTGCCTCGGCGAGGAGGTGCTCGACGACGAGGCGACGGTCGTTCACCGGCTCGGTGACCACGGCCTGCGCCAACTCGCCCTCGATCACCTCCGCGAACAGCCGCTCCGACGCGCCCTCGTTCACCCGCAGGCGCACCCCCGGCGCCCGCGCCCGCAGGTCCTCGACCAGGGCGGGCACCAGCCAGCGGCTCGCGGTACCCACGACGCCCAGCCGGGCGTGGCCGGTCTCGAGGCCCTGCACCAGCGCGATGTCGGCACGCAGGGCCTCGATCTCCCGCTGGATGCGGCGGGCCCGCTCCAGCACCAGGGCGCCGAACTCGGTGGGTTCCGCGCCCTTCCGGCCCCGCACCAGCACCGGGACGCCGAGCTCCGCCTCGAGCTGACGCACCTGCTCCGACACGTTCGACTGCACCGTCGCGAGCGCGTCGGCCGCCGCGGTGAACGACCCCTCCTCCGCGATCGCGATCAAGGTCTCGAGGTGACGCAGCTCCACGACCCGCTCCCCACGTACGTTTCCGGGCTCTTCGCATCCATCGTCAGAACCGATGGATGCCATCGAGTGTAACCGTTGGACAGATCGCCTGGGAACTGGTTGAGTATCCCGGCAGGACGATTCGGGGAGCCGGTTCCCCCCACCGGCTCCCCGAATCTCCTCATCCGCACACCAAACCCGGGGGTCACACCTGTGTCAGCTGAGAGCGTTTCGAGCCTGATCTTCACCGGTCCACTCACCTGGACCGGATCCGCGGCCTGTCAGGGCCAGAACGAGCTCTTCTTCGCACCGGCCGGTGAGCGCCCGGAGACGCGCAACGTGCGCGAGTCCAAGGCCCGCGCCGTCTGCACCACCTGTGCCGTGATCACGCCCTGCCAGCAGTGGGCGCGTGAGCACCGCGAGTACGGCTACTGGGGTGGCGAGTCCGAGGAAGAGCGGGCCGCCGCCGGGTTCCGTGTCGACATGCCCGTCGGCCGGGTCGCCCGCTACCCCAAGGGGAACGGCATGCCGGTGGAGCCCCGCACTCCCCGCGTCGCCTGACCCACCCAGATCGGGGAGGCGCACCGGATCCCCCCTCCGGAAGCGCCACCGGACGAGAGCGCCGCTCCACGAGAGCGGCGCTTTCAATTTCCCTCCTCTTCTCCCTCGCTCGCGTCCGCTCGCTCCGTCCCGGCGGATCGCACCAGGCGAAGCCCGGCACGATCCGGTACGCCAGACCGTGCGCGGGGCCTACTCCAAGCCGGCGAGGCGGCGGGCGTAGGCGATGGCCCGGCCGGGTTCGTAGGCCCGCAGGATCTGCTTCTTCTCGGCCTCGATCGAACCCTCGGCGTGCACCGCGAGCACCGACTGGTAGCCGCCGAAGTCGCGCACGGTGAGATCCGCGATGGTGTTCATCACCCGCAGCCGATCGGCGGCGGGGGCTGCCGCCCCGTAGAAGCGTTCGAGGACCGACCGCACCTCGGGGCTGTCCCAGTCGTCGCCGCCCGGCCCGGTGGCCAGCAGGCCGCCGCTGCAGTCCTGCACCAGTTCGAGCGCGTGGTGGTAGCCGGTCGCGAACGTGTACTTGGCCATGTTGGTGGTCATCGGGTCGGGGAACGCGATGCCCCGCCCGTCGACCCGGGCCCGCAGCGCGGCCATCTCCGTGAGCGCCCGCACGGTCTCGGCGTAGATCACGAGGTGCGTGAGCTTCTCGCGGATGTGGCCGACCTTGGCCACGCCGTTCATCTCGGCGATCAACGCCGCACAGCCCACGAACGCGTCGACGAGCGGCAACTTGTAGGACACCGCGGTGAAGCGGTGGTAGTCGACGAAGGCCAGCGCGATGGGGCCCGCGAGCTCGGGCTCACCGCACGCGAACACCCGCTCCCAGGGCACGAACACGTCGTCGAACACGGTGAGCGTCTCGAGCATCTTGTGCTTCGACGACACCGGGTGCTCGAACTCGTGGTGGGCGCCGGCGCCGTACCCCGACACGTAGAGCGACAGCCCGGGCGTGTCGACCGGCACCGCGAACGACACCGCGTAGTCGGCGTCTTCGGGGCCCATCGCGCGCGTGGGCAGCACGATGATCTCGTTGGCGTTCGCCGACACGCTGGTGTGGCACTTCGCGCCGCGCACGACGATGCCCTCGGAATCGCGGGACACGACGTGCACGTAGTGGTCGGGATCGGGCTGCTGGTGCGGCGCGAGCGAGCGGTCGCCCTTGACGTCGGTCTGCGCCACCGCGACCGCGAGGTCCTCCGACCGGCAGCGCTCGTAGTAGGCCAGGGCGCGTTCACGGGCTTCGCCGTCGAGCACGCGCAGCAGGCCGAACAGCGCGTCGGAGCCGATCTCCTTGATCAGCGTGACCAGCGTGCCGCCGAGGCCGGTGACCGTCTCGATGAGGCGCGACCGGGCGAGCAGGTCGTCGGACGAGCGGGGCAGCAGGTAGTAGGCGCTGTACTCCTCGCCGGTGTCGGGATCCTGGGCGACGGCGAGGTCGCGCAGCGCCGGATCGTGACCCACCTCGAAGTCGATGGCCGCGTGGTCGACCGCGACCCGCAGTTCCGGGATCGGCGAGGAGGTCGGCCACCGGGCGACCCCGGTACCAGACCCGCCGGCCGTCTCGCAGCGACGCGCGGTAGTCGTCGGCCGAGCGCAGGACCATCGGGGCACTCTACTCAGCGGACCGTAAGCTTCCCGGATGGCAGTCGGCCTCGTCTGGGAGCAACGCCCGTCGCTCGTGCGCCCGCTGCTGGTCGCGGCCTTCTCCGGCTGGAACGACGCCGGCGACGCCGCCAGCGGGGCCGCCGACTGGCTCCTGCGCCAGGGCCACGGCCCACGCGTGGCGGTGATCGACTCCGACGACTACGTCGACTACCAGTCGCGTCGTCCGACCGTGGAGCTCGCGGAGGGCGTCACCCGCACGGTGCACTGGCCCACCACCGACATCCACGCCACGTCGGTGGGCGGGCGCGACCTCGTGATCGTGCAGGGTGTCGAGCCCAACCTCCGGTGGCGCAGCTACTGCGACGCCGTCCTCGAGGTCGCGCGCAACACCGGCTGCGAGATGGTCGTCACTCTCGGCGCCCTGATCGGCGACGTCGTGCACACGCGTGAGGTCCCGGTCACCGGCACCTCCACCGACCCCGAGCTGGTCACCCGCCTCGACCTCATGCGCTCGCAGTACGAGGGACCCACCGGCATCGTGGGAGTGCTCCAGGACGCGTGCCGCCAGTCGGGGATGCCGGCGGTGTCGCTGTGGGCGCCGGTGCCGCACTACGTGTCGAACCCGCCCAACCCGGCGGCCACGCGTGCACTGCTCGCGCGCCTCGGTGCGCTCGCCGGACTCACCCTCGAACTCCACGGACTCGACGAGCTGGTCGACGTGTGGCGCAGCCAGGTCGACCGCGCGGTCGACGACAACGAGGAGCTCGCGGAGTACATCCACGGCATCGAGGCGCAGATGGACGAAGCCAGTGCGGGGATCGATCCCGACCCGGTGATCGAGCCCGGACCCGACGAGGTCGCGGAGCTCGCCGACGAGGTGGAACGGTTCCTGCGCGAGCAAGAGGGAACCGAGTGACCTGGGCACGGCTCGCGCGTCCACGCACCCACGGCGCGGCCGGGTGGGCGACCACCATCGTGCGCGTCGTCACCGGCGCGTTGTTCGTGATGTTCTCGCTCGGCAAGTTCGTCGACCACATGCAGGAATCCGCCGACTTCGACCGTTACGGCGTACCGGTCCCCGACGTCGCCACCTACCTGGTCGGCACGCTCGAGTTGGTGGGTGGCGCGCTGCTCGTGGTGGGGTTGCTCACCCGCCCCGCGGCTGCGCTGCTCGCCGCCAACCTGGTGGGCGCGCTGCTCACCGCCGGCATCACCGACGGCGGCACGTTCCATCTCGGGGTGGGTCCGGCGATGCTGCTGGCCATGGTGTTCCTCGTGTGGGCGGGGCCGGGCCGGCTCGCGCTCGACACGCGCCTGCTCGCGCCGTCGCCACCGCAGCCGCGCGTCTCCTGAGCGGAAAGCGCTACCCGACGAGGTCGCGCGCCACCGCTTCCCACAACTGCGTCGACAGCGCGAGCGACTCCTGGTCGACCCGTTCGTCGTTGCCGTGGAACATGGTGGCGTAGTCCTCGTACGCCAGGCGCTGGGAGAACAACCCGAAGCCGTAGCCCACGGACCCGGCGCGTCGGAAGAACCGGTTGTCGGTGCCGCCCACCATCAACGACGGCACGAGCGCGGAATCGGCACACAGCGCGGCGCTGGCGCGGGCGAGCGAGTCCCACAGCGGCGTGTCGATCGGGGAGTCGGTGGCGCCGTCGTCGTTGGAGTCGATGTCGACCGCGTCGGCGAGGTCGCCGAGCGCGTCGCGCAGCATCGCGGCGGCCTCCGCCCCGGTCTGACCCGGCAGCGTGCGGATGTCGACCTCGAGCTCCACGAAATCGGGGATCACGTTGGTCTTGGTGCCCCCGTGCGCGACGTTGGGCGAGAACGTCGTGTGCGTGCACGCGTGCCAATGACGCGCGATGCCCACCGGAAGATCGGCGATGGCGGCGTCGAAGCGGAGCGGGTCGAGCAGGTCGCGGGTGAGCTCGTCGTCGAGCGCGAGTCCCTCCACGAACTTCCGCCACGACTGGTGGATCTGCGTGGCCGGTCGGTAGTCGGCGATGCGCCGCACCACCTCGGCCGCGGTGACCAGCGCGTTGTCGGTGCGGTACGGCTGCGAGCCGTGCCCCGGCGTGCCGTGCACCCGGATCTTCGTCCAGTAGGTGCCCTTCTCCCCCACCAGCACGGGCAGGCGCGGACCGTGCGGGGTGGGGATCTGGAACCCGCCCGACTCGGTGAGCACGTAGTCGGCGTACACCGCGTCGCGCTCGTGGTCGAGCAGCCAGTGCGCGCCCCACGTGCCGAGCGCCTCCTCGTCGGCCACCGCGAGGTAGATCAACGTGCCGCGAGGCCGGAAGCCGCTGTCGGCGAGACGACGGAAGGCCACCGCCTGCGACGCCGTGAGGTTGAGCATGTCGACCGCGCCCCGACCCCACACGAAGCCGTCGACCACGTCGCCGGAGAAGGGCTCCCGGCTCCAGCCGTCTTCGTTCACCGGCACCACGTCGGTGTGCCCCATGAGCAGCAGCGACGGCGCGTCGGGATCGGTGCCCTCGATGCGGGCGACGAGGCTGGTGCGTCCCGGCTGCGGCTCGTAGGTCTCGTGGTCGCCGGCGCCGGCGAGGTATCCGGCGAGCAGGTCGACGGAACGCAGCTCGTCGCCCGACTCGACCCGGCCGTCGTTGACGCACCGGTTGCGGATGAGCTGCTGCAGGAGGTCGGTGACCTCCGCGGTGGGGTCGTCGCTGCGGTGCACCGGACCTCCGTTTCCGCAGTTGCGTCGTTCGCCGAGGCTATGCGCGCGCGTGCGCCGCGACTTCCGGGAGCGCGAGCAGATCGTGGAGCTCGTCCTCGATGCCGCCGCACAGCCGCTCGAGGTCGCGCGTGGACGCGCCGTCGCCCAGCAACCCGAAGTGCACGTTGCCGCCGTACGAGAGCAGCGCCACGTTGACGGTGAGGTTCTGCGACAACGGCGCGATCGGGTACACCTCGAGCATGCGCGCGCCGAGGCAGTAGAGCGGCGCGTCGGGTCCGGGGATGTTGGTGACGATCACGTTGGCGAGCGGCTGCCGGTGCGCAGCACGCGCCGCGAGTCCGAGCATCGTGGGGCTCGCCAGTTCCGACAACGAGAGCATCGCCGCGGTGCCGTCGGCCTGACGACGCTCCTTGAGTGACGTGGTGGTGGCCACCACCGAGTGCAGGCGCGCGAGGGAGTCGGGCTCCGCCACCGGCAACGGCACGAACATCGCGGAGATGCGGTTGCCGAGCTCCAGGTGCTGCTCGTCGACGCGCACCGAGACCGGGCAGAACGCCTTCACCACCAGTTCGTCGTGCAACTCGCCGCGCTCGTGCAACAGGCGCGCCAGCGAACCGCTCACCGCGGCGAGCACGACGTCGTTCACCGTGGCCCCGAAGGTGCGCCCGACCGCGCGGATCTCGTCGAGCGGGACGCGGATGGTGCGGAACGTTCGACCGTCGCCCAGACCGGAGTTGAGCGACAGGCGCGGCGCGAGGAACGCGCCCTCGGCCATGGCCGACAACGAGCGCCCGAGACGGGTGGCCTCCGACGCCGCGTCGCGCGGCGCGTCGAGCAGCCGCCGGCCGGCGCGCACCGCCTCGCGCGGCAACGACATCGTGCGGCGGATCGAGTCGGCGACGAGCCGCGCCGGGTCGGGCGGCGGCGCGGCGGCCCAGCCGTCGTCGTCGAGCACGGTGGGCTCGGGGGTGAAGTCGAGCACCGCCATCGCGAGGTCGACGCCCGACACGCCGTCGGTGAGCGTGTGGTGCGACCGGTGGACGAGCCCCACGTGCTCGCCGTCGTCGACCCCGTCGACGAACCACATCTCCCACAGCGGGCGGTCGCGGTCGAGCAACTGGGCCATGAGCCGCTCGGCGAGCCGGAAGAGGTCGCGACGGGCGCCGGGCGCGGGCAGCCGGGTGAGGTGCACGTGGTCGGCCACGGTGAAGCCGTCGTGGTCGACCCACACCGGGCGGCCGCGCCCGAAGGGCACCGGCACCACCCGCTGGCGGAACTTGGGGACGAGCTGCATCCGCGACGCGATCAGCCGGCGCACGTCGTCGAGCCGGAAGCGGCCCTGCGCGTCGAGGAACGGGGCCCGCTCGAGGATCGCGACCGCGCCGACGTGCATCGGCGTGTCGACCCGTTCGAGGTGCAGGAAGGCCTCGTCGATGGCGCGGAGGCGCTCGTGGCCGACCCCGGAAGTCATGCCCGAAGCGTAGGAGTCGCGGGCGCGGATCGGCAGGGGTGTCGCGGCACGCGGCCCGGTAGCCTGCGCGCATGTCCCGCACCGCCACCTGCGTCTGGCGCGTCGACGCCGCGCTCGTCGCCGCGCTCGAGGAACGGCTCGGGCCCCCGGTCGACAGCTACCTCAACGGATCACAGGTGTGGCTGGCCGAGGTCGGCCCCGGCGACGTGGCCCTCGAGTTCCGCCTCCATCCCGTGGCCGGGTACCGCCTGCCCACCGGCCTGTCGCACTACGACCTGTGGGAACAGGTGATCGCGTCGCTCGCCGCCGGCGCGTCGAGACGAGGCCCTGCCCCTCGGCGAGGAGACCCGCGCCCTCACGTCGCTCTGGGACGGGCTCGAGTGCTTCGCCGCGTACGGCGACGAGCTCGAACCCGCACCGCTCGCCGCCGCGGCCGGCGCAGCCATCGACCGCGCCCCCGACCTCGCCGGCCTCGTCGACCACGAGCGCATCGGCAGCGAGTGGGAGCGCGCCCAGGGCGGCGTGTCCATCGTCGACCTGCTCGTCGCCGAGCTCGGTTCCTGACCCCACCCGTGCACCGGAAAGGCTGATTCATGGAACGCGCCGAACTCGCCGCCGCGATCTACGACCGCACCCACCTCACCGGTGAGTTCACGCTGCGGTCGGGCGTGGTGAGCAACGAGTACTTCGACAAGTACCTCTTCGAGTCCGACCCGGCCCTGCTCCGCGAGATCTGCGCCGCCCTGGTGCCGCTCGTGCCCGAGGGCACCGAGGCGCTCGCCGGCCTCGAGCTCGGCGGCGTGCCCATCGCCACGGTGCTGTCGCAGCTCACCGGCATCCCCGTGTACTTCGTGCGCAAGGAGGCCAAGACCTACGGCACGTGCCGCCTCGCCGAGGGCGGCGACGTCGAGGGCCGGCGCATCACCGTGGTGGAGGACGTCGTCACCTCCGGCGGTCAGGTCATCATCTCCTGCGGCGACCTGCGCGAGCGCGGCGCGGTCGTGGACCAGGCGCTGTGCGTGATCGACCGCGAGTCGGGCGGCCCCGCCGGTCTGGCCGACATCGGCGTCACCCTCCACCCGCTCTTCACCATGACCGAGCTCAACGCCACCGCGACCTGACCCACGACACCGGCAGCGCGCCGATCGGTGCCGCAGGGTGCAGGTGGGCGTGCCGTCAGCCGGTGTCGGACTCCACGGTCGCCGCGCCGTGGGACGCGCGCACCGCGGCGACGATCCGATCCGCGGCTGAGCCGTCGTGGCGGAGCACGAGATCCCAGAACGCCGAAGTTGCAGCGTCCACGATCACCGAAGACGCGTCGCGCGGCTGCTCGAACGGAGGCGAGTGTCGCTCGTCGTGGAGTGTGAGGAACCACTTCGGCGGGGTCAGATCCGGATACGTGTCACGGCTGTGGTGGTACCCGACGTCGGCATCGCCCTGCACCAGGAACACGGCCGCGTCGTTCTGTCCGTAGTCGGTATCGGGGAACGGATCGTGGACGCCGGCCATCAGCACCGCCGCGCGGATGCGCGCGTCTCGACAGCACGGGTGGGAGATCAGGCCGTACACGGTTTGGCCGCCCAGTGACATCCCGGCGACGCCGACCTCCTCGGCGTCGACCCGCCCGTGCAGGGGGCCGCCACGCGCCCGGGACAGCGCGGTGACCTGATCGAGCACGAAACGGGCGTCGACTGCCTGCTCGACGATCTCCCGGCCGAGCGCCTTGCCGTTCGCCGCCTTCTGCGTGACGAGGAACTGCGGTGCCACGACGACATAGCCCGCCCGCGCCCACACGTCGAGCAGTGGCGCGAGCGAGGCCGGATCACCGTCCCGACCGTGCACGACCAGCAGGGTCGGCGCCGGTCCCGGCACCGACCGCGGGACGCGGACCAGCGTCGTGAGCGCCCGGCACGCCGACAGCGGCCGACCAGCGAGCGCCGGCGTCGGTCGCGAGCGGTCCACCAGCGTGTAGCGGAACTCCGCGACGCCGGGGACCGGGTCGGCGAGCGTCACGGGTGCGCCCACGACGGACCCGTGACCCCCGCAGGCCGTCGACGGCTGGTCACGCGTCCCCCACAGCGACGGACCCACGACCACCGCCGCCACGGCCACGACGACCGCGACGACCCTCGCGACCGGGGGCGTGGCATCGCGGGGAGACATACCCGCAGTCTGTCGCCGCCCGGGCGCCGCGCGACCGCGCCCCGGTCAGGGTTCGCCGCGCCAGGGCGGGGTGCGGGGCACGTCGAAGTCGCAGGGGCGCGACTCGCCGTCGATCGCCGCGAAGGCCAGCTCGCCCCACCGGTCGACGCCGGCGAGCGGCCACGGCAGGTCGTCGCGGCCGAAGAACCCCACGGCGCGCGTCTCCAGGGGGTGGCCGTTGAGCTCCCCGCCGATCATCCGGCAGTGGAAGAGCAACGTGTAGAGCGGCAGCTTGGCGAACCCGAGGCGCAGACCGTCGAGCACCGAGATCAACGACACCGGCTCGCACTCGATGCCGGTCTCCTCGTAGACCTCCTTCACCGCGATCTCGCTCGGCGAGTAGCCGACGTCGGCGTAGCCCACGGGGTAGAGCCACACGCCCGAGTCGGAACGCTGGGTGAGCAGCAGCTCGCCGCGCTCGTTCGCGACGATCGCCGCCACCGCCACCTTCGGCGTGACGTAGCCCTGCACGCCGTGGCCCACGCTGGAGAGCCACTCGTCGAACAGCGCGTCGGCCTCGGCCTCCTCGATCGCCGCGGCGCGGATGTCGGCCGCGACCTTGAGCACCTCCTCGAAGCGCTCCTGCTCGTAGAGGCTCTGGGTGAACCCGAGGCCGGTGCGGGCGATCGCGGAGAGGGTCTCGGCCCACCGGAGCAGGTCGACGGCGGAGGGGCTGAAGGGCTCGGTCACGCCCGTGAGGATAGAGCCCCGCGCCCACCCCCTCGCGGGGCTCTCTCACGGGCCGGTCAGGGCTCGAGGGTCACCTGGGTGGTGAGACGGGCGACGAGCGTGGCCCGCAGCCGGTCGAGCGCGTGGCGGTCGGCGTGGAGGCTGCCGTCGGGGCTGCGCACGTAGAACACGTCGACCACGCGGTCACCGCGGGTCTGCACCAGCGCCTGGTGCACGTCGAGGCCGAGGCTGGCGAACACCGCCGCCACCATCGCCAGCAACCCGGCGTCGTCGGGCGCGTACACCTCCACCACGGTGGCGAACGCCGACGCCTCCGGGTCGACCACGACGCGCACGTCGCGGTCGGATGACGACGTCACCCGCGGCCGGTATCGGCGCGCGCGTTCGCGCAACAGGTCGTCGAGTGCGAGCTCGTCGCGCAGCGCGGCGCCGAGGTTGGTGAGCACCGCGGCCCGCTCCGACTCGGCGGCGAGGCGGCCGAAGCGGTCGACGCCGGTGAACACCTCGAGCGCGATCCCGTCGCGGTGCGTGAACCCGCTCGCCGACGCGATGTCGAAGCCCGCGAGCGCCAACGTGCCCGCCACCCGTGCGAGCAGGCCGGTGCGGTCGGGGGCGACGACGGTGGCCCGCAACCGATCGTCGTCGAGGGTCTCCCACTCGATCGCCAGCTCACCCCGCTCCACGAGCGGCCGCTGACGCGCCAGCTGGTCGACGGGGAACGACGCCGCGTACCCGGGCGGCATCGCGTCGAGGTACGCGATCGCGACCGCGCCCTCACGCGCCTCGAATGCGGTCCGGTGCTCGTCGCCCGCCCCCGAAGTTGCTCCACCCGCCAGCAACATGTCGCTCTTGACGAACAGCTCGCGCACCAGCGCGGCCTTCGCCGAGTTCCACGCCGCGGGGCCGGTCGCGCGCGAATCGGCGATGGTGAGCGCGTAGAGCAGGTCGTTGCGCGCGATGTCGCCCACCTCCCGCGCGTACTTCGCCACCGTCAGCTCGTCGGAGAGATCGCGACGGCTCGCGGTGTCGGCGAGCAGCAGGTGGTGCTCGACGACCCACGCGAGATGATCGGTCGACTCCGCGTCGAGCCCGATGCGCACCGCGACCTCGCGCGCGGTGATCGCCCCCACCGCCGAATGGTCACCGGGGCGGCCCTTCGCGATGTCGTGCAACAACGCGCCGAGCAGCAACGCCGCGCGCGGCGCCCGACGGGCGACGTCACCGTCGAAACCCTCCCCGGCGGGGTCGTCGGGGTCGAGCAACGCCGCGGCCTCGGCCACCGCCTCGAGCGAGTGCCGGTCGACGGTGAAGCGGTGGTACGCGTTGCGCTGCGGTCGCGCGTGCACGTGCTCCCACTCGGGGAGCAACGGCACCAGCACGCCCTCGTGGTCGAGCGCCTCGAACACCGGGATCGCGCCCCTCCCGGCGGCGAGGAGCTCGAGGAACGCGTCACGTGCCGCAGCGTTCCACTGCGGCTCGCGGAGCTCGCCGATCCGCAGCAACGTGGCCCGCTCGAACTGCACGCGCTGGCGCGCCGCGCACGCGGCGGCGTGGAGCACCGACGGGGCGTCGATCGCGGTGTCGACGCCCAACGCGATCCGGCCGTCGCGCAACCACGCGCCGCCACCGAGATCGCGGGGCGTACCGGAGAGCCCGCTCGGGCCACGCGCCGCGTCGAGCAGGCGCGACCACAGATCGGTGGTGATCCACACCACCGCGCGCGCAGCCGCGCCGATACGCCGGACGAGCGCGTCGGCGTCGGCCGCGCCGACCAGCGCGGCGACCGCGTCCTGGTCCTGGAGCAGCAATTGGTCCGACGTGCCTCCCGTGACCCGGTGCAGCCCCACCCGCGCGTCGAGCAGCACGTCGCGGGCCACGGCGAAGCGTTCGAGGTCGCGTTCGTGGAGGTACCCCTGGGCGACGAGCGCGGCGATCCCACCCGCCCAGCCGTCGGGCACGGTGCCGGCCGCCGGGTCGACGGCCCATCCCGCCCATCCCGGACTCTGCAGGTCGCGCAGACCGCCCGCGCCATCCTTCAGGTTGGGTTCGAGCATCTCGGCGACCGGCCCCGGTCGCTCCTGGCGCAGCGCCGACGCCGACGCCAGCGCCCCGATGACACGGTCGCGCCGCTTGGGCAGCGAGGGACCGGGCGCGGGCCACGAGATCGGTCACCAGGGACTCGTCGCCGGTGACGAGCCGCACGTCGAGGAAGGAGGTGAGCGCGTCGAGGTCGTCGTCGGCGAGGGCGATCGCCTCCTTGACCGTGCGCACCGACTGCCCGAGCACGAACCCGGCGTCCCACAACGGGTACCAGAGCGCGCCCGCGGTTTCGGACACGCGCGTGCGCCGCCCGCCGCCGTGCAGCAGCATCACGTCGACGTCCGAGCCGGGACAGAGCTCCCGGCGCGCGTACGAACCGAGCGCGACCACCGCCCACGGTTCGTCGGGCAACTCCGCCGTACGGGCGACCAACGCCTCGTCGAGCAGCGCCGCGAGCGCGCGCCCGAAGGCGGCCCCACGCAGCCGGCGATCGGCGACGAGGGCGTCGCGCGCCGCCCGCAGATCAGACCGCGTCGGGCCCCGCTTCACCCGTGCGGATGCGCCACACGTGATCGACCGGCACCACCCACACCTTGCCGTCACCGATCTTGCCGGTGCGGGCGGTCTCCATGAGTTGGTGCGCGACCCGTTCGACGTCGTCGTCGTCGACGAGCACCTCGATGCGCACCTTCGGCAGGAAGTCGACGGTGTACTCGGCGCCCCGGTAGACCTCGGTGTGCCCGCGCTGGCGGCCGAACCCCTGCACGTCACTCACGGTGAGGCCCTGCACGCCGAGGTCCTTCAACGCGTCCTTGACGTCGTCGACCTTGAACGGCTTGATGATTGCGACGATCAGCTTCATGAGGCTCCCATCATGGCGCTGCGCGGCGCGCTCAGACCCGGTCCAGCGAGTAGCCGGTCTCCGAGTGCTGCGTGAGGTCGAGGCCCATCTCCTCGTCCTCGGGCGACACCCGGATCCCGCCGGGCATCACCCAGTCGAGCACCTTGATGATCACGATCGTGAGCACGAACGACCACACGAGCGTGGCCCCCACCGCGAGCAGCTGCTCGCCCATGAGCTCCCAGCTCCCGCCGTCCATGAGCGCGCCCTGGCTCGTGACGGCCGGGTTCACCGCCTTGGTGGCGAAGAGGCCGAGGAGCAGCGACCCGAGCAGGCCGCCCACGAGGTGCACGCCCACCACGTCGAGGGCGTCGTCGAAACCGAACTTGAACTTCATGCTCACCGCGAAGAAGCAGATCATGCCGGCGAGGAAGCCGATGACCATCGCCGCCCAGCTCGTGACGAAACCCGCGCACGGCGTGATGGCGACCAGGCCGGCGACCGCGCCCGAGGCCGCACCGAGGGTCGTCGCGTGCCTGCCGCGGATGCGCTCCGGCAACAGCCAGCCGAGCATCGCCGCCGCGGCCGCGAGGTTGGTGTTCATGAACGCCTGGCCGGCGATGCCGTCGGCGGCGAGCGCGGAGCCGGCGTTGAACCCGAACCAGCCGAACCACAGGATGCCGGTGCCGAGCAACGTGAGCGGCAGGGAGTGCGGGATCGCAGGATGCCCGGGCCAGCCCTTGCGCTTCCCGATCACCAGCACCACGGCGAGCGCGGCGATACCGGCGTTCACGTGCACGACGGTGCCGCCGGCGAAGTCGAGCGCGCCGCGCCGGAACAGCCAGCCCGCGGGCGAGAACACCCAGTGGGCGACCGGCGTGTACACGAGCAACGCCCACAGGCCGAGGAACCAGAACCACGCCGCGAACTTCATCCGATCCGCGATCGCGCCGGTGATCAGCGCGGGCGTGATGATGGCGAACATCATCTGGTACCCGGAGAACGTGAGCGGCGGGATCGTCGAGCGCGAACCCGGTGGGCTGCACCTTCGCCGCGCCCTCGAGGAAGGCGAGGTCGAAGTTGCCGATGTACTTGCCCGTGCCGTGGAAGGCGAGTGAGTACATGCACACCGCCCACAGCACGCTCACCAGACCGAGGCAGAAGAAGTTCTGCATGAGCATCGCGAGCACGTTCTTCGCCCGCACCATGCCGCCGTAGAACAGTGCGAGACCTGGTGTCATGAAGAGCACCAGCGCCCCGGCGATCATCACGAACGCGGTGTTGCCCGGATCGATCTTCATGGTCCCCCCCTGGACGTGTGGTCCTGTGCCCGGCGTTCGCCACCGCAGGCGCGGTCGAACGTTCAGGGAAGATACAGAGAAGTCAGCTTCCGCGCTGGTACCGAAACGCTCTGTTCACAGAAATCCGTCAGCTTCGCGTCAGGATCAAGGGCGCGCGTCGCGACGGGCCTGGAGCACCCGGGCCTTGGCCATCCCCCACGCCAGGTGCAGCGGCCCGAGGTCCTCGACGCCCAGGTCGTCGAGCGTGTGGGGGGCGAGGCCGTACACGTCGTCGGGCCACGAGCGCTCGGCGAACTGGTCGCGCACCACGTGCGGCACCCCGTGCGCGGCGAGCACCGCGGTCGGCTCGCGCACCGCGGTGCGCACGATCTGGAGCGGCGTCGAGCGCTGCTCCGCGGCGTCGGCCGCGAACAGCCCGCGGAGCTCGCCCACCACGCGCTCCGATGCCGCGTCCGCCGCGGCGTGGAGCTCCTCGTCGGCGGCGTGCCGGGTCTCCGGGTCGAGGCGGTCCCAGGCGTCGAGCACGCGCCGCGCGCCCGCTTCGAGGTACGCCGCCAGCGCGCCGTCCACGCCGGCGACGATGGCGTCACCGGCCTGCGCCAGCAACGCGAGCGCGTCGACGTCGTCGTGGTCGTGGTCGTGGTCGGCGGGCGTCATCCGGGCGTCGTCACGACGTCATCCCTCGATGATGTCGCCTTCCATCGCGTTCACCGTGCAGCCGACCCCCTCGAGGTAGGCGATGCCGGCGGCGATGGCGTCCTCGCTGCCCTGGAGCTCGAGGATGACCCAGCCGCTGTGCGCCTCGACGTTGGCGCGCCGGATGTTGGGCACCACGTCGGTCTGCTTCACCAGCTCGTAGATCATCGGCCGGTCGACGAGCTCCTCGGGGAACGAGACGAACAGGCGCACGTGGTCGGACATGGCGACCCTCCCTGGGACTTCCGGCGGTTTCCGGTGGCGTCGGGCTCAGGCGCCCGGCAGGCCGACGGCACGCAGCGCGTCGGCGGGTTCCAGCAGCAGCCCCGTGACGAAGGGACCGAACTCGGCGTAGTCGGCCGACACGGGGTCGAAGCGCATCTCGTAGACGATCTCCTTGAGCGCGACCGGGTCGTCGGCGAGCAGCGTGACGCCCCACTCCCAGTCGTCGAGCCCGGTGGAGCCGGTGATGAGCTGCAGCACCCGGCCCGCGTACCCGCGCCCGACGCGGGCGTGACCGCCCATGAGCCGCTTGCGCTCCTCGAAGGGCAGCGAATACCAGTTGGCGTCGGCCGTGCGGCGCTTCGACATCGGGTAGAAGCAGATCGTCTGCTTGAGCGGCAGCTTCGGGTGCAGGCGCTGCTCGCGGTAGTGCTCGATGCGCTCGCGCCACGCCGCGAGGCGGGCCTCGGCCGCCGGGCCCTCGAGCCCCTCCTCGCCGGCGAGGCGCGCCCGCTCGTCGTCTTCGGTGGCGGTGTACTCGGAGCCCTCGGTGAGCGACACGTAGGAGTCGCGCAGCACGAGCGGCGCCTGGGCGAGGTCGGTCTGGAACGCGCGGAGGCGGGCGAGATCGGGCCCGAGCGCCATCACGCCGAGGTCGGCCTTGTGGCCGAGCACCGCGAAGCAGAGCACCTGGTGACCGTCGGCCTCGAGCGACGCCACCGCGTCGATGACGCGCTTGGCCCCGTGCGGATCGGCCTCCGCGCGGGCGCGGTCGATCTCGTAGAAGAGGTGGAGGACCCCCCACCCGATGGACGGCTCGACGGGCTGCACCCGGTCAGGGTACCGCCGGGCCGGCACGGCGGGCGCGGTCAGGTCGCGACGTCGACGACGAGGCGCGGCGGGCCCTCGAGCACGGTCACCGTGAAGTTGCGCACCCGATCGAGGCCGAGGGCCCAGGTGCTCTGACCCTCGAAGTCCTCGGTGAGCCGGTACTCGCGGATCGCCGTCACGTTCGAGGGGAACACGTCGGTGGCGCCCTGGTAGCCCGCGCCCTCCGCAGTGCGCATCGACGATCCCATCGACACGAGGAGCACCGCGCCGCCCCGCAGCGTGACCGTCTCGCCCTTGGGATCGAGCGTGACCGGCCCGGTGGCGTAGCGGACCCAGTACCCGGGGAACTGGTCGACGGTCGGCAGGTCGGACGGTTGGAGCTCGACGACGAAGCGCTCCGAGCAGGGATGCGTACCGGTGCGCACGGCCTTGCCCACGAGGGAGCTCATCCGGCCCGGATACTCGACCCGCACCTCGGTGACCCCGCCGAACGGCGGACAGGCGACGGTGGTGGTCGTCGCGGCGGGCGAGGTCGTCGTCGTGGCCGGGGAGGCTCGTGATCGTGGTGCGCGCCGATGTCCCCGGCGGCGCACCGGCCGGGCTCTGGCGCAGGTGGGACGAGCCGATCCTGGTCAAGGCCCGCCAGATGAGCGGGACATATGCAACAGTCGAAGAATCTGCGCCGCGGTGAAGGAATCGCGTCGGAACTCCTCCATGAACCCGTACCGTCCGGGCCCGAGCCCACGAGAACGTCCGTCATCGCCGGTGATCAACGCAGAACAGGGGAGCAGGACAGATGAGCAGTGCCCAGATGAAGGTTCTACGACACCTCGACGTCACCGACGACCCGGACGAGATGTTCGAGGTGCTGCTGCGGGACGGGGCGATCATCGTCGAGAACGTCCTCACGCCGTTCCAGATCGACACCGTCTGGAACGAGCTCGAGCCGTTCAGCGAAGCGGCGGATCCTCGCATGCGCAACATCTACGACTTCTACATGGGAGCGGCCATCGAGGAGGATCGGAAGAATCGGCGCCAGGCGGAGGCCGAAGCCGCGGCCAAGGGTGAGGTGCCGGCCGCCCCGACCCGCAACACGCGCAACGTGACCGGCCTGTCGAGCAAGTCGAACACCTTCGCCACCGAGGTGCTCGTGCACCCGCTGTACGTGTCGATGTGCGACCGCCTGTTCGGGCCCAAGTCCGACGGCTACCTGCTGAACCACAGCCACTTGATCAACAGGGGTCCCGGGGCCGTTGCCCAGCCGATCCATCGCGACGAGGCCATCTGGGCCCGTGTCCCAAGCCTCGGAGTGGGGAGCCACTTCCTCTTCGCGTCGATCCTCGCCCTCGTCGACTTCGACGAGGAGAACGGGGCGACCAACGTGGTGCCGGGCAGCCATCTGTGGGAGGGCAACGCCACCGGCACGGTCGGGCGCACACCGGAGCCTGATGAGGTCCTGCAGGCGGTCATGCCGGCCGGGTCGGCTGTCCTCTACCTCGGCTGGACCTTTCACGGAGCCGGAGCGAACCTCACGGAGGACTTCTGGCGGCGGGCCCTCCACGTGTCGTACTGCCAGAGCTGGCTGCGCACCGAGGAGAACAACACCCTCGCCACGCCGCCCGACATCGCGGCACCTCCCCGTGGACGGCTCAGCGCCCTGTTGGGGTACCAGGTCCACGGCGGGCTCGGCATGCTCGCAGACTCGGCCGCACCCCATCGCTCAGATGCGCCGACGGCGTGATCTCAGTTGGCGACACGCCAGGGCGCGGCCGGAGGCCGGTCACACCCCCATGATTTGATCGTTCCATGTTCGCCACGTCGGACCCGCTCGACCTGATCTCGGAGGGGCGCGAGAAGCTCGCGGCCGAGGACCGCGCGGGCTGGTCGGCGGCGGCGCTCGGCGACCGGATCCGGGCGGTCGCCGCCGAGCGGGAGCGGCTCGACGCCGAGCTCACCCGCCTGGTCGCGCAGTGGGACGGGGTGGGCGGCTGGGCGGAGGAGGCGTGCGCGTCGCCGGCGGTGTGGCTCACCCGGGAGACGCCGATGAGCCGGCCCGCGGCGGGTCGGCTGGTGCGTTCGGCGCGGCACGTCCGCCGCTTCGAGGCCACGGCCGACGCGCTGGCCGACGGCGTGGTCACCACCGAGAAGGTGGAGCTGCTCGCCGAGGCCGCCCGCCACCGCGAGAAGTTCTACGCCCGCGACGAGCGCCTGCTCCTCGATGCCGCCGCCACGCTCGACGCACGCGACCTCACCACCGTCACCCGCACCTGGCGGATGCTCGCCGACGACGAGCTCGCGTCCCGCGACGCGGCCAAGGCGTTCGAACGCGTGCACCTGCACGTGTCGAACACGCTGCTCGGCAGCGTGCTGTCGGGGTTCCTCGACCCGCAGGCCGGCGCGCTGCTCACCACCGCGCTCGACCTCGTGGAGCCGCCCGATCCCGTCGGCGGTCCCGACGCGCCGCGCACGCTGTCGCAGCGCCGCGGCGAGGCGCTGGTGAAGCTCGCGCAGCACTACCTCGACACGCGCGGTCACTCACCGGGCACACGCGCGGTTCCCACGGTCGAGGCGATCGTCACCATCCGTCCCTCCACCGATGACGTCGCTCGCACGCTCGGTCGACGATCGCTGCGAGCTCGACGGCTTCGGACCCGTGCCGCTCGACACGGTGCTGCGCCTCGCGTGCGAGTCGCGCACCGGCTGGCTGATCATCGACGGCGAGCGCGAGGTGCTCGACATGGGTCGCCGCTCGCGCACCGTGAGCCCGGCGCAGCGGCGGGCCGTCACGGCTCGCGACCGGCACTGCCGCTACCCCGGATGCCGGGCGCCTGCCCGCTGGTGCGACGTGCACCACCTCGTCGAGTGGGAACACGGCGGTCTCACCGACCTGGGCAACCTCGTGCTGCTGTGCCGTCGCCACCACGTCGCCGTCCACGAAGGCGGCAAGCGTCTGGTGCGCCTTCCCGACGGCGAGCTCCGGCTGGAATCGAGAGCACGCGGCCCTTCGGGGTGAGACGCGCCCAGCCCCGAGGCGCGCCCTGGTGCGCCCGGTCAGGCAGCCGAGGAGGTGTCGAGCTCGGACTGGGTGATCACCTGGTCGGCGGGCGGCGGCGTCACGTCGAGGGGTTCACCAAAGGCGGTGATCTCCATCGTCATGCGCATCTTCCCTCCGGCCGAACCGAGCCCGGCGCCCTCGACGTCGAACGACATCTTCACGACCCGGTCGTCACCGTTGATCCACACGTCCATCGGCACCACGCCGAGCTTCGCGATCTGCGCCTTCTCGGCTGCGGTCGCGTTCGGCATGTGCTCCTCGGAGAACTTCCCGTAGTCCATGTGGGTCTTGTAGCGGGTCGCGGGCGCGCCGGCCACCGTGTCCTCGCCGACCTTCTCGACGTCACCGGTGGTGGCCTGCAGGTACTCGAGGGCCTGCGTGCTGGTCTGGCTGTCCTGCCCGCCGAGCTGCTGGAGATCGACGCCCGACTTCCCGGAGATCTCTGCTCGGCTCATGAAGAGCCACTGCTTGCCCTCGGGCAGCATCTTGCCGAGCAGCGAGCCCATGTCGATGTACACGCCGTCGGGCGTGATGATCTCCTGCACGTCGCCGACCGGCGGGATCGTCATCGTGAGCCTGCCGGTCTTGGCCGTCGCCGGAGACGATTCCGGAGCCCTTCATCGTGAGCTGCCGGCCACCCGAGTCGACATCCGCGGTGAACTCGAAGGTCTGCGTCTCGGCCTGCTGGGAGTTGGACGCCGCCGCCTGCAACGTGCCGATCGAGATCGTGGCGGGACCACCGCTCCCCGACCCGCACGCGCTCACTGCGAGCGCGAACGCGCCGACCACGGCGATCAGCGACCAACGACGGAAACGGCGCATCATCCCTCCCTGGGACCCACGGACATTCGAGTCCCATTCTTCGACCGGACCCGGACCACGGTGTAGTCGAGATTGCACAGCCGCGCCGGGACCGGCCATCCGACACCGGTTTCGAGCACGCGCCCCGGGCGCGATCCGGAACGCGAAACGGGGCGCCCCTGAGGGCGCCCCGTCGCGTCGTGCTGGTGTTGCGCCTGCCGCAGTGGGCAGGGCGGGTGACTAGAAGTCGCCCATGCCACCCATGTCGGGCATGCCACCGGGCATCCCGCCGGCTGCGGGCTCCGGCTTGTCGGCGATGACGGCCTCGGTGGTGAGGAACAGGGCCGCGATCGAGGCTGCGTTCTGCAGCGCCGAGCGGGTGACCTTCGCGGCGTCGATGACGCCGGCCTTCACGAGGTCCTCGTACTCGCCGGTGGCGGCGTTGAGGCCGTTGGCGCCCTTGAGGGAGCGCACCTTCTCCACGATCACGCCACCCTCGAGGCCGGCGTTGACCGCGATCTGCTTCAGCGGCTCCTCGAGCGCCCGGGCCACGATCTTGGCCCCGGTGGACTCGTCACCGGTGAGCGTGTCGGCGAGGGCGAGCACCTTCTCCTGGGCCCGCAGCAGCGCGACGCCACCACCGGGCACCACGCCCTCCTCGACCGCCGCCTTGGTGGTCTGCACCGCGTCCTCGATGCGGTGCTTCTTCTCCTTGAGCTCCACCTCGGTGGCCGCGCCGACCTTGATGATCGCCACGCCGCCGGCCAGCTTCGCGAGACGCTCCTGGAGCTTCTCACGGTCGTAGTCGGAGTCGGTGTTGTCGATCTCGTTGCGGATCTGCTGGATCCGGCCGGTCACCTCGCTCTTGGAGCCGGCGCCCTCGACGATCGTGGTCTCGTCCTTGGTGACCACGACCTTGCGGGCCCGACCGAGCAGCTCGATCCCGATGTTGTCGAGCTTGAGGCCGATCTCCTCGGAGACCACCTGGCCGCCGGTGAGGATCGCGATGTCCTGGAGCATGGCCTTGCGGCGCTCGCCGAAGCCGGGGGCCTTGATCGCCACCGACTTGAACGTGCCGCGGATCTTGTTGACCACCAGCGTGGCGAGCGCCTCGCCCTCGACGTCCTCGGAGATGATCACGAGCGGGCGACCCGACTGCATGACCTTCTCGAGCACGGGGAGGAGGTCCTTCACCGCGGAGATCTTCGAGCTGACGAGCAGCAGGTACGCGTCGTCGAGCACCGCTTCCATGCGGTCGGTGTCGGTGACGAAGTACGGCGAGATGTAGCCCTTGTCGAAGCGCATGCCCTCGACGAGGTCGAGCTCCATGCCGAAGGTCTGGCTCTCCTCGACGGTGATGACGCCGTCGGCGCCCACCTTCTCGAGCGACTCGGCGATCATCGCGCCGACTTCCTTGTCGGCCGCCGAGATGGCGGCGACGTTGGCGATCTGCGCGTGGTCGGTCTTGACGCTCTTGGAGTCCTTCTTGATGGACTCGACGGCGGTCTCGACCGCCTTCTCGATGCCGCCCTTGAGCACCATCGGGTTCGCGCCGGCCGCCACGTTGCGCAGGCCCTCACGCACCATCGCCCACGCGAGCACGGTGGCGGTGGTGGTGCCGTCGCCGGCGACGTCGTCGGTCTTCTTGGCGACTTCCTTGACCAGCTCGGCGCCGATCTTCTCGAAGGGGTCCTCGAGGTCGATCTCCTTGGCGATCGAGACGCCGTCGTTGGTGATCGTGGGGGCGCCCCACTTCTTCTCGAGGACGACGTTGCGGCCACGCGGGCCGAGGGTGACGCGCACGGCGTCGGCGAGCTTGTTCATGCCGGCTTCGAGCGAGCGGCGTGCGGCCTCGTCGTAGGCGATCTGCTTGGGCATACGTGAACCCCCTGGGAGTGGGTGGTGGGCGGATGACTCTGGAACTTGCTGGACGACCTTGCTGGCCTGTGCGGCTCGGTGAGTCGCCCCCGGTGGCCCGCAGGGGGACCGACCTGTCACGGGGACTTAGCACTCACTCGACCCGAGTGCTAACCATGTTGGCACTCGCGGGCCGAGAGTGCAAATTCCGGTGGCGGTATGGTGGGCAGCACCCGAGCGGAGGCCCCCACGTGGCGGAATGGCACGACACCACCGAGGAATACCTCGAAGCCATCCTCGAGATCGAGGAAGAGGGCACGATCCCCATCCGGGCCCGCCTCGTCGAGCGCCTCGGCCTCTCGGCGCCCGCGGTGTCCGAGACCGTCGGCCGCCTGGTCCACTCCGGCTACGCCGAGCTCCTCGACGACCGCTCCCTGCGCCTCACCGCCAAGGGCCGCGAGCTCGCGGTCTCCGTGGTGCGTCGCCACCGGCTCGCCGAGCGGCTGCTCGTCGACGTGATCGGACTCGAGTGGGAGAAGGCCCACCGCGAGGCCGACCGCTGGGAGCACGCCATCTCCGCCGACGTCGAGGAGAAGCTCGTGCTGCTCCTCGGCGATCCGGCCACCTGCCCGCACGGCAACCCCATCCCCGGCGCGCAGGGCTCGGCCGACGTGCCCTACGGCGCGGCCCTCGACCTGAGCGAGCCCGGCCCGGTGCACGTGCAGCGCATCAGCGAGAAGCTCGAGCTCGACGACGGTGCCATCCAGTTCCTGGCCGAGGCCAAGCTCATCCCCGGTCTCGACGCCACCATCGTGAAGCGCGACGACAGCGGCGTGCAGGTGATCACCGATGCGGGCGAACGACTCGTGCCCCCGAGGTTGGCGCAGCTCGTGTACGTCCGGCCCTTCTGATCAAGCGCCGGCGGCAACCAGGACGAAGTCGGTGCCGAAGCCGAGGATGAGGCCCACGAAGAGGCCCCACATCAGCATCTCCTTGTGGCCCATCTTGAAGCTGACGTAGAGCAGCTGCACGACCACGTAGAGGATCGAGCCCGCGGCCAGCGCGAGGAAGGCCATGTCGAGCCACTCGCTCACCCACGCCTGCCCGACGATCGTGCCGACGAAGGTGGGGCCGCCGCCGATGAGGCCCAACGTGACGAGGAAGCCCCACGACGGGAGCTCCTCCTCGCCGGCCATCGGCGCCACGATGCCGAACCCCTCGGTCGCGTTGTGCAGGCCGAAGCCGACGATCAGCAGGAGCGCGAGATCGACCGCGCCGCTCGCCGCCGACTGCCCGATCGCGAGGCCCTCGGAGAAGTTGTGCAGACCGATGCCGATGGCGATGAACAGTGCGAGACGACGGGGCTCACTGAGCGAGTGGATGCGCCCGGCGAGGCCGTACTCCGAGACGGCCGCGGCGCCCGGGCCGACCGACGTCACCGCGCGGTGGCCCCGCCGCGACATCCACTTGTCGTAGTAGACGAGGCTCATCAGGCCGAAGCCGAAGCACACGAGGAACAGTGCGGCCTTGCCGGCGAACTCGCCCCAGGTGCCGCCGCTCTCGACGGTGACGTGCTCGAGCGCGACCTCGACCGGCTCGATGCTCTTCGAGAGGGTCTCGATGAGCAGGAAGATCAGGACGCCGGTGGCGATGGCGTTGAAGAAGCAGCGCGTCTCGGAGCTGAGATTGCGCATACGGCCGACGGGGAGGCCGAGGAAGATCGTCAACCCGGCGATGGCGCCGAGCAGGAGGATCTGGCCGTCGGACATGTTGGTGAGGTTAAGCCCACCTCACCCGCTCTGACAACATGCCGAAAGTCCCGACCCTGCGGTCGGGACCGCTCACCCGCCGGCGACCGCCGGGACGATGCTCACCGTGGTGCCGTCGACCACCGGGGTGTCGACCCCGTCGAGGAAACGGATGTCCTCGTCGGCGACGAACACGTTCACGAAGCGGCGCAGCTCGCCGCTCTCGTCGAAGAGACGCTCGGCGAAGCCGGGGTGGGCGGCCGTCGAGCGCGCGCAGCACGTCGGCGACGGTGCCGCCCTCGGCGCTGATCTCGGCGGCGCCGCCCGAGAGCTCGCGCAGCTGGGTGGGGATGCGGACGGTGACGGCCATGGTGGTGGGCTCCTCGGAGACGGCGAGTCGGGCGTTGGGCGGGCGCTCAGGCCGGCGGCTGGATGCGGTCGGGCGGGAAGGCCTCGTGGAAGGCGTCGAGCGTGGGGGCGATCACCGCGGTGGGGCCCGTGGTCGGCTCGACCGCGTCGAGGGTCTTGAGGCCGTGGCCGGTGATGTAGGCGACGACCCGCTCGTCGGGCCGCACGATGCCCTCGGCGGCGAGACGCTTGAGCGTGGCGATGGTGACGCCACCCGCGGTCTCGGCGAAGATCCCCTCGGTGCGGGCGAGCAGCTTGATGGCGTCGACGATCTCGTCGTCGGTGACCGCCGCGAGCCCGCCGCCGCTCTGGCGCACCGCGTCGAGCGCGAAGTAGCCGTCGGCCGGGTTGCCGATCGCCAGCGACTTGGCGATGGTGTCGGGCTTCACCGGCTTGATGGTGTCGCTCTCGTCGAGCCAGGCCCGCGCCACCGGCGAGCAGCCCTCGGCCTGCGCGCCCGACACCCGCAGCTTCGGCTCCTCGTCGAGCAGGCCGACCTTGTGGAGCTCCTCGAAACCCTTGCGGATCTTGGTGAGCAACGAACCGCTGGCGATGGGCACGACCACGTGGTCGGGCGCCTGCCAGCCGAGCTGCTCGGCGGTCTCGAACGCGAGGGTCTTGGAGCCCTCGGCGTAGAACGTGCGGATGTTCACGTTGACGAACGCCCACTCGTAGGTGCCGGCGAGCTCCGCGCACAGACGGTTGACCGCGTCGTAGTTGCCGTCGATCGCGACGACGTTGCCGCCGTAGACCGACGTGGTGACGATCTTGCCCTGCTCGAGGTCGGCGGGGATGAACACGAAGCTGCGCAGCCCCGCGTGCGCGGCGTGCGCGGCGACCGAGTTGGCGAGGTTGCCGGTGGACGCGCACGCCGCGACCTTGAACCCGAACTCCAACGCCTTCGACAGCGCGACCGACGTGACCCGGTCCTTGAACGAGTTGGTCGGGTTCAGCGTGTCGTTCTTGATCCACAGCTCGCCGAGGCCGAGCTCGGCGGCGAGGCGGTCGGCCCGCACGAGCGGCGTGAAGCCGGCGCCGAGGTCGACCGCGGGGTTGCGGTCGGCCGGGAGCAGATCGGCGTAGCGCCAGATCGACAACGGGCCGGCCGCGATCTTCTCGCGGCTGACGGCCTTGCGGATCGAGTCGTAGTCGTAGGCCACCTCGAGCGGGCCGAAGCACCACTCGCAGGTGAAGATCGCCGCGACCTCGTATTCGCGGCCGCACTCACGACATCGCAGACCCTGCACGTGCGTCATCTCGCGGTCTCCTCCTCTGCCGCCGGCTCGCCGGCCGGTGGTTCTCGACGCGCTCTCGAGCGCCTCGAGCGGAGGACCGCTCTCGGACTGCTCATCGTTCAGGCATTGGCACCGGACCTCCCACCCGCCGATCGGGTGGAACTGGAGGCTGGTTGCCGCGGCGTCACAGGGCCTGTCCCTCGGCCGCTCTCGATGAGCGCGTTCCCGGAGAGGTTACCAGAGGCTCCACGGGCAGTGGAAGGCGAACCAACGCCCGGAGGCGCGGCCTACCCTGGTCGGCCATGACGCAGGGCCCCGGCCTCGACCCGGACCTCGACGAGCTCGTCGCCGCGAAGGCGCGCACCGGCACCACGATCTCGGTGTGCCTCCCGGCGCGCGACGAGGAGGCGACGGTCGGCGCGATCGTCGCCAACGTGCGCCGCAACCTGGTCGACCACGCCCCGCTCGTCGACGAGGTCGTGGTGATGGACGACGGCTCCACCGACGCCACCGCGGAGGCCGCGGCGTGGGAGGGGGCGCGGGTGTTCGCGGTCGACGACGTGCTGGCCGACCTGCCGCGCGGCTCGGGCAAGGGCAACGCGTTGTGGATGTCGCTCTACACCTGCGAGGGCGACGTGATCGTGTGGCTCGACGCCGACGTGCGCAACTTCGGTCCGCACTTCGTCACCCGGCTCGTGGCGCCGCTGCTCACCGACCCGGCGATCGGGTTCGTGAAGGGCTTCTACCGGAGACCGTTGCACGGCGAGGCGACCGGCGGCGGGCGGGTCACCGAGCTCATGGCCCGGCCCGCGATCTCCGCGCTGTTCCCCCACCTCTCGGGGTTCGTGCAGCCCCTGTCGGGCGAGTACGCGGGGCGGCGCGCCCTGCTCGAGACGGTGCCCTTCGTGGAGGGCTGGGGCGTGGAGATCGGGTTGCTCGTCGACCTGGTCGCCAACTTCGGCATCGAGGCCATCGCGCAGGCCGACCTCGACGTGCGCGAGCACCGCAACCGGACGCTCGAGGAGCTCGGGCCGCAGGCCATGGCGATCCTGGTCACCGCGCTGCGGCGGGCGGGCGTGCCCGTCGACCGCCGACTCGCCGAGCTCGTGCGCTACGACGCGACCGACCAGCACCAGGAGCGGGTGTCGGTCGAGATCCGGGAACGCCCGCCGATCATCGGCGTCCCCGCCTACCGGCAGAAGTTCGGGCGCGAGCTCGCGAGCTGACCGGACGCGGCGGGGTCGGTCCGTACCCCGGGTGGGGGCGGGACGCCGAGCTCAGGATCTCGGCCTCCCGCCCACATCACCCGGACCGCTGGTAGCGCGATGCCCCCAAAGCCCGACGCTACGCAGTGGTCGTCGCACCGTACCGACGCGGCCGGCCGCGCTCGTAGGGTCCTTCGGCCCATTCGCCGACGCCCGGCGTCAGGCGCCCGGAGTCGCACGCGGCGGTGTCGCCAGTGGGCTCGTCGTCGGGTGCGCGGGTCGGACCTGTCGTCGGACACGTCGTCGGACACGCCCTTGCGGAACTCGCGGGACGCCTCGCCGATCGAGCGGGCGAACTTGGGGATCTGCGACGAGCCGAACAGGAGGGCGACCAGGGCGAGCACCAGGAGCAGCTCCCAGCCGACGATCTCGCCGAGGACGGGGGTCATGACAGCCACCTCACGGGGGTTGGGGCCGGACCGGGGTCCGGCGGGTCGACGCCTCCCGCACGCCCGCCGCAGTGTACGGCCGGGACCTCCCCGGCCAGCTGTCGGCCAAGCCGGTCAGTCGCCGGCCAGCGCGGCGCGGCCCACCTCGAGCGCGGCCTCCTCGACGAGCAGCTCCGCGCGGGCGAACGTCTCGCCCGCCTGCCACACCCGGTCGGTGAGCGCGAGCACCTGGACCGCCGGGTGCAGGGTGGCCTCCTCGCGGGCCTCGTCGGTGACCTGACCCGCGATCACCGCCCGCCGGGGCACGTCGAGGTCGGCGGCCCACTCCAACACGCCGCCCACCACCTTGCCGAGGAAGCTGGTGGCGTCGAGCCGCCCCTCGCCGGTCACCACGAGATCGGCGCGTTCGAGCTGCGCCTCGAGGCCCACCGCCTCGGCCACCACGTCGAAGCCGGGCTCGAGCGTGGCGCCGATCGCCGCCAGGCCGCCGGGCAGGCCACCCGCCGCGCCGCCGCCCTCCAGCTCGCGCACGTCGACACCCGTGCGCTGCTGATAGGTGTCGGCGAGCTGGGTGAGGCGGCGGGTGAGCA
Organism: uncultured Actinomycetes bacterium; assembly: GCA_963782705.1. Classification (GTDB taxonomy): domain Bacteria; phylum Actinomycetota; class Acidimicrobiia; order IMCC26256; family DASPTH01; genus CAVRGQ01. The sequence continues at coordinate 52,628 of CAWAKX010000010.1, read as the reverse complement.
GTGCCACCTGCGCGGGCGACGCGCCCTTCTGCGCCGAGAACCCCGACGCCTCCAGGAACCGCGCCTTCACGTCGCACGCCACGGTGACGGGCACGCCGCCGAACGACCAGCCCAGCGCGTCGAGCGCGGCGAGGCCGCCGTCGGTCGTGGCGGTGCCGCCCACGCCGAGCAGCACCCGACGGGCGCCGGCGCGGATCGCCGCCGCGATCAGCTCCCCGGTGCCGCGCGTCGACGCGCGCAGCGGGTCGTTGCGTTCCACCAACGCGATGCCACTGGCCGCTGCGCACTCGACGACCGCGAGGCCACCCGGCAGCAGTCCCCATTCGGCGTCGACCGGATCGCCGAGCGGCCCGGTGACACGGGCATGGCGACGCGACCCGCCGAGCGCGGCGAGCATCGCGTCGAGGGTCCCCTCGCCCCCGTCGGCGAGCGGCAGCTCGTGCACGTCGTCGAAGCCGGCCCGCTGCAGGCCTCGGGTCATCGCGGCGGCGGCGGTCGCGGCCGACAACGTGCCACGGAACTTGTCCGGGCACACCAATGCGGTGGTCATGCCGCATAGATTGACGCACGTCCTACCGCCTGCGCCCCTCCGGGAGACCCAGCGTGCTCGAACGCGTCCCGCTGCTCGAGAAGCACATCGACGACTACACGGGCATCGTGGGCCCGGGCGTGATCGAACGGATCCGTGAGCTCGCCGCGCCGTTGCAGGGCGCGCGGGTGCTCCACATCAACGCGACCGCCTACGGCGGCGGCGTCGCCGAGCTGCTCGCCACCCACGTGCCGCTGCTGCGCAGCGTGGGGATCGACGCCGACTGGCAGGTGATGCACGGGAGCGACGAGTTCTTCGGCGTCACCAAGACCGTGCACAACGCGCTCCAGGGCGCCGACGTCGAGTGGACGTCGCAGATGCAGCGCACCTACCTCGAGAAGGTGCTCGACAACGCGCTGCAGATGGACACCAACTACGACTTCGTGGTCATCCACGACCCGCAGCCCGCCGCGCTGCTGAGCTTCCTGCGCGACCGTCTCGTCGACTCCGGCGCCGACACGCGGTGGATCTGGCGCTGCCACATCGACCTCACCGCGGCGAATCCCGACGTGTGGGAGTTCTTCCGCCCGTTCGTGCAGATGCACGACGCCTCGGTGTGGACGATGCCCGAGTTCGTGCCCGAGTCGCTCGACATGGACCTCGTGCTGCACGCGCCGCCCTGCATCGACCCGCTCTCGGTGAAGAACCTCGACCTCGCGGTGCCGTTCTGCCAGGAGCTGGCCCGTCAGTACGGCCTCGACGTGCACCGTCCGATCGTCACGCAGGTGAGCCGGTTCGACCCGTGGAAGGACCCGGTCGGAGTGATCGAGGCGTTCCGCATCGTGCGCGAGCGCGTGCCCGACGCGCAGCTCGTGCTCGCGGGTTCGATGGCCACCGACGACCCTGAGGGCTTCCGGGTGTGGGACGAGACGGAAGCCGCGCGCGACGGCGACCGCGACATCTTCCTGCTGTCGAACCTCCACCAGGTCGGTTCGGTGCAGATCAACGCCTTCCAGCGGATCTCGAACGTGGTGCTGCAGAAGTCGCTGCGCGAGGGCTTCGGGCTCACGGTGAGCGAGGCGCTCTGGAAGGGGCGCCCGGTGATCGGCGGGCGCGCGGGTGGGATCAAGCTGCAGATCCGCGACGGCTTCGACGGCTATCTCGTCGACAGCGTCGAGGACTGCGCCCAGCGCACCCTCGACCTGCTCGCCGACCCGGTCGGCGCCGATGCCATGGGCGCGCAGGGTCGCGAGCACGTGCGCGACAACTTCCTCTCCACCCGTGAGCTCGAGGACTGGCTGCGGCTGTTCGGGGACCTCCGGGCATGATGCTCGTCACGCACCGCGGACCGTTCCGGTTCTCGGTGCGCGACGACGGCAGCTTCGAGTCGCGCCGCGGCGCGGGCGGCATCGTGAGCGCGCTCGGCCCGCTCGTGCTCGGGAACGGCGAACGGGAACGGGAATGGCGGTCGACCAGCGCCGCTCGTGGGTCGCGGCCGCGATCACCGACGACGACCGCGCCGCGGTGGCGGCGGGCGCCGCGCACGTCGAGGGCATCGACCTCCACCTGCTCGCCCTCGACCCGGGTCGGCACCGCCTGCACTACGACGTCGTGTCGAACTCGGTGTTGTGGTTCCTGCACCACGGGCTCTTCGACCTTCCCCGCCGGCCGCGCTTCGACCGGCACTTCCGTGAGGCGTGGGACGGCTACACCGACGTGAACCGCACGTTCGCCGACGAGGTGATCACGCAGGCCGGTCCCGACGAGGTGGTCCTCGTGCACGACTACCACTTCGCGCTGGTGCCGGGCATGGTGCGCGCCGAGCGCCCCGACCTCCGGCTCGCGCACTTCACCCACACGCCGTTCTGCGGGCCCAACTCGATCCGGGTGCTGCCCGACCACGTCGCCCATGCGATCTGCGCGTCGATGGCCGCCGCGCCCACCGGCTTCCACACCCAGCGCTGGGCCGACGCGTTCCGGGCATCGGCGCGTGTGGTGCTCGGCCCCGACGCCGAGATCGCGCCGTCGTTCGTGGCGCCCCTCGGGCCCGATCCCGCCGCCCTGGCCGCCGACGCGGTCTCCCCCGCCACCGCCGAAGCCACCGAAGCCCTGCACGCGCTCGTCGGCGACCGCGCGGTCGTCCTGCGCAGCGATCGCACCGACCCGGCCAAGAACATCGTGCGGGGCTTCCTCGCGTACGACCGCTTCCTCGAGCTGCACCCCGAGTGGCACGACCGCGTGGTGTTCGTGGCGTTGTTGAACCGCTCGCGCGAGTCGCTCGCCGACTACCTCGCCTACGAGCAGGAGGTCGCCACCAGCGCCGCGCGGGTGAACGCCCGCCACGGCACCGCGACGTGGCAGCCGGTCGTGGTCGACACCCGCGACGACTACCCGCGGACCGTCGCGGGCTTCACGCGCTACGACGTGCTCGTCGTGAACTCGCTCAAGGACGGCCTCAACCTCGTGGCCAAGGAAGGCCCGCTCGTGAACCGGCGCGACGGCGTGCTCGCGCTCTCCCCGGAAGCCGGGGCGTTCGACGAGCTCGGCGGTTCGGCCCTGCCGATGCACCCGTACGACCTCGAACAGGGTGCCGAGGTGCTGCACCGCGCGCTCACCATGGGCCCGGCCGAGCGCGCGACGCGCGCCGCGTCACTCCGCGATGCCGCGGCGCGTCACTCGCCGGAGTCGTGGTTGGCCGCGCTGGTCAACCACGCGCGCTGATCGCCGCCGCGAGCGCGCCCAGCAGTTCCGCCAACCCGGCCGGTCCGTCGACCACCACGTCCTGCGCGGCGATCGCAGCCGGTGATTCGTCGGACCGCACGCCGACGGTGACCGCGTGGGCCAGGTCGCCACGGGCCGCGAGCGCGCGGAGCGCGGCGAAGGCCGGGAGGTCACCGGCGTCGTCACCCGCGAAGAGCGCGCCCGACGCGTCGCGCGCGAGCTCGGCGACCGTGGTGCCCTTGTCGACCGGCACCGGTGGACGCAGCTCGGCGGCCAGGCGCCCGGGCACGACGGCGAGGCCCTCGCGTGCGGCCGCGGCGGCCGCCCAGGCTGCGGCGCCGTCCTCCAGGTGGGGGGCGGTGCGCCAGTGCAGGGTGACGGCCACCAGTCCCTTGCGCTCGACGAGGACGCCCGGGAGCTCGGCGTCGGCGGCGGCCGCGACGGCCGCCACGATCGGCGCCCACTCCTCCACCCGCGGGTCGACCACGACCCGGCCCGTTGCCGGTGGGCCCTCCCAGCGCTCGAGGCCGTAGATCCCCGCGTAGGTGACCCCGTCGACGCCCACGTGCTCGGCGAGGAACGCCGCCGGGCGACCGCTCACCACCGCCACCCGACCGACGAGCGGGACCAGGGCGGCGAGCGCGTCACGCGCCGCGGGCGCCATCCGCGCCGCGGCGGGATCGGCGACGATCGGCGCCAACGAGCCGTCGTAGTCGAGGCCGACGAACACCCGTCCGGCGTCGGCGACCAGCGCGCGCAGCGGCCCGGGGAGCGGCTCGGACGACTGGTGGGAACTCGGGGACACGGGCCGCGCCCGGGGCGCCTAGGCCGCCTTGCCGATGATGACGATGCAGTCGGCGCCGTCGGAGCCGCTGGGCGGGTTGCTCGAGAGCGGCTCGTAGGTCGCGTCGGCGGTCTTCACCTGGGTGAAGACGATGAGCTTGCCCTCGTTGGCGAAGCCCGACCGGCACTGGACCACCGATCCGCTGCGCGTCTTGTCGAGGTTCGCCGGCGCGAGCGTGTTGTAGCCCGCGGCCTTGAGCCGGTCGGTCATCGCCTGCGCGACGCCGGGCACACCCGACGCGTTGAACACCTTCACAGTGACCTGGCCGTTGGGCTTGAGCTTCAGCGCGGTCGTGGAGGTGGGCGCCTTGGTGGAGGTCGGCGCGGTGGTGGCGGTGGCTCCCGGCGTCGCCGTGGTGGTGACGGTGGTGCCGACGGTGGTCGTGGTGGCGCCGGCGATCGTGTCGATCGTGGCGCCGCCGCTGCCCGAACCGGGTCCGCTGTCGTCGATGATCTGCAGCCCGATGATGCCGACGATCACCGCGAGCCCCACGAGCACCGCGCCGCGCACGGCCGACGGCACACCGCCGTTCGAGTTGCCGGGAGGACCGCCGTTGGGGCCTCCGGGGCCGCGCGGGGCGGTCACCGGCGACCCGGGTCGGCCTGGCGACCCTCGAGCCGCTCCCGCCGACGGCGGGCGCGTTCACGTCGCACCCGGCTCACGGTCAACGGGTCGTACTCGAACGCCTCCGGCCGGTCGACCAGGGTGCGCAGGATCTCGTAGTAGCGGGTCGCGGAGACCCCAAGCTCGGCGCGGATGGCCGCCTCCTTCGGTCCGGGGCGCGTCCACCAGCCCCGTTCGAAGTCGAGAATGGCACGGTCGCGATCGGAGAGGCCCATCAGACCGACGATCCTGGCCGCCGGAGCACCCGATTGCAAGCATTTCCGGCCACGGACGGTGGCCGCTCGAGCACGCACCTACTCCTCCGGAGCGTGCTCCGCGGCGATCTGGGCCCGGACCTCGTCCATGTCGAGGGCCCGCACCTGGCCGATGAGGTCGTCGAGCACCGGGGCGGGCAGCGCACCGGGCTGGGAGAACAGCAGCACGCCGTCACGGAAGACCATCAGCGTGGGGATCGACATGATCTTCGCCGCGGCCGACAGCCCCGGCTCGGCCTCGGTGTCGACCTTGCCGAACACGACGTCGGGGTTGGCCTCGGAGGCCTCCTCGAAGATCGGGCCGAACGTGCGGCAGGGGCCGCACCACACGGCCCACCAGTCGACGAGGACGATCCCGTCGCCCTCGACGGTGGGCGCGAAGGTGTCGTTGGTGAGCGTGACGGTTGCCATCTGGCGGCCTCTTCGGTCGGAGGGGAGCCGGGTGTCGGGATCGAACCGACGACATCTTCTTTACAAGAGAAGTGCTCTGCCAACTGAGCTAACCCGGCGTGATCGGAAATGGTAACGCCGCGACGCACGCGGCGCGCCGAGTCAGGCGCGCCGCGCGTGCGAAGATGCCCGCCGTGACGGCGGCCCCGACGACGAGTGTGGAGACCGACCGCACGACCACCCGTCCGTCGGCCCGCACCAAGGACCTGGCGTGGACCGCGACCATCGTCGTGTGCGCGCTCGTCGGCCTCGGGGTGCGCCTGTGGTTCGTCACCGGCAACCGCGGCTACCTCGATGCCGACGAGTCGATCACCGCACTCACCGCGCGCTGGCTCGTGCACGGCGACATCCGCACGTTCTTCTTCGGCCAGTCGTACGGCGGCACCGTCGTCGCGCTGCCACTCGCGCTCACCCAGGCCGTCTTCGGCGTGAACCGGTGGGGCGTGTACTCCACGTTCCTCGCGCTCGACGTCGTGGTGGTGGTGCTGGTGTGGCGGGTCGGCACCCGCTACCTCTCCGCCGCCGGCGCGGTGTTCGCAGCACTGGCCGCGTGGGTGTGGCCGGCCGTGTTCGTCTTCTACAGCACCCGCGCCCAGACCTTCTACGTGTCGGGCCTGGTGCTCGGGCTGGCCATGCTGCTGTGCACGCAGCGCGCGGTGGAGGCCCGCACCCGGTACGTCGACTGGGCGTTGGCCGGCTTCTTCCTCGGGCTCGGCTGGTGGCAGTCGCCGAACATCCTCTACTTCTTCGTGCCCACGCTCGTCTGGTTGGTGCTCGCCAAGCACTTCGTCCCCGCGTTCCCGCGCGCGCTGGTGGCACTGCCTGCCGCGTTGCTCGGCGCGTCGCCGTGGATCGCGTTCGGCCTCGCCCACCGCTGGCCCGCGTTCCCGCACACCAGTGGCGTCCACGGCAGCTACGTCGACCACCTGCGCTTCTTCGGTGAGTACGCCTTCCCCACCGCGCTCAGCCTGCGAGCGCCCTACCTCGCCGACTGGGTGCCCGACGTCGGGCACGTGGTCGTCTATGGCGCGGCACTGGTCGCGCTGGGCGCGGCCATCGTGCTCGGGATCCGTCGCAACCGGGCCTGGGGATCGATCGCGCTGCTCACCGCGCCGTTCCTGTTCGCGCTGGTGCCGTTCGGGTCGAACCTCGCCTTCGGCAAGTACTACGGCGGCTTCCGCTACCTGTTCTCGCTGAGCGTGATCGTGCCGCTCGCGGTCGCGGTGCTGGTCCGCCGGCGGGCGGTGGCGGTGGCCGTGCTCGCGCTCGATGCTCGTGTCGACGGCATACGGCACGTACCGCATCACCCACTACGCCGACCAGGGCGGCGGGTTCGGCGGCGCCCCCGCGCTGGAGTCGCTCGAACAGCGCCTCCGCCACGAGGGGCTCACCGCGGTGCACGCGCCGTTCTGGGTGGCGTGGCGGCTGGCGTTCGAGAGCGACGAGGACATCGTCGCCATCCCCTCCGACTACGGCGCCAAGTACCCGCCCTACCGTCGTGCGGTGAACGCGGCCGACCCGTCGGCGTGGGTCTTCTACGCCGACGGCAGCGCCGAGGCGTTCGCACGGGACCGAAAGGCCGAAGGGGCCACGGTGCGCACCGAACACGTCGGCGCCTACGACGTGGTGGTGGTGACGCGCCACCAGCCCTGAGGCGCGACGCGTGCGCGTGCGGACCCCGTCGGTCAGCTCGACCGGCGGCGGGCGATCTCGGTGCAGGCCACCGCGGCCGCCGCGCTCACGTTGAGCGACTCGATCCGTCCGTGCATCGGGATCGACGCGACCACGTCGCAACGCTTGCGCGCGAGCTGCGACACGCCGCGCCCCTCCGCCCCGAGCACGAGCATCACGCGCTCGTCGGCGAACGGCAGGTCGAACACCGAGCGGTCACCGTCGCCGTCGAGGGCGACGCACCACACCCCCGCCCGCTTCGCGCGGTCGAGCGCGCCGGGCACGCCGCTCACGAACGCGACGGAGAGGTACTCCAGCGCGCCGGCCGCGGCCTTGGCCACCGCAGGGGTGAGGCCGACCGCACGGTGGGTGGGCACCACGATGCCGGTGGCGCCCGCGGTCTCGGCGCTGCGCATGATCGCGCCGAGGTTGCCGGGGTCGGTCACCCCGTCGAGGGCGACGAGGAACGCCGCGGGGTCGGCGAAGAGCGCGTCGAGGTCGGCCTGGGGCACCGGCGCGGCGAAGGCGACCACGCCCTGGGGCGCCTCGGTGCGGGCCCGGCGGTCGACCTGGTCGCCGGGGACCCGCCGCACCCGCGCACCCGCGGCTTCGGCCAGGGCGGCGAGCTCGTCGAGTGCGTCGCCGTCGGTGGAGAGCCAGACGTCGTGGACGCGGCGGGTGCCCGCGGTGAGCAGCGCCCGCACGGCCTGACGGCCCTCCACCTGCTGGCCCAGGTCGCGCTTGGGCGCCGCGCCCTTCCGGGGCTCACGGCGGCCCGACGTCCGATCGCCACCACGCTGGGCCGTGCGGCGGTCGCGACTCATCGGCGCCAGACGGTGCCGGCGGGCGTGTCCTCGAGCGTGATGCCGCGCGCGGTGAGCTCGTCGCGCAGCGCGTCGGCGCGGGCGAAGTCGCGCGCGGCACGCGCCTCGTCGCGTTCGCGCACCAACGCGTCGATCTCGCGGTCGTCGTCGTCCGACGTCGCAGCTTCGGGCCTCTGCAGCCCCAGGACCTCGAGCATCTCGCCGACCGCGGCCAGCAGCACGCCGGCGCCGAGGGCGTCACCGGCGTCGATCAGGCGATTGCCCTCACGCGCGGCTTCGAAGAGGACCGCCAACGCGTGCGCGGTGTCGAAGTCGTCGTCCATCGCCTCGCGGAACCGGTCGAGGGTCGCCGCGTCGGGCTGGGACACGACGACGCCGGCCGCGTGCGCGCGTCGGGCGAGCGCGTCGAGCCGTTCGACGGCCTTCTCCGCGGCCTGCAACTCCTGCGCGCCGAGGTCGGCTGCACGGCGGTAGTGGTTCTGCAGCATCGCCAGCCGCAGTGCCCGCCAGTCGTGTTCGGCGAGTGCCTCGTCGACGGTCGTGAAGTTGCCGAGCGACTTCGACATCTTGTCGCCACCGATGGTGACCATGCCGGAATGGATCCAGTGGCGAGCGAATGGATGACCGCCGGCCTCCGCTTGGGCGCGCTCGTTCTCGTGGTGCGGGAACGCGAGATCCTCGCCGCCGCCGTGGAGGTCGAAACCCTCACCGAGCAGGTCGAGCGACATCGCGGAGCACTCGATGTGCCAGCCCGGTCGACCGGGGCCCCAGGGCGAGTCCCACGACGGCTCGCCGACCTTCGCGGCCTTCCACAACGCGAAATCCATCGGGCTGCGCTTCGCCTCGTCGACGTCGACGCGCGCCCCGGCTGATTCGCGCAACTCCTCGATCGTGCGGTGCGGCAGCGCGCCGTAGCCCGGAAACGACTCGACGGCGAAGTACACGCCCTGCCCCGGCACTTCGTAGGCGTGCCCGCTCGCAACGAGCTCGTCGACGAGCGCGAGCATCCGATCGATGTAGTCCGTGGCGTGAGGGCGATGATCGGCGTCGCGCACGTTGAGTCGGTGCATGTGCTCGAAGTACACGGCTTCGAACTCGGCGGCGACCTCGGGCTCCGTCCGGCCCTCGCGTGCGGCGCGGGTGATGATCTTGTCCTCGACGTCGGTGACGTTGCTGACGAACGTCACGTCGAAGCCCGCCCACTCGAGGTAGCGCCGGATCGTGTCGAACGCGACCGCCGTGCGCGCGTTCCCGATGTGGGGGGTGTCGTAGACGGTGGGGCCGCAGACGTACATCGACACCTTGCCCGGCTCGCGCGTGACGAGCTCCACGGTGTCGCGCAGCAGGCTGTCGCGGATGCGGACCATGGGGATGGAGGGTACCTGGGTGGGCGCGCCGGTCCCGGACCGGTTACGCGCGTTCCAACAGGCTGACCGCCCAGCAGGCGATGCCCTCGCCCCGGCCGATCGCGCCGATGCCCTCGCCGTGCTTGGGCTTCACCGACACCAGCACGCCCGGGCCGAGCGGCTCCTGCGCGGCGCGCAGCACCGCGGTGAGGGTGGCCGCCATCTCCGGGATGTGGGCCGCGAGCTTGGGTCGTTCGGCGGCGACGACGACGTCGACGTTGCCGATCCACCACCCCTGCTTCGCGATGCGACCCACCACGTCGCGCAACAGCTCGATCGACGACACGCCGCGCCACCGCTCGTCACTCGCGGGGAACAGCATCCCGAGGTCGGGCAGACCGGTGGGCCCGAGCACCGAGTCGGCGACCGCGTGGGCCACCACGTCGGCGTCGGAGTGACCGGCGAGGCCGGGGCCGTCGATGGTGACGCCGCCGAGCACGAGCGGACCGTCGCCGCCGAAGGGGTGGATGTCGTAGCCGAGCCCGACCCGGAACATCAGGCGTCTCCTCCGGCGTCGCCGTCGGGGCCGTCTCCGTCGGAGGCGGCCGCGAGCAGCGCCTCGGCGACCACGAAGTCGCGCGGCACCGTGAGCTTCAGATTGGCGGGATCGCCGGGCACGATCACCACCTTGCCACCGGCCGCCTCCACCAGCGCGGCATCGTCGGTGGCGTCGCCGCCGGTCGCGTGCGCGGCGCGCAACACGTCGGCGCGGAAGGCCTGGGGGGTCTGCGCGGCGACGAGCGCGTCGCGCGTCACGGTGGCGACCACCGCGTCACCCTCGACCTGCTTCAGGGTGTCGGCCACGCGCAGCCCGGGGAGCGCGCCGTCGGCACCGTTGCGCACCGCGGCGGTCACCGCGCGGTAGAGCGCGCCGGTGGCGAGGGGGCGGGCGGCATCGTGCACCACGATCACGTCGGCATCGTCGGGCACCGCGGCCAGTCCGGCGCGCACCGACGCCGCGCGCGTCGCACCGCCTTCCACCACGGCATCGACCGGCGCGCCGTCCCACGCCGCGGGATCGGCGAGGACCAGCACCACACCGTCGCAGGCGTCGCGCGCCACGGCGACGGAACGGTCGACCACGCGGGTGCCCGCGAGCACGGAGAACTGCTTGGGACCGCCGAAACGGTTCCCGGAACCGGCGGCGACGACCACGGCCCACACCGCGCCGGGCGACGACATCGCGACCTGGTTACTTGTCGGCGGTCTTCGCCGCAGCCTTCTTGGCCGGCGCCTTCGCCGCCGGTGCCTTCGCCGGTGCCTTCGCCGGCGCAGCCTTCGCAGCCGGGGCCTTCTTGGCCGCCGCGGCCTTCTTGGCGGGCGCCTTCTTCACCGACGGCGTGTCGGGGCCCTGCAGCACCTCGTCGAGGCGGGCCTCGGCGGCCTCCTCGTCGACGTTGAGCGCGAACGTGAGCTCCGACACCAGGATCTGGCGGGCCCGGGCGAGCATCCGCTTCTCACCCGCAGAGAGACCCTTGTCGGCTTCGCGGATCGAGAGGTTCCGGACCACCTCGGCGACCTGGTAGATGTCGCCGCTCTTCAGCTTCTCGACGTGGTTCTTGAACCGGCGCGACCAGTTGGTGGGCATGCGCGCCTCCTTCTTGCGAAGGACGGCGAACACCTCCTCGACCTCTTCGTCGTTGATGACCTCGCGCAGGCCGATCTCCTCGGCGTTGTCGGCGGGGACCATCAGCGTGAGGTCGCCGTACGCGAGGCGCAGCACGAGGTAGTCGCGCTTCTCGCCGAAGGCTTCCTTCTTCTCGCGCTTCTCGATCGTCGCGGCACCGTGATGGGGGTAGACGACCTTGTCGCCGACGTCGAAGGCCATGTTGCTCCTCGCACGAACTTGCGGGCACCCTCGGCGGCGGGGTGCCGGGGGTCGGGGTGGGAACCGGCGGCGGTGCTGGGAGGCCCGCCCTGCCGGTGACGGAAGGGTGCCCAGGGTACCAGAGCCCCGGGGAGCCCCTTCCCCGGGCGGACCCTGCGCTGCGCGGCGCCGCGACCCTCACCCCGCGACCGCCGTCGAGTCGCTACGCTCGCCAGCGTCATGTCCGAGAACCGCCGGATCCTCGAGACCTCCCAGCTGCTCGGCGCGATGCCGCCCGAGACCCTCGAAGCGCTGCGCGCAGTCTCGACGGTGCGCACCATCGCCCGCAACGAGATCCTGTTCCGCCGCGACGAGCCCGCCTCCGAGATGTACGGCATCGTCAGCGGCCGCATGGCCATCCTCACCAGCTCCCCCGACGGGCGCGAGTCGCTCGTCGCGGTGCTCGAAGAGGGCTCGCTCTTCGGTGAGCTCGGGCTCTTCGACGACGGTCCCCGCTCGGCCGACGCCCGGGCGCTCGAGGAGACCAAGGTGATCGTGCTCGGCTACGAGCCGGTGCGCGCCGCCATCGACGCCCAGCCCACCTTGCTGTGGATCATCGTGCGCCTGCTCGCCCGCCGGCTGCGCGCCACCGACGACTCGTTGGCCGACGCGGTGTTCCTCGACGTGCCCGCCCGCACCGCGAAGCGTCTGCTCGAGATCGCCGGCGACCGCGACAGCTTCAAGCTCCCGATGACCCAGGAAGACCTCGCCGGTCTCGTGGGCGCGAGCCGCGAACGGGTGAACAAGGCGCTGTCGCTCTTCACCCGGCTCGGCTGGATCAAGGTGGAGGGCCGCAACCGCTACCAGATCCTCGACCGCGAAGCGCTCCAGGAACGGGCGACTCTCTAGCTCCTCGCGTCGTCGCTCGCGTCAGTCTCGGGAGCAGGAAGGCGAGGACGCGGCGCCACGCGTCGGCGGCGTCGTCGGCCCGGTGGGCGGGACGCTCGGGATCGTGGACGAACCCGTGCTCCCCCTCGGGGTAGAGCACCACCTCGCAGTCGGGACGATCCGTCCACGCGGTCGCGCAGCTTGTCGATCGCGGCTCGCCGGCACCAGCTCGTCGCGGCCCCCGAAGATCGCGAGCGTGGGGCACACGTCCGGCGCGGTCGCCAACGCCGACTTCGTGGCCGGACCGATCCAGTCGGCGGGCGGGTCGACGATCCCGTAGAACGCGACCGCCCGGTCGAAGCGCCCGGTGGCCGCGGCCTTCACCGCCTGCATGCCGCCCATGCAGAACCCGAGCACCGCGACGTCGCGCACGTCGTCGTGCACCACGAGGTAGTCGGCGGCGGCTTCGAGGTCGCCGAGCTGCAACTCGTCGTCGAGCTCGCGCAGGTACCCGATGCGGGTGGCGACGTCGCCTTCGCGCACCGATGCCGGCGCGCGTACGAACGGCTCGGGGCAGCACACCGCGAAGCCGTGGGTGGCGAGCCGGCGGCAGAGGTCGTCGAACAACGGACGGAGTCCACCGATGTCGGGGTGCACCACGAGCCCGGAGTGGGGCATGCCGTCGGGCCGGGCGTGGATCGCCTCGACGGCCGTGCCGTCGGGACCCTTGAGCACGATGTGCTCGACGTCGACCTCGAGCGGCCCGGGGGCCAGTTCCGCCATGTGTCCTCCGTCAGACGTAGCGCTCGAGGATGGACGTCTCCGCGAGGCGGGACAGTCCTTCCTTGATGGCGCGGGCGCGGGCGTCGCCCACCCCCTCGACCTCGGTGAGCTCCGCGATGCCGGCGCGCATGATCTTCTGCAACGTGTCGAAGCGGGCGACCACGTGGTCGGACACGATCTCCGGCAGGCGCGGGATCTTGTGCAGCAGCCGGAAGCCGCGCGGCTGCAGCGGCGTGTCGATGCCGGTGCCCGGCGGCAGGTGCAGCACCGCGGCGACGTCGTGGAGGTCGAGCAGCGCGACGTCGTCGAGCTCGCCGAGCTCGCGCATCACGTTCAGCAGCTCGAAGTCGGGCGCCGACTCGAAGTAGTCCTTGGCGACGAGGCGACGGTCCTCCTCCACCCCGCCCACGAGCTCCTCGAGCTGGAGCATCACGAGACGGCCGTCGGCGCCGAGCTCCACCACGTAGCCCTCGATCTCCTCGGCGATCCGTCGCACCATCTCGGCGCGCTGCAGCACCGTGGCGACGTCGCGCACGGTGACGAGGTCTTCCACCTCGAGCGCGGACAGCGATCCGCTCACCGCGTCGAGGCGGGCCTTGTAGCGCCCGAGGATCTGCAGCGCCTGGTCGGCGCGGGCGAGCACGCGCGGGATCGGTTCGAGGGTGTGCTTCTCGCCGCGTCGGTGGATGGTGACGAGCGACATGTCCTCCGACACCGTGATCACCGGCACGTCGAGCTGACGGCCGACCCGCTCCGCGGTGCGGTGGCGGGTGCCGGTCTCCGACGTGGGGACGTTGGGGTCGGGCACGAGGTGCACGTTGGCCCGGGCCACCCGTGACGTGTCGGAGGCCAGGATGATGGCGCCGTCCATCTTGGCCAGCTCGGAGAGGCGCTGCGGGGTGAACTCGGCGTCGAGGAGGAACCCGCCCGAGCACACCGACAGCACGTCGGGGCCGTCGCCCAGCACGATGAGCGCACCCATGCGGGCCTGGAGGATGCGGTCGAGCCCCTCGCGCAGCTGCGTGCCCGGCGCGACGAGGCGCAGGGCGACCATCATGGATTCCGATCGCTTTGGGGCGGGCACGGTGCGCTCAGCCTCTCGGTGGGTCGGACGACGGCCGAAAGGCTCAGGATACCTCGCCCGGGGCCCCGCCCGCCCCGGACACCCGCACTTCTCCGAGTGCCCGGACGACGGCGTCGCGCAGGTCGGACACCTCGAGCGCGACGATGCCCGGCGGCGCGACCGTGCCCGGCGGCACGAGCGCGGCAGTGAAGCCGAGACGCGCGGCCTCCGCCAGCCGCCGCTCGAGTTGCGGCACCGAGCGCACCTCGCCGCCGAGGCCGAGCTCCCCCACCACCACCAGACCTTCGGGCAGCGGCCGATTCGTGGCCGCGCTCGGCGGCCGCGAGCGCGAGCGCGAGGTCGACGCCGGGCTCGGTGACCCGCAGTCCGCCGGCGACGCTCGCGTACACGTCGGCCCGCATGAGGTTGACCCCGGCGCGCTGCGCGAGCACCGCGAGCAGGAGCGCGAGCCGTTGCGCGTCGATCCCCGAGCCGGAACGACGCGGCGAGGGGAACTCGCCGTCGACCACGAGCGCCTGCACCTCGACCATCACCGGACGGTCGCCCTCCACCACCGCGGCGATCGCGGAACCCGCGACGCCGGGGCGACGGTCGACGAGGAAGCGCGCCGACGCGTCGGGCACCCCGGCGAGACCGTCGGCCGCCATGTCGAAGAGACCGAGCTCCTGGGTGGAGCCGTAGCGGTGCTTGAGCGCGCGCAGCAGGCGCAACGAGTGACCGCGGTCGCCCTCGAACGCGAGCACGGTGTCGACGACGTGCTCGAGCACGCGCGGACCGGCGAGCGTGCCCTCCTTGGTGACGTGACCGACGAGCACGGTGGCCATCCCCCGCGCCTTGGCGAGCTGCACCAGCCGGTACGCGCAGTCACGCACCTGCGTGACCGAACCCGGCGCGCCGGGGCGCTCGGCGTCGACCACGGTCTGGATGGAGTCGACCGCGAGCACGTCGGGGGCGACCGCCTCGGCGTGGGCGACGATGCGGTCGAGGTCGGTCTCGCCCGACGACGAGCAGCGCGGGCGACAGCGCGCCGACCCGCTCGGCGCGGCGACGCACCTGCGCGGGCGACTCCTCGGCGGTGATCAGGAGGCAGCGCCGACCGCCGCTCGCCATCGCGCCGAGGGCCTGGAGCAGCAGCGTGCTCTTGCCCATGCCCGGCTCCCCGGCGAGCAGGGTGACCGACCCCGGCACCAGGCCGCCGCCGAGCACCCGGTCGAGCTCGGCGATGCCGGTGCTGCGGTGGGTGGCGTCGTCGGCCACGACCTCGCCGATGGGCACCGGGGGTTGCCCGGGGCCAGCCGTGGTGGCCGCACGGGCGGCGCGGGTGAGGTCGAGCTCCTCGACCAGCGTGCCCCATGCGTCGCACGTGGGGCAGCGGCCCAGCCACTGCGGGGTGGAGCCGCCGCACTCGGTGCAGCGGTGGACGGTACGGGTTCTCGTCGCCATGGCGACGACCCTACGGCCGGGGTACGACAGCTACGTTGCGGCCGTGATCCATCCGGCCCTCGTCGTGGGATTCGACCTCGACATGACGCTCGTCGACTCGCGGCCGGGCATCGTCGCCACGCTCGAGGCGCTGCAGGCCGAGTCGGGCGCGCCGGTCGCGGTCGACGGCATGCTCGACGCGCTCCTGCGCAGCAACCTCGACCACGAGTTCGCCGCTGCGCTTCCCCGCCGACGAGGCCGCGGTGCTCGCCGATCGCTTCCGCGAGCTCTACGTGGAGGTCGGCGTGCCCGGCACCCACCTGCTGCCCGGCGCCGCCGACGCGATCGACGCGGTGCGCGCCGCCGACGGTCGCACGCTCGTCGTCACCGCGAAGTACGAGCCCAACGCGCGGCGGTGCCTCGACCACGTCGGCCTCGCGGTCGACGCGGTGTTCGGCTGGCGCTTCGCCGACGCCAAGCGCGAGACCCTCGTCGACGAGGGCGCGCACGTGTACGTGGGCGACACCCCCAACGACGTGCGCGCCGGCCTCGGCGCCGGGCGCGGCCGTCGTCGCGGTGGCGACCGGGCCCCATCCCGCGAGCGAACTGCACGACGCGGGCGCGACGGTGGTGCTCAGCTCGTTGGCGGAGTTCCCCGCCTGGTTCGCGGCGGCGCTTCCGGACCTGTCGGGCCTGCGCTGACCCGCGCGCTGCGGGGACGATTCGCGTCGGGACGCGGGCGACTCCGACGCCGACCGGGCAGCAACAGCACGACGATCGCGATGCGCGACCAGCACGACCGCCAGCACGACCAGCCCGACCCGCGTGGTGTTCAGCTGCGACGACGACGCGTCGACCGCGGTGCTCGCCCCCGCCTTCCCCTTCACGGTGGTGCGCCCGCCCGGCAGGTCGGCGACCACCTTCACCGACAGCGCGTCGCGCGCGGCCGACTGCAACGCCTGGTCGATGGTGTTCACGTCGACCTGCTGACCCTGCAGCGACTGCACGAGCTGCTCGTCGGACGTCACGCCGGTGCCGAGCTGGGCGAGGTCGATGGAGCCGGTGACCGCGTACTTCGTGGACACCACGCCTTCGTCGCGCGTCACCTTCATGTCGCGCAGCGGTCCGACCGCGCCGCTCACCTCGGCGAGGATCGCAGTGGCGCCCGCGGGATCGGAGAACGGCTTCGACAACCGCAGCGCGGCGGAGCCGTCGTCGGCGCGGGCCCACGCGCTCACCGTCCACCCGGCCGCGGTGAGATCCGACACGCGGATGCGGTCCTCGAGCTTGGCGCCGCCGGCTTCCGCGCTCTTCACCGCGTCGGCGTCGAGCACCACCATCACGCCGACGCGACCGCTGCCGTCGTCGCGCATGCGCACGGTGACGGTCGTGTCGGCCTTGCACGCGCTCAGGAGAACGGCGAAGGCGAACGCGACGAGGAGCAGGCGAGCGAGCCTGCTCCTCGACGGTCGATGAGTGGAGCGGTGAGAATTCAGGGCCGAAACCCGGCCGGGTGACCGGCTACTCGGCGGGGCCGCTGCCGGCCAGCTCGACCGGCGGCGGCTCGACCCCCTCGATGGCCCGGAACACGATCTCGTCGTCGAGCGCGTCGACCATGATCGTCTCCCCGGCGTGGAATTCCTTCCACAGGATCTTCTCCGAGAGCGGGTCCTCGACGTGACGCTGGATCGCACGGCGCAGCGGCCGGGCGCCCAACGCGGGGTCGTAGCCCTTGCCGGCGAGCAGGAGCTTGGCCTCGTGGGTGAGCTCCAGGCCGAGACCCTGGGTCTCGAGCTGGTCCTGCACCCGCTTGATGAGGAGGTCGACGATCTCGGTGACCTCGGCCTTGGTCAGCTCGCTGAACACGATCACTTCGTCGATGCGGTTGAGGAACTCGGGGCGGAAGCTGCGCTTGAGCTCCTCGCTCACCTTGTCCTTCATGTGCTCGTACGTGACGGCTTCGTCGGCCCGGGCGAACCCGACCGACGCCTTGCGCAGATCGGCGGTGCCGAGGTTCGACGTCATGATGATCACGGTGTTCTTGAAGTCGACCGTGCGACCCTGCGCGTCGGTGAGCCGCCCGTCCTCCAGGATCTGGAGGAGCGTGTTGAACACGTCGGGGTGGGCCTTCTCGATCTCGTCGAAGAGCACGACGGAGAACGGCTTGCGGCGCACCGCCTCGGTGAGCTGGCCGCCTTCGTCGTAGCCCACGTAGCCGGGGGGCGAACCGACGAGACGCGACACCGTGTGCTTCTCCATGTACTCGCTCATGTCGAGCTGGATCAGCGCGCTCTCGTCACCGAAGAGGAACTCGGCGAGCGTCTTGGCCGTCTCGGTCTTGCCGACACCGGAGGGGCCGAGGAAGATGAACGACCCCGACGGGCGCTTCGGGTCCTTGAGGCCCGCACGCGTGCGCCGGATCGACTGCGACACCGCCTTGATCGCCGCGTGCTGGCCGACGATCCGCTTGTGCAGCTCGTCCTCCATGCGCAGGAGCTTGGCGGTCTCCTCCTCGGTGAGCTTGTAGACGGGGATGCCCGTCCACAGCGCGAGCACCTCGGCGATCGACTCCTCGGTGACCTCGTTGAAGAGGTCGACGCCCTCGGCGCGCCACTCCGTCTCCTTGGCCTCCCGCTGCTCGAGGAGCGCCTTCTCGTCGTCGCGGAGCTTCGCGGCGCGCTCGAACTGCTGGGCCTCGATGGCCGCTTCCTTCTCGCGACGCGTGTTCGCGATCTGGTCCTCGAGCTCCCGGTAGTCGGGCGGCGCCTGCATGCGACGGATGCGCAGGCGCGAGCCCGCCTCGTCGATGAGGTCGATCGCCTTGTCGGGGAGGTGACGGTCGGAGATGTAGCGGTCGGCGAGGTTGGCCGCCGCGACCAGCGCCTGGTCGGTGATGGTGACGCGGTGGTGCTGCTCGTAGCGGTCGCGCAGGCCCTTGAGGATCTCGATGGTGTGGGCCACCGAGGGCTCCTCCACCTTGATCGGCTGGAAGCGCCGCTCGAGCGCGGCGTCCTTCTCGAGGTGCTTGCGGTACTCGTCGAGCGTGGTGGCGCCGATGGTCTGCAGCTCGCCGCGGGCCAGCATCGGCTTGAGGATGCTCGCGGCGTCGATCGCGCCCTCGGCCGCACCCGCACCCACGAGCGTGTGCAGCTCGTCGATGAACAGGATGATGTCGCCGCGGGTCTTGATCTCCTTCAGCACCTTCTTGAGGCGCTCCTCGAAGTCGCCGCGGTAGCGGGAGCCCGCCACCAGCGCGCCGAGGTCGAGGGTGTAGAGCTGCTTGCCCTGGAGCGTCTCGGGCACGTCGCCGCCCACGATGTCGGAGGCGAGGCCCTCGACGATGGCGGTCTTGCCCACGCCGGGCTCGCCGATCAGCACCGGGTTGTTCTTGGTGCGGCGCGACAGCACCTGCATGACGCGCTCGATCTCCTTCTCGCGCCCGATGACCGGGTCGAGCTTCTTGTCGCGCGCGAGCTGCGTGAGGTTGCGGCCGAACTGGTCGAGCACGAGCGAGCCGGACTGCTGCTGCTCGCCGGCGGGACCGCCGCCGGCCTGGGCCGCGCCCTCCTTGGAGCCGGCGTAGCCGGAGAGGAGCTGGATGACCTGCTGGCGCACGCGGGAGAGATCGGCGCCGAGCTTCACGAGCACCTGCGCGGCGACGCCTTCACCCTCGCGGATCAACCCGAGGAGGATGTGCTCGGTGCCGATGTAGTTGTGTCCGAGCTGCAGCGCCTCGCGCAGCGAGAGCTCGAGGACCTTCTTGGCCCGCGGGGTGAACGGGATGTGGCCGGAGGGCGCCTGCCCCCCGTGACCGATGATCTCCTCCACCTGGGCGCGCACGGCCTCGAGCGAGATGCCGAGCGACTCGAGCGCCTTGGCGGCGACGCCCTCGCCCTCGTGGATGAGACCGAGCAGGATGTGCTCCGTCCCGATGTAGTTGTGGTTGAGCAGGCGCGCTTCTTCCTGCGCCAGGACGACCACTCGGCGGGCTCGATCGGTGAAACGTTCGAACACGGTTGGGAACCGCCTCTCTCAGTCGGAGGACTGCCGCGGCTCCGACCCATGACCACCGGGGTGGCGGCCGTGGAGACGGGGGCTGGGCTCCATCAGGTCAGTGTAATCGGCGGCTACCCCTGCTCCGGCGGCGACTTCGGCGCCCGGTGCAGGGGCGGCCCGTGAAGGGATACAAGGCTTCCGGGTTGGAGAATGTTCCCCCGGCTGCATACCGTTGGCGCCATGACCGGGCCGGCCTCTCCGAAGCGACCGACCCTGCCCGCGGGCCTGCACGACGAGCTCCCCGGACTGGCCGGCGACCTCGAACGGGTCGACGCACACCTGCGCGAATCGGTCAGCTCGGCCGATCCCTTCCTCGCCGAGGTCGCCGCCCACCTCGTGGGCGCCGGCGGCAAGCGCCTCCGCCCCACCCTCACCCTCTGCGCGGCCTACGCCGCGACCGGCGACCGCAATGCCGCCGTCGACGGCGCGATCACCGGCGGCGTGGCCTGCGAGCTCGTCCACCTCGGGTCGCTCTACCACGACGACGTGATCGACGAGGCCGAGACCCGCCGCGGCGTCCCCAGCGTGAACGCGCGCTGGAACAACATCGTGGCCATCCTCGCCGGCGACTTCCTGCTCGCCCGGGCGTCGTCGCTCGCGGCGTCGCTCGGCGCCGATGTCGCCGCGCTGCTCGCGGCCACCATCGGCGAGCTGTGCCGCGGTCAGGTGCTCGAACTCCAGCACCTCTTCGACGTCGACCGCAGCGAGGAGCAGTACGCGTCGGCGATCGAGGGCAAGACCGCCGCGTTGTTCGCGACGTCGTGTCGCATCGGCGGCATGGTCACCGGCGTGCCCGCGCCCACGCTCGACGCGCTCACCAGCTTCGGCCACCACCTCGGCATGTGTTTCCAGATCGTCGACGACGTGCTCGACCTCACGTCCACCGACGACGCGCTCGGCAAGCACGCCGGGCAGGACCTGCTCGAGGGCATCTACACGCTGCCCGTCATCTTCACGATGCGCGAGCACCCCGAGCTGCGCGAGCTGCTCGGCCACTCGCTCGACGACGACGAGCTGGCGCGGGCCCGCGACCTCACCGTCGGCAACGGCGCGATGGAGCTGTCGATGGGAGTGGCGAGCGACCACGCGGTGAAGGCCAGCGAGGCGCTCGACGGCGCCGACGGTCTCGACCCCGCCACCTGCGCCACCCTCGTGCAGCTCGTCGAAGGCCTCGTCGGCCGCGAAAGCTGACTGCCTGATTCGATCGTGTCACGATCGTCGCCGTTCACTCGCGCGGGCGCCCGTTCGGAGTCGGTGCCGTACGCGTCGATGCCGATCGCTTCGCGGAGACGTCGCTACTCGTGCGACGTTCCGGAGCGGCCCGGGCTCGGCAGGAGGGTGCCACCATGGGCATGTTCGACAAGATGAAGGGCGCGCAGCAGCAGGCCGCCGACGCGATGGCCCAGGCGCAGCAGCAGTCCGCCGGGGCCCAGGGCGCCGCCGGGATGCCCGCGGGCATGGACATGGGTGCGATGACCGGCGGGCAGGACATGGCCGCGATGGCCGCCTACTCGCAGAAGGTCAACAAGATCGCCCAGTCGGGCATCGAGGCGCCGGGCGTGATCCACACCCTCACCCCCAACGGCACCCCCGACATCAGCGGCGGCACGATGTACGCGGTGGCCGTCACCTTCCGGCCCGCCAGCGGCGACCCGCTCGAGACCACCATCGACCAGAGCTTCCTGCCCTTCCAGCTCGAAGGGCTGTCGGAGGGTCAGGCCGTCACCGTGAAGTACGACCCCGACAACCCGTCGGCGGCGATCATCCACAGCTGGTAGCGGACGCGCACCCGGGTCTCACGCGAGGGAGGACACGTCGTGGGTTTGTTCAAGGACGCCAAGGACGCCATGAAGGGCGCCAAGGAGCTCGGTGACTACCACGGCGGCATGCCGTCGATGGGCAGCGCCTTCAAGGACATGAAGGCAGTCACCGACGACCGGGGCCAGAACGACATCCTGGCCAACGGAATCGCCGGCCAAGGCGCGGGTGCTCGGCTTCGCGCTGCCGGTCCCCGACGACCGTTTCGCGATGCAGATCCAACTCGAGATCCACCCGCCCGAGGGCGATCCGTACCCGGTGAACTACGTGTTCCCGAGCGCGCGGATGAAGGCGCCGCTTTCGGCGGGCATGGACGTGCCGGTGAAGATCAGCACCGCCGACCCGATGGCCGTCGCCGTGCAGTGGGACGCGCTCAAGGGGTCGATCGCGGCGTCGGGTGGCGACATGGCCGCGGTCACCCAGGGCCTGGCCAACACCTACCAGGGCACCGCGGATGCCGCGGGCCGCGCGTACCTCGCGGGGCAGCAGGCCGCGGCCGCGGAGGCCAAGCCCGCCGAGGACCCGGCCGACCGCCTGAAGAAGGCGCAGCAGCTCCTCGACGCCGGCCTCATCACCGCCGAGGAGTTCGAGGCCAAGCGCCAGGAGATCCTGGGCGACCTCTGATGGCCGACGAGACCCACGTCGAGTTCTCGGTGCCGGGGTCGCCGGGCGGGTTCCTCGCCGCGTGCAAGGCGTCGCCGCCCGCGTTCCTCGTCGACAACGGATTCCGCCTCGTCGACGAGTCGTACGAGTCGTTGGTGTACCAGGCGAACGCGACCACCACGTTCACCAAGCTCTCGACGTGGGGCATCGGCAAGACACTGCACCGTCTCGTGTTCACGTTCCGCGATGCGGGTGACGGCACCACCAAGTCACCGTGATCGGTCAGGCCAAGGAAGAGGTGCGCACCGCGCTCGCCCAGTACGCGGACGAGGCGTCGCAAGTCGCAGCTGACGCTGCTTAGACGATTCCTCTCGTGCACGATGCGCAGGCCCTGGAGGGTGAGCCAGGGTTCGAAGTGCTCGATGGTGCGCGAGTGCGGGATGATCAGCTCCGCGAGACCGCCGGTCGCGACCACGGTCGACGGGCCGAGCTCGCCCTGGAAGCGGTCGACCAGCGCGTCGATCTGGCCGCTGAAGCCGTAGACCGCGCCCGACTGGATCGCCTCGATCGTCGACTTGCCGATCACGTTCTTCGGCGCGACGAGCTCCACACTGCGCAGCGCCGCGGCGCGTTCGAACAGCGCCTCCATCGAGATCTCGATGCCGGGGAAGATCGCGCCGCCGAGGTACTCGCCCTTGGCGCTCACCGCGTCGACGGTGTTGGCGGTGCCGAAGTCGACGACGATCGTGGGCCCGCCGTAGAGGTCGTAGGCCCCCACCGCGTTGGCGATGCGATCCGCGCCCACGTTGCGGGGTTCGTCGTAGAGGATCGGCATCCCGGTGCGCACGCCCGGTTCGAGCACCAGCGCGTCGTAGCCGAAGTAGCGCGCGGTCATCTCGCGCAAGGCGGCGGTGACGCGCGGGACGCCCGACGCGATCGCCACGCCCGACACGTGCGCGTCGAACGAGAACCCGTGGAAGCCGAGGAACTGCTGGAACATCAGGGCCAGCTCGTCGGAGGTGCGATCGGCGACGGTGGCGATGCGCCAGTGGTCGACGAGCTCGTGCTCCGAGAACAGGCCGATGACGGTCTGGGTGTTGCCGCAGTCGATGGCGAGCAGCATGTCAGGCCTCCCTTCCGGCCTCGGTCGTGAGGTCGCCGCGCAGATCGAAGGCGAGATCGAGGGCCGGCGCCGACTGGGTGACGACGCTGGTGGAGATGAGGTCGGCCCCCGCGTCCGCGTAGGCGCGCACGGTGTCGAGGGTGACGCCGCCCGACACCTCCACCAGGAATCCCGCGGGCGCCTTGGCGCGAGCGAGCTCCACGCACTCGCCCACCTCGGCGGGCGTCATGTTGTCGAGCAGCACCATGGTGGCGCCGGCCGCGATCGCCTCTTCGAGCTGCTCGACGCGGTCGCACTCCACCTCGACGACCCGGCCCGGCCACAACGCCTGCGCGCGCTGCACGGCCTCGGTGATCGAGAGGCCGGCGAGGTGGTTGTCCTTCACCAGCACGAAGTCGGACAGCGAACCGCGGTGGCTCACGCCGCCGCCGGCGCGCACGGCGGCCTTCTCCAACGCGCGCAGCCCGGGCAGCGTCTTGCGGGTGTCCCAGATGCGCGCGCCGCCCTGATCACCGGCCTGATCACCGGCGCCCGCGGCGTCGACGAACGCACGCGTGGCGGTGGCCACCCCGGAGAGGTGACAGAGGAAGTTGAGCGCGCTGCGTTCGCCGGTGAGCACCGCGCGCAGCGGTCCGGTGACGACGCCCGCCACCTGGCCGGGTTCGAGGCGCGCGCCGTCGCCCACGTTCCAGGCGACCGCGACCCGCTCGTCGAGTTGCGCGAACACCTCGGTGGCGCACGCAGTGCCCGCGAGCACACCGGACTGGCGGGCGACGACGGCGACGGTGGCCGTGGCCGACTCGGGCACGAGCGCAGCGGTGAGGTCGCCGAGCGGGCCGAGGTCCTCGGCCAGCGCGCGGGCCACCACCTCGCGCACCACGTGCAGGGCGCGGGCGCGGGGCCGTCGGCGGGCACCGGCGCGCTCATCGCGCGGCCTCCGCAGTGGAGAAGGGCAGCGGCACGAACTGCTCGAGCTCGCCGGTCACGACGAAGCGCCCGAGGAAGGCGGGCGAGGTCTCGGGGAAGTCGAGCCGGGTGTGGGTGCCGCGCGACTCCTCGCGGGCCCGGGCCGACGCGACGAGCACGCGGGCCACGGTGAGCAGGTTGAGGTCCTCGAGGTCGGTGGCGTGCAGCCCGGCGAGCACGTCGGCCGCGCGCGCCAGGCTCTCGCCGCTGCGCAACACGCCGGCGTCGCGCGTCATCACCCGCTGGAGCGTGTCGCGCACCGGGGCGCCGGTGGCCTCCGCCGGGGCGGAGGGCGCCACGGGGTCGCCGGCCTCGACGCCGCGCATCACGCCGGTGGCGTCGGCCCCGTCCTTGCCCGCGACGATGGCCTCGACCGACCGGGCCGCGAACACCAGCCCTTCGAGCAACGAGTTCGACGCCAGCCGGTTCGCGCCGTGGACCCCGGAACAGGCGGCCTCGCCGCACGCCCACAGCCCGGGCAGCGTGGTGGCGCCGTCGAGATCGGTGCACACGCCGCCCGACAGGTAGTGCGCGGCGGGGGCGGCCGGGAGCCAGTCGACCGACGGGTCGAGGCCGACCGCCTGCGCAGAGCGGTAGATGGTGGGGAACCGCCGGGGGAAGTCGGTGATCGCGGTGGCGTCGAGCCAGAGGTGGTCGAGCCCGCGGTCGTTGCAGCGGCGGGCGATCGCCCGGGCCACGACGTCGCGCGGCGCGAGGTCGGCGAGCGCGTGCTCGCCGACCATGAAGGGCACCCCCTGCTCGTCGCGCAGGATCGCGCCCTCCCCCCGCAATGCCTCCGACAGCAGCGGCCGGGGCATCGCCACCGGATCGTGCAGCGCGGTGGGGTGGAACTGCATGAACTCGAGGTCGGCGACCGCAGCCCCCGCGCGCATCGCCATCGCGATGCCGTCGCCGGTGGAGAGCGCCGGGTTGGTGGTGACCGCGAAGCACTGGCCCGCGCCGCCGGTGGCGACGAGCACGTGCGTGGCCCGCAGGTCGACGGTCGCGCCGCCGCGGTCGAGCACCCGCACCCCGCGCACCCGACCCGCCTCGACGAGCAGGTCGATCGCGAACGTGCTCTCGTGCACTTCGGCGCCCGAGGCGCGCACCGCGGCCACGAGCGAGCGTTCGATCTCCGCGCCGGTGGCGTCGCCACCCGCGTGCACCACCCGCGCCACCGAGTGCCCACCCTCGCGGACGCGGGCGAGGTCGTCACCCGCGCGGTCGAACTCCGTGCCGAGGTCGATGAGCTCGCGCACGCGCGTGGGGCCCTCCCCCACGAGGACCCGCACCGCGTCGGTGTCGCAGAGACCGGCGCCGGCGGTGAGGGTGTCGGCGCCGTGCAGCTCGGGCGAGTCGTCGGCGTCGGAGAGCGCGGCGGCGACCCCGCCCTGCGCGTACCGGGTGGTGGACCAGCCGAGGTCGCCCTTGGTGACCAACGTGACCGACAGCCCGGCGCGACGGGCGCGCACGGCGGCCGAGAGGCCGGCGATGCCGCTGCCGAGGACGAGGAGGTCGGTCACGGGCGCACGCTGCGGTCGGAGATCGTCAACGGGCGACGTCGCGCACGGACTGCACGAGCGGCCGGTTGTCGTCGTCGACGTGGACGACGAGCGGCGCGTACGCCTCGAGCTCGACCTCGTCGTACTGGGCGTAGGTGATCACGATGATCTTGTCGCCGCGGTGCACCAGGCGGGCGGCCGCGCCGTTGACGATGATGTCTCCCGGCCCGCCCTTGATCGCGTAGGTCTCGAAGCGGGCGCCGTTGTCGATGTCGAGCACGTGCACCTGCTCGTTCTCGCGGATGTCGGCGAGCTCCATGAGGCGCGGGTCGAGGGTGATCGACCCCACGTAGTTGAGATCGGCGCCGGTGATCGTGGCCCGGTGGATCTTGGATTTCATCATGATCCTCTGCATCAGCGTTCCTCCGCTGCGGGGACGACGAGTCGTCCGAGATCGACCGTGGCCCGTTCGCCGGACACGGTGACGGTGATGTTGTCGATGAGTCGGGCCCGGCCGACGAAGGCGGCGAGGGCGACGAGGGTGCCTGGTTCCGAGGTGGCGAGGTGCTCGACCGGTTCGAGGGTGGCGGCGTCGACGATGGCGCGGTAGTCGACCGCGATGCCGGGCTGCGCGCCCAGCACGTCGTCGAGCAGCGCGAGCAACGGCGCGGAGTCGACGCTCGCCGCGCTGGATCGCCTCGGCCACGACGAACAGCGCTCGGCTGAGCGTTCGTGCCGCCTCGCGGTCGTCGGGCGTGAGGTACGCGTTGCGGCTCGACATGGCCAGGCCGTCGTGCTCGCGCACGAGCGGGCAGCCGATCACCTCGACGGGCAGGTCGAGGTCGCGGGCCATGCGGGTGACCACCGCGAGCTGCTGCGCGTCCTTGCGCCCGAAGTAGGCGCGACACGGTCCGACGATGGAGAACAGCTTGGTGACGACGGTGGTGACGCCGTCGAAGTGCCCGGGGCGGCTCGCGCCGCAGAGCACCTCGGTGATCCCCGACACGTGCACCGACGTGCGGGCGCCGGCCGGGTACACCTCGTCGACCGCGGGCGTGAAGAGCACGTCGACGCCCTCGGCCGCGGCGGCGGCGCCGTCGCCCTCGAGGTCGCGCGGGTAGGCGTCGAGATCCTCGGTGGGTGCGAACTGGGTGGGGTTCACGAAGAGGCTCACGACGACGAGGTCGTTGTCGGCCCGCGCCGCGCGCATGAGCGAGCGGTGCCCCTCGTGGAAGAACCCCATGGTGGGCACGAAGCCCACGCGCAGACCCTCGGCCCGCGCCGCGTCGCACAGCTGCGCGCACCTCGGCGACGGTGGTGACCGTCTTCATGCCCGGGACTCCACGCGCGCGTGGCAGCCGCGTCGGGGTCGAGCAGCGCGTGCAGCGCCACGTCGTCGCGACCACTGAGGCGCAGCGCCTCGCGGGCGAGGGCGCGGTACGCATCGCGCTCGTCGACGGGCAGCGCGTCGAGGTGACGGGCCACGGTGTCGGCGTCGCCGCGTGCCACCGGGCCGGTGAGCGCGGCGGCAGGGCCGTGCGCTTCGACGTTGTCGAGGGTGGCCCGCACCAACGGGAGCAGCGCCTCGGGGGGCACGCCCGCGTCGGCCGCGACCCGCTCGACCTGGCCGAGCAGCGCGACGAGATGGTTCGACGCGATGGTCGCGGCGGCGTGATAGGTGGCGCGGTGCTCGTCGGCGACGCGGAACGGACGCATCCCGAGAGTGAGCGCGAGGCGTTCGACGTCGTCGGGACCGTCGACCGCGCACCACGAACCCGGCAGTCGGTCCCGGCCCGCCTCCGGCGACGGCAGGGTCTGCAGCGGGTGCAGCGAACCCAGCCGCACGTCGGGACGCGCGGTGCGGAGCTTGTCGAGCTCGGCGGTGCTGCACGCGCCCGAGAGGTGCAGCACCAGCGTGCCCGGCGCCAGCGACGCGGCGAGCGACGCGGCGGTGGCCGCGATCTCGGCGTCGGGCGTGGCGATCAGCACCAGCTCGGCGGGCTCGTCGCCGCCCCACCCCGCGTCGGCCACCGCCAGCGCCGGCGCGCCCAACTGCTCGGCCACCGCGACGGTGGACGGCGCGTCGGGCGCACGGCCTGCGACCCCCACGCAGCGGAAGCCGCGCGCGGTCAGCGCGAGGGCGATGGTGGTTCCGGCGCGGCCGGGCCCCACGAGGGCGAAGGCCCGCTGGGATGGACTGTGCACGTTGACCTCTTCGTTCCAGCCCCGGTGAGGGGTGCCGGACTACTCGGGCACCGACAATCGTAGACCGGTTTGCCGCACCGATGCCCGGTCGGGTCCCTCCCGCACCACCGCCCCGGGATCGAGGCCCTCGGCCACCGCCGGATCGAGGTCGGCGAGGGGCACCAGCACGAAGGCCCGCTCGGCGGCCCGGGGGTGGGGCACCTGCAGATCGGGCGTGGCCACCACCTCGTCGCCCACGAGCAGGAGGTCGACGTCGAGGGTGCGGGGACCCCAGCGCTCCTGGCGCACGCGGTGGGCCTCGGCCTCCAGACGGTGGGCGAGGGCCAGGAGGTCGTGGGGCGCCAGCGCGGTGTCGACGACGACGACGGCGTTCAGGTAGTCGGGCTGCTCGGGGCCGACCGGATCGGTCTCGTACACCGGCGACACCGCGACGACGGCGACGTCCGGCGCAGCCACCAGCCCGTCGACCGCGCCCTGCAGGGACGCGAGGCGGTCGCCGAGGTTGGCCCCGATCCCGAGGTAGGCGCGCCGGGTGGGGGGCGCCGCCGGTGACGCGCCGCTCACTGCTCGATCGACACCGCGACGTGGTCGACCATCGCCCGCACCGGCGGATGCAGCTTGCGCACCGTGACCCGCACGCCGGTGACCCGCTCGTCGACCCGGCACACCTCGGCGATGCGCGCCGCGAGCCGCTCGAGGAGCTGGTACCGCTCGTTGCGCACGACGCGACTCACCGCCTCCGAGACCGCGGAGTAGTCGACGGTGTCCTCGAGCCGGTCGGTCTCCCCCGCCACGCTCATGTCGACGGTCATCTCGACGTCGACCTCGAAGGGCTGCGGGCGCGTCTGCTCCTCGGGGAGCACCCCGTGGACGCCGAGCTCGCGCAGACCCTTGATGTGGACGGTTCCCATGGAAGCTTCCTGCTTTCGGTCGGCAGAGCTCTCAGGCGCGGGTCGGGCCCGAGGCATCGGGGGTCGCACCCGCGACGATGCCCTCCTGGACCGTCACCGACACGATCTCCCGCGCGGTCGCGCCGAGCTGGCGCCCGGTGATCTTCTCGATCACCACCACCGCGTGCGGTCCCTCGGTGACCAGGCCCGCGTAGAGCAGATACCCGGCCAGCACGCCGAGCAGTCGGTCGCCGAACTCCTCGTGGTGGATCAGCACCATCTCGTTCGGGTCGGCGAGCCAGGCGCCGAGCGTGGCGTAGAGCACCGGCAGCCGTTCCGACCATTCGTCGTGACGGCCGATGGCCACGTGCGCGTAGGGCAGGCCCGCTTCCTCGTAGGCGTGGAGGTTGTGGGGCGAGTCGAGCACCGACAGCACGTGGGTGAAGCCGTGCCCGATGAGCCAGATCAGCTCTTCCTGGCGCCGCACCTTGCGGTGGTTGCGCGCGAACCCGCCGGGGCGTTCCGACGCCGCGAGCCGGTCCTTGATGATCCAGCAGAACCCGCGGGGCTCGAGGCCCTGCGCCCAACGACCCTTCATCAAGCGACCCCCCGGGCGTTCACGCAGGCGTTCACGCGACTTCCTGGGCGTCGATGCCGGCCATCGCGTGGAGCAGCAGCGCGGCGTCGACCACCGGCTTCACGTCGTGCACCCGCACCACGCGGGCGCCGTGGTCCATCGCCCACACCGCGGTGGCGAGCGTGGCGTCGTCGCGGGCGACGGGATCGGGCGCGTCGCCGCCCGAGGCCGCGGCGAGCACCGCGCCGAGGAACGCCTTGCGCGACGGTCCCACCAGCACCGGCACGCCCACGCGGGCCGCGAGCTCGGGCAGGCGGGCGAGCAGCGCGAGGTTGTGCGCGGCGAGCTTGCCGAACCCGATGCCGGGATCGACGCACAGCGCGTCGTCGGCCACGCCCGCGACGCGCGCGGCGTCGAGTCGCGCCACGAGGTAGGCGGACACGTCGTCGACCACGTCGTCGTAGTGCGGGTCGTGCTGCATCGTGCGGGGCTCGCCCTGCATGTGCATGAGCACCAGGCCGGCGCCCGCGTCGGCGACCACGCCGAGCAGTTCGGGATCGGCGGTGCCGGCCGACACGTCGTTCACCACCGCCACGCCCTCGGCGAGCGCGGCCGCGGCGACCGCGGCCTTGGTGGTGTCGATGCTGAGCGGCACGTCGGTCGCGGCGGCGAGGCCCGTGCACCACGGGCAGCACCCGGCGCAGCTCCTCGTCGGCCGAGACCGGCGCCGCGCCCGGGCGGGTGGACTCGCCCCCGACGTCGAGCAGGCGTGCGCCCTGGGCGGCCAGCGCCAGCCCGTGAGCGACCGCGGAGGCCGGTTCGAGGAAACGCCCGCCGTCGGAGAACGAATCGGGGGTCACGTTGACGATGCCCATCACGGCGCACCGTTCCCCGCAGACGCTGCTCCAACTGAACATGGGAGCGCAGGATATCGGTCCCCGCGCGCGGCCGCGGTGGGCGAAGCAGGTGATTCGCGGAGAATCAGGGGGTTCTACAGCCGATTCCCGGGGTACGTGATGAGGCTCATCGCCTCCGCCCGGGTGGCCGCATTGCTCTTGAACAGGCCCCGCACCGCGGAGGTGATGGTGAGCGAACCCGGCTTCTTCACCCCGCGCATCGACATGCAGAAATGCTCGGCCTCGACCATCACCAGCACGCCCTCGGGCTGCAGCGACTCCATGAGCGCGTCGGCGATCTGGGTGGTGAGGCGCTCCTGCACCTGGGGGCGCTTGGCGAACCCGTCGACCAGGCGGGCGATCTTCGACAGCCCGGTGATGCGCCCGTCGGTCGCCCGGGATGTAGGCCACGTGGGCCCGTCCCGCGAAGGGCACCAGGTGGTGCTCGCACATCGAGTGCAGGGGGATGTCGCGCACCATGACCATCTCGTCGTGGTCGGCCTCGAAGGTGACGGTGAGGTGCTCCGCCGGGTCCTCGTACAGCCGCTGAAGATCTCCTCGTACATCTTCGCCATACGGCGCGGCGTGTTCAGCAGACCGTCGCGGTCGGGGTCCTCCCCGATGGCCAGCAGGATCTCGCGCACTGCGCGCTCGATGCGCTCGTGGTCGATGGGGTGGTCACTCACGACGTGCCTCCGGGGTGCGTCGGGGGAAGGGGATGACGGGGACCGTCGGTCGGCGACGCGGCCGCGGCCGGACGCGGACCACCGGTGGTGGCGGCCGAGTCGGGGCGGCGGGCGACCCGGCCCCGGCCCTGGTCCGTGGATTCGAACAGCGCCACGTCGGCGAACAGCTCCTGGACCCGCTCGGCCTCGAGCGTCTCGTGCTCGACGAGCTGCGCGGCGATGAGGTCGAGCACCGTGCGGTTCTCGAGCAGCACGCGCCGCGCCGACTCGTGGGCCGCATCGATCAACACGCGGACCTCGCCGTCGATGCTGGCCGCGACCTGGTCGGAGTAGTCGGGCGTGGAGGTGAAGTCGCGCCCGAGGAACACCTCGCCCTGCGGGTGACCGAAGCGCATCGGGCCCAGCTCGTCGCTCATGCCGAACTCGGTGACCATCTGCCGGGCGATGGTGGTGGCGCGGTCGATGTCGTTCTGCGCACCGGTGGTGGGCTCGGAGAAGATCAGCTCCTCCGCGGTGCGGCCACCGAGGAGCATCGCGAGCTCGTCGACCAGCTCGCTGCGCGTGACGAGGAACTTGTCCTCGGTGGGCAGCGTGAGCGTGTACCCCAGCGCGCGACCGCGCGGGATGATCGAGATCTTGTGCACCGGGTCGGTGTTGGGCAGCGCGTGCGCGACCAGCGCGTGGCCGCCCTCGTGGTAGGCGATCACCCGCTTCTCGCGATCCGAGATGAGCCGGCTGCGGCGCTCGGGGCCGGCCATCACCCGGTCGATCGCCTCTTCGAGCTGCGGCAGGCCGATCAGCTCGAGCCCGTGACGGGCCGACAGCAGCGCGGCCTCGTTCATGAGGTTGGCGAGGTCGGCGCCGGTGAAGCCGGGGGTGCGCCGCGCGATCACGTCGAGGTCGACGCCCGGTGCCAGGGGCTTGGACTTCGCGTGCACGCGCAGGATCGCCTTGCGCCCCTCGAGGTCGGGGCGGTCGACCACGATCTGGCGGTCGAAGCGGCCCGGGCGTAGCAGCGCGGGGTCGAGGATGTCGGGCCGGTTGGTGGAGGCGAGCAGGATCACGCCCACCTTCGGGTCGAAGCCGTCCATCTCCACGAGGAGCTGGTTGAGCGTCTGCTCGCGCTCGTCGTGGCCACCGCCGAGGCCGGCCCCGCGCTGGCGTCCGACCGCGTCGATCTCGTCGACGAACACGATCGCGGGCGCCGCGGCCTTGGCCTGCTCGAACAGGTCGCGCACCCGTGAGGCGCCGACGCCCACGAACATCTCGACGAAGTCGGAGCCGCTGATCGAGAAGAAGGGCACGCCGGCCTCGCCGGCCACCGCCCTGGCGAGCAGCGTCTTGCCGGTGCCGGGCGGGCCGAACAGCAGCACTCCCTTGGGGATCTTGGCCCCCATCTTCTGGAACTTCGCCGGCGACTGGAGGAAGTCCTTGATCTCCTCGAGCTCCTCGACCGCCTCGTCGAGGCCGGCGACGTCGGCGAAGGTCACCTTGGGCTGGTCCTTGGTGACCACCTTGGCGCGCGACTTGCCGAAGCCCATGATCCCGCGCCCGCCGCCCTGCACCTGCCCGAGCACCCACATGAGCACCAGCGCGAGCAGCACGAAGGGCACCAGCGTGTAGAGCAGGCCGAGCCACGGGCTGTCGGCCTGGTGATCGGTGTGCAGCTCCGACACGTCGGCGTCGACGAGGTCCTGCGTGATGCGGGCGGTGTACGACGCCGGGAAGTCGACCGAGAACTGCGTGCCGTCGGTGAGCGTGCCGGTGACCGAGTGGTCCTGGTCGTGGATGGTCGCGGTGTCGACCTTGCCGTTCGCGACCTTGGTGGTGAACGTGTCGAGGGAGAGGTTCTTCGCGTCGTCGCCGCCCAGGAGCGCGCGCGCCACGAAGAACGCGGCGACGGCCAGGATGACAACGCCGATGACGGCGTTGCGGCGCATCTTGCTCACGGGGGGAACTCCGAGCTTTCTCGACGGCAGCCGCACCAATGTAGTGGGTGCCCGGGAGCCTGGTTCCCGGCCGCGACCGGGCGCTACGAGCCGGCGTACTCGGCGATGTAGGGGAGGTTGCGCCAGCGCTCGGCGACGTCGAGCCCGTACCCGATGACGAAGGACGGCGGGATGGTGAAGCCCACGTACTTCAGGTCGAGCTCGACCCGCTGCAGGCCTTCCTTCACCAGCAGCGCGCACACCTCGAGCGACGCGGGTGCGCGGGCGAGGAGGTTCTTGCGCAGGTACCCGAGCGTGAGGCCGGAGTCGACGATGTCCTCGACGATGAGCACGTGCCGACCACCGAGGTCGAGATCGAGGTCCTTGATGATTCGCACGACGCCGCTCGAGCGGGTGGCCGAGCCGTAGGACGACACGGCCATGAAGTCGAACTCCACGGGGAGGTCGACCGCGCGCGAGAGGTCGCTCATGAACATGAACGCGCCCTTGAGCACGCCGACGAGCAACGGCGGACGCCCCTGGTAGTCGCGGGTGATGGCCTCGCCGAGCTCGGCGATGCGCGCCTGCAGCTCCGCTTCGCCGATGACGACCGACCCCACCTCGACCGGCGTGCCGCTGCCTGGTCCAGCTCCGCTGTTCGTTGCAGCTCCGCGGTTCGTAGCAGCTCCGCTGTCAGTCACCCGTCATCCTCTCGAGCCGCCCGTGGCGACCGCACGCCGAACCTACCGCGTCAGCACCAACGCACCGCGGGTCCGGCGCACCACCCGTCCGCCGGCGAGTTCGGCGGCCCGCGCGGTGCCGTCGGCCACCGCGAGCACGCGCGCCACCTCGGCCGCCGACGGTGGCGGCGAGCCCAACCAGCAGCGGAGCGCGCGCCGGGCCAGCACCGGCGGCAGCGCGCACAGCTCGTCGGCCCGGGTCCGGCCCTCGGGCCCGGGCCAGCGCGAAGCGGCGAGCGCGTCGAGGAACTCCGACTCCTCGCGCAGCAGTTCCGCCTGGCGCGCGAGCACCGGCACGAGATCGCGCCCCGCGACGCGGTCGAGCAGCGGCAGCACCTCCCGGCGCACCGCGACGCGCCGGAATGCCAGGTCGTCGTTCATCGGGTCGTCGAACACCGGCAACCCCAGCTCCGCGCACAACGCTCGCGTCTCGGCGCGGCGCCATCCGAGCAGCGGACGGGCGAAGGCGTCGCGGCGCGCGGCCATCCCTGCGAGACCGGTCGACGCCGCACCGCGCAGCAAGTTGAGCACCACGGTCTCGGCCTGGTCGTCGGCGGTGTGGCCGAGCAGCACGACCGAGGCGTGCAACTCGGCCCGCACGGTTCCGAGCGCGTCGAGGCGCGCGTCGCGCGCCCGGGCCTCGAGGTTGGGACCGGCGCCCACGTCCACCGCGACGCTCACGAACCGGGAACCCAGCCGGGCCGCGACCGCGGCGACGCGCTCGGCTTCGGCCGCACTGCCCTCGCGGATGCCGTGGTCGACGTGCACCGCGGTGGGGTCGAGACCGGCCGCCGCAGCCAGCGCGAGCAGCGCGGTGGAGTCGGCGCCGCCACTGCAACCGACCACGACGGGAGCGACCGCGCCACAGCCCGCGAACGGCACGCGCGCGAGCAGTTCGGCGCGCACGACCGACGGTGCCGCGCCCACGCGCCCCGGTCAGCCGTGCCCGACGCGCGTCAACCAGTCGCGCGGCGCGCTGAGCTCGGCGACGGTGGGCAGGAACTCGGGACCACGCCAGGCGGCGTCGATCGCACGCGGACCGGCTTCGCGGACGACCTCGTCGACGAACGCCTCGCCCACTTCGTACTGGCGCATCTTCGACTCCAGCCCGACGAGCTTCTGGACCACGCCCGCCATGCCACCGCTCTGGCGCCGGGCCTGGAGCACCCGCGCCATGCGCGCCTGGCCGGCCACGTGTTCGCGCCCGAGCGAGTTCATCACCCGGTTGCCGTGTCCCTCGAGCAGCGACATGAGCGCCTGCACGTCGGCCAGCGCGCCGCGCTGCTCGTCGGTGGCGATGAGCGCGACGAGGCCGCCGTCGTCGAGCGGGTTGCGACCGTTGCGGAACTCGTCGGCGGCCCGGGCGAGGGCGTGCACGAGACGGCGCGGGTCGGGATCCACCGAGGACAGCGCCCGCTCGACGAGGCCCAGGTAGTAGGACTTCATCCACGGCACCGCGGTGAACTGCGCGCGGTGAGTCAGCTCGTGGATCGCGATCCACAACCGGAAGTCGCGCGGGCGGAAGGCGAAGCGCTTCTCCAGCGCGAGCACGTTGGCGCCCACGTAGTAGACCGCGTCGGCACTGTCGTCGTCGTCGAGCACGAGCAGGTCGTACTGCCCGAGCACCCGCTGCGCGAGGTAGCCGAGCAGCACACCGGTCTCGGTGCCCGCGACCCGACGGCCGATCGGCGCGACCCGGCTGCTCGCCATGCGCATCCCCACCCTCGCGGTGAGCGGGCGCAGCAGTCGTTGCATCGACGCGATGTTGGCGTCGACCCACGCGGCGCGGTCGACCACCTCGGCCCGGGCCGGGCCCGGCGCGCGGAGACCGGTGTGCTCGGCGACGAGGTGTTCGGCGAGCGCCGTGACCTCGTGGAAGTCGTCACGGAGCGACGACGCGAGATACGAGCGACCGAGCGGTTCGCGTCCCGCGAAACGGCGGGCGACGCGGGCGGCGAGCGGCCAGTCGATCGGGTCCGGGTGCGACCCCGGAGCCGGGGCGGGCGGCTCCGCCACCGCGGGGGCCTGGGTCACCGCGACCGTCGCGACGGTCGGAGGTGGGGCACCCGGGGGGCGGGCCGGGCCGTCATGACTGGTGGCGGCCCCGGTACTTCGGGCGCATCACGCGCAGGTAGTAGCCCACGAGGGTGGCGATCAGCCAGAGCGCCATGCTCACGGCCAGGATGATGCCGATCCAGTAGAACCACTTGAACTGCTCGTCGGCGAGCACGACGCCGGTCGACCCGCCGGCGGGGGCGGCTCCGGCTGGGTTGGCCAGGACGAGCAGCGCGCCCATGGTCAGGGCCACCAGTGACACGAGACGGGTGCGGACGGACTTCACGCGCAGGCTCCTCCGGACGGCGACGCCGTCGATCCTAGGACGACTCGGCCGCGCCGGGCGCTACCGGGGCACCTAGCGGGGCTCGGGCGGGCGGGGCTCGCCGAGCGCCTCGGCGATGCGCCGGCGCAGATCGGCCGGCACCTCCTCGCGACAGCCCCGCGACACCACCTGGCGCAGCTCGAGCTCGAAGTCGTAGCCGTGGGCGCACGGCGGGCACTTGTCGAGGTGCCGCCGGATCGTCCAACGCCGCCAGATCGTCAGCTCACCGTCGAGGTAGCTGTAGACGCGGTAGATCGCCTTCTCGCAGTCCATCATCCCCTCGCCGCTGTCTCCGGCGCCGGCTCCGTCGTCGGGAGCAATCCGCGTTCGCGACCGAACTCCCACAACTGCTTCTGGAGCGCCTTTCTTCCACGATGGAGCCGACTCATCACCGTGCCGATCGGCACGTCCATGATCTCGGCGATCTCCTTGTAGGAGAATCCCTCGACGTCGGCGAGGAGCACGGCCATCCGGAACTGCTCCGGCAGGGCCTCCAACGCCTCCTTCACCAGGGTGTCGGGGATGTTGTCGAGCACCTCGCTCTCGGGCGAGCGCTGCGCCGCCGCCGCCTCGAGCCCGCCGAGGCGGCGGTACAGGAAGAAGTCCTCGGTGTCGTCGAGGTCGACCTCGTGGGGCCGGCGCTTCTTGGCCCGGTAGGTGTTGATGAACGTGTTGGTGAGGATCTTGTAGAGCCAGGCCTTGAGGTTCGTGCCCTCCTGGAACCCGCCGAATCCGCGGTAGGCGCGCAGGTAGGTCTCCTGGACCAGGTCCTCGGCGTCCTGGGGGCTGCGCGTCATGCGCAGCGCCGCGCTGTAGAGCGCCGGCATGTACGACATGGCGAGCTCGGTGAAGCGCGCCTGGTCAGCCATGGGCTCAGGCTACCCACCCGGCGCGCCGCGGGAACGCCCGAGGATCAGGCGTCGCCGTCGGATTCGAGCGCTTCGAGTGCTTCGAGGCGGCGGGCCACCGCGGCGAGGAGCTGCTGCGAGAGCTCCGGCACCTCCGCGAGCAGGCCGGCGAACTCGCGCTGGCCGATCACCTCGATCTTGATCGGGGTCTTGGCGACCACCGTGGCCGTGCGGGGCCGGTGGTCGAGGAGCGCGATCTCGCCGATGTAGGAGCCGGGGCCACGCTCGGCGATCACCCGGTCGCCCTGGCGCACCTCGATCTCGCCGTCGAGGACGATGATGAACTCGTGGCCGACGGCGCCTTCACGGGTGAGGACGGTGCCCGCCGGCTCCTCCAAGTACGTCGCGAGCTGAGAGATCATCTTCAGCTCCTTCTTGGAGAGCCCCTGGAAGAGGGGCACCTGGGCGAGCTGCTCCTCGATCCGGTCGTGACGGTCCATCTCGTCTCCTTGGTCGCCGTGCACCCGCAGTCTGCCCCAAAGGGAGACGGCCGTGCTCGGATCGTCGGTCAGGAGCTCACATCGAGCTCGGCGGCCATTCCGGACGGCAGGTGGAGCACACAGACGTACTCGTACGTGCCGGGGTCGGCGACGGAGTAGGTGTAACTCCGCGCCGCGAGCGGCGGTCCCGTCGTGCCGGCCTTCGGCGGCAACCAGCCCGAGTTGAAGTAGGTGCCGACGGTGAGCGCCTGCGGTGACGGGCCGGGGACGGCCTGCTGCACGTCGGGCGCGAGCGGGTTCTGGGGCACGAGCGCACCGCCGAAGCTCGCGGTGTGCGGCGCCGCCGAGTTGTTGACGAAGGTCACCGAGTCGCCCGCGGCGAGCTTGGCGGGCGTGGGCGAGAAGCCGAGCACGTCGGTGTGGGCCGTCGAGGCGCCCATCTCGACCCGCCACGTGGTGGAGCCGTCGCGGTTCTTCGTGCCCTTGGGCTTGATCGCCGACAACTTCTTCTTCGCCGCGCGACCCTCGGCGAGGTACTTGGCGGACTGCTTCTTCGCCGCGGCATCCACCTCGGCCTGCGTGTTCACGTCGTCGGTGCCGACGGTGACGGTGCCGGTCATGTTCGGGTGCAGCACGCAGTAGTAGGTGTAGTCACCCGCCTTGGCGAACGACATGGAGAACGTCGGGGCGGTCGTGGGGGCGCCGAGCGGGAGCACGCCGGAG
The DNA here is from genome assembly GCA_963782705.1 of uncultured Actinomycetes bacterium. GTDB lineage: Bacteria > Actinomycetota > Acidimicrobiia > IMCC26256 > DASPTH01 > CAVRGQ01. The sequence continues at coordinate 14,880 of CAWAKX010000010.1, read as the reverse complement.
TTCACCAGGGTGGTGCCGTCGTAGGGCACGGTGGCCGGGGTCGGCCCGAAGAGCGACGGGTCGGTCTCCGCGCTCGGCACCGGGCTGCCCGGCGCCACGAAGGTGACCGAGTGGGGCTCCGGGCCGTCGAACGTCCACGTGACCTGCTCGCCGGTGACCACCCGGATCTTCTCGGGGAGGAACTCGAGCACCGCGATGTTGGGATCCTTGGGATCGTTCATCCCCGCGTGGAGCTTCAACTCGGCCGGCGCCTCCGACGCGTCGTGGGCCGACGCCGCGACCGGCGCGAGCGTGCCGGCGACCATCACGCCGACGAAGGTCGCGGCGAGCACCGCGAACGGACGACGGAACCTACGCATCGACCAGAGCCTCCCTCATCATGGTTCGTTCCCCGCCGTGCGCCGGACCCGCCGCACGCCCCGGGGAACCGAGAAGCTACCGCACGCGATCGGTCCGACGGCCGACGTCGCGCGCCGCCGCTAGTCGCGGGGGTCGAGCACCTCGCGGGTGTAGCGGACCACGGCATCGAGCTCGGCGTCGGAGAGCGTCCCACCGAACGACGGCATGACCGCGCCGCCCTTGCGGAGCAGCGCGAGCTCGGCCGCGGGGTCGGGCAGGACGCGCAGCAGCCGACCGCGGATGAGCGCCGGGGCGGGCGCGCCTTCTCCGGCCACGCCGTGGCACGAGGCGCAGTACCGCGCGTAGACGCGTCGGCCCTCGAGCAGGGTGACATCGCCCGCCAGCGCGCCGGTGGGCTTCGGTGGCGACGCGGGAGCGGCGCCCTCGCCGCCGCCGCCGCACGCGGTGAGCAGCACGACGAAGACCGCGACGAAGACCGCACTCGAGAGCACCGCGGTGACGGGCGCGCGCCCGGTGACGGAAGTCACTTCCCGACGGCGAACGGCCACGCCGCACTCTACGTCCGGGGGCACCGGTACCATCGGGCGCCGTGAGCTCCGTCGAGCTGCGGGACTTCGGTCTCGATCCCGAGGCGGCCGACGCCGTCGAGTGGCGGTCGCTGATCGACCTCGCGCTGCAGGCCGGCGCGTCCGCCGACGAGATCCGTCACGCGATCGAGGCGGGTCGGCTGCAGCTCGTGCCCGTCGCGCGGGGCCTCGTGGGCGGCATCGAACGCCTCGACCTCACTGCGGTCGCGGCGCGCGCGGGGCTCGACGAGGAGTTCGCGCAGCGGGTGTGGGCCGCGCTCGGCCTGCCCACCGACGCGGGGGCCGACTGCTCCGAGCGCGACCTGCCGCTCTTCGTGCACTTCGCCTGGCTGCGCGAGCTCCTCGGCGACGACGAGGCGTTGCAGTACGCGCGCGCGATGGGTGTGGCGACCGCGCGGTTCGCCGACGCCGAGGTGGCGCAGGTACGGGCGCTGATGGAGGCGCCGGTCCGCGAACGCGGCGGCACCAACGTCGAGGTCGCAGAACTGCTCCTCTCCCTCGTCGACGCCATCCCGCGCGTGCAGGCCGCACTGGAGGTCGCGCACCGCCATCACGTCGACGTCGCCGGGCGGCGCTACTCCCTCTGGGGGTCGCCCCCCACCGAGGACAGCACCGCCGACTGCGTGGTCGGCTTCGCCGACATCGTCGGGTTCACCCCGCTCGGCGAGTTGCTCGACGCGCCCGCGCTCGATGCCGTGGTGCGCCGATTCGAGGACAAGGTGCGCGACGCGGCGACCAGCCCGCTCACCCGCGTGGTGAAGCAGCTCGGCGACGAAGCCATGTTCGTGTCGGGCAGCCCGGCGGAGGCGGCGGCCATCGCGTGCGCCCTCGTGGCCGACCCCGATCTCCCGGAACTGCGCGTGGGGCTCGCCACCGGTTCGGTCGTGATCCGCGGCGGCGACGTGTTCGGATCGGTCGTGAACCTCGCGGCGCGCCTCGTGACCATGGCGGTTCCCGGTCAGGTGCTCGCCGACCCGGTGACGGTCGGTCGCCTGCAGTCCGACGACGGCATCACGGTGTCGGCGCTCGGACCGCGGCGCGTGGCCGGCTTCGAGCACGAGATCGAGGTGCACGCGCTCACCGCCGACGCTCCGATCGTCAGCTGACCACCAGCGCGTCGGAACCCCACGGCGTGACGAGGTCGTCGCCCTGGAAGCGCTCGGGGAGATCGTCGGTGACCCGCCACGTCGCGACCAGGCGTCCGATGCCGACGCAGTACGCGCAGAGCAGGCCCAGGTCGACCAGCTCGCCCTCGTCGAAGTGCTGGCGGAGGTCGTCGTAGACCGCATCGTCGATCGCGAGATGATCGGTGGCGAACAGGTCGGCGAACCGGAGCGCGGCGCGTTCGGCATCGGTGAGGTCGGGCGCGTCCATGGGCCGCTCGAGCGAGCAGACGAGCTCCTCGGTCACACCCTCGTCGACCGCCTTCCGGTACCGGACCGCCATGCAGCTGCGGCACTGGTTGTGGAACGCGATGCGCAGGCGTACGAGTTCGGAGAGCCGCCGCCCCAGCGTGCTCGTGCGCGCCCGGGCCGCCGCGAAGGCGTTGAGGCCCTCCGCCGCCTCCGGACGGTGGGCGAGGATCGCGCCCACGGCGCGGTTGACTTCGGCCCCGCGTTCCGCGTCTCGGTCGACGACGAACTCGGGATCGCCGTAGTGGACTCGGGGCATGACGCCCTCCTCACTGACCGGGGACCATCCAGTCCTCTGGGACACCGATGGTCATCATCGAGAGCGGAACGTCGCCGACGTCGCGCGTGTGGTGACCGTTGCTCACGACGTCGTCGGCGATCATGAAGTCGCCGGGGTGGAACAACTGCTTCTCGCCGAGCGACGTCTCGATCTCCATCACCCCGCGCAGCACACCCACGAACTGCCGGCACGGTGCGGTGTGCAGCCCGCTGTCGGGCTTGCGGGTGTCGACGAACTCGGCGATCGACGCGCGCAACGCCGGGATCTCACCGGTGGAGGCGACCCGCCCGGCCGGGGTGTCGCTCACGGGCAGGTCGACCTTGCGCAGGTGCGTGTCGCCGTTCGCGTCGGGCGTGATGTGGTAGATCGCCATGGCGGCGACTCTACCGAGGCGGCGGTTGACCCGCACGGGGTGACGCCCTACCGTCGACCCACCATGGCGCAGGACCGCGCGACCGTGCAGGCCGTGAACGAGCAGCTCGCCGTGCAGCGCATGGCGATCACCAGTCCCTACAGCTCGCGACCCGACGACGCGCCGACCCGGCGCACGCGCCACCACACGCTCATCTCCGTCGACGACCACCTCGTCGAGCCACCGCACCTGTTCGAGGGTCGCCTCCCCCGCCGATTCGCCGACCGCGAACCGCGCGTGATCGAGACCACCGACGGGAACCAGGCCTGGCTGCTCGACGGCATCGTGCTCCCCGAGCTCGCGGTGAACGCGGTCGCGGGCCGCCCGGTGGAGGAGCAGTTCGTGGAGCCCCTGCGCTACGACTTCGTGCGCCGGGGCACGTGGGACATCCAGGCTCGCATCGCCGACATGGACGTCGACGGCGTGTACGCGTCGCTCAACTTCCCCTCCGCGCTCGGCTTCGCCGGTGTGCGCCTGACGATGCTCGACGATCCGGAGTTCGTGCTCGCGCTCGTGCGTGCGTACAACGACTGGCACCTCGAGGAGTGGGCGGGGTACCGACCCGATCGCATCATCCCGTGCCAGCTCCCCTACCTGCTCGACCCCGAGCTCGCGGCCGTGGAGATCCGCGCCAACGCGGCCCGCGGCTACCACACGGTGTCGTTCCCCGACCTGCTCCACCTCGTCCACCTGCCGTCGCTCACGTCGGGAGCCTGGGACCCGTTCCTCGCGGCGTGCGAGGAGACCGGCACGGTGATCTCGATCCACGCGTGCTCGGGCGGGGTCGCGAACCAGGTCGACCCGCAGGCCGCGAAGGCGGTCCTCGGCGTGATGTTCGGCGTGGCCCAGGGCATCCAGGGCGCCACCGAATGGCTCTTCGCCGGCGTCCCCGAGCGGTTCCCCGACCTGCGGATCTGCCTGAGCGAAGGCGGCATCGGCTGGGTCGTCGGGCTCCTCGACCGGTTCGAGCACGAGGCGGCGCGCCGGATCCCCGGACGGTGGCAACACGGGACGCCGAAGGAGCTGCTGCTGCGCAACTTCGTGTTCTGCATGCTCGACGACCCCACCACGTTGCGCGGTCTCCGCCACGAGATCGGGGTGGAGCGCATCCTGCTCGAGACCGACTACCCGCACTCCGACTCGAGCTGGCCCGACTCACAGGAGAAGTGGCGCCGGCAGTTCGACGGTCTGCCCGCCGACGAGGTCGAACGGATGGCGTGGCGCAACGCGGCCGAGCTGTTCCACCACCCCGTCCCCGCCGCGGTGGCCGCCGACCCGAACGCGTTCTGAGCGCGCGGGGTCGGACGCCGACCTCACATGGCGGTGCGGTGATCGTGGCCCATCGCGGTGGGGTCCTGCGCGAAGGCGCGGATCATCACCTGGGTGGAGAACGACGCGACCAGCCGGCCGTCGCGGGTGAACACCCGGCCCTCGCCCTGCGCGAGCCCCCGGCCCGACCAGATCGCGCGGGTGCTGTACAACAGCCACTCGGTGACGTCGACCGGGTCGTGGAACGCGACGTTCACCGCCATCACCCCGGTGGACAGCGTGCGGTGCGCGTCGCGTTCGCCGAAGCCGCGGTGCGGGCGCATCGCCGCGGCGATCGTCCAGTGGCCAGTGGACTGCACGAGCAGCGCCGCGTGCAGGTCGTCGCGCGCCGGGGCGTCGCGGAAGCGCACCCAGGTGTGGATCTCGGGCGGCCCGACGTTGTCGGGGTCGGGGTCGTAGGTGGCGTCGACGACGCGCAGGTCGCGACCGGTGACGCCCCAGTCGACGGTGGTCGCGCGCTCGGGGCCGGACACGTCGGGCATCGGCAGCTGGTCGTGGAACAGCTCGGGCGCGCCGGCGTCCATCATGAGCAGGCCCTCACTGCGGGGCGCGCCGTCCTGGGCGACCCGCACCTGCACGGTCGAGAACGTGCGACCACCACGCAACACGTCGACCGCGAGGTCGACCGGCTCGTCGAACGACGCGGCCTTGGCGAACACCATCGACGCGAACGTGACACGTTGGTCGGGCACGGTCTTCGACGCGGCGACGATCGCCTCACCGAGGAGCTGGCCGGCCTCGACCACGTTGCGAGCGTTGCGGCCGTGGGCGGGCCCGACGAACGCGCCGTCGCCCGCGGGCTCGACGTCCATGAGGCGCACCAGTTCCGCGGCGTCACCCCAGGTGGGGAAGCGCGTGGTGACGACCGACCCGTCGGGCCACGCTTCGTCGAGGGTCACGGCGAGACGATCCTCGTAGAAGCACACGTACCCGCCGATGCCCGCGACCTCGGGGAACGGGTCGCGGTAGGTCCACACCACGTGCTCCTCGGTGCGACCGTCGCCGTGCAGCGTCCAGTAGTCGGCCTGACCCTTGAACGGGCAGATCGTGTGGAAGTCGGTGGGCTCGAAATGCTCCCAGCGCACCGACGACTCGGGGAAGTACAGGCGATCGACGTGCTTCGTCTCGCGCACGAGCAGGCACGCGTCGCTCTCGGCCAGGACCACGCCGTCGAGCGCGACCCGTCCGACCGCGCGGCACGGATCCAGATCGATGCGGTAGCCCGGGTACTTGGGCCAGGCCGACTCGATCTCGATGGTCACCGCGGCGCGTCGAGGATCACGGCCTTGGTCTCCACGAACGACCACACCCCTTCGAGCACGCCTTCGCGACCGATCCCCGACTGCTTGAAGCCGCCGAACGACATGCCGAAGTCGGTGCGGAACGCGTTCTGCCCCACCGTGCCCGAGCGCAGCCGCGCCGCGACCGTGCGGGCGCGGTCGGTGTCGGGAGTGAAGACCGATGCGTTGAGGCCGTAGATCGTGTCGTTGGCGAGGTCGATGGCGTGCTCCTCGTCGTTCGCCCGGATGAGCGACAGCACCGGGCCGAAGATCTCCTCCTGCGCGAGGGTGGAGCGGTTGTCGACGTCGGCGAAGAGCGTGGGCTCGACGTACCAGCCGCGGTCGAGACCGGCGGGACGCTTGCCCCCGGTGACGAGGCGGGCGCCGCTGTCGATGCCCTGCGCGATGTAGCCCTCGACGCGGTCGCGGTGACGCTCCGCGGCGAGCGGACCCATCTGCGATTCGCGCTCGAACGGGTCGCCCACGCGCACGCCCGCGAACGCCTCGGCCAGGGCGTCGGCGATCGCGTCGTAGTTCGCCGGGGTGGCGATCACCCGGGTGAGCGACGAGCAGACCTGCCCGGCGAGGAAGCACTCCGAGCGGGAGAGGTTGGCCGCCGCGGCGGCAATGTCGGCGTCGTCGAGGATCACCGCGGCCGACTTGCCGCCGAGCTCCAGCGTGAAGCGCGCGATGCGGCCCCCGCAGAGCGAGCCGATGCGCCGACCCGCGGCGGTGGATCCGGTGAACGTGATCTTGTCGACGCGGGGGTCGGTGACGAGCAGCTCCGACACCTCGCGGTCGGCGGTCAGCACGTTGAGGACGCCGGGCGGGAGCCCGATCGACTCGGCGGCCTCGGCGAGGAGGTAGCCGAGGCCCGGCGCCTCCGGCGACATCTTCAGCACGATGGTGCAGCCCGCGAGCAGTGCCGGGCTCACCTTGTTGGCCATCAGGGTGATCGGCACGTTCCACGGGATGATCGCGCCCACCACGCCGACGGGCTCGCGCACGAGCAGGCCGATGTCGCCGCCCGCGGTGGGGGTGACCGACTCCTCCCACGGGAAGGTGTCGGCCAGCGCGGCGTAGGGGTCGAACTCCGACGACGCGCGCGCACCGGACGCCCGCGCGATCTTCGACAGCACGCCGGCTTCCCGCGGCCAGATGTCGGCGATGTCGTCGGCGCGCGCCGCGAGCGCTGCGCCCAGCGCGCGGATCACGTCGGCCCGCTCGGCGTGGCTCATCCGCGGCCAGGGACCGTGGTCGAACGCCTCGCGCGCCGCGGTGACCGCGCGGTCGATGTCGGCGGCCTGCGCCTCGGCGACGCGGACGTAGAGCTCCTCGGTCGACGAGTCGATCACCGGGATGGTCGCGTCGGACGAGGGCGCCACCCACTCGCCGCCGATGAAGAAGCGGTCGGCGTGCGCGATCGGTGCTGCCTGCGTGGCCATGGGGAATCCTCCAGCGTGAGGCGCCGCCTCCGCTCCCGGGTCCACGGGACGGCGCGTGTGGCGGAACGATAGTCAGCAGGTGGAACGATCCCCAGCCCCGGTCCTCAGGCCGGGCGGGGGATCTCGATGTTCGCGGTCCGGCGCGCGAAGCGCCACCGGCCGTCCTCGCGCACCAGCTCGTCGGAGTGGAAGCCGAGGCTGACCACCTTCGGCAGGCCCTCGGCATCGCGCACGAACACCGTGAACATCGCACCCGCCGTGGCCCGGTCGCCGTCGAGTTCCACCCGTGGGTTGCTGATGATGCGGAACGAGCTGCCCCGGGGCCCCGTGGTGCGTTCCATCAGCTCGCGGATCGCGTCCCGCCCCCGCGCGGAGCCGTGCGGGCCGAGGTCGACCTCACCGTCCTCGGCGAAGAGCGCGGCGTAGCCGGGGTGGTCGGCTTCGTCACACAGCCGCCCGTAGTCGACGAACAACTGCTGGATCTCGAGGACGTCCTCGAGTCGGGCCAGCCGCTCGGTCAGGTCCGTGGCGTCGTCCATCGTGCACCTCCGCCCGCCCGGCCCAGGCGGCCTGCGCGGTGGCGCGCAGGATACGGCGGCGGGACACGGATAGGGTCCGCCGCAGGAGCGGGCCGGCCGGAGGATGATCGCGATGGAGGGACGCAGGGGTCCGGGGGTTGGCGGTCGTCGCCGTCGCGCTCGTCGGGCTGAGCGCCTGCGGCAGCGGGACGGGCGGATCGGCCGACCGCACGACGACGACCCAACCCGCCGCGAAGCTCACGTTCTACGAGCCCGACGGGATCCTGACGACCGGGAAGCCGGGCGACATCCTCGCCCAGGAGCCCAAGCCGCTGGCCGACGACCTCCACGGCACGGGGTACCGCATCACCTACGTCTCCACCACCCCCTCCGGCGACCGGGTCCCGGTGACCGGAGTCGTGATCGTGCCGAGCACCCCCGAGCCGGCCGGGGGCTACCCGGTCGTGGCGTGGTCGCACGGGACGACGGGCATCGGCGACAAGTGCGCGCCATCGGGGGACGGCCCGTTCGGCCTCCCCGGTGGTGCACCGCTGCTCGACGCCGGATACGCCGTCGCCGCGACGGATTACGAGGGGCTGGGCACTCCCACCGAGATCCACCCGTACCTGGTCGGTGCAGCAGAGGCGCACAGCGTGATCGACTCCGTGCGCGCCCTGCGGCACTTCGGCGGGGGCACGAAGACCGTCTTCTGGGGCTGGTCGCAGGGTGGGCACGCCGCGCTGTTCGCCCGCGAGGTGCAGCCGTCGTACGCGCCGGAGCTGCAGGTGGTCGGCACGGTGGCGCACGCGCCGGTGACCGACATCCAGACGTTCCTCGGTCCCGGGACCACCGACCCGAACGTGTTCCCGTTCACGGCCGAGGCGATCCTGTCGTGGTCCGAGGTGTACGAGGAGGCGAGCCTCGAGGACCTCGTCGTGGTGGCCGACGCCGAGAAGGCGCGACTCGCCCAGCAGGCGTGCACCGGCGACATCAAGGACAACGTCACCCGGCCGCTCGACGAGGTCTTCCGATCCGACCCGCAGAATTCCGAGACCTGGAAGCAGGCGATCACGCTCAACTCGGCGCGCGTCGGCGACACGAAGACGCCGGCGCTGCTGACCCACGGTGCGCTGGACACCCTGGTACCCAGCAGCGGGACCACCGCGCTGTTCGACGCGTTCTGCGCGGCCGGCGTCCCCACCCAGCTGATCCTCCAGCCCGACGGCGACCATGCGACCGCGTTCTACTTCACGTTCACGGAGATGCAGCAGTGGATCATCGCCCGCATGAACGGCGAGCAGCCCGTGCCGTCGGACTGCCCCGCGCACTGATCGTCCACGGACTTGCCGCCCGCGTCGCCATCGCCGAAGATGACGCCGGCTCCGCGGCTTCGCGGGCGACGACGAACTCCAACGACGATCTGGCGGTGTGACATGGCGGCACTGGAACCCCAACTGCGCGGCGCGGACCGGGCCCGCGCGGTGTTCGAGCGGGTGCGCAACGGCGACGGCTCCGTCGCCGACCTCTACGCGGAGGACGGCGTGGTGGTCTCGGCCGCCACGAAGGTCGAAGGGCGGGAGGCCATCCGTGCCTTCTACCTGAGCACCATGGAGCGCATCCACCCCCAGCCCCAGGTCCAGGTGGTGCTCGAGCACCCGGAGTCGAACCTGTACGCGGTCCTCGTCGACGTGCCCACCGACCAGGGCCACATGCACGCGCTCGACCTCTTCACCATCGACGACGAGGGCATCCGCCGGCTGGAGATCTTCGGCCGGTCGATCGACTGACTGCGCCATGTCCGAAGCCCTGTTGCTCCTCCACCTGCAGCGAGGAATCGTCGCGCCCTACGGCGAGCCCGCGCAGGACACGATCGCGCAGGCCCGGGTCGCGCTCGACGCGGCCCGCGCCCATGAGGTGCCCGTCCTCCACGTCCCCATGGTGTTCCGGCCGGGGCTGCCCGAGGCCGGCCCCGGTGGCCCGGCGAGCCGGTTCGTCTCCTCGTTCGCCGAGGGTGCGCCGGCCGCCGAGATCTGCCCCGAGCTCGTCCCGCAACCCGACGAGCTGGTGACCGTGGGGCGGCGCGCCAGCGCGTTCGCCGGCACCGACCTCGACATCGTGTTGCGCACGCTCGGCGTCGACCGGCTGGTGCTCTCGGGCATCGGCACCAGCGGTGTCGTGCTGGGCACGTTCATCGGCGGCGCCGATCTCGGTTACGGGATCACCGTGCTCTCCGACGCGTGTTGCGACCCCGACCCCGAGCTGCACGCGATCCTGATGGAGCGCGTCTTCCCGATGCGCGCCGCGATCCAGACCGTCGCCGACTGGCGCGCGCAGCTCGCCTGATCCGCGACGGCGAGCGCACGCGGCGCCGTCAGGCCGAGCGGGCGACCGGCTCGATCGCGTCCTGGATCGTGAACGTGACCGTGTGCGCGGGGAGCTCGTCGGGTGCCACGGGCGTGGCGACCTCGGCGACCGTCGGGCCGATCGCGTCGGCGATGGGCCGCAGCGCGTCGAGATCGAACCCGTAGAGCTCGGCCGCGTTGAGCGAGGTCATCGCCCGCACCTCGTCCTCCGGCACGTCGGCGAAGAGCAGCCGGAGCGCCAGGGTGGTCCGCGGGAAGGTGCCCTCGTGGTGCGGGTAGTCGGCCCCCCACATGATGTTGTCGACCCCGATCTGGTCGCGCAGGGCCACGTCGGCGCCGAGCATGAGCGACGCCCCGACCCTCACGTTGCGGGCGAAGTACTCGCTCGGCTGGAGCTCGAGACCCTCGAGCGCCCGGTGGTACATCGGATAGGCCGCGCTGCCCACGCGCCGGCCGATCTCGAACTCGCGGTCGAGGCGGGCGAGCTCGCGCGGCATCCAGGACAGGCCGGTCTCGGTGAACACGAACGTGAGATCGGGGAACCGCTGGAACACGCCACCGAACATCAGGTGGGCGAGACCGCGCTGGAAGAACATGAGCGTCTCGTGCGCCCCGACCGCGGTGGTCGCGGGGCCGCGCCCGGGCGATTCCTTCGGCCCGACGCCCGTCGCGTGGCGGTGGACCGGCAGCTCGAGGTCCTGGCACGTGCCCCAGAAGGGGTCGAGCTCCCGGCCGTAGAGGTCGACGAGCTTCTCGGTGTGATCGGAGGGGATCAGCACTCCGACCAGGCCGTGCTCCTTCGCCCATCGGACCTCGGTGATCGCGTCGTCGAGGTCGTCGAGGAACACCTGGACGAGCCCGCCCCGGCGCTGCGGCGCGTCGGCGCAGAAGTCGACCAGCCAGCGATTGTGGGCCTGGATGCCGGCGAAGCGGCGGGCGTACTCCTCGGCGTTGCGCGGCCCCGGGGCGCTGATGATGCTCGACGGATAGAACGGCGGCACGGTGTTGGGGAACACGACCTCGGCCGCGATGCCGTCCCGGTCCATGTGTTCGAGACGGAGCGCACTCTCCCAGTTGTACGGCGACTCGAACGACGCCATGCCGATGCGCAACGCCTCGTCGTCGGTGTCGGTGAGCTCGCGGTCGTAGTCGCCCCACGGGTCGTGGAACGTCGCGGCCCACGCGTCGAACTCGTCGTGGAATTCCTCCGCGAGGTACGCCTTGTACTCGTGCATCTGCGCACCGGCGTGGGAGTCGCAGGAGATCAGGACGTAGCGGTCGTCGGTCGGACTCATGACTTCCCTCCGGTTCGGATTCCGGCGAGATCACCGAGGACGCGCTCGACGCGCTGCTCGACCCCGGCGATCGCACCATTCGGTGCGACGTGGAACACGTCGTGCTCGACCCCGTCGATCACGATGGTCGCCGCCTCGGCCGCGGTGATCTCCGGACCGCTGATCGCGGCCATCCACTCCCCCATGCCCGCGGCTTCGACGTCGCTCATTGCGCGCGGCTGCACCGCGAGCCGGGCCGGACGGTTACGCCCGGAGTTCCCGATGTTGGTCCCCATCTGACCCGGGCAGACGACGGTCACGCCGACCCCGGGGGCGACGAGTTCGAGGTCGGCCGCGAGCCCCTCGGCCAGCCCGACCACCGCGTGCTTCGAGACCATGTACGGGCCGAGTCCCGGGCCGGAGGTGATCCCGGCCATCGAGGCGGTGAGCACCACGTGGCCGGAGCCCTGCGCGACGAGGTGCGGCGTGAACGCGCGCACGCCGTGCACGACGCCACCGAAGTTCACGCCCATGACCCACTCCCAGTCGTTCACCTCGTACTCCCACATCGGGCCGGCGAACGAGCTCACCCCCGCATTGAGCACCACGACGTCGACCCGCCCGAAGCGTTCGAACGTGGCCGCAGCCAGCGCGTCGACCTGCTCCGCGACGGTCACGTCGGTGACGACGGCGAGCACCGCGGCGCCCGTCGCGCCGATCGCCGCGGCCGCCGCGTCGAGCGGTCCCGATTCGACGTCGGCGAGCACGACGGCCAGGCCGCGTGCCGCGAACTGTTCGGCCAACGCGCGGCCGAGACCACTTGCCGCGCCCGTCACCACCGCGACCTGTCCGGCTTCGAGCAACACGGGGGCCTCCTGAGCGTTCAGTGGGGTGCGAGGGTGATCGCACGTTCGGGGCAGACGTTCACGGCCTGTTCGACCCGGGCCTCGAGCGCGGCGGGGACGTCGGGGACGGAGACGAACGCGTGGCCGGCGTCGTCGAGGGAGAACACCTCCGGGCACACGTCCCAACACCGGGCGTGGCCCTGGCACACCTCTGCGTCGACGGTCACCCGCACTCCGGCTCCCTTCCCCCACCAGCTGTCTCGCGGGCCCGTCCAGGTGCCACGCTTGCCGCGCTCCCCGGCCGTCGGTACCCTCGCTCCGCTCGGGGTTCGACGGGCGGACGCGCCAGCAGGATGGCACCTCCGCACCGACCGCGCCAACGAGCCCGAGGCCATCGCGCGGAAGGACTCCCATGGCGGACGAGGCGACGAGCGGGGCGGGCAGCCTGATCGCGATGATGGACGCGGCGGTGACGCGCCACCCCTACGACACCTACCGCCAGGCCCTCGCCCGGGGTCCGGTGACCCGGGTGGGCGCCGGTGCGGGAAGCGCGCTCCTCGTGAGCGGCCATGCCGCCGAGGAGGAGGTGCTGCGCAACCCCGACCGCTTCTCGAGCGCGAGTCACAGCGGTCAGATGGGCAGCCCCCGCCCGCTCATCCCCATCGAGTACGACCCACCCGAGCAGAAGAAGTACCGCAAGCTCCTCGACCCGCTGTTCGCGCCGCAGCGGATGCAGCCGCTGGCCGAGCCGGTCGAGCAACTCGTGCAACGAGCTGATCGACGGCTTCGGCGGCGCCACCGAGATCGACTTCGCCGCGCAGTTCTCGATCCCGCTCCCGTCGCGGGTGTTCCTCGCGTTGATGGGACTGCCCTACGACCACGTCGACCGGTTCCTCGCGATGAAGGACGGCGTGATCCGCACGCATGTGGTGCTGGGCACGACCTTCGACGACCCGCAGTGCGCGGTCCACAAGCAGCGGACCGCGCAGGAGATCTGCGAGTACTTCGACGCCGCGCTCGACGAGCGCGTCCACCATCGCACCGACGATCTGCTCAGCGGTCTGCTCGACGCGGAGGTCGAGGGTCGCCGCCTCACCCGCGAGGAGATGATCGACATCTGCTTCCTGCTCCTCGTCGGCGGTCTCGACACGGTGTCGGCGTCGCTCGACTGCTTCTTCCAGTTCCTCGCCGAGCACCCCGACCACCGTCACCAACTGGTGGCCGACCCGTCGCTGGTGCCGGGCGCGGTGGAGGAGCTGCTGCGCCGGGAGTCGCCGGTGATGCTGACCCCCCGCACCGCGACCGTCGACACCGAGCTCGCCGGGTGCCCCGTCCACGCGGGTGACCAGGTGTTCATGTTCCACGGCGCGGCGAACGCCGACCCGGAGTTCGTGGACGACGGGTTCGACGTGCGCTTCGACCGCGAGGCGAACCGGCACCTCTCCTTCGGCGGCGGCGTGCACCGCTGTCTCGGGTCCAACCTCGCGCGCCTCGAGCTGCGCACCGCGTTGCGCGTGTGGCACGCGCGCATCCCCGACTACCGCATCCCGACCGGGGTGGAGCTCCAGTTCACGCCGATGATCCGCTCGACCTCCACCTTCCCGATGGAGCTCGGCGTCTCGATCTAGCGCAGCTCGATCCAGGCCGGCTCGCGCTCAGCGGAGGTGGTAGAGCTCCGCGCAGTTGTCGTGCACGATGCGCGCGATCTCGTCGCGCGGCACGCCCGTGAAGCTCTCGGCGAGGATCTTGTGGCTGTGCGGCCACGTGGTCTCCGAGTGCGGGTAGTCGTTCGCCCACATGATGCGGTCGACGCCGCACGCGTGGCGGGCGTCGACGCCGTGCCGGTCCTCCATGAACGTGTAGTACACCTGCCGGTCGATGCAGAAGGACGGCGGCTCGTCGAAGTGGTGGTCGAGATGCCAGCGGTGCTTCTCGTAGATGTGGTCGATGTACTCCTTCCAGAACGGGACCCACCCGATCTGGCCTTCGACCGACACGACCTTCAGCTCCGGGTGGCGCGCCAGCACCCCGCTCAACACGAGCGTGCCGAGCGCGAGCGACATCTCGAGCTTCCGGGCCATCATCGAGTTGAGGTATCCGGCCGGGCCGCCGTCACCGGTGGCGGCCGCGTGCTGCAGCCCGCCGCTCCCGCCCACGTGGAAGTGGGCGGGCATGCCCAGCGCCACCAGCTCCTGCCACAGCGGCTCCCACCGCTCGTCGCCCCACGAGCCCTCGGTCGGATTCTGGGTGAGCAGCACGCCCCGCAACCCGTGGGCCGCGGCGTCGCGCACCTCGGCGAGGGTGTCGTCGGGATCGGTGTAGGGCACGTAGGCGATGCCGTAAGAGCCGCGTGGGCGCGTAGGCGCAGAAGTCGGCGAGCCAGCGGTTGTAGGCGGTGAAGCTCGCGCGGGAGAGCGCGGGGTCCTGGCTGGTGAGCGGCGTGCCGGCGAGCCCACCGAAGAGCACCTCGGCGTCGATGCCGTCGAGATCCTGGTCCTCGATGCGCGGTCCGGGGTCGAACCCGCCCCGGCGCACCTCGTCGAGGCGGCGCACCGTCATCGTGTACTCCTGCGGGCGACGACCCGCCGCCGCGGTCAGGCCGATGAGCGGCTTGCGCCGGCCCTCGAACACCTCGAAGTCGCCGTCGTCGGTGTGCTCGAGCACCGGCGCACCGTCGCGGAACTCCGCCGGGAGGTAGTCGGCCCACATCTCGACCGGTGCGTTCACGTGCGAGTCGGCCGAGATGACGTTGGTGCCGAGTCCGTCCATGGGTGT
>CAWAKX010000009.1:0-32313 GCA_963782705.1 uncultured Actinomycetes bacterium | reverse complement strand
GCGCGACGGCCGCGATGACCGTGGACCCGATGGCGAAGCCCTTGGTGACGGCCTTGGTGGTGTTGCCCACCGCGTCGAGGCTCACCATGATGCGCTCGGCCTCGCCCTCGAACTCGCCCGACATCTCGGCGATGCCGGCCGCGTTGTCGGCGACGGGGCCGAAGGTGTCCTCGGAGACGATCACGCCGGTGGTGGCGAGCATGCCCATACCGGTGAGAGCGACCATGTAGAAGGTGAACTGCGTGTTGCCGTCACCCAGCCAGATGCCGACGCCGAGCGCGGCGGCGATGGCGATGATCGCGTAGACGCTCGACTCGAGGCCGGAGCTGATACCGGACAGGACGACCGTGGCGGGGCCGGTGCGCGACGCCTCGGCGATCTCCCGGACCGGTGCGGTCTCGGTCGACGTGAAGTACTCGGTGAGCCGGCTCAGGAGCTGGGCGAGCACGAGGCCGATGATGACGGCGCCGAAGCACTTCCACCCGGCGTCGAACTTGTCGTTGCCGACGTACCCGAAGGCGACGATCGCGGTGCCGATGACCGTGAGCACGCCGGCGGTGATGAAGCCGCGGTTGATGGGCGCCATCGCCGACTTGTCCTTGTCGGTCGCCCGCACCGCGAACACGCCGACGATCGACGCGAGCACGCCGATGGCCCGGGCCGCGACCGGGAAGATGAGACCGATCGCCCACTTGCTGGGATCGTTCGGGTAGATCGAGTGGAACGCCGCGACACCGAGGATGATCGAGGCCACGAGGGTGACCTCGTAGCTCTCGAACAGGTCGGCGGCCATGCCGGCGCAGTCGCCCACGTTGTCGCCCACGTTGTCGGCGATGGTGGCGGGGTTGCGGGGGTCGTCCTCGGGGATCCCGGCCTCGACCTTGCCCACGAGGTCGGCGCCGACGTCGGCCGCCTTGGTGAAGATGCCGCCGCCGACCCGGAGGAACAACGCGAGCAGCGAACCACCGAAGCCGAAGCCGATGAGGATCGCGGACGCGGTGTTCTGGAAGATCATGATGATGATGGTGGCGCCGAGCAGGCCGAGGCCGACCGTGAACATGCCGGCGACGCCACCGGTGCGGAACGCGACCTTGAGCGCCGCGGGCAGCGAACCCGACTTCGCCGCCGCCGCGGTGCGCACGTTGCCGCGCACGGCCAGGCTCATCCCGATGAAACCGGTGAGACCCGACAGCACGCAGCCCGCGATGAACGCCAGGGTGCGGAACAGCCCCGACTGCGCGAACGTCAGACCCTGACGATGCGTTGGGCCCGGCGACCAGTGGCTTCACGACCTCGGTGGAGGTCACGAACACCACGATCCCCAGCGGGATCAGGATGAGCGCGATCGTCTTGAACTGGCGCTTCAGGTAGGCCATCGCGCCTTCCTGGATGGCCGTCGCGATCTCGATCATGGTCGGAGTGCCCTGGTCGGCGGCGAGCACGCCCTTCATCAGGAACACGCCGACCCCGAGCGCGAGCAACGCGGTCAGGGCCGAGAAGATCAGCCAGAACCAGGCTTCCCCGTTCAGGGTGAAGACCTGGTAACCGCCTTCAGCTGCCAAGCTGATCATTGACCCGGTGACTCCTTCATGGTGGCCCGCCGCGGCGGCGGGAACGACTCCCGGCCGCGGTCGGTGCGACGGTGTGCAGGTGTGGTGTGCTGCGGGTTCCGGCCGCGTGTGCCCGCGTCCCGGTCCCGAACCGGGGGAACGCTAGGTGGCGGACGCGTACCGAGTCCAATTGTCCGAAGGATCTCCGGACCGGCCGTGGGGTCGCCGCGGCGGGGCGCTCAGCCCTGTCGCCACCACCGGTGCTTGCGCTCGCCCTTGGCCGGGCGGGCCGCCTCGTCGTGGTCCTCGACGATGAGGTCGATCTCGGGGTTGAGCATGGCGAGGTAGCCCGCGGTGCGCTGCCCACCACGCCGTCGGCGTAGAGCCAGCGGCCGAGCTCGAGCCCGGCGACCTGGCGACGGCCGAGGAACACGATCACCAGTCCGCCGGTGTCGTCGACGACGACGCACTCGAGCGAGGCGACGTTGGCCCACGGCTGGACCCGCATCGACCGGATGCGGCCCCGCACCCGCGCGCGCTGGCGCCAGCGGACGTCGCCGATGGGAACGACCGGTGCTGCGCCGCTGCCCGTTCGACGGGCGCCGACGCCACGATCAGCCGTCGGTCATGCCGGTCAGGGAGGCCCGGAGCCCGGCTCGGACGTCGCGCCCTCGCGCGTCGGATCGCCGATGACGCCCGCCTGGGCGAGCACGTCCTCGAGGATCGGGGCGCTCGTGCCGAGGATGAACGGCACCATCGTGACGTTGGCGTGCGGCAGTCTGCCCGACGACGCGCGCGATCTCGTCGGCGGTGCGGTCGTGCAGGAGGCGATGCCAGAAGCGCTTGTAGACGCGGTGCGGCATGAGCACCGAGACCTCGGTGTTGCCGTCACCCAGTTCGGCGGCCACCGACTCGAGCGCGGTGCGGGCGATCCGGCGGTCGGGGCAGTCGACGAGCTCGAGCGGCACGCGGGCGAGACCGAGGCGCGTCCATTCGTCGGCCAGCCCGTCGGCCGCCTTGCGGTCGAGCGCGAAGTGCACCGCGCGCATCTCGTCGGGCATGAGCGCACGGGCGTACTGGATCGCTCGCGCCGTGCTCTGGTCGAGCCGGTTCACGAACACCAGCACCACGTGCCGGCGCAGGATCGGCGCCTCGCACGCGGCCTTGGCCTCGGACTCCAGCTCCCGGGCCTCGGACTCGTACTGCTTGTTGAGGCGCACGAGGAGCATCACCATCGCCGGAACGAGGATGATGATGACCCAGGCGCCTTCCATGAACTTGAAGCGGATGAAGATGCACAGCACCACGAACGACAGGAACGCGCCGAAGCCGTTGATGAAGATGCCCTTGCGCCAGCCGGGTTCCTTGTGCGTCTTGTGGTGCTTCGCCATGCCCGCCTGCGACAGCGTGAACGACGTGAACACACCGATCGCGTAGAGCGGGATCAGCCTCTCGACCTTCGCGCCGGTGGCGACGATCAACACCGCGGCGGCGCCGGCGAGGAAGAGGATGCCGTTGGAGAACACCAGGCGATGCCCACGCTTGGTGAGCTGCTTCGGCATGAAGTTGTCGCCGGCGTGGAACGACGCGAGCCGCGGGAAGTCGGCGAACGACGTGTTCGCGGCGAGCACGAGGATGAGCATCGTGCCCGCCTGCAGGGCGTAGAACATGACGTTGCCGAAGCCCTGGTCGCCGAACACCTGCTTGCCCACCTGCGAGATCACCGTGGGGAAGCCCGACTCGTAGGGCACCGGGTGCGCCTTCGAGGCGAGGAACGACAGGCCGAGGAACAGCGTGCCGAGCACACAACCCATGATGACGAGCGTGCGGCGGGCGTTGAGCCACTCGGGCTTCTTGAACGCGGTGACGCCGTTGGAGATGGCCTCGACGCCGGTGACCGCAGTGCCGCTCACCGCGAAGGCGTGCAGCATCACCGCGATCCCGGCACCGTAGAGCAGGCCGTCGGCGGCGCTGCCCTGCTTGTCCGCGGTGAGCATGCCGTTGGCGTGGGCGACGGTGCCGAGGGTGCCCGCCGCGTACTTCTCGATCCCGACCACGAGCATGATGCCCATGATGGCGATGAAGAAGTAGGTGGGGACCGCGAAGACCTTGCCCGACTCGCGCACGCCCTTCAGGTTCCCGAACGCGATGATCGCGATGAAGAAGAGCGAGATCGGGCACCGCGTAGGAGCTCAGGCCCGGGAAGGCCGAGACGAGCGCGGCGGTACCCGCGGCCGTGGACACCGCGACGGTGAGCACGTAGTCGGTGAGCAGCGACACACCGGCGACCTGCGCGGGGAGGAGACCGAAGTTGTCGCGGGTGACCATGTACGCGCCACCGGCGGTGGGGTACTCCTTGATCGTCTCGCGGTAGGAGAGGATCAGGAAGAACAGCACCACCAGCATCGCGAGGGTGACCGGTACCACGAGCGCGAACGACGCGATGCCCACCGCGACGAACAACACGCGCAGGATCTCCTCGGTGGCGTACGCCGACGAGGAGATGCAGTCGGAGGAGAACACCGCCAGGGCGACCGGGATCCCGAGACGCTCGTGCTCGAGCGCGTCGGTCGGGAGCGGCGGGCCCAGGATCCGGTTCTTGATCCGGTAACCCCGACTCTCGGGGATGTCGACCTTGGGTGCAGGGGGCAGCGGTTTCGGCGCCGCCTGCTGACGCATCGTCTGCATGGCAGTCCAGTCAACCACTCTGGTGGCGCGGGATGCCGTTCAGGAGTGTGAACGGCAGATGACGGTGCGGCCCCGGGGCCGCTCGGCGGCGACCGCGTCGCTAACATCGCCCCCTCAGCAGCACGCGGGAGCAAGCCGGCCGAAAGGGCCACCAGTGCACATCGTCGTAGTGGGTTGCGGCCGGGTCGGCAGCGAGCTGGCCGGGCTGCTGGAGAAGAGCGGCCACACGGTCGCCGTGGTCGACAAGCGGGCGAGCGCCTTCCGACGGCTGCCCACCGGGTTCGGGGGCAAGACCGTCGTGGGGTTCGGCTTCGACCGAGACACCCTCCGGGAGGCCGGGATCGAGCAGGCGACTGCACTCGCCGCGGTCACCAGCGGCGACAACTCGAACATCATGTCGGCGCGCGTCGCCCGCGAGACGTTCTCGATCGAGCGGGTCGTCGCCCGCATCTACGACCCCCGCCGCGCCGCGATCTACCAGCGCCTCGGCATCCCGACCGTCGCCACCGTCTCCTGGACCACCGACCAGGTGATCCGCCGACTGCTCCCCGAGTCGATGGAGTCCGACTGGATCGATGCGAGCGGCAACGTCGCCCTGGTCGAACGGGCATTGCCCGCCGCCTGGGCCGGGCGGCTGCTCAAGCAGCTCGACGAGCCCGGTCGGTACACGCTCAGCGCGGTCACCCGTCTGGGCAACGGCATGGTCGTCGACCAGTCTCTCGTCGGCCAGGAGGGTGACATCCTCCACATCGTCACCCGCCTCGACGCGCTCGACGCGCTCCAGGAACGGCTCACCGCCACCGAGACCGGAGGACACCACTGATGCTCGTCGCCATTGCCGGTGCCGGCAACGTGGGTCTCTTCATCGCCAACGAACTCGTCGACGGCGGCAACGAGGTCCTGCTCATCGAGAACGACCTCGAGGTCGTGAAGCGCATCCCCGCGCGTGAGGGGATGACGGTGTGCGCGGCCGACGCGTGCGAGGTGGCGTCGCTCAAGGAAGCGGGCCTCGACCGCTGCGACGTGCTCGTGGCCGCCACCGGCGACGACGAGGACAACCTCGTCGTGTCGCTGCTCGCCAAGCAGGAGTTCGCGGTGCCGCGGGTGATCGCCCGCGTGAACCACCCGAAGAACCACTGGTTGTTCAACGAGAGCTGGGGCATCGACATCTCGGTGAGCACCCCGCACCTCATCACCGCGCTGGTCGGCGAGGCGGTGAGCGTGGGACGGCTCGTGCGCCTGTTCCAGCTCGAAGGTGGCGCGGTGGCGCTGGTCGAGGTCACCCTGGCCGACGACGCGCCGGTCGCGAACCAGGCCGTGCGCGACATCGCCATCCCCCGCGACGCGACGATCGTGGCCATCGTGCGCGACGACCACGTGGTGATGCCCCGCGGCGACACGATCCTGCTGCCCGGCGACGAGGTGCTGGCGCTGGTCACCACCGACGCCGAGGAGCAGCTGCGCACGATGCTCACCGGCGCCTGATCCCTCGCCGCTGAACCCCCCGCCGAACCCGTCGCACCCACGCGCCATGCTGGGGGCGTGACCACGACCCCCGCGACGGAGCCGCAGGACGCCTGCAGCACGCTCGACGCGCTCGCCCACGAGCACTCCGACCGGGCGGTCTCGTCGGCCCGGGTTCCCGCCCGCGTCGCCCGTTGCGCCACACCCGCGGTCCCCCTCTCGGCGACGACCGAGGCGCGGCTGCGTGCCCGGGGCGTCGAGGCGCTGTACACGCACCAGGCGGCGGCGATCGACGCGTTGCGCGACGGGCGCAGCGTCGCGGTGGTGAGCGGCACCGCGTCGGGCAAGTCGCTCTGCTACCAGGTCCCGATCGTGGAGTCGGTGCTCGCGGCCACCGGCGACACCGCACTGGTGGTGTACCCCACCAAGGCGCTGGCCCAGGACCAACTCCGCAGCTTCCGCGAGTGGCTGGTGCCCTCGCTCGTGGCCGCCACCTACGACGGCGACACCGCGCCCGACGACCGCACGTGGGCCCGCGCGAACGCCAACGTGCTGCTCACCAATCCCGAGATGCTGCACGCGGGCATCCTCCCGTCGCACGCGCGGTGGGCCAACTTCCTGATGCGGTTGCGTTACGTCGTGATCGACGAGCTGCACGCGCTGCGCGGCCTGTTCGGCAGTCACGTCGCGCACGTGCTGCGGCGGCTGCGTCGTCTGTGCGCGTACTACGGCGCCGATCCGGTGTTCTGCTTCACCAGCGCCACCATCGGCAACCCCGCGGCGTTGGCGTCCGCGTTGTGCGGACTGCCGGTGGAGGCGATCGACGACGACGGCGCGCCACGCGCCGAGCGCGGGTTCGTGGTGTGGCAGCGACCGCTGCTCGACGAGCACACCGGCACACGCGCGTCGGCCAACGCGGAGACCGCGATGCTGCTCGCGCGCTTCGTGGAGGAAGGTCACCAGACGCTCGCGTTCACGCGCAGCCGACGCGGCGCGGAGCTGGTGGCCGCGCGGGCGCGGGGCATGGTGCGCGAGGCCGTGACCCCCGGCGCCACTCCTCCCGACGTCGCCGCGTACCGCGCGGGCTACCTCCCCGAGGAGCGGCGCGCGCTCGAGGCCCGGCTCTCCGACGGATCGCTCGGCGGCATCGTCGCCACCAGCGCGCTCGAGCTCGGCATCGACATCGGCTCGCTCGACGCGGTCGTGCTGAACGGCTTCCCCGGCACGCTGGCGTCGATGCGTCAACAGGTGGGGCGCGCCGGGCGCGGCACGCGGCGCGCCGCCGCGGTGCTGGTGGCCGGCGACGACCAGCTCGACCAGTGGTACGCCCGGCATCCGCGCGAGTTGCTCGATCGCCCGGCCGAGGCCGCGGTGGTGAACCCGGCGAACCCGTTCGTGGCCCGCGCCCAGATCGCGTGCGCGGCGCACGAGCTGCCGCTGTCGCACGACGACGACCGGTGGTTCGGCGAGGTGCTCGACGAGGCCGTGCGCGACCTGGTCATCGAGGATCTCCTGAAGCCGCGCGGCGACCGCATGTACTGGATCGGCCGCACGCCCCCGGCCCGGGGCGTCGGGCTGCGCAGCGGGTCGTCGGCCGAGCTGGAGCTGGTGGAGGCCGACGGGCACCTGGTGGGCACGGTCGACGCCTCGCGGGCGTTCCAGGTCGCGCATCCGGGCGCGATCTACCTGCACCAGGGGCGCCAGTACCGGGTGACCGAGCTGCACGCCGACGACCTCCACGCGGTGCTCGAACCGGCCGACGACGCCGACGAGTACACCCAGCCCCGCGAGGCGACCGACATCGACGTGGTCGCCGAAGATCGGAGCGTGCCGCTCGGCGAGGGTCACGCGTCCCTCGGCACGGTCACCGTCACCAACCGGCTCGTCGCCTACCAACGGCGGCGGGCGTCCACCAACGAGGTGTTCGAGGTGGTGCCGCTCGACTTCCCGCCGCGCGAGCTCGTCACCCGAGCGTGCTGGTACACCCTCCCCCTCGACGCGCTCACGCGGCGCGGCATCGATCCCAGTCGGGTGATCGGCGCGGTGCACGCCGCCGAGCACGCGCTCATCGGTCTGCTGCCGCTGTTCGCGATCTGCGACCGCTGGGACGTCGGCGGCGTGTCGATGGCCCTGCACCCGCACACCGGGCTGCCCACGATCTTCGTGTACGACGGCTACCCCGGCGGCGCGGGCATCGCCGACCTCGCGTTCGGCGAGGTGGTCCGCCACGTGCACGCCGCGCACGAGCTGGTGCGCGACTGCCCCTGCGACGACGGCTGCCCGTCGTGCGTGCAGTCGCCGAAGTGCGGCAACTGGAACGAGTACCTCGACAAGGACGCGGCCGCGGTGCTGCTCGAGGCGCTGGGCGCGGACACGCCCGGCCTGAGTGCCCGATCGCGGACGGAGTGTGGCGTATCGTGCCGCCATGACCACGAAGCGCTTCGTCGCCCTGGTGGTGGTCGTGGTGCTCGCGGCGGGGCTCTTCGTCGTGGTGGCCACGCTGCCGTGGGACAGTTCGACGAGTTCGGGTGGGGCGACGAGCACCGTCTACGGCCCCGGCGACTCGATCACGTGTGCAGAACGGCGAGCAGTTCACGATCGCACTGACGGCGAACCCGACCACCGGCTACTCGTGGTCGGCCGAGGACAACGACGACGTGAAGCAGGTGTCGAGCAAGCAGGTGGCAGGCGGCACCATGCCCGGCGCCGGCGGCACGCAGATGCTCACGTTCGAGGCCACGGCCAAGGGCTCGACCACGCTGGTGCTGAACTACGCCCGGCCGTTCGAGCAGGACCAGCCGCCGGCGCAGACCGAGAAGTTCCCGGTCACGGTCCGCTGACCCGGCACCCGCCGCTCAGCAGTCGACCAGCGCACACTCGGGGCTGACCTCGGCGCGCGCCCGCGCCCGGGCCGGCCCGGCCACCAGCGCCAGGCCCGGGACATCGACCTCGACCACCACCTCGGCCGCGTCGCCCGCGCACTCGCACGACACCAGCCGTCCGCCGTCGTGGGCCGCGGTCTCGGTGGCGGCATCGATGGCCGATCCACTCCCCTGCCCGAGCGCCAGCGCGTCGGCCGCGGCGAGCGCGGCGGCATCGGCGGCGGTCTCGGCCCGGGCCCGGCCCACCAGCGCGGCGCCGAGGCGGGCGGCACCCATCGTGAGGGCCAGCGCGACGACCAGCACGCCCACCGCGACCACCGAGACCGAGCCCCGCTCGCCGCGACCTCGACTCCGGTTCACCGCTCGACCCGCATCGTGGCCGAGGCCCGCAACTCCGGGTCGGGGAACAGCACCCCGACGAGCGGCAGGTCGGTGACCGAGGTGTACGACACGTCGACGGTGATCTCCCCGCCGACCGCGGGACGGTCGCCGACGTGCACGTCGGCCCCGGGCAACGTGCGCCGCGCCGCGCGCACGGCGCGTGCGGGGTCGGCGTCGACCGATGCCGCGCGCGCCGCCTCCCGCGCCGCGTGCACCACTCCGAGCTGATCGCGCACGACGAGGCCGGTCTGCACGATCGCCATGAGCCCGAGCACCAGCAACGGGAGCACGAACGCGAACTCCACCGTCGCCTGGCCCGCATGTGCATCCCGGGCGTGCCGGCCCCCCGCCTGGGGCGGAGGACCGGCGGCGCGGGACTCATCCCGGCATCACCTTGGCGATCACCGAGTCGAACAGCTTGGAGATCGCGTGGCTGCCCGTGGCCCACGAGATCAGCAACGTGGCGAGCGCGCACGCACCGAGGATCACGAGCGCGTACTCGGCGGTGGACTGACCCAGCTCACATGCGAGACGCACGCGGGCGCGGGTGACGGCACGACGAATCATCGATTCCCTCCGGGTTCGGAGACGGGAACGGGGAAGACAGGGACGCGCCGCGGTCGCGATTCAGAGCCGGGCCATGCCCGCGGCGAGGCCGGGCACCACCGTGAGGAGCACGAACGCGGGGAGCACGAGGAAGACGAGCGGGAACAGGAGGCGCACCGGGACGCGGCGCGCGTGCGCCTCGGCCCGCCGCCGCAGCGCCGCCCGCTCCTCCCCCGCGAGGCGCGCGAGCGCGGCCGCCACCGGCGCACCGCTGCGCTCGGCCACGAGCAGCGCGTCGGCCAAGGACCCGAGGCGCGGTCGACGGTGCAGCGAGATCCTCGATGGCCGCGGCGAACGTCGCACCCAGCGCGCACGCCCGCACGACCGTGCCGAGCTCGCGCGCCATCACCGGTGGCGCCCACTGCGACGCGGCTTCCACCGCGAGGAAGGGGGTGCAGCCGGCGCCGACCGCGACCCCCAGCAGATCGATCGCCACCGGCAGCTCGCGCGCCAGCGCAGCATCGACGCGTGCAGCGCGCCGGCGCGCGAACGGGACCGCCAGCACCCGCACCACCATCGACGCGCGGTACCGGGCGGCCCACCAATTCATCAGAGGCCGACCGCGGATGACGACGCAGGCTCTCGCTTTCGCGCCGTGCGGTGCCGTGGCGCGGGCCTCCGAGCGCGACCGCGCGCTGCGCGGGCGCCACCCGGCGCGCCCGCGCGACGAGGGGCACCGACAGCAACGCGGCCCACGCCATCCCGAGCGGAAGTGCCGGTCCCACCGCTACGCCTCCGAGGCCACGATGGAACGGATCCACACCGCGGCCAGGGCTTCGAGCCCGAGCCCGAGCACCAGGCACACCCGCCCGACCCCGGTGGTCACCAGCACGTCGACCGCGCCGGGGTCGACGAGGGCCGAGAAGGCGAGGTAGCCGACCGGCGCGGCGCCGACCACCAGCGCCGACAACCGCGCCTGGCTCGACAGGGCCCGGGCCTCGGCCACCGCGTCGAGCCGGTGACGCAACGACGCCGCCAGCCCGTCGATGGCGTCGGCCGCCCGACCGCCGAGGCTCGCCGCGACCGCCAGCGCACCGGCCGCCGCCTGGACCTCGGGTCGGCGCCGCTCCCGTGACCAGGTGGCGAGCGAGGCGGCGAAGGTGAGGCCCACCTCGGTGCGGGCCACCACCCGGCGCAGCTCGGGCGCCACCGGCGTGGCCGAACCTGCCACCCGGGCGACGGCCTCCACCACCGACGCCCCGCCCCGCAGCTCGGCCGCCACGGTCTCGAGCGCCCCCGGCATCGCGACCGCGAGCCGGCGGTCGACCTGGGCCACCGCGGCCCGGTAGGCCACGACCGGCACGACCGCGGCGGCGATCAGCACCGCGACCACGAGCGCCGGAGAGAGCGCGCTCGCCACGATCGCGGCCGCGGCCACGCACGCGCCCCAGGTGCTCGCGGCGTCCTCCGGGCTCGTCGCGATCTCGACGCGGTCGAGCGCCCGTTGGAAGGGGACCCGCACGGCGGCGGGCAGTTCGCGCCGGGCGTGCACGCGCAACGCGCGCGATCGGGCAGCCGCTTCCGCGCGCGACGCCGTGCGCACGCACCACCAGACGAGCGGCAGCGCCACGACGACGAGCACGATGCTCCTCACCGGTCGTCCGCCGGGGGACCACGGCGCGACGTCGGCCCGTCGGGGTGCGCGACGCGGCGCCGCGGCCGCGACCAGCGCGCCACCGTCGCGCCGGAACAGCACCCGGGTGGATGGGCCGTCGGCGCCGGCGACGACCTCGGCAATCTCCCGCACGACGCGGCGCGGGCCGTCACGCCCGACCGCCACCACCGCGTCGACGCTCGCGGCGATCTGCTGACGGATCGCGACGAGCGGGAGCGCGACGTCGCCGAACAAGCGCAAGCGTCTCCAGCCGGCGCAGCGAGTCGGACGGCGAATTGGCGTGCAGCGTGCAGAGCGAACCGTCGTGACCGGTGTTCAGGGCCTGGAGCATGTCGAGCGCCTCGCCCCCGCGCACCTCGCCCACGACGACCCGGTCGGGGCGCATCCGCAGCGCGGCGCGCACGAGGTCGCGCACGCTGACCGCACCCACTCCCTTCGGCATTCGCCGGCCGGGCTTCGAGCCGCACGACGTGCGGTTGCGCGAGCCGGAGCTCGGCCGTCTCCTCGATGGTGAGCACCCGTTCGCGTGTGGGGATCGCGCGCGAGAGCGCGTTGAGCAACGTGGTCTTGCCCGCGCCGGTGGCGCCGGCCACGAGCACGTTCCAGCCCGCCCGCACCATCCAGTGCAGGAACCGCTCGGCTTCGGCGTCGACGGCGAACTCACGGACCGACACCGCTCGCGCCCCGAACCGGCGGATCGTGACGCACGGGCCGTCGACCGCGAGCGGTGGGAGGACGGCGTGGAGCCGCGAGCCGTCGGCCAAGCGCGCGTCGACCATGGGTGACGAGCGATCGAGGCGCAGGCCCAGGGGCGCGATCACCCGTTCCGCGATGCGCACGATGCCGGCCGCGTCGAGGGTCAGCGCCAGTGGCTCCACCACGCCGTCGCGCTCGACGAAGGCCCGGCCCGGCCCGTTGAGCATCACCTCGGTGACCGCGGGATCGGCCAGGACCGGTTCGAGCACCCCGAGGCCGACGGCTTCGTGCACGAGCTCGGTGAGCAGCGCGTCGAACCGGTCGGCGGCGAGCAGGGGCTCCTCCACCCGGAGGTGCTCGGCGAGGCGGGCGCGGACCACGACCGGCGACGCGGTGACCCCGCCCTGGCCCGCCTCCGCGATGAGCCGTGCGTGCACCCGCTCCTTGATGCCCGGCCCGGGGGCGGTGGCGGTCACGCCGCCGCGCCCCGACGCGCCGGCAGCAGGCCGGCGCGGGACGCGAGCCGGTGGGCCGGGCGCCCGAGCGCGACGGGCATCCGGGTGACCAACACCCCGGCATCGACCGCGCGGGCGACCTCGTGCTTCAGCGGGACCTCGGCGACGACCGGGAGATCGAGGACTTCCGTGACCTCCTTGGTGCCCAGCGCGCGACCCGGCTCCTCCACCACGACCACCCCGTCGGTCGCGGCGAGGAGTTCGTGGTGGACGGCGCGGCGCAACCCGAGGTAACAGGGACGCAGCACCACCAGGGTGGTGTCGGCCGCCTCGGCGAAGGCGCGGGTCGCGGGGTCGGGGGCCGTGCCGCAGTCGACGACCACGGAAACGGACCCGCCGCGCAGCGCGTGCGCCAACGCCGTCCCCGCCGCGGCCGGCGCCCCGGCGATCGCCGCGCCACGCGGCAGCAGCACCAGACCCGAGGTGACCGCGACGCCCAGGCGCGCGAGCGCGTCAGGCGGCGCCTCGGGCCCGGCCGCGAGCCAGTCGCCGACCCCGAGCTCGGGGTCGGCCCCCAGGCCGAGCACGGCGGGTTGATCACCGGTGAGGTCGACCAGCCTGCCCTCGGGCGGGTCGGCGGCCGGTGGGCTCCCCGCCGGGCTGACCCCCGGACGCACCGTCGAACGACCGTCACGAGCGACGGCGAGGGCGACCGCCGCCGCCAGCACCGAGGTACCGACCCCGCCCTTCGGGGACCACAACGCGAGCATCACCGGGCTTCCCTCCCGATCCTGTGGCGCGGGCTCGGGACATCGCCGAGCGCGCCGGAGTTCGTCGAGGGAAGTGGTGCGGGAAGGAAGCGGTCCGCGACAGACGAGCGGACCGCCGACGTGTCACGCGGCGGCGAGCACCAGTCCGTCGCGGTTCGCGTCGCCGTCGACCCGGCCCCGCGCGTCGCCGTCACCGGCGAGCTCGCCGCGCAGGAAGTCGGCCACCAGCACGCCGACGGCGCCTCCACCGGATCGGTCGTGAACGGACCGAGATGCGAGCCGCCCAGCACCGTCACCAGTCGCCGCGCGCCGCGGGCGTCGGCGAAGAGCTGCTCGCTCGCCCAGTACGGGTTCACCTCGTCGGCGTCACCGTGGATCGCGAGCAGCGGCGGTGACTGCCGAGTGAACCAACTCCCGGGATACGCGATCTCCGCGCCCGACAGCACGACGGCGGCACCGATCCGGGAGTCGGCGACCGTGTCGTTGTACGCGACCGCCGCCGCGGTGACGCCGCCGTCGGAATGGCCGACCACGCCCACCGGCGCGGTCGAGTTCACCAGCCCCTGCACCGCGGTCGGCGTGGTCGCGGGGTCGAGGAACTGGGTGATCACGAACGACACGTCGGCCGCCTGGTTGACGATGTCGTCGCGGTCGAGGTCGTGGCCCGAGGCACTGCTCGTGAGTGGGAACTCCGGCGCGGCCACCACGAACCCGGCGTCGGCGATCTGCTGCTCCAGCGCCGCGTACGTGCCCGCCGACACCGCGAAGCCGTGGGCGAACACCACGAGCGGGTACGGCCCACCCGATCCCGCGGTCGGGACGTGCAGCGCCGTCACCAGCGTGCGACCGCGGGCCTCGTCGACCAGCGTGACCCGCATCCCCGACGGCGGCTCGATGGGCTGCGGCTCCGGGGCCGGCGCGGTGGGCTGCGGCTCGGTCGCGGGCGGCGGAAGGAGCGGAGCGGTGGTGGGCGCGACCACGTGGCGAACCAGGGTCGGCGTGCCGACCGATGCCGTGACCGCCACGCCGGTGGCGGGGACCACCATCCCCGACACGCAGATCGCGCCGATGACCGCGGCAGCCAGGCGGATCGCGCGCTCCATCGTCCCCGTATCGGCATCGGGGCCGGAATTGCTTGAGCGAGCGGCGCGTGCGGCAGCCCGCGCACCTCTACGATTCCCACCCATCGAACGCCTGTCCGTCACCGAGGTGCTGCGTACGACGCTCCGGGTCTGGCGCGCCCACGCGCTCCAGTTGTGGATCCTCGCCGCGGTCGTGCTCGCGCCGCTCGCCGCGCTCGAGATCGCGGGATACCACTTCGTCGTGCAGGTCACCACCGACACGTTCGACATCGCCACCGCGATCGTCAACCTGTTCGTCATCCTGGTGTTCGAGATCGGCAGCGCGGAGGTGGAGGCGGTCGCCGCCGAGAAGATGGTGGGCGCCGACCTCGACGGGCACCGCATGCCCGCCTTCCGCCGTTTCCTCCGCGAGGTGCCCTGGGGCCGGCTCGTCGGCGCCACGCTGCTCTTCGAGGTCGCGGTGGCCCTGGGCTTCGTGCTCTTCGTGATCCCGGGCGTGCTCGTGCTCGTCTACTGCACGCTCTACGGGCCGGTGATCGTCGTGGAACGCGTCGGTGTGCGCGCGTCGCTGCGCCGGAGCGCACAGCTCGTGCGCGGCAACTTCCGGTCGATGCTGGCGCTCACCGCGATCGTGCTGATCGTGGGCGAGGGCGCGGCGGCGCTGACCGACGTCCTCCTGAACGGCACCGAGCACTGGGTGCACGTGCTCGGCTTCTACGTCGTCGACGTGCTGCTCACCCCGCTGCAGGGTGTGGGGATCGCGGTCGCGTACTTCGCGCTGGTCGCCGTCGAGCGCGCCCGCCTGGCCACCTCCGAGGAGACACCGGACGCGACGAGGCCCGCCGAAGCGGGCCCCACCACACTCTGACTGGCGCGCAGAGGCTCAGGCCTCGGCACGCACCTTCTTGACCACCGCCACACCGATGGCGGCCAGGATCAGGATGATGAGCAGCTTCTTCATGAGTGGAACCCTTCCGCGATTCCGACGGCGCGACTCCGACGGAGGTGAGCATCGTACGCCACGCTGGGCCCGCCGCGACGGGAGGACGACGTCAGACGGCGAGGAGGTCGCGCGCGCCGGTGTCGGCGGAGGGGTGACGCAGCTTGCTCATCGCCCGGGCCTCGATCTGGCGGATGCGCTCGCGGGTGAGGTTGAAGTGCTCCCCCACCTCTTCGAGCGTGCGCGGCTCGCCGCGGTCGAGACCGAAGCGCAGCGCGAGGATCTGCCGCTCACGCTCGTCGAGCGGGGCGAGCAGCTTCTCGATCTCCTCGGGGAGCAGCGCGGTGGCCGCGACCTCGAAGGGCGACTCGGCGGAGCGGTCCTCGACGATGTCGCCGAGCTCGGCGTCGCCGTCTTCGCGCAGCGGCTCGGAGAGCGAGAGGGGCTCGGCCGCGAAGCGCAGGGCCTCGGTGACCTTGTCCTCCGGCATCTCGACCTCGGCCGAGAGCTCGGAGAGCGTGGCCGGGCGGCCGAGCTTGAGCTCCAGGCGCGAGCGGGCCTTCTGCAGGCGGGCCAGCGTGTCGCCGGCGTGGACGGGGAGGCGGATGGTGCGGCCGGTGTTGGCGATGCCGCGGGTGATGGCCTGGCGGATCCACCAGGTGGCGTAGGTGGAGAACTTGAAGCCCTTGCGCCAGTCGAACTTCTCGACCGCGTGCATGAGGCCGAGGTTGCCCTCCTGGATGAGGTCGAGGAGCGGCAGACCCGACGCCTGGTACTTCTTGGCGATCGACACCACGAGGCGGAGGTTCGACTGCACGAAGGTGCGCTGCGCGTCGTCGCCCTCGCGGGCGGTGCGCCGCAACTCGCGCTTCTTCGCGGGGGTGAGCTGCTTGGTGCCCTCGAGCAGCTCCTCGCGGGCGGCGTTGCCCTGCTCGATCTGCTGGGCGAGGCGGACCTCGTCGTCCTTGGTCAGCAGCGGGTACTGGCCGATGTCGGTGAGATAGAGCCGGACGAGATCTTCCTCGTCCCGCTCGACACGCTCCTTCGCCACCCGGCGACCCCACTTTCAGGACTTGTGTCGTGCAGGTCCGGCAGGGCGGATCCCGGTTCTCCCGGGAGCCGCCCGGCTGCTGGTCGTCCTCACGATACCGGCGGCGTCAAGGGGCGCCAAAACGGGCGCCTTGTCCGGATCGTCGGCGCTCCGGTCAGGCGTCGGCGAAGTGCTGGTGCCCCTCCTGCGCGTCGAAGTCGACGTCGCGCAGGACCAGGTCGAGCACCCGCATGATCGGCCGTTCGGCGACCGGCGTGGCCTCCGCCGACCAGGCCCGGTACGCGCCCACCAGGTGCGGGAGTGCCTCGTCGTAGATCGCCCCGGGCGCGCCGGCGCCGTTCAACGCGGCGAGGGCCTGGGTGAGCTGCGGATCGGCGATGGCGTCGGCCACCACGACGTCGTGGATGACGGGCACCAGCGCGTCCCACAGGTCGGCGTGCCAGGCGAAGTGACGGGCGTGCCGGGCGAGGAGCAGCTTGGCCCCGGGGTCGGGGACCCGCTGGACCCACGTACCCAGGGTGGCGGCGAGGCGCATCTCCATGGAGCGCGCGCCGCGGATCCGACGCGACCACTCGACGATGCCGACCTGGGTCCGGGCTCCGCTCATCGACTGCCATCCCGTGCTCGCACCGGCCGAGTCTGCCAGATCGGTCGACCCGTCTCCCGCCGTCGGCGCGTCCGCGGTCGTCGATCACTCCGGAAGCTGGTCGATGCGCACGAGGTTGCCGCTCGGGTCGCGCACCGCACCGTCGCGCGCGCCCCACGGCTGGTCGGTCGGCTCCTGCACGATCTCCGCGCCCGCGGCGCGGAGGCGGTCGAACGTGGCTTCGAGGTCGTCGGTGTGGAAGTGGACGCCGTTCATCGCGCCCTTCGCGACGAGCGCGGCGATCGCGTCGGTGTCGGCGGGGCCCCCGTTGAGGAAGTTCGTGAGCACGAGCTCCACGTCGGGTTGGCCGGCCGCCCCGACGGTGATCCAGCGGAGGCTCTCCTTCGCGACGTCGTTGCGGACGTCGAGACCGAGCGCGTCGCGATAGAACTCGAGCGCGAGGTCGGGGTCGGTGACCTGGAGGAAGCAGCGGGCCAGTGAGATCGTCATGCCCGTCACGTTACGGAGCCGCAGCGGCGGACGCTTCTTCGATCCTGCTCGATGCGCGCGACCGGATCGGCCGCGTGTGCTCGCGGGTCACACAACCGGGCACGCGGGCGAGCGCGGCGTGGTCCCGGTTGCGGTAGGCGGTCGGCGTCTCCCCCACCAGTTCGGTGAATCGGGCGCTGAACGAGCCGAGCGACGTGCAGCCGACCGTCATGCACACCTCGGTGACCGTGAGGTCGCCGCGGCGGAGCAACGCCTTGGCCCGCTCGATCCGGCGGGTCATCAGGTACGCGTAGGGCGTCTCGCCGTACGCGGCGCGGAACTGCCGGGAGAAGTGGGCCGTCGACATCGCCGCTTCCCGCGCCAGCGCCGCGACGTCGAGATCACGCGAGTACTCGCGGTCGATCAGGTCGCGGGCCCGACGCAGGCATGCGAGGTTCGCGAGGGCTTCGGGAGTCACGCCGTCAGCCGGGCCAGCGGTTGGTGATCGGCAGGCGGCGGTCCTTGCCGAACGCCTTGGGCGACACCCGCACCCCGGGGGGCGCCTGACGGCGCTTGTACTCGTTGCGGTCGACGAGCTTCGCCACCTGCCGCACCGCGGCGGGGTCGTGGCCCGCGGCCTCGAGCTCGGCGATCGACAGGTCGGCTTCGACGTACCCCTCGATGATCGGATCGAGCATCTCGTACTCGGGAAGCGAGTCGGAGTCCTTCTGGTCGGGCCGCAGCTCGGCGCTCGGCGGCTTGTCGAGCACCGTCTCCGGGATCAGCGCGCGCCCCGCCCGCTCGTTGCGGTCGCGCGACAGCGCGTACACGAGCATCTTCGGCACGTCCTTGATCACCGCGAACCCACCGGCCATGTCGCCGTAGAGGGTGGAGTACCCGGTGGCGATCTCGCTCTTGTTCCCCGTGGTGAGCACGAGCCAGCCGAACTTGTTCGACAAGGTCATGAGAATGGTGCCGCGCACCCGGGCCTGCAGGTTCTCCTCCGCGAGGCCGGGCGGGAGATCGGCGAACGGCTCGGCGAGCATCCCGAGGAACGCGCCGTGGGCGTCCTCGATCGGCACGGTGAAGGCGCGGATGCCGAGCTGCTCGGCGAGCTCGGTGGCGTCGGTGATGCTGCCCTCACTCGAGAACCGCGACGGCATCAACACGCCGTAGACGTGCTCGGCGCCGAGCGCGTCGACCGCGACCGCGGCCACGAGCGACGAATCGATCCCACCCGACAACCCGATGACGACGTCGGTGAACCCGTTCTTGGTGACGTAGTCGCGCGTGCCGAGCACCAGTGCTTCGTAGACCTCGCGCACCGGCGGCAGTGTGGCCTCCACACGCGCGGCGACGTCGTGCTCGCCGAGGTGCGCCTCGCTCACCGCGACCTCGGGTAGCGGCGGCGCGCCCGAACGGCCGCGGGAATCGAGCAGCCGACGGCGCGACGCGGGGCGCACGTCGAGGTCGACGACGAGGAGGTCCTCGGCGAACTGCTTCGCCCGCGCCACGAGGTGGCCGGACTCGTCGAACACCATCGACGCGCCGTCGAACACCAACTCGTCCTGGCCGCCGACCAGATTCACGTAGACGACGGGCACCGACGCGTCCGCCGCGCGCGTGGCGAGCATCGCCTCGCGCTCGGGGAGCCGTCCGGCGTAGAACGGCGACGCGTTCACGTTGACGACCAACTCCGCGCCCGCGGCGGCCTGCGTGCTGATCGGTCCGGTGGGGCTCCACGCGTCCTCGCAGATCGACAACGCGACCCGCACGCCGCCGATCACGAACAGCGGACCGTCGACGGTGGACGGGAGGAAGTAGCGCTGCTCGTCGAACACCGAGTAGTTGGGCAGCAGGTGTTTGCGGTAGCTCCCCAGCACCTTGCCGTGGGCGCACACCGCGGCCGAGTTCGAGAGGTCACGCCCCAGCTCGGGATACCCCACCACCGCGGCACAGTTGCCGGTGGCCGCGGCGATCTTCTCGAGCGTCTCCCCCGCCTGGGCCACGAAGGCCGGCCGCAGCAGCAGGTCCTCGGGCGGGTAGCCGGTGACCGCCAGCTCCGGGAACGCCACGAGGTCGCAGGCGAGGTCTTCGGCCTGCTGGTAGGCGGTGAGGATGCGCTGCGCGTTGCCCTCGAGGTCGCCGACGACGAGGTCGAGCTGGGCGGCAGCCACACGGAGGCGGGGCATGGGCTCAGGATACGCGACACTTCCGGCATGGTCGCCGGCGTCACCCGTGAGGAACCGCCCGCGGTCACGGCCGCGATCGAACGCAGCGCCGACGCGACGGTCGCGCGGACCGCGATCGCGCGCCTGGTGGAGCTCGAGCCTGCCGTCGCCGACGAGCTGGTCGCCACCCCGCTCCTCCTCGACGGTGTGGTCGCGCTCGCGTGCGCGTCGCGTGCCCTCACCTCGGCGGTGATCGCCGACCCGTCGCTGCTCGACTGGCTGCGGGATCCTGATGGCCTGGGCCGGGAGCGCACCCCGGAGCAGTTGCGCGAATCGTGGGCGGGTGCGTCCGCGCGGCGCGGCGAACGAGACCGAGGACCGGGTGCTCCGCCGTTGGAAACGGTCGGAGCTCACGCGCATTGCGTTGCGCGACCTGCTCGGGCGATCCGACCTCCCCGCCGTGGGCCGCGAGCTCGCGGCCCTGGCCGCGGTCGCGGTGGAGGCCGCGGTCAGGATCGTCGATCCCGCCGAGCCGTTCGCGGTGATCGCGATGGGCAAGCTCGGTGGCCGCGAGCTCAACTACGCGAGCGACATCGACGTGCTGTTCGTGCACGACGGCGACGGGCCCGTCGCCGACCAGACCGCACGCCGGCTGCTCCGCCTGCTCAGCCTGCCCGGCGAGCTCGGCATCGTGTTCCGCACCGATGCCGACCTGCGGCCCGAAGGCGCGGCCGGCCCGCTGTCGCGCACGCTCGACAGCTACGGCGCGTACTACGAACAGCACGCGCGCGCGTGGGAGTTCCAGGCCCTGCTGAAGGCGCGGGCGGTCGCCGGTGATGCGGCGCTCGGTGCGGAGTTCCTCGAGCTCACCCGCCCGTTCGTGTGGCCCGAGCGTCTCCAACCCGACGCCATCCGCGAGATCCGGGCGATGAAGCAGCGATCCGAGGCGGTCACCACCGCACGCGGCCTCGCCGAGCGGGAGCTCAAGCGCGGGCGGGGCGGGATCCGCGACATCGAGTTCGCGGTGCAGCTGTTGCAGCTCGTCCACGGTCGCCACGACCCGACCGTGCGCTCGGCCACCACGCTCGACGCGCTGGCTGCGCTCGCCGACGGCGGGTACGTGGAGCAGCCCGACGCGCAACGCCTCGATGCCGCGTACCGGTTCCTGCGCACGGTCGAGCACCGTCTGCAGCTCCGCGACGAGCAGCAGACCCACACGGTGCCCGAGGACCGCGCCGATCGCACGCGCCTGGCCCGGGTGCTCGGCTACCGCGACGAAGCGTGGCGCGACGCGCTCGCCGGATTCGACGCCGACCACCGCGAGCACCAGCGCGCGGTGCGCACCATCCACGAGGAGCTGTACTTCGCGCCGCTGCTCGACGCGCTCGCCGGCGTCGGCCCGCTCTCGCCCGACGCCGCCGAGGCGCGGCTCGCGGCGTTCGGGTTCACCGACATGGAGCGCACCCGCGCCGCGGTCCGCGAGCTGGCGCAGGGCCTCACCCGTCGCTCACGGCTCATGCAGGAGCTGCTCCCGCTCGTGCTCGAGTGGCTCTCCGAGACCCCCGATCCCGACCTCGGCCTGCTGCAGCTCCGCCGCCTCGCCGAGGGGCCCGCCCGCTCCGCGTCGCTGGCCACGACCTTCCGCGACGTCCCCGGCGCGGCGCGGCGCGCGTGCCGGCTGCTCGGATCGAGCCGGGTCGTCGGCGACGCGCTGCGTCGTCACCCGGAGTTCGTCGACCGGCTCGACGACCCCGCCGCGCTCGCGGCCAAGACGCGCGACGAGTTGGTCGCCGAGGCGCTCGACACGCTCGAATGGCGCGGCGACCCCGACCAACGCCGAGCCGGCCTCCGACGGTTCAAGCGGCGCGAAGAGCTGCGCATCGCGACGCGCGATCTGCTCGGGCTGGCGAGCCTGCCCGAGACCGGCGCCGAGCTGAGCGCGCTCGCCGAAGCCTGTCTCGAGGGCGCGCTGGCCCATCTCCCCGCCGACCTGCCCTTCACGGTCATCGGCCTCGGTCGCCTCGGCGGCGGCGAACTGTCCTACGCGTCCGACGTCGACGTGATGTTCGTGTACGACGGCGACAGCAGCGCCGCGTTCGAACGCGCCGAGGAGCTGGCGACCCGGGTCGTGCAGGAGATCGGCGCCACCACCCCCGAAGGGCAGACCTTCCGGATCGACACCCGCCTCCGGCCCGAGGGCGGGCAGGGGCCGTTGGCCCGCAGCCTCGCCGGCTTCACCGCCTACCACCAGCAGTGGGGCCTCACCTGGGAGCGTCAGGCGCTCACCCAGGCCCGCTTCGTCGCCGGCGACCGGGCCCTGGGGGCCGAGTTCGAACGGGCCGCACGCGACGTCGTGTACGGCCACCCCTTCACCGACGACGACGCCCGGGAGATCCGCCGGAGCAAGGCGCGGGTGGAACGCGAGCGCATCCCGCCGGGCGAGGATCCGCAGTTCCACCTCAAGCTGGGGCGGGGGTCACTGTCCGACGTGGAGTTCACCGTCCAGTTGCTCCAGTTGCTCCACGGCGGTGACCGCCCGGCGGCGCAGGTCACCGGCACGATGTGCGCGCTCGACGCGCTGCGCGACGAGGGCCTGGTCGACGCCGACGACGCGTCGGCGCTCGCCGAGGCCTACCGGTTCTGCGAGCGCACCCGGAATGCCGCGTATCTGCTCGACGGCCGTCCGGTCGACTCGCTGCCCGTGCAGCGCCGCGACCTCGTGCGCCTCGGGCTGCTCCTCGGGTACGTCCACCATCCCGACGTGACGCTGCGCGACAACTACCGTCGCCTCACGCGGCGCGCCCGCCGCACCGTCGAACACCTCTTCTACGCCACCCGCTGACCGGATCAGTCGAGGACGAAGTCGGTCTGCCAGCTGCCCTCGTCGGCGAACGGCGGCTGGTCGGCCTTGCTGAGGATGCAGTCCTCGAGCACGAGGGTGTCCATCTCGGTGCGCATGAAGCAGCGGTAGGCGTCGTCGGGCGTGCAGACGATCGGCTCGCCGCGCACGTTGAACGAGGTGTTGATCACGACGGGGCAGCCGGTGAGCTCCTCGAACGCGGCGATGACCCCGTGGAACTTCGGGCTGGTGTCGGGCGCGACGGTCTGGAGCCGCGCGGAGTAGTCGACGTGGGTGATCGCGGGGAGTCGCGAGCGCACCTCGTTCACCCACTCCCGCAGATCCGTGGAACGTTCGCGGCGGTCGGGCGCGACCCGCAGTTCGGGGCGCACCCCGGCCACGAGCAGCATGTACGGCGACTCGATCCCGGGCTCCATCTCGAACACCTTGCACGCACGGTCGTCGAGCACCGCAGGTGCGAACGGGCGGAACGACTCGCGGTACTTGATCTTGAGGTTCATCGTCGACTGCATCGACGACGAACGCGGGTCGCCGAGGATCGAACGATGCCCGAGCGCACGCGGACCGAACTCCATGCGTCCCTGCAGCATCCCGACCACGTCGCCCCGCGCGATGCGTTCGGCAATCGCGCGGTCGCGGGCGTCGCCGCGTGAGTCGCTCGTAGGGGTAGCCGTTGGCGTCGAGCCAGGCCGCGATCTCGTCGGTCGGGAATTCCGGCCCGAGATAGGCGCCCTGCATCGCGTCGTGCACGCCGTCGGCGTGACGGGGCTTGCCCAGCACCATGTGCCAGCCGTAGAGCGCGGCGCCGACCGCGCCGCCGGCGTCGCCCGCCGCCGGCTGGATCCAGATGTTGTCGAACGGCCCGTCGCGCAGCAGCTTGCCGTTGGCGACGCAGTTGAGCGCCACGCCGCCGGCGAGCACGGCGTTGCGCTCACCGGTGGTGCGCGCCGCGTGGCGCGCCATGCGCATCACGATCTCCTCGGTGACCACCTGGATCGACGCCGCGAGATCGAGCTCCCGTTGGGTGATCTCCGATTCCGGCGAGCGCGGCGGACCGTCGAAGAGGTCGGCGAACCGGCGGTTGGTCATCGTGAGCCCCGACAGGTAGTCGAAGTACCGCATGTCCATGCGGAACGAGCCGTCGGGGCGCAGGTCGATGAGGTGCTTCGCGATGCGCTTCACGTACACCGGCTTGCCGTACGGCGCGAGGCCCATCAGCTTGTACTCGCCGGAGTTCACCCGGAAGCCGCAGAAGTAGGTGAACGCCGAGTAGAGGAGACCGAGCGAGTTGGGGAACGTGAGCTGGCGCTCGATCGAGATGCGGTTGCCCTTCCCGACCCCGATGCTGCTCGTGGCCCACTCGCCCACGCCGTCGAAGGTGAGGATCGCCGCCGACTCGAACGGCGAGGGGAAGAACGCGCTCGCCGCATGGCTCTCGTGGTGCTCGGTGAACCAGAGCTTCTTCGGCATCCGGTAGCCGATGCGGTCGAGCCCACGGTCGATCTCGTAGGGGATCCACAACTTCTCGCGCGTCCACAACGGCATCGCACGGATGAACGACCGCATGCCCTTCGGCCCGACTCGCAGATAGGTCTTCAACAGGCGCACGAACGTGGTGACCGGCTTGTCGTAGTAGACGACCGCGTCGATCCCGTTCGCGTCGACCTCGCCACGCTGCAGGCAGTACGCGATCGCCTGGGCCGGGAACGCGGCGTCGTGCTTCTTGCGGGTGAACCGCTCCTCCTGCGCGGCGGCGACGAGCACGCCGTCCTGCACGAGGGCCGCCGCGGAGTCGTGGTAGAACGCGCTGATCCCGAGGATGTTCATCTACGGGCTCTTCGCGAGGCGCTGCTGGAGGCGGGGTCGCAGGTTGTCGAAGATGGCCTGGGCCGACAGGCGGGCGCCTTCCTCGTTGGTGTGCACGAAGTCCCACAGCACCGGTTCGGTCGCGCCGTCGAGCGCGGACCCGATGTCGGTGTAGGGGGTCTTCTTCAGGAGCTTGCGCACCTCCGCCATCGCGGGGACCCAGCGCGCCGGGTCGTAGCTGTCGAACTGCGTGTAGGCCTGCTCTTCGGGCAGCAGCTTCTTCGTGTACACGAACGGCTGCCAGTAGAAAGCCGTCTCGGCGCCCTGGCCCGACGCGACCGACGTGGCCAGTTCGGCCGCCCGCGCCTGGAGCGCGACCGCGTTGCGAGCGGCCTGGACGATCTGATCGTTCGTGGTGGAATCGCCCGTGGGCTTCTGGTCGATGCCCTTCAAGAACTGGGTCTTGGGCGCGTCGGATCCGTTGAGAAGCTCGTCGATCGCGTCGTACACGCGGTGACTCGCCGCCTGGTCCCAGTACGCGTCGACCACGGCGTCGAATCCGGTCGGCGCAGTGTCGGTCGCTGACGACGCGGCCTGCTGGGCCGCGGTGCTCTGCTTCGAGTTCGTGTCGGCCGCGATCTGCTCCTTGGCCGCGGCCTCCGAGACGCCCGCGGCACTCGGGTCGAAGATGTCGACCGGCACCGTCGACAACATGATGTTGAGCTGGGTGTTGAGATCGTTGAAGCCGTCGTAGAACACGACGAAGTCGGGCTTCTCGCCGTGACCGACGAGCTGCTCGAAGAGTTCGAGCTCCTGCCACGACGACGTCGCGGGGCGACCGAAGTTGCGGACCTCCACCGGGATCCCCGCCTGCTCGGCGATGCGGGCGAACTGCGACGCGATCGTGTAGCCGTCGCGTTGGCCCGCGCCGAACAACGCCGACGCACCGAAGAACCAGACCACCAGCTTCTTGTCGCTCGTCGCCTGTTCGTAACTCACCCGGGCGCCGTTCACGAAGTTGGTGTACCGGCCGGTCATGTCGCCGATCCGGTAGCCGAGATACGGGTCACGAACCCCCGGGAGCTCGGTCTGCTCCTGCAGGAGGTCGCGCGCCCAGGGCGCGTCGCGGAACGCGGGCTGGGTGGCGGCGTCGTAGGTGTCGTCGGCGGCGACCGCCGCGGTGCCGCGGGTGGAGCGGGCGACCTCGTCGTACAGCCAGCCGGCGCCGAGGTCGGCCAGCAGGAGCAGGGCGACGACACCGATCGCGGTCGCGATCCGCAGCACCGGACGGGACCGCTGGTAGCCCACGGCGCCGGCGGGGACGAAGAGGCTGCGTTCGTCGGCGAAGGGCTTGGCCGGCAGCGACCGACCGCTGTGCGCGTGCCAGAACGACGCGGCGTCCCGGCGCACGCCGGGAGCGAGCGGGTCGTAGCGGAACACCCACATCACGAAGGCGATGGGCGTGAACACGAGGAGGTCGACGATGCCCAACAGCACGATCGCGAGCCCGTGCCCCACCCAGTGCCCGACGCGTTCGAAGACGTGCTCCACCCGCCGCGCCGCGTGCGGCGCGACCACCGTGAGCACGAGCAGCACACACGCCGCGACGACCACCAGCACGGCGGCGATGGTGAGCCCGAGGAGGAACAGGAGTCCCGCGATCAGGAACGGGACCACGACCCGGGCGATCTGTGCGCCCAGGCGGCGGGGTCCGGTCGCGACGGCACGTGGCATCTCCGCCCACGTCGTGTCGTTCAACGGTCCCCCAGGAAGGTCGGTCGGCGTGCGGCCGCGAGCGTCGGGAAGGCGACGCCGGCAGCGATCAGAACAGCGTTCAGAACAGCGTGTAGAGCGTGTACGGCGCCGCGGCCTGTCCCACGACGATCGCCAGCGCGATCACCGCGAGCAGGAACACCATGGGGATCACCCACCAGGCCCGGTTCGTGACGCTGTACGACACGAACGAGCCCCCCAGACGCAGGCCGTAGCGCAATCTCCTCATGGAGATCAGGAGTGTACGACCGCAGGCTCGGTTTCCGTCGCGCGCCCCCGTCCCCGCCCATCGTTGCTTATGCTCCGGGCGTGGCGTTCCGTCGGCGGGCTTCGGACAACTCCACCCCTGACGCGCCCTCGGCGTCGGACTCGGCCGAGCACGTGCGCAGGCTGCGCGAAGCCTTGTTCGACGCCACCACCGGCCTCCCGGGCCTCGTGGTCCTGCTCGACCGGCTCGAGATCGCGCTGGCCCGCAGCGACCGCTACGGCCCACTCGTGGCGGTCGTGGTGTTCGACGACGTGCAGGGCCGGGCCGACACCGAGGACGTGCGGCTGGCCTTCGCCCAGCACCTCCGCCAGCAGGTCCGCCCCGACGACACCGTCGCCCGGATCGCCGGGCGCACGTTCGTGCTGGTGCTCAACGACATCGAGGACCGGGAGGTGGTCAGCCGGATCGTGCGCCGGATCCTCGAGCCGACCGGCTTCGAGACCCGCGTCGGGTTCGCGTTCGGCTCGCCGCCGATGACGCCCGACGAGCTGCTCGGCCGGGCCCTGCGCGAAGTCGTCCCCCAGCACTGAGCCGGCGGCGGGCCGCCGGGCGGGTGGAACCTCTCGTCACGGGCGGAGCAGCACGCCGGGCAGTGCGCCCGTGGGCTGCGCGTCGCGGAAGGTCACCTGACCACCCACGACGGTGGCGACCATGCCGTCGACGCCGCAGGTGATGCGCTTGCCGCCGCCGGGGAGCCCGTCGTCGGCGTCGGGCACACCGGGCGAGATCGTGGTGGGGTCGAAGACGTTGACGTCGGCCGGCGCACCTTCCCGCAACACTCCCCGACCGCCCAGCCCGCCCCACGACGCGGCGGGGAGCGCGGTGATCATGCGCACGCCCGCCTCCCACGTGAACTCCTGCTCCTGGCGCACCCAGTAGGCGAGCAGCCAGGTGGGCATCACCCAGTCGACCGCCTGCGCGACGTGGGCGCCGGTGTCGTTCTGGGAGATGACGCCGTGCGGATGGCGCATGCGCTCGAGCCACGTCGCGCGCGGGTGGTCGTAGGTGGCCGGTTGGGCGAAGAGCTGGTGGAAGTCCGACTCGACGCTGAGATCGACGACGACGTCGAGCGGATCGCGTCCGAGGGCCGCGGCGCGCTCGGCGACCGTCTCGTAGGGCGGGATCGGTGCGTCGACGATCGACATCTTCGACCAGTCGGGCGGCCGCGCCGCGAGGCCGTGCACCTCCGGGTACGGCCCGTTGCGCGCGATCTCGAACAACCGGGCGCGACGTTCGGGATCGAGCAGGGCGGCGCGTTGTTCCGCGAGCGGGCGCGCCCGCAGCTCCGCCCACTCCGGGAGCGCGTCGAACGGGAGCCGGGCCCGGAACCCCATGATCGAGGTCTGCGGGCGGGCCGAGACCGCGGCGACCATGTGCGCTCCGTGCGCCGCGGCGTCGGCGAAGTGCTGGAGGGTGAAGGCGGGATCGGGCGCCCCGTTACCGAACACGAAGTGCACGGGCAGGCCGGTCCGCGACGCAAGGTGCACCGCGTCGTCCCAGCGTGCGCCACCGAGTTGCACCGCGCCCCGGCCGTGGTGGGTCAGCACCTCGGTGATCGCGTCGACCTCGGTGGCCGACGCCAGGCCGCACACGATGCGCGGGTCGGTGTCGCGCGGCGCGAGATGCGCGTAATAGAGGAACATGCTGGCGCCGGGGAGGATCGAGGAGAACCCCAGCGCGCCCGCGTCGAGCGCCGACGCGAGCTCCCGGGTCATCGCGGCGATCTCGTCCGCGGTCGCGGCCTCCTCGTCGAACGCGCGATCGCCCATCGCGTAGCTCCGCAGCGCGCCGTGGCCCACGCACGCG
This sequence comes from uncultured Actinomycetes bacterium, assembly GCA_963782705.1. Taxonomy (GTDB): domain Bacteria; phylum Actinomycetota; class Acidimicrobiia; order IMCC26256; family DASPTH01; genus CAVRGQ01. The sequence goes on along the minus strand of CAWAKX010000009.1, from coordinate 4,374 downwards.
CCGAAGTTGACGGCTTTCGGCAACGCGTCGACGACTGCCAGGTACTCGGCGAAGGTCTCCCACTGCCAGTCGACGCCCGCCTCCACCGTGGGGCGGTGGATGTCCTCGGCCACCTCCAGCGCCGGCATGATGAAGATCTCGCGCTCGTCCGCGTCGCGACAGGGCGCGACCGCGATGCCGCAGTTGCCCGCCACCACCGACGTGACGCCGTGCGGCGCCGAGGGCCCGTACGGATCCCAGCAGATCTGCGCGTCGAGATGCGTGTGCCCGTCGACGAATCCCGGCGTCACGAACAGGCCGTCGGCGTCGATCTCCTCGCGACCGCGTTCCGCGACGTCGCCGATCGCGACGACGAGCCCCGCGTCGATCGCGACGTCACCCCGGACCCGAGGCGCGCCGGTGCCGTCGACGACGGTCCCGCCGCGGACGACGACGTCGTACGGCACGGCTCAGATGCCGTAGAGCTTGCGCACGTTGTCGCAGACCACGGCCTGGCGGAGCTCGGCAGGCTGTCCCGCGAACATCAGGTCGAGTGCCTCCTGCGAACGGGGCCAGGTGCTCGTCTGGTGGGGGAAGTCGTTGCCCCACATCAGCGAGTCCTGCCCGATGACCGGCGCGGTGAGGATCGCGGCGCGGTCGCGCATGAAGGTCATCTTGATGTTGTTGCGGAAGTAGTGGCTCGGCTCGAACTTCGACTTCGGCATGTCGAGGAGGTCGCCAAGACGGTGCCAGTTGTAGTCGGCGACGTCCATGATGTGGGCGGCCCAGCCGGCGTCGTTCTCGGCCGACACGACCTGCAGATCCGGGTGACGGTCGAAGAGACCGAAGGCGATCAGGTCGACGAGGATCCCCTGGATGCCGGCCGCCATCGACATGATCTCGCCCGGGGTGGGGTAGCGCTCCTTGGCGCCGAAGGTGAGCTTCTTCTTGTTGCGGGCGGTGGTGAGGTGCAGGTGGAAGGGCATCTGCAGCTCCGCGCACGTGGCCCAGAGCGGGTCGAAGCGCTCGTCGTAGTACGGGAAGTCGTCGCCCGCGTACATCGCGACCATGATGCCGACGAGGCCCAGTTCCTTGGCCCGCTGCACCTCGCCGATCGCGTGGTCGACGTCCTCGGGGTTCACCATGGCGATCCCGAAGAACCGGTCGGGGTTCGCGCCGCAGAACTCCTCGGCCAGCCACTCGTTGTACGCGCGCATCAGCGCGGTCTGGAACTCGAAGTCCTCGATCGGGAAGAACTGCATGCCGATGGTCGGATACAGCACCTCGGCGTCGACCCCGTCACGCTGGATGTCGGCGAGGCGCACGCTGGAGTCGTAGCAACCCTTCGGGATGTCCTCCTCCCACCGGCCCTCCCAGCGCTGCTCCGCGTCCTCCCGGTAGCAGCCGGCGAGGACGCCGACCGGCTGGAGGGGCACGCCGTTGTCGTAGCTGAGGCGGTCGGTGTCGGTGTCGGCGGTGAGCTTCGGCGCGCGGTCGCGCAGCTTGGCCGGCATCCGCGGGGCCCAGAGGCTGGGCGGCTCGATCACGTGTGAGTCCGAGGAGATCACGGTGTAGGCGACGTCGGCCATGGCGGTTCCTTTCGCGTCCTGAACGCGCGGGCGAAACTCGTTCGATATGGAACTACCGCACGCTAACGGCCCCCGACGCGGGCTGTCAACCGGCCCATGACCGTCACGATGCTGCGGTGGACGAACAGTTCGATCTTGAAGCACCATGGGCGCCGCAGCGGCGTGTGCGGGGTGGTGCAGCCGAGCCACGGAAGGCGGGACACGATGCCGAAGGCACTGGCGCAGACCACGATCGCACGATCGGCCGACGACGTGTGGGCCGTGGTCGGCGAGTTCGCGGACATGCGGTGGCAAGAGGGGGTCGAGACCTGCACCCCGGTGGGTGAGCTGCGGGTCGCGAAGATGGCCGGCTTCGACCTCGAGGTGGACGAGCTGCTCGTGCACCACGACGACGCGCAACGCACCTACACGTACGCGGTGACCGCGATGCGGGGCATCACCGACTTCGACCTCGGTGACGGCACCGTGCTCGACCTCGCCGACATGATCGGTCACCACCGCGCAACGGTCACGGTCATCCCGCTCGACGAGGGTCACTGCCGGGTCGAGTACGGACTCGAGCTCGACGACGGCCACGACAGCAACCTTGCGTCGACCATCGGTCAGTACCAGAGCGTGATCGACGACCTGAAGCGGCAGCTCGAAGGATGACCGCACGCCGCCCGTCCGACCCACTCCCGAGCCGTCTCCGTCGCGGCCCGCGCTGGCGCGCCTGCACGAGGCCGTCTACCTGTTCACCGCCGCGGAACGGCAACTGGTCGCGAGCTACAAGCGCGCCGACGGCTCGCTCTCTCCCGGGCGGGTCAGCGCACTGAACGTGCTGGTCCGCGAACAGGAGGCGCCCGCCGGGAAGCTCGCGCGCGAGGCCGGGCTCAAGCCCAACAGCATCACCGCGATGCTGGAGCAGCTCGAACGCAGCGGGCTCGTGCACCGGCGTCAGGACGAGGACGACCGACGGGTCTGGTGGATCTCGCTCACCGACGCCGGTCGCGCCGAGCTCGGCGCCCTCCAGGAGGAGTGGGACCGCCGCTTCGACGAGGCGTTTGCCGACGTCTCCGACCGCGACCTCGCGGCCGCGAGCCGCGTGCTCGAGCGCCTCGCCGACGTGTTCCGCGAGTTCGACCCCGACGCGTAGACACCGGCCGCCGCGCTCGCTTTCGGACTCGGCCTTCGGACTCAGCCTTCGAGCTGCGCCTTGAGCAACGCGAGCACCTGGCGGTACTGGCCGGCGGTCGACGGGAACGTCTCGTCGTGGCCCTCGTCGACGGTCAGTTCGTAGACCACGCGCGACGACGCGTCGTCGAGCGGAACCACGGTCATCGTGGCCCGGTGGTGTCCCGCCATCGACGCCAGGTCGATGGTCGTGCCGTCGGGCAAGGAGTAGACGGTGTCGCCCTGCATCGCGGTGACTCCGTAGGTGAACGTGCGGTTCGCCTCGTCGTGCGCGAACTCCGTCTCCTCGATCACCAGGTCGACACCCAGCGTGGTGACGGTGCGGACGCTGCCCTCGAGGGTGCAGGTGGCGATGCCACCGCGCCAGAACGGGTCGGCGTAGTCGCGGATCGCATCCCACACGACGTCGGCCGATCGGTGGATGTCGATCTCGGTGACCGCGTGACCCATCTCCGCTCCTCGCGTAGCGTTGCCCGGCGCAGGATACTTCGACGTGGAATCGCCTTCCGCGTCCGACGGGAAGGGGACCGGGTGGACGCACCGCTCGCGGGAACGGTCGCGCTGGTCACCGGCGCCGGGTCGAAGGGCGACGCCTACGGCACCGGTCGCGCCAGTGCCGTGGCCCTCGCCCGCGCGGGCGCCGACCTCGTGCTCGTCGACCGGCACGAGGACCGCGCCGACGCGACCGGGCGCCTCGTCGCCGCCGAGGGCCGACGGTCGGTGACCGTCGTCGAAGACCTGGCCGGCGAGGCCGGGTGCATCCGCGCGGTGCAGGCCGCGGTCGACGCCTTCGGCCGCGTCGACACCGTCGTCGCCAACGCGGCCCGCTTCGTCGCCGGGTCCATCTTCGACACGACGGAGGCGACGTTCGACGAAGCGGTGGCGGTCAACCTCACGGTGCCGTTCATGCTCGCCAAGCACGCGTTGCCGGTGATGATCGAGCACGGTGGCGGATCGTTCGTGTTCGTGTCGACCGTGGTCGCGGTGCGCGGACCGTCGACGCAGGCCTACGCGGCCACCAAGGCGGGCTTGGAAGGGCTCACCGTCAGCCTCGCCACCACCTTCGGCCCTCAGGGGATCCGGGCGAACACCGTGATCCCGGGGATGATCGACACCCCGATGCGGACCGCGTCGATCGCGGCGGCCGGGCTCGACGAGGCCACACTGGCCGTCGGTCGCAACACGGCCACCGGACGTTCGGGTGACGCGTGGGACATCGCCAACGCGGTGGTGTTCCTCGCCTCTCCCGCGGCGAAGCACATCACCGGCGTGATGCTGCCCGTCGACGGCGGGGCGACGGTGCGCCTGCCCTAGTTGCTCAGCGCGCCACCTGGAACGTCTTCACCTTGGTGAGCGCGTCCGACGTGGGCATCGGCAGGCCCTGCTTGCGCAGCGTGCGGATCGGCCCTTCGAGCGTGACCGAGCCGCGCCCGTGGTGCACCGCGATGTTGTCCCAGATCACGAGATCGTGGTTGCGCCACTCGAGCGCGTAGGTGTTCTCCGGCGCGTAGAGGTGCGCGAACACCGCGTCGAGGAGGTCGTCGCTCTCGTCGAGCGGGAGGCCCGCGATCTCGCGGGTGTGGTTCTCCGAGATCACCAACGTCGTCCGACCGGTGCGCGGGTGCGGCCGGGC
>CAWAKX010000008.1:0-104696 GCA_963782705.1 uncultured Actinomycetes bacterium | reverse complement strand
CTCGATGAGCTTCGGCACGACCTTGTGCACGTCGCCCACGATGCCGAGGTCGGCGATGCCGAAGATCGGCGCCTCGCCGTCCTTGTTCACGCAGATGATGTTGTCGGAGCCCTTCATGCCCACCATGTGCTGCGTGGCACCCGAGATGCCCAGCGCGATGTAGAGCTTCGGCTTCACGACCTTGCCGGTCTGGCCGACCTGCTTCGAGTAGGGCACCCAGCCGGCGTCGACGATCGCACGCGACGCACCCGACGCGCCGCCGAGCAGCTTGGCGAGGTCGTCGACCAGCGGGCCGAACGCGTCGGCGGCGCCGATGCCGCGGCCGCCGGACACGACGATCTCGGCGTCCTCCAGCTTCGGCCCCTCGCGCTCCTCGACGTGACGCTCGAGCACCTTGGCCTCACCGGCGCGCCCCGCGTCGGGCGCGGCCACCGCGACCACCTCGGCCGCTGCGCCGCCGCTCGGCTCCGCCGCGAACGACTTGGGCCGGATGGCGGCGAGGAACGGGCCGTCGCCCTCGAACGCGGTGTCGACGAGCGTGTTGCCGCCGAAGATCGCGGTGCCGACGACGACGGTGTCGCCGTCGACCGACAGCGCCGTGCCGTTGGTGAGCACCGGTCGGTCGAGCTTCGCCGAGAGGCGGGCGACGGCGTCGCGGCCGTCGTAGCTCTGCGCGAACAGCACGAGGTCGGGCGAGTGCTCGCCGATCAGCGACGCCAGCGCAGCGGCGCCGACGACACCGGGGAGCCCGTCGCCGGGGTCGACCGCGAACACCTTGGTGGCGCCGTGCGCGCCGAGCTCGCCGGCCAGCGTGGCGGCGTCGGCCCCCACGTAGACGGCCTCGACGGTGCCGGCCAGCTCGCGGGCCTTGGTGAGGAGCTCGAGGGTGGCGCCGGCGGGCTTGTCGCCGTCGGCCTCTGCGAACACCCAGATCTTGGAAACTGCCATCGTCTTCTTGTCTCCTGCGTCTTCGTGTGCGAGTCGGAGTCGTGGTCCGGTTGACTCAGATGACCTTGAGGTTCTCGAGGTAGGCGACGATCTTGGCGAACGACTCGCCGTCGTCCTCGATCTTCTCGCCGGCCTGGCGCTCGGGCGCCGCGCCCACGTTCACGATCTTCTGCCGGGCGCCGGCCCAGCCCACCTGGTCGGCGCCGAGGCCGAGGTCGCCGATCCCCACCTGGTCGACCGGCTTGTTCTTCGCCGCCATGATCCCCTTGAACGAGGGGTAGCGGGGCTCGACCACACCGGCGGTCACGCTCACCACCGCGGGCAACGGGGCCTCGACCGTGTCGTAGCCGTTCTCGGTCTGGCGCTGGATGGTGACCTTGCCGCCGGCGAGCTCCACGTGCTTGGCGAAGGTGAGCGACGGCCAGCCGAGCAGCTCCGCGACCTGCGCGGGGATGGTGCCGGTGTAGCCGTCGGACGACTCCGTGGCCGTGAGCACGAGGTCGATGCCACCCGGCGCGCTCGATCGCCTTGGCGAGCACCTTGGCGGTGCCGAGCGAGTCGGAACCGGCGAGCGCGTCGTCGGACACGAGCACGGCGCGGGCCGCACCCATGGCGAGCGCGGTGCGCAGGCCGGAGACCTCGCCGTTGGGCGCCATCGAGATGAGCACCACCTCACCGCCGCCCGCCGCCTCGGCGAGCTGCAGCGCCATCTCCACGCCGTAGGCGTCGGAGTCGTCGAGGATGAGCTTGCCCGAGCGCTCGAGCGTGTGGTCGCCCTCGAGCGCACCCGGAACCGCGGGGTCGGGGATCTGCTTGACCGTCACTGCGATGTTCATGGGATCTCCGCGCTTGCCGTCGGGGCGCGGACGAAGTGGGCCCGCGCTCAGCTGAACGACAGATTCTTGCCGCTCGGGGGGTCGTGGTGCGAAACGGGGCAACTACCGTCACGGCGTGGCACCCCAGCGGGAAGCGAGGTTCGACGCCGACCTGCTCGTGGTGGGGGCCGGACCGGCCGGGATCGCCGCCGCGCTGGAGGCCCGCCGCCTCGGGCTCACGGCCCCTCGTGGTCGACAAGGCCGCCTTTCCCCGCGACAAGATCTGCGGCGACGGCCTCACCGCCGGCGCCCTGCGGCTGCTGGCCTCGCTGGGCCTCGACGTGCGGGAGCTCCCGTCGTACGAGCCGGTGCACGAGACGGTGCTGGTCACGCCCCGGGGCGACGACATCGTGCTGCCCCTCCCCGCCGACGGCCTCCACGCCGCGGTGGTGCGCCGGATCGAGCTCGACGCCGCGCTGGTGGCGCTGGCCCACGACCACGGCGTCGAGGTGGTGGAGCGGGCCGAGGTGGTGGGCGCCCGCACCGCCGGCACGCGCCTCGCCCTCGACGCCTGCGCCGAGCTCGACCTCGCCGACGGCTCCACGCTGCGCGCGCCGTTCGCGGTCGCGGCCGACGGTCACTGGTCGCCGGTGCGGCGCCACCTCGGTGCGACTCGGACCGGGCCCGGCGGCGCGCCGAGCCTCGGCACGTGGCACGCGTTCCGGCAGTACTTCAGTGGCGTCACCGACCGACGGTTGTGGGTGGTGTTCGACGCCGACCTCCTCCCCGGGTACGCGTGGGTCTTCCCCGTCGCGGGCGGCGGCGCCAACGTGGGGTTCGGGCTGCTGCGCGGCGGTCCCGCGGCCACCGACGGCAAGTCGCTGGCGCGCGTGTGGGAGGGCCTCGCCGACCGCCCTGCGGTGCGCCGCGCGCTCGGACCCGACGCGCAGCCCGAGGGACGGCGCCAGGCGTGGCCGATCCCCGCCGACTACTCGCGCGCCGCGCTCACCCACGGGCGATTCCTGTTCGCGGGCGACTCCGCCAACGTCGTCGACCCGATGACCGGCGAGGGCATCGCGCAGGCGTTGGAGACCGGGTTGCTCGCGGCGCGTGCCGTCGCCGCGCACGAACCGGCGGCCGTCGCCGGTCACTACCGCGACGCGGTCGACCGCACGCTCGGCACCGACCTGCGCTTCGCCGGCCTCCTGCAACAGGTGCTGCGCGTGCCGGTCGGCGCCCGGGTCGCGCTCGCGGCCGCCGGCGCCACGCCGTGGACCCGGCGCAACTTCGCCCGCTGGATGTTCGAGGACTACCCGCGGGCGCTGGTGTTCACGCCGCGCCGCTGGCGGCGGGGCATGTTCACCCCGCCCGGCAGCTCCCTGCCGGACCGCGCCCGCTCCTGACCCCCTCCCCGCCGCGGCGGACCGACGGTGCACCTTCGGGACCTTCGTCCCTTTCTGGGGAAGGTTGCTCGAAGCCGGCGCGGCGGTTCCTTACACTCGCGGGCATGGCAGTCACCCAGCTCACGGCCCCCCACTGGTCGCAGGAGATCCCCCTCCACACCGACCACTACCGCATGGCCGCGCTGGCCGAGACCGGTTTCGTGGCGCTGCGCGACCTCGACCCGCCGGTGCCCGACGAGGAGTTCCTCTCGCTCGAGTACATGGACTGGAAGAGCGGCGGCGACACCAACTTCGCGCCGATCGCCACCGCCGACGGCGAGCTCGACTGCCGCGGCTTCTGGAAGCCGGGCGAGGAGCGGGCCGACAAGAACGGCATCCTCACCGCCAACGCGAAGCTCTGCCCCACCATCGCGGCCTACGTGCGCGACAGCGGCGTGAACTTCGGCCGGGTGCGCGTGATCAAGCTCGAGCATCAGCACTACGACGAAGCGCTGCGCCACATGCACCGCGACGACAACAACCGCTTCAACCCCGACGGCGACGGCTGGGTGGTGCGGTCGTGGATCGAGCTCACCGACAACCCCGACAGCTTCATGTGCCTCATGGAGTCGGCGACGACGGCATGCCCGACCCCGCGACCGAGATCCGAGTCCCGCTGCACCGCGGCGCACGGTTCGTCGTCGACACGCAGCGGCTGTGGCACGTGGTGGTGCACAACGGCACCGAGCCGCGCTACGCGCTCATCTCGAGCTTCGAGAGCGGTCCCGCGCTCGAAGCCTGGATCGAACGCGAAAGGTGAGCTCGACTGCTCGGAGCTGCGTGCGAGCGACGCGAGCTAGCTGACGGGGCCGCGTGGTGGGCGACCATCGCCCAGCGGTCGCCCGACTGTTCGCCCGACTCCGAGGGCGTGCGCACGAACAGGTTGATCGCGGTCGGCGCGCGCGCCGCCGAGCGGCGCGACACCGTCGTGCGCGGTCTCGCGCAGGCATCGACTGGATGATGTTCTCGTCGAGCGTCACCCACGCGGTGTCACCGTCGACGGTGACCGCCTCCTCGGTGAGCACGAACTGGATGTAACCGGTCGAGCGGAAGATCGCCGACCACGACGCCGCCACCTTCGCCCACCCGCGGATCGTGGGCCAGCCCGGGTGCGTCACGCTCACCCGGTCGGAGTGCTCCCACACGTCGGACATCGCGTCGAGGTCGCCACGCTCGAACGCGTCGTAGAACGCGCCGTTGGCCGCGCGGACCGCATCGGCGTCGACGTCCGAGCCGCGTCGCGGGCTCGACGGGCTCGGCGGGCTCGGCGGGCTTGGCGGGTTCGCCGCTCACGAGCGAACGCGGCGCTTGATGTCGTCGATCAGCTGCTGCCAGAACTCGGCGTCGATCTTGTAGGGCGCGTCGAAGCTGATGCGGTTCACGATGCCGCCCCAGCGGTCGATGATCGCGTCGCCCACGTTGGCCGGCTCGGCCACCACCGCGAACGATTCGAGCATGTCGTCGGTGATGAGCTTGCCCATCGCCTCCCACTCGCCCTGCTTCGAGAGGCGGTTGAGCTCGTCGCCCACCTCGCCCCAGCCGTGCTGCTCGAGCACGCCGCGGTAGCCGGGGGTGGAGCCGTAGAACGCGATCTGCGCCTTCGTGCCGGTGCGGGCGCGGTCCCAGCTCTCGTCGTCGGTGCCGGTGACCACGAACACCGGGTAGGCGATCTCGAACTGCTCGCGCGTGCGACCGCTCGCCGCGAAGCCGCGCTCCAGCGCGGGGAGGGTGACGGCCTCCACGTAGTCGGCGGTGGTGAAGGGGTGCACGATGAGGCCGTCGGCCACCTCGCCCGCGACCTCGGTCATGCGCTCGCCGACCGCGGCCATCGCCACCTTCGGCGCGCCGTACGGGTTGGGCTTGGGGCTGAAGAACGGGGTCATCAGGGTGTGCGTGTAGAACTCGCCGCGGAACTCGAGCTTCTCGCCGTCGTTCCAGCACGCCCAGATCGCGCGCAGGGCGAGGATGAACTCGCGCATGCGGGCCGCGGGGTGCGACCACGGCATCGAGAACCGCTTCTCGATGTGCGGCTTGATCTGGCTGCCGAGGCCGAGGGTGAAGCGGCCGCCCGAGGCCTCCTGGAGGTCGTTGGCCGGCGCCGCGAGCACCATCGGGGTGCGGGCGAAGGCCACCGCGATCGACGTGGCGATCTCCAGTCCGGGCACCTGGTTGGCGACCACCGCGAGGCTGAGGAACGGGTCGTGACCGGTCTCCGCGGTGCCGATGCCGTCGTAGCCCTGGGCCTCGAGCTTCTTCGCCTGGGCCAGCACCTTGTCGATGCCGCCGATGGCCATCCCGTCGATCTTCATGCCTGCTCCTCGTCCGCGGCGCCGGTCCCCAGCTGTCGGTCCTCGCCTGCCGGCGACGCTAGCGCGCAGGTCCCCGGGCGCCCCGAGCCGATGCGGGCGGGTCGCGCCCGTCGGTCCTCGAAGCTGTCACACCCCGGGGGTACCGTCTCGCCATGGGCCTGGCACCTCCCTACTCCATGTCACCGAGCTCCTGCTCGTCGTTCAAGGAGTGCCCGCTCGCGTTCCGGTTCTCCTACATCGACCGGCTGCCCGAGCCGCCCTCGCCGTGGACGTCGAAGGGCACGCTCGTGCACCGGGCGCTCGAGCTGCTGCTCGACCGGCCCGCCGACGAGCGCACGCCCGAGGCCGCGCAGGAAGACCTCGCCCGCGCCCGTGTCGAGTTCGCGCCCCATCCCGACTTCGCCGACCTGCAGCTCACCGAGGCCGAGTGGGAGCAGTTCGACCGCGACGCGTCGGCGCTGGTCGAGAAGTACTTCCGCCTCGAGGACCCGCGCACGGTGAAGCCGATCGGGCTCGAGCTCAAGCTCGAAGCCGACCTCGGCGCGGCCGACACCTCCACCGGCGCGCGCGTGCGGCTGCGCGGCATCATCGACCGGCTCGAGCTCGACGAGAACGGCGAGTTCGTGGTCACCGACTACAAGACCGGCTCGGTGCCCTCGGAGTTCTTCGAGGCGAAGAGCCTGACCGGCGTGCACATGTACGCGCTGCTCTGCGAGCGCATGCTCGGCCGGCGTCCCGCGCGCGTGCAGCTCTACTACCTGTCGAAGCCGGAGGCGATCATCGCCACGCCGTCCGACCAGTCGATCCGCGGTGTCGAGCGACGCACCACCGCGCTCTACTCCGCGGTGCGCTCCGCGTGCGACCGCGACGACTTCCGAGCGAAGCCGGGACGGCTGTGCGACTTCTGCACGTTCAAGCCCTACTGCCCCGCGCACGGTGGCGATCCCCACCAGGCCGAGGAGTTGCGCGGCCCGGGCACGATGGTGTCGGCGCCGCTCCCGCTCGGCGCCTGAACCAGCGCCGGTAGCCTGCAGGGCGATGGGCACCCTGGGCAGCTTCGTCGACCGCGTCCACGCGCTCGACCAGCGCATCGACGACTGGGTCGACCGCGTCCGCGGCCCGGTGCTCGACCCGGTGTTCTACGGCCTGTCGAGCGCCGCCGACCACGGGCTGCTCTGGCTCGGCGTCGGCGCGCTGAAGGCCGCGCACGAGGGCGACCCCGCGGTGGCGCTGCGCCTGGGCGCGTCGATGGGCGTCGAGTCGATGCTCACCAACGGCCCCATCAAGCTGTGCTTCCGGCGGGTGCGCCCCGACGACGACCATCCCGACGAGACGCCGCTGCCCTACGGCATGCACCGCCCGATCTCCAGCTCGTTCCCGTCGGGCCACGCCACCTCGGCGTTCACCGCCGCGATGCTGCTCGCCGACTCGCCGCTCGCCCCCGCGTACTTCGCGCTGGCCACCGCGGTGGCCGCGAGCCGGGTGTACACGAAGATGCACCACACCTCCGACATCGTCGCCGGCGCCCTGCTCGGTGTCGCCATGGGCGCGGTCGCCCGCCGGGTGCTGCCGCTGGGAGGCCGTTGACATGAGCCGATCGATCGCCGTCACCTTCGACTACCGCTGCCCGTTCGCCTACAACGGCAACGCCGCGGTGGTCAACGCGATCCGGGGCGGCAGCGACGTCGACTTCCGCTTCGTGCCCTTCTCGCTCGACCAGGTGCACCTCACCGACGACGACACCGCGGTGTGGGACGTGCCGGCCGAGGACCGCGGGCCCGGCGTGCGGGCGCTGTTGTTCGGCATCGCGGTGCGCGAACGCCATCCCGAGCAGTTCCTCGACGCGCACCTCGCGTTGTTCGCGCAGCGCCACGACCACGGGCTGCGCTTCGAGGAGCAGGTGCTGCGCGACGCGGTGGCGTCGGTCGGGCTCGACCCCGACGTGGTGGCCGAGGAGGCGTCGAGCAGCGAGGCGCTGGCGATCCTGGCCGACGAGCACACCGAAGCGGTGGCCCGCTGGGAGGTGTTCGGCGTGCCGACCTACATCGAGGGCGACGAGGCGGTGTTCGTGCGCTTCATGGAGCGCGGCCGGGTCGACGACCTCGAGCGGGTGCTCGACCTGCTGCCCTGGGCGCGGCTCAACGAGTTCAAGCGCACGCGCCTCCCCTACTGAGCAGCCTCCGCCGGCCGCCGCGTCTCCTCGACCGCGGGGCCGGGGCCGTTCAGTGCCGGAAGCCGACCGCGCCCGCCGACCGCTTCGGCCCACTCCTCCGCGCCGGGGTCGAGCCAGGCGCGGTGACGGCAGGTGGTGGCGAGGTCGCGCACGTAGAGGTGCAGCGTGGGCGCCTCGTCGGCCAGCTCCACCAGCTCCTCCGCATGCGGCACGGGCGGCGCGTCCTCGATGAGGTCGACCAGCGCGACCACGGCGACGACCCGGCTGCGGCACCCCGGGCACGCGGAGACGGTCGCGGCGTCGAGATCGCCGGTGAGGGAGAACAACGCGTCGGCCTCGTCGGCGTCGAACGCCAGACGCTCGTCGTCGTCGTCGAGGAACTCCAGCGCGGGGCTGCTCACACCGGCGCAAGTTAGCGGGCCGACCCGGGCGACGGCCGGGTACCCTCCGCCGATGCGCGCCGCCATCGTCACCGACGACCACCGCCTCGTGGTGGAGGACCGTCCCGACCCCGAACCCGCACCCGGCGAGGTGCTGGTGCGGGTCCACGGTGCGGGGCTCAACCGGGCCGACCTCGTGCAGCTCGCGGGCCGCTACCCGGCCCCGCCCGGCTCCCCCGCCGACATCCCCGGACTGGAGTTCGCCGGTGAGGTGGTGGGGCTCGGCGCGGGCGTCACCACCTGGAGCACCGGCGACCGGGTGTTCGGCATCGCCGGCGGCGGCGGGCAGGCCGAGCTCCTCACCGTGCCGGCCGCGCACTGCGTGGCGGTGCCCGCGGGCATCGACCTCGTCACCGCCGGGGGCATCCCCGAGGTGTTCGTGACCGCGCACGACGCGATGGTCACCCAGGCCGGCGCGACCGCGGGCGACACCGTGCTCGTGCACGCGGTCGGCTCGGGGGTCGGCACCGCCGCGGTGCAACTCGGCACGGCGATCGGCGTGACCACCGTGGGCACCGCCCGCACCGCCGACAAGCTCGTCGCCGCCGAGGCGCTCGGCCTCGACCACGCGGTCGTCGCGCCGCGCGACTTCGACCCGCGCGCGCTCACCGACGCGATCACCGACGCCGCGGGGCCGGTCGACGTGGTGCTCGAACTGGTCGGCGGCGGCTACCTCGGGGTCGACGTGCGCGTCGCCCGGCGCGGCGGGCGCATCGTGGTGATCGGCACCCTGGCCGGCACCCGCACCGAGCTCGACGTCGCGCTGGTGATGGTGAAGCGCCTGCACATCATCGGCACGGTGTTGCGCGCCCGCGACCACGACGAGAAGGCCGCCGCCACCGAGGCGTTCGCGCGCGACGTGGTGCCGCTGCTCGCCGACGGCACGCTCGCGCCGGTGATCGCGGCGACGTTCCCGCTCGCCGACGCGCCCGCGGCCTACGAGCTGCTCGCCTCCGACACCACGTTCGGCAAGGTCATCCTCGACCTGCGCTGACGCGTCGCCCGACGGCGCGTCAGCCGATGAGCACGCTGATACGCGACGGGTTCTGCGCACGGTCCACCACGAACGGCCGCACGGAGTCGAGGCCGATGATCCAGTTCACCGTGCCGTCGCCGTCGCAGGTCTTCTCCACGATCTGGAGGTGGTGCTCCCCCTCGTAGGCGAGGCGCAGATTGCCGCGGTACGTCTGCTGGTCGCCCTCGGGTCGGGCGGGGTCGCTGCTCGCCGCGGGCTGGATCTTCACCACGAGGAACGCGTTGCCCGGCAGCGGTGATCGGCTCGCCGCAGTCGGTGAGCGGCGTGGTGGCGACGTCCTGGTACCCCACCGTGTACCCGGGCGGCAGCCCGCCGGCCGGGTCGAAGAAGAACGTCACCTTGTCGAGGCAGTCGAGCCCCTGCGCGGTGGCGTCGACGAGGAAGCCCGCCGCGACCGCGCCCTGCGAGCTGAGCGACGTGGTCGAGCCCCGGAAGTTCGCGCAGCTGCTCTGCCCGGGCACGGTGGTGGTCGCCCCGACGGTGGTCGTCGGCGCCGCCGAGTCGCCACCACCGCTGCTGCAGCCGGCGAGCAACGACGCTCCGAGCAGCAGCGCGGCAACGGCGGCACCGGCGCGTCGGGCACCACCACACCACGCAGGTCGTCGGCTCGGGCGGTCCACGGCCGGAGGCTACACAGCGCCGTCGGCGACGGGCCGCGCGGCCGCCGGGACGGCCGGCGCGCGCACCGGCACTACGCTGAGCGTTCCATGGTCACGCTCGCCGAGCGCCTCGGGCACCCTGCGGATGCCAAGCTCCTGATCGTCAGCTGCGACGACCTCGGCCTCACCCACGCCAGCAACGTCGCCACCTACGACGCGCTGCGCAACGGGATCGCCACCAGCGCCGCGCTCATGGTGCCGTGCCCGTGGGCGCGTGACGCGGCGGGCGGGTACCGCGGCGAGGACGTCGGCGTGCTGCTCACCCTCAACTCCGAGCACGACACGTACCGGTGGGGGCCGATCACCAGCTCGCCGAGCCTGCTCGACGGCGACGGCGGCTTCCCCCGCACGCTCGACGACTCGTGGGACCACGCCGATGTCGACGAGGTGCGCCGCGAGTGCCGGGCCCAGACCGAGCGGGCGATCGTGTGGGGCTTCGACGTGAGCCACCTGGCGAGCCACCTCGGCGCGCTGTGCCTGCGGCCGGAGTTCTTCGACGTGTACCTCGAGCTCGCGCTCGACTTCGGGCTGCCGTTGCGCCTCGGCGGCGACGAGCACCTGGCCGGCTTCCCGTTCCGCAAGCTCGCGGCCGAGGAGGGCGCGGTGTTCCCCGACCACGTCGTCGAGTGCGCGCCCGGCGCGCGGCGGCAGGTGGAGCGCGCGCTGTTCGACCTGCAGCCCGGCGTCACCGAGCTGTGCCTGCACCCCGGCGATCGACTCCGACGAGCTGCGGGCCGCGTGCCCCGGCGACTGGGCGGGCCGGGTCGAGGACCACGCCGCGCTCAGTCGCGACCCGTCGCTGCGCGATCTCGTGCACCGCTCGGGTGCCGTGCTCGTCACCTGGCGCGACCTGCGCGCCCTCGCCCGCGCAGCAGGTTGACCCGCGCCACGTCGATCACGTGACGTTTTCCCACCGCCCGGAGGGGTTCGGCGTCACCTGATCGCGGATGTGCGGTCACGCGGGACCGCCTGACGGAGCACATGCCCGTACGGGAACGGTTCCGCGGGACCTCACCGGCACACCAGAGCCTCACCGTCACCGGAGCGGCCGAACAGACTCAATCAGGCAGTTCTGGCGCGGTGGGCGGGTTCTCGGGTTGAAGAGTTGTCAGCCGACCGGGTTGCGGTGCGCCGGGAGGTTCCGCTTGGCGTCGCGCTGGGCGTCGAGCACCGTCTGAATCTGACGCAAGGCGTCCTTCGCGTCATCGACTCGATTGTGACGCTCCTCGGGATCGACGCTGAGGTTGTGCAGTTCGAACACGGGCTCCGCCGCCGGAGCGGCGAATGGGTTCTTGGCGATACCGTGCGCTTCGTTCCAGTCGTCGAGTCGCTCGTAGTAGTGGTTCAGCTTCCAGAGTTCGGCCTCACCGTTCGCACCCGTAGGAAGGGTCGCGATCGCCGACTCGACGAAGCAAGGTGCGTCGATCGCGTCGAAGCGCTCGCCGGTCAGCACGTTGTTCTGGGTGACGCCACGAGTCACGTCGTCTTCGGTCATGAAGTAGATGGGCGCGGCCAGCGTGTCGCTGGCCGCGGCACCCGTGATGACCGCGCTCGAGGTCACGACCTGGCAAGGTATGCACTTCGTCATGGTGTTCGGTGACACCAGCGGCCGCGCGTTCGACGTCGATGCCCGCGAGGCCCATCAGGGTCGGGATCAGATCCACATGACTGGTCGCCATGTCGATCCCGTCCGTCGACACGGCAACGCCGGGGCCCTTGACCAGTAGTGGCACGCGGACCGACTCGTCGTACACGTTGCACCACTTCTGCTGCATGCCGCCATGCGCGCCGAGCATGTCACCGTGGTCCGAAGTGAACACGACGATCGTGTCGTCGGCCATGCCCGATGAGGCGAGCGCATCGAGGATGCGGCCGATGGCCTGGTCGACAAGCTTGTGCAGGTAGTAGTAGAGCTGCCGGTACGCGAGATCGGCAGGCTGGGCGGCAATCATCCGGGGCCAGACCGCCATGAACTGCTCGTGGCACGCCGGGCGTCCCGCAAACGAATCCGACTGCGACGGCGCTTCGGGGATCTCGGGCACGGTGTCGTCGGTGGGCTCGAACCCGAGCAGGACCTTGTACAGACCGCCGGCGAACGCGATGTCGTGGGGGTTCACGAAGGATGCCACGGCCAACCAAGGTCCGTCGCTCGCTGCGCTCACCAGTTCACCGAAGAGCTCGACGACCTGCTCCGCGAACACGCCGTCGCGCACCGTGCCACTGTCGGACTTCGCGGCGCCGTGCGGTTCCCTCCCGATCCATCCCGAGAATCCGAAGGGGTCGAGCCGATCAGCCTTGCGGTACGCATCGACGGCCGACGGAATCGGTCGACCATCGTCGTCCGAGCACTCCCGATCGATCCGATCGGGTCCCGTCGACGCTCCGACGACGGTACTGACCGTGCCACGAGATGTCGGAGTGTCCTGGACGCTGCCGTCGACCCGGCTGTAGTGACGACCGAACGCCGAACCGCGGACCGATCGTGTGGCCGCGCAGCTCCGGCGATCGCCAGCTCGACTTCCGTCTCGCGAGACGCCGATACGAGCCGCAGCGGTGATGATCAGGACCTCGGAGATCGGCGGACCTTGCCGCCTCGATGCACGGCACCAGATCGCCCGTCTCGACGTCGCCGACACCCGAGCGTCACGTCGCCGCGACTGGCCTCAGCTGTCGGTGGTGGCGCGCACCGCGGCGCGCCAGTCGGACCACGCGGCGGTGGCCGACAGCAGGTCGAGCAGCAGGCCGTTGTCGCCCGCGGTCTTCATCCGCCCGCGCATGAACGCCACGTTGGGGTCGAGGTCGCCGGCGAGCATCGCCTCGGCGTCGGCGTGGGGCACGGTCAGCGACACCTCCGCGCCCGGGCGGTTGCCCGGCGCCGCCTCGGTGACCACGCCGTCGACCACCGTGAGGTGGAACTTCACGTCGCCCGCGGGCGTGCCGCCCACCACGACCTGCACGGTGGCGCTCGGCCCCGGTGCGTGACCGGTGCCGGCCAAGCCCGGCGATCCACTCGTCGCTCAGGAACTCGCTCACGCGCCGCCTCCACCCACGGTCGTGGCGGGCGATCGCAGGCCCGCGAACAGATCGGTCTCGCGGCTCGCCCTCGGGCACCCCGTTGTCGACGAGCGAACGGGCGAGCACGTACTCGTCCCACGGGAACGCCTCGCGCAGCAGGTCGTCGGGCACCCGCATCCAGTGGCTGTCGGGATCGATCTGGGTGCGGTGCGCGAGCAGCGCGGCGCGGCGCACGTGCAGGTAGTCGCCCACGTCGATCAGCGCGGTGGGCGGACCCTGGTGCGGCTCGGCCGGGAACTGCGCGATGCGCTCGGCGTAGGGGCTCTCCTCGCCCCGGCGCAGGTAGGCCTCGTGGAGGGCGAGGATGCGCCGGAACGAGAACCCCGACCAGTAGAGCTTGCTCGGCTGCCACGGCGCGCCGGCGTCGGGAAACTGCGTCGGGTCGCCGGCCGCGTCGAACGCGGGGCCGGAGATCTCGTGCACGCGCAGGTGGTCGGGGTGCGCGTACCACTGCTGCTCGTCGGGATAGCTGATGATCACGTGCGGACGCTCGGCGCGGATGATGCGCACGAGTCGTTCGATCGCCTCGTCGAGCGGGGCCGACGCGAACGAGTCGGGGTGCGGCGTTGGCCTCGCTGCCCGCCATGCCGGAGTCGCGGTAGCCGAGCAGGTACAGCGCGTCGTAGCCGATCGCGTCGGCGCTGGCCTGCAGCTCCGCGGCGCGCACCTCGGGGAGCGCGGCGCGCACCTCGGGGGTGTCGACGTGGGGGTTGAGGATGTCGCCCTCCTCCCCGCCCGTGCAGCACACCAGCACGGAACGCACGCCCTGTGCGCGGTACGCGGCGACGGTGGCCGCGCCCTTCGAGGCCTCGTCGTCGGGATGCGCGTGCACGGAGAGCAGCGTGAGCGGTTCGCCGTGCGCGTCGAGGGGCGGGGTCACACCACGAAGCTAGCCGAACGCCGACGACCGGGCCGTCGGGCAGCCCGGTAGATTCTCCCGGTGCTCCCCCCTCGCGCCACCCATCCCGTTCGTCGCACGATCCTGCGTCTCACCCTCGTCGGTGTGGTCGCCGCGACGCTCACGGGGGGCCTCCCGATGGCCGGGGCGGCGGCGCAGTCGACCACCACCACCACCACGACACCGAAGACGAGCACCAAGGCGTCGCTGCGCTGGAAGCCCTGCGCCCGCGGGTTGCAGTGCGCGACGCTGCTCGGTGCCGGTCGACTACACGCAGCCCGACGGCGAGCAGGTGAAGCTGGCGGTGTCGCGACGCCCGGCGAGCGACCCGTCCCGGCGGCTCGGCTCCCTGGTCATGAACTTCGGCGGGCCCGGCGACGCGGGCTCCACCACGCTCGCCGACTTCGTCGACGCCGTCCCGGCCGAGATCCGGGCCCGGTACGACCTCGTGAGCTTCGACCCCCGCGGCGTCGGCAAGTCGAAGCCGGTGGTGTGCACCGACGGGCCCACCACCGACGCGCTCGACGCCGAGGACCCCACCCCCAACTCCGACGCCGACCTGCCCGACTTCTACGCGCAACGCAGCGACGTCGTCGACTTCGTCGCGCAGTGCATCGACAAGAACGGCGCGTGGCTCGGGCAGCTCGGGTCGCGCAACGTCGCACGCGACGTCGACCGCCTGCGCGCGGCGTTGGGCGACGACCGGCTCACCTACCTCGGCTACTCGTACGGCACGGTGATCGGCGCGGTGTACGCGCAGATGTTCCCCGACCGCGTCGGGCGCATGGTGCTCGACGCGCCGGTCGACCTGTCGGCCGACGCGCTGTCGGAGCTGCGCGGCAACGCCCAGGGGTTCGAGAACGCGCTCGACCGTCGTTCCTCGCCGACTGCGCCCGCAACAACGAGCTGCCCGTTCCACTCGTCGGGCGACCCGACGGCGGCGTTCCGCGACCTGCAGGCGCAGCTTCGAGCGGGGCGACACGCTGTCGACGACCACGCGCGAGCGGGAAGCGGAGCAGCCGCAAGGCCGGCGTGGCGACGTTCTACACCGCGGTGATCTCCGCGCTCTACGACAAGGAATTCGGCTGGCCCGAGCTCGCCCAGGCGCTCGAGGACGCCAAGTCCGGTGACGGCACCCTGCTCCTGGAGCTCGCCGACAGCTACAACGGCCGCCACGACGACGGCACCTACGACAACATCGACCAGGTGATCGGCGCCATCCTCTGCGACGACCGCTTCGACCCCTCGCAGACCTACGACGAGTTCGTCGCCGAGTACCGCGCCCAGGTGAGCGAGTACCCGCTGCTCGGCGGCTACACCGGCTCCACCAAGCTCGGCTGCGACCCCCGCCTGCCCGCAGCCCCCGGCGAGCGAGCAGCTCGGCGACGTGCGCGCCACCGGCACGAAGCCGATCCTCGTGGTGGGCACCACCCACGACCCGGCCACGCCCTACGCCGGCGCGCGCGACCTCGTGTCAGCGGCTCGACGGATCGCGGCTGCTCACGCTTCGACAGCACCGAGCACACCGCCTACACGAAGAGCGCGTGCATCGACGCCGCGGTCGACGCCTATCTCCTGCGCGGCACCCTGCCCGCGAAGGGCAAGGTCTGCCGCAGCTGACGCGCCGTCAGTCGTTGCGGGGGACGTCGCGCCAGGGCGCGCCGTGGAAGGGGTCGGGCTCCTTCGGGAGGCCGAGCACCCGCTCGCCGAGGATGTTGCGCATGATCTCCGACGTGCCGCCCTCGATGGTGTTGGCGCGCGAGCGCAGGAACGCCCGCGCCGCACCCCGGCTCGTCTCGTCACTCACCGCGAACACCGCGCCGGCGTCGTGCACGAGGGGTCGGCCCTCCCACGCGATGCCGGTCGGGCCCTCGAGGTCGAGCGCGAGCTGGTGCATCCGCTGGTTGGCCTCGGCGCTCTGCAGCTTGGTGATCGAACCCTCGGGGCCGGCGTCGAGCCCGGAGCGGCGCTTGTCGGCGGCGCGCTTGTTGTTGAGCGCGATCACCCGTTCGTCGACGTACGCGCGCGCGAGGCGCTGGCGCAGTTGCGGATCCGCGACCGGTGGGTGACGTTCGATCAGCCGGGTGACCGGGCTGCCGCTCGCGACGTCGCCGAGCACCGAACCCGCGCCCGACATCGCGACCCGCTCGTTCATGAGCGTGGTGACCGCGACCCGCCAGCCCTCGCCCTCGGGCCCGAGGCGCCAGGCGTCGGGGACGCGGGCGCCGTCGAAGAACACCTCGTTGAACTCCGACTCGCCGGTGAGCTGGCGCAGCGGGCGCACCTCCACACCGGGCGCGTGCATGTCGACCACGAAGTAGGTGAGGCCCGCGTGCTTGGCGACGGCGGGATCGGTGCGGGCGAGCACCATGCCGTAGCTCGACAGGTGGGCGAGCGACGTCCACACCTTCTGGCCGGTCAGCACCCACTCGTCGCCGTCGCGCGTCGCGCGCGTGGAGAGCCCGGCGAGGTCGGAGCCGGAGCCCGGCTCGCTGAAGAGCTGGCACCAGATCTCCTCGTTGGTCGCGATGCCGCGCAGGAACCGGTGCTTGAGCTCCTCGCTCCCCCAGGCCAGCAACGTGGGACCACCCATGCCGATCCCGATGATGTTGAACGGGCGCGACACCTTGTAGCGGTTGCACACCTCGGCGACGACGCGCGCCTGGCCCGGCGCGAGCGACAGCCCCGCGCCGTACTCGGCGGGCCAGGTGGGGGTGGCGAGGCCCGCCTCGCCGAACCGGGTGCACCAGTCGGCGTAGTCGAGCTCCTCGCGCAGGCGGGCCGTGGTGTCGCGGTCGCCGGCGTCGACGGCCGCCATCCAACCCGCCGGGAGCTCGGCCGCCAGCCAGTCGAGCGCGTACGCCTGCAGCTCGGCCTCGGTGCAGGCGGAGAGGTCGGCGGCCATGCACCGAGAGCGTAACGGCGCTGCGTAGGCTCGCCCCTGTGATCAGCGCCTGGCGCTACGTCTCGGGCACCGCGGGCTGCACCGTCGTCGATCCCGCCGCCCTCGTCGGACCCGCGCGGCGCCGCCAGGCCCGGCGACGGCGCGAGCTCGGTGTTGTGGGTCGACATCGTCGACCCGACCGACGACGAGCGCGAGCTGGTCGCCGGCCAACTCGGCCTCGACCCCACCGTCGTGGAGGCGCTGCGCCACCCGAAGGAGCGCACCAAGCTCCAGCGCTACGGCGACTACTTCCACGTGGCGGTGCACGACTGCCGCATCGACGGCGAGCGGTTCGTCGCCAGCGAGGTCGACCTCGTGATGGGCCCGGGCTGGCTGGTCACCGTGCGCCACCCCGGCGACGACGGCGGCCACCTCGACGTGGAGCTGGTGGCCCACCGCTTCGAGCTGCAGCGCACCGAGCACGACGCCACCGAGGAGGGCTTCCTGCTCTGGGCGCTGTTCGACGTGATCGTCGACCGCTACTTCGACGTCACCGACGGGTTCGACGACCGGCTCGACACGCTCGAGGAGTCGGTGTTCGGCGACGACGGCCAGGGCGGCGTGCCCCGCGAGGTGTTCGCCATCCGGCGCGACCTCATGGAGTTCCGCCGGGCGGCGGCGCCGCTGCGCGAGGTGGTGAACGCGATGATCCGCCGGGAGGTCGCGTTCGTGAGCGATCCCGCCATCGTGCACTTCCACGACGTCTACGACCGCGTGCTGCGCGTCGTCGACCTGGTGGAGTCGCAGCGCGACCTGCTCACCGGCCTGCTCGAGGCCGACCTCGCGGTGATCTCCAACCGTCTCAACACGGTGATGAAGAAGATGACGTCGTGGGGCGCGATCCTCATCGTCGCCACCCTCATCGCCGGCATCTACGGCATGAACTTCCGCCACATGCCCGAACTGCACTGGCAGTACGGCTACGCCATCGCCCTCGGGATGATGGCCGCCACCACGTTCATCCTCTACCGGGTGTTCAAGAAGCGCGACTGGCTCTAGCTAGAGCAGGCCGAGCTGCTCGAAGATCGCGGTGCGCTCGTTCTCGTAGGTCTCGGCGTCGACCTCGCCCGCGGCGTGACGCTCGCTCAGCACCCGGAACTGCTCCATGAGGGCGTCGGCGTCGACCGGCTCGGCCTCTTCGTCGACCTCGGGCTTGTTCTCGCGGCGCTGACGGCGCTCGGCTGCGCGCTGCTGACGCTTCCGCTCGCGCTCACGCTTCTGGAAACTCTCGGCACCCATGTCACTCCACTCCCCAGAGGCGGTCCGCCGCGGCCGGGGATGGCCGTGCTGCGGACGCGCCGGGTCCCGCGAATTCGCCACCAGGGCGGGGGACCAGGCATCCAGAGTACCCGGGCCCGGGGCTTCGATCCCGACGCGGGCGCACCGGGACCCCGACCGGGCTGCCGGGCCCGGAGGTCCCGTCAGGCCTCGTGGGAGAAGTTCCGCCGGCTCCCGACCACGCGACTGAGGCGGAACGCCACCTCCAGGGCCACGATGGCCACCCCGGCGACGATCCCCGCCTCGAGCAGCACGTCGGCCGGCGGCATCTGCACCGCGTAGAAGTCGCGCAGCGCGCCCACGGCGAGGATCACCGCGATCGACCCCGCCATCGAGGCCACGAGCAGCGACTTCCACCAGTTGAACGGCCGGGCCTGGATCACCAGCACCCACAGCCCCACCGCGATCAGCACCAGCGCCGAGGTGGTGCGGATCTCCCGTTTGCTGAGGTCGTGGCCGTAGCGGGCGATGGCGTAGGTGACCAGCGCGGCCGCGGCCGCGATCGTGCCCGCGGGAATGGTGAAGCGCAGCACGCGCAGGATGAACCCGGGGATGTAGCGGCGGGTGTTCGGCGCCAGCGCGAGGAAGAAGCCGGGAATGCCGATGGTGAACGTGCTGATGATCGTGAGGTGGCGCGGCAGGTACGGGTAGGGCCACGCCGCGATCACCACCGCGATCGCGATGATCACCGCGTACACCGTCTTGGTGACGAAGAGGTTCGCGGAACGCTCGATGTTGGCGATGACCCGCCGGCCCTCGGCCACCACGCCGGGCAGCGTCGCGAACTTGCCGTCGAGCAGCACGAGCTGCGCGACCGCGCGGGTGGCGGCGGCGCCCGAGCCCATGGCCACACCGATGTCGGCGTCCTTCAGGGCGAGCGCGTCGTTCACGCCGTCGCCGGTCATGGCCACGACGTGGCCCTTCGACTGCAGCGCGCCGACCATGGCCCGCTTCTGCTGCGGGGTGACCCGACCGAACACCGCGTGCTGCTCGAGCACCTCGGCCATCTCGGCCTGGTCCTCGGGCAGTTCGCGGGCGTCGTAACCACCGAGCTCGGCGCCGGGCAGTCCGAGGCGCGACGCGACCGCGGCCACCGTGCGCGGGTTGTCGCCCGAGATCACGCGCAGGGTGACGCCCTGCTCGTGGAAGTAGGCCAGGGTGTCGGCCGCGTCGGGACGCACCTTCTCCGCGAACATCACCAAGGCGACCGGTTCGAGCGGCGCGGGAAGGGCCTCGCCGCCCTCCCCCGACGCCAGCGGCGCGTCGCTGTGGGCGAGCACGAGCGTGCGCCGGCCGCCGGCGGCGAGCTCGTCGGCCCGGACCCGCACCGGCGACGTCGCGTCGGCGAACACCATCTCCGGCGCGCCCATCACCCACGACCCGTGACCGTCGAAGCTCGCCGCGCTCCACTTGCGCGCGGAGGAGAAGGGCACCGCGCCGGTGCGCGTCCATTGCTGGTTGGCGAAGCGCGCCGCGAGCGCAACTGCGGTGGCGTTGCGGTTCTCGTCGTCGGCCAGTGCACCGAGCGCCTGCTCGGCCAGCGCGCGGTCGGCCCCCGCGCCGTCACCCGAAGCGCAGGGCTCGAGCTCGTCGAACTCGATCTCGCCCTCGGTGAGCGTGCCGGTCTTGTCGAGGCACACCACGTCGACCCGGGCGAGCCCCTCGACCGCGGGCAGCTCCTGCACCAGCACGTTGCGCCGGGCCAGGCTCAGCGCGGCCACCATGAACGCGATCGACGTGAGCAGCACCAGGCCCTCGGGCACCATCGCCACCACGCCGGCCACGGTGAAGCGCACCGCCTCCGAGAAGTCGTTGTCGCGCGTCTGGCTCCACAGCAGCAGCGCGGAGACCGGGATCAGCACCCAGGTGATGATGCGCAGGATGGTGTTGATGCCGTCCATCAGCTCCGAGCGGGTGAGCTGGAAGCGGCGGGCCTCGTCGGCGAGCTTGCGGGCATAGGCGTCGGCGCCGACCCGGGTGGCCTGGAAGCGCCCGGCGCCCGCCACCACGAAGCTCCCGGAGAGCACCTCGTCGCCCGGCTGCTTGTCGAGCGGGTCGCTCTCGCCGGTGAGCAGCGACTCGTCGATCTCGAGCCCCTCGGCGCTGCGGACCACACCGTCGCAGGGGATCTGGTCGCCGGTGCGCAGCTCGAGCAGGTCGTCGAGCACCACCTGTCTCGACCGCGATCTCCGCGGCCTCGCCGTCGCGCACCACGCGGGCCCGGGGTGCGTTGAGCACCGCGAGCTGGTCGAGGGTGCGCTTGGCCCGCACCTCCTGGAAGATGCCGATCGCGGAGTTGACGACGAGGATGATCCCGAAGGTCGCGTCCTGCAGACCGCCGATCAGCAGGATGGCGACCAGCGCCGCACCGAGGATCGCGTTGAAGCGGGTGAGCACGTTGGCGCGGACGATCTCGCCGAGCGTGCGGCTGGTGCGCGCGCCGGCGTCGTTCACCAGACCCTTCGCGGTGCGGTCGTGCACCTCGGCGGCGGTCAGACCAGTGGTCGCCGTCTCGTGCATCCGCAGGACGCTAGTGCAGGACCGGCGCGCGACCGTGCCGACGCGCGAGAGTGCATCCCGTGAACGACATCGCACTCCCGCTGCTCACCGTCACCCCCGCCGAGCCCGGTCCGCACCCCGGCGTCGTGGTGCTCCACGAGGGGTACGGCATCACCACTCCGGTCATCCGCACCACCGAGCGCCTCGCACGCGAGGGCTACCTCTGCGTGCTCCCCGACCTGTTCTTCCGCACCGGCGGGCCGGAGTCGGGCGAGATCGAGGAGATGATCGGGCCCATCTCGGGACGCCAGCTGCGCGCCGACCTCACGACGTCGATCGAGCACCTGCGTGCCCTCGGCGCCACGAGCATCGCGGTCATCGGTTTCTGCATGGGCGGGTCGTTCGCCTACAGCGCGGCGAAGTGGGCCGACACCCTCGGGGTCGACGCCGCGTTCTCGTTCTACGGGTCGGGCATCGCCCGCCAGCTCGGCGACCCCGTGTGCCCGATCGTGATGTGCTTCGGCGCCGACGACGAGTGGATCCCGGTCGAGGAAGCCGAGCGGGTGCGCGACCGCCACGGCGACGACGTGGTGATCTACCCGGGCGCGGGTCACGGGTTCATGCGCGACCGGACCGAGAGCTGGCACGACGTCGCCGCCACCGACGCGTGGGCGCGGATGCTGGCGCTCTTCGCCGAGCACCTGCACTGACGTCGAACCCGATGACCGAGCTCCGCCTCCCTCTGATCACCATCGCGCCCGACGACGACACCCCGAAGCCCGGCGTGATCGTGATCCACGAGGGCAACGGCATCACGCCGCAGATGATCCGGTGCTCGGAGCAGCTCGCACGGGAGGGGTACCTGGTCGTGGTCCCCGACTTCTTCTTCCGGATGGGCGGCCCCGAGGCCACCGCCATGAAGGCGCTGATCCACGGCGTGACCCCCGAGGACCGTCACCGCGATCTCGTGACGGCGGTCGCCCACCTGCGCACGCTGGGTGCGACCAGTGTCGGCATCGTCGGGTTCTGCATGGGCGGCACGTTCGCCTACGCGGCCGGCAAGGCCGCCCGGGAGCTGGGCGTCGACGCGATCGCCGCGTTCTACGGCGCGGCCATCATCCGTCAGCCGGGCGAGCTCGAGTGCCCGGCCCTGCTCGCGTTCGCCGGCCGCGACCGTTGGATCTCACTCGAGGAGATCGACAGCTTGCGCGACCGGCACGGCGACGACATCGTGGTCTACGAGGGCGTGCCGCACGGCTTCATGCGCGACGGCTCGGACGACTTCCGTGAGGAGGCGGCCGACGACGCGTGGCGCCGGCTGCTGGCCCACTTCTCCACCCATCTCGCCTGACCTGACGCACCCGGCCCGTTCTGCTCCCACGGAGGCACCATGACCGAGCTCCGCCTGCCCCTCCTGACCGTCGAGCCCGATCCCGGCGAATCCGGCGTGGCCGGGGCCGGCGTCATCGTGGTCCACGAGGGCTACGGCATCACGCCGCAGGTGATCCGCTTCTGCGAGCGCCTCGCGCGCGAGGGATACGTGGTGGTGCTCCCCGACTTCTTCTTCCGCAACGGCGGGCCCGACCTCGGCGACCACGCGCTGATGGGCGGGGCGGTCACCCCGGAGCAGCTGCGCGCCGACCTCGCCACCGCAGTCACCCACCTGCGCTCGCTCGGCGTCGCGCGCATCGGCATCACCGGCTTCTGCATGGGCGGCAGCTTCTCGTACCGGGCCGCCAAGGAGGCCGACGCGCTCGGCATCGCCGCCGCCGTCGGCTTCTACGGCAGCGGCATCGCCGACGAGCTCGGCGAGCTGCAGTGCCCCACGCTGCTCTTCTTCGGCGCGGCCGACCCGTGGATCGCACCCGAGGCCGCCGAGGCGGTGCGGGCGCACCACGGCGACGACGTCGTCACCATCTACGACGGCGCGAGCCACGGGTTCATGCGCGACGGCTCCGAGGACTATCTCGCCACCGCCGCCGAGGACGCGTGGGCCAGAATGTGCGGACACTTCTCCGCCCACCTCCGCTGAGCCAGGCCCCAGCAGGCGACGACCCCGAGGGAGACCACCATGCCCGACGACGAAGCCGCCGCCCGGTCCCGGGCCAGCTTCGACGCCGCGGCGCCCGACTACGACTCCGACGCGCAGTCGTTCTTCCCCCGCTTCGGCCTGCTCACCGTCGAACGACTCGCGCTGGTGCCGGGCGCGCGGGTGCTCGACGTCGCGTGCGGCACCGGCAACTCGGTGCTCCCGGCCGCCAACGCGGTGGGCGCGTCGGGCCAGGTGGTCGGCGTCGACCTGAGCGACGCGATGCTGGCCCGGGCACGCGAGCGCGTCGACGCGGCCGGTTTCACCAACGTCGAGCTGCAACTCGGCGACATGCGCGACCTCGACGTCGCACCCCGCTCGTTCGACGCGGTGGTGTCGGTGTTCGGGATCTTCTTCGTCCCCGACATGGCCGGGTTGCTCGCCTCGTTGTGGGACCTGGTCGCGCCCGGCGGCACGCTCGCGGTCACCACGTGGGGTCCGCACCTGTTCGAGCCGCTGTGGACCACGTTCTGGGGCGCCGTGCAGGCGGAGCGCCCCGAACTCGGTCCTGCGGGCGGGCGCTACGAGGACATCGACACGCCCGCGGGCATCGAGGCGCTGTTCGCGGCGGCGGGCATCGACGCGCCGTGCGTGGCCGAGGCCCTCGACGCGATGCACCCGGTGCCCGACGGCGACACCTGGTGGGCGATCGTGCGCGGCACCGGCCTGCGCGGCGCGGCCGACGCGCTCACTCCCGAGCACTGGGCCCGGGTGCGCGCCGCGTGCGACGCCGCGATCGAGGCCGGCACGCACGAGATCCCGGTGAACGTGGTGTTCGCCACCGCGCGCCGCCCCACCTGACCCCCGGGTCAGTGGAAGTCGCGGGAGCGCAGGAGCGGGTCGGCGGCGAGGGGCAGGGCCGACACCCGCCGGGCGAGCACGTTCACCACGCCCTGGTGGCGTTCGAGCAGCCCTCGCACCTCGAGCGCGGGCGCGGTGCGGGCCACCTTGCGGTAGCGGCGCCACACGTCGGCGGTGCAGATCACGTTCACCAGGCCGGTCTCGTCCTCCAGGTTCACGAACACCACCCCGTTGGCGGTCGACGGCTGCTGACGGTGGGTGACCACGCCCGCGACGTCGACCACCGAGCGGTCGGGCAGCTCGCGCAGCTGCTCGGCGGTGACGATCCCCCGCCCCGCGAGCGCGGTGCGCACCAGCTCGGTGGGATGGCGCGCGGCCGACAGTCCGGTGGCCCACAGATCGGCGGCGAGCTCCTCGGGCGCGGTCATCCCTGGCAGCGTGGGCGCCTCGGCCCCGGTGACCACTCCCGGCAGCTTGTCGGGCCGGGCGTCGCGCATCGCGCCCGCGGCCCACAGTGCCTCGCGACGGGAGTGGTCGAAGCAGCCGAACGCGCCCGCGGTGGCGAGCGCCTCCAACGCGTCGGTGGGCGCGCCGGTGCGGCGGGTGAAGTCGTCGAGCGACGTGAACGGCGCGCGGGCCCGTTCCTCGTCGATGCGGTCGAGCAGCGCGTCGGAGAGCCCGCGCACGTACCGCAACCCGACGCGCACCGCGTGCACCGACGGATCCGCGTGCCACCCGGGCCGGGGCCGGCCGATCGGACCCGCGGCCTCGGTGCGCGCCTCCAAGCGTGCAGTCCCTGCGTGACGCGGCGACGCACGGGCTGAGCACCTCCACCCCGTGACGCACCGCGTCGCGCACGATGGTGTGCGGCGAGTAGAAGCCCATCGGCTGCGCGTTGAGCAGCGCGCACGCGAACTCGGCCGGGTAGTGGAGCTTGATCCACGAGCTCGAGTACACGAGGTAGGCGAAGCTCACCGAGTGGCTCTCGGGGAAGCCGAAGTCGGCGAAGCCCTCGATCTTGTGCACGATGTCGTCGGCGACGTCGCCGGTGATGCCGCGCTCGGCCATGCCCGCCAACAGCCGCTCGCGCATCGCGGCCATGCGCGCCCGCGACCGCTTCGAGCCCATCGCCTGGCGCAACGTGTCGGACTCCGCGGGGGTGAAGCCGGCCACGTCGATGGCCATCTGCATGAGCTGCTCCTGGAACAGCGGCACGCCGAGGGTCTTGGCCAGGCAGCGTTCGAGCAGCGGGTGCGGGTAGGTGACCGGCTCCTCGCCGTTGCGCCGCCGCAGGTAGGGGTGCACCGAGCCGCCCTGGATGGGCCCGGGACGGATGAGCGCGACCTCCACCACGAGGTCGTAGAAGCACTCGGGGCGCAGCCGCGGCAGCGTGGCCATCTGCGCGCGGCTCTCCACCTGGAACACGCCGATGGTGTCGGCCGCCGCGAGCAGCGCGTACACCTCGGGCTCCTGGGGGATGGTCGCGAGGTCGATCTCCACCCCTTCGTGCTCGCGCACGAGGTCGACCGCGAGGTGCAGCATCGTGAGCATCCCGAGGCCGAGCAGGTCGAACTTCACCAGACCCGCGGCGGCGCAGTCGTCCTTGTCCCACTGGAGCACCGAGCGACCCTCCATGCGGGCCCACTCCACCGGACAGCACTCCACCAGCGGACGGTCGGCCAGCACCATCCCGCCCGAATGGATGCCGAGGTGCCGGGGGAAGTCGAGCACCTGCTCGGCGAGCGACGAGCGCGAGCGCGGGCACCGGCGGCCCCTCGTCCGTCAACGTGTCGAAGCGACCCGGCGTCGCGCCCCCATCGATCGAGCCACTTGGTGAGCGCGTCGGCGTGGCCGGGTGACAGGCCCACCGCCTTGGCCATCTCGCGCAGCGCCGACTTCGGGCGGTAGGTGATCACGTTGGCCACCTGCGCGGCGCGCTCGCGCCCGTACTTCGCGTAGACGTACTGGATCACCTCCTCGCGCCGCTGGTGCTCGATGTCGAGGTCGATGTCGGGCGGACCGTCGCGCTCGGGCGACAGGAAGCGCTCGAACAACAAGCCGAGCGCGACCGCGTCGGCCTTGGTGACACCGAGCGCGTAACAGACCGCGCTGTTGGCCGCGCTCCCCCGCCCCTGGCAGTAGATGTCGTGCTCGCGACAGAAGCCGACGACGTCGACGAGCACGAGGAAGTACCCGGGGAAGTTGAGCTGCTCGATCACGTCGAGCTCGTAGGCGATCTGGCGCATCGCCTGCTCGTGCTGCGGATGCGTGCCCGGGTAGCGCACCGCCGCGCCGCGCGTCGTGAGCTCGCGCAACCACGTCATCTCGGTGTGCCCCTCGGGCACGTCGTGGTCGGGCAGCTCGGGCGCGGCGAGGCGCAGGTCGAACGCGCACGCGCGCGCGACGTCGACGGTGCGGGCCACCGCGCCGGGCCAGCGGGCGAACCGACGCTCCTGTTCGGCCGCGCTGCGCAGGTGCGCGAACGGCGCGGCCGGCAACCAGCCGTCGATCTCGTCGAGCGAACGGCGGGCGCGTATCGCGGCCAGCGCGGTGGCGAGCGGCCGCTGCCCGGGCGTCGCGTAGTGCACGTTGTTGGTGGCCACCACCTCCACCCCCGTCGCCATCGCCAGCTTGGCCAGCGCGTCGTTGCGGTACCGGTCGAGGGGGTCGCCGTGGTCCCACAGCTCCACCAGCACGCGCTCGCGCGCCGAACGCCGCGATCAGCTGCTCGAGCTCGCGCCGGGCCGCGGCGGGGCCGTCGCGCAACAACGCCGCGGGCACCGCACCCTGACGACACCCGGTGAGCACGAACCACGAGTCGTTCGCCGCGCTCGGCTGCGGGTGCAGGTGCACCGACGCGCGCGCCGCGGCGGCCAACGCGTCGACCGACGTGCGGGGCGCGCCCTTCTCCCCCGCGAGCTGCGCCTCGCTGATCGCCCGCGCGAGCCGCGCGTACCCCACCGCGCCCTCGGCCAGCACGACGAGATGCTGGTCGTGCCTCGGCGCGTGCCAGCGTCGAGCTCCGCGCCGAAGACGGTGGGGAGGGCGTGCTCGCGGGCGGCGAGGGCGAAGCGCACCGCGCCGTAGAGGCCGTCGTGGTCGGTGACCGCGAGCGCGGCGAGGCCCAGCCGGGCCGCCTCGGCCGCGAGGTCGTCGGGCGCGCTGGCGCCGTCGAGGAAGGAGAAGTGGGTGTGGCAGTGCAGCTCCGCGTACCCGGTCACTCCCCCGACCGTACCGAACGTATGTTCGTCTCCGCAACCGGCGGCCGCGGTGCCCGTTGTGCCCTCCGGCGGATGGGTTTACCGTCTGGGCTCGCGGGAGGAATCACCGACGGGCAGACCACTCAGGAGGAACCCGCCATGGCCGAGTCCAAGAACCTGTCCGCCCCCGACGAGACTGCGCAGCTTCGACAAGGGCACGCCTCGCCATCGTGGAGGTGAACGGCCACATGGTCGGCCGGGCCACCTTCGAGCCCGGATGGAAGTGGAGCGAGTGCGTGAAGCCCATCGCCGGCACCGACTCGTGCCAGGTGGAGCACCTCGGCTACATGATCTCCGGCGCAGCATGACGGTGGCAGTTCGACGACGGCGACGCAGGCCCGAGGTCGGCGGCCGGGCGACTTCGTGCACATGCCCGGCCGGGCACGACGCGTGGATCGACGGCGACGACACGTGCGTGTTCATCGACATCATGGGCGCACCGAACTACGCGAAGGTAGCGCGCCGCGCGCCGATGGCGAGCTCACGCCGGCCTGGAAGGTCTGGTGCATCCCCTCGGCGTAGTGCACGTAGCTGGTGCCCTCGGAGTCCTTCGTGGTGAGGTTGCAGAAGATCTCGTAGTCACCGGCGTCGAGCTTCACCGTGAGGGTGCCCGACTTCTTGGGCTTGAGGTGCTCGACCTCACCCATCTTGTCGTCCTCGGGGATGGCCTCTTCGTCGACGGAGCCGTCGGCCTTCGTGGGCAACGTCGCGCCCGCGGTGGTCTTCACCAGCACCATCTCGTGCTTCATCGTGCCGATGTTCTTGGCGGTGAAGGTGACCTTGCCCGCGGCGACGAACTTCGGCTTGGGCTTCACCCCGAACTCGTAGAGTTGGACCGTCACCGGCTTGCCCTTGGCGGCCGGCCACCGCGCCCGAGGCGGGCAGCACCAACACCGGCACCATCAACACGATGGCGGCCGCACTCGCGACCACCCCGACGAGCTTCATCATCCGACGCATGAGCCCATTCAACACGCCCGACACCCCACTCGCCGAGGCAGGCGACGACGATTTCTGTTACCTCACCACCACCGGGCGCGTGAGCGGACGACCCCACGAGATCGAGATCTGGTTCGCGCTCGACCCGGCGTCGGGGACCACGCTGTTCCTCCTCGCCGGCGCGGGTGACGCGTCCGACTGGGTGCGCAACCTGCAGGCCGACCCCGCGGTCACCGTCCGCGTGCGCGACCTCACCTACGCCGCGCACGCGCGCGTGGTCACCGACGCGACGAGGACGAACGCGCCCGCACCGTCGTGTTCGACAAGTACCAGCCGCGCAACGCGGGCGAGCTGGTGTCGTGGCGGGCCCGCGCCCTCCCGGTCGCCCTCGACGTCACACGTTCCGCACCGATCAGTCGTAGAGCGCCTCCACCGCGGCGCGGCCGCGTTCCAGCGCGACCAGGCAGGCGACCTCGGTGTCGGGGGTGTCGACCACCACCTGCCACAGCACCCGGCGACGGCGTTGCGCCCACCACCGCAGGTCGTGGGCCCACGGGCCCGCCCACGCGACCACCGCGCCCCCACCCCCGGGCAGGGCCGCGCAGTCGAGCCGGGCGGGCGGCGCCGACGCCTCGCCCCGCCCCGACACGCTCACCGGCGACGCCGGTGGCGTCGAGGAGCACGGCGGGCACCGGGGCGTCGAACACCCGGGCCGGCGCGGGGCCGGGCACCGCGCCGGGCCAGGGGGCGTCGCCCCCGTCGGCGGCCCGACCGCCCGCGGGTGAGGGCGCCTCCCCCCAGGGCACCCAGCGCACCCGTTCGAGCGGCGTCCGCCCCCCGACCGGCACCGCGGTGGCCACCGCGTCGGGTCCGAGCAACGACTGCACCCGGGCCAGGGCCCGCCCGGCCCGGTCGGCGGCCGTGGGGTCGCCGCCCCAGAAGCCGAGCTGACGGCCGGTGGCGGGCACCACGTCGTCGGGCGCGAGGCGCAGCACGGCCAGCCCGCCGGTGACCAGCTCCGCGGCCGCGGCGTCGTCGACGGTGGCGCCGGGCGCGGCGACGCCCGCGTCGCTCGCCACCAGCCACGCCTCGAGCTGCCAGCGCACCCGGGCCACCAGGGTGGCCGGGGTGAGCGCACCCTCGTGACGCCAGCAGCGGGTGAGCCGCTCACCGTGCTCGGTCTCGGCCTCCACCATCACCCGGGTGCAGCAGGCCCCCATGGCGTCGAGCCGACCGAGGAGCCGGTCGGCCAGCGCCTTGGCCGCGAACGCGGCCTCGTCGACGCGGGTCGCGGGCGGGTCGAGCTCGATGGTCTCCACCAGCTCCGCGGGCACGTCGCGCGCGACGGGCTCGTGACCGGGTTCGCCGCGGGCGAGCCGGTGGGCGAGCAGACCGGGCGGTCCGAAGCGGGCGGCCACCGCGCTCACCGGGAGCGCGCCGAGCTGACCGAGCGTGCGCAGGCCGAGGCGGGCGAAGAGGTCGACCAACGCGTCGCCGACCCCACCCGAGGGTGTGCCGTACGACGCGTCGACGGACGCTCGCGAGCACGCTCACCGGCCAGTCGGCGAGGAAGGCGACGGTGTCACCGCGCGGCACCACGTGGACGCGCGCAGGCGTCGCGGAGGTGTCCGATCCCGCGGCGAGTCCCGCCGCGAACGTGCCCTCGGCGATGCCCACCGTCGCGTCGGTGATCCCGACCGTCGCGAGCGCGTCGAGCACCCGCGCCGCGAGGGCGTCGTCGCCCCCGAAGTAGCGCGACGGACCGCGCGTCGCGAACGACAGCTCACCCGGATGGTGGAGCGCGAGCAACGGCACGAGGTGCTCCACCGCGCGCACCACCACCTCGAACGCGCGCGCCTCGGTGCCGGCTCCGTCGTCGGTGTCGGCGTCGAGCACCACCAGCCCGCGCAGCGCGCCTCGGCCTCGCGTCGTCGCAGCCCGCGCGCGACACCCTCGGCCCGCGCCTCGGCCGACGCGGCCACCACCACCGGCCCGCGCGCGCCGCGCCCGACCACCGCGACCGGCACGCCGACCAACGAGGGGTCGCGTCGTCGCGCCGCGGTGACCGGCCAGTCGGCGCAGCGCACCACCGCAGTTCTCTCCGCGGAGACGGGTTCGGCGAGGGTTCCGCGGAGCGTCCGGGGGCCGCTCATCCCGCCCGCGCGAGCACCCCGTCGCGTGCGCCCGACCGGGCGGCGGCGTGCACGTGCACGTGACCCTCGACGAGATGGTCGATCTCGCCCGTGGCCCGCCACTCCGAGCCGCGCGCGTGCAGGGTGAGCCCGGCGTCGGCCGGCCAGGGGCCCACCACCACCAGCACCGTCTCGCGCTCCCGGGCCCGGGCCACCAGCCGGCGGGCGTCGGCCACCCCCACGCCTCCCATGCCCGCCCGGCCGACCGGGACGTCGGCGAGCACGAGGCTCACGCCGTCGAGCAGCGCGGCGACCACGGAGGCCCAGCGGGCGGGGGGCACCCGCCGGACCACCGCGAACCGGGCGAGGTCGACCCCGGCCTCGCGCGCCGCGAGCATCCCCAGGGTCCCCTCGGGGTCGATCGCCGCCGCCCACTCCCCCGCCGCGGTGCACGCGGCCGCGAGCTCCAGCCCGAGGCTGGTGACCCCCGCGCCCGGCCGGCCCGCGACGCGCACCACCCCGCCGCGCGGCAGCGTGCCCCGGGGCACGAGCGACGCAAGCGACGGGCCCAGGGCGAGTGACCGTTCGTGGGCCAGCGTCACCGGTCGGGTGACGCGGTCGAGCTCCTCGAGGTGGGCGCGGGCCGCGGCGTCACGCCGGAGCGCGGGAGACGGGCGATCCGTCCGGAGGTCTGCGGGGGAAGTGCCGACACCATGGGCCAGCGACACTACCGAACGTATGTTCGCCCCGTCAACTGTCGAAGGGGTCACGGGACCGTGCCGCACACGCCGGTGGCAGAACCGGGCGGCGCTGCGCCGCGGTCGTCAGCCCCCGGGGGTGTGGTGGGCGGCGACGTCGATCCAGGTGACCCGGGCCGGTCCCCCGGTCACCCCGCCCTCCTGGAGCGCCCGCCCGAGGCGGGTCTCCATGAAGCGGGCCTGGTGCTCCTGGGAGTCCCACACCTCCATCACCACGAGGTGCCCCGCGTCGTTCAGCCCCGCCACATGGGTCACCAGGCCGTCGGGCCAGTCGCCCGCGCCGCTCGCCATGTCGATCCCGAGCTTCTCGTTGACGGCCTCGTACTCCGTGAGCGTGACGCCCTCGAACTCGAGGATGATCGCAGCCGTCATCTCGGCTCCCTTCTCGCCCTCCCCCGCAACTGACGTCGGCCAGCCTCCCACGTCGGGGCGGGGTTGTCACCTGCCCGCGGCGCGGACCCGAGTGGGACTCAGGCGGTGGGTTCGGGGGTGGGCAGCGGCTCGAAGCCGAGTGCCCGCAACGCGTCGGGGGCCCAGCCGGCGTCGTCGCCGTAGTACCCGAAGAGGTGCTCGATGGTCTCGATCACCGCCGGCTCGAGCTCGGCCCAGCGCTCCGCGGGGGCGGTCACGCCCACCGAGCTGGAGTACACGGTCACCGAACGGGCGCCGGCCCGGAAGAGGCGCTTGGCGAGCACGTCGGGCGGGCGGCTGTGCACCACGTCGGACACCGAGCGGTAGCGCTCGATGCCCATGCCCGTGAGCGACCGGTTGAGGTCGAAGATCCGGGTGGTGGGGTCGATGCCCTCACGCACGGCGACGGTGATCGGCTGGCCCATGCGCGAGAGCGTACCGACTTCCCGTCGCCCGACCGGGATCCGCGTCCGCGACCCGCAATCAGGCGAGGAGACGGTCAGGCGAAGAGACGGCCGGGCGCGGGGGTGACGCCCCGCCAGCACAGGCCGTCCATGAACACCCACGACCGCCGGTGGATCGCGCTCGGCCCGTAGCCGAGCAGCGCGACCTTGTGCGCGGGCGCCGGGTACCCCACGTTCGACGCGAAGTCGTAGGGCGGATGGTCGAGCGCGGCCTCGGCCATGAGCGCGTCGCGCGTCACCTTGGCCACGCACGACGCCGCCGCCACCGAGAGACACGTGGCGTCGCCCTTGATCACCGTGGTGACCGTGCCCGGCATGCCGAGGTAGTCGTGGTTG
Source organism: uncultured Actinomycetes bacterium (assembly GCA_963782705.1). Taxonomy (GTDB): domain Bacteria; phylum Actinomycetota; class Acidimicrobiia; order IMCC26256; family DASPTH01; genus CAVRGQ01. Next base: position 72,990 of record CAWAKX010000008.1, on the reverse strand, counting down.
CCGTCGAGGACGATGCGGTCGGGCACGTAGCCCTGCGCGTCGAGCTCGGCCAGCGCGCGCATTGCCGCGGTGCGCAACGCCGCGGTCATGCCCAGCTCGTCGCACTCACGGTGCGACGCGTGCCCCACTCCCACCGCCACGGCCCAGCCACGCACCGCGGCGGCGGCGCGTTCGCGCTCGGCGCGGCGTGAGCTGCTTCGAGTCGCGCACACCGCGCAGGTGCTCGGGCGCGGGCACCACCGCGGCGACGGTGACCGGTCCCGCCCACGCGCCGCGGCCGACCTCGTCGATCCCGACGACGACCTCGTCACCCGCGGCCCAGAAGGTCCGCTCGATTCGCAGCGAGGGCCCGCGCCGCGACGGGCGGCGCCGCGGCGCGGGGACCCGCGGTCACTGCGCGGCCTTTTCCCCCGGCTTCATCCGGCGCGACCCGAACGTGAAGATCCGCTCGTGGGGGTGGAACGGCTGCTGCTCGCCCGTGTACAGGTTCCGGATCACGGTGAACTCGAAGTCGTCACCGGGCACGATGTCGTACTCGAGCTCCTCGAAGCGACGATCGAAGAACGCGCGGCGCAGCCACTCGGCGGGGCCGTTGTTCGAGAGGTGCGACGTCCACACCACGTTGGCGCCGGTGTGGCAGAGCTGCCGGACGAAGTCGATGAGCGAGTGGCGGTCGTCCTCGTCGATGTGACCGAACACCCCCGAGATCACCACGAGGTCGACCGGGGGCAGGCCCTCGTACGACGACGCGACCGACGCGTCGCCGGTGACGATCTCGAGGTTCGTCAGTCCGGCTTCCGCCGCCCACTTGGTCGCGAACTCGGTGTTCCCGGGATCCAGCTCGACCAGCCGACCGCAGACGTCGCTCTTCCGCGGGTGGTCCTCGAGCGCGCCGATGAGCTCACGGCCCTGACCGCCGCAGATGCTGACCACGGTGATCGGCCCCGGGGGCGCCGCGCTCGACCACCGCGGCCACGTGACGCCGGCACGCCATCATGCGCCCGACGAGCTCGGAGCTCTCGTCCTGGTACGCGTCGTGCCAATCGTTCCATTCGCCGACCCGCTGGCGGGCGACCTTGTCACCCTCGGTCACGTCACTCATCGTTCCTCCTCGGCGGCCGCACTCGGCCTCGTCGTCGTGATCGTCCCGTCGGCGATCATCGTCGGCGCCGGATCGATCACCCGCCCATCATGGTCCGTCCGCGCCCATCAGGACGCCTTCGGCGCACCGGTCGAGCACCCGGGCGGTCTCGGCCGGCCGGCTGATGAACGGCGAGTGCGACGAGACGATCGAGAACGCCGTGGTCAGTCCGAGCCGGCCCATGAAGACGTTGTCCATCTCCACGGGATGCGAGCGGTCGTCGGTGCACACGATGAAGTCGCGCGGGATCGGCGCGCGCCAGAAGTTCGGGAGGTGGAAGATCTCGGTCGCCGGCGCGACGGGCAGCGGCGTGAGGTGCTCCCAGGCCCAGGCCTGATCCTCGGGCGTGCAGTCGTGGTAGAAGAGCGCGTTCGCGGCTTCCGGCAGCGTCATCTCCACACACGTGCCCTGGTTGGGCAGCTCCACCAGGCGGATGAACTCGTCGTAGGGCCGCCCCACCACGGCAGGCCAGTCGCGCACCGTGGTGTCCTGGGTGGCCGCCCCCATCGCCTCGCCCTCGACCGGCACCGCGGCCGAGAGGTACACGAGGCGGGCGACCTTGTCGGGCACCTCGTCGGCGGCGAGGGAGATCGCGAAGCCACCCATCGAGTGACCGACGAGCACGTCGCCGTCCTCGATCACCTCACGCAGCGCGCCGCGCCACGAGGCGATGGTTCGACGTCTCGGCCATCCGCTCCCCGGAGCCGGGCAGGTCGATCGCCAGCGCGGTGTGCCCCTGCGCCTCCAGCTCCGGCACGAGCTTGTCCCAGCACCAGGCGCCGTGATGGCCCCCGTGCACGAGCACGAACCGCATGCGTTCCCCTCCACCGTCGCGGCGACCGCGACAACGACAGCGACAACCTACGGCACCTCCCCCGCGCCGGCCACCGGCCCGGTCGCTCCGTCCGCACATCGGTGGAAAGATCCGCTCCAGGACCGACGAGCACCGGGAGCGGACGTGACGACGAACTGGGGACGTTGGGGCGAGGCCGACGAGCGCGGCGCGCTCAATCTCCTGACCCCCGACGGCGTGCTGGGCGCCCTGCGCGCGTGCCGCACCGGCAAGGTGTACAGCCTGGCGCTGCCGGTGCAGGCCACCGAGGGCCTGACCGGCGGGTACCGCGGCCACCCGCAACGTCTGAGCCTCGGGAGCTGGACCGACACCGAGCGCTACGCGGCGTTCGGCTGCCCACCCGGCGTGGGATCGAACGAGGACATGCTGATGTTCGCGTCGCACAGCGTCACGCACATGGACGCGCTGTCGCACGTGTTCTCCGACGGGCTGATGTACAACGGGTTCCCGGCCGAGGAATTCACCACCGAGCGCGGCGCGCGCCATCTCGACGTCGCGCAGACCGCGAGCTTCGCGGGGCGCGGGGTGCTGCTCGACCTTCCCCGGCACCAGGGCGTGGAGCGCCTGGAACCCGGTCAGATGATCGACGCGGCACAACTCGAGGACTGTCGAGCGTCGCAGGGCGTCGAGATGCACGCGGGCGACATCCTCCTCGTGCGCACCGGATGGCTCGGCGCGCGGGCCGACGGCGCCGCGGAGCTCGCCCAGCCGGGCCTCTGCCGCGATGCGGTCGCGTTCGTCGACGAGCACGACGTCGCCGTCGTGGGCGCCGACAACTCCGCCATCGAGTGCATGCCCTTCGACGGGACGTTCATGAGTGTCCACGTGGAGTTGGTCGTGCAGCGGGGCGTCACCCTGCTGGAGCACCTCGTGCTCGACGCGCTGGCCGCCGACGGGTGCCACGAGTGCCTGGTGGTCGTCGGCGGGCTCAAGATCACCGGCGGCGCCGGCAGCCCGATCAACCCCATCGCCATCGGCTGAGCCGCACGCGGCTCGCAGGAGTCGGTTCGCGCGGATCGGCGCCCGCGTCAGACGACGCCGAGGCGGGCGAGGTCGGTGCGCACCGCGTCCTCCACCAGTGGGAGCTTGGCCTCACCCTCGGCGGGCTTGAGGTAGCCGCCCCGGAGATCGAAGTTGGCGAGCAGGTCGGGGGCGACGTCGCCGCCCCCCACCACGTCCTCGATGGTCGGGCCGATGCGCTTGGCGATCTGCGCCAGGCGGTCCCGGTCGAGGCCGAGGAAACTGATGGCGTTCTCACCGAGGATGGCCCGGGCCTCGTCCTCGGGGAGGCCGGCGAACGCGTCGAGCAGCCACTCCCGGGTGTGGGGCCACGATCCCTCCGGGTGCGGGAAGTCGCGCCCGAAGCTCATCGTCTCGATCCCGATCTCGTGGCGCATCTCGATCTCGGCCTTGTGCACGAACGACGCGCCACCCAGGCAGTTGCTGTGCCAGTACTCGCTCGGGCGTCGCTGCGCGGGCAGCGCGTCGCGATGCTCCTCGTACACGCGGTCGAGCAGGCGCAGGGTCGCGGGGATCCAGTCGAGCCGGATCTCGGTGGCGACGAAGCGCAGCTCGGGATGACGGTCGAACACGCCGCCGAGCATCAGCTGCCACAGCGGACGGCGCGCCTCGACGTTGTAGGTGAAGAAGTTGAAGAAGTACTCGAGCGACTCGTCGGAGATCGCGTCGGCGTGCGCGTAGAGCGCCTCGGCGTCGGTGGTCCCCGCGGCCCGCGCGCAGTCGTCGTACATGCGCTTCACCTGCGGGTACACCTCCCCGCGTTCGGTGCCGAACCCGGCGTGCACCACCACCGCGAGGCCGGTGTCCTCGCACACCGACCAGAACGGCTCCCAGTACTCGTCGTAGAGCGGCGGGTTGCCGGCGTGGTGCACGTATCCCGGGCGCGTACGTGCCGGTGAAGTCGTGGTCGGCGATCCACTGGAGCTCGCCGACCGTGGCGTCCATGTCGACCGCGGGTCCGATCGCGCCGGTGAGGAGGAACCGGTCGGTGGCGAAGCCGTGCGCGTCGGAGAGCCAGCGGTTCCACGCCTGCGCGCCGGCCTGCCACGCGTCGAAGGAGTACTCGTCGTTCGTGACGTTGTGGAACAGGTCACCGAGGCGGTTGTCGCCGAGGAACACCAACTCGGCGGTGACGCCCTCGCGGTCCATGTCGGCCATGCGCAGCACGGGGTCGTACAGGCCCTGCCATCCCGAGTCGTGCGCCGCCGCGTGCTCGGGGTGGCTCATCACGCCGAGCTTGAGCGTCTGCAGCTTCATCGCCGTCGGGTAGATCACGTTGTCGTGGCGCAGGCGCGGCAGCAGGTCGTGGAACTGCTGCGGGAGGTAGTCCTCCCACAGCTCCTTGGGCATGCCGGCGTGCGAGTCGCTCGACACGATGATCACCCGTTCGGTCATCGTTCCCCCTCCTGACCACGTCGTGAGCACGTCGCGCCGAGCGCGTGCCGCGACCCTACCGTCGCGCCCCGGTCCGTGCTCAGTGCTCCCAGCGGACTCCGTCGTCGGCGCAGAACGCGGTGCCGATGGCCGCCCCGGTCGCGTCGCAGCTCCCGTCCACCAGGGCACGGTCGCCGATCGGGTCATCGAGACGCACCGTGTACGCCACCGGCCGGTTCCCGGGGCAGGTGTGCGCGCCCGAGTCTTCGAGCGGCGCCACTCGGAACGTCACGACGACACGCGTCTTCGTGACTGCGATCGTCGGCGCGTACACCTCACCCGTGACCCCGCCGCTGCACTCGACGCGCATCACCAGCGCGCTGAACGACGTCGCTGCCGGACGTCGGGGGTGTCGCGGGATCGATGCTCCACGTCGCGGGCACCGCGTCGGGGGACGGTACGCACTTCGCCGAGCCGTCGGTAGCGGGGACGTACCCCGCGATGCAGTCGATGATCTGGTGCCGCTCCGTGGTCCTGGTGACCTGCGCGGGATCGTCACCGCCTCCGCACGCCGCGAGCAGGAGCGAGCACGCGAGGAGCGCGCCAGGGAGGCATCGAGCGCCGATCTTCATCGCGACCGACCGCCTCCACTCACTCGAGCGCGGCAATGTTCGCGACCTCGTGGGGATCGACCGCGGTGGTGAACCAGGCGTCGAGCAACGCCGGTACCGCGTCGACCGACACCAGGCCCGAGAGCGGCAGCACGAGCACGTTGGCGTCGTTCCACTTCCGGGCGCCTTCGGCCGTCGCCGCGTCGGTGCACAGCGCCGCGCGCACGCCCCGCACCTTGTTGGCGGCGATCGACGCGCCGGTGCCGGTCCAGCAGAAGAGCACCGCGGTGTCGGTGCGCCCGTCGGCCACCAACTCCCCCACCTCGCGCCCGACCTGCGCCCACTGCTTCGCGTGTTCGCGCCTCGTCGTCGGCCACCGGCCCCACCGCCAGCAGCTCGTGGCCGCGCGCCACCAGTTCGGCGCGCACCGCGTCGGTGAGCGCGGTGCGCTCGTCGGCGCCGAAGCCGACCTTCACCCGGCGACCTCGGCGACGTCTCGGCCCAGCAACGCGCGGTGCACGTCGGCGAGGGTGCCGAACGGCGTGAACGGCACCCCGAAGGTGGAGCACCACCACGCCAGCGAGTCCTTGGCGAACACCACGTCGGCGAGCAGCGCGGCCTTGCGGTCGGAGGCGCCGTCACCCACCAGCACCGTGGTGCGCCCTTCGTGCTGCGCGTCCTTGATCGGCGCCTGCTTGCACACGCCGCACGACGTGCACGGGCAGCACCGGTCCTCGTGGGGGAACTCGAGCCGACCGGTCGCGAAGTCGACCGCGTTGGTGAGCACCGGCACCGCGAACGGCGCGCAGGCCTCCTCCACGTAGAAGCCGAAGCCGTCGGACACCACCACCACGTGCGCGCCCGCGGCGCGCAGGCCGTCGACCAGCGGGCCGAACGCGGGGTCGAGCTCCACCTCGGCGGCCACCGCGCGCAACGTCGGCTCGTCGGCGGCGATCAGCTCCCACTGGTCGAGCAGGCATTCGCGACTGCCGATCTCCCCGCGCTCGTACTGGTCGTGCAGCTCGCACCACTCGGGCGCGCCGAGCCGACCGAGCAGGTGCTGGCCCACGTCGGCCACGCTGATCGTGCCGTCGAAGTCGACGAAGACGGTGGTGCGCGCGAGGTCGAGAGCGCGGGCCATGTCGCGACGGTACCCGAGGCGCCCGACACCTCCGGGCCGGTCGGCCGGTCAGGTCAGGCCGACGAGCGAACGCGCGTTGTCGCGCATGATCCAGCGCTGGTCCTCGGCGCTGAGGCCGCCGAGGTGCTCGACGAGCTGCGACGGGAAGGCCAGGCCCTCCGCGTGGGGGAAGTCGGACCCGCCGACGATCACGTCACGGCCGCACTGCTCGACGATCGGGACGATGTCGTCCTCCCAGTAGGGCACCACCCGGAAGCAGCGCTTGAAGATCTCGCTCGGGCGCTCCGGGAGCTGGCCGTCGATCCACCGCCCGTTGCGGCCCATCCCCCGCATCTTGTCCATGCGCTTGAGGAACATCGGCACCCATTCCGAGCCGTGCTCGCCGGAGAGGATCCGCAGGTCGGGGAACCGGCCGAAGAGGTTGTCGAAGATCAGCGCGGAGAAGGTCTCGAGCGCGGGCGTCTCGCCGTAGGCCCACATCCACTGCCACGCCGACTGCGTGTAGTGCGTGGGCCGCTCCTCCTGCCCCCACCACCGCGACCGGCTCTCGCGGTAGCCGGGCACCGCCTCGTTGATGTGGTAGCAGGCGAGCGCGCCGGCGTCCGCGATGCGGCCCCAGATGCGGTCGTAGTACGGATCACCGGGCGAACGACCGTACGCGGGCCCGGGGATGAACGTCACCGCCTTGGCGTCGCGTGCGAAGAGCCAGTCGAGCTGCTCGCACGCCTTGTCGATGTCGCGCATCGAGATCACCGGCGCGGTGATCAGGCCGTCGGCGCCGAAGCCCCAGGTGGACTCCATCCACCGCAGGTACGCCCACGACGACGCCCAGTACAGGTCGTCGTCGGTGAGCAGCGGATCCGCGAAGAGCCCGAGCCCGCCGGAGAACATCACGGCGCCGCCCACGTTCTGCTCGCGCAGTTGCGTGCGTCGCAACGCGGGGTCGACGAACGCAGGGTCGAGCTTCATCCACTGGTAGGTGTCCGAGCCGCCGGTGCCGCCCTTGATCGACTTCAACATCTCCTTGAGCGACCCCGGGCGGTAGCACTCGTCGAAGTTGAAGTCGGAGGGCACCTCGCGTTCCTCGGCGAGCACCAGCCACCGGCCGTCACGCTCGAGGCCGCGCAGCGTGCGGTCCTTGTACTTCTCCTCGATCCAGCTCGTGTAGCAGTCACCCGGCTCGTAGAGGTGCTGGTCGCAGTCGAAGATGTCGTACTCGGTGAACGTCTCGAACTCGGTGTACTCGGCCACGCTGCCACTGTGCCACTCCGACCGCGCGCCGGAGCACGCCCGCTTGGACGACCGGGATCGGTCGCGGGCTCAGGCCGTGGGCACGGCGAAGCGGGGCGCGGCCTCGTAGCGGGCCCGCCACTCCTTGCGGGACACCTCGGAGATGTCGACGTCGGTGGCCCGCGCCCGCAGCGCGCCCACCGTCGCCTGCTCCTTCGGGATCACCGTGAACGGGTCGAAGTTGCAGAACCGGGCGACGTTGCGCCAGGTGACCTTCTCGATGTCGTCGTCCGCCATCCCCGCGCCCTGCAGCTGCGCGAGCAGGAACTCGGGGGCGTCGGGCCACACCGAGTCGCTGTGCGGGTAGTCGACCTCGAAGGCGATGATGTCGATGCCGATGTCGTCGTAGAGCTTCAGCGACGTCGGGTCGGAGATGAAGCACGCGAGCGAGTGCTCCCGGAACACCTCGCTCGGCCGCTTGCCCCCGAAGTCGGTGTGCGTCCAGCGCTGGTTCTCGTAGTGCCGGTCGAGCCGGTCCATCAGGAACGGGATCCAGCCGATCCCACCCTCGGAGAACGCGAACTTCAGCCCGGGGAAGTCGCGCATCGCGTGCCCCCAGATGAGGTCCTGCACGCACAGCACGGTCACCTGCGTGGCGAGGACCATGAAGCTGTTGATCTCGAACTCGGGGCCGGTGTCGATCGCGTCCATGCCGAGACCGATGTGGAGGCACACCACGACGTCCTCGTCGACGCAGACCTTCCAGAACGGGTCCCAGGAGTGGTCGCGGAACGTCGGCAGGCCCTGCACGTGCGGCAGCTCGGGCATCGAGATCGCCCGCACTCCCTTGGCCGCCATGCGCCGCACCTCCTCCACCAACGCGTCCATGTCCCAGGTGGGGCCGATCATGAGCGGGATGAAGCGCTCCGGGTGCGCGGCGCACCACTCGTCGACGTGCCAGTCGTTGTAGGCCTTGAGCATCACCAACGCGAGGTCGAGGTCCTGCGCCTCCTGGAACCGACGGCCGCTGAACCCGGCCATGCTCGGGAAGCACATCGACGCGAGGATGCCGTTGCGGTCCATGTCGCGCACCCGCTCGTCCACGAGGTAGGTGCCGGGACGCATCTCGGCGATGGAGGTCGGCTCCATCGTCCACTCGTCCTTGGGCCAGCTCACCGTCGCGTTGAGCCCGACGGTGGCGACGTTCTTGCCCTCGAACCACCACGAGTCGTGCCCGTGCTCGTCGCGCTTCAGGGTCGGCGCGCGGTCGAGGTAGCTCGCCGGCAGGTGCCCCCGGAACAAATCGGGTGGCTCGACGATGTGGTCGTCGATGCTCAGGATGATCATGTCGTCGACGTTCACAGGTCCTCCCCCGGTCCTGGCGCGGTCTTGGCGCGTGGTGACTCCCCAGTGAACCGGGCCGCGCGGCCGTGGCACTAGGGTCCAAGGTCCGCGGAGACGGGGACGGACGGTCGGGCCGGCAATGACTGACACAGCACGCGCGCACGACCCGCAGCCGGTGGCGATCGTCCCGCACACCCACTGGGACCGGGAGTGGTACGCCCCGTTCCAGACCTATCGGGCCAAGCTCGTCCACCTCGTCGACGACCTGCTCGACCTGCTCGAGGGCGACGGGCGCTTCACCCGATTCCTCCTCGACGGCCAGACCGCGGTGGTCGACGACTACCTCGAGGTGCGGCCCGAGGCCGCGGCGCGCATCGCCGCCCTCGCCGGGGCGGGGCGGCTCCAGGTGGGCCCGTGGATGATCCTCATGGACGAGTTCATGGTCTCGGGCGAGACCATCGTCCGCAACCTCCAGCTCGGCCTGCGCCGCGCGGCCGAGATCGGCGGGCCGGCCGCGCTGCGCGTGGGCTACCTCCCCGACATGTTCGGACACGTCGCGCAGATGCCCCAGCTCCTCGCGCAGGCGGGGCTGCACCACGCGGTGGTGTGGCGCGGGGTGCCGAGCGCGATCGACCGCACCGCGTTCCGTTGGTACGCGCCCGACGGCTCGGCCGTGCGGGCCGAGTACCTCTACGGCTCGTACTCCAACGGTCGCGACCTGCCGCGTGATCCCGCCGCGCTCGTGGCCCGCGCGCGGGCTACCGCGCCGAGCTCGGCGACGCGCAGCTCCCCGGTGGCGGCATGCTGCTCATGAACGGCAGCGACCATCTCCTCCCCCAGCCCTGGCTCGGCGAGGTCGTCGACGCCGCCAACGCCGCGCAGCGCGAGTTCCGCTTCACCGTCACCTCGCTCGGCGAATATGTCGCCGCCCAACCCACCGACGGTCTGCCCGAGTGGCACGGCGAACTGCGCTCCGGGGCGCGGGCCAACGTGCTGATGGGCGTGGCCTCCAACCGGGTCGACGTGCACATGCTGTGCGGCGCAGCGGAGCGCACGCTGGAGCGGGTCGCGGAACCGCTCAGCGCGCTGCACCTCCCGACCGACGGTGCGCACCGCGCGCTGCTCGACCTCGCCTGGCGCCAGCTCGTGCTCAACAGCGCGCACGACTCGTCGTGCGCGTGCAGCGCCGACGAGGTGGTCGAAGCGGTGCGCGTGCGGTACCAGGAGGCGCGGCACCTCGCCGAGGCCGTCACCCACGACGCGCTCACCTCGGTCGCAGCCAGGATCGACGCGCCCGCCGGGTCCACCGTGGTGGTGAACGCCACGGCCGCGACGCGCGGTGGGGTGCTGCAGGTCCCGGTGCCGGGCACCGGGCCGGTCCACCTCGCGGCGATCGACGGCGATCCCTGCCCGGCGCAGGTCGTCGCCACCCGGGCCGGTGAGGGCGTGTCCACGATCGTGGTCGGCCAGAAGATCCGCTGGGTGCTGGAGATGATGCGGGGGCCCGAGCTGGCGGGGGCGCTCGTGCACCGGGTCGAGCGCGCCGAGCTCCCCGACGGCAGCATCGAGTTCACCTTCCACGACGCCGCGCCCGGCGAGGCGCCGCTCGACCTCGAAGGGGTCAAGGAGGAGCTGCTCGCGCTCGGCGAGGCGGGGCGCACCATCTCGATCCGTCAGCGCCGGGCCCCGGTCCGCGACGTGCTCTTCGCGGCCGATGCGGTGCCCGGCTTCGGTTGGCGCACCTTCCGCGTCGTCGAGGGTGACGGGCCGGCGACCGCGGTGCGGGCGGCCGGCCACCACCTCGCCAACGAGCACGTCCGCGCCGAGGTCGACCCGGTGTCCGGTGCCCTCACCGTCGAGGCCGACGGCGTGCGCATCACCGGCGCCGACCGCCTCGTCGACGGGGGCGACGGCGGCGACACCTACAACTACTCACCGCCGGAGGTCGACGTCGTGGTCGACCGGCCGGTCGCGGTGCGGGTCGAGATCCTCGAATCGGGTCCGGTGCGCGCCCGGCTGCAGGTGGTGCGCACCTACGAGTGGCCGACTCAGGCCGAGGGCGACGAGCGATCGTGCCACGCGCGCAGCTCGGAGCTCGTCACCGTCGACGTGACCACCGTCTACGAGTTGCGCACCGGCGAGCGCTTCCTGCGCGTCGAGGCCACCGTCGACAACCGCGCGCGCGACCACCGGCTGCGCGCCCACTTCCCGCTCCCCTCCCCGGTCACGTCGTCGCACGCCGAGTGCGCGTTCGCGGTCGTGGAGCGCGGACTGCACGCCGAGGGCGGCCCGCACGAGTTCGGTCTCCCCACCTTCGTGTCGCGTCGATTCGTCGACTGCAGCGACGGCGAGCAGGGACTCGCGCTCCTGCACGACGGGCTGCTCGAGTACGAGGTGGTCGACCACGGCCACGAGGTCGCGCTCACCCTGCTGCGCGCCACCGGCTACCTGTCGCGCTCCGAGCTCTCGTTGCGTCCGAATCCGGCCGGCCCGCTCGACCCGCTCGAGGGACCGCAACTCGCGGGGCGGATCACCGTGCGCTACGCGCTCCTCCCCCACCGCGGCGACTGGGAGCAGGCGGCGCTGTACGACGCCGCCGACGAGTTCCTCGTGCCGCTCCGACGCGTCCCCGGCGGTGCGTGGCCCGGCGCCGATCAGCCGGTGCGGGGCACGCGCCTCGCGGTGACCGGCGCGCCGGTGTCGGCGGTGGTGCGCGATGGCGATGCGGTGCTCGTGCGGGTGTTCAACCCCCGGCGCGACGCGGTCACCGTCACGCTGGCGTTCGACGGTGCAGCGGCGAGCGGTGAGGTCGTCGACCTGGTCGGCACCGTGGTTGCGCCGTTCACCGGTGCGCTCGACGTGCCCGCCGGCGCGATCCGGACGCTACGCGTCGGAGCCGTGGGCGTCGGCTGAGCCTGGCGATCCAGGGTCGAGCAGCACCTCGCCGGTGGGCTCCGAGCTCGACCAGGCGCGATCGAGCGCCGAAGCCCGCACGGTGACCCCAGCGGGCACGTCCCACAGGAGCGCAGGCCGTGGCCCGTGCCAGCGCACCGAGCACGACACCGGACCGCGCGCGGTGGGCGCGTCGCGGAGGTCGAGTGGCGCACCCGTCCAGTCGGCGGGAAACCGCGGGAACAGGTCGACCACGTCGCCGTGTTCCTGGAGCAACGCGGCGCGCACGCCGAGCAGGAGCTCCGACGCGGCGAGCGGTCCCGATCCGGCGGCGGCGCGCAGCGCGTCCCACGACTCCGGCGCGCCGTCACGATGACCGGCTTCCTTGCGGGCGCGTCGGCCCAGACCCGCCCACGCGTGGCGGGCCTCGGCATCGAAGCCCCAGTCCTCCAACGCCGCGACGGTGGCCGGCGCGACCTCGGCCTGTTGCGCGGCCACGAGCACGCTGGCGCGGGCGCTGTCGACGGCGTCCTGGAGCGCGGTCTCGGGGAGCTCGACGCGCAACCCCCGGCCGAGTTGGGCGCGCCAGCCCCGGGCCACCGCGTCGGCCGACGGCAGCGCGGCCGGGTCGAGCGCCGAGATCCCACGCGGATCGAGCGCCACCGCGGCACGGAACGTGGTGCGGTGCGCGACCGGGAAGAGCAGCGCGACGCACGCGCCGCCCGCGGGGTCGTGCACCACCGGGAACGCGCCGGCCTCGGCGTCGCCGCCCACCACCAGCTGCTCGACCGTCTCGGAGGTGCCGACCGCCCACCGCGACGGCGCCCGCAGGAGGCGCACGGCCCGACGACCGTCGACGAACACCGAGGTGCCGTCGACCTCGACCGCGCACGCGTCACGGATCACGAGGGCGAGGACGAACGCGGCGGGCGAGTCGTCGGTGACGTCGAGCACCGCGACCGCTTCGGGCTCCGGCACCGCGGCCACCACCGCGACCGCGTCGCCGCCGGGGATCCGCATCGCGGTGCGCACCACCGGCATCCCGTCGACCAGCGCCTGGCGCACCGCGGCTTCGCGCGCCGGGACGTGCCACCGGTCGTCGGCGCCGATCCACCAGTCGAGCGACCACGAGACGTTCCGCGGCGAGATCGTTCCGGCCGTGCCGACGCGGGCGTGCGCGGGTGTGCCCACCACCCCGATGACGACGCGGTCGTCCGCGTCGACCCGGCTCACGAGAGCCCGTGCAATTCGGCCTTGGCCTCGCGCAGCATCAGCTCGGGCACGAGATCGGCGGGGTTACGGCCCTCGGTGAGCACCGCGCCCACCAGGGACGCGATCGGCATCTCGATGCCGGCCTCCCGGGCCAGGGCCAGCACCGCGGGCGTGCTCTTCACGCCCTCGGCGACCATGTTGGTCTCGGCGACGATCGCGTCGAGCGAACGACCCCGGCCGAGTTCGAACCCCACGCTGCGATTGCGGCTCTTCGGACTGGTGCAGGTGGCCACGAGGTCGCCGAGACCCGCGAGCCCCGCGAACGTCATCGGCGCGCCGCCGAGCGCCGCGCCCAGGCGCGCGAGCTCGGCCAGTCCGCGGGTGATGAGCGCGGCCTGCGTGTTGTCGCCGTACCCGAGACCGGCCGCGGCGCCCGCCGCGATGGCGATCACGTTCTTCAACGCACCGGCGATCTCGCAGCCGACGACGTCGGGATTGGTGTACACGCGGAAGCGTTCGCCCATGAACAGCGCCTGCAGTTGCCGCGCGGTGTCGGCATCGGTGCACGCGATCACCGACGCCGCGGGCTGTCCCTCGGCCACCTCGATCGCGAGGTTCGGGCCGGTGAGCACCGCGACCCGGCCGGGATCGTGCGCGGGCAGCACGTCGAGCACGACCTGGCTCATGCGCAGCATGCGTCCCCCGCTCGATCCCCTTGGCCAGGCTCACCACCGGCACGTCGGGCGCGATGCCCGGACCGGCAGCCTCGAGCACGGCGCGGAACCCGTGCGACGGCACCGCCATCACCACCACCTCCGCGCCGGCGCACGCGTCCGTGAGGTCGGTGGTGGCCCGCAGGCCGTCGGGCAGGCGGATGCCGGCGAGGTACTCGGGGTTCTCGTGCCGCGTGTTCACCGCTTCGACGATCGCCGGGTTGCGGCCCCACAGCACGGTGGGCGCGTGACCGCTCACGATGGCGGCGACGGTGGTTCCCCACGACCCGGCGCCGATGACCGCCACTGACTGCGGCAACGGGGGGCTCGCCTGCACGGTCGGTAGCATACGTGGCCTCATGGACGGCTCCGGTTCCGCCCCGATGACCGGCGCCGGCGTGGTGCTCCCCGTCCGCGCGTTCGCGCTCGGCAAGGCCCGTCTGGCCGCGGCCCTCGAACCCGGCGACCGGGCCGTGCTGGGCCGACGCTGGGCCGACACCGTCGCCGACGCCGCCGGCCCGCTCCCCGTGGTGGTGGTGTCGTCCGACCCCGAGGTGGTCGAGTGGGCCACGGCGCGCGGCGCGCAGGTGCTGCCGATCCCGGGTCACTCGACGGCGCCGCGGCGGTGGGGTGCGCAGCGCTGCACGCGCTCGGGTGCGTGCGGGCGGTCATCGCCCACGCCGACCTGCCCCGCGCCCGCTCGCTCGCCCCCCTCGCCCGCGACGGCGCGCGGCCGATCGTGGCGCTCGTTCCGTGCCACCGCGACGACGGCACACCGGTGCTGTCGCTGCCCCTCCCCCTCGACTTCGAGTTCGCGTACGGGCCGGGATCGTTCCGCCGTCACGTGGCCGAGGCCCGCGCCCGAGGTCTCGGCGTGCGGGTCGTGCGGGACCCCGACCTCGCGTTCGACGTCGACGTGCCCGACGACCTCGCCGCGCTCGACCGGCCGGAGACGACCGTCGGGTGCGCGCCGTGAGCCCAGTCGCGCGCGACGCCTCCGGGCTCGTGGCCCCGGCACGGGTGCTCGCGGTCGGCGCCCATCCCGACGACATCGAGTTCGGTTGCGGCGCGACGCTCGCGAAGTGGACGGCGGCCGGCGCGCACGTGGAGCTGTGCGTGCTCACCGACGGCTCGAAGGGCACGTGGGATCCCGACTCCGATCTCGACGCGCTGGTCGCGACCCGACGGGAGGAACAGTGGGCGGCGGCCCGGCGTCTCGGCGCCGCCGAGGTGTACTTCCTCGACCGGATCGACGGCGAGCTTCCTGTCGACCGTGCCACCACCGAGGCGCTGTGTGCGGTCATCCGGGCCAGCCGTCCCGCGGTGCTGCTCGGCCACGATCCCTGGAAGCGCTATCGCCTCCATCCCGACCACCACGCGGGCGGGCGCCTCGTGATCGACGCCCTGGTCGCGGCGCGCGACCCGCACTTCTTCCCCGGCGGCGGGCGCACCCCACCGTCCCGATGCGCTTGCTTCTCTTCGAGGCCGAGGTGGTCGACCACGTGGAATCGGTCGACGACGCCGCGGTCGCGGGCGAAGATCGACGGCGCTGCTCGAGCACCGCAGCCAGTGGCGTTCCACCATGGGCATCGACGCCGACGGCCCCGACGCCGCCGCGGAGCACGCGCCGCCTTCGCCGGCCGCATCCGTGACGAGATCACCGCGGCCGGCGGCGAGGCGTTCAAGCTGCTCGACGAGCTCTGAGCCGCCCTCCCGCGCCACTCGGTCCATCGCCGGCCCCGCAACGAGAACGAGGGCCCCGGAGGGCCCTCGTTCCGTCAGTACCTGGTGCGAATGACCGCTAGCGGCGCTTCGCCGCCTTCTTCACGGTCCGACGCTTCGCGGGTGCCCGCTTCGCCGTCTTCTTCGCTGCAGTCTTGCGAGCCGCGGGCTTGCGCGCCGTGGTCTTCTTGGCTGCGGCCTTCTTGACGGTCCGACGCTTCGCGGGTGCCCGCTTCGCCGTCTTCTTCGCTGCAGTCTTGCGAGCCGCGGGCTTGCGCGCCGTGGTCTTCTTGCTGCGGCCTTCTTGACGGTCCGACGCTTCGCGGGCGCCTTCTTGGCTGCGGCCTTCTTGACGGTCCGACGCTTCGCGGGTGCCCGCTTCGCCGTCTTCTTCGCTGCAGTCTTGCGAGCCGCGGGCTTGCGCGCCGTGGTCTTCTTGGCTGCGGCCTTCTTGACGGTCCGACGCTTCGCGGGCGCCTTCTTCGCCGTCTTCTTCGGCCGCGGTCTTCTTCGCTGCGGCCTTCTTCGCCGGCTTCCGTGCCGCCGTCTTGCGAGCGGTCGTCTTCTTGACGACTCGACGCTTGGCCGGCTTACGGGCCGCTGTCTTCTTTGCCGCTGTCTTCCGTGCTGTGCGTCGCTTTGCGGGAGGCACGGTCACCACCTTTCAGTCGGGTTTCTTCCGAGTGCAGGGTTCGACGCGTGTCGTCCCTACTTGTTCACGGCGGACTTGAAAGCTGCTCCAGCGGAGAACTTCACGCCCTTGGACGCCGCGATCTGGACCGGCTCGCCCGTGCGCGGGTTGCGACCCGTGCGCGCCGCGCGGTGCGAGACGGAGAACGAACCGAAGCCGGGGAGGGTGACCTTGTCGCCACCTGCGACCGCACCCTCGACCGACTGGATGAAGGCATTGAGCGCCTTCTCCGCGTCGGCCTTGGAGAGCCCGGCCCCTTCCGCGATGTTGTCGACGAGCTCTGACTTGTTCACGCTGGCCTCCGAATTGTGTGCGTGTTCCGAGAAGTTGAACCCATTCGCGACAGGAGGTCAAGCACCACGACGTGTTGCGCGGGTTTCACGCGTCACGTTCGCGGTGCCTTCCGCCCGCTGCGAATGCCGCTCAGACCCTTCTTTGCATGCATGCGACGTGCGCGCACAGACGCGCACGGGTTCCAGCGAGGGTACGACAGTTCCCGGTACAAGTGGTGGATATCGGCACGCGTGCACCACAGCATGAGCGTGGCGCGCGGTCGCGATCGCGCGTTCGCGATGGCGCGGCGATCACGACGGCGATGCCGCGTGGCGACCGCGAATCCCGACCGCGCGCTCGAACGTCGCCGCGCGCGACGCGCATGACGGTGGGTGCAGGTTGCCGAAGCGGGAACGAGGAGGAGCCCGGTCACGAGGACCGGGCTCCGATGCTGCAGTGCAGCCCCGAGCAGATTCGAACTGCCGTTACCGCCTTGAGAGGGCGGCGTCCTAGGCCACTAGACGACGGGGCCTTGCTGACCCGGGAGCGGTGTCGTCGAACCGCTTCCGGAGCGCTCGCGGGGGAGGACTCGAACCCCCAACGACAGGACCAGAACCTGTTGTGTTGCCAATTACACCACCCGCGAAGGTCCGTCGATGGTAGCGGACGCGTGCCCCCGGCCCGCCAAGCGGGCTCGCCCCGGTGGCGGCGGAACGACGGTCAGGCCAGACGGGCTCGCGCCGCGCGCAACCGGGCGAGCGCGTGCTCGCGCCCGAGCAGGTGGATCGAGTCGAAGAGCGGGAGGCCCTGGTGACGACCTTCGACCGCGGCGTAGAGCGCGGGCGCGGCCTTGCGCAGCTTCAGTCCGAGCTGCTCCTCGATCGGCGCCTTGAGGTTGATCGCGTCGGGCGTCCACTCGCAGGTCTCGACGTGGGCGATCGCGACGTCGAGGATCTCGGCCACCCGGTCGGTGCCCTCGAGGCGCGCCCACGACTCCTCGGCGATCACCAGCTCGTCGTCGGGCACGAAGAGGAAGTCCATCTGCTCGAGCACCGCGAGCAGGGTGACCGACCGCTCCTGCGCGAGGCCCACCGCGGCGGTGAACACCGAGTGCTCGAAACGCTCGCCGTGTCGTTCGCGCGCCGCGGGCTCGAGCCGGGCGACCAGCTCCGCCACCGGGAGGCGACGCATCCACTCGCCGTTCAGCCAGTCGAGCTTGGCCCGGTCGAAGCCGGCGGCGGCGTGGGTGACGCGGTCGAGGTCGAACGCCGCGATCAGGTCGTCGGCGCCGAGCACCTCCTCGCCGTCCTCGGGGGGCGCCCAACCGAGCAGCGCGATGTAGTTCATCAGCGCCTCGGGGAGGTAGCCCTCGTCGCGGAAGTCCTCGAGGCCGACCGCGCCGTGGCGCTTCGAGAGCTTGGCGCGCGTCGCGGCGTCGACGATCAGCGGGAGGTGCGCGTACTGGGGTCGGTCGGTGGCGCCGAGCGCGGCGCGGATCGCCAGTACCCGGTGGGTGGAATCGATGAGGTCCTCGCCGCGCACCACGTGCGTGATGCCCATGTCGAGATCGTCGACCGCGTTGGCGAGGAAGAAGATCGGCGTACCGTCGGAGCGCACCACCACGAAGTCGTGGATCAACGACCACTCCACCCGCACGTCGCCGCGGATGAGATCGCTGAAGCTGCTCACGCCGTCGTCGGGCGTACGGAACCGCACGGTGCGCGGGCGGCCGTCGGCGGCGAGCGCGGCGCGCTCGTCGGCGCCGAGATCACGGCAATGTCCGTCGTACCCCGGCGGGCGACCCGCGGCCATGGCGGCCTCGTTGCGCGCCTTCACCTCGTCCTCGGTGCAGTAGCACTCGTACGCGTGCCCTGACGCGAGGAGACGGTCGGCGGCCGCGAGGTACTCGCCGAAGCGGCTGCTCTGGAGGATCGGGCCTTCGTCCCAGTCGATGCCCAACCACTGCAGCGTGTCCTGGATCCCCACGACCCACTCGTCGCGGCTGCGCGCCACGTCGGTGTCCTCGATGCGCAGCACGAACGTGCCGCCGTGGTGCCGGGCGAAGAGCCAGTTGAACAGCGCGGCCCGGGCGCCGCCGATGTGCAGCGAGCCCGTGGGCGCGGGCGAGAAGCGGACGCGCAGCGCCCCGGGAGTGGTCGACGGAGTCATGGCCGGCCTCAGATGCCGTCGAACGAGGCGTCGAACGCGCTCCGCACCGACTCGCGCAGCGCCGCGAGGGCCACGGCATCGGTGGGCGGCGTGCGCAGCACCGATTCCGGGCACCGCGTCGACGAGGCGCCGGCGCGGGCCGTACTCGTGGTGCGCGCCGTGCACGCGCGTGCGCCCGCCAGGTCGAGAACGCCGGGGTCGACGTCGCCCCGGTAGCCGAGCAGCGTCATCGCCAGGTCGACGTCGCCGGTCGTGGGTCCCCGGCCGTACGACGACGCCCGCTTCATGGCCACCTCGGCCACCACCGCGAGCGCGTCACCCGACTCCTCGTGCGCGGCGAGCGTCATGCGGTCGCTCGCCCGGTGCGCCAGGGTGAGGGCGAAGCCGACGTTCGGACCGGGGCGCCCGAGCAGGTCGCCGGTGGGGTTCCCGCCGACGAGGTCGCCGGGACGGTCGGCGCGCCAGGCCCGCGCCGCGGGCAGGTGCACGCCGGGTGCGAGGTTGGCCTCGTTGCGCGGGGTGTCGTCGAGGGTGGGGGCGACGAACGGATCGGTCGGCATGACGGAGTGCTACTTCTCCCGCTCGCTCTGGAGCAAGCCGTAGACGAGCGAGTCGTAGAGCGCCTGCCACGACGCCTCGATGATGTTCTCGCTGACCCCGATCGTGGTCCACGAGCGGTCGCCGTTCGTGGAGTCGACGAGCACGCGCGTGACGGCGCCGGTGCCCTTGGCGGTGTCGAGCACGCGCACCTTGTAGTCGGTGAGGTGCACCTGCGCGAGCGCCGGGTACCGGTCGCCGATCGCGCTGCGCAGCGCGCCGTCGAGTGCGTTCACCGGGCCGTTGCCCTCCGACGTGGCGACCACGCGCTGACCGTCGACGTGCACCTTGAGGGTGGCCTCGGTGACCGCGGCCTCCCCCGAGAGCGGATCGGCGTCGTCGGTGATCACCCGGAACGACTCCACCGCGAACCACGGCTGCTCCCAGCCGGTGGCCCGGCGCATCAGCAGCTCGAGCGACGCGTCGGCGACCTCGAAGTGGTACCCCGCGTGCTCCATCCGCTTCAGCGTGTCGACCAGCTCGTTGAGCTGGGGACCGTCGAGGGTGATGCCCAGCTCCTTGGCCTTCAGCGTGAGGGTGCTCTTGCCCGCGAGCTCCGACACCACGAAACGCGTGCCGTTGCCGACCGAGCTGGGCGGGACGTGCTCGTACGCGTCGGGCCGGCGCGCGATCGCGCTCACGTGCAGTCCGGCCTTGTGCGCGAACGCCGAGGACCCGACGTAGGCCGCCTGCGGGTTGAGCGCCATGTTCACGAGCTCGGCCACGTGGTGGGCGACCGGGGTGAGGCGTTCGAGGCGGTCGTCGGGGATGGTGGCGATCCCCATCTTCAGGGTGAGGTTCGGGATGATGGTGGTGAGGTTGCAGTTCCCGGTGCGCTCGCCGTAGCCGTTGATGGTGCCCTGCACCTGGCAGGCGCCGCCCCGTACGCCGGCCAGCGCGTTGGCGACGCCGGTGCCGGCGTCGTCGTGGAGGTGCACCGCGATCCCGACGTCGACGCCGAAGAAGTCGACCACCTCGCGCACGACGCGCTCGACGGTGTCGGGCAGGGTGCCGCCGTTGGTGTCGCACAGCACGAGGCGCGTCGCGCCGCGCGGCGGCCGCGCCTTCGAGCACCCGCATCGCGAACTCCGGGTTCGAGCGGTAGCCGTCGAAGAAGTGCTCGGCGTCGAAGAACACCTCACGACCCTCGCCGCGGAGGAACTCCACGGAGTCGGCGACCATCGCCACGCCCTCGTCGAGCGTGGTGTTGAGCGCCTCGAGCACGTGGTAGTCCCACGACTTGCCCACGATGCAGACGGTGCCCGCACCCGACTCCACGAGGTGGCGCAGCGTGTCGTCGGAGTCGACCTTGCCCTTGACCCGACGCGTCGACCCGAACGCGACCAACGTGCTGTGCGAGAGCGTGAGCTCCCGCGGCGCGCGCCGGAACAGCTCGTCGTCCTTGGGGTTGGCGCCGGGCCAGCCCGCCTCGATGTAGTCGACGCCCAGCCACTCCAGCTGCTCGGCGATGCGCAGCTTGTCGTCGACGGTGAGCGAGATGCCCTCGAGC
The DNA here is from genome assembly GCA_963782705.1 of uncultured Actinomycetes bacterium. Classification (GTDB taxonomy): domain Bacteria; phylum Actinomycetota; class Acidimicrobiia; order IMCC26256; family DASPTH01; genus CAVRGQ01. Next base: position 52,497 of record CAWAKX010000008.1, on the reverse strand, counting down.
TGGCTGCCGTCGCGCAGCGTGGTGTCGTAGATCTCCACGCGACGACGCCCGTCGGGCGCGGTCAGGTCAGTTGACATACTCCAACCAGTCCTTGTAGCGCTCGACCTTGCCGCGCACGGCGTCGAGGTAGATCCCCTGGAGCTGCTTCGTGATCGGACCGCGCGGGCCGATCTCGCGCCCGTCGACCGAGCTGGATCGGCACCACCTCGGCCGCGGTGCCGGTGAGGAAGGCCTCGTCGGCGAGGTAGAGGTCGTGGCGCAGCAGGATGGTCTCGGCCACCGGGATGTCGAGGTCGCGGGCGATGGTCATGATCGAGTCGCGCGTGAAGCCGCCGAGCGCGCCGCTCGACAGCGGCGGCGTGATGAGCACGCCGTCCTTCACGATGAAGATGTTCTCGCCGGTGCACTCCGCGACCTGCCCGTGGGTGTTGAGCAGGATCGCCTCGTCGTAGCCCGACTGCACCGCCTCCACCTTGGCGAGCGACGAGTTGATGTAGATGCCGGTGCCCTTGGCCGCGACCGGGTTCACGTTCGGGTCCATGCGCCGCCACGACGACACCTTCACCCGCACACCCGCCTCGAGCGACTCCTCGCCGAGGTACGCGCCCCACGGCCACACCGCGATCGACACGTTCACCGGGCACGGCAGCGGGTTGAGGCCGATCTCGCCGTAGCCGAGGTAGACGAGCGGGCGCACGTAGCAGGACTCGAGGCCGTTCTCGCGCACGGTCAGCTTGCACGCCTCGACGAGCTCGTCGCGCGTGAACGGCACCTTGATCATCAGCAGCTTGGCCGAGTCGAGCAGGCGCTGGATGTGGTCGGTGAGGCGGAACACCGCGGGGCCGTCGACGGCCGCGTAGGTGCGGATGCCCTCGAACACCCCCGAGCCGTAGTGGAGGCCGTGCACGAGCACGTGCACCTTGGCCTCGTCCCACGGCACGAGCTCGCCGTCCATCCAGATGACATCGGTCTTGTCGATGGGCATGTCAGTGCTCCCCTTGGACCGAGGCGGCGATCGTGTCGCCCACCTCGGAAGTGCTGCCGGTGACGTGGTCGGACTTGGCGACGGCCTCGAGTACTCGCGCCGCGGCGTCGGCTTCGCCGAGGAACTCGAGCATCATCGCGGCGGAGATGATCGCCGCACGCGGGTCGGCGGTGCCGGTGCCCGCGATGTCGGGCGCCGAGCCGTGGACCGGCTCGAACAACGACGGGCCGGTGCGGGCCGGGTTGAGGTTCCCCGATGCGGCGCGCCCGACGCCGCCGGCGACCGCGCCGCCGAGGTCGGTGAGGATGTCGCCGAAGAGGTTGTCGGTGACGATGACGTCGTACCGGCCCGGGTCCTGCACGAAGTAGATGCAGGCCGCGTCGACGTGGTGGTAGGCGGTGTCGACGTCGGGGAACTCGGCGGCGACGATGTCGAAGGTGCGCTGCCAGAGATCGCCCGCGAAGGTGAGCACGTTGGTCTTGTGCACCAGCGTGAGGTGCTTGCGTTCGCGCGACCGGGCGAGCTCGAAGGCGTAGCGCACCGCACGCTCCACCCCCATGCGGGTGTTCACCGAGCCCTGCGTGGCGATCTCGAACGGGGTGCCCTTGCGCAGGAAGCCACCCTCGCCGGCGTAGGTGCCCTCGGTGTTCTCGCGGACCACGATCATGTCGACGCCGTCGTTGAGCGCGCTCGGGCCCGCGAGGAAGGGCCGGTGGTTGATGTAGAGGTCGAGCTCGAAGCGCAGCGTGAGCAGCAGGCCCCGCTCGATCACGCCGGGCGGCACGCCGGGGGTGCCGACCGCGCCGAGCATGATCGCGTCGACGTGGCGCAGCGCCTCGAGGTCGTCGTCGGGGAGGACGGCGCCGTCACGCAGGTAGCGCGTGCCGCCGAGGTCGAACGGCAGCGCCTCGTAGCCGACGCCGGCGGCGTCGACGACCTTCATCGCCTCGGCCACGACCTCCGGGCCGATGCCGTCACCACCGATGATCGCGATCCTGTGGGCCACTGTGCTGCTCTTCCTCGTGCGCTGACTGTCGTGCTGACTCGGGGTCGGGACTGCTGCGCCAACGAAAAACCGTCCGACCCCGAGGTGGGAGCGGACGGCTGGAAGCGAGCGCCGGGGCGGCGCTCGCTAGGGAATGACGACGATGGTGGGGGCGGCGTGGGTGCGCTCCATAGGGGCAAACAATAGTGCCCGTGCGCCGGGGTGAGGTCAACCGGCTTTTCCGGCACCCGCGCAGCCCCGTACCCTCCTGACGACGAGGCGAATCGGCCGGGCTGCTGCGGGAGGCAGGCGTGAGGTTCTTGAAGTGGCTCGTCCTGGGCCTGGTGGTGGTGGTCGGTCTGGCGTTCGCGGGCTGGTGGTTCTTCCTGAAGTCCGACCCTGAACCGCGCGCGGCCATCATCCAGACGCCGACCACCACGCCCACCACGGTCGCGGGCGCGACCGGGACCGCGCTCGACGGCACGTGGACCGTCTCGCCCGGCGACGAACGCAACTTCGTCGGCTACCGGGTCACCGAGAAGCTCGTCGCCAACATCGCCGAGTCGACGGCCACCGGGCGCACCCACGACGTGACCGCGTCGATGACGATCGACGGCACGACCGTCCGTGACGTCACCGTCACCGCCGACCTGCGCACCCTGGAATCCGACAACTCGTTCCGCGACGGACGCCTCCGCGGCAGCGCCATCGAGTCGGACAAGTTCCCCGAGGCGAAATTCGTGCTCGGCACCCCGATCGTGCTCACGGCCCAACCCGCCGTGGGCGAGACGATCACGGTGCAGGCGGCGGGCACCCTCACGTTGCACGGTGTCACCCGGCCGGTGACCATCGAGATGCAGGGACGGTACGACGGCAAGAACGTGCAGGTGGTCGGCAGCCTGCCGATCGTGTTCTCCGACTACGGCATCACCGCGCCCACCGCGCCCGCGGTGGCGTCGGTCGACGACCGCGGCGAGATGGAGCTACAGCTCTTCTTCGTGAAGCAGGGCTGACGACCTGGCTGACCGCAGCGCTACCCAGAGAGGACTTCAACGGTGCCCACTGGGGGCCCGAGCGGCCCGGACGGATGTCGGGCGTGGGCGGAGCCCCCGGGTGGGTAGCCTGCCGAGGATGAGCGAGCAGCACCTTTCCGCACAGGCCCATCAGCGACTCCAGGAGGAGCTCGCCGAGCGGTCCGGTCCCCGGCGCAAGGAAATCTCCGCCTGGATCGAGCGTGCGCGGGAGCACGGCGACATCAAGGAGAACGCCGACTACGACGCGGCGAAGAACGAGCAGGGCCACAACGAGGCCCGCATCCGCCAGCTCGAGCAGATCCTGAAGACGGCCGTCATCGTCGAGGGCTCCTCGGGCGACGTCGTCGCCCCCGGCACGATCGTCGAGATCCGCATGGACGGCGACGACGAGTCGATCAAGTACCTCGTGGGGTCCATCGAGGAACGCCACGACGAGTTCGAGGTGCTCTCCACCTCGTCACCGCTCGGTCAGGCGCTGCTCGGCCACGGCCCGGGCGACACCGTGAGCTACGAGGGCCCGCGCCGCACCTTCGCGGTCGAGATCGTGGCGGTGCTGCCGGTCGGTTGACCGCTGCACGGGGCGAGCATCACCCCGGTGACCACCCGCCGCCTCCCGGCGTGAGCAACCGCAGCACGTCGCCGGCTTCGAGCTCCACGGTGCACTTGTCGGGCAACCGCCGGGCCCGGGCCTCGTCGCCGGCCGGGAGCAGCCAGTTCTCACCCGCGGCGCCCGCGCCGGCGCCTGGTCCGGCCCCCGGCGGGCGACTGGCGCGGCGTTCGGTGACGAGCGACAACGTGGTGTCGGCGAGCACCTCGAGCTCGCGTTCGATGCCGTCGCCACCGCGGTGCGTCCCGCCGCCGCCGCTCCCCCGCCGCAGCGTGTACCGCCGCACGCGCAGGGGCAACTCCCGTTCGAGCGCCTCCACCGGGGTGTCGCGTGTGTTGGTCATCGCGGTGTGCACACCGCTCATGCCGTCGGCCCACGGCCGCGCGCCCTGCCCGCCGCCGACCGTCTCGTAGTACACCCAGTCGGCGCCACCGAGCAGGACGTTGTTCATCGTGCCCTGGTTCGCGCCGCCCACCGTGCCCGGACGCAGGGCCTCGAACGCCGCGAGGCACACGTCGGCGACGCGTTGGCTCACCTCCACGTTGCCTGCGCCCACCGCGGTGGGCGGGGTCGCGGCCACCACGCTGCCCGGAGGTGCGACGACCCGCAACGGCACGGAGCGCGCCGCCGTTGGCGGGAATGGTGGGATCGGTCGCGCACCGCAGCGCGAACCCCACCGCGCTCACCGTCACCGCTTCGACCGCGTTCACCGTGCCCGATCCCTGCGCGCCGGTCCCGGTGAAGTCGAAGGTCACCGAATCGCCCGCGACGCGCAGCGTCACCACGAGCGGCGTGGGGTGTTGCTGTTCGGGACGGGGACCGGAGGAGTCGAGGACGTCGCCGACCCGCCACTCGCCGTCGGGAAGCCCGCGCAACGCGGCGCGCATCCGGCGCTCGCCGTAGTCGAGCACGTCGGCCCAGGCGGCCGCGGCCGCGTCGGAGCCGCCCAGCATGTCGATCAGCGCGGCGAACCGTCGGACCCCGAGCCGGTTGGCGCCGCGCTGGGCCTCGAGATCGCCGCGCCGCTCGTCGCCGGTGCGCGACGCCTCGACGACGAGGGCGACGGCGTCGGCGTCGAAGCGCACCGGCGGGAGCCGCAGACCCTCCTCGTCGATCGTGCGCGCGTCGGGCGGCATCGAACCGGGCGCGATGCCGCCGACATCGGCGTGGTGCGCGCGGTTGGCGACCCAGCCGACCAGCTCGCCGCGCACCGCCACCGGGGACACGACCGTGATGTCGTTGAGGTGGGTGCCGCCGGCGAAGGGATCGTTGAGGATCACGTCACCGAAGCGCACCGGATCGGCGCCGGCCGCCGCGATCGCGGCCAGGACCGACGCCGGCATCGACCCGAGGTGCACCGGGATGTGCTCGGCCTGGGCGAGCAGCTCCCCGCGCCGCGGTGAAGAGCGCGGCCGAACAATCGGCTCGCTCCTTGATGTTGGGACTCGACGCGGCGCGCTGCAGCACCGCGCCCATCTCGTCGGCGATCGACGCGAGCCGCGACAGGAGGATCTGCAGCGACGCGGGATCGAGGCTCATACGCGCGTCACCGCCCAGGCCCCGGTGACGACCGGACGCGCCACCCAGCCCTCGGGCACCCACAACGTGCAGTCGGGTTCCGCGGCGACCGCGGGACCGGCAACCGTCGCGCGCGGGGGCGCCGGGAGCTCGGTCACTGCGAGCGGCGCGGGTCGCGACGCGCGGGCACGGAGCGCGACCACGTCGACGGCGACGTCGTCGCGCACGTAGCCGTTGTGTCGGAGGTGCGCCGTCGGGAAGTCGGCCACACCCGGCACCGTGAGCTCGTGGCTCTGGCCGCGATAGCGACAGTCCACGAACGTCGCGACCGACACGTCGCCGGCGGCGGCGCCGACCGACGGCGCCACCCACGGCGTCGCGCGCCCGCGCGGCCAGCGCGGCGAGCGCGGTCGCCAGTTCGGCGTCGGTGCCGCCGGGCCACGACGCCACGAGCTCGCGACGCCGGGGCGACCCCAGGAGCCCGACGGCCGAGAACACGCCCGCGCGCGCCGGCACCAGCACGACCGGCATGTCGAGCGCATCGGCGACCGCGCACGCGTGCAGGGGCCCGCGCCGCCGAACGCGACCAGCGCGAGGTGGCGCGGGTCGACACCCTGTTCGACCGTGACCGCGCGCACCGCGCGTTCCATCGCCGCGTCGACCACCGCGACCACGCCCGCCGCGGTGACCCCGGCACGGTCGAGCGCGGCGCGCGCCGCGTCCACGTCGAGCACGCCGAGGCCCGGCAACGGGTGGTCGACGGGGATGCGGCCGAGCACGAGGTCGGCGTCGGTCACGGTCGCTTCCCTGCCGCCGAGGCCGTAGCAGGCGGGCCCCGGTCGCGCGCCCGCGCTGCGCGGACCCACCGTGAGCGCGCCACCGGGATCCACGCCGGCGATCGATCCACCACCCGCGCCGATGGTGTGCACCGCCAACGACGGCAGGCGGATCGGGAACCCGGCGACGGTGTGCGCGCCGAGCACGGCCGGCGCGCCGTCGAGGACGAGGCACACGTCGGTGCTGGTCCCGCCCATGTCGAACGCGACGGCGTCGCGGTACCCGCACGCGGCCGCAACCGCGGCGGCGGCCTGCGCCCCCGCTGCCGGCCCGGAGAGCAACAGGTGCGCCGGATGCTCGGCGGCGTCGGCCACCGGCACCAACCCACCCGCCGAGGTCATGACCAGCACCTCGTGGGCGAGGTCGTCGAGCGCGGCGAGGTACGGCGCGCACACCGGTCGGAGCGCGGCGTCGGCAACGGTGGTGACCAGCCGCTCGTACTCGCGGAACACCGGCGACACGTCGGCCGAGCACACGACGTCGAGTCCACGCGTCGCGAAGCGCTTCGGCCACCGCGCGCTCGTGGCCCGCGTCGAGGTCGCTGTGCAGCAGGCACACGGCCACGCACTCGACCTCGGGCGCGAGCGCGGGCACGACCCCGTCGAAGGGTTCCAACTCGCGCCCGTGCGCGTCGAGGCGACCGGCCACCTCGTAGCGCCACTCGCGCGGCACGAGCGGCGCAGGACGGTCGGCATGGAGGTCGTAGAGCGCGGGGCGGGACTGCCGGGCGATCTCGACGAGGTCGGCGAACCCGCGGTTCGTCACCAGCGCGACCCGTCCGAGCTTCCGTTCGAGGAGCGCGTTGGTGGCGATGGTCGTGCCGTGCGCGAGCAGCGTCGCGCGGGTCGTGGCCGTGAGCTCCTCGACGGCGTGGTGCACCGCACGCGCCGGATCGTCGGGCGTGGACGGGACCTTGCGCACCTCGCCCTCGTCGTCGACGAGGTCGGTGAAGGTGCCCCCGGTGTCGATCCCCAGCCGCATCGGCGCCCAGGTTCGCGCGTCCCGGCGCGGGCGGACCGACGCAGGACGAGGGTCAGCCGATGCCCACCCGGCGGTCAGCCAATGATCGTGCCGTCGAGCGCCTGGAGGAGGTAGCCACGGGCGCGCACGGTGCGCACCTCGAGGCCGAGCGGCGCGATGCGCCGACGGAGCCGGAGCATGTGCACGTCGAGGGCGTTGCGGGTGGGGCTCCCGCCGGGCCAGGCCCGCCGGACGAGGGTGTCGCGCCCGACCACCGCGTTGAACCGATCGATCAGGGCGCCGGCCAGGGCGCGCTCCACCGGAGAGAGGGTGACCCACTTCCCGCGGTAGCGCAGGAGACCGTCCTCGTCGACCGAGGGAGCCACGGGAGTGTCACCGGCCCGCGACGCGAGGGTCGCCACCCGCACCCGCAGGTCGTCCTCCGCCGCCGGGAGCCGGATCCAGTCCTCGAGGGGGTCGACGGGCTCGGGAGCGGCGAGCTCCTCACCCACGAGCAGCAGCCGGGGAGCACCCGCGGCGCGGAGCCGTTCCAGGCGCTCGGTCTCCTCGGGCCACCGCACCAGGACGACGTCGGTCACTGCATCCCCCGCCTCACCTCATACGGCGCGCCGCATGGCTGATCGTGCCGCGACTCCATCCGGGTCATGAGAGGACGGTACGGACCCTCTGTTACGGAAGCGTTACGCCGGGGTGAATGCCGGCTTGCCCAGGACGGACCGGCGCGCCTTCCCCGGCCGTCGGTAGGCTCCGCCCGTGGTCCGGACCGCCCCCACCCCTGCGCATTGAGCAACCCCGCCGACCGCGGCCGACCGGACCCCGGACAGCCGGTCGCCGCCCCGAAACCGGGCGCCTACCGGCGGCTCCTCCCGTTCCTCGCGCGGCACAAGCGCAAGGTGATCATCTCGTTCGTGGTGGCGGCCTGCACGACCGTCATCGGTGTGCTGACGCCCCTCATCGAGCGGGCGGTGATCGACGACGTGATCGCCACGCCGAGCGAGCCCCTCTGGCCCCTGCTCACCCTGCTGCTCGGGCTGGGCGTGGTGAACTTCGTCCTCGCCTTCCTGCGGCGCTACGTGGGCGGCCGATTCGGCATCGACGTGCAGCACGACCTGCGCACGGCGATCTTCGAACACCTGCAGCGCCTCGACTTCGCCCGCCACGACGAGCTCCCGACCGGCCAGCTCGTCTCGCGGGCCAGCCAGGACATCGGCCTCGTGCAGGGCCTGCTCGCCTTCCTCCCCCTCGCCATGAGCAACGTGCTGCTCTTCGTGCTGTCGCTCGTCGTGATGTTCGTGCTCTCGCCGCCGCTCACGCTGGTGGTGGCCGCGACCGTGCCGGCGATCGTGCTGGTGTCACTGTCGCTGCGCAAACGCATGTACCCCGCGCAGTGGGTGTCGCTGCACCGCGCCGGCGAAGTCGCCGGGGTGGTCGACGAGGCGGTCACCGGGGTCCGGGTCGTGAAGGGATTCGGCCAGGAGGACCGGGAGCTCGACCGCCTCGCCGACGTGGCCACCGGGATGTACCAGGCGAACGTCCGGACCGTCCGCATCCAGGCCCGCTACTCCGCCGCGCTGCAGGCGATCCCCGCGCTCGGGCAGGCCGGCGTGCTCGCGGTCGGCGGCTGGCTCGCGGTGAACGGCGACATCACCGTGGGGACCTTCCTCGCGTTCGCCACCTACCTCGCGCAGCTCCTCGGCCCGGCCCGCATGTTCGCGGGCATGGTCGCCATCTCGGAGCAGGCGCGCGCCGGCACCGAGCGGATCTTCGACCTCCTCGACTCCACCCCCGACGTCACGGAACGCCCCGATGCGGTGCCGATGCCCGAGCGCGGTGGCGAGCTCGTGCTGCGCGACGTCACGTTCGGGTACCTCGCGAGCGAACCGGTGCTGCGCGGCCTCGACCTCACCGTCGCCGCCGGGGAGACGGTCGCGCTGGTGGGCTCGTCGGGGTCGGGGAAGTCCACCGTCGGGTTGCTGCTCCCCCGCTTCTACGACGTGCAGCAGGGCTCGGTCACCATCGACGGGGTCGACGTACGCGAGGTGACGCTCGATTCCCTCCGGCGCGGCGTCGGGGTCGTGTTCGAGGACGCGTTCCTCTTCTCCGACTCCGTGCGCAACAACATCGCGTACGGGCGACCCGACGCCACCGACGAGGAGGTCGAACGCGCCGCGCGCGCCGCAGGCGCCCACCGAGTTCGTGGGCGAGCTGCCCGACGGCTACGAGACGCGCGTCGGCGAGCGCGGCTACAGCCTCTCCGGAGGCCAGCGTCAGCGCATTGCGATCGCGCGCGCGCTGCTCACCAACCCGCGCGTGCTCGTGCTCGACGACGCGACGTCGGCGGTCGACGCCCGCACGGAGGAGCAGATCCACGCGACCCTGCGCGAGCTGATGGTCGACCGGACCACCGTGCTCGTCGCGCACCGACGCTCCACGCTGCGCCTGGCCGACCGCATCGCGATCGTCGAACGCGGACGTGTGGTCGAGCAAGGCACCCACGAGGAGCTGCTCGCGACGTCGGTGCGGTACCGGACCCTCCTCACCGGGCCGGGCGACTCCGCCGAGGGCCCGCCCGACGACGAGGAGGAGCTCCCGCCCGAGGGCGTGACCGTCGCGCTGTGGAACCGCGACGACGCCGACGACGACCGGGCGCTGGCCGGCGACGGGAGCTACAGCGCCGGCGGCGCGGGCGGTGGCGCGGGCGGCGGCGCGGTGGCGCTCGGACGCCTGGGGCCGACGATGAGCACGGTGTCGCTGGCGCCCACACCCGGGCTGATGGAGCAGGTGGCGTCGCTCCCGCCCGCCGACGACGACCCCGAGGTCGACGTGGCCGCGGAGGCCGCCGCCGATCGCGTGGAGCCGTTCCGCATCCGCAACTTCATCCGGCCGTACCGCAAGGCGCTGCTCCTCGGGCTGGCGCTGGTGATCCTCGACACGTTGCTCACCATCGCCGGCCCGTTCCTCGTGCGGTTCGGGCTCGACCAGGGCGTGCAGCAACAGGCCCTCGACATGGTGTGGCTGGCGTCGGGCCTCTACCTGCTCACCACGCTCGCCGACTGGCTCGTGGTGTGGGCCCACACGCGCCTCAACGGCCGGACCGCCGAGCGGCTGCTCCTGGCGTTGCGGATCCGGATCTTCTCGCACATGCAGCGGCTCGGTCTCGACTACTACGACCGCGAGATGGCGGGCCGGATCATGACCCGCATGACCAACGACGTCGACTCCTTCTCGCAACTGCTGCAGACGGGGCTGGTGTCGGCGGTGGTCAACATCATGAGCTTCGTCGGGATCCTGATCGTGCTGTTGATCATGAGCCCACCCCTCGCGCTCGGCGTGCTCGTGCTCGTGCCGCCGTTGATCATCGGCACGATCTGGTTCCGCAAACGGTCGAGCAGCGCGTACCGCAAGGCGCGCGAGACCATCGCCGTCGTCAACGAGGAGTTCCAGGAGAACCTGTCGGGGATGCGCGTCGCGCACGCGAACGCCCGGCAGGAGGAGAACATCTCCCGGTTCCAGGACACTGCCCGCGCCTACCTCGATGCGCGGCTGCGCACACAACGGATCCAGGCGTTCTACTTCCCGTTCATCCAGTTCCTCGCGATCTGCGGCGACGTGATCGTGCTCGGGCTGGGGAGCGTGCTCGTGCGCGACGGCACCGTCGCGGTCGGCACGGTGGTCGCCTTCCTCCTCTACCTCGACCAGTTCTTCGCGCCGATCCAACAGCTGTCGCAGGTGTTCGACCAGTGGCAGCAGGCCGAGGCCGCGATGGAACGCATCGACGAGCTCATGGAGGCGCCGGTGCTCACCGAGGAGCCCGACGACCCCGTCGCGCCCGGCCGGGTGCGCGGCGACATCCGCCTCGAGGGCGTCGACTTCGCGTACCCCGGCACGACACGAGAGGTGCTGCACGGGCTCGACCTCACCGTCGAGGCGGGCGAGAGCATCGCCCTGGTCGGTGAGACCGGCGCGGGCAAGTCGACGATCGTCAAGCTCGTCGCCCGGTTCTACGACCCCACAGCAGGCCGGGTGCTGGTCGACGGCGTGCCGGTCGACCAGTTCGACCTCCGCGAGTTCCGCCGGCGGCTCGGCTACGTGCCCCAGGAGCCCTTCCTCTTCTCCGGCACGATCCGCGACAACATCGCCTACGGGAGGCCCGACGCCACCGACGCGCAGGTCGAAGAGGCGGCGCGTGCCGTCGGCGCGCACCCGTTCGTCGCCGAGCTCCCCGGCGGGTACCTCCACCACGTGTCGGAGCGGGGCCGTTCGCTCTCGGCGGGTCAGCGCCAGCTCGTGTGCCTGGCCCGTGCGCTGCTCGTCGACCCGTCGATCCTGCTGCTCGACGAGGCGACCGCCAACCTCGACCTGGCCACCGAAGCGCGCGTCCAGCACGCGATGGGCGTGGTGTCGCGCGGCCGCACCACCCTGCTGATCGCGCACCGGCTCCCGACCGCGCGCACCGCGGACCGCATCGTGGTGGTCGACGACGGGCGCGTGCTCGAGCAGGGTTCGCACGACGAGCTCATCGCGCGCGGCGGCCACTACGCCGAGCTGTGGGCCGCCTTCGAGGTGGGCGCGACGAACGCGGCCTGAAGGGCGGTCAGTGGCCGGCGAGAAGACGCGCCCGTCCGGCGTCGATCTCCTCGTAGGCGGCGGCCGCACCCTCCCACCCGCGGGTGGTGGTGTTCTTGCCGGGCTCGAGCATCTTGTAGACGTCGAAGAAGTGGGCGATCTCGTCGAGCAGCGACTGCGGCACGTCGCCGAGGTCGCGCATCGAGTCGTAGTTCGGGTCGTGCGACGGCACGCAGAGCAGCTTGGCGTCGGGACCCTTCTCGTCCTCCATCCAGAACACGCCGACCACCCGCACCTCCACCCAGCAACCGGGGAACGTGGGCTCCTCGAGCAGCACGAGCACGTCGATCGGGTCGCCGTCCTCGGCGAGCGTGTCGGGGACGAAGCCGTAGTCGGTCGGGTAGACGGTGGCGGTGAAGAGCCGGCGGTCGAGGCGGATCACGTGGCGCTCGTGGTCGTACTCGTACTTGTTGCGGCTGCCCCGCGGGATCTCGATCACCACGTCGAGCGTGTCACCGACCTGCATCACCACTCCGTTCCACCCCGGTCGGGCCTCGACCCTACCGGCGGCGCCCGGGCGCAGACGGGCCGGACCCGCACAACCCATGCGAGGCCCGGTGGAGCCACCTGGCAGAATCGGGGGATGCCCTCGACGCCCTCCACCCTCTCGGAGAAGGTCTGGGAACGCCACGTCGTGCGTCGTGCCGACGGCGAGCCCGACCTGCTCTACATCGACCTGCACCTCGTCCACGAGGTCACCTCGCCCCAGGCCTTCGACGGCCTGCGCCTGGCCGGCCGACGCGTCCGCCGTCCCGACCTCACCGTCGCGACGATGGACCACAACGTGCCCACCGCGAACATCGACCAGCCGGTGGCCGACCCGATCTCGGCGAAGCAGATGGAGGTCCTCGCCCGCAACTGCGAGGAGTTCGGCATCCGCCTCTTCCCGATGGGCGACCCCGGCCAGGGCATCGTCCACGTGATCGGCCCGGAGATGGGCCTCACGCAGCCGGGGCTCACCATCGTGTGCGGCGACAGCCACACGTCCACCCACGGCGCGTTCGGCGCGCTGGCGTTCGGCATCGGCACCAGCGAGGTCGAGCACGTGCTCGCCACGCAGACCCTGCCGCAGGCCACGCCCGGCACCATGGCGGTCACCGTCGAGGGCGAGCTGGCGCGGGGCGTCACCGCCAAGGACGTCGTGCTCGCGATCATCGGGCGCATCGGCACCGGCGGCGGCATCGGTTCCGTCATCGAGTACCGCGGCTCGGCGATCCGCAGCCTCTCCATGGAGGGGCGCATGACGGTGTGCAACATGTCGATCGAAGCGGGCGCCCGTGCGGGCATGATCGCCCCCGACGACACCACCTTCGCCTACCTCGACGGGCGGGCCTACTCCCCCACCGGCGCGGCGTGGGAGCAGGCGCTCGACGACTGGCGCTCCCTCGTCACCGACGACGGCGCCGCGTTCGACAAGGACGTGGCGCTCGACGCCGCGGCCATCCGCCCCGGTGTCACGTGGGGCACCAACCCCGGTCAGGTCATCACCATCGACGACGTCGTGCCGTCACCCGACTCGTTCGCCGACCCGGTCGACCGCGACGCCGCGGACCTCGCGCTCCGCTACATGGGCCTCACCGCGGGCACGCCGGTGCGCGACATCCCGGTCGACACCGTGTTCATCGGCTCGTGCACCAACGGTCGCATCGAAGACCTGCGTGCCGCGGCGGAGGTGGCGCGCGGCCGCAAGGTGCGCGACGGCATGCGCACGCTGGTCGTCCCCGGTTCGATGCGGGTGAAGGCCGAGGCCGAGGCCGAGGGGCTCGACCGGATCTTCCGCGACGCCGGCTTCGACTGGCGCGAGGCCGGCTGCTCGATGTGCCTGGCCATGAACCCCGACAAGCTCTCCGCGGGTGAGCGCAGCGCGTCCACCTCCAACCGCAACTTCGAGGGCCGTCAGGGCAAAGGCGGGCGCACGCACCTCGTGTCGCCCGCGGTGGCCGCGGCCACCGCGATCGCCGGCCACTTCGCGACCCCCGACGACCTCGACTGAAAGAGGACTGCAGATGGAACCGGTGCGTGAGATCATCGCCCGGGCGGTGCCGCTCGACCGCAGCAACGTCGACACCGACCAGATCATCCCCAGCGACTGGCTGAAGCGGGTGGAGCGCACCGGCTTCGGCGAGGGTCTCTTCTCCGAGTGGCGCGAGAGCTCCGACTTCGTGCTCAACCAGGAGCAGTACGACGACGCGCGGATCCTCGTGGCCGGCCCCAACTTCGGGTGCGGCTCGTCGCGGGAGCACGCGCCGTGGGCGCTGGAGGACTACGGCTTCCAGGCCATCATCTCGTCGAGCTTCGCCGACATCTTCCGCAACAACTGCCTGAAGATCGGCCTGCTGCCCGTCGAGCTGCCGAAGCCGGTGGTCGACCGCATCATGCAGGCGATCGAGGACGACCCGACGCTGGAGATCGTGGTCGACGTGGTCGACCGGCGGGTCGCGGTGCCTGCCCTCGACCTCGACGAGCCGTTCGACCTCTCCGACTTCCACCACGAGCGGCTGCTCGAGGGCCTCGACGACATCGGCATCACGCTCCGCTACGTCGACGACATCACCGCGTTCGAGACCACCCGTTCGGCCATCGCGCCCCGCGTCACCACCTGAGGTGACGGTGGGCGGCGGGTCGGTGGGCGGAGGTGCCCGCTGATCGTCGTCCTGCTCCTGCTGGGGCCCGCGGTGCTCGCGGGGTGCGCCTTCGGCTGGTTCGTCGACCACCATCCCCGCGCCGCTCTCGATTCCCGTCATCTCGCACTCGTGGTGCTGGTGGCGAGTGGCTGCGTCGCTCGGCGTGCTCACGCTGCTGGTGAGCGCGCATTCCGACCTGCTCGCGTTCGACCGGTCGGTCGCACCCTGGGGCCGCGAACACACGACCGCGTTCGCGTCGTGGGTGGTGGATCGGGTCACGACCCTCGGCAGCACCGCCGCGATCGTGGTCGCGACCGTCGCGGTGCTCGACGGTCGAGACGATCCGTCGGCCGAGCCGCTGGATGGTGTGCTTCCTGCTGACGGTGACGATCGGTCAGACACTGCTGTCGGACGGGATCAAGGCGCTGGTCGACCGGGCCCGCCCGATGGTGAACCCGATCGCCCACACCCTCGGGCCGTCGTTCCCGAGCGGCCACACCACCGCCGCGGCCGCGTGCTTCGCCGCATACGCCTTGGTGCTCGGGCGTGGCCGCGCGCGCGGCGTGCAGTCGGTGCTGGCCGGCGCCGCGGTGTTCGTGGCCGTCGCGGTCGCCGCGTCGCGCGTCCTGCTCGGCGTGCACTGGGTGTCCGACGTGCTCGGCGGGCTCGCACTGGGCTGGGGCTGGTTCGCCGCGTGCTCGCTCGTGTTCGGTCAGCGCATGCGGAGCGACGAGGCCGCGGCGCGGGTCGTCGCCACCGATGGGGTGGACGACGACCCGCCGCGGTGAGTGGTCGTGAGCGCTACGGGCCGACCGCGCGTTCGCGGGGGTCGGGGCGTTCCTGCAGGCGGACGATCTTGTTGACCGCGGCCAGGTAGGCCCGGGCCGACGCCTCGACCACGTCGGTCGCCACGCCGCGACCCGACGCCTTCACGCCGTCGGCCTCGAGCTGGATCACGACGTCGCCGAGCGCGTCGCCGCCGCCGGTGACCGACGAGACCTTGAAGTCGAGCACCTTGCCGTGCACGCCGGTGGCCACGCCGATCGCGTCGATGGCCGCGTTGATCATGCCGTTGCCCCGACCGTCGGCCTCCACCTTGCCGTCGGCGTCGGAGAGCACCACGTGCGCACTCGGTTCCTCCGACGTGCCGCCGCGCAGGTCGAGACTCACGATCGAGTAGCGGTGCACCGCACTGATGCCGAGCTCCTCGGCCACGATCGCCTCGAGGTCGGCCTCGGTGATCTCCACCTTGCGGTCGGCCAGCTCCTTGAACCGGGTGAACGCCTGGTTCAGCGCGTCGCCCTGCACGTGCAGGCCCATCTTGTCGAGCGAGTCGCCGAACGCGTGACGACCCGAGTGCTTGCCGAGCACGATCTGCGCGGCTTCCTGGCCGACGGTCGACGCGTCGATGATCTCGTAGGTCTCCCGGTCGGACAGCACGCCGTGCTGGTGGATGCCCGACTCGTGGGCGAACGCGTTCCGGCCGATGATCGCCTTGTTGTACTGGACCGGGTAGCCGGTGAGCCGGGCGACCATGCGCGAGGTGCGGGCCAGCTCCTCGGTGCGCACGGTCGTCTCGACCGCGCCGAAGTAGTCGCTGCGCGTGCGGATCGCCATCACGACCTCTTCGAGCGCGGCGTTGCCGGCGCGCTCGCCCAGGCCGTTGATCGCGCACTCCACCTGACGGGCGCCCGCGGCCACGCCGGCCAGCGAGTTGGCCACCGCCAGCCCCAGGTCGTTGTGGCAGTGCGTGGAGACGATGTAGTCGCCCTTCACGTTGTCGAGCACGTAGCGGATCAGCTTGGCGAACTCCTCGGGCACGCCGTAGCCGACGGTGTCGGGGATGTTCAGCGTGGTCGCGCCGTTGTCGACCGCGACCTGGCACACGTCGACGAGGAACTCGGGGTCGGAGCGGCTGCCGTCCTCGGGCGAGAACTCGACGTCGGCGCAGTAGCCGCGGGCGCGCGCCACGCCGGCCGCGGCCTCGGCCCGTACCTCGTCCTCGGTCATGCGCAGCTTCTTCGCCATGTGGATCGGCGACGTCGCGATGAACACGTGGATGCGGGGCTGCTCGGCGTGGCGCACGGCCTCCCACGCGCGGTCGATGTCCTTGAACGCGGTGCGCGACAGGCCGGTGATGACGGAGCCCTTCACCGTCTTGGCGATGGCCTCGACCGCCTCGAAGTCGCCCTGGCTCGCGATCGGGAAGCCGGCCTCGATCACGTCGACGCCGAGGCGCGCGAGCTGCTCCGCGATCTCCAGCTTCTCCCCGGTGTCGAGGGAGATGCCGGGCGACTGCTCGCCGTCGCGCAGGGTGGTGTCGAAGATCTTCACGTGGTCGGCCATGGCCTCACTCGCTGTTCTCTCGGTGTCGGTTCTCGGTGATCCCAGGTTCTGGATCGAGCCGTGCGCACCATTCCGGGCAACGAAAAACCTCCCCGGCCGAAAGGCGCGAGGAGGCGTCCGCGAGCACCGGGAGGGTGCCCGCAGCTACGATAAGAAGGAGGCTCTGGGTGCGCAGTTCCTTCGTCATGAACCATCGATAGTGCCAGAACCGTGCGCGAATTGCAAACCTGTGGTCCGCGGCCGTGCGACAATCGGCGGATGCGGACATCGGTACGGCGGGCGCTCGGGATCACGGCAGCAGCCGGCGCGAGCTATGCGCTGTGGCGGGCGTACACGAAACGCCGGGTCGTCACGGGCGGCGGGACTCGAGTGGGAGGCGCAGCCCTTCCCCTACCCGCCGCAGCCCCACTCCCCGGCGTCGGCTCCGCCGCCGCAGCCGGCCGGGGCGAGTCCCGCATGGGTCGAACCCCTCGACGACGGCTCGTGCCCGGTGTCGCACCCGGTGAAGGCCAAGGTCGCCAGCGGCATCTTCCACGTGGAGGGCGGCGCCAACTACGCCCGCACCAAGGCCGACCGCTGCTACGCGACCCCGAGGCCGCCGAGGCCGACGGCCTCCGCCCCGCCAAGCGCTGACGCTCGAACTTGCGTCGCCAGGACCGGTAGAACCGGGACGAGCGACGCAAGTTCGGAGAAGGTCAGTCGAGTTCGATGGCCTGGGCGTCGACGATGCCGTCGGTGGCCCGCAGCTCGGCGACCACGTCGGCCGGGACCGGCTGGGTGGTCGACAGCAGGATCAGCGACGTGTCGGTCGGGCCCTTGCCGAGGTCGAGCTCCTCGATGTTGAGCTGGTGGTTGCCGACGATCGTGCCGACCCGGCCCACCATCCCGGGCTGGTCGACGTTGCGCACCACGAGCATGTGGCTCGACGGCGCGAGGTCGACGATGTAGTCGTCGATCGACACGATGCGGGGCGCGTTCTGCTTGCCGTAGAGCGTGCCCGCCACCTGGAACGTGCGGCCCTGGATGGTGCCGCGCAGCTCGATGAGGTTGACGAAGTCGGTGGCCGAGCTCGACGTGGTCTCGCGCACGTTGAGCCCGCGCTCCTCGGCCATCTGCGGCGCGTTCACGAACGACACCGGCTCGTCGACCACCGGACCGAGCACGCCCTTGAGCACCGAGAGGGTGAGCACCCGGCAGTCGTAGTCGGCGATCTGGCCCTCGTACGCGACCTCGAGCGTGTCGACGACACCACCGGCGATCGAGGTGAACATCCGCCCGAGGCGCTCGGCGAGCGGCATGAACGGCTGCACGGTCGCGCTGGCCTCGCTCGCGGCGAGGTTCACGGCGAAGGGCACGAACTCGCCGCGCAGCGCGAGCACCACCTGCTCGGCGATGGTCTGACCGGCCTTGTCCTGCGCCTCGGCCGTCGACGCGCCGAGGTGCGGCGTGACGATCACCGAGTCGAGCTCGAACAGCGGCGACTCGGTGGTGGGCTCGGCCAGGAACACGTCGAGCGCGGCGCCGGCGATGCGGCCCTCGCGCACGGCGTCGGCCAGCGCGGCTTCGTCGACGATGCCGCCGCGCGCGGTGTTGACGATCCGCAGCGTGGGCTTGGCGTGCGTGAGCAGCTCGGCGTTGACCAGACCCATCGTGTCGGGCGTCTTCGGGAGGTGCACGGTGAGGAAGTCGGCCCGCTCCACCGCCTCCACCACCGTGGGCACGAGCTCCACGCCGAGCTGACGGGCGCGCTCGGGGCTGACGTACGGGTCGTAGGCCACGAGCTGCATGCCGAAGGCGTGGGCGCGCTGCGCGACCAGCACGCCGACGCGCCCGAGGCCGATGATGGCGAGCGTCTTGTTGTGGAGCTCGACGCCTTCCCAGCGGGAGCGGTTCCACTGCCCGGCGGTGAGGTCGCGGTGCGCCTGCGGGATGTTGCGGGCCTGCGACAGCAGCAGCGCGACGGTGTGCTCGGCGGCCGACAGCACGTTCGACTGCGGCGCGTTCACCACCATCACGCCCCGGCGCGTGGCCTCCTGCACGTCGACGTTGTCGAGGCCGATGCCGGCCCGGCCCACGACGATGAGGTCGGTGCCGGCCGCCAGCACCTCGGCGGTGACCTGCGTGGCGCTGCGGATCACGAGCGCGTGGGCGCCCTGCACCGCGTCCAGCAGCTCCTCGGCCGACAGTCCGGGACGGAAGTCGACCTCCAGCCCGGCGCCGCGCATGGCCTCGAGGCCGCTCGCGGCGAGCTGCTCGCTGACCAGCACTCGCTTCATCGGCGTGAGGCTACCGGTCAGCGGTCGCTCAGGAGCCCAGGAACTTGGCGATGCGCTCCACGCCCTCGACGAGCTGGTCGTCGGCCAGGGCGAACGACAGGCGGGCGTAGCCGGGCGCGCCGAAGGCCTCGCCGGGCACGATCGCCACCTTGGCCTCCTCGAGCAGGAGCTCGCAGAGGTCGAGGGTGGTCTGCGGCGTGTGGCCGGCCAGCTCGCGGCCCAGCACCCCCTGGAAGGAGGGGAAGCAGTAGAACGCGCCCTGCGGCTCGAGGCAGGTGACGCCCGGGATCGCCGAGAGCAGCTCGTGCATCACCCGGCCGCGCCGCTCGAACGCGGCGCGCATCTCGGCCACCGCGGTGAGGTCGCCGCTCACCGCTTCGATCGCGGCGCGCTGCGCGACGTCGGCGACGTTGGACGTCTGGTGGCTCTGCAGGTTGGTGGCCGCCTTGGCGACGTCGGGCGGGCAGATCATCCAGCCGACCCGCCACCCGGTCATCGCGTAGGTCTTGGCCACGCCGTTGAGCACGATCGTGGTGTCGGCCGCTTCGGGCACCACCGCGGGCAGCGACGTGAACTCGTGGTCGCCGTAGGTGAGGTGCTCGTAGATCTCGTCGGTGACGACCCACACGCCCTTCTCGGCGGCCCAGCGGCCGATCGCCTCCACCTGCTCGCGCGGGTAGACCGCGCCGGTGGGGTTGCTCGGCGACACGAACACCAGCGCCTTCGTGCGCGGCGTGTAGGCGGCTTCGAGCTGGTCGACGGTCACGAGGAACCCGGCCTCGGCCGGCGCGAACACGTCGACGGGCACGCCGTCGGCGAGCTTGATCGCCTCGGGGTAGGTGGTCCAGTACGGCGCGGGGAGGAGGACCTCGTCGTCCTCGTCGAGCAGCGTCTGGAACGTGTTGTAGACCGCGTGCTTGCCGCCGTTGGTGACGATCACCTGCGACGGGTCGACCGCGTAGCCGCTGTCGCGCATCGTCTTCTCGGCGATCGCGGCCCGCAGCTCGGGGAGTCCGGGCGTGGGCGTGTAGCGGTGGTTGCGCGGGTCGGCGCACGCCGCGGCCGCGGCCGCGACGATCGCGGGCGGCGTGGGGAAGTCGGGCTCGCCGGCGCCGAAGCCGATGACGTCCTCGCCCGCGGCCTGGAGGGCCTTGGCCTTCGCGTCGACGGCGAGGGTGGCGGACTCGGTGATGGCGGCGACGCGGCGGGAGATGCGGGACATGGCGACCATGGTGGCACGCCGCCGCCCGCGAATTCCCAAGAGAAATCGACGTCAGACGGCCACGCGTCGCAGCGGCGACGCGAGGCCGGAACGGGAGGGTCAGGCGTTGGCCTTCTCGCCCTGCTGCTCGCGGGCCCAGGCGGCGAGGTCGGAGAGGCCGGGGTTGTTCGAGAACACCTCGACCACCGGGATCTGCAGGCCGAGGCGGCGCTGCACGACGCGGGTCTCGTTCTCCTGGTTCCACAGCTGCAGGGTGACGGCCACGCCGTGCTCCCCGGCGCGGGCGGTGCGCCCGGAGCGGTGGAGGTAGTCCTTCTCGTCCATGGAGGGGTCGTAGTGCACCACCACGTCGACGCCGTCGACGTGGATGCCGCGTGCGGCGACGTCGGTGGCCACGAGCACCTTCACCTTGCCCGAGGTGAAGTCGGCCAGCGCCTTCTCGCGCGCGCCCTGGCGCAGGTCGCCGTGGATCGCGCCGGCGTGCACGCCCTCACGCTTGAGCTGCTCGACGAGGCGGTCGGCGCCCCGCTTGGTGCGCACGAACACCAGCGTGCGGTTCGCGCCGGCGGCGATGGCCGAGCACACCTTGACCTTGTCCATCTGGTGGACGAGGAAGAAGAGGTGGTCCATCTGGTCGACGGTGGGCTCCGCGTCCTCGACCTCGTGGTACACGGGGTCTTCCATGTAGCGGTCGACGAGTCGCTTCACCTGACCGTCGAGCGTGGCGGAGAACAGCATCGTCTGGTGCTTGCTCTTCACGCCGTAGAGGATCTTCTGCACCTGGGGCATGAAGCCCATGTCGGCCATGCGGTCGGCCTCGTCGACGACGAGCACCTCGATCTCCGACACCGACAGCTCGCCGCGCTCGATGAGGTCGATGAGCCGGCCGGGCGTGCCGACCACGACGTCGACGCCCTTGCGCAGCGCGTCGACCTGCGGGTCCATCGACACACCGCCGTACACCGCGATCACCTTGTGGCCGAGCACCTTGCCGAGCAGCGCCAGCGCCTCGGTGACCTGGGTGGCGAGCTCCCGGGTGGGCACGAGCACGAGCCCGTGCGGATGCCCCGGGCGCGCCTTCGTGATCCGACCCAACATGGGAAGGCCGAAGGCGAGGGTCTTCCCCGAGCCGGTCTTGGCCTTGCCGAGCACGTCGCGCCCGGCGAGCGCGTCCTCGATGGTGAGTTGCTGGATGGCGAAGGGGGCGTCGATGCCCTGGGCGGCGAGGGCCGAGACGATCTCGGCCGGGAGGCCGAGATCGGCGAAGGACTTGGTCATGGGTGGGTGCTCGCTCTCGTGTCGTGCGCGAGCCGGGAGGGCTCGGCGTCTGCGGGGTGGGCCGCCACGGGGTGATCCGATACGTGGATCGCGAACGTGTGGCGGTGGGTCAGCCTCGCTGCACGACAGTGATGAAGAGCTCTGAGGGCGACCCGCGAGCGGTCCCGTCCGACAGGTCGGGGGACGGGGGTGTGCTCGCTCCGACCATGCTACTCCCCTCCCCGGCCGGCTCCGGTTCACCCGCGCCAGCACGAGACTGAGAGGGTCCTGAGCCCCCAACGTCGCCAATTGCCTCCGCGCCCGGCACAATTGCCCCCATGCGAGTCCTGGTGGTCGAAGACGAAGAGCTCCTGGCCGCCGCGGTGGCCGACGGATTGCGGGCGGAGGGCTTCGACGTCGACGTCGAGCACAACGGCACCGACGGCCTCTGGCGGGCCCAGGAGGGCTCCTACGACGCCATCGTCCTCGACGTGCTGCTCCCGGGCATGCACGGCTACAAGGTGTGCCGCACCCTGCGCGACGCAGGGCGTGTGGGTGCCGATCCTCATCCTCACCGCCAAGGACGGCGAGTACGACGAGGCCGAGGCGCTCGACACCGGCGCCGACGACTTCCTCTCCAAGCCGTTCTCGTTCGTGGTGCTGCTCGCCCGCCTCCGCGCGCTCATCCGCCGCGGCGCGCCGCCCCGCCCGACGGTGCTCAGCGTCGGCACGCTGCAGCTCGACCCCGGCGCGCGACGCGTGAAGCGCGGCGACACCGACATCCGCCTCACCGCCCGCGAGTTCGCGCTGCTCGAGTACCTCGTGCGCAAGGACGGCAACGTCGCGTCGAAGACCGAGATCCTCGACCACGTGTGGGGCATCGACTTCGCCGGCGACCCCAACGTCGTCGAGGTGTACGTCGGCTACCTGCGCAAGAAGATCGACGCGCCCTTCGGCGCCGAGTCGATCGAGACCGTGCGCGGCGCGGGCTACCGCCTCGTCGCCGACGGTGACCGGCGCGTGACCGATCATGAGCTGAACCCGAGGTCGCGCCGAGGCGAAGAGCGCGCCGTTTCCACCTCTGGCCGCGCACGGTGCGCGCCCGCATCACCGTGGTCGCCACGCTCGCGTTCGCGATCGCGATCAGCGCGGTGGCGTTCGGCCTCGTGGCGCTCGTGCGCACCAACCTCAACGACAGCATCGAGGCGACCAACCAGCGACAACTCGACCAGGTGCAGTCGCAGCTACAGGCCGCGATCGACAACGGCCAGTTCCAGGCGCCCGGTGACGGTGGGCCGATCTACTGCTGCATCACCGGCGCCGACGGCCTGCCTCATTACTACCGCACACGCCCGCAGCGCGATCCGGGTTCCGACGCCGCGTACCGCGACGTGCAGACACAGGCCGGCCACATCAGGCTCTTCGCGCAGACGTCGCTCGCCGAGGTGGACCGCACGGTCGAACTCGGTGCGCGACGCGCTGCTGATCGCGGTGCCGCTCCTCGTCGCGCTGATGGCGTTGGCCACCTGGTACTTCACCGGGCGCGCGCTGCGGCCGGTGGAGGCCATCCGGCTCCGGGCCGAGGAGATCACCGGCACCACGATGCACCGGCGCGTCCCCGAGCCCGACACCGACGACGAGGTCGGCCGCCTCGCCCGCACGATGAACGCGATGCTCGCGCGCCTCGAGGTGTCGTCGCAGAAGCAACGACAGTTCGTGTCCGACGCGTCGCACGAGCTGCGCAGCCCGCTCGCGTCGATCCGCACCAACCTCGAGGTCGCGCTGCGCAACGCCGACAGCACCGACTGGGCCGAGGTCGCGTCGCGCGTGCTCGCCGAGGACGAGCGCATGGAGGACACCGTCGCCGAGCTGCTCGAGCTGGCCCGCCTCGACGAGACCACGGGGCCCGCGCCGATCGACACCCTGCCCGAGGTCGACCTCGACGAAGTGGTCGCCGACCTCACCGTCGCCGCCCGCCGCGTGCCGGTCGACACCACCCGTGTCTCCGCCGGGCGGGTCCACGGTCGTCACGACCAGCTCGCCCGTGCGGTGCGCAACCTCGTCGACAACGCGGCCCGTCACGCGGCGCACGAAGGTCGCGGTGGCGCTCACCACCGACGGCGACACGGTCGAGCTCGACGTCGACGACGACGGCCCCGGTATCGCGCCCGACGACCGGGCCAAGGTGTTCGAGCGCTTCACCCGCCTCGACGACGGCCGGGCACGCGACGCCGGCGGCCTGGGCCTCGGCCTCGCCCTGGTGAAGGCGATCGTCGAGAGCCACCAGGGCACGGTGACGGTGCAGGACTCCCCGCTCGGAGGGGCACGCCTCGCGGTGCGCCTCCCCGCGGCATGACCTGCGGCATGACCGGCTGACGCGCCCGACCCCCGGTACCTTCGCAGCCGTGCCCGAGCTCTCCCTCGTCTCGTTCAACTGCCACGCCGGCCTGCAGGCGCGCCGCAACGGCGTGTGCGAGCCCTACGACCTCGCGGGAGTGCTGCACGGCTTCGACGCCGACGTGATCGTGGTGCAGGAGTCGTTCCGCCCCGACGGCGGCGTCGCCCCCGCCGTCGAGGTCGCCGAGGAGCTGGGCCACACGGTGCACGAGCTGCCCTTCGGGAAGGCCCGCCTCGAGCCCTGGCCCCACATCGGGCGCGACGGCGAGGGCAGCGGCGTGGTCGGCCTCGCGATCATCACCCGCCTTCCGAGCCGGCTCGTCGGACGGTTGTCGGTCGGCACCGTCGCCGGCGACTTCACGCCCGAGCGCGGCGCGCTGCACGTCGAGGTCGACGTCGACGGCACCACGGTCGACGTCGTCGGGGTGCACCTCACGTCGCGCCTGCCCTACGGCCCGCCGATCCAGATGCGCCGCCTGGCCAAGCAGCTCCCGCCGCCGCACCGTCACGCGATCATCGCCGGCGACCACAACTTCTGGGGCCCGGGCGTGAGCGCGTTCCTCCCCGGGTGGAAGCGCACCGTGCGCGGGCGCACGTGGCCGGCGAGCCGCCCCCACAGCCAGATCGACCACATCCTCGTGCGCCGGTCGGTGCGCGCGGTCGAGACCGAGGTGCTCCCGCCCCAGGGATCCGACCACCGCGGCGTGCGGGCGGTGCTGCGCATCGACGCCTGACGGGCGTCGCGCGTCCTACTTCGTGAAGGCCCGCGAGCCGTCGTTGCGGACGAGCAGGGGCTTGCCGCCGTAGATCGTCATCCCGCGCCAGCGGTCGGCGAAGAGCACCGCCGACGAGTTGGTCACCGCGGCGAGGCCGGGCGTGTTGAGCACACCACCCCAGGCGTCGAGGACGTAGTAGCCGAGCGGGGTCCCGAACACGCTGAGCACCGTGATGTCGCGACCGAGGTCGACGCCCCAGTACCGCGTGCTGCTCGTGCCGATGACGCCGGTGGTGGCGCTGCCGTACTTGTTCACCCCGCCGAGGCTGTCGAGCACGAGGTAGCCCGGCGCCGTCGGGCATCAACGCGATCGAGCGGCCGAGGTCCTCGCCCCACGACGGGTTGCCGAGGCTCGCCAGCGGGCCCGTCGCCGCGCTCCCCCACTTGGTGACGTTGCCGAACGCGTCCAGGATCACGTAGCCCTTGCCGTCGGGCGTGATCGCGATCGACCGGTAGCGGTCCTCACTCGGCGTGTAGGGAAACCCGACGCTGCCCAGGTTCGCGGGATCGGCGGCCGAGCCCACCTTGAAGACCACACCGATCGAGGTGAGCGCGACGTACCCGTCGCCGTTCGGCATCAACGCGATGTCGCGGTAGAGGTCGGAGTTGGCGATCGGCGGCGACCCGAAGTCGGGGGCACCGTTGTACGCGGTGACGTGGCCGTCACCGTTCAGGACGTAGTACCCGCCTGCGCCGTTCGCGGCGATCGAACGGCCGGGTTGGCGCAGGCTGACCGGGCAGGGCCCGAGGCCCGTGAGCGCACCGAACTGTGAGACCGTCGGGCGGGCACTGCCCGGCGCGACCGTTGAACGTGAGCATCTGGTTGTAGACGCGCAGCACGACCGTCGCGTAGTCGGGCGCGGTGGCCCAGTTGCCGTTCCCCATGTTGTTCCAGAGCGGCGCCCACCCCTTGGCGAAGTAGTGGTCGAAGTTGTACGACGCGGTCGCCGGGTTCGATCCCCACAGTTCGGGGATCGGTGCGTCGGGGATGTTCGTCACCCGGGAGGCGGCGTCGGCGTAGTTGCGCAACAGCTGCATCTGCGCCCGCACCCCGGCGAGCGCGGTGGAGAACTGGAAGCCGTTGCCGCACGAGTCGCACGCACCGATGCCGGCGAAGTTGTTGTTGTTGGTGCGGACCTGGCCGTAGTCGGGGAAGTTGAAGTACGCGGTCTCGACGACCGACTGGGCGAACGCGATGTCGCCGCGCACGTTGTAGCGGTTGCCCTCGTCGACGAACATCTGCGCGAGCTGCTGGATCGTCGCGCCCGTGGCGCGGTACGGCAGCGACGGCGGGTCGTTGGCCACGAACCAGTTGACGAGCTCGGCGGCGCTGAGCGTGGACTGGCCCTGCACCGGCACGCCCGGCGATCCCGGGGACCCGTCGCTCGGCACGCACGCGGTCGCCGCCAGGGCCACCACCAGCAGGAGGCCGACGAGCGTGGAGCGGCGGGCGCCGCGGGTGCGAAAGCGCATCATCGAGAGGTATCGGCACGGGGGAGGGGCCGGTCGAGTACGAAACGGTAGTGGCTGGTGTGGTTGGAGTCGTGTCACCGCAGGCTCAACCCGGGCCGACGCGAGCCGGAAACGCTTGCGGGCCGGCGCCCGACGCTTGGCTACCCTCGGCCCTTCATGATCGACGTGATCGACTACCGGGCCGGCAACGGACCGAGTGTGGTGTACGCCCTGGAACACCTGGGCATCCCCTGCCGACTGGCCGGGACCCCCGACGCGCTCGCCGACGCGGAGCGCATCGTGCTCCCGGGGGTGGGCGCCGCGCGGGCCACCATCGACTCGCTCGCCGACCAGGACCTCGTCGGCGCCCTGCGCGAGCGGGTGCTCGGCGACGGCGTGCCGTTCCTCGGCATCTGCATCGGCCTCCAGGTGCTCTTCGACCACAGCGAGGAGGGCGACGTCGACTGCCTGGGCTTCGTGCCCGGCCGGGTGCGGCGCTTCGCCGACACCGACCGGGTGCCCCAGATCGGCTGGAACGAGGTGCGCTTCACCCGCGAGCACCCGGTCACCGCCGGCCTGCCCGACCGCGGGCACTTCTACTTCGTGAACTCCTTCTACTGCGTGCCCGACGACTCGTCCGACGCGCTGGGCGTCACCGAGTACGGCGTGGAGTTCTGCTCCGTCGTCGCGCGCGGCAACGTGCTCGCCACGCAGTTCCACGCCGAGAAGAGCGGCGAGCTCGGCCTGTCGCTGCTGCGCAACTTCGCGGCCTGGGACGGCCACGAGTCGAGCGGGAGCTGACGATGCTCACCAAGCGCCTCATCGCCTGCTTCGACGTGGTCAACGGCCGCGTCACCAAGGCCCAGCAGTTCCAGGACAACATCGACGTCGCGCCCGCGGAGGACCTCGCGCAGCAGCTCTACGCGGACCAGATCGACGAGATCGTCTTCTACGACATCAAGGCCAGCGCCGAGAAGCGCAAGATCGACCTCGACACCGTGCGGCGCGTCGCCCACCACGTGTTCGTGCCCTTCACCGTGGGCGGCGGCATCCGCAGCGTCGACGACATGTTCGAGGTGCTCAAGGCGGGGGCCGAGAAGATCTCGGTCGACTCGATGGCGGTGCGCAACCCCGAGATCATCCGCGACGGCGCCGAGGCCTTCGGCCGCCAGTGCGTGGTGCTCAGCACCCAGGTGAAGCACGTGGGCGTGCGCCCCGGGATCCCGAGCGGCTACGAGGTGTTCATCGACGGCGCCCGCCTCGCCACCGGTCTCGACGCGCTCGACTGGGTGCGTCGCGGCGAGGACCTGGGCGCGGGCGAGATCGTGGTGAACAGCATCGACAAGGACGGCACCGCGTCGGGCTACGACCTCGACATCACCCGCGCGGTCGCCGACGCGGTGAACGTGCCGGTGATCGCGTCGGGCGGCGCGGGCGACGTCGGCCACATCGCCGACGGCCTCACCCACGGCGGCGCCTCCGCCGCGATCATCTCGTCGATCCTCTACTCCCCCAGACTCGACCGCAACATCGGCGTGAGGGAGCTCAAGGAGGGACTCCTGGAGCGCGGCGTCCCCATGCGCCCCTACCTCTAGGAATTCCCCGCGCATCGAGGTGCCGACAACCGTTGGTCGTTGACGGCCTGAGCCGACGCGTATACCGTCCTGCATTCCACGTACAACGTACGCTCGTCGCTCCTGCGTCGAGCCGCGAGCTGGGGGACAGCACATGAGGGTTCGGGGCGGGCGGTCGGCGATCGGTGTGCTCGTCGTCGCGGTGGGGCTGTCGACGTCGGTGGGTGTCGCGGCACGCCGCCACGGCGAAGGCGCCGAGCCCGCAGGTGGATCTGACGGGGGTGGTGGTGAAGCCGACGCCGGCGGGCAACGGTGTTCCTCAGCGTTCGGCCACCGATCCGACGGCGCGTCAGCCGCTTCCTTCGAACTACGCCGAGACGGAGTTCCTGCTGGAAGGGAAGGCAGCCGCGTACAAGGGTCCCGCGGCCGGTCCGGTCAAGGTGGAGGCCAAGGGCAACCCGTTCGTGACGCGGGTGTTGGTGCGTGCACCGAAATCTTCGGCCGATTTCAGTGGGACGGTCTGGGTGGAGCCGCTCAACACGTCGAGTGGGGGCGACTCCGACGCGGTGTGGAGGTCGGTGGCGCCGCTCATCGCCGATCGCGGTGACGCGTGGATCGGTGTGACCGTGCGCGCCGGTCAGGTTCCCCGGCTTCAGGCGTTCGACGCAGCTCGATACGCAGACCTGAACATCCAGAACAACGGCGACGCGTGGGACATGCTCCGCGACGTCGGGGCACTCGTGAAGACGAACAGTCCCAAGAGTCCCCTTGCCGACATGAAGGTGAAGCACGTCTATGTCGCGGGGTACTCGCAGAGCGGCAGTGACGCGGCGACGCTGGCCAGCGCGTTCAACGAGGTCACTCGTCTCCGTGACGGGTCGCCGGTGTTCGATGGCTACCTGGTCGGTGGTCGTGGCGGGTTCCTGACTCCCCTGCAGTCGAGCGCTTCGATCATTCCGAGCTTCGAGACGGCGAAGCCGCGGCCGGTCGACAGCCCGCTCATCGACTTCGAAGCCCAGTCGAACGTCGAGGGTACGGCGATCACCGTGCCCACCAGTCCTCTTGCAGGAGGCCGGTGTTGCGGGCGCTGACAAGATCACGACGCCGACCTCCACCTATACGGTTTCCGGTGGCGCGTACGTGCGCCGTCCCGACACGAACACCAAGACGGATCGCTTCCGGCTCGTCGAGGTCCCGGGCTCGCCGCACGCTGCCGGTGCCGTTTCCGGCTGTGACGGGAACGGATCGACGTTCCCCGTCGGTGCCTTCTTCGCAGCATCAGGCGCGAATCTGGTCCGCTGGGCCGAGAAGGGCAAGGCGCCGGCCAGCGTCCCCCGCATCGACCTGGCGACGTCGGCCCAGGTGTCGACGTCGAAGACCGACCAGTACGGCAATGCCCTCGGCGGGCTGCGCTCGCCACTCCTCGACGTGCCGCTCTCGAGGTACGACGCGCGCAGCACCGGCACGCCGAGCTGTTGGCAGACCGGCAACGAGACGGCGCTCCCCGCCGACACGCTCAGGCAACTCTACGGAGACGCCCAGGGATACATGACGAAGTTCACCACGGCCCTCGACGCCGCGATCAAGAACGGCTCCCTGCTCGCAATCGATCGCCAGACGATCCTCGACGTCCAACAGGCCAAGGCAAACGCAGCATTCGGCGCCGGGTAGCCGCCGCGCCGAGCATCGCGACCCTCGACGCTGCTACGTCGAGTCGATCCGGCTGGGGTTGGCGGCACCAGGTCGCGAGAGCGCCTCGCACAAGCCGTCGGCGAGCGAACGCACCAGCAGCTCGAAATCGGCGCTGTGTTCGCTGGCCTGTTCCCGGAGCTGAAGTGCGGCCCGCATGTTGGGCGTCCACGACAGCGTCGTGTCCTCTGGCGGCGTGCAGTTCGCGCGGGCAACTTCCTCCCTGACGAATCCGATGATCGCAGTGCCGCTCGCCGCCGCCGCCCGGTTTGCGGACTCGATGTCGAGGCTGCTCCGATGCCACACGCTCATCCAGTGCTCGCCGAGGACCAGCATCGAAGGCGTCCACGAGTGATCCTCGGTGTGGAGACTGGTGACAGCCGGATGCGCCCGTATCGTCTCGCGGATCCACACGGCGAGCGCGTAGAGGTCATCGCGCCAATCGTCGCTCGAGGTGGCCGGGAGCGGCCGTTCACGTTGCGCGCGCTCAGCCAGCAGTGCGATCAACGCTGACTTGTTCGCGACGTGGCGATACAAGCCCATCGGCGACACGCCGAGCGCGTTGGCGACCGCGCGCATCGTCAGTGCGTCCGCGCCCTGAGTATCGACGATCTCCAGGGCCGCGGCAGCAATCTCATCCGGATCCACGACACACGCCCTGATCCTCCTGTCGCCGACCCGAGCAGACACACCATCGGTGCTCGGACGACGAGCGGTACAGCATCGGTCATTCCCACTCGCGGCGACGGGCCCCTACGTCAGGAGTGCGCCTCCCGCCGTGAAAGCGTAGCCAGAGCATCGGCGCTTCGAACGTGGCGAGGGTCTCCACCAGGCCGGCGAGCCAGTGACTACGACGTGAGGGCAGAGGGCTCGGGCGACCAGTCGACGCGGGTGGCGTCGGACCAGAGGTTGTCGAGGTCGTAGAACGCACGCGTCTCGTCGAGGAACACGTGCACGATGATGTCGCCGTAGTCCATGAGCACCCACGAGGCGTCGCCCATGCCCTCGACGGCCCGGGGCGCCTCGTCGTCGGTGATCTTGAGCGTGAGCTCGATCTCCTCGACGATGCTGCGGACCTGGCGCACGTTGCTGCCGCTCACGAGCACGAAGGCCTCGGTGATCGAGATGATGTCGCCGACGTCGAGCACGACGATGTCGGTGGCCTTCTTCTCGGCCGCGGCCTGCGCGGCGACTCCGGCCCGGCGGAGGGAGTCCGGTGTCGGCGGAGTCATCACGGAGCAGTGTAGAGGCCGTGGGCGGCGATCTCGCGCACGACGGCGGTGGGCACGAGCCCGTCGATGGGCCGTCCGCTCGCCAGCCGTTCCCGCACCTCGCTCGACGACACGTCGAGGCGCGGGATCGCCACCCGGGCCACCTGCCAGCCCGGGCCCGGAGGTGAGGCGTGCACGTCGCCGGCGCGCTCGACCACCACGACGGTGCAGAGGTCGCGCGTCTCGTCGAGGCGGCGCCAGGTGGGCATGTTGGCGACCGCGTCGGCGCCGAGCACGAGGAACAGCTCCCGGTGGGGCCCGGAGAGGGCCTCGAGGGTGTCGGCGGTGACCGAGGCGGTGCCGCGTGCGATCTCGATGTCGCTGGCCTCGACGCCGTCGACGCCCTCGACCGCGGCCTCCACGAGCAGGAGCCGGGTGTGGGCGTCGGCGACGACCTGGCCCCGCTTCTGCCAGGGATCGCCGGCCACGACGAGCAGCACGCGGTCGAGCTGCAGGGCGCTGCGGCACTCGGTGGCCACGACGACGTGCCCGATGTGCACCGGGTCGAAGGTGCCCCCGAAGACACCCACCCGTTCGGGCCGCGGTTCCGCCACGGTGCGGGAGTCTACGGGCCTTCCGGTTCGCCCTTCTTCACCCCCGCTCTTCACTGTGACGAAACATTGCCGTCATCTCGGCTCGTAGCCTGGTGCTGTGACCGCGACGCCCGCTCCCGCGCCCGACGACGACGGCCCCCTGCACGTGCTCGTGCGGGTGTGGCTGCCCGACCGTCCCGGCGCCCTGGGTCTGGTCGCGTCGCGCATCGGTGCCGTCGAAGGCGACATCGTGGGCATCGACGTGCTCGAGCAGGGCGACGGCGTGGCCGTCGACGAGTTCGCGGTGCTGCTGCGCCGGTCGGTGTCACTCGATCTGCTGGTGCGGGAGATCCTCGAGGTCGACGGCACCAAGGTGGAGGAGGTGCGCACGATCGGGCACTTCCCCGACCCCCGCCTCGACGCGCTCGAGTCGGCCACCTCGCTGTGCCAGGCGAAGACCGCCGACGACCTGCCCCAGGTGCTCGTCGAGCACATCCGCGACGAGTTCCTCGCCGACTGGAGCCTGCTCATGGCCGACGGCGCGGTGCGGGCCACGGCCGGGGAGCCCGGATCTCGACGCGTCGATGATCGAAGCCCTGGTGGCCGGGTTCGCGGCGTCGCCGAAGGTGGCCGACGGCACCACCGGGCCCGACGACCTCGCCCTCGCCGAGTTGCGCACCCACGACGCCACCCTGCTCGTGGCCCGTGACGGCCGGGCGTTCCGCCGTCGTGAGCGTGCGCAGCTGATGGCCCTCGCCGGCATCGCCGACCGGGTGTGGTCCCTGCTGCACTGACGCCGTAGCGTCGGGCTCCATGAGCAGCGCGGTCGTGGTCTTCACGCGCGACCTGCGGGTCGACGACCATCCCGCGCTGGCCGCCGCGGCGCGCCAGGCCGACACCGTGGTGCCGTTGTTCGTGTTCGACGACGCCATCCTCGGATCGTCGTTCAACACGCCGAACCGCACCGGGTTCCTGCTCGAGTCGCTCGCCGACCTCGACGCGTCACTGCGCGCGCTCGGCGGCGCGCTCGTGGTCCGGCGCGGCGCGTGGGTCGACACCGTCGTGGAGGTCGCGCGGCAGGTGGGCGCGTGCGCCATCCACCTGAGCGGCGACGTGAGCGGCTTCGCCCGCGCGCGCGAGGCGCGACTCCGGGCGGCCGCGACGGCGCACGGCATCCCGGTGACGTCGGCACCGGGAGTCACGGTGGTCGAGCCCGGCCTGCTGACCCCGACCGGTGACGACCACTACAAGGTGTTCACGCCGTACTGGCGCCGGTGGGCGGCCACCGAGACGCGGCCGCTCGCGCCGCGTCCGGCCCGGATCACCCTGCCGGCCGGCATCGACGCCGGTGCGCTCCCCGCGCTCGGCGACCTCGTGGCCGGTGACCGGTCGCCCGACTGCATGCCGGGCGGCGCGACCGCGGGTCATCGACTGCTCGACACGTGGGTGGAAGGCGAGCCGGCACGCGCCCTCGCCCGGTACGAGGAACGCCACGACGACCTCCCCGGCGACGCGACCTCGCGCCTGTCACCCCACCTGCACTTCGGCACCGTGTCGCCGATGGAGGTGGTGGCCGCCAGCGCGGGCCGCCCCGGCGCCGAGCCCTTCCTCCGTCAGCTCTGCTGGCGTGACTTCACCGCGCAGCTGCTCGCGGCACGGCCGGCGGCCGCGTGGTCCGACTACCGCGACCGCGGCGACCGTTGGCGGGACGACCCCGACGCGCTCGCGGCGTGGAAGGCCGGGCGCACCGGCTACCCCGTGGTCGACGCGGGCATGCGCCAGCTCGCGCGCGAGGGGTTCATGCACAACCGCGCCCGCATGATCGTGGCGTCGTTCCTCACCAAGGATCTGTACGTCGACTGGCGTCACGGCGCACGCCACTTCCTCGAGCTGCTGCTCGACGGCGACATCGCGGAGAACAACGTGAACTGGCAGTGGGTGGCGGGCACCGGCACCGACACCAATCCGCACCGCGTGTTCAACCCCACGGTGCAGGGCCTCCGCTTCGACCCCGACGGCGAGTACGTGCGCCGCTACGTGCCCGAGCTCGCCGCTCTGCGCGGCAAGGCCACCCACGACCCCGACGCCCGTACCCGCGAGGCGCTCGGGTACCCCGCGCCGATCGTCGACCACCACCTCGCCATCGCCGCCTACAAGGCGCGCCGCTGATCGCTCGCTCTCTGCGAGCCGGGATATCCGACTCGCAGCCGTTCGCTCGCTGGCCAGCGACTCCGCTCCGCTTCGTCGCCGCGTGCGTGCCAGAGCGCCGCTATTCGGCAATCGTGGAGACGAACTGGCGGAGCTGGCGGAGGTTGCGGCACTCGTAGAGGCCGTCGCAGTACCTGCCGTACTCCGAGACGATCGAGTCGCCGGTGTCCCAGTAGCTGCGCGGCTCGGGGTCGAGCCAGTAGACGCGCCGGGCGCGCTTGGCCATCTCCTTGACCACCCACGACTCCGACGCGTGGTAGTTGTTGCGCGCGTCGCCGAGCAGGATGATCGTGGTCTTCGGCGTGATCTCCGACTGGTGGCGCTGGTGCCACACGTCGAGCGCGTGTCCGTAGTCGGAGTGGCCGTCGACCCACACCACGTCGGCCTCGTTGTTCACCCGCAGCACGGCGTCGCTCACGTCGTCGGACTCGTCGAAGTAGTGGGTGACCTCGTCGATGCCGTCGATGAACACCCACGACCGCACCTTCGAGAACTGGCTGGCCATCGCGTACACCAGCATCAGGGTGAAGCGGGCGAAGCTCGCCACCGACCCGGAGATGTCGGCCACCACCATGATCTCGGGCTTCGACGGGTGCGGGTGCTTGAACTTGGGTTCCGCGGGCACGCCGCCGTAGGAGAGCGACTCGCGGATCGTCTTGCGGAAGTCGAGCTGCCCGCGGTGACGACGCCGACGCTTCTGCGCGAGGCGCGCCGCGAGCGCGCGCGTGAGCGGGTACACCGCCTTCTCGAGCATCACCATCTCCTCGCGGGACGCGTGCATGAACTCGATGTCCTCGGGCAGCGGCTTGCGCAGCGTGCGGGCCATCGCCTCCACGCCGCGATCCGCGACGAGGCGGCGACGGATCTCCTCCTCGATGAGCTCCTTGAGCTCGCGCAGGCGGGCCTGGATCTCGTCCTGGGCGAGGCGGTCGGCGAGGTCGCCCTCGACGACGTCGCCGTCGCGGTGCTCGCGGGCCTGCAGCTCCTGCTCCATGCCCTCGAGGTCGAGCTGCCGCAGCGTGCGGTACAGGTAGTAGGTGCCGCCGACCGGCCGTCCGGGCTCCATGCCCGCGAACTGCTGCACCGCCTGGGCGACGAGCCGGCGCAGCGCGTCGCGGTCGAGGTTGGTCGAGCGCGTCGAGCAGCATCGCCCGGAGCTGCTCGGGGGTGAGCGGCTCGCCTCCGCCCCCACCCGACTGGTTGCCGTCGACCGGCGCCATGAGCTCGTCGAGGCCGTGCGCCGCACCCTCGTCGTCACGCTCGATCCCCGGGCTGAAGAGGGCGAAGTACACGTCGAAGACGATGTCGAACGACCGGTGGTGGCGGTACTGCTTGATCAACGCGGCGCGCAGCACCTCGCGGAACGTCGCGCGGTCGGCCAGGTCGATGTACTCGAGCGCGCGCATCGCGTCGAGGTTCTCGGTCATCGACACGGGGAGGCCCGCGTTGCGCAGCTCGTGCACGAAGCCCTGGAGCACGTCGAGCAGCCGCGCGTCGTCGCCGATCGCGTCACCGATCGAGCCGCCGAGCGTGGGCGCGGAGGGGGTCATGGCCGGAGCGGTCAGACCGAGCCGGCGGCTTCGGGGACCTGGAGCTCCTTGCGCGCCTTCAGGATGTCGGACTGGTACTTGAGCAGCACGTGCAGCGTGTCGCCGATCACCTCGGGGGTGACGTCGTTGCGCCCGAGGAACAGCAGCGTGCGCGCCCAGTCGATGGTCTCCGAGATCGACGGCGACTTCTTGAGCTCCAGCGCGCGGATCGAACGCACGACGCGCGACGATCTGGTCGGCCAGCGCCTCGTCGATCTCGGGCACCCGGACCCGCACGATCTCCTTCTCCCGATCCATGTCGGGGTAGTCGATGTGCAGGTAGAGGCAGCGACGCTTGAGCGCCTCGGACAGCTCGCGCGTGTTGTTCGACGTGAGCAGCACGATCGGCCGCCGCTGGTTGCCCGTGATCGTGCCGAGCTCGGGGATCGACACCTGGAAGTCGGAGAGCACCTCGAGCAGCAGCGCCTCGGTCTCGATCTCGACGCGGTCGACCTCGTCGATGAGCAGCACCACCGGCTCCTCGGAACGGATCGCCTCGAGCAGCGGCCGGGTGAGCAGGAAGGGCTCGGAGAAGATGTCGGCCTCCACCTCGGCCCAGTCGGCCGCGGCGTCCTTGTCGACCTGGATCCGCAGCAGCTGCTTCTTGTAGTTCCACTCGTAGAGCGCCTTGGCCTCGTCGAGGCCCTCGTAGCACTGGAGCCGGATGAGGCGGGCGCCGGTGACCTCGGCGATGGCCTTGGCCAGCTCGGTCTTGCCCACGCCGGCGGGGCCCTCGACCAGCACCGGCTTCTCGAGCCGGTCGGCGAGGAACGTCACCCCCGCGATGGCGGAATTCGCCAGATAGTCGACCTCCCGGAGCCGTGCCGTGACGTCGTCGACCGATGCGAACCGCTCTGCCATTCCCGCTGTCCTCAGTTCCTGATCTGCCCGTCGCCCCAGACGACGTACTTGTAGGTGGTGAGCTCGCGCAGGGCCATGGGGCCCCGGGCGTGGAGCTTCTGGGTGGAGATGCCGATCTCGGCGCCGAAGCCGAACTCGGCGCCGTCGGTGAAACGGGTGGACGCGTTGACGACCACGGTGCTGGCGTCGACCTCGTCGGTGAAGCGGCGCGCCGCGGCGAGGTCGCGCGTGAGGATCGCCTCCGTGTGGCCGCTGCCGAACCGGTTGACGTGCGCGATCGCGGCGTCGAGCGACGGCACCACGGCCACGCTCAGCTTGAGCGCGAGGAACTCCTTGGCGAAGTCGTCGTCGGTGGCCGCGCCCATCGCGGGCACGCGCGCCCGGGCCGCGTCGTCGCCGACGAGCTCGACGCCGAGGTCGACCAGCTCGGCGCACACGCGCGGCAGGAACTCGTCGGCCACCGCCTCGTGCACGACCAGCGACTCGGCCGCGTTGCACACGCTCGGGCGCTGGGTCTTGGCGTTGACCACGATGTCGACGGCGCGCCCGAGGTCGGCGGTGTCGTCGACGTAGACGTGACAGTTGCCGTCGCCGTCGATGATGACGGGCACGGTCGCGTTGTCGCGGATGCTCTGGATCAGTGCCGGGCCACCGCGGGGGATGAGGCAGTCGACCACGCCGGTGAGCTGCATGAGCTCGACCGCGGCCTCGTGGCGCACGTCGTCGACGAGCAGCACGCAGTCGGCGGGCAGCCCGGCCTTGGCGATGCCCTCGCGCAGCACCTCGGCGATGGCCAGGTTGGAGCGCAGCGCGGTGGCCGAGCCCCGCAGCAGTGCGGCGTTGCCCGACTTCAGGCAGATGCCGGCCGCGTCGCTGGTGACGTTGGGCCGGTTCTCGTAGATGATCGCCACCACGCCGAGCGGCACCCGCACCCGTTCGATCTGGAGCCCGTTGGGGCGCCGCCACCCGTCGAGCACCTCGCCCACGGGGTCGGGCAGGGCGGCGACGTCACGCAGGCCGTCGGCCATGGCCTCGATCCGGGCCGCGGTGAGGCGCAGCCGGTCGAGGGGCCCGGCCTCCATCCCGCCGGCCGCCGCGGCGTCGACGTCGACGGCGTTGGCGGCGAGGAGCTCCGCGGTGCGCTCGACCAGCAGGTCGGCGGCGGCGAGCAGCGCCGCGTTCTTGGCCGCGGTGGAAGCTCCGGCGAGTGAGGCGGCGGCGGTCCGGGCCCGCCGTCCCAGGTCGGAGACGGCCGACGGCGAGGACATGGCGGCGAGTGTACTGCCGCCCCTCCGAGGCCCTCCGGGGAGTTCCCGCCCTCGAGCCGTGCGGTTCCGAGGGCGACGCGGAGGTGGCGTGGAGGTGGGGCGGCGACCGGCGAGAAGTCGGGAGGGGCGGGGCGGGCGCCGCCCGGCTGCGCGGCCCGAGGGCGCTGCGGCCGGAGGGTGCCACACCCCGCCATCCTCCCGCTCCTCGTCGACCGTCGAAGCCCTCTCACGAGGACTCTCCCCCCGCCGGTCGACGACGAGCTGGTGAGGCCGTAGTGTGACGGAACCTCGCTCCGCGCGCAAGAGCGCGCGGAGCCAACTCCTCAACTTTGGGCAAGAACCGGGGTTCGGCGCCCGCCGGCGCGTGGGCCTTCCGGGCGATTCGCGGCCCGATGACCCCCGACGACCTCGCCTCGCCCGATGAGCCGCTCCGATGACGCTCGCTCAGGGGAGCACGACGAGGTCGTCGCGGTGCACGACCTCGTGGGCCATCCCGTCGGGCAGCTCCGACGTGCGCCGCCCGGCGACCGGGCGGAGGGCCGCCGCCGAGAGCCGCACGATGCCCTTGGCGAACGGCACGCCGTCCCCGTCGACGATCTCGACGGCGTCGTCGGCGTCGAACTCGCCGTCCACCGCCCGCACACCGGCGGCCAGCAGCGAACGGCCGTCGGCGGTGAGCGCCCGGCGCGCGCCGTCGTCGACCACGATGCGACCCGAGGCCGCGAGCGCGAAGGCGATCCACAGCTTGCGGCTCGGGAGCCGCTCGTCGCGGGGGCGGAACGCGGTTCCCACCGGCTGCCCCGACCGGGCGGCGTCGAGCACACCGGGCGTCTCGCGCGCCGGCGATCACCACCCGCACGCCCGACCACGCGGCGATCTTGGCCGCCGCGAGCTTGCTCGCCATCCCGCCACTCCCCCGCGCGCTGCCCGCGCCTCCGGCCACCGCTTCGAGCGCGGCGTCGACCTCGACGATCTCCTCGATGAGCGACGCCTCGCGCGTCGTGGCGGGGGTCGGCGGTGAAGAGGCCCTCGGTGTCGGTGAGCAGGAGCAGCAGGTCGGCGCCCACGAGGTGCGACACCAGCGCGGCGAGGCGGTCGTTGTCGCCGTAGCGGATCTCGTCGTCGGCCACCGTGTCGTTCTCGTTGACCACCGGCACCACGCCGAGGTCGAGCAGCCGCTGGAGCGTCTCGCGCGCGTGCAGGTACTGCGTGCGGACGCCGAAGTCGTGCGGGGTGAGCAGCACCTGGCCGGCGACGATGCCGTGCCGGGCGAAGAGCTCCGACAGGTGCGCCATGAGCAGGGGCTGCCCGACCGCGGCCACGGCCTGCAGCACCCCGATGTCGGTGGGGCGCTCGGCGAGCGCGAGCGCCGGCATGCCCGCAGCCACCGCGCCCGAGCACACGAGCACGACGTCGTCGCCCGCGGCGCGCGCGGCGGCGATCTCGGCGAAGAGCGTGACCAACGCCGCGTCGTGCAGCTCGCCGGTCTCGGCCGTGAGCGACGACGTGCCGATCTTCACGACCACCCGCGTCATGCCCGCCTCACCCAGACTCACCGAGGCCCTCCATGTAGTCGAGCTCGACCGGGCCGATCCGCACGAGGTCGCCCTCGCGCGCGCCCGCACGGTGCAGCGCCCGGTCGACGCCCATCTTGCGCAGCCGGAGCTGCACGTACTCCATCGCCTCGAGGTTGGTGAGATCGGCCATCGCCACCACGCGCTCCGCGGTGCGGCCGGTGACCCGCCAGGCCCCGTCGTCGTCGCGGACCACCGCGAAGCCCTCCTCGGCGGGGCGCAGCACCACGAACGGCTCGGGTTCGGGTTCGGCGGCGCGGGCTTCGTCGACCAGCGTGCCGATGCGGCCGAGCAGCTCGTCGAGACCCTGACGCGCCACCGCGCTGATGCGCAGCACGTCGGGCCGCTCGAAGTCGACCGCGGCGACGTCGGCCTTCGAGCCCAGCACGAGACGGGGCCGGTCGAGCAGCTCGGGGCGGTAGTCGCCGAGCTCGGCGAGCAGCACCCGCTCCTGCTCCTCGGGCGACGTGCCGTCGACCGAGGCGAGGTCGAGCAGCAGGATGAGCACCCGGGCCCGCTCGACGTGGCGCAGGAACTGGTGGCCGAGGCCCTTGCCCTCCGCCGCGCCCTCGATGAGGCCGGGGATGTCGGCGAGCACGAACTCGTGGTCGCGGAAGCGCACCACCCCGAGGTTGGGCTCGAGCGTGGTGAACGGGTAGTCGGCGATCTTGGGGCGGGCTGCGCTCACCGCCGAGATCAGGGTGGACTTGCCGGCGTTGGGGAAGCCGACGAGGGCGGCGTCGGCGAGCAGCTTCACCTCGAGGCGCATCCAGTGCTCCTCGCCGTACTCGCCCTGCTCGGCGAAGCTCGGCGCGCGCCGGGCGTTGGAGAGGAAGCGGGCGTTGCCGCGCCCGCCCCGTCCGCCGTGGGCGGCGAGGTAGCGGTCGCCGTGGCGCACGAGATCGGCGAGCAGCTCGCCGTCGCGCGCCTTCACCTGCGTGCCCTCGGGGACGTGGACCACGAGGTCCTGCCCGCGGGCCCCGTGGCGCTTGGCGCCCCCGCCGTGGGTGCCCGAGGGCGCACGGCGGTGGGGGTGGTCGCGGAAGGAGAGGAGCGAGGCGACGTTGCGGTCGGCCTGGAGGTAGACGTCGCCGCCGGACCCGCCGTCGCCGCCGTCGGGGCCGCCCTTGGGGACGTGGGCCTCACGACGGAAGGCGACACAGCCGGCGCCGCCGTCGCCGCCGCGCAGGTTGACCTGGACGAGGTCCACGAACTGCGACGACATGAGCCTCAGCTTACGGACACGGACCCGAGGGCCCGCGCCGATTGCGGTTATTCGGCCGACGCCGGAACGATGTCGACGAGCTTGCGGCCCTTGCGGTACCCGAACTTCACGGTGCCGTCGGCCTTGGCGAACAGCGTGTCGTCGCTGCCCTTGCCCACGTTCTCACCGGGGTGGAACCGCGTGCCGCGCTGGCGCACGATGATCGAGCCTGCGGTCACGTCGGTGCCGCTGTAGACCTTCACTCCGAGCCGCTGCGCGTTGGAGTCGCGGCCGTTGCGAGAGGACGCAGCACCCTTCTTCTTCGACATCGGTCCGGTCCTCTCTACTTCTTGCCGCTGGACGCGGTCTTCGACGCGGTCTTGGCCGCGGTCTTGGCGCCGTTGATGGCGGTGATCTCGAGCACCGAGTAGTGCTGGCGGTGGCCGAAACGACGGCGGTTGTTGCTCTTGGGCTTGTAGACGAAGCCGTCGATCTTGGGGCCCTTGGCCTCGCCGACGACCGTGGCCTTGACCACGGCGCCCTCGAGCTGCTTCGGCGTGGCGAGCACGGTGTCGCCGTCGACGAGCATCACCGTCTCGAGCTCGATCTCGGTGCCCTCGTCGGCGCCCACGAGCTCGACCTCGAGCCGCTCGCCGGCTTCGACCTTGTATTGCTTGCCGCCGGTGCGGATGACTGCGTACATGGCGCGGGTGACCCCTCGGAAAACGTTGCTGGGGAAAGAAGAATCTGGAACCTGGTGATGTTAGTCCATGGCCCGCAGCAGAGCCTCGTCGAGGAGGAGCCCCCGGCCGTGGCAGGTGGGGCAGGTGTCGGAGAACGACTCCACCAGCCCCTCGGAGATCCGCTTCCGGGTCATCTCCACCAGCCCCAGCTCCGACATCTCGAAGGCCTGGGTCCGGGTCTTGTCGCGGGCCAGGGCGTCGCGGAAGACCCGCATCACCTCGTCGCGGTTGGCCTTGATCTCCATGTCGATGAAGTCGATGACGATGATCCCGCCGATGTCCCGCAGCCGCAGCTGCCGGGCGATCTCCTCGGCGGCCTCGAGGTTGTTGCGGAAGACCGTCTCCTCGAGGTTCGACTTGCCGACGTTCTTGCCGGTGTTCACGTCGATCACCGTGAGCGCCTCGGTGCGCTCGATGATGAGCGACCCACCCGAGGGCAACCACACCTTGCGGTCGAGCGCCTTCAGCAACTGCTCCGAGACGTGGAAGCGCTCGAAGATCGGCAGCCCCTCCTCCTCGGTGTCGTAGAACTCCACCCGCTCGGCGAGCTCGGGGGCGATGGCCTCCACGTAGGCGCGCGTCTCCTCGTAGAGGCGCTCGTCGTCGATGGCGATGCCGCGGTACTCCTTGGTGAACTCCTCGCGGATGAGGCGCAGCACGAGGTCGGGCTCCTGGTAGAGGAGCTTCGCCGACTTGGTGGCGTTGGCGAGCTGGGAGATCTGCTCCCACTGGTTGCGCAGGCGGCGCACGTCGCGCTCGAGCTCGTCGCGGGTCGCGCCCTCGGCCGCGGTGCGCACGATGAGACCGGCGTCGGTGGGCCGGATCTCGTCGAGGATGCGCCGCAGACGCTTGCGCTCGTCGTCGGGGAGGCGCTTCGAGATGCCGTAGGTGTCGGGTTCGCCGGGCACCATCACCAGGAAGCGGCCGGCGAGGCTGACCTCCTGGGTGAGGCGGGCGCCCTTGTGGGCGA
Source organism: uncultured Actinomycetes bacterium (assembly GCA_963782705.1). Taxonomy (GTDB): domain Bacteria; phylum Actinomycetota; class Acidimicrobiia; order IMCC26256; family DASPTH01; genus CAVRGQ01. The sequence continues at coordinate 11,091 of CAWAKX010000008.1, read as the reverse complement.
TCGGGTTCTTCGTCACCTGCACGGTGATCATCTGCCCGTTCTTGAGCATCCGCTCGATCTTGGGCTTGCCGCCGCCTTCCACGTCGGACTTGTCGAACGCGACGTCACCCCGGTAGAGCACGCCGTTCTTCGGGGTGGCGATGTCGACGAACGCGGCTTCCATGCCCGGCAGCACGTTCTGCACCCGGCCGAGGTAGATGTTGCCGTCGATCGAGTCGTTGCCGGCCGGCGAGGCCAGCGAGTGCTCCACCAGGTTGCGGCCCTCGAGGATCGCGATGTGGGTGTGCCCGCTCGGGTTGGTGTGCACGCACATCATGTAGCGGCCCGCGGGACGACCCTTGCGGGTGCGGCCCCGACGACGCTCGAGCACGTCGTCGTCGAGCGGCGTGCCCGGCGCCTCGCCGACGCCGAGGTCGGCGCGCACGACCTGGTCGGACTTCGTGCCGCGACCACCGCCGGAGTTGCGGGAGTTGCCGCCCGCGTTGCCGCCGGACGACGGCTGTCCGGCCGCGCCGTTGGCGCCCGCGGCCGCGCCCTGTCCACCGCGGTTGCGACCCCGGCCGCCACGACGACGACGACGCTTGGGCGCACCGCCCTCCCCCGCGGCGGCACTCGCCGCGCCACCGTTGCCGTTGCCGTTGCCGTTGGCGCGGCGCGGGGCGGGAGTCGCCGATCCTGGGCTTCGCGCCGCCCTCGGCCGCAGCCGGCGCCGGACGCGCGTCACCGATCTTCGGGCGGGGCGTGTGCTCGACCCCGGCCTCCTCCATCGCGACTGCGGCGACGTCCTCGGTGGTCAGGCCGCGGTCGGCCGCCGGGTCGTGCTCGTCGCGCGGCAGGCGCTCGTCGTCGTCGTCATCGTCGTCGTCGACTGGCGCCGGCGTCGGGACCGGCACCGGTGCCGGTCACCCGGTCGCTTGCGGTTGCGGCCACCGCGCGATCCGCGCCGACGGCGCCGACGCGGCTGACCGTCGGGCCCGAGCGCGGGCCCCGCCGACGGCGACTCCGAACCGTCGTCACCGTCATCGCTGTCGTCGGCGTCGTCGCTGTCGTCGGCGTCGTCGTCGCGGCTCGCGCCGCCGGCGGCGGGCGCCGAGACGGACGCGGCACGCGCGGGCGTGGTGGCGGCCGAAGCCTCGGCCCGCGGCTCAGCCGGCGCGGGAGCCGGAGCGGCTGCGGGCGTCGCGACGGGCCCGGGCGTCGCCGCCACGGGCGCAGCCTGCTGCTCGGAGCCGCTCGGCGTCTCGACGGTGGGGCTGGGGTCGGGAGTGGGGGGCGTGGTGGGCGATCCGGCCGCGGGCGAGGCCGCCGCGCCGGGGCCGGTGGTGCCGGGCACCACCGGGGTCGTGTCGTCGGACATCGGTTCCTTCTCTCATGATGCACGCGCCTCGAGGTCGAGGGCGGGCAGGAACGCGTCGGCTTCCAGCGGCTCACACCGCGCGCCGCCGCGTTCGATCCATTGGTGGGTACGGAGCACGCGCCGGTCGTGGAGGTCGATGCCGCCGGTCGCAGCCAGCGCGTCGAGGACCTCACGGGGACGGGCGCCCCGGGGTTGTGTGGCCAGGGTCAGCTCGAGGACCGGCGCACCCGAGGGGGTGTGGCCGGGGTGGAGCGGACCGTCTTCCAGGGTGATGGAGCGGATGGCCGGGCGGATGTCGTCGGTCGACTCCCGGCCCTTACGGGTTCGGGTCACCTCGAGCGAATCGCCGGCGAGGGCCCGGGTGACGGTGGAGGCCAGCACCGCGGCGAACCCGGGATCGACGCTCGGCGCGATCGGGTCGTCGGTGACCTCCACCCGGAATTGCACGGTGGTGACGGCCTCCTGCAGCGCCGGAGCGCGATCGCGGAGGCGGCCCACACCGGTGACGTCGATGCCTTCGGGCAGCGCAGCAGAGAGCGCGGCGGGAAGGCCGACGAGGTCGACGGGCTCGGTGAGCTCGACGTCGAGGTATTCGGCATTGCTTTCGTGGCCCACGGAGAGGGCGAGCCCGAAGCTCACCTTCGGCCGGGGCGAGAAGCCCTCGGTGAACGCGAGGGGCAGTTGCTCGATGCGGAACGCCCGCTCGAAGGCGCGGGCGACGTCGCGGTGGGAGATGAAACGGACCTTGCCGTACTTGGTGAAGCGCACCCGCACCGGGAACCCCGTGATCGCCCCTCATCGGGCCGGGCCGATCGTGACGGGCACCTCGCGGCCGAAGCCGAGGCCCTGGCCGGTGCCCTGGCTGCCGCCCGCGGGGGCCACCGGGGAGGCGACCACGTGCTCGAGGGCGAAGTCGGTGCACACCCCGCAGTCGTAGCACGGCGTCCACCGGCAATCGGGGAGCCCGTGCTCGGCGAGGGCGGCCTGCCAGTCGTCCCAGAGGAAGTCGCGGTGCAGCCCCGCGGCGATGTGGTCCCAGGGGAGCACCTCGTCGTCGGTGCGGTGGCGGGTGACGTACCAGTCGGGGTCGAGGCCCTCGGCGGCCATCGCGTCCATCCAGCGGCCGAGCTCGAAGCGCTCGTTCCACTCCTGGAACACGCCGCCGGCGCGCCACACCCGTTCGATGACCCGCCCGATGCGGCGGTCGCCCCGGCCGGCGATGCCCTCGGCGAAGGTCGCCTCGGGGTCGTGCCAGCGGACGGTGGCGCCGCTCTTGCGCAGGTCGTCGCGCACCATGAAGACCTTGCGGCGCAGCTCGTCGACGCCGTTCTGGCCGAACCACTGGAACGGCGTGTGGGCCTTGGGCACGAACCCGCCGACCGACGCGGTGGCGCTCGCCTTCTTGGTGTACTTGCGGCCGATCTTCACGACCTCGCGGGCGAGGTGGGCGATGCCGAGCGTGTCCTCGTCCATCTCGGTGGGCACCCCGATGAGGAAGTACAGCTTCACCCGCTGCCAGCCCTGCGAGTACGCGCCCTCCACCGCGGCGTAGAGGTCGTCGTCGGTGATGAGCTTGTTGATCACCTGACGGATGCGCCAGGTGCCGCCCTCGGGGGCGAAGGTGAGGCCGGTGCGGCGCACCTTCTGGATCTCGCTCGCGATGCCCACGGTGAAGGCGTCGACGCGCAGCGACGGCAACGACAGGCTGACGTTGGCGCACCCCTCCTGCTCGTTCACCAGGTCGGCGACGAGACCGTCGATCCCGGAGAAGTCGGCGGTGGAGAGCGACGTGAGCGCGACCTCGTCGTACCCGCTGCGGCGCAGGCCGTCGCGCACCATGGTGCGCACCTGCTCCTCGGGACGTTCGCGCACCGGGCGGGTGATCATCCCCGCCTGGCAGAACCGGCAGCCGCGCGTGCAGCCGCGGAACACCTCGACGTTGAGGCGGTCGTGCACCACCTCGATGAGGGGGACGAGCTGCTGCTTGGGGTAGGGCCACTCGCCGAGGTCGGCGACCGTGCGCTTCTCCACCACGTCGGGGACGTCGGGGAAGCGGGGCGTGACCGCGGCGACGGCGGGGCCGTCGTACTCCACGTCGTAGAGCGAGGGCACGTAGACCCCCGGGATGGTGGCGAGCTCGCGCAACACGGCCTCGCGACTGGCCCGACCGCCGCGCTTCCAGGCGCCGACCACCTCGGTGATCTCCCCCACCGCCTCTTCGCCGTCGCCGATGACGAAGGCGTCGATGAAGTCGGCCATGGGCTCGGGGTTGAACGCGCAGTGCCCGCCGGCGACCACGACGGGATGCTCGGGGCGGCGGTCCTCGCCCCGCACGGGCACGCCCGCGAGGTCGAGGCACTCGAGCACGTTGGTGTAGACGAGCTCGGCGGCGAGGCCGAAGGCGAACACGTCGAAGTCACCCGCGTGGTGGTGGGTGTCGACGGAGAACAGCGGGACGCTCGCGGCGCGCATGGCCGCGTCCATGTCGAGCCAGGGCGCGTAGGCGCGCTCGGCCAGAGCATCGTCGCGTTCGTTCAGGATCTCGTAGAGGATCTGGAGCCCCTGATTGGGGAGCCCGATCTCGTAGGTGTCGGGGTACACCAGGAGCCAGGAGACTGCGGAGGGCCGATGTTCCGGCCGCACGCTCCCCCGTTCCATCCCGATGTACCGAGCGGGCTTCTCGACCCCGGCCAGGAGGGGCTCCACCCTCGGCCACAGTTCGGACATCTGCGGACCAGTCTACAGGCCACCCCTCCCCCGCCCGGATTGTCCCGATCTCCTTCGCACCGAACTTGCGTCAGCAGATCCGGATGTATCGGGCCGATGTCGACGCAAGTTCGAGGGAAGGGGGTCAGGAGAAGCGGCGCATGGAGATGTTGGCGACGAGGCCGATGCAGGCGAAGTTGGCGATCAGCGACGACCCGCCGTAGCTCATGAACGGCAGCGGGATGCCGGTGACCGGCATGATCCCCATCGTCATGCCCATGTTCTCGAACATCTGGAACGCGAACATCGCCAGCACGCCCGTGCACACGAGCACGCCGAAGAAGTCGCGGGCCAGCCGGGCCGTTCGCCAGGTGCGCCACATCACGATCGCGAACAGGGCGAGCAGCACCGCGCCCCCGACGAAGCCGAGCTCCTCCCCCACCGCGGTGAAGATGAAGTCGGTCTGCTGCTCGGGGACGAAGCCGCCCTGGGTCTGCGAACCGTTGAGGATCCCCTCACCGGTGGTGCGCCCGTTGGCGATGGCCTGCTTCGACTGGGTCTGGTTGTAGGCGTTGCCCTGCGCCTCGCCGTTGCCGGGGTCGATGAACGTGGTGAGCCGGTCGATCTGGTACTGCTTGAGCAGCCCGAGGCCGACCACCGCGTACACCCCGGTGATGGCCAGCAGCCCGAGCACGATCAGCTGCTTGCCCGACACCCCCGCCACCGCGAGCAGGGCGATGATGATGGCGAAGATCACCATGACGGTGCCGAGGTCGGGCTGGAGCAGGATCAGGCCGATCGGCACACAGGCGAGCGTGCAGACCACCGTGAGCCGCCAGGCGTCGATCTCGCCGCGGAACTGGTTGCAGTAGCCGGCGAGCGCGATGATGATGCCGAGCTTGGCGAACTCCGACGGCTGGATGGTGAACCCGCCCGGGAGCTGGAACCACGCCTGGTGACCCTTGATGTTCGAGCCGATGGGCGCGAGCACGGCCATCAGGATGAGCACCGTGCCCGCGTAGAACAGCATCGAGAAGTCGCGCAGGCGGCGGTAGTCGATGAGGATCATCGCGACCATCGCGCCGAAGCCGATCACCGCGAACATCGCCTGGCGCTTCACGAAGTAGTACGGATCGCCGGGGATCTTGAGGTGGGTGGTGCTGTAGATCATCACCAGCCCGATGCGCGGTGATCGCCAGCGCGGCGCCGATGAGGATCCAGTCGAAGTGCGCGATGGGCGCGGCGTCGCGCCGCGATCGGCCGACCACGCCGCGACTGGCGACGTTGGCCCGGTTCTGGGCCTTGGTGATGGGGCTCCCGAACGCCATCAGTGCCGCGTTCCCGCACGCCGCCGGCATCAGAAGCTCTTCTCCTTGCGTCGACGGCGGCGCGACCGCCACCGGCGCCGGCACGACGGTGGGGTCGGTGAGGTAGTTGATGACCCGCCGGGCGATCGGCGCGGCGACCGCGGCGCCGAAGCCGCCGTGCTCCACCATGGCCAGCACCACGTACTGCGGCTGGTTGGGGTTGTTCTCGGGGTTGAGGATGCTCACGAACCAGGCAGTGGTCGTCCTGCACCGTTGATCTCGCGCGGTGCCGGTCTTGCCGACGATGTGGTAGCCGCCCACGTAGTCGGAGAACGCGCCGTACGCGGTGCCCTCGCCGTTGTTCACCACGCCGTCGAGGCCGTCGATGATCGGGTCGCGCACGGCGGCAGGAAGGTCGATCTTGCGCCGCACCTGCTGGTCGATGGTGTGGTCGATCGGCGCCGAGTTGACCGTCGGTGAGCGTGGCCGCGCTCTGCCGCACGTCGACGCGACCCGCGGGCGCGTTGAGCGTGCCGCCGTTGCCGAAGGTGCCGTAGGCGAGCGCGAGCTGCAGCGGCGTGACCAGCACGTCACCCTGACCGACCGCGAGGTTCGCGCTGTCACCCCGGCAGCCAGGTGCGGGAGAAGCGGTCGGCGCATGGTTCTTGTTGAAGCCTCGGCTTGAACGCGAGGTCGGGGATGCGCCCGGGTGCCTCGTCCGAACCCGATGCCGGTCTGCTCGCCCAAGCCGAAGTCGCGCGCGGTGTGCTGGATGGCGTCGCCCGACCGGGTGCGAGCGTCGGGATCTCGTCGCCGGCGAGGTCGCCGGTGTGGCCCGCGGCCTGGCCCTCGTTGCGGTACTGCACCCAGAAGTCGTTGCCGACGCTTGTAGAAGTACACGTCGCTCGACACCGTGAGCGCCCGGCGGCAGGTCGACGGTGCCCAGTTCGCGCTCGTCGCCCGCGTTGTAGAGGCGCTGGTCGTTGCCGAAGTCGAAGTAGCCGGGGTCGTAGTAGGTGAAGTTCGTCGCCGTCGGGCTCGAGGCCCGTCTTCAGCATCGCGATCGACGTGATCATCTTGAACGTCGAGCCGGGCGCGTAGGCGCTGGTGGCCCGGTCGAGCAGCGGGTGGTTGGGGTCCTTGAGGTACGCGTCGGCCGTGTGGGTGATGAAGGCGTTGGGGTCGTAGTTCGGCGACGACGCCATGGCCACCACCGAGCCGGTGCGGGCGTCGAGCACCACCACCGCGCCGCCGGTCGGCTCGTAGTAGTTGCCGGTGTCGGGGTCGACGAGCGTGCGGGCGCCGTCGATGCCCTGCTGGAGCGACTCCAGGGCGATCTTCTGCACGTCACCGTCGACGGTGAGCTGCACGTCGTGGCCGGCCTGCGGCTTCTTCTCGGTGATCGGTGGTCGACCGCGCGGCCCCGGCTGTCGACCTGCACCTTGTCGACGCCGGGCGTGCCGCGCAGCTCCGACTCGAACGAGTCGCTCGACCCCGGTCTTGCCGATGGCGTCGCCCGTCTTGTACTTCTCGCTCGCGTAGGTCTTGAGCTCGTCGTCGTTGATCTCGCCCGTGTACCCGATGAGGTTGGCCGCCGCGACGCCGAGGTCGCTGTACTGGCGCACCGAGGTGCGCGACACCGACACCTGCGGGAACAGCTCGCGGTGCTCGGCGACCTTGATCACCGTGTCCTGGACTCGGGTTGGCTGGCGATGACCACCGGCAGGTACGGCGCGATCTGCGGGTCGTCGATCAGGTTGCCGATGTCGACCGCCGACTTGCCCTGCGAACTCCGGCAGCGTCGGCAGGTTCTCCTCGAGCAGCACGCGGTCGGCGTCGGTGAGCTTCTGGCGGTCGACGGTGAGGGTGGTGACCGGCACGGTGCGGGCCAGCCAGTTGCCCTTGCTGTCGTAGATCGTGCCGCGCAGCGCGGGCACGTCGACCATGCGGTCGCGGTTCTGCTGGGCCGCCACCGCGAGCTGCTCGCCGCCGGTGACCTGCAGGAACCACAGCCGGGTCAGCAGCCCCGCGAACAGGGCCATCACGATGGCCCCGATGACCACGAGCCGGCGGCGGGTGTTGGCCTCGGTCACGGGCGGCGGTCCGGGTCGACGTCGGCCTGAGCCTCGACCTGAAGGTGAGCGAGAGCGGTGCGGGTGCGCGTACGAACGCGTGATCGGTGCGGGCCCCACGGCCTCCCATTCTCGCGGATGGGGCGCCCGCCGCACAGTCGCAGCCGCCCGCCGCCCCGGCCCGGCGCGAAAGCCCAGGTCAGCCCCGGATGCGCCAGGCGCCGGCGTGCTCGGGCCGGCGGGCGATGCGCCGCACCACCGGGATCACCACGGGGGCGAACAGCGCGTCCCAGAGGGCCCCGACCACCACCACCTGCACGCCGTGGACCGACAGCAGCTCGTCCTGGCCCACGATGCCGCCCACCACGATGAACACCAGCCCGCCGAACAGCCCGCCGAGTCCGCCGATCACCGGGTACAGCCACGGCGTGGCCCGCACGATGCCGGCCTGGAACGCGCCGATCGCGTAGCCGGTGAGCGCGAACGACAACGCGCTCAGCCCGATGGGCGTGATGAGGAAGAGGTCGAGCACCAGACCCATCGCGAAGCCGAACAGCGCGCCCGACTCCGGGCCGTCCTCGTAGCCGACCGCGAGCACGCAGAGCAGGCAGAGCCCGGGGGTCGGCGTCGAGCACGTCGAAGTGCGTGAGCAACGTGGTCTCGAGCACGACGGCCACGAGGATCACGAGCGCGAGGCGCAGGCGGCGCATCATGGCGCGGCCGGGGGCCGGTAGCGGAGCACCTTCACCACGTCGAGGCTGTCGAGGTCGACGATGGGCTTCAGCTCCGCGTTGCGCGCGACGGAGCCGCCCGCAGTGACGTCGCGAGCCACGGTGCCGATGGGCAACCCGCGCGGATACGCGCTCCCCAGTCCCCCGTCGGTGATCGCGATCTCGCCCTTCTTCATCGCCACGCCCGCGGCGCCCTCGATCACCGCGAACACGAGGTTGCGACTGTCGATCTGACCCGCGCGGTGCCCGACCGGACCGAACTGGTCCTTGTCGATGAGCTGCGCGCCCACGCCGAACTGCCGGTCGTCGATGCGCTGCACGATCGCCGCGCTCTTCGTGACGCGGTAGCACCTTGCCGACCAGCGCGCCACCCACCACGACCGGCATGTCCTGCTCGATGCCGTCGTCGGCGCCCTTGTCGATGGAGAACGTGCGGTCGAAGCCCGTGCCCTGGCCGGTGACGTCGGCCACCACGCCGTCGTAGTCCTCCACCTGCGGGAGGTCGAGGAGGCTCGTTGCAGCTCCTTGAGACGGGCCTGCGCGGCCGCGCCGGCCGCGGCGTCCGACTTGGCCTGCGCGAGCTCGCGCCGGAGCCGGTCGTTCTCGCTCTGCAGCTCACTGGCCCGCCCCAGGCCGTCGAGCCAGTCGGTGACCGGGTTGAAGGTGTTGCTGGCCAGGTCGCGCACCGGCTGGATGACGTCGGCCGCGGTGCTGCGGGCGGAGTTGATGGCGCCCGAACCCCGCTCGTCGAAGGAGATGAGGGCCAGGGCGGTGAGCACGAGCATCACCAGGACGACGCGCCGACGCCGGTGATCCGGCTGGTAGACGACCACGGTCGTTCGCGCCCCGCGGGGCGGCTAGTCCTGGGGACCGCTGCTCAGGACCTGCTTCAGCACGTCGAAGTTCTCGAGGCACTGCCCGGAGCCGAGGACCACCGAGTACAGCGGGTGCTTGGCCCGGTGCACCGGCATGCCGGTCTCGGCCTGGATGGCGTGGTCGATGCCGATGAGCTGGGCGCCACCGCCGGTGACGACGATGCCCCGCTCCATGATGTCGGCGGCCAGCTCCGGCGGTGTCTTGTCGAGGGTGACCTTGACCGCGTCGACGATGGCGGCGGCGGGTTCCTCGATGGCCTCGCGGATCTCGACGGTGGAGAGCACGATCGTCTTCGGGAGCCCGGTGACGAGGTCGCGACCGCGCACCTCGGCGTAGAGCTCCTCCTCGAGCGGCCACGCGCTCGCGAGCTGCATCTTCACCTCTTCGGCGGTGCGCTCACCGAGCGCGAGCGAGTACTCGCGCTTCACGAAGCTGATGATCGCCTCGTCGAACTCGTCGCCACCGACGCGGCTCGACTCGCTCACGACGATGCCGCCGAGCGAGATCACCGCGACCTCGGTGGTGCCGCCGCCGATGTCGACGATCATGTTGCCCGCGGGTTCGTGCACGGGCAGTCCCGCGCCGATCGCCGCGGCCATCGGTTCCTCGATCACGAGCACCGGCTTGCGCGCGCCTGCGAACTCGGCGGCTTCCTGCACCGCGCGCCGCTCCACGCCGGTGATGCCCGACGGGATGCAGATGACCATGCGCGGCTTCGCCCACTTGCGCTGGTGCACACGCTGGATGAAGTAGCGCAGCATCTTCTCGCAGATGTCGAAGTCGGCGATGACGCCGTCCTTCAGCGGGCGCACGGCCTCGATGTGACCGGGCGTGCGGCCGAGCATGCGCTTGGCCTCGGTGCCCACCGCGAGGAGACGACCGTCGCGGGTGTTCATCGCCACGATCGACGGCTCGTCGAGCACGATGCCCCGCCCGCGCACGTACACGAGCGTGTTGGCCGTACCGAGGTCGACGGCCATGTCGCGACCCACTACGGAGGAAAGCCAGGGCTCGGGCACGGGGAAAGAGTCTCCAGATGTTGCCGGTGTTGGGCGAAAGGCTAGCCGCGGCTCGCCGCCCGATGCAGGGGCAGGTGGAACTCGTTACCCCAGGTTGGGGAAGAAGAGCCCGATCTCGCGCTCGGCCGACTCGGGACCGTCGGAGCCGTGCACCAGGTTCTCCTGGGTCTCCAGGGCCAGATCGCCCCGGATGGTGCCGGGGGCCGATTCCCGCGGGTTGGTGGCGCCCATGAGGTTGCGGACCGTCTTCCAGGTGTCGGGACCGCCCTCCACCACCATGGCCACGAGGGGCCCACGGGTGATGAAGGCGACCAGCTCGCCGAAGAACGGCTTCTCGCGGTGCTCGTCGTAGTGCTGACCGGCGAGCTCGGCGTCGATGGTGCGCAGGTCCATGGCCGCGATGGTGAGGCCCTTGCGCTCGAGGCGGGCGACGATCTCCCCGACGAGGCGCCGTTCGACGGCGTCGGGCTTGCAGAGGACGAGGGTGCGGTTGCTCATGGGTCGGAGAGGCTAGCGGGCCGTCGCGTCGGCCGCCGCTCGGCGGCCGCGCCATCAGACGGGCGCGCAGACCTCGAGCTCCATGCCGTCGACGTCGCGGAAGAACAGCGACCAGGTGTCGCCGCCGAGCTGCTGGATCTCACCGAGGTCGGCGCCCGCCTCGACGAGCCGGTCGCGCACCGCTTCGAGGTCGGCGAGCGACGGCACCGCGATGCCGAAGTGGTCGATCGGCGCCGCGGCCGCCGATGCGGCGACGCTCGCCGATGATCGCCTCCGTCGGGCACCTCGAACACGTTGAGCGCGCTGCCGCCGCCGAGGTCGAGGATGAACATGCGCGGGTGATCCGTCGCGGGGTCGGCGTCCATCGAGAACGTGACCTCGGCGCCGAAGACGCGCCCGTACCACTCGGCGAAGCGGTCGAGGTCGGTGGTGAGCGTCGCGACGTGGTTGAACCCGGACGTGATCGGCACGGCAATCCTCCCGCAGGGCGAACTGATCAGAGCACCAGCATCGCGCGCGCCGGCG
>CAWAKX010000007.1:0-298297 GCA_963782705.1 uncultured Actinomycetes bacterium | reverse complement strand
CTTCCCGACGACGTTCCCGTGATCGGGGCCGTGGGCCGCCTCGACGCGCTCAAGGGCTACGACGCGCTGCTCGACGCGTTCGCGACCGTGCGGCGCGCCCGACCCGACGCCCGGCTCGTGGTCGCGGGCGCGCCGGTGCTCGGCCAGGAGGACTACGGCCGCGGCCTCGCCGACCGCTGCGCCCGTGCGGAGGGCGTGGAGCTGCTCGCGCCGCGCAGACGACATCCCGGCCGTGGTCGTGGACCTCGACGTGCTGGCGATGCCGTCGGTGGAGCCGGAGTCGTACGGACTCGCGCTGGTCGAGGCGCTGGCGAGTGGAGTGCCCGCGGTCGCCACCGACCACGGTGGCCCGGCCGAGCTCGCGGCGCGTGCCGAACCCGGCAGCACGCGCCTCGTCGAGCCCGGCGACGTCAACGGGCTGGCCGACGCGCTCCTCGCCCTGTTGCCGGCGCGCACGTCGACCGCGTCCCGCCGGCGTCGCACCCGGAAGCTCACGCTGCCCCCGCCGCGCTTCGCCGAGCTGTTCCGCGACGTCGCCCGCCTCCGTTAGCGGGAGGCGCCCTGCAGGCGGGCGTAGAGGCGCCGTGCGGCGGCGAACGCGGGCGCGTCGGGCCGTACGCGGGCGCGCACCGCGTCCTTGGCGTGCTGCTCGAAGGTGGCGCGCAGCCAGGTGAGCGTGCCGGACCGGCGGCGGTACTCGGCGAAGTACTCGCGCACCTCGGCCCGGGTGTACGCACGCCCGTTGTCGGCGTACTTGGTGACGTAGGGCGTGAAGTCCGGGTAGAGGCGTGACACCGGCCAGCGACCATGGAGCGTGGTGCGCATGAAGTTGCCGATGAGCAGGTCGTCGAAGATCTCCCACTCCACCGCGGCAAGCAACGACGCGCGCGGCACCTCGAAGGTGAGCGAGCGTCCGTGACCCTCGCCGAGCGGCACCCGATGCTCGCAGCCGCCCACCACGAGGTCGACGTGGTCGATGCGCGGCGCGAGGTGCGCGACCCGCTGGAAGTAGCGGTCCACCGCGTCGGCCTCACCCGGACGCAGCACGTCGGCCCAGTCGTCGCCGAAGTCGGACGGCGGGAGCACCAGGTCGGGCGCAGCCGTGGGATCGAGCGCCCGCACCGTGGCGCCGGCGTCGGGCCCCGCCGAACCATCGACGCTCACGAACGGCGGCGTCAACGTGACCGACCGCGACTCGAAGCCGACGGGGTAGTCGTCGACCCCGGTCGTGAACTCGTTGGCCCACGCGCTGTCGGCGCGCTGGTAACGGTGGAACGAGCTGAACGGCACGTAGTGCGTCACGCCGAACGTCTCGGCCATACGCGCGCAGTCGGCCCCCACCTGGAACCCGGCTTCCTTGCGCAGCTGACCCACGCCGGCCATGCGCGCCCCCTGTTCGTCGACGAAGTTGATCATGTCGGCGTCGCCGAATCCCATGAGCCGCAACAGGAACGACTGTGGGTACTGCGACACGACCCGCCGCACCAGCGCGCCCCAACCGTGGTCGGCCGCGTCGTTCAGGTTCACCACCAGCGTGCCGCCGACGTCGATGAGGAGCACTGCGTCCTGCAACAGGTCGGTGAGGCAGAGCACGCGGCACGCGCGGCGACAGCGGCACCCACTGCGCGTCGGGCAGCACCTCGACCTGGTAGCCGTCGCGACGCAGATCGGTCGCGATGCGCCCACCCACGTGGTCGGGCAGCAGGATCCGTGCGCCGCGGAAGAGGGGGAGCGACGTGGGGTTGAGGTGGTCGGGGTGCCCGTGCGAGAACCACACGGCGCCGGCCGCCCGGATGGCGGCGTCCTGGGCGGAGGGGATCTCGTGCGAGAGACCCCAGCTCCCGAAGTAGGCCGCGCCCCGGATCCAGGGATCGCAGGCGAGGACGGGACCGTCGTCGTACACCACGACGGTGGCGTTGCCGACGGTGTCGAAGCCGAGCTCCATCCCCGGCAGGCTACGAGGCGGGCCCTGGTGGCGGCTCCATCGCCTCCATCGCCGCTCCGCTCGCGCGGGGCTAGCCTCGGCGCACGGCCACTCCCCCGGCCCCGACCCCCGACCCCCGAGGAGCGGCGGTGAACTCCTGGTACCTCTGGCTCGCTCCGGTGCGCAACCTCACGTGGGTCGCCGCCCGCTACGGGCACCGATAGCCGTGCCGTCGCCCACCCGCACCCTCTCGCGCCACGACGTGGCGGCGCATGTCGCCTCCCGGGTGTTCGCCCCGGGCCCGACCGGCAGGGTGGGCATCGAGCTCGAGTGGGTCACGGTCGGCGACCCCGAGCGGCCCGTGTCGCCCGACACGCTGCGCGGCGTGCTTCCGGATCCGCTGCCCGGCGCGAGCCGGCTCACCTTCGAACCCGGTGGCCAGCTCGAGCTGAGCGGACCCGCCGCGCCCAGCCTGACCGCCGCGCTCGACGCGATGACCGCCGACACCACCGCGGCGCGCGCTGCGCTCGACCCGCTCGGTGTCACGTTGGTGGGAACCGGCCTCGACGCGTCCGGGCCCCGCGACCGCGTGCTCGGTGCGGCCCGCTACCGCGCGATGGAGCAGTACTTCGACAGCCAGTGGCCCGCCGGGCGCACCATGATGCGCAACACCGCGTCGGTGCAGGTGAACCTCGACCTCGGCGAACCAGGCGACGTCGCCGACCGATGGCGACGCGCGCACGACCTCGGTCCGCTCCTCGTCGGCGCGTTCGCCAACTCTCCGCTCGACCCGCACTCGAACCCCACCGGCTGGTGCTCGACGCGCTTCGCGGTGTGGGACGGCATCGATCCGTCGCGCACCGGCGTTGCGTACCGCGACGACCACGATCCCTGCGCCGCGTTCACCGACTACGCGCTCGAGGCGGGCGTGATGATGGTGTGGCCCGACGGTCCCGACGGCGACGCGCTCGTTCCCGAGCCCGGCCTGCCCTTCGGCGACTGGATCGACCACGGCCATGCCCTCGGCCAGCCGACCCTCGCCGACTTCGAGTACCACCTGACCACCTTGTTCCCGCCGGTGCGGCCACGCGGGTGGCTCGAACTGCGCATGATCGACGCGCTCCCCGACGAGTCTTGGCCGGTCGCGGTCGCGGTCGCCACCGCGCTCCTCGACCACCCCGGCGCAGTCGCGGCAACCGATGAGGCGGTCGCGTCGCTGCGCGGGCGTTGGGCGCCGGCCGCCCGCCACGGGCTCTCCGATCCCGCGACCCGCACCGCGGCCGAGCACTGCTTCGCGGTGACCGCCGAGGCGCTGCCCGACCTCGGCGCGTCGGCCGACCTCGTGGCTGCGCTCGACGCCTACCGCGACCGCTACGTCGACCGGGGACGCTCGCCCGCCCACGACATCCTCGAGGCGCACGTCGCGGCCAGGAGGAGTGGGTCGTGACCGCCGCTCCGACTGCAGGCACGGAGGTCGACGACGACACCGTGATCGCGGTGTTGACCGAGGCGCGGGCCCGCACGCTCACGCTGCTCGATCCGGTGTCGGACGCCGACCAGCAGCGGCAGGTGTCGCCGCTGATGTCGCCGCTCTGCTGGGACCTCGCGCACATCGGCCACTACGAGGAGCTGTGGCTGGTGCGGGCGCTCACTGACGCGCCCCCCACCGAGGCCCGCTTCGACGACGTGTACGACGCGTTCCGCCACCCGCGCCGCGAACGCGGCCGCCTCGACATCCTCGACGCCGCCGGCGCCCGCGAGTTCGACGCCGCGGTGCGCGAGCGCACGCTCACCGTGCTCGAGCGCGTCGACCTGCGCAGCGGCGCACCGCTCCTGCACGACGGGTTCGTGTACGGAATGGTCGCCCAGCACGAGCACCAACACGTGGAGACGATGCTCGCCACGCTGCAGCTGATGGTCGACTACCCGCACCCGGCGGCCGACGGCACGCGGGGTGCCCCGCCCGGCGATCTCCCGCCCGACGATCTCCCGCCCGACGTGCTGGTGCCCGCCGGCTCGTTCGTGATGGGCACCGACACCGAGCGCTGGGCCTACGACAACGAACGGCCCGGCCACGAAGTCGAGCTCCCCGCGTTCCGCATCGACACCACGCCCGTCACCGACCGCGCGTACCTCGAGTTCGTCGAGTCGGGCGCGTACGCCGACGACGCGCTCTGGACACGCGCCGGGCGGTCGTGGCGCGACGAGGCCCAGCTGGGCGCGCCGCAGTTCTGGGAACGCTCCGGTGACGGCTCGTGGACCCGGCAGCGGTTCGGTCGCACCGAGGAGCTCCCCCTCGACGAGCCCGTGCAGCACGTGTGCTGGTACGAAGCCGACGCCTACGCGCGCTGGCGCGGCGCGCGTCTGCCCACCGAGGCCGAATGGGAACGCGCCGCGCAGGGTGCTTCGCTCGCGGCGGCCAACCTGTGGTCCGGCGACGGCCACCGGTTCGGCCCCGCGCCGGTGGTGTCGCGGCCCGCCACCGCGAGCGACTGCGGCGCGCAGCAGCTCCTCGGCGACGTGTGGGAGTGGACGAGCTCCGACTTCGGCGGCTACCCGGGGTTCCGCGTGTTCCCCTACCCCGAGTACTCCGAGGCCTTCTTCGGCAACGAGTACAAGGTGCTGCGGGGCGGCTCGTGGGCCACGCACCCGCTGGCGCTACGCACCACGTTCCGCAACTGGGACTACCCGATCCGCCGCCAGATCTTCGCCGGCTTCCGGTGCGCACGCGACGCATGACGGCCGCGCCCCGCGCCCCATCCGATCGGCGGGAGGTCGCCTGACGTGTGCCGTCATCTCGCCGCACGCGGCGGCCCCGCCTTCGGCGGCTGGTCCACGGGCGACCTGCTCTTCGACGCGCCCCACTCCTTGTCGCACCAGTCGCAGTTCCCCGCGCACCAGACCACGGGCAAGGACAACCCCGACGGTTGGGGGGTCGCGTGGTATCCGGCCGCCGACGAGCCGCCGCGCCACCACCGCACCGTCACGTCGATCTGGGCCGACCGCGGGTTCGTGCCCACCGCGCGAGCGATCGAGTGCGCCACCGTGCTGGCCGCCGCACGCATGGCGTCGCCCGGGCTGGCCATCGACGCGTCAGGCAACGCGCCGTTCGTACGCGGCCAGTGGGCGTTCTCGCTGAACGGCGCCGTCGACGGTTTCGGTTCGGATCCGGGTGACGCACTGCGCGCGGCGATCATTCCGGACCGGCGCACGCACCTCGAGAGCGACACCGACTCCGAAGTATTGTTCGCGCTCACCCTCGACCGCATCCACGCAGGGGAACCACCGACCGATGCCCTCGCCGCGGTGATGCAGCACGTCACCGGCATCACCACCGGGCGCATCAACCTGCTCATGACCGACGGCGACACCGTGTGGGCCACGCGCTGGGTGAACTCGCTGTTCACCCGCGGCGCGGTGATCGCGTCGGAACCGGTCGACACCGCGAACGACTGGACCCGGGTCCCCGACCGTTCGCTGGTCGTGATCGACGCCGACGGCACCCGTATCGACCCCCTGTGAACCCGCTCGGCGAGGAGCAGCACACATGACCACCGCCATCCGCGTCGACGTCCACCTCGAAAGCGACGCCGCGGCCACCGCGCTCGCCGCCGACGTGCGCGCCGGTCTCGGCGCCACCCCCAAGACACTGCCGCCGAAGTGGTTCTACGACGACCGCGGCAGCGACCTCTTCGACGCCATCACCCGCCTGCCCGAGTACTACCCGACCCGCTCCGAGCGTGCGATCCTCGTCGCGCACGCGGCTGACATCGCCGCGCGCACCGGCGCCGACACCCTCGTGGAGCTGGGCTCGGGCACCAGCGAGAAGACCCGCCTGCTCCTCGACGCGCTCACCGCGGCCGGCACCCTCAGCCGGTTCGTCCCGTTCGACGTGAGCGAACAGACGTTGCGCGACGCGGCCGACGCGGTGGCCCGTGAGTACGACGGCGTCGCGGTGCACGCGGTGGTCGGCGATTTCGAGCAGCACCTCGACCGCATCCCGGGGCCGACGACCGCCGGCGGCACGCGGCTGGTCGCGTTCCTCGGCAGCACCATCGGCAACCTCACGCCGGAGATGCGCGCGCGCTTCCTCACCGAGCTCGTCGCGGGTCTCGCACCGGGCGACGCGCTCCTGCTCGGCAGCGATCTCGTGAAAGACCCCGCCCGTCTCGTGGCCGCCTACGACGACGCGGCCGGTGTCACCGCCGAGTTCAACCGCAACGTGCTGCGCGTGATCGACCGCGAGCTCGACGCCGACTTCGATCCCGACGCCTTCACCCACGTGGCGGTCTGGGACGCCGAGCACGAGTGGATCGAGATGCGACTGCGTTCAGTTCGGGACCAGCACGTCACGATCGGAGCCCTCGACCTCGCCGTGGACTTCGCCGCCGGCGAGGAGCTGCGCACCGAGATCAGCGCCAAGTTCCGCCGCGAGCGCGTCGCAGCCGAGCTGGCCACCGCCGGCCTCGAGCTCGTCGAGTGGTGGACCGACCCGGCCGGCGACTTCGCCCTGTCCCTCGCCCTCGCCCGCTGAGGCCGCGGAGCCACGGCCCGGGCACGGGCGCGACGGCGGTCCGGATTTCCACTACGGACGTAGTGTTATTACACTGCACGGCATGGCCGACGCCACCCCCGCCTCCACCACAGCACCCGAGACCCCGACGCCCGCAGGGGTCCCGGCGCCGCTGCTCGAGATCGTCGACCTCCACGTGCAGGTCGCCGGCGCGGAGATCCTCCGCGGCGTCACCCTCGAGGTCGGCGCCGGCGAGATCCACGCCCTGATGGGCCCCAACGGCTCCGGGAAGTCGACCCTCGCCAACACCCTGCTCGCCAACCCGGCCTACGAGGTCACCGAGGGCGTCATCCGGTTCCAGGGGGACGACGTCACCAAGCTGCCCACCGACGAGCGGGCCGCCCGGGGCATGTTCCTCGGCTTCCAGCACCCGGAGGAGATCTCCGGCGTGAGCGTGCTCAACTTCCTGCGCCAGGCGATGGGCGTGCGCAAGGGCATCTCCGACCTCTCGGTGCTCGAAGTGCGCATGTCGCTCATGGACTGGACGGCGCGCCTCGGGATGGACGACCGTTTCCAGGAGCGCTATCTCAACGAAGGGTTCTCCGGCGGCGAGAAGAAGCGCAACGAGATCCTGCAGATGGCCCTCATGGAACCCGACCTCGCGATCCTCGACGAGACCGACAGCGGCCTCGACATCGACGCGTTGCGCGCGGTGGCCGAGGGCATCGAGATCGTGCGCACGGAGCGCCCGGCGCTCGGCATCCTGATGATCACCCACTACCAGCGCATCCTCGACCACCTCACGCCCGACGTCGTGCACGTGCTGCTCGACGGGCGCATCGTCGCCACCGGCAACGCGGCGCTGGCGCAGCGGATCGAAACCGACGGTTTCGACGCGTTCCGCGCGGAGGCCGCGGCATGAGCGGGCAGGCGGCGGGCGCGCTCGACGTCGCCCGGATCAAGGCCGACTTCCCGATCCTCAAGCAGCAGGTGCACGGCAAGCGGCTCGTGTACCTCGACTCCGCGGCCACCTCGCAGAAGCCGGTCGCGGTGCTCGACGCCATGGACCGGTACTACCGCGAGACCAACGCCAACGTGCACCGGGGCGTCTACACCATCGCCGAGCAGGCCACGCAGCAGTTCGAGGCCGCCCGCGCCAAGGTCGCCCGATTCGTCCATGCGAACGAGTCCGCCGAGATCATCTACGTGCGCAACGCCACGGAGGCCATCAACCTCGTCGCCTACTCGTGGGCGCGTGCCAACCTGCGCGAGGGCGACCCGATCGTGCTCACCCACATGGAGCACCACGCCAACGTGGTGCCGTGGCAGATCCTCGCCGCCGAGCGCGGAGTCGAGATCCGCTGGTTGCCGCTCACGGCCGACTTCCGCCTCGACCTCTCGGGACTCGACGCGCTCCTCGACGGTGCCAAGTTGTTCGCGTTCAGCGCGATGTCGAACGTGCTCGGCACCATCAACGACGTGCGCCGCCTCGCCGACGCCGCGCACGCCGCCGGCGCGCACGTGTTGGTCGACGCCTGCCAGTCCGTGCCCCACCTCGCCGTCGACGTCCAGGAATGGGACGCCGACTTCGTCGCCTTCTCCGCCCACAAGATGTGCGGCCCCACCGGCATCGGCGCCCTGTGGGCGCGCCGCGAGCTACTCGACGGCATGCCCCCGTTCATGGGTGGCGGCGAGATGATCAACCAGGTCACCCTCGAGGGCTTCGTGCCCAACGAGTTGCCGTGGAAGTTCGAGGCCGGCACACCGGCGATCGCCGAGGCCATCGGCTTCGGCGCCGCGGCCGACTACCTCACCGAGCTCGGGATGGACGCAGTGCGGGCGCACGAGCGGGCCCTCACCGGCTACGCCCTCGACCAGCTCGACGCGCGCTTCGGCGAGCGCCTGCACATCTACGGCCCCCGCGACCTCGACGTGCGGGGCGGGGCCATCTCGTTCCTCTTCGACGGCATCCACGCCCACGACATCTCGCAGGTCGTCGACGAGGAGGCCATCTGCGTGCGGGCCGGGCACCACTGCGCCAAGCCCCTCATGAAGGTGCTGGGCGTGCCCGCCACCACCCGGGCCTCGTTCTACGTGTACAACGACGAAGCCGATGCCGACGCGCTCGTGACCGCGCTGGAGCGCGCCGAGCAGTTCTTCGCCTTCTAGGCTTGCGGTTCGAAGGAGAACACTGATGCCCGGCCTCGAAGACCTCTACCGAGAGATCATCCTCGATCACTACCGCGCGCCGCGGAACCGCGGCGAGCTGCCGGTACCTCCGGCACACAAGATCGAAGGGTTCAACCCGCTCTGCGGTGACGAGGTCGTGCTCTACCTCGAGGTCGACGGCGACACCGTCACCGACCTCAGGATCTCCGGCCAGGGCTGCTCGATCTCGCAGGCCTCCACGTCGATGATGTCGGCCGCGGTGAAGGGCAAGCCCGTCGCCGAAGCCCGCCGGCTGATCCGCGCGTTCAAGGCGCTCATGTCGATCCACGAGTCGAAGCTCGAGGGCGAGGGCGACGGCGAGGATCTCTCGGCCGATCTCGACGGCGTGCGCCTCGGCGACCTCGAGGCGCTGCAGGGTGTCGTGAAGTTCCCGGTGCGCATCAAGTGCGCGACGCTCGCGTGGAACACGCTCCAGCAGGGTCTCGACGAATTCGAGGGCGAATCGGCCGCCTCCGAGGGTTGAACCCGGGTCATCGAGCCGAAACAAAGGTGCCCCCGGAAGGAAACCGCCACCCGGTAGGTTGGTGGGTGACGGAGGTCATGCCGATGAACACGCAAGAGCTCACGAACGTGGTCGACGAGGCCCTGGAGCGTTTCCGGGGCCGGGATCTCGTTGCCAGTGCCGAAGTCGTGGACGTGCTCCTGGACCTGCGCCTGCTCCTGATCGAGGACGGCTCCCTGGAGCAGCTCCTCGACGAGCCCGCTCCCGCCCCCGCACTCTGAGTCGCGGGGAGCCGCCTGTCCCGCCCCTGCGGGCAGGCGGTAAACTTGCGCGCGCATGGACGAGGCCGTCCCCCCCACCCCTGATCCCGGAAGGCCTGATCCCGGGACAACGGCCGGATCCGACGCGTCCCGCTCGGACGCGCGCGCCCAGCGGGCCCAGGTACGGCGGCTGCGCACGATCATCGGCGCGGTCGTCGCGGTCGTGGTGCTCGCGCTCGCCGCGGGCGGCATCGTCGTCGCCTCGCAGGGTGGGGACGACAAGAAGGTCGCGTCGTCCACCACCACCCTCGCTGCGGGCGGCGGCCCCGCGGTCAACGCCACCTTCACCGCCGCGCCGTACCGCAACGCGATCACCAAGGGGAGCGACGTCCCGATCTATGCGTCGCCCGACGCCAACGCGCAGCCCACCGTCACTCTGCCGAAGCAGACCGAATACCTGCTGCCGCAGTCGTTCCTCGTGTTCGACCAGTGGGCCGACTGGCTGCACGTCTACCTGCCCGAGCGCCCCAACAGCAGCACCGGATGGATCAAGGCCTCCGACGTTCGACTCGGGGCGCCGCTCGACTACCAGATCAAGGTCAGCCTCGCCGACAAGACCGTCACACTGCTGCACAACGGCGCCGTCGAGTGGACCGAGCCCGCGGCCATCGGCACCGACGAGAACCCCACGCCGACCGGCACCTTCTACTACACCGACCCGCTCGACCTCGTGAACCAGCCCGGCACCGCGTACGGCGTGTTCGCCATCGGCCTCTCGGGGCACAGCAACACGCTGAGCGAGTTCGCCGGCGGTGACGGCCAGATCGCGATCCACGGCACGAACGACCCCGGCACCATCGGCTCGAAGGTGTCGCACGGCTGCGTGCGCGTGAACAACGACGTCGTCCTGAAGCTGGCCAAGCTGCCGCTCGGCACCCCCGTCGTCATCAGCTGAGCGCCGGCTCCGTTCTGGCGTCACCAGAGGCTGCTCGGGCAGCGCGTGGTGACGCCGAAACGAGTGGGTCAGAAGCCGAGGGGGTCGGCGAAGGGGTCGGACTCCACCGCGCGGTCCACCGTGAGCGTCTCGACGCCGAGGCGCGCGGCCACACCCTCGTACCCCGATGCCTCGAGCTCCTCGGCCAGCTCGGGCCCGCCGCTCGTGACGATCCGGCCGTTCATGAACACGTGCACCACGTCGGGTCGGAGCTCCTGGAGCAGCCGCGCGTAGTGCGTGATGGCCAACACGCCGAGGCCGTCCTCGTGGGTCATGGCCTCCACCCGGCGCGACACGTCGCGCAGCGCGTCGACGTCGAGGCCGGAGTCGATCTCGTCGAGCACCGCGAACTTGGGCAGCAACACCGCGAGCTGCAGCGTCTCGGCGCGCTTCTGCTCGCCGCCCGAGAACTCCACGTTGGTGCCGCGGACGAGGAAGCGCTCGTCGACCCCGAGCCGCATCGCCTCGGCCGCGATTCGCGCCGGAAGCCCATTGCACAGCACCGCGAGCTGCAGCGTCTCCGCCCGCTTCTGCTCGCCGCCCGAGAACTCCACGTTGGTGCCCGCGCACGAGGAACCGCTCGTCGACCCCGAGGCGCACCGCCTCCGCCGCGATCCGCGCCGGGAGCCCGGCGGGGTCGCCGCCCTGGCCCCGCACCGCAGCTTCGAGGAAGTCGCCGATGCGCACGCCGGGCAGCTCCACCGGGTACTGCAACGAGAGGAACAGCCCGGCGGCGGCCCGCTCGTGGGTGGGACGGCCCAGGAGCTCCTCGCCGTCGATGGTGACCGAGCCGGCGGTGACCTCGTAGTCGCCGCGCCCCATGAGCACGTGGGACAGCGTGCTCTTGCCCGACCCGTTGGGGCCCATCGAGCGCGTGGACCTCGCCCGAGCGCACCTCGAGGTCGACGCCGCGCAGGATCTCGTGCCCGTCGACGTTCGCGTGCAGCCCTTCGATCCTGAACACACTCATGAGACGGGTCCTTCGTCGATGGTCACGAGCACGTCGTCGCCGTCGACCCGCACCGCGTACACCGGCACGGGCTTGGTGGCGGGCAGGCTCTGCGGCTCACCGGTCGCGAGCGAGAAGGTGGAGCCGTGCTTGGGGCACTCGATCTCGCACTCGTCGGTCCACACGTCACCCTCGGCGAGCGAGTAGTCGGCGTGCGAGCAGCGGTCGCCGACGACGTACCAGTCGTCGTCGATGCGCACGACGCAGAGCCGGTGGCCGTCGACGTCGACGCGCGCGGCGGTTCCGGGCGCGACGTCATCGACCGCGCACACGCGCACCTCGGTCATCACACACCCGCTCGCGCGATCGGGTCACGGTGCTCGAGCTTCTCCACCACACTGCGGCGGAGCGGCGCGACCAGCGACCGCACCGGGAGCCGGTCGAACACGTCGTCGAAGAACCCGAGCACGATGAGCCGCTCGGCCTCCTCGGGCGGCACGCCACGGGTCGCGAGGTAGTAGAGCTGCTCCTCGTCGATCGGACCGACCGCGCTCGCGTGCGAGCACTTCACGTCGTCGGCCTCGATCTCCAGGGTGGGCACCGACTTGGCCTCGGCGCCCTCGGTGAGCACGAGGTTGCGGTTGGTCTGGAAGGCGGCGGTCTTCTGCGCCTCCTTGCCCACCCGGATGAGTCCCGAGTACACCGACCGCGCCTCGTCCTCCACCGCGCCCTTGAACAACAGGTCGCTGCGCGTGTTGGGCGCGACGTGGTCCTGGAGGGTGCGGAAGTCGAGCATCTGGTGGCCGTCACCGAAGTAGACGGCGGTGAGGTCGCTCTCGGCGCCGGGGCCGTCGAGGCGGGCCTCGCTGCGCAGGCGGGCGTAGTCGCCGCCCAGCGCGACGACGGTGGACCGCAGGGTGGCGTCGCGGCCGATGTGCGCACGCTGGAGCGCGATCTGCCAGGTGCGCGCGCCGTGCTCCTGCACCGAGAGGTAGCGCACGTGCGCGTTGTCGCCGACGATGAGCTCCACCACCGCGTCGACGAGGTGTCCGGTGCTGCCCGGACCGGTGTCGGCGCTGCCGTAGCGGTCGAACACCGTGACCTCGGCGCCCTCCTCGGCCGCAACCAGCGTGTGCGGGAAGCTCGCGAAGCCGTCGCCCTCCGACCAGTGCAGCACCACGATCGGGTGCTCGACCGCGACGCCGCGCGGCACGTGCACGAACGCGCCACCGGCGAGGAAGGCGTCGTGGAGCACCGTGTACGCGTCGGGCGACGCGTCGGACGCGACGCCGAGCAGTCCTTCGAGCTCGCCCGGCTCGCACGTGGCGAGGCCGCAGACCCGCACGCCCTTGCGCTCCAGCGCGGGATTGATGCGGTGGTGCACGACCCGACCGTTGCGCACGACGACGAGGGCGGACTGCTCGCCGGCCTCGGCGGCGATCGGTCCGCCGCCCGGCGCGTTCTCCACCCCCGCCTCCCCGAGCAGCTCGGGGGGCACGGGGCGGAAACGGCCGAGGTCGAGCTCGTCGATCCGGCTGTAGCGCCAGATCTCCTCGTGCTCGGTGGGCCAGTCGAGGTCCGGCGAGCCGCTCGGCGGCGGCCACGCGGCGCGCCGCCAGCCAGTCGGGACCCGGCAGGGCCCGCGCGGCGTCGACGGTGAAGTGTTCGGTACTGGTCATCTGCCGACGCCGGACCTACCCGACGCTGCCTTCCATGTTGAGCTCGATGAGGCGCGACAGCTCCACCGCGTACTCCATCGGCAGGGTCTTGGTGACCGGCTCGATGAAGCCGTTCACCACCATCGCCGTGGCCTGCTGCTCGGTGAGCCCGCGCGCCATGAGGTAGAAGAGCTGGTCGTCGCCGACCTTCGAGACCGTGGCCTCGTGGCCGATGCGGGCGTCCTTCTCCTCGACCTCCATGTAGGGGTAGGTGTCGGAGCGGCTGTCGTCGTCGAGGATCAGGGCGTCGCAGCGCACCTGGCTCTTGACGCCGTACGCGCCTTCCTCCACCCGCACGAGGCCGCGGTAGGTGGTGCGGCCGCCGTCCTTCGAGATCGACTTCGAGTCGATGATCGAGGTGGTCTCCGGCGCGGCGTGGGTCATCTTGGCCCCCGCGTCCTGGTGCTGGCCCGCGCCCGCGTAGGCGACCGACAGCACCTCGCCGTGGGCCTTGGGCCCGGTCATCACGACCGCGGGGTACTTCATCGTGAGCTTGGAACCGAGGTTGCCGTCGATCCACTCGACGGTCGACTCGGTCTCCGCGCGCGCCCGCTTGGTGACCAGGTTGTACACGTTGGGCGACCAGTTCTGGATGGTCGTGTAGCGGATGCGCGCGCCGGGCTTGGCGATCAGCTCCACCACCGCGGAGTGCAGCGAGTCGGTGGAGTACACCGGCGCCGAGCACCCCTCCACGTAGTGCACCGACGCGCCCTCGTCGGCGATGATCAGCGTGCGCTCGAACTGGCCCGCGTTCTCCGCGTTGATGCGGAAGTAGGCCTGCAGCGGCATCTCCACGTGCACGCCCGGCGGCACGTAGATGAACGAGCCGCCCGACCACACCGCCGAGTTCAGCGCGGCGAACTTGTTGTCGCCCGGCGGGATGACGGTGCCGAAGTGCTCCTTGACCAGCTCGGGGTAGTCCTTGAGCGCCTGGTCCATGGAGGTGAACAGGATCCCCTGCTCCTCCAGGTCCTCCCGGTTCTTGTGGTAGACGACTTCGCTTTCGAACTGTGCGGTGACCCCGGCGAGGTACTTGCGCTCCGCTTCGGGGATGCCGAGCTTCTCGTAGGTGTTCTTCATGCTCTCGGGGAGCATGTCCCAGTCGGAGACCTGCCCCTCGGTGGGCTTGAGGTAGTAGTAGATGTCGTCGAAGTCGATGTCGGGCATGTTGTCGGCGAACCACGACAGCATCGGCTTGCGATCGAACCGCTTCAGGGCGTTGAGCCGGAACTTGGTCATCCAGTCCGGCTCGCTCTTCTGGTGCGAGATCTCCTTGACCACGTCCTCGTTGATGCCCTTCTTGGGCGTGTAGACGTAGTCGTCGGTGCTGTCGTGCCAGCCGAGCTTGTACTTGCCGAGGTCGATTCCGGGAGCGGTCATCGATCCTCCCTCACTGGCTGGGGGGCCTGCGTTTCGACATTGGGGGCTTCGACATGGGGCGCGGGGGGATTTCCACTACGTCGATAGTAACAATCCCCCGGGCGATCTCCAACCCGAGCCCCCGCAAGGGGTCCGGCCCGGCCGGCTGCCGGGTCAGCGACCGGCGGCGGCGGCCGCTTGGGCCTGCTGCACCAGGGTGCCGACCTCTTGGATCAGCTGCGCGTACTTCACCGGGTCGCCGGCCTTCAGCGCGTCCTGCGCCTGCTGGTAGGCCGCGGCGGCCTGGCTGATGTAGGAGGCCGAGCTGCCCGTGGCCGGCGGCGTGGTGGTCGCCGGCGTGGTGGTGGGCGTGGTCGTCCCCGGCGTGGTCGTCGTGGTGGGCGAGCCGCTGCCCGTGCCGCCCGACGCCGCGCCGGCGGCCACGCTGCAGGTGGTGACCGGGCTCGACTGGCCCAACAACTGCTTGAGGCCCGCCTCCACCGTCGGGGCGCAGAACGCGCCGCTGCCCTGGGCGTACACCACCACGAACTGGAACTGCGGGTAGCCGTTCGCGCCGCTGCTCGACGCGTAGAAGGGCCGCACGTAGAGCAACGTGTCGCCGACCGGGATGAGCTGCATGCTCCCCTGGCGGATCTTCGACCCGTTGGTGTTGAGCAGCGTGATCGCGGTCGAGATCGCCTGTGTACGCAGGATCGCGTTGTTCACCTGCACGGGCCCGTCGACGTTCTGGCCGTCGGGCATCACGAACGCCTGGAGCTTGCCGTACTCCTCCGGATCGGAGTTGGCCGCGAGGAACGACACGAGGCGCGTCTGGCTGTTCCCCGACGACACCGGCACGAAGGGCGAGAGCACGTAGAAGTGCTCCTTGCTCTCGCCCGGCAGGCGGATGTTCAGGTAGTAGGGATCGATGCGGGCCCCGGTGGACGCTCGCCGACTGCGGCGTGCCGCTGGCACTGCTGGTACCTCCGGAGTCGATCCCGGAGAGGATCTGATCCCCGACCGCCCCGGAACCGGGGTCGGGTGACACCAGCCACTTGGCACTGCCGTCGTAGAAGCGCTTCGTCTCGGTCACGTGGTAGCGGCCGAACATCGCGCTCTGCGACTTCATGAGGTCTTCGGGGTAGCGCAGGTGGGCCCGGATCTCGGCCGGCATCTTCGACCCGTCGGTGAAGAGGTCGGGGAACGCGGCGCGCCACGCCTTGATCATCGGGTCCTTCTGGTCGATCACGTAGAAGGTGACGGTGCCCTGGTACGCGTCGACGGTGACCTTCACCGAGTTGCGCACGTAGTTGAAGGAGTCCAACGACCCCTCGCTCCCCAGCGACTGGGAGTAGGGGTACATGTCGCTCGTGGTGTAGCCGTCGAGGATCCACACCGTCTTGCCGCCCAGCACGACGGGGTAGGGATCGGCGTCGTACTGCAGGAACGGCGCGAGCTTCTCGACCCGGGACCGGATGTCGCGCTCCATGAGCAGCTTGGTGCTCGAGTTGATCTGGCTCGAGATCAGCGGGTCGAGGCTGCCGAAGCGCAGCGCGAACGCGGCGCGGCGCAGGTAGTTGGAGAGGGTGACGCCGTCCTTCCCCTTGTAGCGGGTGAAGCTGTCGGTCGCGCCGGCCCGCTGGTAGTTGAACTCCCGCGACTGCGCGCCGGTGAGCACGTAGCTCGACAGACCCTCGGCGAAGTAGATCTGCGACGCGGGGCCGTTCTCGAGCTTCAGGCCCAACTGCTGGGTCGGGACGTTCTTCAGGACGTACTTGGGCGTGCCGTCGGCCTCGGCCGCGTTGCTCGGCGACGCCACCACGCCGTAGCCGTGCGTGTAGACGATGTGGCGGTTCACGAACGACTGGCTCGGCAGATCGGCGCTGTTGAGCCCGCGTGCCGCGATGAGCACCTGCTGGGTCTGCCCGTCGACCAGGTAGCGGTCGACGTCGACGTCGCCGATCTGGTAGTAGGTCACGCAGGTTCTGCAGGCTCGCGTACGTCTCCTGGATCACGCCCGGATCCCACAGCCGCGCGTTGTTGATCGTGGTGAGGTTGTCGTCGACCAGCGTGGTCTGATCGTCCTTCGAGAACGACGCGAGCTGCGAGTAGTCGAAGCGCGTCGTCTCGACGTTGCTGAGCCCGAACGCATCACGCGTCGCGCTGATGTTGCGGGCGATGTACTTCGCTTCCTGCTGGTACTCGTTCGGCCCCACCCGGAACTGCTGGTAGAAGGCCGGGTAGATCGTGCCCACCACCAGCGACACGAACGCCCAGAGCCCCACCGCGAGGATCGGCAGCACCCAGCCGCGCCGGCGGATGTTCCAGAGGAACAGCGCGGCGGCCACCACCGAGATGAACATCAGCAGGTTCAGCGCGGGCAGCTGCGCCTTCACGTCGGTGGCGCTCGCCCCCTCGACCACCCCACGGGTGGAGAAGTTCAGCTCGAAGCGGGCGAGGTAGTACTGCGCGGTCTTCACCAGCGCCATCACCGCGAGGATCACCGACAGGTGCGCCTTCACCTGCGGGGTGACGCGCTGGAACGGGCTCTGGAAGCGGATGCCGCCGTTGAGGTAGTGCTCCACCGCGGTGACGATGAGCACGATCACCAGACCGGCGAAGAGCCACTCGGTCATGAACTTCAGGAACGGCAGCCGGAAGACGTAGAAGCCGATGTCCTTGTGGAACTGCGGGTCGGTCTGGTGGAACGACTGCGCGTGGGTGAAGAGCACCCACTGCTTCCACTGCGACGACACCCCGAGGCCGGCGATCAGCGCGAAGAACAGCGACACGCCGCTGCGGATGGCGAGGACGTGGCGCCCGGCCACCGCCTGGTAGCGGGCCACGAACTCGTCCTCGGGCCCGGTGGAGCGGTAGCGCGGCGCCAGCCGGTCGGCGATCACCAGGTTCACGAACATGATCACGAAGAAGACGACGGTGAACACCAGCGCCGGCGCGACGTGGGCGGAGAGCAGACCCCGCCACGTGTCGCCCTGCCCGAGCGAGTCGAACCAGAGGAAGTCGGTGTAGAAGCCCGCGAGACCGCGGAGGCTCAGCAGCAGGATCGCCAGCACCGCGATGACGATGCCGATGATCCACGCGCGCGAACGCGAGCGGCGAGGGGGAACGGCGGAAAGCGTGGGGTCCGTGGGGACGCGCATCGGGTCCGCAGCCTAGAGGGCGCCGGCCCCCGGCAGGAGTGCGGGGCTCAGGACTCGTCGTCGAGGGCCAGGAGGCACCGACAGCCGGGGTGCGCGGGCGGGAATTGCTGCCCGGTGGGGAACTCGCCACCCTTCACCGTGGGCTCGAGCGCGTTGTCGTCGCAGTCGGGGCACTTGCCCTCGTGGGTGGGGATCCAGCGCAGCCGGGTGCCGTCGGGCACCGCGTCGTACACGCCACGCGCGTACGCGACGGTGAGCGCGTCGACCAGGACCTCCTCGACCTGGCCCCGCCATTCGCGGTAGCGGGCGCCGAGGCGCTGGGCCACCGCGAGCTCCACGTCGGCCGGGGTGCGCACGTCGATCGACTCCAGCGACGACGCCAGCCGGTCGCGCAACGGCGACACCGCACCGCTCGACAGCTCGGAGAGCAGGGCCGCGGGGCGTCGCGCCGACCGCTCCGCCCACCGCGGCGGCGCCGAGGGAGTAGGCGGTGTCGACGCTGGGCTGGAGGACGTGGGCCCACCGGGCGAGCTGCTCGTCCTCGGCGGGCAGCACCTTGGTGAGGTCGATCTTGCCCCGCTGGCGGCGCAGCCCGTCGAGCACGTCGTTCTGCTCGTCCTGCAGCGCCCGCTTCCCCCGGCGGGAGAGGTCGTCGGACACCTCGGCCAGCGCCTCGGCCCGGGCGTCGAGCGCCCGCTGGCTCGGGGTGGGAGGTTCGGCCGCCTCGTCGTCGACGTCGGGACGCTCGACCTCGGGCGCCGGGGCGGCTCCGGCGGCCGGTTCGGCGGTCGCCGCTTCCGGCGCGGGCGGGGCATCGGCGGAAGTGCTCGCCGGCGGGGCAGCGGCCGGAGCATCGTCGTGCTCCGAGCGCAGCTTCTCGAAGAGCGCGTGCACGTCAGGGGTGTCGTCGTCGCCCGGCGCAGGAGTCGCCGCGGACGCGGGGCTCGGCGCGGACGGTACCGGGGCCGGTGCTCGGCGGCGCGGGGCGGGCTCGGCGGGCGGGGCGGGCTCGGCCGCCGGCGCGTCGGGCGCGTCCTCCGCGGGCGCGGGGGCCGGCGCCTCACCCTCGGTCGCGGGCGCCGGCGCGTCGGGCACGACGGGCGCGACCGACGGCTCGCTCTCGATCACGCGACGCGCGTGCGGCGAGCGCGCGCTCGACCAACTCGTACGTCTCCACCAGCCGGCCGCGACCTTGGCGCAACTCGTCGATCTGTTGCTCGAGTGTGGTCTTGCGCTCGCCGAGGTCTTCGAGCACGCGCTCGCGCACGCCGCGCGCCTCGGAGACGATCTCCTTGGCCCGGGCGCGCGCCGCGTCCTCGGCCTCGCGCGTCTTCGCCTCCACCGCCTGCTGCGTGGTGGTGCGCAGCTCGCGCGCCGTCTCCTGGGCCTCGCGCACCACGCGCCGGGCATGCTCCTCGGCCTTGTTGCGCAGTTCGATCGCCGACTCGCGCGCCTGACCGAGCACCCGGGCCGTCTCCTCCCCCAGCGCGCGGATCAGGTCGTCGTCGGAGGGCGGCAGCACCGGGCGCCGGGCCTGCTCCTCGAGGTCGCGCACCCGGGCCGCGAGCTCGCGCTCACGAGCCAGCGCGGCCCCGAGGTCGTCGGCGACGAGACGCAGGAACGAGCGCACCTCGCCCTCGGCGTATCCCCGCTTCCCGAGGCTGAAGGTTCGACTCGCGACCGTGTCGGGAGTGAGTCGGGCGTCGCGGGAGGAAGAAGCAGAGGCGTCGGTCATGCCCTCATGATCGCGCTGCGGTCGTGGTGGTTGGCGGCACTGCCGCGCCACCCGCACGCTGCAACGCCGCGAGCGCCTCGTCGATGGTGTCGACGCCCACGACGCGCACATCGCCCGCTCCGCGGCGCGCGTCCCGAACCTCCGCCTTCGGCACGAGCATCAACTGGACGCCGTTCGTGCGCGCGGTGATCGCCTTCTGCTCGCACACCGCCGACGGGGCCGACCTTGCCGTCGGGCGAGATCGTGCCCGTGACCGCGACCCGCTTCCCGCCCGTGAGGCTGCCCGGCGTGAGGTCGTCGATGATCGCGAGCGTGAACGCGAGGCCCGCCGAGGGTCCCCCCACGCGGGCGGTGTCGATCCGGACGTCGATCGGGAACGTGTAGTCGACGAACGACTGCGTCACGATCCCGACGCAGGCGATGCCTTCCTCGGCCTCGCTGCCGCTCGGCGCCTTCCCTCCGGCCTCGCTGCCGCTCGTCGATCCATCTGCGTCGGCCGGGTGCCGACGAACGGTCGGGGCTCCCGGCCGGGACGCAGGTGGTGCGGTCCTTCGAGACCTTGCCGGTGGTGACGGTCTCGTCGACGCGCACGCCGTTGCGCTCGACGGTGAACGTGACGTCGGAACCGACCGCGTGCGACTGCACCGCGGCTGCCGACCTCGGTCAGCGTGGTGACCGGCGTGCCGTCGACCGCGACGACTTGATCACCGACGTGCAGCTTCCCGTACGCGGGCACGCCCTTGCAGGCCTGGATCACGGTCAGGCGCGCGTCGCTCGCCTCGACCTGGTACCCGAGGCGGGTGAGCGCGACGTAGCGCGCGTCGTTCTGCGACTGACTCATCAGGTCGGTGTTGAACTGCTGGTTGTCGCGATCGCTCAGGCAGCCGACCACCGACTCGCGCTTCTCGACGTCGCGGTCGGAGTCGAGCGTGGCGAGCAGGTACCGCCAGAACGTGGGGTCCTCGTTCGACACCCGCACGGTGAGGAACTCGACCGGCGTGCGGTGCGGGTACGTGGTGGCGCCGTCGATCGACACCACCGATCGGTCGAGCGGGGTGCTGTCGCCGGGCGAGATGATGACGTAGGGAACGTGGATGACGAAGCCGGCGATCACCGCAACCACGAGCAGCACGCCCACCACGGAGGCCACCCAGGCGAGCACCAGGTGGCGGCGGTGGCGCCGCGCGACGTCGGCACCCGGGGGTGTCGGGGGAGGCGGCCCGCCGGCGGGAGGCGGTGTTGCCGCTGGAGGCGGCCCGCCGGCGGGAGGCGCGGCGGGAGGGGGCAGGTCGGTCATGGGTCTCCGGGGCTCGGACGATTACGTTGGGGGCTCGCACCCCGGATGCGGCCCCGGAGTCCCGGGCACCGGCACCGGGCCGGAGGAGCCGGAGGAGCCGGAGTTGCCGGGTTCACCCACTGCTCAGCCTGCCACGCCGAGCACACCGTACGGCGCGCGGCCCGCACCCCGTCGCGGCGTGCGCGCCGCGCGGCGCGGGTGGGCCCTGGTGCGCACGATCGTCCTGGTCGCGCTCACCGGGCTCCTGGTCGCGGTGGTCGTGGCCACGATCTTCGCCGGCCTGATCATCGCCATCAACGGCGCGCTTCCCAAGTGAGCGGGACGGGCCCTGTCGCCCGTGCCGCCGACCTCGCCGCCCTCGGCCTCCGCGGCAGCCTCACCCGCGACGACCTCGTCCGGTTGGTCGGCGCGACGGCCGACGACGATCCCCGGGTCCGATCCGTGGCGGTGGGCGCGCTCGTCCGCGCGGCCGCGGTCGAGCAGGCCGCGACCGCATGGTCCGAGGCCGCCCGCGACCGCGACCCGGCGGTGCGCCGGCGAGTGTGCGAGCTCGGACCCGCGCTCGTCGAACGCGGCGTGTCGGTCGACGTCGCGACGCGCGTGCTGCTCACCGGCACCGCCGATCGCGACGTGACGGTGGTGGAAGCCGCGGCGTGGGCGCTCGGTGAGCTCGGCGACCGCGCCGCCGACGACGTCGTCACGACGCTCGTCGACATTGCGGGCACGCATCGCGACGCGCTGGCACGCGAAGCGGCCGTCGCCGCGCTGGGTGCGATCGGCCGCGAGGCCGGGCTGCCGGCGATCCTCGCCGCGTGCAACGACAAGCCCGCGGTGCGCCGCCGCGCGGTGCTCGCGCTCGCGCCCTTCGACGGGCCCGAGGTCGACGCCGCCATCGAGGCTGCGCTCACCGACCGCGACTGGCAGGTGCGCCAGGCCGCCGAGGACCTCCGCGACGCCTGAGACGCGCGCCTGACGACGGGTTGGCTACGACGGGTGCGGGACCGGTGGCGGCGCGGGGGCCGGGAGCGGGTCGTCGGTGTGCACGCCGGCGTCGTTCACGTGCGGCGTCCAGTCGTCGCCACCCCAGAAGCGCCACTGGTGGCGACCCGCAGGGTCGGGATACCAGTCGGCCGCCACTGCCGGCCGTTCCGGGGCGACGGGCAGCACCGGCGCCAGCGCCAGCACGCCGTCGGTGGAGACGTGCTCGGTCCACGCCTTGCCGTCCCAGTAGCGGTGCTGGGCGACGCCGTTCGGGTCGGGATACCAGCCGGCGACCGGCATGCCGTCGGGACCGCGCACGATCTGCTGGGTGACCGTCCCCGGGCCCCGGTGCGCGGCCGCCACCGCCGACGCCTCGTCGCGCGTGGGCACCGGCTCGCGTTCCCGCTGGTGACCCTGACGCAGCGTGACCTCCCACACGATCCACGCGCCGAGCAGCGCGCCCACCGCCTGCACGCCCCGCACCGCCGCGAACCACGGCTTGGCGCTCGACGCGTCGAGACTGCCGGTGAGCACGACGAGCACCACCACCACGTAGCCGATGACCCCCACGAGATAGGCCGTCCACCAGAGCGCGACGCGTCGGCTCGGGCGCCCGCGCGCGCCACTCGTCGCCGGGCGCGGCCTCGGGGTCGGAGCTGCGCCAGAGGTCGGAGACGGTCTGGTACGGGAGCACGAAGTTCACGAGCGGGATGAGCCACCCCGCGATCACCCACCCCGGCGACTGGCGTGCGCCGGTGCGCCCCAGCGCCCGCGCGTTGTGCGCGCTGCGGAACGACCAGATGATCCAGAACACGAGCACCGCGGTGGTCGCGTAGCCGGCGAGCTGCACCCACGCCATCCCGCCGACGCCGTTCATCGCGTCGGTGAGGCGCTGGTTGAACTGCGAGTCGGTGACGCTGGTGGTGTCGAGCACGTCGTGCACCCGCTCCCAGCGCAACGCCTCGTCGGCGAACATCGCCCCGATGCTGAGCACCGCCTGCGCGACGAGCACGCCGCAGAGCCAGCGCGCGAGCGTGGCGGTGGGTCTCCAGAAGCGGGGGGTCTGATCCATGTGCGAGGTGCCGGGTCGACCCGGTGCTACATGAACATGTCCTTGAGACGGTCGAAGGACTCGAGGCAACGCCCCGCGCCCAACACGACCGTCTCGAGGGGAAGGTCGACGAGCTGGGCGCGCACCGCCGTCTCCTTCTCGATGCGGAGATCGAAGCCGCGCAGCATCGCGCCGCCACCGACGAGGTTGATGCCCTCGGCGAGGAGGTCCTGCGCGAGCTCCGGTGGGGTGCGGGCCAGGGCCGCCTTCACCGCGCCGAGGATGGCCTGGATCGGCTCGTCGATCGCCTCGCGGATCTCCTCGGGCGTGAGCACGATGGTCTTGGGCATGCCGCTCATGAGGTCGCGGCCGCGCACCTCGGCCTTGTACTCGTCGTCGGTGGGGAACACCGAGCCGATCGCGAGCTTCACCTCTTCCGCGGTGCGCTCACCGATCGCCAGGCCGTACTCACGCCGCACGTAGCCCTGGATCGCGGCGTCGATGTCGAAGGAGCCGACCCGCACGGCTTCGAGCGCCACGACGCCACCGAGGGAGATCACCGCGACCTCGCTCGTGCCACCGCCGATGTCGACGACCATGTTGCCGAGCGGCTCGTGGAT
Organism: uncultured Actinomycetes bacterium; assembly: GCA_963782705.1. Lineage (GTDB taxonomy): Bacteria > Actinomycetota > Acidimicrobiia > IMCC26256 > DASPTH01 > CAVRGQ01. The sequence continues at coordinate 275,064 of CAWAKX010000007.1, read as the reverse complement.
GGGCAGCGACGCGCCGATGGCCGCGGCCATGGGCTGCTCGATCAGGTAGGTCTGCGCGGCGCCGGCGCGCCGGGCCGCCTCGAGCACCGCACGCTGCTCCACGTGGGTGATCGCGGACGGCACGCAGATGAGCACGCGGGCGCGCTGCATGCGCGAGATCCCCGCGCGCTGGAACAGCATTCGGATGAGCCGCTGCGTGATCTCGAAGTCGGTGATCGCCCCACCGCGCAGCGGACGCACGGCGACGATGTAGCCGGGCGTGCGCCCGATCATCTGCCAGGCCTCCTGGCCGAGCGCGAGCACCTCGTGGGTGCGGGTGTTCATCGCGATGACGGTCGGCTCGTTGAGGATGATCCCCTGGCCGCGCGCGTACACCAGGGTGTTCGCGGTACCGAGGTCGATCGCGAGGTCGCGGGACAGGGTTCGGCCGCCGGCTCAGGCGTGCGCGCCGTACGAGACGGGCTGCTCGACGGACTGCTCGGCGTCGGACACGGGGCGGACGTGGTGCGAGCAGGTGGCCCAGTCGGAGCCGCCCTCCCAGTGCTCGCGCTTCCAGATCGGCACCGTCTCCTTGAGGGTGTCGATGCAGAACCGCGCGGCCTCGAACGCCTCGGCCCGGTGCGGCGACGACGCCACGACCGCGACCGACGCTTCGGAGAGGGCGATGTCGCCGAGGCGGTGCAGCACCGCGAAGCGCTCGACCTCGGGCCAGCGGGCCCGGGCCTCGTCGACCACCGCGGTGAGGCGCGCGAGCGCCGCCTCCTCGTAGGCCTCGTAGGTGAGCCCGCGCACGCCCTCGCGCCCTTCGGAGTGGTCGCGCACCACCCCGAGGAAGGTGACCACCGCTCCGCTCGCGGGCGTCGTGGCCCACAGCGTGGCCGCCTCCACCGGGAGGGGTTCGGTGACGATGGCGACCCAGTCGCCGGCTTCGGGGCCCTGCACGGAGGCAATCGTACCGAACCCCGTCCCCGGCTTCCCCGGCGGCGCCCGCGACCGCAGGCCCCAGGCGGGGCAGACCCGCCCGAAACGGGCTCATCGCGGCGAGGGGCGACGTTCCGAGCGCCCGGCCCGTCGGTACACTCCGCGCCATGAGCCCCGACGACGAGGAGGGCCCGCTCGAGCCCGAGTCCGTCGGTGGTCCCGTGCCGCAGCCGTCCCAACGACCCTGGATGCACCCGTCGGAGCTCCAGTCGTTCGTGGCCACGCCCGCTGCCGACCCACCGAAGGCCCGGCCCCGCGAGTGGGCGATCGGTGTGGGATCCGCCCTCGTGGGCGCGGTCCTGACCATCCTCGTGCTGGTGGCGTTCGGCAGCCTGGGCGGTGATTCGCGCCCCGCGGCCGAGGTGCCCCGTCTCGTCGGCAGCACCCCGAGCGTCGACTACGGCGTCGTTCGCCGCGTCGCCGCCGACACGAAGACCAGCGTCGTGACCGTCCGCCTCGTCGGCGCCGACGGACGCGTCGTCCCCGTCGGCTCGGGTGTGGCGGTCGGGTCCGACCGGGTGATGACCAACGCCCACCTCGTGGCCGGCGCGTCGTCGCTCGACATCGTCACCAGCGAAGGTCGCCCCCACACGGCGAAGGTCGTGGGCGCCGATCCCTACACCGACCTCGCCCTGTTGTCGGTGGCCGACGGCGACCTCGAACCGGTCGCGCAGAGCGAGTCCGCCGACGGCGGCGTCGGCACCGCGGCGATCGCGGTCGCCGCGTTCCGGTCCGGCGACTACAAGGCCGGCGTCGACGTGATCTCCGACCGCAACCGCATGATCGACGCAGGGAGCGGCGTCCCGGTGGCGGGCGCGATCGAGACCGGCATCCAGCCCGGCGTCATCTGGTCGGGCGGCGCGCTGGTCGACTCCGACGGCAACCTGCTCGGCGTGCTCACGACGGCCCAGAACGCGCCCGGCGTCGGGTTGGTGGCGATCCCGGTCGCGGCCGTGCGCGACGTGCGCGACCAGCTGGAGAGCCGGCGGCACGGTGAGCCACGCGTGGCTCGGCGTGGTGTTCGGTGACGACGCGGTCGAGCGCCCGCACGGCGGCGCGCGGGTCGCGACCGTGGTCGCCGGGAGCCCGGCGGCCAAGGGCGGGCTCGAGCCCGGCGACGTCGTCACCCACGTGGGCGACGACCGGGTCGGCGGACGGGCCGACGCGATCGCCGCGGTGCGGGCGCTGCGGCCCCAGGACCCGATCGAGGTCGGCTGGGTGGATCCGGCGGGGAAGACCCACCGCCAGCGCGTCACCCTCGGCGCCCCCGACCCCGCCGCGCCCCCCACCGACCCCGGCGCCGGCTGATTCCCACCCGCGCGCCCGGCGAGGGGGCACGACGGAGGGGTGGGCCGTACGATTGGGCCATGACCGATCCCGTGAGCGAGCCCGTCGACGACCAGGCCCGGGGCGACGACGCCCTCGAGGACCTCGACCGCGAGCTGCTCAACGCCGTCCAGTGGGACTTCCCGCTCGACCCGCGGCCCTTCGCGGTGCTCGGTGAGCGCCTCGGCCTCACCGAGGAGGCCACCCGCGAGCGGGTCGCCCGGGTGAAGCAGCTCGGCGTGCTGCGCCAGCTCTCCGCCATCTTCGACACCCGCGCGCTCGGGTACGGCTCCGCGCTCGTGGCCGCGCAGATCGACCCCGACCGGGTCGACGAAGCCGCCGCGGTGATCAGCGCACACCCCGGCGTCAGCCACAACTACAAGCGCAACCACCGCTACAACCTCTGGTACACGGTGGCCGTGCCGCCGGGCGACTCGCTCGAGGAGCACGTGGAGGAGCTGCACCGCGAGTCGGGCGCGCTCGTCACCCGTCGCCTCCCCACGCTGAAGCTCTACAAGATCGGCGTGAAGCTCGACATGACCGGCGCCACCGCGGCGAACGCGAAGGCCGAGGTGCTCGAGCACGAGCGGCCGGAGCGCAGGGAGCACATGGAGGCGCCCGAGCTCTCCGAGCTCGAGATGGCGACGATCCGCATCGTGCAGGAAGACCTTCCCCTCGTCGAGCGGCCCTTCGCCGCCTACGCCGAGCTGATCGGCACCGACGAGCAGACCGTGCTCGACCTGCTCGCGTCGTTCAAGGAGCGCAAGCTCATGCGGCGCTTCGCCGCGGTGATGAACCACCGCAGCGCGGGGTTCAAGGCCAACGCGATGGGCGTGTGGGCGGTGCCCGACGACCGCTCGACGCGGTCGGCCCGCAGATGGCCGGCTTCGCGCTGGTGAGCCACTGCTACCGCCGTCCCACCTACGACGACTGGCCCTACTCCATCTTCACCATGGTGCACGGCAAGAACGCCAAGGACTGCGAGGCCACGATCGCGGCGATCCACGAGGAGACCGGCGTCGACGAGTACGCGCTCCTGTGGTCGGTGAAGGAGTACAAGAAGACGCGCGTGCGCTACTTCACCGACGAATGGGACGACTGGCGGGCCACGCACCTCGCGCCCGCCGGCGCCTGACCCTGCGCCCGTGACCGACGCGCGGCCTGGACGTCGCGCGAGCTGCGCGCGGCCACGCCGGGGTGCCACGACGTCGCCCACCTCAACAACGCGGGCGCCGCGCTGCCCACCCGCCATGTGGTCGACACCGTGGTCGAGCACCTCGAGCTCGAGGCGCGCGTCGGCGGCTACATGGCGGGCGACCTCGTCGCCGAGCGCAGCGCGGCGGTCTACGACTCGGTGGCGACGCTGATCGGCGCGTCGACCGACGAGATCGCGCTGGTCGAGAACGCGACGCGCGCGTGGGACATGGCCTGCTACTCCCTGGCGTCCACGTTCCGCGCCGGCGACCGGGTGCTCACGTCGCGCTCGGAGTACGCGAGCAACGTGATCGCGTTCCTGCAGCTCGCGCGCCGCCAGGGCGTGGAGCTGGTGTTCGTGCCCGACGACGAGTCGGGTCAGCTCGACGTCGACGCGTTGCGTGACCTGATCGACGACCGCACCCGGCTGATCGCGCTGTCGTGGATCCCCACCCAGGGCGGGCTGGTGAACCCCGCCGCCGCGGTGGGAGCGGTGGCACGCGAGGCCGGCGTGCCGTACCTGCTCGACGCGTGCCAGGCCGCGGGCCAGCTCCCCATCGACGTCGACACGCTGGGCTGCGACTTCCTCTCGGCCACCGGCCGCAAGTACCTGCGCGCGCCGCGCGGCACCGGGTTCCTCTACGTGCGCCGCCCGTGGATCGAGCGCCTCGATCCGCCCTTCGTCGACGTGCACGCCGCGCAGTGGGCACCGGGCGACGAGCTGGTGATCCGCGCCGACGCCCGCCGCTTCGAGTCGTGGGAGCACTCGGTGGCCAACCGCCTCGGCCTCGGTGCCGCGGTCGACGAGGCGCTCGCGCTGGGGCTCGACGCCATCTCGACGCGAGTCCTCGCGCTCGGCGCGTCGCTCCGCGAACGACTGCGCGCGGTCCCCGGACTCACGCTGCGCGACCGCGGCGTCGAACAGTGCGGGATCGTCACGTTCACCATCGACGGCGTCGATCCGTACGAGTGCGCGGCGCGGCTGCGCGAGCAGCACGTCAACATCTCGGTGTCGACCATCGACTTCGCCCGCGCCGACTTCGAAGCTCGCGGGCTCGACGCGGTGCTGCGCGCGTCGGTGCACTACTACAACACCGACGACGAGCTCGACCGCCTCGTGGCGCTGCTCGTCAGCTGAGCGCGCCACCGACCGCGCGCTGCACGTCCCACTCGTGGTGCAGCGCGTCGTGCGCGGGCGCGCGCACGATCTCCGACGCGGTGAGCTCGCCGTACTCCGAATGCCGGAACCCCTGCTGCGCGGCAAGCGCGGTCCGACATGCGGCCGCCCACAGCGGCACCGACTGGTGCAGCGACCACAGCCCGGCGGGCAGCGCCAATTCCTCGTAGTGCCGCGCCGCCGCGAGCTCGTTCTCGTCGTAGCCCACCAACGCCGTCGGGTCCGCCGGCGCGCACGCCTTCGAGCCGCTCGGCGAAGATGCGCAGGTTGTCGGCGACGTGGAACACGTAGCCGGTGACCGACCACGAGCAGCCGGCCGGGACCTCGACGCCGGTCGCGCCGGCGCTCAGCAACTCGTCGAGCCGCGCGGGCAGCCCCTCCACCCGTGCGATCGCTTCCTCGGGGGGCGTCGCCCACGCGAACCCGCACTCGCGACACGGGTCGCCGTACTCGCGGATCCACCACTCGTTCTCGGCCATGTCCCATCCTGCCCGAGACGCCGCGCGCCGCAGTGGGAATTAGTCGCGACGCCGCCCGCGACCGTCGCCGGCGACGCACGACCACCGTGGTCACGACCCCCGCCGACACCATCGCGCCCGCGGCCACCACGGGTCGCCGGTCACGCGACGGGCGCGCCGCCACCGCTTCGCGGATCGCGTCCTCGTTGCTCACCTGCGGCGCCCAGCCCGCGGCGCGCAACTTCGAGTTGTCGAGCACCACCGGGTACCGGAGATAGGGCACGACACCCGGCGGCACGTCCGCGATCCCGAGCTCCCACGTGCGCGCCAGCGCGCGCTCGAGCGTGGCCGCGGGCACCGCCGGCACCTTCGGCGGCGGGAGCAACGCGCGCCAGTCGTCGGCGGTCAGCCACCCGTCGGCGGCGACGTTGTACACCCCCGGGAGGTCGGTGGTGGCGGCGAGGGCCAGCGCGGCGGTGAGGTCGTCGACGTGGAGCACCTGCACCGGCGGCGCGGCGCCGCGCACGCGCAGCTGCGGCCGGCCCAGCAGGATGCGGGCGAGCAGCCGTTCCGCGCCGTCGCCCCCCACCACCGGCGCGGCCCGCAGCGACGTGACCGTGACCTCGGGGTGCTCGCGCGCGCCAGTCGGCGAGCATGCGGGCCACTTCCGCGCCCTGCACCGCGGGCGAGAACTGCGGGTTGGGGCGCAGCATCGAGTCCTCGGTGAGCGGCACCGGGTTGTCGGCGTGCGCGCCGTAGACCGCGGCGTTGGAGATGCGCACGATGCGCCGCACCCCGACCGCGGCGGCCTCCTCGAGCACGTGGCGGGTGCCGTCGACGTTCACTCGCGCCATCAACTTCTCGTCGGGGACGGGGTCGACCACGCCCGCGAGGTGCACCACCACGTCGACGCCCTCCAGCACCGGGCGCAGCGCGCTGCCCGCGATGTCGACCCGGTGGAACGACACCGACTTCGGGCGGCGGTCGGGCTCCCGCACGTCGAGGCCCACCACCGCCTCCACTGCGGGGTGCGCGGCGAGCACGGGGAGGAGGTGACGGCCCACGAGCCCGGCGGCTCCGGTGACGGCGATGCGGTGCACGGCACCATCCTGCCCGGGCGGCACCGGGTCGCCAAGGGGAAAGCGTCGGGACCCGCGGGTCGCGGCGACGAAGGCCGTCCCTACACTGACCGCGTGGACCACGAGCCGATTCCCCCCGACGAGCCCGACGACCACGGCGACCACCCCTCCGTCGGTGGCCCGGCCGGCGGCGCGGGCGGGAGCGGCGCCGGGGGCGGCGTCCCGTTCCCCTTCGGTCCCCTCGGCGGCGGGCAGTTCGACCCGGCCACGTTCGACTTCTCGCAGATCGACCTCAACCAGGTCATGCGGATGCTGCAGTCCGACGGCCCGGTCAACTGGGAGATGGCCCGCCAGACCGCGGAGTCGGTGGCCACCGAGGGTCGCCCCGACAGCCCGGTGTCCGACGCCGACCGCCGGCAGTTCGAGGAGCTGGCCCACGCCGCACAGACCCTCGTCGTGGGCGAGACCGGCCTCACCGCCACCTTCGCCACCGACCTGCGCACCGTCGGGCCGCGCGGGTGGGTCGACCTCCACCTCGTGGCGTTGCGCCCGGTGCTCGAGTCCCTCGCCACCAACCTCGGCGACGCGATGCGCCGCGTCGGCGACGAGGCCGACGCCGAGGAGGGCGACGACCCGCTCGGCGCCGCCGACTTCCCCGCGATGCCGGGCATGCCGGGGATGCCGCCGGGGGCGATCGGCGCGTTCGGCGGCCTCGGCCCGATGCTGGGGATGATCGCCCCGGTGCTGCTCGGCGTGCAGGCCGGCTCGATGATCGGATACCTCGCGCAGCACGCGCTCGGCCGGTACGACCTGCCGCTGCCCACCGGACCGCTGCCCACCACCACCAAGCCGGGCGGTGACGAGCCCAGCCTGTGCTTCGTGGTGCCCAACATCGACGCGTTCGAGCAGGAGTGGGAGCTGCCGCGCGACGACCTGCGCTTCTACGTCGCGCTGCACGAGGTGGTGCACGCGGCGTTGCGCTCGGTGCCGTGGATCCGCAGCCGCCTCGTGCAGCTCGCGGCCGACTACGTGTCCGCGTACCGGGTCGACGTCAACGCGTTCGAGGCCGAGTTCGGCATGGTCGACCCCAGCGACCCCGCGTCGATCCAGTCGATGACCGAAGATCCCGAGCGGGTGCTCGGCGCGATGCAGTCACCCGAGCAGGCCGCGCCGCGCGAGGAGCTGCAGCGACTCACCGCGGTGATCGACGGCTACGCCGACCACGTGCTCGGGGTGATCGGCCACCGGCTCATCCCCACCTTCGACCGCATCCACGAGGCGAAGCAGCGTCACCGCGTGGAGCGCGGCGAGGCCGAACGCTTCATCGGCGCGCTCCTCGGCCTCGAGCTCGAACGGGCGCACTACGAGCGGGGTCAGGCCTTCGTCGACGGCGTGGTCGCCCGCGCCGGGCTCGACGGCATCAACCACCTCTTCGAGTCGCGAGGCGATGCTCCCCACCCCGAGCGAGCTCGACGCCCCCGGCCTCTGGCTCGCCCGCATCGGCGTCGACGCCGGTGCAGGACCTCGACGACCTTGCCGACCTCTCGGAGCTCGAGATCCCCGACTTCCCCGACTTCCCCGAAGGCTGACCTCCGACGAGCCACTCGCAGCTCGACACTCGCCGCTCAGGGCGCGGTGGGGGCTTCGGGGTCGACGGGTGGCGGCGGTGAGTGCCCCGGGGGTGACGAGCCGGGCGCGCCAGGGCTGCGCCTGAGCTTCCCGCGCACGCGCCGCACCGCCTGGTCGCGCTGGCGGGTGATGTGGCGGTCGACCGCACCCGGCAGCAGACCGGTGCGCATCTGCCGACCGCGCGACGCCCGCAGCGCAGCCACGAACGACACCGCCGCGAACAGCAGCACGCAGGCGAGGAGGAAGAGGCCGAGCTGCGGCGCGAACGGGATGATGGCGAGCAGGCCGCCGATCACCCACGCGATCTGGAAGCGCGTCTCGAACTTGGCGAACGCGCGTCCGCGTGCCGCGTCGGGACCGTCGCGCTGCAGGAGGCTGTCGAACCCGAGCCGTCCCGAACCACCACCGACCGCGAGCGCGAACCCCGCGAGCACGAACCCGAACGCGCCCGCGACCAATGCGCCCAGGATCGCGAACGTCGCCGGCAGCACGAGCGCCGAGGCGATGATCACCTCTTCGCGCGTCGACCGCCGCAACACCGGCGCGCTCGACCACGCCGAGGAAGTTGCCGGCCACGCTCGCGGCGCCCACCACGAACAACGCGGGCAGGTCGTGTTTGAGCGAGAACGCGCTGAAGAACACCAGGAACCCCACCGAGCCGCGCAGCACCGCCATCGCGCTGCCCGCCGAGCAGGATGCTCGGCGTGTGCAGCTCTTCGCGTTCGAGCTGCTCCTGACGGGAGTCCTGGTTTCCCGGCCGTACTCGTCCGGGGGATCTGGAACGCGAGGATCGCCGCGGCGACGAACACGACCGCCGCCACTCGCAAGCGACCAGTCCGAGCCGAAGAGCTGGTACACGACGAACGCGGGCAGACCACCGACCATCGCGCCGATCACGCTCACCAGCGCGAGGCGCGAGTTGGCGTTCACCAGCTCGTCGTCGTTGCGCACCAGCGCGGGCACGAGCGCGCTCTTCGCGACCTGCGCGCCCTTGCCCAGCACGAGCACGCCGAACGCGAGCGGGTACACGAGCAGACCCTTCGGGTGCAGGCTTGCTGATGTACTGCGCCATGCCGATGCAGAGCAGCGCCCGACCGGCCGCGGCCACGATCATCAGCATCCGCCGACCGCCCTTGGAGCGGTCGAGCGCGGGGCCGAGGATCGGCGCCACGATCGCGAACGGCGCCATGGTGAGCAGGAGGAAGAGGAAGATCTTCCCGCGCGCCGCGTTGGTGGGGCTCTGGAAGAAGATCGACCCCGCCAACGACACGGTGAGGCAGGCGTCGCCGCAGACCCCGACCGCGTGCGCGTAGAGGAGGCGCGCGAAGGGCGTGGGCGCCTGGAAGCGCGGGTCGACGCTCGTCACCGGCCCGACCCCGGCGTCGCCGGAACGCAGCCGCGGGAGAGCCGAACGGAGCTGCGCAACGGGTCCGGCATGGTCGCGTCACAGTACCTCCGGCCTCCGACGGTTCCCGGCCCCCTCCCCGGCCCGGAAGGTGGGCGATTCGCCCCGGTCGGCGCCCCGGGGGCCCCGGGTACACTCGGTCGATGGCCGGGCTCGACGTCGCTCTCGAGGCGGAGGACCCCGGGCCCGGAGCTCCCGTCGCCGGGACGCCCGGATCCGGGCCGACCGGCGCGTCGCCTGGCGCGTCGCTCTCCCCCGTCGCCGCCGACCACGATCCCATGATCGTCGGACGGCCGTCCGACCCCGCGGCCCGGTTCATCAACCGTGAGCTCTCGTGGCTCGACTTCAACGCCCGGGTGCTCGCCCTCGCCGAGGACCCCCGCCAGATGCTGCTGGAGCGGGTGAAGTTCCTCGCCATCTTCAGCCAGAACCTCGACGAGTTCTTCGAGGTGCGGGTGTCGGGCCTCGTCGAACAGCTCGACGCCGGCCTGCGCACCTCGTCCACCGGCGACATCGACCTGGTCGAGCAGATCCGCGCCGTGCGCGCCCGGGCCGTCGACCTGCAGCAGCGCGCGGCCAAGGTCTTCCGCGCACGAGGTCGTCCCCGCGCTCGAAGACGGCGGGAGTCCACTTCGTGCGCTCGGCCGAGCTCGACGACGACGACCGCGCCCACGTCGACAGGCTCTTCCTCGACCGCATCTTCCCGGTGCTCACTCCGCTCGCGGTCGACCCCGCGCACCCCTTCCCCTACATCTCGAACCTGTCGCTCAACCTCGCGGTGCGCGTGCTCGACCCCTCCACCGGCGAGGAGCGCTTCGCCCGGGTGAAGGTGCCGCCCACCCTCCCCCGCTTCGTCGCCCTCCCCGACGGCAACCGCTTCATGCTCCTCGAGGACATGATCGCCGGACGCCTCGAGCTCCTCTTCCCGGGGATGCAGATCACCTCGCACCACCCGTTCCGCATCACGCGCGACACCGACTTCGAGCTCGAGGACGAAGCCGCCGACCTCCTCGAGGCCATGGAGTCGGTGCTGCGGCGGCGCAACAAGTTCGGCCGTGCCGTGCGCCTCGAGGTCGACGACGAGATGACGCCCGACGTCCTCGAACTGCTCTGCCGCGAGCTCGAGCTGCACGAGTCCGAGGTCACGATCATCAGTGGCCCCCTCGACCTCGGCGGGCTGTGGTCGCTCTACGGCGTCGACCGCGCCGGATCTCAAGGAAGAGCCGTGGGTCCCCCAGACCCCGGTCGTCCTCGCCGGCACCGAACCCGCGCCCGACTTCTTCCGCCTGCTGCGCGCCACCGACCTGCTCGTGCACCACCCCTACGACTCGTTCGCCACCTCGGTGGAGCAGTTCGTCGAGCAGGCCGCGTCCGACCCTGACGTCCTGGCGATCAAGCAGACCATCTACCGCACCGCGGCCGACGACAGCTCGCTCGTGGGCTCGCTCATCAAGGCCGCGGAGTCGGGCAAGCAGGTGGTGGCGCTGGTCGAGCTCAAGGCCCGCTTCGACGAGCGGGCCAACATCGAGCGCGCCCGTGCGCTCGAAGAAGCGGGCGTGCACGTGGTGTACGGCCTCGTCGGGCTGAAGACCCACGCCAAGGTGCTGCTCGTGGTGCGCCAGGAGCCCGACGGCATCCGCCGCTACTGCCACGTGGGCACCGGCAACTACAACCCGAAGACCGCAGGCCTCTACGAGGACGTCGGCCTCATGTCGGCCGACCCCGCCCTCGGTGCCGACCTCACCGACCTCTTCAACCACCTCACCGGCTACAGCCACCAGGGGATCTACCGACGACTCCTCGTCGCGCCCACGCACCTGCGGCGGCGGCTCACCGAGCTCGTGGAGCGCGAGGCCGAGAAGGGTCCCGAGGGGTGCATCACCCTCAAGATGAACTCGCTCGTCGACCGCGCGCTCATCGACGCGCTCTACGACGCGTCGCAGCAGGGCGTGCAGATCGATCTCATCGTGCGCGGCATCTGCTGCCTGCGCCCGCAGGTCGCCGGGCTGTCGGAGAACATCCGTGTGCGCTCCCTGATCGGCCGGTTCCTCGAGCACTCGCGCGTCTACCGCTTCGGCGCCGATCCCGAAACCGCCGACTACCTGATCGGCTCGGCCGACATCATGCCGAGGAACCTCGACCACCGGGTCGAGGCGCTCTGCCCGGTGAACGACCCGCGGTTGAAGGCCCGGCTCGCGCAGGTGCTCGAGTTCGACCTCACCGACGACGTGCTCGCGTGGGAGCTCACGGGCGACGGCACCTGGCACAAGGTCCCCATGGTGCTCGGGTCGCAACACCCACCGCGCGCTGCAGGAGCTCGCGCTCGCGCGGGCGTCGGCCACCTGAGCCGCGCGGCGATGGGCCGACGCGAGCGGGAACGCGAGCTGAAGTTCTCCCCGGGCCCCGGCTTCCGGGTCGACGAGGTGATCGCGGGGCTCGACGCCGTGCGCGCCGGCGATCCCGACGTGCGCACGCTGCACGCCACCTACTACGACACCGCCGACCTGCGCCTCGCGCGCGCCGGGTCGAGCCTGCGCTGGCGTGACGACCACGGGTGGATGGTGAAGCTCCCCGCCGCGGGCGGTGGCGACGGACTGCTCGCCCGCGACGAGCTCACCGTCACCGGTGCGCCCGGCGAGCCACCCGCCGAGGCACTCGAACTCGTCACTTCGCTCACGCGCGGCGCGCCGGTCGACGCGGTCGCGGAGCTGGTCACGGTGCGCAACCGCGTCGATCTCTTCGACGCCGACGGCGAGCCACTCGCGGAGCTGGTCGACGACGAGGTGTCGGTGCTCCACCGCGGGGAGCTCACCACCCGATTCCGCGAAGTGGAGCTCGAGCTCGCCGCCGACGCGCACGCGGAGCACGCGGCCGACGATCGTCGACGCGCTCGCCGCGGGGGCCGGCGAGCCGGATCCCGTCCCCAAGATCGTGCGGGCCCTCGGCCCGCGCGCGGCCGAGCCCGCCCGACCTGGTGGCGCCGGCCGCGCTCGACGAGGCGTCCACCCCCGCCGAGGTGCTGCGCGCCGCGGTCGCCCGCTCGACCCGACGCCTCGTCACCCACGACCCCGGCGTGCGCCTCGGCATCGACGCCGAGGACGTGCACCAGGCCCGCGTCGCCACCCGCCGCCTGCGTTCCGACCTGCGCACGTTCCGCGCCGTCGTCGACCCCGACTGGGAGCGACGCACTGCGCGCGGAGCTGAAATGGCTGGGCGATCTGCTCGGCGCGGTGCGCGACACCGACGTGCTGCTCGACCGCCTCGAACGGCGCCTCACCACCCTCGACGACGTGGACGCCGACGCCGGGCACCGTTGCTCGACGGCCTGCACGCCACGCGCGACGCGGCGCGCGTCGAACTGCTCGGCGGGTTGCGTTCGCCGCGCTACGTCGCGCTGCTCGACCGGTTGTACGAGGCGAGCCGCCGCATTCCCGGACCGCCCGACGCGAGCGATCTCGACGTGGAGCTCGCCGACGTCGTGCGGCGGCCGTGGCGCAAGCTCCGCCGGGCCGCCGACGCGCTCACCGACGACTCCCCCGACCCCGAGCTGCACCACGTGCGCATCCTCGCCAAGCGGTGCCGCTACGCGGCCGAGGCGGTCGCGCCCGCGCTGGGGTCGCACGCGGCGAAGTTCGCGTCAGCGGTCGCCGGATCTGCAGGACGTGCTCGGCGAACACCAGGACGCGGTGATCGCCGGCCGGTGGCTGCGCGAGCACGCGCGCCGTCGGCGCGAGCGTCGAGGCCGCGTTCGTGGCCGGTGAGCTCGCCATGCTCGAACAGGCCGCGGCCGAGGCGTCCCGGGAGACGTGGCCCGGCGCCTGGAGCGCGGCCCGCGCCCGGCGCCTGCGCCGCTGGATGTGACCGTGTCGGCCGACGAGATCCTGGTGCAGGCCGCGGGCGGCCTGGTGTGGCGGGAGCACCAGGGCGAGTGGGAGGTGCTGCTCGTGCACCGTCCCCGCTACGACGACTGGAGCTTCCCCAAGGGCAAGGCCGACCCGGGCGAGACGCCGGAGCAGACCGCGCGGCGGGAGGTCGAGGAGGAGACCGGGCTGGCGTGCACGCTCGACGCGCCCGCGGGCGAGGTGCGCTACGTCGACTCCAAGGGGCGGCCCAAGATCGTGCGCTACTGGCACATGACCCCCGACCACGAGGGTCACCCGTTCACGCCCAACGACGAGGTCGACGAGCTGCGCTGGTGCCGCGCGCCCGACGCGGCGGCGCAGCTCACCTACGATCACGACCGCAAGCTCTTCCGTCGGACCGCGAACCCCGGCAGGCTCCCCTGACCATCTATCTCGTCCGTCACGCCCGCGCCGGCAGCCGCCAGGCGTTCAAGGGGCCGGATCATCTCCGCCCGCTGTCGAAGGCGGGCCGACGCCAGGCCGAGGCACTGGCGGCCACCCTCGCCGACGCCGGGGTCAAGCAGCTCGTGTCGAGCCCCTACGTCCGCTGTCACCAGACCCTCGCGCCCGCGGCCGAGCGTCTGGGGCTCGAGGTCGCCACCGACGCCGCGCTCACCGAAGGGGCGCGGCTCAAGGACGCGCTGCGGCTCGTGACGCCGCCACCTCGACGACGACGTCGCGCTCTGCAGCCACGGCGACGTGCTCGGCGACCTCCTGAACCACTACGCCGACCAGGGGGTCGCGCTCGACGGCGACCGGGTGGAGAAGGCGTCGATCTGGGTGCTGCAGGTCGAGGACGGCGACGTGCGCACGGCCGACCTACCTCCCCCCGCCCGCCGCCTGACCGGGTCGCGCCCCACCCCGAAGTAGCTCAAGATTTCTTGAGCGACTAGGTTCGGCGCGATGGACCCCCAGGTGCTCGCGTCCCGCGCCCGGCAGCACGCCGCGCTCGGCGATCCCGTCCGGCTCGCCATCGCCGACGAGCTCGCCCGCTCCGACCGCGCCCCGGTCGAGCTCCGCGAGCGCTTCGGCCTCGAGTCGAACCTCCTGGCCCACCACCTCGACGTGCTCGAAGCGGCCGGGCTCGATCGGCCGCTCGCGGTCGAGTGGCGACGGGCGCCGGCGCTACGTCCACCTCCTCCCCGCGGCCTTCCCGCTCGTGCGTCCCGCGCGGTCCGTCCCCGCCGGGCGCTGTTCGTGTGCACCCACAACTCGGCGCGCAGCCAGTTGGCCGCGGCGTTGTGGACGGGCGCGTCCCTACTTCCCCGCCCGCAGCCTGACCCGCTCGCGCCCACCCGAATAGCTCAAGATTTCTTGAGCGACTAGGTTCTCGCGATAAGACCCAGGAGTTCGCGTCCGCGCCCGGCGACACGCCGCGCTCGGCGATCCCGTGCGGCTCGCCATCGCCGACGAGCTCGCCCGCTCCGACCGCGCCCCGGTCGAGCTGCGCGAGCGCTTCGGCCTCGAGTCGAACCTGCTCGCCCACCACCTCGACGTGCTCGAAGCGGCCGGGCTCGATCGGCCGGTCGCGGTCGAGCGGCGACGGGCGCCGCCGCTACGTGCACCTCCTCCCCGCGGCCTTCCCGCTCGTGCGGTCCCGCCGCTGGTCCGTCCCCGCCGGGCGCTGTTCGTGTGCACCGCACAACTCGGCGCGCAGCCAGCTGGCCGCGGCGTTGTGGACGGAGCACGTCCGGCGCGCCGCGTCGTCCGCCGGCACCCATCCCGCGCCCGGTGTGCACCCCGGCGCGGTCGCCGCGGCGCGCCGGGCCGGCCTCGATCTCGGCGCCGCCCGCCCGCGTCGCCTCCCCGCCCGCGTCGCGCGGCGACACCGCTCGTGGTGACGGTGTGCGACCGCGCCCACGAGGAGCTGGGCGACCGGCCCGACTGGCTCCACTGGTCGGTGCCCGATCCGGTGGCCGACGGCTCGGCGGCCGCGTTCGACCGCGCCGTCGCCGAGCTCACCGAGCGGATCGACCGTGTCACGCGTCGACCGGACGCGCGGCATGAGCGCCGAGCTCCCGGTCCCCGACGACGCGCTCGCGGCCGCGCCGGAGACCGGCACCGGCGCGCTGCGCCTCGACCTCGCCCGCCGGCTCGCGGCCGAGGCCCTCGGCACCGCGCTGCTCGTCGTCGCGGTGATCGGATCGGGGATCATGGCGCAACGGCTCTCGCCCGGCGACGTCGGCCTGCAGCTGTTCGAGAACGCGTTCGCCACCGCGGGCGCGCTGGTCGGCCTGATCCTCATGTTCGGCGCGGTGTCGGGCGCGCACTTCAACCCGCTCGTCACCATCACCGACCGGATGCTCGGCACCGTGTCGTCACGCGACACCGTGCTCTACGTGCTCGCGCAGATCGTGGGCGGCTGCCTCGGGGCGATGCTCGCCAACGTGATGTTCGAGCTGCCCGTCGTCGACTTCTCGGGCCACACCCGGTCGTCGGGCGCGTTGTGGGTGTCGGAGATCGTGGCCACCGTCGGCCTGCTGCTCGTGATCAACGGGTGCGTGCGCTCCGGTCGCGCCAACGTGGTGCCGTTCGCGGTCGGCGCGTGGATCGCGGGCGCCTACTGGTTCACGTCGTCGACGAGCTTCGCCAACCCCGCGGTCACCGTCGCCCGCACGCTGTCCGACACGTTCGCGGGCATCGCGCCGGGTTCGGCGCCGATGTTCGTGGTGATGCAGGTGGTCGGCATGGTGCTGGCCTTCGGCCTGATCCGCTTCTTCTATCCCCATCCGCTCTCCACCACCTCGAGGAGCCCCCGTCGTGAGCGATCCCCGCCCCGAAGTCCTGTTCGTGTGCGTCCACAACGCCGGGCGTTCGCAGATGGCCGCCGCCTACCTGCAGCACTACGGCGGCGATCGCGTCGTCGTGCGCTCGGCGGGCTCCGCGCCCGCCGACGACGTGAACCCCGCGGTGGTCGAGGCGATGGCCGAGGTCGGCATCGACCTGCGCGCGAACGGCGCGCACCCGAAGAAGCTGGAGGACGCCGCGGTGCAGGCGTCCGACGTGGTGATCACGATGGGCTGCGGCGACGCCTGCCCCTTCTACCCCGGGCAAGCGCTACGAGGACTGGGTGCTCGACGACCCCGCGGGCCAGGGCGTCGACGCGGTGCGACCGATCCGCGACGAGATCGACCGGCGCGTGCAGGCGCTGCTCGCCGAACTCCTCGCCGACGAGGCCTGACCGGTCAGGTCGGACAGAGCAACGCGCACAGCTCGTGCAGGCGCGCGGTCTCCACCCGGTACCAGGCCCAGCGCCCGCGCTTCTCGCGGGTGAGGAACCCGGCGTCGACGAGCATCGACAGGTGGTGCGACACCGTCGGCTGCGAACGCTCGAGCGGGCCGACGAGGTCGCACGCGCACGCCTCACCGCTCTCGGACGCGGCGACGAGCGACAGCAGGCGCAGCCGCGCCGGGTCGGCGAGCACCTTGAGCGCGTCGGACAGCTCCACCGCGGCCTGCTCGTCGAGCACCGCGCTCGTCACGTTGGGGCAGCAGACCGACATCTCGAGAGCAGAGGACACCTCGGGACCGGAAGATTTCGTATTGACAGCCATCGATGTGATGGTATCGTGATCCATCGACGGTCGTCAATCTTTCGCGGCTCCGACCGATCCCGCCTCGGAGGACCCCATGTCCCGCATCCAGCTCGCCCTCAACGTGACCGACGTCGACGCCGCGGTCGACTTCTACGCCAAGCTCTTCGCCACCCCGGTCGCCAAGCGCAAGCCCGGCTACGCGAACTTCGAGATCGCCGATCCGCCGCTCAAGCTGGTGCTCATCGAGGCGCCCGAGGGCGGCACCCTCAACCACCTCGGGGTGGAGACCACCACCGGCGACGAGGTGGTCGCCGCCGAGACGCGCCTCGCCGGGCAGCGGGCTCGAGACCACCGGGGTCGACGACACCACCTGTTGCTACGCGACCAAGACCGAGACGTGGGTGACCGACCCCGACGGCGCGCGGTGGGAGTGGTACGTGAAGACCGGTGACGCCGAGCAGATGGCGCCCGGCACGAACGAGACCGACACCGCGGTGTGCTGCGCACCCGCGAGCGACGTGCCGGTGACCCTCGGTTCCTGCGGCTGAACCACTGCGGGCGCTCACGAGGACACCCACTACCTTGACCGGGATGCGGATCCTGGTGACCAACGACGACGGCGTGCGAGTCCCCCGGGATCCGCGCGCTGGCCGGTGCGCTGGTGCGCGACGGGCACGACGTGACCGTCCTCGCGCCCACCACCGACCGCAGCGGCGCGGGGGCCGCCGTCGGCACCGTCTACGGCCTCGGCCCCGCCCCGGTCCACACCGTCGAATGGCCCGAGCTGCCCGGCGTGCCGGTGCACTCGGTCGACGCGCCGCCGGCCGCCGCGGTCCTCGTCGCCTGCCTGGGCGCGTTCGGCGAGCTGCCGGAGCTCATCGCGTCGGGCATCAACCCGGGCGCGAACACCGGCCACCTCGTGCTGCACTCCGGCACGGTCGGCGCCACGCTCACCGCCGCGAACTACGGCATCCCCGGCGTCGCGGTGAGCCTCGAGTGGAACGACGACGGCGACTACCACTGGGACACCGCGGCCACGTTCGCGGCCGCCGCGGTCGAGTGGGCCGCCACGCCCGACACCTGGCCCCGGGTCCTCAACATGAACGTGCCCAACCGGCCCCTCGCCGACGTGCTCGGCGTGCGCGAGGCCGAGCTCGCCCCCCACGGCGAGGTGTGGGTGGCGTCGGCCGAGATCGACCGGGCGACCTCACGCCTCGAGATCGACGGGCGCGAAGACCCCGCGCCGGGCACCGACGTCGCCCTGGTCCGCGACGGCTACGTGCGGTCACCCCGCTCATGAGCATCGTGCGCGCGCCCCGCTGACCGGCGCGGCCGACGCGCGTCGAGCACGCCGCGCACCGTGAGCGTCGGCCCGCGAAACTCGACGCCGAGCAGTCGCCGCGGCTCCCGGGTAGCCTGCGAGGCCCACCCCCGAGTCCTCAGGAGACACCCATGGTTGCCGTCGGCGACACCGCCCCCGATTTCACGCTCAAGGACCACAGGGCAACGACGTCACGCTCTCGAGCTTCCGCGGCGCCCCGTCGTCGTCGTGTTCTACCCCTTCACCTTCACCGGCGTGTGCGAGGGCGAGCTCTGCGAGATCCGCGACGATCCGTCGGCGCTACGCGATCGCCGGCGCCCAGGTGCTGGCGATCTCGTGCGACACCCGCCACGCGCAGCGCATCTGGTCGGAGCAGCAGGGCTACACCTTCCCGCGTGCTGTCCGACTTCTGGCCCCACGGCGAGGTCGCCAAGGCCTACGGCGTGTTCAACGACGCGCTCGGCTGCGCGAACCGCGGCACCTTCGTGATCGACAAGGACGGCGTGGTCACCGCGACCTTCGCGTCGCCCGACCTCGGCACGCCGCGCGCGAAGGCCGAGTACGAGGCCGCGCTGGCCGCGCTCGGCCTGAGTCGACGCTCCTGGACGCGGCCCGGCCATCGCGGCCGGGCCGCGTCCGGTCTACAGCCGTTTCGTAGCGGTAGCCCACGCCGCGCACGGTGACGATGTGCTGCGGGTGTCGCGGGGTCCTCCTCGACCTTCGAGCGCAGCCGCTTCACGTGCACGTCGAGCGTCTTGGTGTCGCCGTAGTAGTTCGGCCCCCACACCCGGTCGATGAGCACGTCGCGGGTGAGCACCCGACCCGCGTTGGCGAGGAGCAGCTCGAGCAGCTCGAACTCCTTGAGCGGCAGGGCCACCCGTTCGCCCCGCACCGACACCTCGTGACGGCCCGCGTCGAGGCGCACGTCGCCGACCTCGATCACGTCGTCGGCGGCCACCGACGCGTCGCGTCCTCGCTCCGGCCCCGCCGCAACGCGGCGCGTACCCGGGCCACCAGCTCGCGCAGCCGGAACGGCTTGGTCACGTAGTCGTCGGCGCCGACCTCGAGGCCCACCACCGCGTCGATCTCGGCGGTGCGCGCGGTCACCATGATGATCGGCACCTGCGAGCGGGTGCGCAGCTCGCGGCACACGTCGACGCCCGGAGATGCGCGGCAGCATCACGTCGAGGAGCACGAGCGCGGGCTTGTACGCGTCGAACTTCTCGACCGCCTCGGCGCCGTCGGCCGCGGTCTCCACCCGGAACCCCTCGCGCTCGAGCGCGACCCGGAGCGCGTCGCGGTACGACTGCTCGTCGTCGACGACGAGGATCAGCGGTGACTTCGGCCATCTCAGGCCCGTCTCCGTGCACCGAGGCAGCTCGCGCCGCTCGGGGAAGACGACGGTGAACGTGGAGCCCTGGCCCTCCACCGACGTCACCGACACCTCGCCGCCGTGGGCCTGCGCGACGTTGCGCACGATGGAGAGCCCGAGCCCGGTGCCGCCGGTGTCGCGACTGCGGGCCTGGTCGACGCGGTAGAAGCGCTCGAAGATCCGTTCGAGATCGCGGCCGGGCACGCCGATGCCGCTGTCGGTGACCGACGATCGCGATCCGCCCCAGCGTGTCGCTGGTGGCGACGTCGATGCGACCGCCCTGCTCGGTGTACTTCACCGCGTTGTCGAGCAGGTTCGAGAGCGCGCTCACCACCTGGCGCCGGTCGCACGAGCAGCACGGCGTCGGTACCGTGCTGCACGTCGAGCTGCGAGACCCGGCCATCAGCGCCGCCGGCCGCAAGCGGTCGACGGCCTCGTCGACGAGCGCACGGATCGGGATGAGGTCACGGGTGGGCGCCTCCTGGGTCTCGATCAGGCTCAGGTCGAGCAGGTCGTCGACGATGCGCCCGAGTCGTTCGGCCTCCTTCACCATCCGCTCGGCGAGCGGGCGCGTGACCGCCGGGTCGGACTCGGCGGCGATCGTCTCCGCGAGCAGCTCCATCGCCCCGATCGGCGTCTTGAGCTCGTGGCTCACGTTGGCCACGAAGTCGCGCCGCACGCTCTCGATGCGCCTGATCTCCGAGATGTCGTCGACGAACACCGCCGCGCCGCCTCGCGCCCGCCGCCGAGCGGGACCGACGCGGAGGTGCAGCAACGACCCGCGGCGGGCCGAAGAGCTGCAGGTCGCGCTCGGCGGCGACCCCGCGCAGCGCCTGGGCGAGCAGGTCGTCGATCGCCGCCGGCGGCCACCGCGTCGGAGTGACGCGCGTCGCGGAAGCGCTCGGCGGCCGCGTTGCGGAACACCTCGCTGCCGTCCGGGTCGACGACGACGATGCCCTCGGTCGACGCCGTCGAGCGTGTCGGCGAGGCGGTCGCGCTCGGCCTCCGACGCCTCGAGGAGCCGCTGCGGACTCGGCCACGAGCGGATTGATCTCCTCGGCGGCGACGTCGCGGCGGCGGCGGACTCATCGCGACATCGCCGGCTCAGCCGAATCGCCCGGTGATGTAGCCCTCGGTGCGAGGGTCACTCGGCGCGGTGAAGATCTTCTCGGTGATGTCGTACTCCACGAGCCGGCCGACGCGCTTGCCCTCGTCGTCGAGCTCCGCGGTGAAGAACGCGGTGCGGTCGGAGGTGCGCGCGGCCTGCTGCATGTTGTGGGTGACGATCACGATCGTGTAGTCGCGCTTGAGCTCCTCCATGAGGTCCTCGATGCGCGCGGTCGCGATCGGGTCGAGCGCGGAGCACGGCTCGTCCATGAGCAGCACGTCGGGCTCCACCGCGAGCGCGCGCGCGATGCAGAGCCGCTGCTGCTGGCCGCCCGAGAGGCCGAGCGCGCTCTTGTTGAGCTTGTCCTTGACCTCGTCCCACAGCGCCGCGCGGGTGAGCGCCTGCTCGACGATGTCGTGCATGTCGGAGCGCTTGCGGCCGTTGATCTTCGGGCCGTAGGCGACGTTGTGGAAGATGGTCTTCGGGAACGGGTTCGGCTTCTGGAACACCATGCCGATGCGGCGGCGCACCTCGGCGGTGTCGACCTTCGGGCCGTAGAGGTCTTCGCCGTGGTAGCGCACCGACCCGTGCACGGTCGCGCCCGGGCGTGATGTCGTGCATCCGGTTGAGCGACCGCAGCACCGTGGTCTTGCCGCACCCCGACGGGCCGATGAAGGCGGTGATCTCCTTGGCCGCGATCTCGAGGTCGACCTCGCGCACCGCGGTGTGCCCGCTGTAGCGCACCTCGAGGTCGCGCAGCTCGAACACCAGCTCGCGCTGCTCCTCGGGCGCTCGTCGGCTGCGGCGCCGTCGTGCGTGGCCACCGTCGGGGACGGGCGTACGTGGTGCCGGTCACGGTCGCCGACGTTAGCGGGAGGCTGCGGTGATGGTGTCCATGATGGGCTCCTCGGCGCTCATGCGCCCTGCCGGCGGGAGAAGAAGGCGGTCACGACCCGGGCCAGGATGGTGAACACGAACACGATGAGGATCAGCGTGAGGGCCGACGGCCCACGCCCGCTCCTGCGCGGGCACGAACGGGCTGGTCGCGTTCAGGAAGATCTGCTGCGACAGCGTGGTGTTCGGGCCCTTGAAGACGTTCCAGTTCGGCTCGCTCGACGATGCCGATGGTGAACAGCACCGGCGCGGTCTCGCCCGCGGCGCGGGCGACGGCGAGCAGCGCGCCGCTCACGATGCCCGGCGCCGCCTTCGGCAGCACGACGGTGCGGATCGTGCGGGCCCGGCGGCTGCCGAGCGCGTAGCTGCCCTCGCGCAGCTCGCGCGGCACGAGTTGCAGCATCTGGTCGGTGACCCGGATCACGATCGGCAGCATCAGCGACGCGAGGGCGAGCGCGCCGGCGAAGCCGGTGCGCTCGTCCGGTGTTGACGCACCACGAGCGTGTAGATGAACAGGCCCATCACGATCGACGGCACGCCGGTCATCACCTCGGCCAGGAAGCGGACGGTGCGCGCGAGCGGGTTCGTCCCGCCGTACTCGTTGAGGTAGATCCCGCCGAGCACGCCGAGCGGGATCGCCATCACCGCGGCGGCGCCGGTGATGACGATCGTGCCGACGACCGCCGGCGCCATGCCGCCGCCGGGGAGGCGGTCGGAGAACGGCGGGTTGCGTGGTGAGGAACTCCCAGCTGAACGCCTCGCTGCCCTTCTGCACCACGTAGATCACGAGGAACACGAGCGGCACCATCGCGATCAGGAAGGCCAGCGCGATCAGCCCGGTGGCCAGCCAGTTGCGCGACCCGCCGGGAACGCGAGCGCGGCCCCGGCGTCGAGGCGCGACGGCCCGGGAGACGCGGTGGCGACCGCGGTCATCCGCTCACCCCCATGCGCTTGTCGTACCGGGTGACGATGCCCCGGGCGAGCATGCCCACCCCGACCGTGAGCACGAGCAGGATCACGCCCATGCCGATGAGCGCGGCCCGGTACACCCCCGTCGCCTCGCCGAACTGGTTCGGCGATGATGCTGGCCAGCGTGTCGCCCGGCCCGAACAGGTGCGCGCTGATCGTCTGCGACGAGCCGATGAGCAGCGCGACCGCGATCGTCTCGCCGATCGCCCGCCCGAGACCGATCATCACCGCCGAGACCACGCCGCCGCGGCTGTGCGGGAACACCGCGCCGCGGATCATCTCCCAGCGGGTGGAGCCGAGGCCGTAGGCCGCCTCCTTGAGCGGCTCCGGCGTGGTCGCGAACACCTCGCGCGTCAGCGACGTGATGATCGGCGTGACCATGATCGCGACGATGATGCCCGCGGTCATGTAGCTCAGGCCGGTGGGGCTCGGCTCCGCGGTGAGCTCCTTCACGAGCGGGATCCCCGACGTCGCCGAGGAGATGCTCGAGTACACGTCGGCGAGCGGCTGGCGCAACGCGGCGAAGGCCCACAGGCCGTAGACGACCGACGGGATCGCCGCGAGCAGGTCGACCGCGTAGATGATCGGCTTGCGCGTCGCGGCGCGGCGCGACCTCGGTGACGAACAGCGCGATGCCGATGCTGACCGGCACCGCGAGCACGAGCGCGATGAGCCCGACGAGGAAGGTGCCGTAGATCATCGCCCCCGCGCCGTACTGGTGCTTGCGACGGGTTCCAGTTGTCGGCGAAGACGCCGAACCCCTCGGCCTTGAACCACGGCCACGCGTTCTTGGTGGTGGTGTAGGCGATGAGCGCGAGGACGACGAGGACGAGCAGGCCGGCGGCGGTCGCGACCCAGCGGAAGAGCTGGTCGGTGGCGACTCCCGGCGGACGCGAACCGGCCCCGAGCCCTTTGGGGGGCGGGGCCGGGGGATCTGGAGTTCGGGGTGGGGCTTCGACTGCCATGGGGTCCGCGGATGCTACGCCGGTGGGGCCGGCCGATGAAGGGGTGCGGGTGCGGAGCGGCCGAGGGGGAGCCGCCCCGCACCCGCGGGATCGTCAGTGGTCCGGGATCAGCCGGCCGGGACGACGATCTTCTTGACCTGCGCCTTGGCCTGCTTCAGCAGCTGCTTGGGCAGCGGGGCGTAGTCGACGCTCGAGGCGAGCTTCTGCCCGTCGCGTGTAGATGTAGTTGAGGAAGCCCTTGATCGCGTTGCCCTTGTTGGCGTCGCTCTGGGTCGTGTACACGATGTCCCAGGTGGGCGACGTGATCGGGTAGGCCGCGGCCCCCGAGGCGTTGATCGGGTCGTAGGTGAGGTCGGCGTTGATCGTCGCACCCGCCGCCGCGGCCGAGGCCGACGGCGAGGGTCGGGACGACGTACTTGCCCGACGAGTTCTTGATCGCCGCGTAGGTCAGATCACTGGCGATGGCGTCGGAGAAGTCGACGTAGCCGATGGCGCCGTCGGTGGTCTTCACCAGGGTCGCCACGCCGGTGTTGCCGTTGGCGCCCTGCGTGCCCGCCGGCCACTGCACCGTCGAACCGGAACCGAGGGTCCAGGTGGTCGGCGCGGCCTTCACCAGGAAGTTGGTGAAGTTGGCCGTGGTGCCCGAGCCGTCGGAGCGGTGCACCACCGTGATCTTGGTGCTCGGCAGCTTGGCCTTGGG
The DNA here is from genome assembly GCA_963782705.1 of uncultured Actinomycetes bacterium. Taxonomy (GTDB): domain Bacteria; phylum Actinomycetota; class Acidimicrobiia; order IMCC26256; family DASPTH01; genus CAVRGQ01. The sequence continues at coordinate 251,048 of CAWAKX010000007.1, read as the reverse complement.
GTTCTCGGCCGCGATCGCCGCGTCGTCCCAGGTGGTGATGGCGCCCGAGAAGATCTTGGCGATGGTGTCGGCCGAGAGCTTGAGGCCCTTCACGCCCGAGACGTTGTACGACACCGTGATCGGCGCCACCACGGTCGGGAAGTAGAAGAACGGCGCCGGCGGCTGCGGGTCGGTCGTCTTGTACGGCGCGTCGGTGCCGGCGAAGTCGACCGTCTTGTTCACGAAGTCGGTGCGGCCCTGGCCCGAACCGTTGGGCTGGTAGTTGATCGTCACCGACGGCTGGGCCTGCTTGAACCCGCCGATCACGACCTGGTTGAAGCCGTACTGGAAGGTGGAGCCGTCGCCGTTGAGCGTCGCCTGGCTGAGCTTGGCGGCGGACGGCGTCGCGGCGTTGGCGGTACCGATCACGAGGACCGGCAGGGCCAGCGCGGCGACGAGGAGCCCGAGCTTTCGGGTGATGGAACCTCGCATGAAGGTGTTCCTCCTGGAACGGACGATGAGAACTGTCGTGTGATGTCGTCGCCGCGGAGCGTACGGAAGCCGGTTAGCCGGTCCGTGGCCCCGGGGTGGCGCGCAGGTGAACACGGGGGAAACTCTGTTCACCCTGCACCTCCCCGCGTGACGGTGCGTTCCATGATCACGAGGCCGGTCCCCCGCCGGCCGAGGAGGTCAGGAATGGTCATCTCACCAGCTGCAGTCCCGATGTCCGACCCGCAACTGCGGGCCCGGGTCGACGACCTGCGGGTCGAGATCGTGCACCTGGCGTCGCTGACCGTCGACGCGGTCGTCGGCGCCACCGCCGCGTTGTCGGAGCAGGACGCGGTCGAGGCCGACGCCGTCATCCGCGACGACGACGCCATCGACGCCCTGCGACACTCCATCGAGGACGAGTGCCTCCGGATCCTCGGCACCGCAGGTCTCGCGCCCGGCGACCTGCGCTTCGTCGCGGTCGCGCTCCGTGTGGCTCACGATCTCGAGCGCAGTGCCGACCTCATGGTGAACGTGGCGCAGGACGACCCATCGGCTCGGCGCCACGGTGCTCGACGAGCGGTCCCGTCATCTCGTCAATCGCCTCGGCCGCCAGGCCGCGGTGCAGCTGCGCGTCGCGGTCAACGCCTTCGTCGATCGCGATCCGTCGTGGGCCGCGGCGCTGGCCGACATGGACGAGACGATCGACGAGGTCGAGAAGAGCCTCTTCCGTCACATCCTCGGTGAGGAACAGCGAAACGACGACTCGGCGTTGCTGCGGGCCGTGCAACTCGGTCTGGTCGCCCGCCACTACGAACGGGTCGGCGACCACGCGGTGTCGATCGCCCAGCACGTGCACTACGTGGCCACCGGCGAGCACTCGCGCCTACGCCGGCGGCGCTCGTGAACGCCGAGCCCTTCGACCGCACCCCGCTGTGGGGCGGTCGATGCGAACCGGAAGCGGAGGGTGTGGGGCTCGGGACGGGGGGGAGTTCCCGGCCCCACACCTCCGCACACGCTTCCGGCCACGCACACCAGCCCGGAAGTGCTGCGCTCAACCTACGAGTCCCGCGTTTCGGGCACGTTGCGCCGGAGTGCACGAGCGGTGAACTGGGAGCGAATCGCGGGCCAGTACCCACGCGGGCTCGCCTGGCGGGCATGATGGAGCGGAACGAGGACGGCGACATGACCACGACACCCACACCCGACACCGCACCCGCGACCGAGACGCGCAAGGCGTTCCACGAAGAGCTCGACGAGCTGCGCAGCGACGTGATCCGTCTCGCCGCGCTCACCACCGAGGCCATCGCCGCGGGCACCCAGGCGCTGCTCGACGGCAACCTCAACGCGGCCGAGCAGGTGATCGAGGCCGACGACGTGATCGACGACCTCACCCATCGCGTGGAAGACCAGGTCTTCCTGCTCCTCGCGCGCCAGCAGCCGCTCGCCACCGACCTGCGCTTCCTGGTGACGGTGATGCGCCTCGGCCACGAGCTCGAGCGCAGCGCGGATCTCATGGTGAACGTCGCCAAGACCACCCGGCGCCTCTACCCACAGCAGCTCGACCCGAAGCTGCGCGGCATCATCGACCGCATGGGGATGCAGGCCATCAACCAGACGCGGGTGGCCATCGACGCCTTCGCCGACGCCGATCCCGACTGGGCCGCCGCGCTCGCCGACATGGACGACGCGATGGACGAGCTCAGCAAGAGCCTGTTCCGCCACATCCTCGACAGCGAACGCCCCGACGAGGAGTCAGTGCTGCTCGCGGTGCAGATGGCGCTGGTGGCCCGGCACTACGAGCGGATCGCCGACCACGCGGTCACGATCGCGGAACGAGTGGGCTTCATGGTGACCGGCGAGCACCCCCACCACGAGGGCTGACGTCCCGGCCTGCACACCGCTCGCTCCTTAGTCCTCGTCGTAGCCGAGGTCCCAGTCGAGGAGGAGGTGCTCCCGCTCCGCGTCACGCGTGACCCGCTCGCGGTTGCGGCGGAACTGCGGGTCGTGGGGCGGCAGGAGCTGCAGGCGGGCCAGTGCCCGCTGGCGGAAGTCGTCGATCATGCGGTTGTCGCCGAAGACGCCCTGCACCTCCCAGTGGGGTGACACCGGGCCGAGGTAGACGACGCGGACGTGACCTTGGGGCGGTACCTGCTCGAGTGCTTCGGACTCCATCGACATGGCGGCCAGCGTAGCGGGTGACCTCCGCGGCGCCCGGGGCCCCGGCCGGCCGGCTGTCAGCTCGTGGGCCCCTCGGAGAGCGTGGCCTCCACCGTCACCTCCGAGCCGTCCCGGTTCACCGAGAGCCGCACCCGGTCGCCCGGCCGGTACTGCCGGATCATGTTGCCGAGTTGGGCGGCGGAGTCGACCTTCCGGTCGTCGATGCCCACGATCACGTCGCCGATGTGCAGCCCGGCCCGTGAGGCCGGCGTGTCGGGCTCGATGCCGGTGACGTAGGCCCCGGCGTCGACCGCCACCGCTCGCCCCGCGGCCCTGGCCGCGGCCACGTTCTCCGACCGCACGCCGAGGAAGGCGGGCTGCCGGCCGTTGCGGAGCTGGTCGATGATCGTGCGGGCGTTGGCGATCGGGATCGCAAAGCCCACGTTCTGCGCCGTGCCGGGATTGGCGATGGCCGTGTTGATCCCGATGACGTTCCCCGCCGCGTCGACGAGCGGGCCGCCGGAGTTGCCGGGGTTGATCGCGGCGTCGGTCTGCAGCAGGTCCTCGAGCACGCTGCCCGTGTCGGTCGGCACCTCGCGGTGCAGCCCGGAGATGATGCCGCGCGTCACCGAGAGTCCACCCGAGAGTGCGAGCGCGTTGCCGATGGCGACGACGTCGTCGCCGACCTGCACGTCGTTGGAGTCGCCGAGCGCGAGCGTGGGCAGACCGGTCGCGTCGACCTTGAGCACCGCGAGGTCACTGGCCGCGTTGCGCCCGAGCACCGTGGCCGGGCGCGACGTGCCGTCGGAGAACACGGCCTGGATGCTCTGCGCGCCGTCGACCACGTGGTTGTTGCTGACGATCACCCCGTCGGACGAGATGACGAAGCCGGTACCGGCCGCGCCGCCGGCGTCGGGGCCACCGTCGTCGACGATGGCGACCACGGCCGGCACCGAGCGCTGGAGGATCGACGCGATGTCGCCGGTGCGCGCGATGCGGTCGCTCGGGCGGGTGACCACCTCACCGGCGGTCGACGGCGCGACCGCAGCCGGGTCGTCGTCGACCGCGAGGAAGAGACCCGAGGCCACCAGCGCGCCGACCAGGCCGCCGACGAGCGCGGCGAGGAGCCACGACCGGCCGTGACCGCGTCGGCGCGTCGTCGGCGCCGGCATCGTCGCGGTCGCGGCCACCGGGTCCGCGGCGCCGTTCGGGCCTGGGAGGCGAGGGGGCGCGTACGGCGCGAGATGGGGCGAGGGGGCCGGCGGAAGGGTGAGCGGTGCGGCGCCGACCCCCTCGGACACGGCTTCGGGCTCGTCGGCCACGGATCCTCCACGATCTCAGGCGCTGGCTCGGTACACGGTGCCGGAATCCCGACCACCGTTGTGCGGAAAGGGTTCCGGACCCCGACCGCACGATCCTTCCGACTTCTGTCAGGCTATGGGAACTGGACCAGGCCTCGAACCGTTGAAGAGGGCGAACGGTTCACTACCTGAGCACTGGGGTGCCCATGGACGACACGACCCCTCCCGACCACGCCGAGCAGGAGTGGATGCTGCACGCCCGATGCCGATCCCTGGCGCCGGGCGAGTTCTTCCCCTCCGACGGGGTCGGTGTCGAGAAGGCCCGCCGCATCTGCGCGCAGTGCCCGGTGGTGAACGACTGCCTCGAGTACGCGCTGCAGTACCGCATCGACCACGGCGTGTGGGGCGGAGCGAGCGAGCGCGAGCGGCGTCGCATCATGCGCCGTCGTCGCACCGAGATCGCCGACCCGGCCGCTGCCCGGCGCGAGGCCCAGCGCCCGAGCGCACGCGACCTCGGCGAACCCGTCACCATCGGCTGACCGCCGACCCTCCCGTTCCTGTCACGAACCGGCGTCAATCCCTGCCCTCTGAGGGCTCGGATTGACGCCGGTTCGTCAGTTCCAGCCGAAGGGGCCGAGCACGAAGTCGGCGGCGCGCTGGAGCGCGCTGCGGTCGGAGCCGGTGAGCGCGGCGACCGCGGCGTCGAACACGTCGGTGGGCGCGTCGGACACGCAGGTGTAGACGACGCCGTCGCGCTCCCACACCAGCACGGTGGCGCTCGGTTCCGACCACCGCCGCACCGTGGTGCCGTGCGACTCGGTGGTGGTCCCGCCCTCGGGCAGCGACGCCCAGTCGAGCGCACCGTGCTGCTCGAACACCGACGTGGTGAACAGGCCATCGCTGTAGGAGAACAGCAGGCCGTCGGCCTCGCGGGCGCGGGTCACGAGGTCGGCCGCACCGAGCGCACTCGGCGCGACGTAGCCGTCGGGCACCGAGTCGATCGCCCTGGCTCGCTCGGTGGCGGCGCCCTCGGGGGCGGTGACCGCGGTGGTGAGCGGCGCGATCGTCATCGTGGTGAACACGAGCGACCGTTCCACGCGCCCGTTGCGGTCGATCACGGAGCGGGCGAGCAGCAGGCCGGTCTCGTCGTCGACGGCCAGACGCTGCGCGACGGTGCCGTCGCGTCGGGTCGCGACCACCTCCGTGGTGGTCCGGCCGGCGACGTCGGTACCGCGCCGTGTGGTCAGCCGCCAGTGCGACGCGGGTGAGGGCGCGTCGGCGTCGGCGCCGAGCGCCACGCCGGTCCAGCGGCGGCCGTCCTTCACGTAGGTACGGCTGCCGCTGTCGTAGACGACGCTGCCGTTGGACCGGGCTTCGATCACGCCGGCGTCGTCGGTGACCTCGACCTCGATGCGCCGCATCGTGGCGCCGTCGCGCCATGACACGGTGGCGGTCCCCGAGAAGTCGTGATCCTGCGCGGCGCGCCGGGTGCGCTCCACCAGCTGCGCGGCGGTCTCCGACGGCGAGGACGTGCCGAACGCGCCCCCGGGCCAGGCGAGCGCCAGCGCACCGAGCGCGACCGCACCCGCCGCGAGCGCCCGACCGCCACGACGGCGATCGCGCCGTGCGACCCGGGACCCCACGGGCATCGTGGCCGTCACCGGCGCACCCCGGCGAGCGGGCCGACGGGAGTGATGGTGCTCACCGGATCGCCGTGGTCGGACGCCTGGGCGCCGTGCGCGACGACCACCGCGGCGACGTCGGGGGTGACGGTGTCGCGCTGCGGCACGATGATGACGGCCAGCGCCACGGCTGCGGCGGCGGCGAACGCGGTGGCAACCCAACGGCCCGGGCCCCGCCGGCGATCCCGCTCGGCGCGGTGTTCCTCGATCCCCACGACCGGCGCGACCGCGGCGGCGTCGGCCAGGTCGTCGTCGACGACCGGCGGCGCAGGGTCGGCCGCGTCGGCCGCCACGCCCGCGAGCACCGCGTCCCAGAACCCATCGGGTGCTTCGCGCTGCGCGACCGTGCGCAACATCGTGCGGGCGCCGCGCACCTCGTCGAGCTCGGCGCGCCATTCGGCCGACGCCGCGAGCCGCGCATCGACCTCGGCGCGGGTCGCGTCGTCGAGCTCGCCGTCGAGGTAGGCCGACAGCAGGTCGTGGTCCATCGGTTCCGGCGCGCTCATGGTCCGGTGACTCCGGCGGCGGTGAGCGACGCGCGCAACATGCGCCGCCCACGGTGGATGCGCGACCGCACGGTGCCGATGGGCACGCCGGTCGCGGTGGCGATCTGTTCGTACGAGAGATCGCTCACGTCGCAGAGCACGACGGGCACGCGGAACTCGTCGGGGAGCTCACCGAGCGCGCGCTGGATCTCGTCGGAGAGGTCGGTGGACGCCTCGTCGGCCGCGGGCGCGGGCGGCAGCACACGGCCGGGGTCGTCGTCGGGCAGGGCGTCGACCGGGCGACGCTTGCGCCGGCGCACCTCGTCCAGGAACACGTTCGTCACGATCCGCGCCAACCAGCCTTCCAGCGACCCGGGTTCGTAACGCTCGAGGCCCCGTCGGACCCTCAGCAGCGATTCCTGGACCAGGTCCTTCGCGTCTTCGTCGTTGCCGGCCAGGCGGTAGGCCACGCTGTAGAGGAAGCGCCCGTGGTCGCGCGCCACCTCTTCCCACGTGGGAATTCCGTCAGCCATGGATCAGAACGACGGGACGGGGCGGATCGGTTCCCGGCCCGGCGCGCTGGGCGCGGGGGGAACCAGGGGCCGTCGTGACGAGAGTGCGGTTCAGGCCTGGTCGGCGTCGCCGCTGCTGCTGTCGGCGGCCTTGCCCTCGTCGACGCCCTTCTTGAACTCCTTCTGCGCCTCGCCGAGCGAGCGGGCGAGCTTCGGGAGCTTGGTGCTGCCGAAGAGCAGCAGGACGATGGCGAGGACGATGAGCAGCTCGGTGGGACCGATGTTCATGGGTGTTGCCCTTTCGAGCGGGAGCCCACAGCCTATCCCTCCCCGGGGATCCCCCCGGCCAACGACCCCGTCGGCACCGTTGCCGCTCCGCGCCCGGCATCTCAGGCGCCGCTCGCCGCCTCGCAGAGGGCGTGGCCGAGCAATTCGACGTCGTCGAGCGCGCTCACCGCGAAGGGCACTGCGCCCACGCCCACGATGAGCTCGTCGACCCCGAGCTCGCCCCACCGGTCGCGCTGCTCGCGCACCTCCGCCACCGTGCCCACCAGGCGGCCGCGGCGCCAGTCGTCGAGCGTCACGTCGCGCAGCACCCCGGGCGGGGTGCGCTCGACCAGGCGTGCGAAGCGGCGGGCGAGGTCGGCGTCGTCCTCGCCCGCGAGCGCGTAGAGGCCGAGCGACCGGGTGACCGTGGCGGGGTCGCGGTCGAACTCGGCGCACGCGCGGTCGAGCTCGGCGAGCCGCTGCGCGTACTCGTCATGGGTGAGCGCCCAACACGTGTTCCAGCCGTCGGCGAGCTCCGCGACGACGCGCAGCAGGCGGTCGCCGCGTCCACCCACCATGATCGGCATCGGCGACTGCAGCGCGGCGGGTAGGTTCACCGCGCCCGCCACCGACTGGTACTCGCCGGCGAACGTCGCCGGGCCGCCGCCGAGCAGGGCGCGCAGCACGATCGAGCGTCTCGCGGAGGCGGGCGAGCCGAACGCCTGGTGCCGGGAGCTCCATGCCGATGGCGTCGTAGTCGGGCGCGTACCAGCCGGCGCCGACCCCCACGTCGAGTCGACCGCCGCACGCGACGTCGAGCGACGCCAACGACTTGGCCAGCACCGACGCCGGGCGCAGCGCCTCGCACATCACGAGCGTGCCGAGCCGCGGGCGCGTCACCACGCCGGCCAGCGCGGCGAGCGCCACGATCGGGTCGAACGTGGACGCGCGGTCCGGGGGACCGCCGTACTTCGCCAGGTCGAGAAAGAGGTGGTCGGACAGCCAGAGCGAGTCGAACCCCACCCGTTCGGCGACCCGCGCGTGCTCGACGATGGTCTCCCAGCGCAGCGGCGACTCCCCCGCGACCGAGTAGTCGTACTGGGGGAGCGCGAGGCCGATCCGCATCGGGGCGATGCTACGAGACGGCCGCCGCGGGCGTCGGGCTCCGTGCTCCGTGGCCCGGGCGGGCATAGCGTCGCGGCGTGCTGGAGTGCGTGCCGAACGTGTCGGAGGGTCGTGACGACGCGGTGCTGCGCGCGCTGGCCCGCGCCTGTGGCCCGTCGCTGCTCGACCTGCACGTCGACGCCGACCACCATCGATCGGTGTTCACCCTCGCCGGGCCCGGCCCCGACGACGCGATCGACGCGGTGTGCGCACTGGCCCGCGAGGTCGCGGCGCGCGTCGACCTGTCGCGCCACGCCGGCGTGCATCCCCGGTTGGGCGCGCTCGACGTCGTCCCGTTCGTCGCCCTCGCGGGGCGACCACCGCATGTCGCGGTCGACGCCGCGCACGCGTTCGCGTCGTGGGTGGCGCGGGAGCTCGCGGTCCCGGTGTTCCTCTACGGCGCGGCCGCCGACGGCGACCGCACACTGCCGCAGGTGCGAGCCGGCGCGTTCACCACGTTCGCGCCCGACGCCGGTCCGACCGCGCCCCATCCCACCCTCGGCGCGGTGGCGATCGGTGCGCGCCCGCCGATGATCGCGGTGAACTGCGAGCTCGACACCGACGACCTGTCACTCGCCCGGCGATCGCGCGCGAGGTGCGCGAGCGCGACGGCGGGCTGCCCGGGGTGCGGTCGCTCGCCTTCCCGTTGACCGACCCCCCGCGCGCCCAGGTGTCGATGAACCTCGTCGACCTCGAGCGCACCGGGCTGCAGGGCGCGTGCGACGCGGTGCGCGACCGGGCCCGCGCCGCGGGGCATGACGTGACCCGGGTGGAGCTGGTGGGGTTGCTGCCGGCCGACGAGCTGGCGCGCTGCGACGCGGCGTTCCGCGAGTTCAGCGGGATCGGCCCCGACCGGACCATCGAGGCGCGTCTGGGCCAGGCCTGTACCTGACCGGTTGCTGACTGCTCCGCCCGACGGCTAGGCCCCGACGGCGTTGGCCCGCTCGAGGCGCTCGAGCGCACGCGCGCGGCGGACCCGACGACGCTCCCGCTCGGAGAGCCCGCCCCAGATGCCGAACTTCTCGCCGTGCGCCAGGGCGTACTCGAGGCAGTCGCCCCGGACGTCGCAGCTGCGGCAGACCGACTTGGCCTCCCGGGTGGATGCGCCCCGCTCCGGGAAGAACAGGTCGGGGTCGACTCCGAGGCAGTTGGCCTGCTCCTGCCAGCGCCGGCCTTCGTCGGCGAAGCGCGGAGCGGCCACCAGGCTGCTGAGACTGGTGATCGGGGTGACGGTCATCGGTTCGGGCATCGGCGTTGCTCCCTCGACTCGCTCGACTCGCGGATGCGCGGTGGCACCGGGGATGGCGCTCCGGGGCCCCCTCACCCGGTGGCGGCCCTCGACCGTCCCGAGCATCCCCAGAAATGACGCCACTGGAATTACATGGGTGTTACTATGCTTGGTCGTGGGCCCGAACGCAAGGGGTTTCTTCTCCGCGTCGGTGGCAGGGGGAACGGTCGCGGGAATCGTCAGTGGTCCCGCTCGCGGATCCGGGAGCCCCGCCCCGGGCCCATTCCGGGGTCCGCGCCATGGGCCCCTGCAGCCCCTCGGTGTCGGCCCGTAACGTGGCCCACGTGGGACCGACCATCGAGGTCACCCTCGGCGACATCACCCGCGAGCAGGTCCACGCGGTGGTGAACGCGGCCAATCCGTCGCTCCTCGGCGGAGGAGGGGTCGACGGCGCCATCCACCGGGCCGCGGGGCCCGAGCTGCTCGAGGCCTGCCGGAAGTTGGGCGGCTGTGCCTTCGGCGACGCCAAGGCCACGTCGGGCTTCGGCCTCCCCGCCCGCTTCGTGATCCACACCGTCGGGCCCATCTGGCAGGGCGGCCACTCCGGCGAGGCCCGCCTCCTCGCCAACTGTTACCGCCGCTGCCTGGAGGTCGCCGACGAGATCGGCGCCCGGTCCGTCGCGTTCCCCGCGATCAGCACCGGCGCCTACGGCTACCCGGTGCCCGAGGCCACCCGCATCGCCGTGCAGACCGTGCGCACCACCCTCACCGAGGTGCACGCCGTGCGCTTCGTGTGCTTCGACCCCGCCGTCCACGAGCGCTACGTGCGCGAGGTCGGCCAGGCCTGAGCTCCCGATCGGCGTCGGCGTCGATCAGACGACCGGCACCGGCACCGGCGGCTCGATCCCCACGTAACGGGCGCTGGGGCGGATGATCGCCCGGTCCCGCGCCTGTTCCAGCACGTGCGCGCACCAGCCGACGGTGCGGCTCACCGCGAACGTGGGCGTGAAGAGCGAGCGGGGCACGCCGCAGCGCTCCATCACCACGCCCGCGTAGTACTCCACGTTCGTGCGCAGCGGCCGGCCGGGGCGCGGCCTCGGCCAGCACCCGCAGCACGATGTCCTCCACCGCGATCGCCGCGTCGACCCGCTCGCCGCCGAGGTCGCGCGCCACGTCGCGCAGCATGACCGAGCGGGGGTCGTCGGTGCGGTACACCGCGTGCCCGAAGCCCATGATGCGCTCGCCCCGCCCCAGCGCGGCCCGCACCCATGCCTCGGCGCGCGCGGGGTCGCCGATGGCGTCGAGCGTGTCGAGCGCGCGGCTCGGCGCGCCCCCGTGCAACGGACCCGACAGCGCGCCGAGCGCGCCCACCACGGCGGCGCCCACGTCGGCCCCGGTCGACGCGATCACGCGCGCGGTGAAGGTCGACGCGTTGAACCCGTGGTCGATCGTGAGCACGAGGTACTGCTCGAGCGCGCGGGCGAGACGCACGTCGGGCGTCACCCCCGAGATCATGCGGAGGTAGTCGGCCGCGACGCCGAGCTCGGGATCGGGCGCAACCGGGGCGAGCCCGAGTGACACGCGGTGCAGCGCGGCGACCAGCGTCGGCGTGGCCGCGGCGATGCGCAGCGCGTCGGCCCGCACCACGGCCGGGGTCGCGTCGTAGGTGGGGGTGCACCCGAGCGCGGCGGCGAGCTGCGACACCGCGGTGCGCAGCGTGACCAGCGCCGGCGCGCCCCCGGCCACCAGCACGGGGAGCGCGTCGAGCACCTCGGGGCGGGAGCGCGCGCCCGGCCGCCAACTCGGCCCGGAAGGCGGCCGACTGCGAAGCGGTCGGCAACGCGCCCTCGAACAGGAGGTACCAGACGTCCTCGAACGAGCGGGCCGCGGCCAGCTCGGGCGCCGAGTACTGGCGGTAGTGGAAGAAGCCCTCCTCGCCCCGTACGTCGCCGAGTTCGGTGTCGGCGACGACGACCCCTTTGAGGCCGCGGACGGGGGGTTCGGTGATGGCGGTCATGGCGCGATCCCTTCGCGTGGTCAGTCCTGAGTCACCCCGAGCATCCGCCCGCCCGCAAGGGTCGTCAATGTTGATTCACTGATCAATATGATGGGGCGGTGACCGACCGTGTCTGGCTCGATGCCGCCGAGGCCACCACCCGCCTCGGGGTGAAGCCGCAGACCCTGTACGCCTACGTGAGCCGGGGCCTCGTGCACAGCGAGCCGGTGCCGGGCGGGCGCGGACACCGGTACCGACGTGTCGACGTCGAACGGCTCGCGGAACGGGGCACCCGGCGCACGACCGACGGCCCGGAGGTGACGATCGACACTGCGGTCACCCTGCTCGACCCGGCCGGCCGCCTTGCCTACCGCGGGTGGGACGTCACCGCCGCGGCCCGCGACGGCGCGCTTCGAGGAGGTCGCGTCGTGGCTGTGGGGTGTGCCCGCCGGACCCACCGCGCACTGGGCAGCCCCGCCCGACGCGCTCGCCCTCGCCCGCGCGGTGCAGGCGCCCCTGCCCTCCAGCGCGGGCGCGGCCGACCGCATGCGCGTCGTGGTCGCGGCCCTGCGCGCCGCCGACCCGTTGCGCGACGACCGGCGTCCCGGCGCGGTGGCCGCGCGCATCGCCGGCCTGCTCGCCACCCTGGTGGAGTCGCTGCCGCCGGCCGACCCGCGCGATCCCCCGGTCGCCACCGGCTCGCTCGCGGCGCGGCTCTGGACCCGGCTCACGCTGCTCGAGCCCACGACGCGCCGGGTGCGCGCCCTCGACCGCGCGCTGTCGCTGCTCGCCGACCACGAGCTGGCCACGTCGACCTTCGCGGTGCGGGTCGCCGCCTCCACCTGGGCCGATCCCTACCTGCTGCTGCTCACCGGTCTCGCCGCGGTCGGCGGACCGCTGCACGGCGGCGCCTCCGAACCGGTGCGGGCGTTCCTGCGCGACGCACGTGCGCGTTCCGCAGCCGACGCGCTCGGGCAGGTGCTGCAGTCGGGCGCGTCGATCCCGGGCTTCGGCCACCCGGTCTACGAAGGGGCGGACCCGCGGGTCGCCGTCCTCATGGAGGCGATCGCCGCGGCGCGCGCCCCGGCCTCGCTCCTCCGCTCCGCCGACGAGATCGTGACCCTGGTGACCGCGGACGACGGCCCGCACCCCAACGTCGACTTCGCGCTCGGCGTGCTCGGCGAGGCGATGCAGATGCTGCCCGGCGCGGGCGAGGCGATCTTCGCGGTGGCCCGCAGCGCGGGCTGGATCGCCCACGGGCTCGAGGAGTACCCGCACCGCCTGCGCTACCGCACCCGCGCCGGCTACACCGGTCCCGCCCCCGACTGGGCCTGATGCGCGTGCGGCCGTTTCAGCCGGCGCGGCGGGAACGGCTCGACCGGCGGCGGTGGTCGAGGAAGTCGACCAGCACGTAGTCGCCGAGGTTGCCGGCGTCGGTGAAGAACGCCCGACCGCCGTTGATGCGGGTCATGCGCTCGACGAAGTTCTGCAGGTACATGCTCTCGTCGAGGGTGAAGGTGTTGATGCGGATGCCGTCACGCGTGCAGCGCATCACCTCCTTCAGCGTCTCCTCGACCGTGACCGGCGACGGCGGGTAGCCGAACCACGGTTGCCCGCCCTCGATGTGGGCCGTGGGCTCGCCGTCGGTGACCATGATGATCTGCTTCGTGCCGCTCTGGCGCGCGAGCTGCTTGCGGGCGAGCAGCAGCGCGTGCTGCATGTTCGTGCCCCACTCGAAGTCCCAGCTCAGCTCGGGCAGCTTCTCGGGCGCGACCTCGCGGGCGACGAGGCCGAACGAGACCAGCCCGAAGTAGTCGCGCGGGAACTGGCTGGTGATGAGCGCGTGCAGCGCCATCGCCACCTTCTTCGCGGGCAGGAAGTTGTCGCGCATCGGCATCGACAACGACACGTCGAGCAGCAGCACGGTGGCGGAGCGGGTGAGCGTCTCGGTGCGCTCCACCTCGAAGTCGTCGGGACGCAGGCGTACCGGCGTGCCGCTGCCGGAGCGCCAGATCGCGTTCTTCACCGTCTCCTGCACGTTGAGGTGGAACGGGTCGCCGAACTCGTAGGGCTTGTGCTCGTGGGTGACCTCGGTGCCGACGCCCGCACGCTCCACCTGGTGACGGCCGGGCGCGGTCCTTCATCAGCTTCCGGTACAGCTCGGAGAGCGCCTGGTTGCCGATGGCCCGGATCGTGCGGGGCGTGAGCTCGAGCCGTCCCTCGCGCTGCTCGATGAGCCCCGCGTCCTCGAGCATCTTCGACAGCTCGCGCAGCTGCTCCAAGCGAGCGGGCGGCGTCGTCGCCGAGCAGCTCACGGGCGCGGTCGAGGTCGACCTCCGCCAGCTCGCCCGGCTGCGTGGCGGAACGCAGGAGGTGTTCGAGCGCGTCGAGGTCGCCGAGGGTGTCGAGGAGGCCGGGCATGTCGCCGAAGCCCATCGGCTGGCCCTCGCCGAACTGCTGCGAGCGCTGCCACGGCAGGTTCGGGAACGCCTGTTGCAGGTTGCGGGAGAGCTGGTCGACCTGCCAGCGGAGGTCCATGTCCTCCATCAGCGACTCGGCGAGCGCCTGCAACTGCGCGCGCTGCTCGGGCGACATCGAGTTCATGAGCTGCTGCATCTGCGCCATCGACTGCGCCATCTGCTCGAGCAGCTCGTCGAGGCGTCTCGGGGTTGCCGGGGAAGAACTCGCCGTGGCGGTCCATGAAGCCGTCGAAGTCGGGCTCCTCGCCGCGGGCACGCTGCTCGAGCATCTCGTTGAGCTCGGCCATCATGTCCTTCATCGCGGCCATGCGCTCGGGGGTGAGGTTCTGCATGCCCTCGGACATCTGGTTGAAGTAGCTCTGCATGAGCTGCTCGCGCAGCTCGTCCATCAGCTCCTCGAACCGCTGGCGTGCGGCGTCGTCCATGAACTCGTAGTTCTGCAGCGCCTGCACGCGCCCGGCGAGGTCGGGCGGCAGCTCGGCGAGCTCGCGCTTGCGCAGCTCGGCGACGTCTTCGAGCAACTCCTGGCGACGCGGGTCTCCGGATTGCTGCGCGTCGTCGACGCGCCGGTCGATGCCCTCGCGCTCCATGTCGACGACCTCGTCGAGCTGCCGGGCGACGTCGTCGTACACGCCGCCGAGGTCGCGCTTCTCCAGCTCCTCGCGCCGGCGCTCGCGGAGCTTGTCGAGCATCTCCCGCAGGCCCATGAGCTGCTCGCCGTCGCGGTCGCGCATGCCCTGCTGCATGAGCCGACGCAGCGCCGCGTTCAGATCGCCGTGGTAGAGGAGGTCGTCGGCCATCTCCTCGAGCAGGGCGTCGGCGTCGAGGTCGAAGCCGCGCTGGGTTCCGTCCCATCGGGAGTACTGGAACCCCGGGCTGCGGGCCATCCCCCGAGGGTACCGGCTCCCCGCCCGGCCGGTGCCTGGCGTTGTCGTGTCTCCGGGGCGGCCTGACTGAAGACCGGCCCCGGGCGACGGCCACAATGGTGGGGATGCGCGTGCCCTCCCGTGCCCTGCTCCGGCCGCTCGCCGTCGTCGCCGTCCTGGTCGTCGGCGGCGCCACCCTCGCGGGCTGCTCCAAGGGCGACTCGGAAGCGCTGCCCCGGCCGAGCAAGGCGTTCTGCACGGCGGCGTACACCTACGACAAGAAGGTGGAGCGCAAGGCATCGCTCGAGGTGCAGATCGGCCTGGTGCAGACGATGGTCGACCACGCGCCCAAGGACATCGCCAAGGACACCCAGACGTTCCTCGACGCGCTCCAGCGCCGGGCCGACGGCGACAAGCGCGTGGTCGACAATCCGAAGATCCAGGATGCGGTCAACAACGTGAACCGCCGCGCGCAGAACGACTGCGGCCTCTTCGAGCAGGACCCGCCCCGGGCATGTGAGCGTCGAGGCGTGAGTTCCGCGGCGTCAGCCGCGGCTGCGGTACTCGGCCCGGCCGCCGACCGAGTCCTTGTTGAGCCGCTTGGAGAGGTGCAGCCCCTCCAGCACGAACTCGATGCCCGACGCCACGCCGGCCGCGGTCTCGCCGAGGTCGAGATCCACGAGCGTGGCCTGCAGCGCGGGCACCTCGTCGAGCAGCGTGGCGTACTCGGCCGAGGCGATGTCCTCGCCGGTGAGCACCACGAGCCCGCCTTCGAACGCGGTGACCACGTCGGTGAGCTTCTCGGGCCGGGTGCGGGCACGGAAGGTCTCGAGCACCGCGGCCTTCACGATGCGGTCGAGCACCTGCTCCTCGCGGCCGTCGTCGACGGTCTCGAACTCGACCTTGCCCGCGGTGCTCGCCACCAGCGCGTCGAGGTCGCTCACGCGCGGCACCACCTCGTGTTCACCGTGGCGCAGCGCGCGCCGGGTGGCGTTGGCGACGAGGGTCTCGTAGTTGGCGATCGAGAGCCGCACCGACACCCCGGACCGCTGGTTGATGTGCGGCGAACGGCGGGCGAGCTGACTCAGCTCGGCGACGATCTCGGCCATGAACCCCGGCACGTGCACGCCGAGACCCTCCGCGGTGAGCGGGCGGGCCTCCTGTTCGATCACCTGGGCCTCGAGCTCGGCGTCGAGCGGGTAGTGCGTGCGGATCTGGGCGCCGAAGCGGTCCTTCAGCGGCGTGATGATCCGCCCACGGTTGGTGTAGTCCTCGGGGTTGGCCGAGGCCACCAGCATGAGGTCGAGGGGGAGGCGGATCTTGTAGCCCCGGATCTGCACGTCGCGCTCCTCGAGCACGTTGAGCAGACCCACCTGGATGCGCTCGGCGAGGTCGGGCAGCTCGTTGATCGAGAAGATGCCCCGGTTGGTGCGCGGCACCAGGCCGTAGTGGATGGTGAGCTCGTCGGAGAGGTAGCGGCCCTCGGCCACCTTGATGGGGTCGACCTCCCCCACCAGGTCGGCGATCGACGTGTCGGGAGTGGCGAGCTTCTCGCCGAAGCGCCGCTCGCGGTGCACCCACTCGATCGGGGTCTCGTCGCCGCGCTCGGCCACCAGCACCCGGGCGTGTTGGGAGATGGGGTGGTACGGGTCGTCGTTGATCTCGCTGCCGGCCACGATGGGCATCCACTCGTCGAGCAGGTCGGTGAGCGAGCGGATCATGCGGGTCTTGGCCTGGCCCCGCTCACCCAGGAAGATCACGTCGTGCCCGGCGATGAGCGCGTTCTCGAGCTGGGGCAGGACGGTGTCCTCGTAACCGACCACCCCTTCCACCAGGGACTGGCCGGCGGCGATCCGGGCCAGCGCGTTCGCCCGCACCTCTTCTTTGACCGGGCGCGACACCCAGCCGCTGGCGCGCAGCTCGCCCAAGGTCCCGGGACGCGTCATCGGCACTCTCCCTCTCGTGGTCCTGCGCGCCACGGTACCCGCGTCCCCGGTGCCCCTGAGCTTGTGAAAATGCTCACAATCTCTTGTGCACAAGCGCGGACAGGTACGTTTCGCGCCATGACGAAGGTGGAGCAACAGGTCTCGACCGCCGACCAGCAGGGTGGCGCCGACGACGCCGACGCGCTCACGCGCGCCTACGGCGCTCCGGTCCCGCCGCCGAAGCAGGGCCACTTCCTGCTGCGGTTCTGGCAGTCGGCGGTGGGCAAGAAGTGGTTGATGGCGCTCTCGGGCATCGTGCTGCTCGGGTTCGTGCTCGTGCACATGATCGGGAACCTCAAGGTGTTCCTGGGCAAGGACCACATCAACACCTACGGCGAATGGCTGCGCACGCTCGGTGAGCCCGCCCTCCCCCGCACGGTGTTGTTGTGGGCCGTGCGCCTGGTGCTGATCGGCGCGTTCGTGGTGCACATCGTGGCCGCCGCTCAGCTCACGCGCATGAACCAGAAGGCGCGGCCGGTGCGCTACCAGTCGAAGCGCGACTACGTGGCGGCGAACTTCGCGTCCCGCACGATGCGCTGGACCGGCATCATCATCGCCCTGTTCGTGATCTTCCACCTGCTCGACCTCACCTGGGGCAGCGCGAACCCGCACTTCGTGCGCGGCGACGTGTACGACAACATGTTCGCCAGCTTCGAGCGGGTGCCGGTGGCGATCGCCTACATCGTCGCGATGGTGGCGCTCTCGATCCACCTCTTCCACGGCGCGTGGAGCATGTTCCAGAGCCTCGGCCTGAACAACCCGCGCTACAACGCCTGGCGCCGGTGGTTCGCCGCGGGCTTCGCGTTCGTCATCCTCGTCGGCAACGTGAGCATGCCGCTGCTGATCACCACGGGAGCCGTCAGCAAATGAGCATCACCCTCGACGCCAAGATCCCCGAAGGTCCCATCGAGGACAAGTGGCGCCAGCACAAGTTCGACGTGAAGTTGGTGAACCCGGCCAACAAGCGGCGCTACGAGATCATCGTGGTGGGCAGCGGCCTCGCCGGCGCGTCGGCCGCGGCGACGCTCGGCGAGCTCGGGTACAACGTGAAGCTCTTCACGTTCCACGACTCGCCCCGCCGTGCGCACTCGATCGCCGCGCAGGGCGGCATCAACGCCGCGAAGAACTACCAGAACGACGGCGACAGCGTGTACCGCCTCTTCTACGACACCGTGAAGGGCGGCGACTACCGCGCCCGTGAGGCGAACGTCTACCGCCTCGCGGAGGTCAGCCTCAACATCATCGACCAGTGCGTCGCGCAGGGCGTGCCCTTCGCCCGCGAGTACGGCGGCCTGCTCGACAACCGCTCGTTCGGTGGCGCGCAGGTGTCCCGCACCTTCTACGCCCGGGGCCAGACCGGCCAGCAGCTGCTGCTCGGCGCCTACCAGGCCCTCGCCCGTCAGGTGCACCTCGGCACGGTGGAGCTCCACACCCGCACCGAGATGCTCGACCTCGTGGTGCACGAGGGCAAGGCGGCCGGCATCGTCACCCGCCACCTCGTCACCGGCGAGATCAAGTCCTGGTCGGCGCACGCGGTGGTGCTCGCCACCGGCGGGTACGGCAACGTCTTCTACCTGTCCACCAACGCCAAGGCGAGCAACGTCACCGCGGCGTGGCGGGCGCACAAGCGGGGCGCGGCGTTCGCCAACCCCTGCTACACGCAGATCCACCCCACCTGCATCCCGCGCAGCGACGACTTCCAGTCGAAGCTCACGCTGATGTCGGAGTCGCTGCGCAACGACGGTCGCGTGTGGGTCCCCGCCAACGCGGAGGACACCCGCACCGCCGACCAGATCCCCGAGGCGGAGCGCGACTACTTCCTCGAGCGTCGCTACCCCGCGTTCGGCAACCTCGTCCCGCGCGACGTCGCGTCCCGTGCCGCGAAGCGCGAGGTCGACGCCGGCCGCGGTGTGGGCCCGCTGAAGAACGGCGTGTACCTCGACTTCGGCGCCGCCATCGCGCGGCTCGGCCACGACGTCATCGAGGAGCGCTACAGCAACCTCTTCGAGATGTACGACCGCATCACCGACGAGAACCCGTACAAGCAGCCCATGCGCATCTACCCCGCGGTCCACTACACCATGGGCGGCCTGTGGGTGGACTACAACCTGATGAGCAACGTGCCGGGGCTCTACGTGCTCGGCGAGGCGAACTTCTCCGACCACGGCGCGAATCGCCTCGGGGCCAGCGCGCTCATGCAGGGCCTCGCCGACGGCTACTTCGTGCTCCCGTCGACCATCTCCGACTACCTGGCCCCGCAGCTCGGCACGCAGCCGCTCGGCACCGACGAGCCCGCGTTCAAGGCGGCCGAGGCCGAGCAGCACGACAACGTGCAACCGGCTGCTCAAGGCCAAGGGCACCCGCTCGGTCGACCACTTCCACCGCGAGCTGGGCAACATCATGTGGGACAACTGCGGCATGGCCCGCAGCAAGGAGAGCCTCGAGAAGGCGCTCCAGGAGATCCCGGTGCTGCGCGAGGAGTTCTACCGCGACGTGCGCGTCCTCGGCGAGAACGAGACGCTCAACCAGTCGCTGGAGAAGGCGCAGCGCGTCGCCGACTTCCTGGAGTTCGGCGAGCTGCTGTGCCTCGACGCCCTCACCCGTGAGGAGAGCTGCGGCGGGCACTTCCGGCTCGAGCACCAGACCGAAGAGGGTGAGGCCCTCCGCGACGACGAGAACTTCTCGCACGTCGCGGCGTGGGAGTTCACCGGCGCCGACAGCCGGCCGGAGCTGCACAAGGAGCAGCTCACCTTCGACTACGTCCACCTGGCCCAACGCAGCTACAAGTAGCCGCGCGACCGAACGCAACGAGGACTGTTCAGCATGGATCTCAAACTCCGCGTGTGGCGCCAGGCCGGGCCGAAGGCCCCCGGCGCGTTCGAGGAGATCGACGCGAAGGACGTGAGTCCGGAGATGTCGTTCCTCGAGATGTTCGACGTGATCAACGACCGTCTCACGGCCGACGGCCGCGAGCCGATCGCCTTCGACCACGACTGCCGTGAGGGCATCTGCGGCTCGTGCTCGATGATGATCAACGGTCGGGCCCACGGCCCGTCGGAGGGCACGGCCACCTGCCAGCTGCACCTGCGCAAGTTCTCCGACGGTGACGAGATCACCGTGGAGCCGTGGCGGGCCCGGGCGTTCCCGATCGTGCGCGACCTCGTGGTCGACCGCAGCGCGTTCGACCGCATCGTGGAGGCCGGCGGCTACATCAGCGCCCCGACCGGCAGCGCGCCCGACGCCAACCTGATCCTCGTGCCCAAGGAGGCGTCCGACGCCGCGATGGACGCGGCCGCGTGCATCGGCTGCGGCGCCTGCGTGGCGGCGTGCCCCAACGGCGCGGCCAACCTGTTCACCGCGGCGAAGGTCGCGCACCTCGGTCTGCTCCCGCAGGGTCAGCCCGAGCGCTACACCCGCGTGGTGAACATGGTGGAGACGATGGAGAGCTTCTTCGGCTCCTGCACCAACCACGGCGAGTGCGAGAAGGCGTGCCCGAAGGAGATCAGCATCGACTTCATCGCGCTGCTGAACCGCGACTACGTGAAGGCGCAGTTCAAGAACCGCCGGCTCGCCGGTCAGAAGAAGTAGGGCGGCACCCGCGACTCGCTACAGCTTCTCTTCCCGCAGCACGTCGAGGTTGCGGAAGATCGGCTGGCCGTCGCAGAGCCCCATCATCTTCTCGGCGAACGCGCTCGTCTCGGGCAACTCGCTGTTCTGCATCGCCGCGTCGTACGACGGGAAGACGACCACCTGCACGTAGGTGTCGCCGTCGGCGTCGCGGTCACGCGTGGTGTACGCGAGGGTGGGCGTGTGCGTGCTCGCGGTGTTCGCTGCCCACTGCTCCATGAGCGCGTTCACCTCGTCGTAGCGCGACGTGCGGAACTCGATGGTCTGGACGAACTGCATGGGGGGACCTCCTGGCAGCGAGCGGACGGGTTTCCGCCATGGTGCTCCGCGTCGCCGGGGACGTCAATCGTCGGGGTCGGGATCGGCCGCCGCGAAGGCCTCGAGGTCGGTGACGATGCCCTCGACGTCGGCCTGGGCCCGGGCGATGCGTCCCCGGCAGAGCTTGATGAGGTAGCTGGCCCGGCGCACCCGTTCGGCGAGCACGTCGACGTCGAGATCGTCGCGCTCGAGCTCGTCGAGGATGTCGCCGAGCTCGGCCATCGCGTCGGCGTAGCCGATCGGATCAGCGCTCGTGTCGGTGTCGGGTTGCGGGTTCACTCCGCGGCCTCCGTTGCGTCGTTGCGGTCGGGGGAATCGGGGGACTCGGCCGGGTCGGGCGCGCCGGGCTCGACGCGGCTCGTGACCCGCCCGTCGGCGAGCTCGGTGACGAGGATCGTTCCGGGCGGCGCTCCCGCCGCCTGGCGCACGCACTCGACCGTCGTCGTCGCGTGTGATCGAGTAGCCGCGCTCGAGCACCCGGCGGGGGTCGAGCGCGTTCACGGTGGTGGCCCGGGCCTCGAGCCGGAGGCTCGCCACCTCGAGCTGATGACCGGCCGACGCCACCAACGCCCGTTCGTGCGCACCGAGCGTGGACGCGGCGTCGCGTCGCGATGCGTCGCCCGCGCTCGCCGAGGCGGGCCGCGCTCCGGTCGAGCTCGCGCGCGGCTTCGCCGGTGCGCAGGCGGGCGAGCTCGTCGACCCGGCCGTGGTGACGGGCGAGGCGGGTGCGCTCGCGGGCGAGCACCCCGGGCACGCCGCGGCGCACGTGGCGCGCGACCTCGTCGAGGTCGCGGCGCGCGAGCACCGCGCGCCGCCGGGCCTGGAGCGCGACCAGCCGGGCCGACTCGGCCAGCGCGTCGTCGAATCGGCGCACCTGCTCGACCAGGATCTGCGCACAGGCCGTGGGCGTCTTGCACGCGGTGTGCGCGACCTCGTCGGCGACGCTGCGGTCGATCTCGTGTCCCACCCCGGTGAGGACCGGCACCGGCATCGCGGCCACCGCGCGCGCGACGAGCTCGGTGTCGAACGGCGCGAGATCGGATCGGGAACCGCCGCCGCGCACCAGCACCACCACGTCGACCGCGCGCTGCGCGAGCTCACCCAGCGCGTACTTGATGCGCCGCGCGGCGGCCGTGCCCTGCACCCGCACGTCGACCGCCGCCGACCTGCCACGCGTAGCCGCTGCGCAGCAGCTCGTCGACGAAGTCGTGGTACGCCGCGCTCCCGACGCTCGTGACGAGCCCGACGCGCAGCGGCACCGGCGGCAGCTCGTACGCGCCGTTGCGGCCGAGCAGCCCTTCGGCGGCGAGCGCGCGCAGCACCCGCTCGCGGTTCGCGGCGATCCCCCCGACGGTGAACACCGGGTCGATGCCGGTCATCACCAGCTGGTAGCGCCCCTGCTCGGGGTAGAGGGTGACGCGGCCGCGGATGCGCACCTCGACGTCGTTGCCGAGCTCGGCGCCCGGCACCTCGCGCAGCGCCCGCTCGACCGAGCGCCGGTCGTCGCGGAAGAGCGCGACGTCGAGCCGGGCCACCGCGCGGTCGGCCCGGCCCGCCTTCTCCACCAGGGTGAAGTAGACGTGGCCCGACGAGTGGCGCTTCAGGTTCTGCACCTCGCCCCGCACCCACACCTCGGCCGGGAACGCCCGCTTGAGCGCGTCGCGCACCACGACGTTGAGCTCCCCGACCGAGAACGTGGCCTCCTCGGCGTCGACGCCCGCGTGCGACCGCGGCGTCGAGGGGATCGACGTCGTCGGAGAAGGTGAACGCCGGCTGCTCCATCGCCGCCGAGGGTACCGGCCCCCTGCGACGCGGACCGGCGTCCCGGCTCCGGTGGCGCTCCCGGACGTGATCCCGGTACCGTCCGCCCCGTGACTGCGGCAGGGGAAGACGTCGTCCGACTCTCGGGGCGGGCGCGCGCCATCACCACCAGCGCCGTGATCCTCGGCGTGTTCCTCGCCACCCTCGACAGCACCATCGTGGCCACCGCGATGCCGACGATCATCGGCGACCTCCACGGCATCGACCACTACGCGTGGGTGTTCACCGGCTACCTGCTCGCCGAGATCGCGACCATCCCCGTCTGGGGTCGCCTGTCCGACATGTACGGGCGCAAGCGGATCTTCCTCATCGGCATGATCCTGTTCCTCGTGGCATCGGTGCTCTGCGGCCTCTCCACCTCGATGCTCATGCTCGTGCTCTGCCGGGCGCTGCAGGGCGTGGGCGCCGGCGCCCTCATCCCGGTGGCGCAGACCACGATCGGCGACATGTACACCCTCGAGGAACGCCCCAAGGTCATGGGCCTGGCCTCGATGGTGTTCGGCGTCGCCACCATCGTGGGCCCGCTCCTCGGCGGGTTCATCACCGACCACCTGTCGTGGCGGTGGGTGTTCTTCGTGAACCTGCCGCTCGGCATCGTCGGGATCGTGATGATCGTGGGCTGGATGACCGAGACGCTCCCGCACCGGAAGAAGCACCGGATGGACTGGCCCGGCACCGCGCTCCTCGTGGGCTGGACGGCGTTGCTCGTCCTCGCGTTGGAGACCGCCGGGCGCGACTACGGCTGGGGTTCACCGCAGATCGTCGGCGCGTTCGCGGGCAGTGCCATCCTGCTCGCGGTCGTTCGTGTGGCACGAGCGGCGGGCCGAGGAACCGATCATCGCGTTGAGCCTGTTCCGGCTCCGCGCGCTGCGCGCGGCGACGATCATCGGGCTCGGCGTGGGCATCGTGATGTTCGCGCTCACGTCGTTCCTGCCGCTGTACGTGCAGGTGGTGCTGCAGTCGTCGGCGACCGACGCGGGCCGGGTGCTCACCCCGATGATGGCGGCCACGATCGTGGGCGCGGTGATCGGCTCCCGGATCGTGCTGCGCCTCGGGTTCCGCGCCACCGCCGCGAGCGCGATGGGACTCATCGTGGTCGGGTCGCTCATCCTCACCCAGGTGACGCGGTCCACCTCGCAGTTCACCGTCGCGGTGGCGATGTTCATCGTGGGGACCGGGTTGGGCATCTCGTTCGTGACCACTTCCCTGGCCGCGCAGCACTCGGTGGAACGCGCCCGTATGGGTGTGGCCACCGCGCTCGTCAACTTCAGCCGCCAGCTCGGCGGCGCGCTCGGTATCGCCGTCTCGGCCGCGATCGCCCTGAGCGCGCTCACCAGCCGGATGGACGAGCTCTTCCCCGGGAACCACATCAAGCCCGGCGCGCTGCTCTCGGCGCAGACCGCGAGGTCGTTCCCGGCCGAGACCCAGGACCTGGTGCGCGGGGCATTCGCCGACTCGATCCACGTCGTGTTCGTGTTCGTCGCGATCATCGCCGTGCTGGTGCTGTGCACCACCGTGCTGATGCCCGGCGGCGACCCGCGCGCGCTGCACGACGCGGCGCAGGAGGACATCTTCCAGGAAGACGCCGTCCTCCCCGACGGCGATGCCTTCGTGATCGCCTCGCCGATCGACGAGGATCGACGAGGTCGACCGCGTGGTCGCGGAGGACGGGGCCCGCACGAGTGGCGACGGGGCTCCCGTCACCCGGCCGACCCCCCGAGCCTGAGCAATTCCTGACGAGCCTGACGGTCCCGATCGCTCACGCAGGGTTCGGTCACTGGACGTCCGCGCGTCGCGGCCCGGCAACGCCCCGTTCACACGGCACCCGTACGTTGGGTACCGGAACGACGACGTGGTCCACCCCCCGACCCACGAGGAGACCCAATGTTCCAGGACAACGACCTTCCCGGCACCAGCTACCCGCCCGCCGACATCGAAGCCGGTGCGACCTTCCAGGCCCCGGGGCCGGTGTCGCGTGCCGTGACCGACTACCTGGCGATGTGCGCCCCCCGGGCCCGCCGCGGCTCGCTCGTCCTGCGCAACGCATCCCGTTCGGAGATGGCCACCACCGGCCTCTTCAACTGATCCGACGCCGGGCGCTCGGCTGGGTACCCCCCACTCGGCCGAGCCCCCGGAGTCGTCTCGCCAGTCGGGCTACTTGGCGCTCTCGAGCGCGGCCCAGGTGGCGGCGTCGACGGTGCCGGTGGCCGGCAGACCGTGCGTCTGCTGGAACTGGATCACCGCGGCCTTCGTGCCGGGACCGAAGCTCCCGTCGGCCGTGACCGCGTAGCCCAGGGCGATCAGCTTCTGCTGGAGCACCGTGGTCTCGGCGGTGATGCGGCGTGTCTCTCCGAGATCTCCGCGTGCGTGGTGGTGGGCACCGTGGTGCTCGTGGGCACCGTGGTGCTCGTGGCGACGTCACCGCCGCCGCCGCCACCACCGCTCGACGCAACGACGTCCTGCGGGAAGCCGTTGCCCGGGTCGACCGCGAGCAGGAGCACGCCCGTCGCGACCATGAGCAGGACGATCACCAGTCCGCGGGAGTTGTGCAGCCACCGGTCCACGGCAACAGATTAGGGACTCCCGCCCGACCGCGTGCGGTCGACGGCAATGTGGTCGACTGGGCGCATGGCCCACGATCCTGCCGCCCTCCCGCCCGAGCTCGAGGAATTCCTCCGCGAACGCCACCTCGGCACCCTGACCACCGTGCGCGCCGACGGCTCGTTGCACGTGTGCGCGGTGGGCTTCACCTGGGACCCGGCCGCGGCGTGTCGCCCGGGTGATCACCGGCGGCGGGTCGCAGAAGGCCCGCAACGTCGAGCGCGGCGGACGGGCCGCGGTGGGCCAGGTCGACGGCGGGCGCTGGTGCTCGCTGGAGGGACCGGCGCGGGTCGTCGCCGACGCCGCCGGCGTGCAGGACGCGGTGGCGCGCTACCGGGCGCGGTACCGCGAGCCGCGTGAAAACCCGGCCCGCGTCGCGATCGAGATCCAGGTCGAGCGCGTCCTCGGCCGCGCCTGGAGATCAGCCCGCGGTCGCGAAGCCGTGACCGTCGCCGCTCGCGTCGGCCACGAGATGCGTGACGGGCAGCCCGGTGACGTGACCGACGCGCGACGGAAGATCGTCGGCCACCCACTGCGACTCCGCGGGCAACGTGGAGAGCACGATCTCGTCGAAGCGCGCGCGCCGCAACACGTGCAGCACCGCACGCAGCGGGCTGCCGTCGCCGACCTCTCCACCGACGCTCGCGCCTTCGGCCTCGAAGCGCGCGATCGCACCGGCGAGTCGCCGACGCGCCAGCGCACGCGCGTCGGCGACCGCCATGGTGGTCCCCTGCTGCGTGACCGTCGCGGGCACCAGCACGTAGAACCAGCACGGTTCGACCTCGCGACTCCGGCGCACCCACTCGAGGAGATGGTGACCGGCGAGAGTCTGATTGGCAACGACGAGGTAGCGGCGCACGAGGCCTCCCGGCAGGTTGCGGCGAGCGTAGACCCACGCGCGAAATCCGGGCCAGGGGCACTTCGGGACTGGGTAGTTTGCCGGACGTGTCCGCTCCGACCGCCGTCCTCCTCGATGCCGGGGGTGTCTTCTTCCTCCCCGAGCACGACCGGCTCGCGGGCGCCTGCGCGCGCGCCGGCTGCCCCGTCGACCCCGCCGTGCTCGACGAGGCGCACTATGCAGGCGCGGCTCGCTTCACCACCGAGCTCGACGCCGAGCACGACTGGGCCGGCAGTTGGATCCACTATCTCGACGGATTCACGGAACAGCTGGGGGTCGCCGCCGACGACATCCCCGAACTGCACCGCCACCTCGACAGCGAGTTCGCCGACTCCGCATTGTGGTGCCGGGTCGCGCCGGGCTGTCGCGACGGCCTGCGGGCGCTGGCCGCCGCCGGCGTGCGACTCGGGGTCGTGTCGAACGCCGACGGGCTGATCGCGACACGGCTGCGCGAGCGCGAGGTGCTCCAGGTCGGCCCCGGCGTCGGCGTCGACGTGGAGTGCGTGATCGACTCCGGTGCGGTCGGCGTGATGAAGCCCGACCCCCGCATCTTCCGGATCGCGCTCGACGCCATGGACCTCGCCCCCGAGGCGGTCTGGTACGTCGGCGACATGCCCGGCATCGACGTGGTCGGCGCGCGGCGGGCCGGGCTGCGCCCCGTGCTCATGGACCCGCTCGGCCTCCACCACCACGCCGACTACGAGCGGACCGGGTCGCTCACCGAGCTGGCGGCGCGGATCACCGCGCTGGGCGGGCCCGCCTGACCCCCGCTACGTTGGCGCCCGTGATCGCCGTCGTCGCAGCACTCAAGGGAGGGGTCGGGAAGACCACCACCTCCGTCTACCTCGCCGCCGCCGCGGGCGGGGGCAAGCGCCCCGTCACCCTGGTCGACGCCGACCCCCAGGCCAGCGCCGCCGACTGGCTCGAGGTCGCCGAGGACGAGCAGCTCGAGACGGTGACCCTCGTGGAGGCCCCCACCGACCGGATGCTCCTGAAGACGCTCAGCCGGCTCGGCCCCGACGACCTCGCGGTCGTCGACACGCCGCCCGGCCACGAGCGGCTGCTGGTCAAGGCCGTCGAACAGGCCGACTTCGTCGTGATCCCCACCCGGGTCGGCGGCGTCGAGGCCACCCGGGTGGAGGCCGTGCTCGACCTCCTCCCGAAGCGGGTCCCCGTGGGGATCGTGGTCTGCTCCGCCCGGCCCCACACCCGCGACTACCAGGACTACGTGGCGTCGTGGCAGGAGGCCGGGGTCGAGGTGTGGGGGTCGATCCCCGAACGGGTCGCCATCGCGGCCGGGCCCGAGGGCTGGCTCTCCGCCGAGGGGCTCGAGGCCTACGGCGCGGTCTGGCGCAAGGGCCGGCGCGCCGCACGCGGCTGAGTCCGGTGGGCCCCGACGCACCGGTGGTCGTCGTCAGCTTCGACATCGACGGCACCATGGAGTTCGGTGATCCGCCCGGGCCGGTGCCCGCGGCCGTCGCCCGGGACCTGGTCGACCGCGGGTACGTGGTCGGGGTGGCCTCCGACTGGCCCCGCTCCTCGCAGCAACCCCTGTGGGCGAAGCACGGCGTCGAGCCCCGCTTCGTCGGCGGCAAGCACCACCTCCACGACGTGAAGGCCGGGTTCCCCGGAGCAGTGCGCTACGTGCACGTGGGCGACACCGAGATCGACGAGATGTACGCGTTGCAGGCCGGGTTCGAGTTCCTCCACGTCGACGATCTCGAGGTGCCGGTGGTGGCCGAGACGATCGACGACCCGGCCACACGCGCCTGATCCATCCGGCTGAGCCGCGGCTGAGGAGCGGGCCCGCGACCGCGGTCCCGGGCGCCGGGGTGACCATTAGCCTGCGGGCCGTCCCGGCTGCTCCCGAAAGGCCGTTCGTGCGCGTCCGCCTGCTCTCACCGCCGATCCGCCGCGTCGTGGCGCTCGTCGCGCTCGTCGCGGCCGCGGCCACCCCCGCGCTGCTCGCCACGACGCCCGCGGGCGCGCAGACCACCACCACGACCGGTACGTCGGGCGCCACGGGCGGACCGCTCGGCAAGGTCACGGTGACCGCGGCGGCCGGTGCGGGCGCCACCGCGCCCGCACTCAAGTTCCCGAAGCCGCTGGCGGTCAAGAAGTCGACCTACAAGGTGCTCACCGACGGCACCGGCGAACAGCCGACCTCGGGCGCCAAGGTCAGCGTCGACTACGTGGAGGTCGACGGCCGCACCGGCAAGACCCTCGGTGCTTCCTACGGCGCCAAGCCGCAGTCCGCTCACGCTCGACTCGGCGGCGAGCCTGCCCGTGATCGTGAAGGCGCTGCTCGCGAGCAAGGTCGGCGGCCAGACGCTCGTCGCCATCTCGCCCAAGGACGCCAAGCTGCTGCAAGGGTCCGGCAAGGGCGTGAAGAAGAGCGACACGCTGCTCTTCCTGCTCACGCTGCAGAGCGTGCGCCACCCGCTCGACCGCGCGACGGGCACCGCGGTGACCCCGCCGGCGGGCCTTCCCACCGTCGCGCTCGACGGCACCGGCAAGCCCACCATCACCATCCCCGCGGGCGTCGCCGCGCCGTCGTCGCTGGTGATCCAGCCGCTCGTCGTGGGCACCGGCCCGGTGGTCGAAGCGGGTCAGACCGTGGTCGTGCACTACA
Organism: uncultured Actinomycetes bacterium; assembly: GCA_963782705.1. Lineage (GTDB taxonomy): Bacteria > Actinomycetota > Acidimicrobiia > IMCC26256 > DASPTH01 > CAVRGQ01. The sequence continues at coordinate 222,557 of CAWAKX010000007.1, read as the reverse complement.
CCGGCATCATCTACGGGAGCGGCAAGCAGTTCGACTCCTCGTGGGACCGGGGCCAACCGGCCGACTTCGTGATCGGGCAGGGCCAGGTGATCCCGGGTTGGGACAAGGGCATCGTCGGCCAGACCGTGGGGTCGCAGCTCCTGCTCGTCATCCCGCCCGCCGACGGCTACGGCACGAGTGGCCAGTCGAGCGCCGGGATCAGCGGCACCGACACCCTGGTGTTCGTCGTCGACATCCTCGACGCCTACTAGCTGTCACCCCGGCGCCCCGCTTCGCCGGCGCGGCCTACAGTCGCGGGATGCAGCCGCTCCGCTCACGCCGCTCACGCCGCTCGCGGCTCCGACGCGTCGTGGGCGTCGTCGCCGTGGCGCTCGTCGCCGGGCTCGCGCTCACCGGCTGCCTGCCCCAGAACGGACGACTCGCCGAGACCTCGCTCACCACCGTCACCCCGAGTTGCCGGATCGCGAGCGACGTCGCTCCCCGCCTCTCCCAGATGCTCGCCGACGCCGCCACGCTCCACGTGCCGCTGCAGCCGGAGTCGAAGTCGTACGCGCTCGTCGATCCGCCGCGTCTCACGTCGTGCTACCGCGACTACGACATGCAGGTGTGGTGGCGCGACTACTGGTGCTTCTTCGGCGCGTGCCAGATGGCCGCGGTGCCGGGCACGAGCGTGCACGGATGGGGTCGGGCCGTCGACTTCGAGTGTGCGGGCGAGGAGATGACCTTCGACTCCGTCTGTTACGCGTTCGTCGCGTACTTCGGCGGGGCGTACGGGTTCTTCCACCCGGCGTGGGCGGAGCAGGGTCAACCCGGCGCGGAAGCCTGGCACTGGGAAGCGAGCTGACCCACCGGTCCACCGGTCCGCGCCGGTTCTCCCCTTGGGGAGCCCCGTGTCGCCACCGGTAGCGTGAGGCCATGACGTCCACGCACGACTCCGAGACCGTGGAACGGTTCATTCCCGCTCCGCCCGCCGCGATCTTCGCCCTGCTCGCCGATCCCAGCCGTCACCACGAGATCGACGGGTCCGGTTCGGTGAAGGACGCGAAGGAGGGCTCGCGCCGGCTCGCGCTCGGCGACAAGTTCGGCATGTCGATGAAGCTCGGCGTGCCGTACTCCATGGTCAGCGAGGTCATCGAGTTCGACGACGACCGCCGGATCGCCTGGCAGACCTGGCCGCCGAACGACTTCGCCGCGAAGCTCGCGGGCGGGCCGGATCTGGCGCTACGAGCTCGAGCCGGCCGACGGCGGCACGCTCGTGCGCGAGACGTGGGACATCTCCCAGGAGCGCGTGAAGCTCGCGGTGCGCCCGATCCGGGGCAAGACGCGCAAGGCCATGGAACAGACGCTCGAGCGCATCGAGCAGGTCGTCACCGCGTAGTCACGGGATCGGACGGCCCGAGCACCGCGTCGCGGCTGGGCTCCACCGGCTCGAGCGCCTCCAGCGACTCGAGCATCTCCATGGTGCGCGCTTCGCGGGTCTCCGGTCGCGCGCTCGGCGCGATGCGTGGGATGCGGAACGACATCGCGATCGACAGCGCGATGACGAACGCCGAGTACAGCAGCGCGGGCTCCGCCGCGTCGGTCATGCCGTCCTCCAACGCGTGGTCGAGGGTGGCGGCTTCGCTCGGAGTGACCCCCGGCGGCGGCTCGAAGTTCGTGCCGTACTCGTGCAGCTGCGCCAACGATCGCACCTCCACGGTGGGGGGCAGATCGGACGCACGCACGATGGCACCGGTGTGGTGGATGGTCTGCACGGTGAGAATCGTGCCGATGATCGCCACACCCAGCGCGGCGCCGGCCTGGCGCAGCGTCGACGTCGTGCCGCTGGCCGCCCCGGTCTTGTCGGGATCGATGTCGTACAGGATCACGCTGGTGAGCTGCGAGTTGGTGATGCCACCCCCGAAACCGGCGAACGACAGCGCGACGAACACCAGCCAGAACGACACGTCCGGTGAGAGCACCAGCGCCGCGAACACCACGCCGAGCAACAAGGTCGGCAGCCCGATCTGCACGGTGACCGTCGCGCCGAGGCGGTGGGTGATGCTCGCGCCGACGCGCGCGCCGATGGCGATCCACACGCCGAGCGGCAACAACCACATGCCGGTGGCCAACGGGCTCAGGCCTCGGGCGTTCTGCAGGTAGACCGCGAGCACGAGCATCATGCCGAGCTGGCCGAGCGACAGGATCGCGGTGGTCAGCAGTCCGTAGCGGAACCCCGGATGGCGGAGCTGGCCGAACTCGAAGAGCGGGTCACGACCGGCGCGCTCCTTGCGCACCTCGACCGCCACGAACGCGCCGAGCAGGATCGCGGAGGCCACGAACACCACCGGCACCGGCGACACCGGCCACGACTGCGGCCACACCAACGCTCCGCCGAGCGAGAACCGATCGATCGGCGCCCACCAGCCGTACGCGCCGCCCTCGCTGATGCCGAACACGAGCAGGAACATCCCCGCCGGACACGAGCAGCGCGCCGAGCCCGTCGATGCGGGGCCGGTGGCGCCCCACCCCCGGACGGTCGAGGAAGAGGAGCACGCCCGCGGCGGCGAGGGGCGCGACCACGAGGTTCACCCCGAACGCCCAGCGCCACGAGAGCTCGGAGGTGAAGAAGCCGCCGAGCACCGGCCCCAGTGCGGCGCCCACGCCGATGACCGAGCCCCACACCGCGAACGCGGTGGCGCGCTCACGACCCTGGAACGAGATCGAGATCATGGAGATCGTGGCCGGGAGCAGCAGTGCCGCGCCGATGCCCTCGATCACGGCCTCGCCCACGAACAGGGTCGGCACCGACCACGACAGCATCGCGAGCCCCGAGCCCACGCCGAACAGCAACGCGCCGGCCACGAAGGTGCGCCGCTGCCCGAACACGTCGCCGAGCCGACCCCCGATGACGAGCAGCGACGCGAACACCAGCGAGTATCCGGTGATCACCCACTGCACGCTCGGCAGCGTGGAGTCGAAATCCCTCATGATGGTGGGGATCGCCACCGTCAACACGCCGCTGTCGATGGTGACCACCAGCGCGGTCATGGCCACGGCCGCCAGCACCCACCAGCGCCGCGGGTTCGGGCGGCGGCTCGGTCGACTCGGTCGATCGGTCGACGTCGACCCCGGCGTCGGGCGTGCTGCTCATCCGCGGGCGGTTCCGGCCATCGCGGCCGATGCTACCGGTGCGCGTCCTCGGCCATCGACGGCCCGAGCACGACCTCGCGACTGGGCTCGAGCGCCTCGACCGCCTCCAGCGACTCGAGCGTCTCGAGCGTGTGCTCGAGGCCGGTCGTCTCGGGCACCGGTCCGACGCGGGGGATGAGGAACGACAGCAGCAACCCCGCGAGCATGGTGGCCATCATGTAGAGGATCGCCGGGCGGGCGGCCGACGTGAGGCCGTCGGCGAGCGCCCGCATCAGGGTCGCCGCCTCGTCGACGGTGGCACGGGCCGGCGGGGTGAACGTGGCCCCCGCCGTGTGGAGCTCGGCGATCGAGCGTTCGGCGATGCCGGCCGGCACCCGCGCCGCGCGGATGTTCGCCGCGGTGTGACGGACGGTGAGCGTGGTGATGATCGTGCTCACGATCGCGATGCCGAGCGCCGCGCCGACCTGGCGCAGCGTGGAGTTCGTGCCGCTCGCGATGCCCGACTTGCTCGGCTCGACGTCGGACATGATCACGTTGGTGAGCTGGGAGCTCGCGATCCCCATCCCGACGCCGTAGGTCCCGACGCTGGCCAGGAGCGCCCAGAACGTCATGTCGGGCGCGATCAGCACCAGGAGCCCGGTGAGCCCCACCAGTTCGAGCGCCAGGCCCAGGCGCACCGTGGTGGTGGCGCCGACGCGATGGGTCGCGATGACGCCGAGCCGCGACCCGAGGACGATCGCCAGGCCCATGGGGACGAGCCAGAGCCCGGTCTCCAGCGCATCGAGACGGCAGGCGTTCTGGAGGTAGACCGCGAGCAGGACGATCAGGCTGAGCTGGCCGAGCGAGAGCAGGAGGTTGGTGATCAGCCCGTAGCGGAAACCCCGGTGGCGCAGGGCCGCGAACTCGAACAACGGGTCACGCCCGGCGAGCTCCTTCCGGCGTTCCACCACGACGAACGCCGTGAGCAGCACGACCGCGAGCACGAACGCGAACGGGATCGGCGAGACCGATGCGTCGGCCGGCCACACCGCGGCGCCCACGACCGTCAACGGCTGGCGCGGCGCCCACCACCCGTAGCGGCCGCCCTGGCTGATCGCGAACACCAGCAGGAACATCCCGCTCGCGATGAGCGCGGCGCCCACCCCGTCGAGCCGCGGGCGATGCGCGGCACGGGGAACGCGCCGAACGAGCACGAAGACCGCGACCGCGGTGGCCGGCGCGATGAGCACGTTGACCCCGAACGCGAAGCGCCACGACAGCTCCGACGTGAAGAAGCCGCCGAGCAGCGGACCCACGGCCGCGCCGATCCCCATCACCGCGCCCCACGTCGCGAACGCCGCCGCGCGCTCACGACCCTGGAACGTGATGGAGATGAGCGCGAGCGTCGCCGGCATCATCAACGAGGCGCCCACGCCCTCGATCAGCGCCTCGCCCACGAAGAGGCTCGGCACCGACCACGACAGCGCGGCGAGCAGCGAACCGACGCCGAAGAGCAGACCGCCGATCACGAACATCGTGCGGTGGCCGTGGAGGTCGCCGAGGCGACCGCCGATGATGAGCAGCGACGCGAACACGAGCGAGTAGCCGGTGAGCACCCACTGCAGGCTGGCCAGGTCGGTGTGGAAGTCGCGCATCACCGTCGGGATCGCGACCGACAGCACCGAGATGTCGATCGACACGACCAGCGCGCTGAGCACCACCGCGGCGAGCACCCACCAGCGGCGGGGATCCGGCGGTGACGACGCGACCTCGGCGTCGGAGACGTGCGGCGTTCGTCGCTTCGGTCGTCACCCGGCGGATGCTAACGGGACGGGCGGGACGCCGACCTCGTCTCGCCGCGCAACGCCCGGGTCGCGGCCTTCCATTCGCGCACGATGCACGACTGCGACGCGGTGCCGAGCAGCGTGCCGTCCTGGGCCCACAGGTGCACGGTGCCGTGCCCGAAGCCGTGGTGGACGGCATCGACGTGCACGTCGACGAGCACCCACTCCGTGGGCACGAGCCGGAACACGCGCAGCGTGTTGTCGAGGCTGTTGCCGCTCACGTACTCCCCCAGCGCCTGGCCCACGCCGAAGGGGACGTAGTCGCCGAAGATGGCCAGCGCGGCCGCCGACAGCTCCAATCCGTCGGGCACCCTCACCCAGAGCGCGCTGTGGCCGTCGCTGCGGGTGCCGTCGTACTCGTAGAAGCCGCGCCCGAGCGCGGTGCGCATCTCGAGCCGTTGCAACAGCGAGTCGTCGCCGCGCACCGGACGGACCGGTCGCTCGCGTCGCGGGCAGTCCTGCGGGCTCGGCACCGACGGCATCTGCGGCCACTGGCCCGCGTGGCGGTCGGGCCGCTCGCCGAGCGCCGCGCTCACCGAGAGGATCTCCCGGTCGCCCACGTGCCCGAGCGCGCGCACCTGACTGGTGAGGTGACCGGCCGATGCGATCGTCACGTCGACGTCGAGCACCTCGGGCGGTTGCGCGAACGACACGTACTGCGCGGTGGCCCACACCACGGGTCGACCGGTGGCGCGTTCCATGGTCTCGATGGCCGCGCCCAGCGCGCAGCCGCCGAAGAGGAACAGCTCGTCGCTGCAGAGAGCGCGGTACCACCTCCATCGCCGCGCGTCCCGGCTCGTCGCCGGTCGCGCAGGCCGAGGAACTCGCGGATGTCCACGACCGCGATGCTACGGGCGCCGGTGGAGCGGCGGTCGCCCGCCCGAGGTCAGGTGCTCGCCGAGGGGCGCGTCGTCGTCGTGGTCGACGACTGGTTGCCGAGCCGCACGGTGGCGGTGGCCGACGCGCCGTCGCGCGTGTAGGTGACGACGATGCGGTCACCGGGAGCGTGGTCCTGCACGACGCCGACCAGATCGGCGGGGGACGACACCGAGTCGCCGTCGACCGCGGTGATCACGTCGCCGTTCTGGAGACCGGCGTCGGCGGCCGCGCCGCCGGCGACGACCTCGGTGACGACGACGCCCGTGGTGCCCGCGGGCGCGGCCTGCACCTTGACGCCGAGCGTCGCGGTGGGCGACGCGCTCGACGACCCGCTGGACGAGCCGCCGGCCTGGCCCTGGAGCTTGTCGCCGAGCTGCTGGAGCACGTCGTCGAGCAGGCCGCCGAGCGGACCGGAGCTCTTCGAGGAACCCGACGAGCTCCCGCCGAGGATCTGCCCGAGGGCGCCGCCGCGGTCCTTGCCGATCGACTGCAGCAGCTCCTGGAGATCGAGCTGGCCGACGGGGAGGTCGCCCTTGGCCGTCTCGGAGACCGCGTCGGCGAGCGACTCCGGTCCGGGGTCGGCGGTGGCGCGACCGAGCAGGAACCCGCCGCCGACACCGACGACGAGCACGAGGAGCAGCACGAGGACGCGCCGGCCCCGACCGTGGGCGGCGTGCCGGCGATCCGCCCGTGGGCGTCTCGCCCTCGGCGGGTGGCGACGTCGGAGTGTCGCGGCGGGCGTGGCCTCGGTGGGCGCCGCCTCGGTGGGCGCGGCGTCGGACGCGGCGACCGCCTCCGTGGGCGTGTCGTCAGGGGCGGGGACGGGGGCGTCCGGGGTCGGGGAAGCCTGGTCGTCGGGCACGGGTCACTCCTCGGTCGGCGGACCGGGAGGACCCCGGCACCGGAAGGGAAACGTCGCCGCTCCCGGCGCGGTTCCCGTCGGCCCGTGGGGCTCGGACGGGGCAGGGACGGTTGACGGCGACGCGGGCCCCGGAGGGCCCGCGTCGGGTCACTCCTGGGTGGCCTTGAGGGCCACGGCGACGATCGCGCCGAGGCCGACGATGACCAGCAACATCACGACGAACTTCTTCACGGTGTTCCTCCCGTCGGGCTCCTGCCGCCACCAGTCTGGCGCGGATCGGGGCCGACGTCACCTTCGAGAGCATCGACACCCGGCCCGGGTCTAGGTGGTCGTGGCGTCGGGAGTCTCGGCTTCCACCTCTTCTTGTTCTCGCTGTGCGCCCACTGGTGTGGTGGGGAGGCTTCCGCTGAAGAGGAGTGCGACGATCGCGAGGACGGCGAGCACGGCCAGTGCGGCGCGGAGGCCATCGAGACGGGCTTGCGCGTTCTCGTCGACGATGGCGGTCGCGGTGGAACCCGTGACGCCCGCGTCCTTCGAGTGCTGCCTCGAGGTCGGCGTCGGAGATGAAGGGCACACCGCTGGTCAGTTCGACCTGCGCCTTCGAGGACAGGTCGTTCGGCACCGCCGGGTTGTCCGCGATCCCGGACGAAGAACGAGGCGGTGAGCGCCGACATCAGGATGGCGCCGGCGAACGCGGTGCCGATGGAGATCCCGAGGTTCGAGAAGGTGTTCTGCAACCCGCCGACCTCGCCGCTCTGCTCGTCGGGGAGCGCGGAGACGGTGACGGCGCCGAGTTGGGACGCCAGCATGCCGATCCCGAGACCGGCGAGCAGCATCGGCCAGGTGACGATCTCGGCGCCGGCACCCGCGTCGAGTGCCGCGATGAACACCACGAGTCCGAGGAAGAGGGCGAAGAAGCCGAGCTGGCAGACCAGGCGGGGCGAGGCCTTGGGGAAGACCTTGGGGATCCCGACGGCCGCGATCACCAGCGTGATCGAGAGCGGCAGGATCCGCACTCCGGTCTCGATCGCGGAGAGCCCGAGCGCGATGGAGAGGAAGAGCGGTACGGCGAAGAACAGCCCTGCTTGCAGCAGGTACTGGAAGAAGAAGGACACGAGTCCTTTGCGCAGCAGCTTGACTCGCAGGATCACCGGGTCGAGCAACGCGCCTTGGCCGGTGTCGCGGCGGTGCTTCTCCCAGGCGAGGAAGCCGACCAGCACCACGAAGCCGCCGAGCACGAGCCAGATGACGGGTGAGAGTCCGAGCCAGGTCGGCGCGTCGGGCTTCGGCAGTCACGAACCCCCAGGTGCCCATGCGGAGGATTCCGTACACGATGAGGCCGAGGCCCAGCGCCGACAGGGCCGTGCCGATCCAGTCGAGCTCGACGCCTTCCTCAGGGGGTGTGTCGGCCGTGCGCCGGTTGAGGAGGAGGACGACGCCGAGGATGAGCACCTCCCCGACGAACACATAGCGCCACGACCAGTACGTCGTGAACAGTCCACCGATGAGCGGGCCGACCGCGACCGCGATCGCGCCGCCCACGGCGACCATGCCGTACGCCTTGGGACGGTCGGCCTTCTCGTAGTTCGACGCCACCAGTGACACGATCGCGGGCAGCACCAGGGCGGCGCCGACGCCTTCGAGGAACGACCAGCCGAACATCAACACCGCGAGGTTGGGCGACAGGGCCGTGGTCATCGAGCCCGCGGCGTAGATCACGCACCCGATGGTGAACGCCCGCTTGCGACCGAGGATCGCACCCATCCGCCCACCGGTGATCATCAGGGCCGCCATCACCAGCGTGTACAGCGTGATCGCGGTCTGGATACCGGTGACCGTCGTCCCGAGATCGCTCGCGACCGTCGCGATCGACACGTTCATCACCGACGCGTCGAGGATCATCACGAACTGCGCAGCGGTCAGCGTCAGCAGCACCGCCTTTGCCGCACTGGCTCGGCCATCCGCGGCCGTCGTCGCATCCGTCACCGCGGCGAGTCTGCCACACCCGGCCCCGGTTCCCCGTCGTCGCGGCGGCCGTGTGAGGATCGGGCTCCCGTGAGCATGGAGCCCGCCCCCCACTTCACCGCCCATCTCGACGCCCGCTTCGAGCGCGACGGCGAGGTGATGCGCGGCGACGCGCGTGTGCAACCGGCACTGTGCATGCCGGGGACGAGCTTCCCGCGCCTCGGCGTGCTCGCGATCTACACCGACCAGTGCGGCGGGATCCTGGCGTCGGAGCTCAGCGGCTCCCCGGTCCCCACGCTCGACCTGAGCGTCCACGTGTTCCGGACGCCGGCGTCGACGCACCTCACGTTCGAGAGCCGCCCGTTGCGGGTCGGGCGCCGGCTGCTCGTGATGGAGACCTGGATCCGCGCGGTCGGCGATCCCGACCCGTTCGGGGTCGGCGTGCAGACCCATCTCGTGCAGCCCACGGCGCCGGAGCACTACGAGCGCGCGGTCGCGCGCACACGCGAGCAGATGGTCCAGGACGCGCCGCCGCTCGACGAACCGCTCACCGAACGGTGCGGCATGGTCGTGGTCGCGCCCGGCACCGTCGACCTGCCGATCCATCCGTTCGTCATGAACAACATGGGACTGGTGCACGGCGGCTCGATCGGGCTGTTGGCCGACCGGGCCTGCACCAGCGCGTTCGGCGACGACGACCACGTGGTGACCGGACTCGACCTCCGGTATCTCCGCGCCGCGCGCGTCGGGCCGGTGCGCGCGGTCGCCCGCACCCTGCGCACCGACGAGGCCGGCACCCACCTCTGGGTGGAGATGACCGACGCCGGCGACCGCGACCGCCTGTGCGTCCACGCGCTGGCCACGACGACGACGAGACCGTCCACGTCATGACCGACGAGACGATGACGTTCTTCCGTGCCTTCGACTTCGACTGGACCGTGGAGCGCGCGCAGGGGCTCACCGGTCGGGCCACCGTGCAGCCGGGTCTGTGCGCGCCGGGGACCGGCGTTCCCCGTGCGGGCATCCTCGCCGCGTACGGCGACATCGCGGTCGGGTTTCCCGCGGGCGAGGCCTTCGGCCGTTCGACCCCCACCCTCGATCTCAGCCTGCACGTGTTCCGCACGCCGTCGTCACCCGACTTCACCGCGGAGTCGCGCCTGGTGAAGATCGGGCGCCGGGCGACCACCGGTGAGTGCTGGTTCACCGCGGTCGGCGAGGACGACCCGTACGCAGTGTGCGTGGCCACCTTCTTCTCGGTGGGTGATCCCCTGCCCGAGGGCTGGCGGGCGCCCGACACGAGCGACCCGCGGTTCTCTCCCCCACCCGCCTCGACCGGCCGATCGAGGACGAGGCCGGCATCGTGGTGCGGCAGCCGGGCACCGTCGAGCTCGAGCTCAACGACGTGGTGTCCAACGGCACCACCATCCAGGGCGGCATCGTCGCGCTCCTCGTGGAGCGCGCCTGCGAGACCGCGGTCGCCGATCATGTGGTCACCGGGCTCGACCTGCGCTACCTGAACATCGTCCGGGTGGGCCCGGCCCGGGCGGTGGCGACGCCGCTGCGCAGCGACGACCGCGAGAGCCACTTCTGGGTGGAGGTCACCGACGCCGGCGACGACGACCGCATCGTGGTGCACGGCCTCGCGACCGCCCGCCACCGCGACCGGGTCTGAGCGTCACCGCCGAGACCCTCGACCGGGTCAGCCCGCAGGGGCCAGGTCGACGCCGCGTTCGCCCTCGGGCAACACCGTCGTGCGCGCCCGCAGCACCGCGACCAGGATCGCGTGGCCGATCGCGACCACGGTCATGACCGCGACGGTTTCGCTGAGGTGGATGAAGGGGATGGCCCACGCGAGCACGCCGACCACCAGCACGGCGACACCGGTGCCGACGCGGAGCCACAGCAGCGGAGCGATCGGCCGGCGGCGCGTCGTCCAGCCGATGCCGCCGACGGCGAAGTAGAACCCGGCCAGCAGCGCGCGAGACCGAGGATCTCGGCATCCTTGATGTGGGTGAGCAGGCCGAAGTCGACGAGCTTCGACACGATGATGGCCACGCCGGCGATGCAGAGCTGGGCCACCAGGTGGAACCCGACCCACCCACCGAGGCGCCGGTCCTCGATCCCCGCATGCGGGATGTCCTCGAAGTACGACGCCCACAACGCGAACGTGAGCACGAACTGGAACGCGAGCGTCACCGCGTTGATGCCCTGCAGCGCGGTGCTCGCGACGATCGCCACCTTCACGAACGACTCGCCGCACACGATGATCGTGAACTCGCCCATGCGGTCGACGAGGTGGTGCTGGTCGATCGGCGGGTAGTCGTCGGGGCGGGCCGCCCGTGCCACCGCGGGCACCAGCAGCAACAGGAACGCCACGCCGGTGAGCACGAGCTGGATCAACTCCGGGAACGGCACGCTCACGAACAGCACCAGCGCGGCGAGTGCGTGGAGCCCGGCCATCCGCGAGGCGAAGCCCCGGTGCTCCTCCGCGGTGCGCGACGCGTGCCAGTACATCGTGGCGATGAGGGCGAGGAGCACGGCGAAGGTGGCGCCGAGGTAGTCCTGGTCGCGCCGGACCCCGGCGCCCGCTTCCAACGCCACGAACGCGACGACCAGCATCTGCGCGAGGAGCAGCACCCGGTGCATCACGTCGTGGCTGCGGTAGCGGTTCATGTAGAGGGTGGTCGACAGCCAGATCCACCAGAGCGCCACGAACACCGCGACCAGCCACACCACCCGGTCGACCTCGTGCTGGTGCGACACCGCGGTGCTGAACACGAGGATCGCGGCCACGAACACCAGGTCGTAGAACAGCTCGAGCCACACCACGATCTGACCGAACGCGTGCGACGTCGGCTCGACGGACTCGCGGGGTGCGGTCGCGGGATCGGGCGTCACGGCGAGCGAGCGTACGCCGCTGACCCGCGCCGGGCGTGACCGTGGCACTATGGCCGGCACGACCCGATCTTCGGCCCATGTCCGGGAACGACCCAGGAGACCCCAGTGAGCGACGCCACCAACGACCAGCCCGACGACGAGCTCGAGGAGATCGAGGTGATCACGAGTGTCGTCTCCGAGGACGGCACGGTGATCGTCGACGACCTGCGCGCCGTGGTCGACAGCGACGGCAACGTCATCGCCACCGACGAGATCATCGCCGCCGAGGCGCCCGACGGCACCGTGGTCGTCGACGAGGTGGTGTCGGTCGCGGGCGACGACGGCGAGCTCGTCGCCATCGAAGAGGACGTCGCGGTCATCGAACCCGACGAGGGCTGATCCCCGCCGTCGACCTCGTCGGTCGACCCCGAACCTCGAGCCCGACGTGAGCGCCGCGCTGATCGCCGCGATCGCCGTGGCGCTCGCGTTCGCGTTCACCAACGGCATCCACGACGCCGCCGACGCGATCGCCACCCTGGTCGTCACGCGCGCGGCCACCCCGGTCGCGGCGGTCACCCTCGCCGCGGTCGGCAACGTCGCGGGCCCGCTGCTGCTCGGGAGCGCGGTGGCCGACACGGTCGCCGGCGTGGTGATCGTGCCCGCCGACCAGATGGTGTTCGTGCTCGGCGCCGCGCTCACCGGCGCGGTCGTCTGGAACCTCGTCACCTGGTGGAAGGGCCTGCCGTCGAGCTCGAGCCACGCGCTCCTCGGCGGTCTCGTGGGCGCCGCGCTCGCCCAGGGCGGCACCGGCGCGGTCAACTGGGGCGGTTTCGACGGCATCAAGCCGGTCGGGGTGTTCGGCATCCTCGGCGTGCTCGCCATCGCGCCGGTCGCGGGCTTCGCCGCCGGCGTGGTCGTGAACCGGATCGCCCGGCGGGCCGCGGCGCGCGCCACCCGGCGCGTCCGCGGACCGGTGCGCGGCGGTCAGTGGTTGATGTCGGGTGGGCTCGCCTTCACGCCACGGCGCCAACGACGCCCAGAAGTCGGTCGGCATCGTGGCCCTGCTCCTGTTCGCCGCCGGCGAGACCAGCCAGTTCGCACCGCCCACCTGGGTGGCGTTGGCCTGCGGTCGTCGCCCTCACCCTCGGCACCGCGTTCGGTGGATGGCCGATCATCCGCACGCTCGGTCGGCGCATCATCCGCCTGCGCCCCCTCGACTCGCTCGCCAGCCAGACCGCGTCGACCGGTGTGCTCCTCACCGCGTCGGTGATCGGCGCGCCGGTGAGCACGTCGCAGGTCGTCGCGTCGTCGATCGTCGGGATCGGCGGCGGTCGGCGCCGCTGGCGCCACGTCCACTGGCCGCTGGTGCGCACCATGCTCCTGGCCTGGCTCGTCACGATCCCGGCGGCGGCGTTGATCGCCGCCGTCGCCCTGCTGCCCTGGAGGTGGCTCACGTGAGCACGAAGCACTGGTTCGTTCCCGAGAACCCCGACCTGTACGGCCTGCTGCACGACCAGGCCGCGATCACCGTGGAAGGGATGGAGGCCCTGGTGCGCTGGGCGGGGGGTGACCCGTCGGCCAGCGACGACGTGCGCGCGTGCGAACACCGCGCCGACGACCAGAAGCGCGAGCTCTGGCGAAAGCTGCGCGACTCGTTCTCGCCCCCGATGGACGCCGAGGACCTCTACTCGTTGTCGGCCGACCTCGACGAGGTGCTCAACGCGGCGAAGGACCTCGTGCGCGAGGCCGAGATCGTCGACACCGTGCCCGATGCCCCGACCCGTGAGATGGCAGTCGATCTCGCGGAGGCGGTCGGCCACCTCGCCGACGCGTTCGCCAGCCTCACCGCGAAGGACGGCGACCCGACCGAGCACGCCGACGCCGCGATCCGCAGCCAGCGCAAGGTGGAGAAGGTGTACCGCGCGGCCATGTCGTCACTGATGCAGGTCGACGACATGCGCGAGGTGATGGTGCGGCGCGAGCTCTACCACCGGACCCTGCGCATCGCGCGACCTCACGCACGTGGTGGCGGAGCGGGTCTGGTACGCGGTGGTGAAGGAGGGCTGACCGCGCAGCCCGGCACCGCGTCGGGCGTCAGAGCGCGCGCAGCGCCTCGAGCGCGCGGTCGGCGTGCACGTTCATGCGCAGCTCGCTCTTGATCACCTCGACGATGCGACGGTCACGGTCGATCACGAAGGTGACCCGCTGGTTCGGGCCGACGCGACGGGACACGCCGAACATCGCGGCGACCGTGCCGTCGGGATCGGAGAGCAGCGGGTAGTCGAACGCGTGCTTGTCGGCGAACTCCGCCTGCTTCTCCACGCCGTCGCGACTGATCCCGACCCGCTGCCCGCCGGCCGCCGCGAACTCGCCCGCGAGGTCGCGGAAGTGGCAGCTCTCCTTCGTGCAGCCGCTCGTCATCGCCGCGGGATAGAAGAACAGCACCACCGGACCGGACTCGAGCAGGGTGCTCAGACGGCGCGGCGTGCCCGTCTGGTCGGGGAGCTCGAAGTCGTCGACGACGTCACCGGGTGCGATGGCCATCGCCGCACCGTAGTCCGGAGGCCGGTCCCTGGAGCCCGGACCTGACACCTGGCGTGGCACCATGCCCGCGTGCCGCACGAGCGCTCCGGTCCGTACCACCCCACCACCGCGGCCCGTCACGATCTGCTCCACACCAAGGACGCGACGGCCATGGCCGTGGGCGGCATGATCGGCGGCGGCATCTTCAGCGTGCTCGGCGTGGCGATCACCCTCGCCGGTCATCTCGCGTTCGGCTGCTTCGTCCTCGGCGGCGCGCTCGCGCTCGTGACCGCGCAGGTCGTGGGCCGGCGTCACCGCGCGCGCCGGACGCTCCGGCGGCCCGTTCGACCATCTCCGCGAAGAAGGTCACCCCCAGCTCGCGGGCCTGCTCCTGTGGCTGCTCGTGTTCGGCTACATGGTGGCGATGGCCGTGTACTCGTTCACCTTCGGGCGCTACGCCGCGAACGCGCTCGGCGCGCCACTGTGGGGGGCACGGGTGTTCACGGTGGCGGTGGTCGCGCTCTTCCTCGCGGTGAACCTGCGCGGCGTGCAGGTCTCCAAGCTCACCGAGGATCTCGTGGTGCTGGTGAAGCTGCTGGTGCTCGCCGCGATCGCGCTGGTGGGGCTCGCGCAGTTCTCCTCGGCCCGGCTCTCGCCGCTGGGCGACTCCGGGCTCACCGGCCTCTTCCTCGGCGCGGCCACCGTCTTCTTCGCGTACGAGGGCTTCGAGCTCATCTGTTACGACCGCGACGACATGCACGACCCGGCCCGCACGCTCCCCCGTTCGCTCTACCTGTCGGTGGTCGTCGTCGCGGTGGTGTACATCGGCGTGACCCTCGGCGCGCAGATGCTCGTGTCCGACCACGCGATCACCGCCAACAAGGAGGTCGCCTTCATCGCGGTGGGGCAGGCCGCGCTCGGGGAGGTGGGCCGGTGGGCGGCGATCGTCGGCGCGGTGTTCGCCACCGGTTCGGCCATCAACGCCACCCTGTTCTCGTGCGCGCGCCTGGTGCGCGACGCGAGCGCGACCGGCGACCTGCCGGCGGCCCTGGGCCGTGAGACCAACGGTCTGCCCGTGGTGGCGATGGCGTTCATCTCGATCGCCGGGGTCGCGATGGCGATGCTGCCGGGCATCACCGCGGTGATCGCGTTCGGGTCGGCGTCGTTCCTCGCGATCTACACCATCGTCAACTGGCTGCAGTTCGCGATGGCGCGGGGCTTCTGGTCGCGGGCGCTCGCCGCGGTCGGTGCGCTCGACGTGTGCGGCGGCGATCGTCGCCCTGGTGGTGGAGCTCGCGCGTGACGACGTGACCGGGCTGGTGGTGCTGGTGACGCTCGTGGTGCTCATCGCCGCGGGCCGGGTGGTGTTCCAGCGCCGCACCGCCGCGCGCGCCTGAGGCTTCGCGGCTTCAGGTGGTGACGGTGGTGACGCCCACCGGCATCTTCCGGTAGATCCCCATGCGCCGGCCGGCGACGACCGTGCCGAGCACCAGCGCCACGAGGGCGGCGGCGGCCAGCGCGGTGCGCAGCGGGAGCGAGATGGCGCCGGCCCACGCGGCGATGGTCGCCAGGTTGAGGAGCGCGTGCACGACCGCCGCGGGGAACAGTGCGCCGGTGCGCAACACCGCGTAGCCGAGCACGATGCCCAGGGCCACGAAGGGCAGCGCGTGCAACGAATCGCTCATCTGCGCGACGTGGCCGGGCAGCACCGCGAAGACCATGCCCGACGCGAACACCGCGATCACCCCGGGCACCACACCCCAGTCCTCGGTGTGGCGCCAGTTGTGCCCGGAGAGCTTGGCGCAGAGCGACCCGACGAGGATCAGCACCGCGAGGCGGTAGACCATCTCCTCGTCGAACGCGGCGATCACCAGGCCGAGCGCCTCGCGGGAGCCGCCGACGCGGATCGAGTACTGCCACACGCCGAAGAGCAGGACGCCGCCGCTCACCACGAGGAACTCGCGCCACGCCCACAGGTTGCGGCGGTCGAGGCCGAGGCGGCGCACGCCGACCATGGCCACGAGCAGCGCCTCGAGCGGGAGGGTGGGCGACACCGGCACCCGGCCGAGCGTGCCGAGCGTGATGTCGAACCAGGCGGTGGTGACGTCGAAGGCCAGGGTGAGGCGGCCACGACGAGGATCGCGGGCGACAGCGGCCAGCGGGTCCAGCGGCACCAGCGCCAGACGTGCTGGGTCGAGCCGTCCGGGTCTCCGAGCTCGACGTACGCGTCGACGCGCTGCACCTGGGTGCTCCGATCCTGCTCGCCCCGGCCGTCGCCGCGGGGAGCCCGTTGCGGGCTCACCCGAGAGAATCGGCCACTCGTGGTGACAGTTTAGCCACCTTCTGTGGTTCGTAGCTCCGGCCGGGGCGCCGGGCCGGGCTCGGGCACCGCGCCCAGGTGCTGTTCGGTCCCGGCCCGGACGACGAAGGTGCCCGCCGCGAAGTCGCCCACCCTCCGGTGGCCGGGGGTGAACCAGGCGGTCCACAGCGCGATCGGCAGCAGGATCGAGATGCCGTCGATCACCCAGCACAACGCCCGCACCAGGGAACGCAGCACACCGCTCTTCGTGCCGTCGGGACGCACCACGCGGAGGCCGAGCAGGGCCTTGCCCGGCGACGCGCCGGTGCGCCCCTGGACGATCACGAACACCAACACGTAGAGGAGCACCAGGAACCCGAAGAACACGACGACCGAGCGGTTCTCGACCATCACGCCCGTGTCCTTCCAGGCCACGCAGGTGCGACCCTTCGGGAGCGGGTCGGGGCACTCGCGCACCGAACGGGCGTGGCCGATCACCAGCACGCTGACGAGCGGGATCACGGCGACGAGCAACGGCGTCGATCAGGATGGCGATGCAGCGACGGGTGACGACGCGCGTCGGGTCGCGCCCGTCGACCGGCGCGGGATGCCACCGCAGGTCGGGCGCCACGCCGCGCTCAGCTCCCGGGCGGGTCGCCGGCCGTGCGCAGGCGCCGGAGGACCACGCCGACGAGCACGGCGTTGGTCACCCCGAACGCCACCATCAGGAGCGCGAAGGGCACGTCGCCGCCGGCGACGAGCACCGCGAGCCCGCCGACCACGAACACCGCGGCGACCGCGATGCGGACGCGGATGATCGTGCGCAGGCGGGCCATCGGGCGAGCGTACCCGGGAGCCGAGTCCTGGATCCCGGGCGGGCGGTCAGGCCGCGGCTTCGACCACGCGCACGTTGCGCGCGACCTCGCCGCGGTCGCCGGGGACCACCTCGAACTCCACGTGCTGACCCTCCTCGAGGTTGCGGAACCCGCCACCCTCGATCGCGGAGAAGTGCACGAACACGTCGCGACCGCTCTTGCCGTCGCGCTGCGGCGCGCGTTCGATGAACCCGAAACCCTTGCGGGTGTCGAACCACTTCACGACGCCACGGGGCAGACCCCCGCGCGCCGGGCTTGGTCGCCTCGGCGAACTTCGGTCGTCCACCACGCTCGGCCTGCGCGTCCCACGAGTCGGTCGACTCGCGACGCGGCCGATCGTCAGCGCTTGGGCGTGCTCCTTGTGCTTGGCGACGCTTCGGTCGTGCTCGTCGCGCTTGGCGTGCTCCTTGCGGGGCGCGCGCTCGTCGCGCTTCGCGTGCTCCTTGCCCGCCGGGCGCTCGTCGTGCTGGGGCCGCTCCTTGCGGGGCTTGCCGTCGCGCGGGGCGAGGCGGGCTGACGTCGACCGACTCGCAGGTGCGGGTCAAGCCGAGCTCCTGCTGGAAGCGGGCGACGACACGACGCTGGTCGGGCTGCACGAGCGAGACCACGACACCTTCGGCGCCGGCACGCGCGGTGCGACCGGAGCGGTGGGTGTAGTCCTTGAAGTCGGCCGGCGGATCGTGGTGCACCACACAGGCGACCCCGTCGACGTGGATGCCGCGAGCGGCAACGTCGGTGGCGACGAGCACCTCGACCTTGCCGCGGGCGAACGACTCGAGCGCGCGCTCACGCTGGCCCTGCGTGCGGTTGCCGTGGATCGCCTCGGCGCGCACCTTGCGCTGCTCGAGCTTCTTGGCCACGTTCTCGGCGCCGTGCTTGGTGCGGCAGAACACGATCGTCGGGCCGGCGCTGCGCACGATGTCGGCGACCACCGCGACGCGGTCGTTCTTGTCGACCTTCCAGAACAGGTGGGTCAGCGAGCGCACGTCGGCCTCGGGAAGGCGGTGCACCGCGGGGTCGCGCTGGTACGCCTTCACCAGGGTGTCGACCGCGCCGTCGAGCGTCGCCGAGAACAGCAGGGTCTGGCGGGTGGACGGCGTCTGGTCGAGCAGCGCACGCACCTCGGGCAGGAAGCCCATGTCGGCCATGCGGTCGGCCTCGTCGACCACGACCAGCTCGACGGCGTCGAGCTTGACCTCGCGCCGCTCGATGAGGTCCTTCAGACGACCGGGGCAGGCGACGAGCACGTCGACACCGCGGCGGAGGTGTGCGAGCTGCTTGCCGAAGCCGGCACCGCCGTAGACCGCGGCGGCGCGGAGCTTCGAGCCGTGGCCGAGCCACTCGAGCTCACCGCACACCTGTGCGGCCAGCTCGCGGGTGGGGACGAGGACGAGACCGCGCGGGTGGTGCGGCTTCGCCTTGCCGACGCGCGCGACGATCGGGATGCCGAACGCGAGCGTCTTGCCCGAGCCCGTCGGCGCGCGACCGCAGAGGTCGCGCCCGGCGAGCGCGTCGGGCAGGGTCATGGACTGGATGGGGAACGCGCGGTCGATCCCGCGCGCGCGGAGGGTGCGCTCGAGCTCGGCGGACACGCCGAGATCGGCGAATTGATCGGACATGGGGAGACACTCTCTCTTGGTGATGGGCTCCGGAAAGGAGCGATTGGCTCACGAGGGGCAGAACGAACCCCGTGACGCCGATCCGACCATCACCCGGCCGAGCCGGAGGTGTCGAAGCCGCGAGAGAGCACGCGTACCCGATGCAAGTCCCGACGCGCGAACAGACGGCGCTGACGGGATGCCGCCAGGGTAGCAGCTGCACCGCCGGATCTCGACGCGGTGAGGGCTGCATGCGGCAGGGTGCGCGGGTTGGGCACATTGCACCGCCTAGCGTCATCCCCGGCAGGTACGAGGCGCGATCCCCCGCGCGCAACCAGAGGTGTGCACCATGGAACGACCGTCCGGGCTCGGGCGCAGCCTGGAAGACGTCCTCGATTCCCTCACCCCGACCGACCCCGACCCGTCGGC
This sequence comes from uncultured Actinomycetes bacterium, assembly GCA_963782705.1. Lineage (GTDB taxonomy): Bacteria > Actinomycetota > Acidimicrobiia > IMCC26256 > DASPTH01 > CAVRGQ01. The sequence continues at coordinate 203,295 of CAWAKX010000007.1, read as the reverse complement.
GCCGGGCCGGGTGCTCTTCGAGCCCGAGGACATCGAGCAGCAGCTCGACTCGCTGATGGGCGAGATCCGCGAGCTGCGCGACCGCGTCCAGCACCTGGTGGCCCTGGTGCCCGGGGAGACCACCGAGGCCGAGAAGCGCAAGGCCGCCAAGAAGGCCAAGAAGCGCAAGGCGGGCAAGAAGACGAAGCAGAGCAAGGGCAAGAAGTCGGGCAAGGGCGCGAAGAAGGCCGGAAAGGCCAAGCGCGCCGGGGCGGGCGAGAAGTCCCGACCCCACCGCGCTGCCGCCTGATCGAAGCTGACGACGCGGCGGGAACACCCGGCCACGTGGCAGGGTTGCTGACCAGACGCCTGTCCGCCGATCCGCCCGCGAACCGCTTCGATCCTGCGGGCCCCTGGAGGTACGACCGTGTTGTTCGGACACCGCCACGCCGCGATGCCCGCGCCCGAGGATGCCCTTCCCGGACGCGACACACCCATCCCCGTCACCGACGCGCACTTCGTCAACGGCCACGCGCTGGTACCCCCGTTCCCCGACGGGCTCGAGACCGCGGTGTTCGCGCTCGGCTGCTTCTGGGGTGCCGAGCGCGCGTTCTGGCAGACCGAGGGCGTCTTCAGCACCGCGGTCGGGTACACCGCGGGCTCCACGCCCAACCCCACGTACGAAGAGGTGTGCAGCGGACGCACCGGCCACACCGAGGCGGTGCTGGTGGTGTTCGACCCCGAGGTCGTCTCCTACGCCGACCTGCTGCGGGTGTTCTGGGAACACCACGACCCCACCCAGGGCATGCGCCAGGGCAACGACGTCGGCACGCAGTACCGCTCGGGCGTGTACTGGCACGGCGACGAGCAGCGCGCCGCGGCCGAGCAGTCGCGCGACATGTACCAGCAGGTGCTGCGCGACGCCGGGTACGGCGACATCACCACCGAGATCGCCGAAGCCGGGCCGTTCTTCTACGCCGAGGACTACCACCAGCAGTACCTGGCCAAGAATCCCGATGGGGTACTGCGGGCTCGGCGGCACCGGCGTGAGCTGCCCCATCGGCCTCGCCGACGCCGGCTGAGGTCGTCGCGGTCAGGTCTCGGCGAGTTCGAGCGCGCCTGCGGTGAGGTCGACCTCGACCTCGGCGTCGACCTCGGCGTCGACGTCGTCGGCGCGGGCGGGCAGGAACCGCCAGGCCAGCAGTGCGCCGAACCCGGCCACCACGGCAGTCACCAGCGCGCCGCGCACCATCGCGTACACGAACGCCTCGCGGGCGAGGTCGGCGAGCGGGGCACCGACCTTGCCGAGCCGGCCGCTCACCTCGATCGCCGCGCCGACCGACGGAGTCGGCCGCCTCGCGCACCCGGTCGGGCACGAACGCCGGCAGCTTCGCGTTGAGCTGCGACGTGTAGAGCGAGGTGAGCAGGCTCCCGAGCACCGCGACGCCGAGCGCGCCACCCACTTCACGGCTGGTGTCGTTCACCGCGGAGCCCACGCCCGCGTGCTCCTTCGGCAGCGCGCCCATGATCGACTCGGTCGCGGGCGGGGAGGCGAAGCCCATGCCCGCACCCATGAGGATCATCGCCAGCCCGACGCGGCCGTAGCCCGACGTGACCGACGACGTCGACGCCACCGCGAGGCCCGACGCGAACACCAGCATGCCGAGCACCACGATCCGCTTGGTGCCGAAGCGCTCGACCAGCTTCGACGACATCGGCGCCACGATCATCATCGCGATCGCGAACGGCAGCGTGCGCAGCCCCGCCTCGAACGCCGAGTACCCGAGCACGAACTGCAGGTACTGCGTGGCGAGGAAGATGAAGCCGAACAGCGCGAAGAACGTGATCGAGATGGTGAGCGACGCCGCGGTGAAGCGCGGGTTGGCGAAGAAGCGCACGTCGAGCATGGGCTCGGGGGTGTGGATCTCCCAGGCGACGAAGCCCGCGAGCCCCACCAGCGCCACCGCGAAGCCGGCGAGGATCACCGGGTCGGTCCAACCTTGCGTGGGCGCCTCGATGATCGACGCGACCAGCGCGCCCAGACCCACGATGGAGAGCAGCGCGCCCATCCAGTCGATCGGCGGCTGGTGCGGGTTGCGCGACGTGGGCACGAGGAACTTCCCGGCCACCAGCGCGGCGATCACGATCGGCACGTTCACCAGGAACACCGAACCCCACCAGAAGTGCTCGAGCAGGAAGCCGCCGGTCACCGGTCCGAGCGCGACGGCGAGCCCCGCGACCGCCGACCAGATCCCGATGGCCAGCGCGCGCTCGCGCGCGTCGGTGAACACGTTGATGAGGATCGAGAGCGTCGCGGGCATGATCAGCGCCGCGCCCATGCCCATCACTCCCCGGGCCGCGATCAGCGGGGTGACACCGCCCGCGAACGCGGCGGCCGCCGAACCGAGGCCGAAGATCACCAGCCCCGCGCTCAGCGCGCCCTGGCGCCCGAAGCGGTCGCCGAGGCTGCCCATCGTGAGCAGGAGCCCGGCGAACACCAGCGTGTAGGCGTCGACCACCCACTGGAGGTCGGTGATGCTGGTGCCGAGGTCGCGCACGAGGGTGGGGAGGGCCACGTTCACGATCGTGTTGTCGAGCACGATGACGAGCAGGCTCACGCAGAGCACCGCCAGCGTGAGCCAGCGGCGGGCGTGGATCCGATCGGTGCCGGCGAGGGGGGCCATGGAACTTCCTCCGGGGGAGCGGCGTTGGAAGGTCGCACAGGATGTGAGACGCTGTTATTGCGGTGTAATCTATAACGGCGTTATCACAACGTCAACCCGATTCGGACGGCGCACGGGGAGTGCGGGAGGGCGCCGAGGGGGAAGAATCAGCGGTGATGGCCAGGAACGACCGACGAGACCGGCGCGGCGATCCTGCGCGCCGCCAGCGACCTGCTCTCCACCGAGGGGCCGGGCGCGCTCAGCGTGCGGCGCATCGCCGCGGCCGCCGGCTGCTCCACCATGGGCCTCTACAGCCGCTTCGGCGGCAAGGACGGCGTGATCGACGAGCTCTTCGCCGAGGGGTTCGAGCACCTGCACGCGTCGATCCAGTCGATCCCCGACACCGGCGTGCCCCTCGCCGACCTGCGAGCGTGCGCGCTCGGCTACCGCGTCACCGCGCTCAGCCACGCCACCCACTACATGGTGATGTTCGGCGGCGCGGTGCCCGGCTTCGAGCCCAGCCTCGAGAACCACGTCGTGGCCAAGGCCGCGTTCGACCTGCTGTGCACGCGGGTGCAGCGCTGCATCGACGCCGGCGACTTCGAGGGCGAGGCGTCGCGCATCGCCGAGGTGCTGTGGGGCTCGATGCACGGCATGGTGATGCTCGAGCTGGTCGGCATCGATCCGGTGGGCGACGATCCCGCGGCGCGCTACGAGGCGATGCTCGACACGCTGCTCGCGGGTCTGCGCCCCGGCGCACGCGACGCGATCACCGCCGCGGCACGGGGGCGCCACCGTGGCTGACCCGATCATCGGCAAGGTGCGCGCGCTCCCCCAGAACACGGTCGACTGGGTTCGCGGACTGGTCGACGGCGCGCTCGACAAGGTGTTCGACGCGCCCTACGACGTGCGCACGCCCGCCGAGCTGGAACGCCTCGTGCTCGAGGGCCCGCACGGCACCGGCCCGGGCAACGCGCCCACCGGACTCGGCGCCGCGATGATCGCGGCCACGCCCGTCGTGCAGCGCGCGTTGCGCACCGCAGCGAAGTCGGGACGCATCGCGAGCAAGGTGCCCCTGCCGTCGGCCAAGGCCATCCGCATCACCGCGCTCACCCTGCCCGTCGCGATGCGCGTCGGCAGCACCAGCCGGCGCGGCTACCGCGAGATCCAGCTCCTCGCCAGCTACCTCATGGTGAAGGTGCGCGACGCCGGGGTCGCCCCCGAACGCGGCTTCGTGCGCGCGCTCACCACGTCGATCTACACCGACCCCGCGCGGCGGCCGCGATTCGACGTGAGCACGTCGCGCTACGCCGGCGCGATCTCCCGCCAGTGGACGATGCGATCGCTCGGGGGCGACGGCGAGGAAGCGTTGCGCATCGCGCGCCAGGCGCTGGGTGGAGGCCGTCGACCGGCTCGACCTCGCCGCGCTCGCCGCCGAATGGCGCGGCGGCAACGTCATCGACGTCTGACCGCGTGGCGTCACGCGGAGCGGGGCGTGGCGTAGTCGCCGCCGTCGAGGTAGCGCAGGAGCTTGGGGCCCGACGCGCCGATGTCGACCACCTCGATGCGCAGCCCGCACTGCAGCTCGTGGAACAGCCCGCTCGTCCACTCGCCCGCGTCGTTCACGTTGACGCTCACCCACGGGCAGCCGCACGCGTCGAGCCGGGCCGACTCCGCTTTCGGGTCGTCGCTCCACACGCCCATGTGGTGCAGGCCGACCTCGCCGAAGATCGTCCCCGGCCGCTGCTCCAGCAGCTCCAGGTAGGGCGGCCCCTCGAGCGAGTACACGAAGGTGACGTCGATCGCCACCGGCCCGTCGGGCGTCTCGCTCTGCACGCGGCGGGACTGCACGCGCGCCCACGTGAGCCCCAGCGCGCGCGACAGCTCGTCGCACGCCGCGGGCAGGTCGGGCACCACCAGGGCGAAGTGGTAGCCGGGGGTCAGCAGGGTCACGGGATCTCCTCGCCGAGCAGGCGCACTCAGGTCACGTAGGGGAAGCGTCGCATGTTCGCCTCCCGGCGGCGACGCATCTCGGCCCGCCGTTCCTCGGGCGTGACGCGCGGCGAGGTCGCACCGAGCTCGGCGTCGAGGTCGGACACCTTCACCAGCCGCGTCCGGAGCTCGGGGGTGTGACGCGTGAGGTTGTTGCGGAACAGGCCCCAGCCGTGGGTGTGCCCCTGCAGGTCGATCCAGTTCGCGAACCCGGGGTCGTCGTGGCACATCACGAGGCGCGTCGTGCCGTCGGTGTCGCGCGGGGTGAGGCCCGCCGTGAGGTTCACCTGCCGGTAGCGGTACTCGAGGCTGCCGCCGAAGAGGTTGCACCCGGTGTACTGCCAGAAGTAGTCGTCGGGCACGTCGAACTCGACGATCACCGCCTCGTCGGGTTGGATCACCCAGTAGATCTGCTGGACGAGGCGGCCGCGGCGCGCATCGGTCTCCTCGTTCTCGGTGTTCGACACCGCGCCGTGGCGGACGAACTGGTTCGGGAAGTCCCAGTTGCGGTCGATGTCGAAGAGGATGTGCGGCCAGTCGGTGGTGCAGTCGAGCACGAACTGGCCTGCACGTTGGAACGAGTCGACCAGCTCCACCGGGGTGATGGCGGGCGGCGGCTCGTCGTCGCAGCCGATGCGCTCGATGCGGTAGTTCGCCGGCACCTCGTCCCACCCGTCGAAGTACTGGCGGTAGTAGATCTTCCGGGTGCCGGGCTGTGACTGGATCCAGTTGCCCTCGTGCGGCTCCGGGCTGATCCACACCGTGAAGTTGCCGTCCCAGTCGGTGTCGATCTCGTGACCGAAGAGGTTGGCAACCGGCGTGTCGCCGAACGGGTCGTGCAGCGGTCCGCGGTGCGGGCCCTGCACCGCGATGTTGAACATGCGCGCGGTGCCCATCGTGCCGCTGATCTTGTAGGTGTCGTAGTCGTTGATCCACGACTGGAGGTAGATGCAGTCGGCGTTGTCGGCGCCGAGGCCGCGGATCGGGCTGCAGAACGCGTGGATGTTCGGGTAGCGCGTGTTGCGGTTCTCGAGCCACATGTCGAACGCCTGACTCACGTTCTGGGTGAGGTAGCGGAACGCGTTCGTGCGCTCGCCGTCGCTCGCCCCGCCCACGTCGTCGAACACCTTGTCGCCCGCGGCCTTCACCTGCTCGCAGAACGCGTGCCACGCGTCGCGCATCAGCTCGTCGTTGGGGTTGTCGCCGTACGTCATGACAGCTCCCTCGTAGGTGCACGATCTCTCATGGGTGGACCTGTTCCCTCGGCACGCCGAAGCGCTCGCGGTAGGGGTCGAGACGGTGGTCGAGCTCGTCGACGTCGACGCCGAGCGCGGCCACCGAGTACTCGAAGCGGCCGTAGCGGTTCGACGGGTTCTCCGCCATCCACCTGCGCATCGCGTCCTCGAACCCGGCAGCGACGTCGAGGCCCGCACGCTCGTAGACGGCGCGCACCGCGGCAACCGGATCGGCGGTGAAGTCGCGGTAGAGCACGTGGTGGATACGGGGATCGGCGGCCAGCGGATCTTCGGCGGCGCGCGTGAAGTTGGCGATCCCCGACGCGACGGTGGCGGCCGCGAAGCCGTCGCGGTCGAGCCCGCCGGCGATCCCTTCGAACACCTGGGCCTGCAGCTCGAAGCGCGACGCGAGCGCGACCAGTGGATCGCGGTGGATCCACACGAACACCGCGTCGGGATACGCGTCGAGCAACGCGGCGAGGCGCTGCTGGTGCGACGTGCCCTTGAGCACCCAGCGCCGTTCCGGTCGCCGGTACTGCAGGTGCTGGAGCATCATCCGGTGGATCTCGAACTGACGCCGGTCGTCGTTCGGGATGGTGATCGGCGGATACCGGTCGAGCGGGACGCGCCACCACGCGGAGGGCGGCAGCGCGCGGAAGTCGAACGCCCACAGCCGTTCGCACTCCGGCGGGTTGGCGCCGAGCATCCCGTTGTAGGGATGCGAGATCAGCCATCGCGGGACGAGGTCGAGGATCTCCCGCCAGTCGTCGTCGCCGGCGCGCCGTCGCCGTTCGAGGTCGCCGGGATCGGACACGCCCGGCACCGGGCAGGGGCGCATCACTTCCCAGAACTCGAGCAGGCGCGAGCCCGGATCGCAGCCGAGCAGCATCTGCAGCAGCGTGGTCCCCGAACGGGCCTCGCCGAAGGCGATGATCGGCGCGTCGATCCGCTCGTCGGCGAGCGGGAGCTCGGCTCGGGCTCCGAGCACCTGCAGGCGGTCGACGAGCAACCCGTACACCACCGCCGCGGCGCGCCCGCGTCCGTCGTCGTCGAGCCGCGCCCCGAGTTGGTCGAGCAACGCGGCGAGCCGGCCGACCAGGGTGTCGTCGTCGAGGTCGTGCAGGCCGGTGTGCTCGCGCGCCGCGGCCACGAGGGCTGCGGCGTCGAACGCGAGCGCGGTGGGGCTGCTCACCAGCGCCGGCCGCCGCTGATCAGCAGCGTGGCGCCGGTGATCCACTCCGCCGCGTCACTCGCCAGGAACACGCACGCCTTGCCCACGTCGTCGGGCACGCCCAGGCGTCCGAGGGGTACGCCGTCGATGCGCTGCTGCCGGGCGTCGGGATCGAGGGCGAAGATCTTGTCGAGCTGTGCCGACTCCACGGGCCCGCACCCGATGGCATTGCAGCGGATGCCCTTGGGCCCCAGCTCCACCGCCCACAGCTTGGTGAACTCCTGGAGTGCGAGCTTGGCGATGCTGTACGGCTGGATGCGGTCCGACGGGTAGAAGGCGAGCGTCGACGTGATGTTGATGATGTTGCCGAAGCCCTGCTGTTCCATCGCGGTCGCCGCATGGCGCGCCGCGAAGTAGGGCGAGAAGAGGTTGAGGTCGAAGAGGTCGCGTACCGTCTCCTCTTCGCAGGCCATGAAGCCGAGCCAGCCGCCGTCGACGTTGCGGCTCCCACCCGCGTTGTTCACCAGTGCGTCGATCTTCCCGTAGCGGTCGGTGACCGCGTCGACTGCCGCGTAGACCTCGTCGACGACGTAGGCGTCCATCCGCACCGCCTCGGCGCGCACGCCGAGCTCACGGCATTCGCGTGCGGTCTCCTCGAGGTCGTCCATCGAGCGGGCCGAGAGGATCAGGTCGGCGCCCGCTTCGGCGAAGCTCAGCGCGATGCCCTTGCCGATCCCGCGACTCGCGCCCGTGACCAGCGCGGCCTTGCCCGCGAGCGGTCGATCCGCCATGCCGTCCCCCTCGATGTCGTCCGAGGCTGCGGACGCTACCGCCGGGTCCCGGAACGGCGCCAAGGCCCACCCGTTCACCGCCTGAGACTGCGGAGGGTCAGAGCTGCGTGCCGGGGAGGTCGCTCGCCTGCACGACCCAGGCCGTGAACTGCTCCTCGTCGAGCAGGTCGTGCTCGTAGACGTCGAGGGAGCGAACGTCGGCCTGCTTCGACGCGCCCGGGGGCAGCGGCCGCAGCGACGCGCCCTTGAAGAACGTGACCTTGACGGAGCGCGTGAAGCACCGGAAGCTGAGGAACCACCCGTCGTCGTCGACGCCGTAGAGCGGCTGGTTCCACTTCACCGCCTTGCGCACGTCGGGAATCGTGCCGGTGACGATCCGGTCGATTCGACGGCCGAGGTCGGACTTCCATCCGGGCATCGCGGCGATGTACGCCTGCACCGGACCGTCGCCTTCCCCTTTGGGGATCTGCGGGTTGCCACCCGCGAGGAGACGGGGCTCACCCATCGTGTCGTCGCTCACGTTCCCTCCTCGCTCACACGCGTCCCCTCGCTTCACTCCGAGCATGTGACAGTTGTGCCCGCCACAGCGGGCGAAGCGACACATGCTCGGGGGAGGAGGCTGGCGTCATTCCTCGAAGCCGCCGAAGTGCTCGCGCACCTCGTCCTCGTCGCGCGGGGCCTTGCGCAGCCCGACGAGCGCGAGCGCGGGGAAGAGCAGCACCGACAGCATGCCCGCGGCGACGAGCGACGCGGCGTTGATCGGCCGCAGCTCGCCGACCGCCACACCGATCTGCGCGCCCACCACGATGAACGACAGCGAGGTCGCCTGCAGCAGGCCCGCCGGCACCACGGCGGCGCGCCCGATGTCGCGACGGATCAGCAGCGCCGGGATGCCGCGCACCGCGAGCAGGAGCGTCAGGAACAACGGCACCCGCAGCAGCGCCGAGGAGTCGGAGAACAGCTGGTCGATGGGGAACGAGAGGCCGGTGGAGATGAAGAAGATCGGCACGAAGAAGCCGAAGCCGATGGCCTCGAGCTTGTGGCGCACGTTCCCGAACTCCTCCTCGCGGGACCGGTCGGTGACCGCGGCGAGCATCGCGCCGGCGAGGAAGGAGCCGAGGATGGCGTCGAACTTGAGTCCTTCACTCAGCACGACCAGCGCGATCATCAGCAGCATGGCCCCGCGCACGCGCAGCTGCGACGACGAGTCCTGGAGCCGGAACAACACGTCGTCGACCCGGCTGCGCCAACGCGCGGGGCGGGTGGCGAGCACGCCGATCACCACGACGATGACCGCGAGCCCGGCGAGCTTCAGCAACGTGACGAGCGGGTCGGCCGTGCCCTTCTGGGTGAAGAACATCGACAACACCACGATGGAGCCGAACTCGGCAACCGAGCACGCGGCGATGACGAAACGACCGGTGACGGTGTCGAGCAGGCCGGAGTCCTTGAGCACGGGCGCGACGATCCCGAGCGACGTCGACGACAGGATGATCGCGACGAGCAACGGGTTGATGATGACGTCGCTCCAGCCCAGCGGGTAGCAGAGCGCCAACCCGAGCACCAGCGACAGGAGGAACGCCCACACGCCGAGGACGAGCGGGCGGCCCCGCAGCTTCGAGAAGTCGAGCTCCAGGCCGGCGAGGAACAGCAGGATCGCGACACCGAGCTTGGCGAACACCTGGATGGTGGCGTCGGCGTGCACCACGTCGAGCAGCGCGGGACCGACGAGGATCCCGGCGGAGATCTCCACCACCGACGACGGGATCGGGAGCTTGGGGAAGAGCCCGAGCACCAGTGGGATCAGGACCGCGAGGGCCATGACCGCGAGCAGGTCGTCGAAGCTCACCTCGATGGTCATGGTCGCCCGCCCACACGGGCGAACGGTAACCGAGCGCCGCACCGCCGGACCGGATCGCCCGAGCCCATCGCCCGAGCCCATCGACCGGTCGCCCGAGCGATCCGCGATCAGCCGGGTGAGGTCGCCGGCGCCGCGCTCCCGGTGGGGGCGATCACCACGTGGTCGCCGTCGGGGAGCACGCTCTGCTCGTAGGAGTCACCCTGGCGCGCGCACGCACGCAGGAACATCGTCCCGAACACCGCCATCCCGAGGAACACGCCACCGGCTTCCACCATGAACGCCCAGCGGGGGCCCAGCTCCTGGCCCAGGTATCCGATCAGGGGCCCACCGATGGGCGTGCTGCCCAGCACCGTCACGTTGTAGACCCCCATCACCCGTCCCCGCATCGACGGTTCGGCGCGCAACTGGATGATCGAGTTCGTCGACGTGAGGAAGTTCGTCTGCACCGCGCCGATCAGCGCGAGCACCCCGAGGAACACGGCCAGGGTCGGCGAGACGGCGGCGCGCCACCAACAGCACACCGAAGCCCAGGCCGGTCGTGACCATCAGGCGGGGCGTCACCGACGAGCGGCTGGCGAACACCAGGGCCCCGACGAGCGCACCGCACCCGAGCGCGATGATCATCCAGCTCAAGGTGGCCGCGTCGCCGTCGAACTCGACCTTCGCCATCAGCGGAGTGATCACGCTCATGTTGAACGAGAGCGTCCCGATCACGGTCATGAGCAACAGCGCGGACCGCAGGTCGCGGCGGTGCCAGATGTAGCGGAGCCCGTCGCGCATCTGGCCCTTGTGCCGGCCCAGCGGGGGCTTGCGGTGCATCTTCGTCGGGTCGAGGAGCGCGAGGGCCACGAGCATGGCGATGAACGACACCGCGTTGACCGCGAAGCACATCGCGGTGCCGGACACCAGGATCACGACGCCGGCCAGCGCGGGACCCGCGATGCGCGCGGTCTGGACCACCGCGTTGTTCAGCCCCAGCGCGTTCGAGAGGTCCTCGTCGCCCACGAGCTCGGACACGATGGTGACCCGCGCGGGGTTGTCGACGACCAGGGCGAGGCCGTTGAGCATCGTGATCGCGTACACCATCCACAGCTCGACGACGCCCGTGAAGGTCAGGATGGCGAGCAGCACCGCGGCGAACGCCTGGAGACCCTGGGTGAAGGCCATCACCTTGCGCTTGTCGAACGCGTCGATGAAGACCCCGCCGTAGGCGCCGAGGAACAACGTCGGCAGGTACTGGAACGAGAACACCAGGCCCACCGCGAGCCCGCTGTTCCCCGACAGCTGGAGCACGAGCCACGACAGCGCGACGGTCTGCATCCAGGTCCCCGCCATCGAGACGACCTGGCCACCGAAGAACAGGCGGAAGTTCCGCTGCCGCAGCGAGCGGAAGGTGCCCGAGCCGGGAGACGGACGATCGTTCATGCCCCGCGCACCGACACGTTCGGCGACGATCCGTTCGCGACGACCACGTGGTCGTCGCCACCCGGGAGCTCGCTGCGCTCGTAGGGGTTGGGCTTCCGCGCGCAGGCCCGCACGAACGGGATCCCGAAGATCGCCATCGCCGCGAAGGCTCCCACCGCCGAGATCGCGAAGCCCCAGCGCGGGCCCCACACCTCACAGAGCCAGCCGACGAGCGGACCACCGATCGGCGTGGTGCCGACGATGGTGACGTTGTAGACCGCGAGCACCCGCCCGCGCATCGCGGGGTCGGAGCGGAGCTGGAACAACGAGCCGGAGAACGTGAGGAACACGATCTGCGCCGCGCCGATGGCGAACAGCACGACGAGGAACGGACCGAGGGTCGGGGTCACCGCGGCGACCGCGAGCGCGACGCCGATCACGACACCCCAGCCGAACATCATGCGCGGCGTGATCCGGGGGCGGCTCGCCGCCAGGAGCCCGCCGCAGAGCGCGCCGATCGCCATCGCGATCGTCATCGCGCTGAGGGTGCCGGCGTTGCCGTCGAAGCCGACCTTGGCCATGATCGGGGCGAGCACCGCCATGTTGAAGCCGAAGGTCCCGATGATCGCCATCGCGAGCAACCCGGAGCGCAGGTCGCGCTCGTGCCACATGTAGCGGAGCCCGGCCGCGAGCTGCCCCTTCTTGCGACCGGGGGCGGGGCGACGGTGCAGCTCGGCCGTGCGCATCAGTGCCAGTGCGAGGAGCACCGCCAGGAACGACACCGCGTTGACGAAGAAGCAGCTCCCGATGCCGACCGTGATGATCAGCACGCCGGCGATGGCGGGACCCACGACCCGGGCCGCCTGCATGAGCACCGCGTTGAGCGCCACCGCGTTCGCGAGGTACTCGTCGCCGACGATCTCCGAGACGAACGCGGAGCGGGTGGGGTTCTCCACCAGCGTCATGCAGCCGTTGCCGACGACGATGACGTAGATCATCCAGAGCTCGATGCCGTCCGTGACCGTGAGCACGGCGAGCAGCAGCGCGAGCGCCGCCTGGACGATCTGCGTGAGGGCGAGCAGCTTGCGCTTGTCGAACGCGTCGGCGAGCACCCCGCCGTACACGCCGAACAGCAGTGTCGGGAGGAACTGGAACGCGACGATCATGGCGACCGCGACCGCGCTGTTGTCGGTGATCTGGAGCACGAGCCACGCGAGCGCGACCGTCTGCATCCAGGTGCCGGCCACCGACACGAGCATGCCGGCGAAGTACAGGCGGTAGTTGTGGACCTGCAGCGACCGGAACGTGCCCGCGCGCCAGCCGGTGACCGCGGTCATCGCCCGCCCTCGACGAGGTGTTCCAGCACCGGCATGACCTGCGCGAGCAACCGACGCTCCTCGGCCGGGAGCTGTTCGACCTGCCGGGCGAGGAACGCGTCGCGCTTGGTGCGACTGCGCGCCAGGAATCGGCGACCCGCCGTGGTGATGGCGGCCCGCGCGACGCGCCGGTCGTGGTCGTCGACCACCCGGGTGACGTAGCCCTGCTCCTCGAGCCGGGCCACGATCCGCGTCATGCTCGGGGGCTGCACCCGCTCTTCGGCCGCCAGCTCGCCGAGGGTGATCGGTCCGGCCCGCTCGATGGTGGCCAGGGCGGCGACACTCGACGCCGTGAGCTCCTCGCCGTCGATGTTGGCCTCGTGGCGCACCCGCCGGTTGAGCCGGGCGATGACGAGGCGCAACCGGGACGCCAACTCGGCGTCGGCAGTGGTCGGGGTGTCGGGCACGCCAGAAGTTTAGCAGCACTAATTAGCGAGGCTAAAGAGAATTCTCAGCCCTTCTTGGTGCGCAGCCCCACCGTCAGTGTCACGGTCGAGCCTTCGGGCGCACTCCCGCCCGCCGGCGACGCTGCGAGCACGACGCCGTCCTGGGCCGAGGACGTGACCGGCGTGGTGACCACGGCGACGACGAACCCGGCGTCCTCCAGTGCGCCGACCGCGTCGCCGCGCTCGGCGCCGACGATGCCCGTGGGCAGCTTGACGAGGCGGGGCCCGCTCGACACCGTGATCGTGACCGTGTCGCCCCGCACCAAGATGTCACCGACGTGGTTGTTCTTGATCACCGTGCCCGCCGGCCAGCGTGCGGCTGGTGGCGGTGGCGACCGCGACCTCGAGCCCCAGACCGTGCAGCTGGTCGATCGCGCCTGCTGGTCCTTGCCCTGCACGTCGGGCACCGTCACGTGCGGGTCCCGCGCGACGTAGACGGTGAGCGCGTCGGCCTTCATCGCGCGCGCGAACGCGTCGGGCACCGTGCGGGTGACCGTGTTCGGCGTGACGTCGGTGCGGTAGTCGTCGGCGATGGTCAGCGTGACCAGGCCGCGCCGGGCGAGGTCGACGCGCGCGGTGTCGAGGTCCTCGTTCACGACGTCGGGGACCGATGCGCTGGTGCTGCTCACCACGAGGTACACCGTCGACCCCTGCTCGATCTCCCGCCCGCCGGTCGGGCGCTGGTCGAGGATGAGCCCGCCGGGACGGGAGCTCGAACGCTCGGCGACCTCCACCTCGAAGCCGGCGCTGCTTCACGCTGGCGATCGCGGCGAACACGTCCTGCTCGGTGACCGACGGCACCGGCGCGCTGGGGCCCGGGCCGGTGAGCTGCAGGTACGCGAACCCGCCGACCGCGAGCGCGGCGACCAGCGCCGCGGCGATCGCACCCACGTGGCGGGCCCGCCAGTGCGCGGGCGCCCGCCGGGCCCGCACCCGCTTGGGCTTCGGCGGCTTCAGCGGCTTGACCGGCGGCGCCACCTTCGGGAACTTCCGGGCCTGGCGGCGGGCGCGCCGCGCCGCCCGGCCCTTCGCGACCGCCGGAGGCGCGCCGACGGCTGCCGGCACGCGGCACGAGCAGCAGGCGGCCGCGGCGAGGGTGCGCGCGCGGGCGGCGGGGGGAGCACCGCGGTGCGCTCGCCCACCGTGGCGGCCGACGTGACGCGCTCGGGCGCCTCGGTCGGCTGCTCGACCACCACCGCGGTGACCGCCACCGCCGAACGGCGCAGCTCGGTGGCCACCTCGGCCGCGCGCTGGTAGCGAAGCGCGGGTTCGGGGGCGCGGCACCGCGCGACGACCTGTTCGAGCTCGGTGCGCGGCGGTTCCTCGCCGCCCGTGGGCCGCGTGCCGGTGAGCAGTTCGTGCAGCACGACGCCCAGTGAGTAGATGTCGCTGCGCGCGTCGGCGGGGAGACCGGCCACCTGCTCGGGCGCGAGGTAGCCCACGGTGCCGAGCACGACGCCGGTCTCGGTGAGCCCTTCGGCGGTCGACGAGAGCGCGATCCCGAAGTCGGTGACCTTCACCCGCCCTTCGGGGGTGATGAGCACGTTGCCCGGCTTCACGTCGCGGTGGATCACGCCGTGGTGGTGCGCGTGCTCGAGCGCGTCGGCGATCGCCGCGCCGATCCGCGCCACCTCGTCCTCGGGCAGCCGGCCCCGCTCGTGCAGCACCCCGCGGAGGCTCTCGCCGTCGACGAACTCCATCGCGATGTGCGGTTCGCCGCCACCGCCCCAGTCGTAGACCGCGACCACGTTGGGGTGGTTGAGCCGCGCCGCGGCCCGCGCCTCCCGGCGGAACCGCTCGGCCGAGCTCGGGGTCAGGGTGGTCGCCGGCAGCTTGAGCGCCACCTCGCGATCGAGCAGTCGGTCACGGGCGCGCCAGACGTCGCCCATGCCGCCCGACCCGAGCCGTACCCCCAGCTGGTAGCGGCCCGCGATGAGATCCGCGACCGACGCCACGCCGTCAGGCTATCGACGTCCCTCCCCCCGTTGGTCGTCGCCTCCGGCCGCCCCGCGGCAAAACCCGGGTTGATTGGTCGGATTTCGGGACCTACACTCCGGGCGCCACCGCGACGGTGACGCCCGAGCCACGAACCCAGGAGTTCACATGTCCGACAGTTGGGGCTTCGAGACCAAGCAGGTGCACGTGGGCGGGAGCCCCGACCCCACCACGGGGGCCCGGGCCGTCCCGATCTACCAGACCACCAGCTACCAGTTCCGCGACACCGCGCACGCCGCCGCCCTCTTCGGCCTGGCCGAGCTCGGCAACATCTACACGCGGATCATGAACCCCACGCAGGCCGCGTTCGAGGAACGCGTCGCCGCGCTCGAGGGCGGCGTGGGCGCGCTGGCCGCCGCCTCCGGGCAGGCCGCGCAGACCATCGCCCTGCTCAACCTCGCCGAGAACGGCGGGCACATCGTGTCGTCGTCGTCGCTCTACGGCGGCACCTACAACCAGCTCCACTACACGTTCCCGCGCCTCGGCGTGGAGGTGTCGTTCGTCGACGACCCCGACGACCTCGACGCCTGGCGCGCCGCCATCCGCCCCAACACGCGGGCGTTCTACGGCGAGAGCATCGGCAACCCGAAGGGTGACGTCTTCGACTTCGAGGGCGTCTCGGCGATCGCGCACGACAACGGCATCCCGCTCGTGATCGACAACACGCTCGCCTCGCCGTTCCTGTGCCGCCCGCTCGAGCACGGCGCCGACATCGTCACCCACTCGGCCACCAAGTTCATCGGCGGTCACGGCACGTCGATCGGCGGCATCATCGTCGACGGCGGCAAGTTCGACTACGTGGCGAGCGGTCGGTTCGCGAACTTCACCGAGCCCGACCCGAGCTACCACGGCCTCGTGTACTCGCAGCTCCCCGAGCCGCTGCGCCCCGCGCAGTACATCCTCAAGGCGCGCCTCACCTACATGCGCGACCTCGGCGCCGCGGTGTCGCCGTTCAACGCGTTCCTCTTCCTCCAGGGTCTCGAGACGTTGTCGCTGCGCATGGAGCGTCACTCGCAGAACGCGCTCGCGGTGGCCAAGTGGCTCGAGGCGCGTGACGACGTCGAGTGGGTGAAGTACCCGGGCCTGGAGTCGAGCCCGTGGCACGAGCGCGCGCAGCGCTACCTGCCCAGCGGTCAGGGCGCGATCGTCGCGTTCGGCATCACCGGCGGGCTCGAGGCGGGGCAGAAGTTCGTCGACTCGCTCGAGCTGCACAGCCACGTGGCCAACGTGGGCGACGTGCGCAGCCTGGCCATCCACCCGGCGACCACCACCCACCAGCAGCTCGGGGCCGAGGAGCAGGTGACCACCGGTGTCACCCCCGACCTCGTGCGCCTCTCGGTGGGCATCGAGTCGATCGACGACATCCTCGCCGACCTCGACGCCGGCTTCCGCGCCGCCAAGAGCTGAGCCGACCCGGGCCGGCGGTCGACCGATGGTGGGCAGCGTGTACGAACCCCCGCCCGTCACCGGGGCCTGGCGCCCCGGCGACGAGCCCGGTCACCGCCAGTTCGCGACGTTCCCCGACGGCCTCAAGCTCGAGGCCGGCGGGCAGCTCGAGTCGGTCGACCGTGGCCTACGAGACGTGGGGCGAGCTGAACGCGCAGCGCTCCAACGCGGTGCTCGTGCTGCACGCGCTCACCGGCGACAGCCACGCGGCCGGACCGGCCGGGCCCGGGCACGGCGACGTCGGCTGGTGGGACGGCACCATCGGGCCCGGATGCCCGATCGACACCGACCGGTTCTTCGTGGTGTGCGCCAACGTGCTCGGCGGCTGCCAGGGAACCACCGGGCCGTCGTCCGCCATGCCCGACGGGTCCGGCCCCTACGGGTCGCGCTTCCCCACCACCACGATCCGCGACCAGGTCGCGCTCGAGGTGATGCTCGCCGACGGCTCGGCATCGACCGCTGGTTCGCCATCGTCGGCGGGTCGATGGGCGGCATGCGCGTGCTGGAGTGGATCGTCGGCCACCCCGAGCGCGCCGAGCGCGCGGTGGTGATCTCCGTGGGCGCCCAGGCCACCGCCGAGGAGATCGCGCTCTGCCACGTGCAGACCAAGGCGATCCGCTCCGACCCGAACTGGCGCGGCGGCGACTACTACGACGCCGCGCCGGGCGAGGGACCGCACGTGGGCCTCGGGATCGCGCGTGAGATCGGGCACATCAGCTACCGCACCGAGCTGGAGCTGGCCGCGCGCTTCGGGCGCGACCACCAGCCCGGCGAGGAACCGTTCGAGGGCGGTCGCTACGCGGTGGAGTCGTACCTCGAGCACCACGCCGACAAGTTGGTGCGGCGTTTCGACGCCAACAGCTACCTCGTGCTGTCGGAGGCGATGAACCACCACGACGTGGGTCGCGACCGCGGCGGCATCGCCGCCGCGTTGGCCACGATCACCGCGCGCGTGACGATCGTCGGCATGTCGTCCGACTGGCTCTACCCGATCCGGCTGCAGCAGGAGCTGGGCGAGCTGATCCCCACCGCGACCGCGCTCGAGGTCGTGCACGCGCTGTCGGGCCACGACGGCTTCCTCGTGGAGTCGGAGCCCCTCGGTCGCATCCTCAAGAGCGCCCTGTCCTGAACTCGCGGCTCACACGCCGCGCACCTCAGACCACGGCGTCGAGCGCGACGCGCAGGTCGGCCACGAGGTCCTCCGCGCTCTCGATCCCCACCGAGAGGCGCACCAACGCCGGGTCGACCTCCAACGCGGTCCCGCGGGCCGACCCGTGGCTCATCCGCGCCGGGTGGCCGATGAGCGACTCCACCCCGCCGAGCGACTCGGCCAGCGTGAACAGCCGGGTGCCGGCCACGATCCGGCGCGCCGCGGACTCGCCGCCCGCGGCGACGAAGCTCACCATCCCGCCGTAGTCGCGCATCTGCCGACGCGCGACCGCGTACCCCGGGTTGTCGGCGAGCGACGGATGGTGCACCCGGGCCACCGCGGGGTGCTTCACGAGCATGCTCACGATCGCGGCCGCGTTCTGGCAGTGGCGGTCCATGCGCACCGCCAACGTCTTGAGCCCGCGCAGCACGAGGTAGCAGTCGAAGGGGCCGGGCACCGCGCCGGTGACGGCCTGCAGGAATCCGAGGCGCTCCGCGATCTCGGGGTCGCGGGTGGCCGCGAAGCCGCCCATCACGTCGCTGTGCCCACCGAGGTACTTCGTGGCCGAGTGCACCACGATGTCGGCGCCGTGCTCGAGCGGACGCTGGAGGTAGGGCGTCGCGAACGTGTTGTCGACCACGACCCGCGCGCCGCGCTCGTGGGCCAGCGCGCAGATCGCACGGATGTCGACCACCTTCAGCAGCGGGTTGGTGGGCGTCTCCAGCCACACCAGCGACGTGCCGTCGGGCCACGCCGCGGCGAGCGCCTCGGCGTCACCGAGATCGTGGACGCTCCAGCGGGTACCCGTGGTGGAGCACACCTGCGTGAGCAGGCGGAACGTGCCCGCGTAGGCGTCGTCGGGGAACACGACGAGGTCGCCCGGGGGGAGGAGGCGCAACACCGCGTCGCTCGCCGCGGTGCCCGACGCGAACGCGAACCCGTACGAGGCCGACTCCAGCGAGGCGAGGCACTCCTCGTAGGCCTGCCGGGTGGGGTTGGCGCCCCGCGCGTACGCGAAGCCGCGGTCGGTGCCGTGCTCCGACTGGGCGAAGGTGGTCGACAGGCTGATCGGAGGCACGACCGCGCCGGTGACGGGATCGGGCGGCTGGGCGTGGTGGATCGCCCGCGTCTCGAAACCGTCGCGGTGCTGCGGGGCGGGGTGCGGGGATCCGTCGGTCGTCACAGCGGCCCCGACGTTACCCCCGGGCGGCGATCGATCAGTTGAGCAACGCCGCGATCACGTTCACCACGCTGGCCAGGATCACCGCGCCGAAGAGGTACGACAGCAACGAGTGGCGCAACACCGCGCGCCGCATGCTCGCGGCGCGTGATGTCGGTGTCGCTCACCTGGAACGTCATCCCGACCGTGAACGCGGTGTACGCGAAGTCGCCGTAGTCGGGCTCCTCGCGGCCCTGGGTCTTGAAGTCGATGCCGCCTTCGGGCGGCAGGTAGTAGAGGTGCGCGTAGCGGAGCGCGGCGAGCGTGTGCACCAGCGCCCACGACAGCGCGATCGTCGCGATGCCGAAGCCCATGAGCAGCGGCTCGTAGAGCGGGTCGCCCTCCTGCGCCTTCACGAACGCCAGCCCCACGCCCGCGAGCGACGCGGTGGCGGCGCCGATCAGCAGGATCTCCGACGCGGTGCGGCTGTCGTCCTCGCGGGTGGCGAACCGGCGTGTCTGCTCGGGCGTGAAGCGGGCGACGGTGAACCACACGCCCGCGACCACGGTGAGCGCGGCGATGTCCCAGCCCACGAGCACCGCGAGCTGCCAGGGCGCCCACCACGCCACCACCAGCGCGCCCAGCAGACCGCTCACCAATGCGATCACCACCCGGGTGCTGCCCTTCAGGTGCCGGGCGACGGGCACATCCTCCGTGGTGGTCACCGCCGCATTGTGGCACCCGGGTCCCCGCCGGCGTGCGGAGGCACCCCGCCGGGCGCGAGGAGTGCAAGACTCGGCGCGATGACTGGCGTCGTGACCATCTCGGCGGCCTACGGCGCGGGCGGCAGTGTGATCGGGCCCCTCGTCGCCGAACGGCTCGGCCTCCCCTTTCTCGACCGGGCGATCCCCGTGGCGGTGGCCGAGAAGCTGGCGGTGCCCCTCGGCGAGGCCATGGCCCGCGACGAGCGTCGCACCTCGGCCATCGGACGCGCGCTGGCGGGCCTGGCCCGCGCCGCGGCACCCGACGCCGCGTTGGGCACCGCCGCCGCGCACGCGGCGGCGGTCGACCAGCCGGATCATGCGTTCCAATTCCACACCGAGCAGGTGATCCACCAGATCGCCGACACCACCGGCGGGGTGTTCCTCGGCCGCGGCGCGCAGGCCATCCTGGCCGACCGGCCCCGCACGCTCCACGTCCGCCTCGACGGGCCGCCCGACGCCCGCGTCGCCCGCGCCACCCTCCAGGAGGGACTCAACGAGGCGACGGCGCGCAAGCACATGGCCGACACCGACCGCGCCCGCGAGGCCTACATGCGCCACTTCTACAAGGTGCACCCGAACGACCCGCGGCTCTACCACCTCGTGCTCGACGCCACCGCGTTCGCGATCGAGACCAGCGTGGAGCTCATCCTCGTCGCCGCACGCGACCGCGGCTGTCTCGACCGACCCATCGAGTCCGAGGGCGACTGAGCACGCGGCCCCGGCGCCCCGGCGACGGGTGTCACACCCCCGCCGTACGATCCCGGCGATGACCGTCACGCTGCGCACCACCGCCTACGGCCCGCCGGCCGCGGTCGCCCTGCACCGTGCCGTCGCCGAGGCCAAGGGCGGCGACCCGCTCGCGCCGGTCACCGTGGTCGTGCCCACCAACTACGTCGGCGTCGCTGCCCGTCGCGCGCTCGCGGGCGCGGCGCTGGGGCCGCTCACCGACGCCGGGGTCGGCGTCGCCGCGGTCACGTTCCTCACCGCGTACCGCCTCGCCGAGCTGCTCGGCGCGCCCCGGCTCGCGGCCGCCGGCCGGCGGCCGGTGTCCACCCCGGTCGTCGCCGCGGCCCTGCGGGGCGCGCTGGCGAAGGAGCCCGGCGTGTTCCGCGCCGTCGCCGAGCACCCCGCCACCGAGCAGGCCCTGGTCGCGTCGCTGCGCGAGCTCACCGCGTGCACCGATGCGCAACTCGACCGGCTCGCCACCGCCGGGCCCCGCACCGCCGACGTCGTGCGGCTGTGCCGGGCCGCCCGCCGCACGTTGGCGCCCGCCTGGTACGACGAGCACGACCTCATGGTCGCGGCCGCCCACGTGCTCGCCGACGACCACGCGCGACTGCCCGATCTCGGCACCGTCGTGGTGCACCTCCCGC
This sequence comes from uncultured Actinomycetes bacterium, assembly GCA_963782705.1. Taxonomy (GTDB): domain Bacteria; phylum Actinomycetota; class Acidimicrobiia; order IMCC26256; family DASPTH01; genus CAVRGQ01. Next base: position 182,490 of record CAWAKX010000007.1, on the reverse strand, counting down.
AGGATCTCACCGCGCCCGCGGTCGGCGCTGCTGCGCGCGGTCGCGACGCGCGCCCCGCGTGGTCGTCGTGGCCGGGCTCACCGGCGTCGCGCGCGCCGACCGCGCGGTCCTCACCCTCGCCGAGCAGCTCGGCGCGGCGATCGCATCGACGGCACCCGAGGTCACCCCCACCTCCGGCACGCGCGTCGTGTCCACCTCCGACCCCGACGACGAAGTGCGCGCCGTCGTGCGCCTGGTGGTCGACGCCGCACGCGCCGGCGTGCCGCTCGAACGGATGGCCGTGCTCTACGGCGCGCCCGACCCCTACGCGCGGCTCGTGCACGAACAGCTCACGGCGGCGGGCATCCCGCACAACGGCGCGGCCGTCCGCACCCTCGCGGGCAGCGTCCTCGGCCGCGGTCTGCTCGGGCTGCTCGCGCTCCCCGACCGCGACTTCCACCGCCACGACGTCATGGCCCTCCTCGCGTCGGTGCCGGTGCGGCATCGCGGCGTGGCGGTGCCCGCGTCGCGCTGGGAGCGCGTCACCCGCGACGCCGGGATCGTGCGCGGCCCCGCGCAGTGGGAGGAGCGCCTCGCCCGTCACACCGCGGTGCTCGAAGCGGAGCTGCAGCTCGAGCTCGCGGTCACCGAGCACGAACCGCGCCCGGCGCGGTGGGAACGGGCGATCGCGGCCACCGAGAGCCTGCGGGCGTTCACCACCGACCTCTTCCGGGCGCTCGGGCCGGCGGCCACGCGGGCCCAGGGGTGGGCCGGACGGGTCGCGTGGGCCCAGCGCCTGATCCACGACTTCCTCGGCACCGAGGCCACGCGGGGGCACTGGCCCGAGGAGGAGCAGCAGGCCGCGGAGAAGGTGGAAGCGGCGCTCGAACGGCTCGCCGGGCTCGACGCGGTGGAGGCCACGCCCTCGCCCGACGTGTTCCGCCGCACGCTCGAGCTCGAGCTCGACGCCGACCTCGGCCGCGTCGGCCGTCTCGGCGACGGCCTCCTGATGGGCCACGTCGCGCTCGGTCTCGGGCTCGACCTCGACCGCGTGTTCGTGTGCGGCCTCGCGGAGGGCACCTTCCCCACCCGGGTGCGCGAAGACTCCCTCCTCCCCGACGCCGACCGCCGGCTGGCCGACGGCGCGCTCCCGCTGCGTGCGTCGCGGGTCGACGACGACCACCGCCGGTTCCTCGCCGCCCTCGCGTCGGCGCGGCGAGGAGCGCGTGCTGCTCTACCCGCGCGGCGACCTGCGCCGCACCACGGAGCGCATGCCCTCGCGGTTCCTCCTCGACACCGTCGGCGCGTTGGCCGGGCGGCGGCTCTACGCCGATGATCTCGAGCATCTGCACGCCGACTGGTACGCGCCGGTGCCGTCGTTCGCCGCGGGCCTCGCCCGGCTCGAGTTCCCGGCCACCGAGCAGGAGCACCGCCTGCGCGCGTTGCTCACCCACGCGCGCGCCGGGCAGCCCATCGGCGATCACGTCCGGCAGCAGGTCGACCCGGTTCTCGCGCGCGGCCTCGACTGCGTGCTGTCGCGCGCCAGCGCGCGGTTCACGCGCTTCGACGGCAACCTCGCCGGCGTACCCATCCCCGCGCCGGGCACGGCCGACGCGCCGGTGTCGCCCACCCGCCTCGAAGCCTGGGCCCGCTCGCCGTTCGACTACTTCATGCAGCACGTGCTGCGGGTCGACGTGCCCGAGCTCCCCGAGGAGCTCTACGAGCTGGCGCCGCTCGACCGCGGCTCGCTCGTCCACGAGGTGCTCGACCGGTTCCTCGCCGAGGTGCTCGCCCGACCGGGCGGCGCGCCCGTGCCCGGCAACGCCTGGACCGACGCCGACCGGGCCCGGCTGCGCGAGCTGGGCGACGCGTGCTGCGACGAGTACGAGCGCAAGGGCGTCACCGGGCGCCGGGTGTTCTGGCAGCGCGACCGGGCCCGGATCCTCGACGACCTCGACCGCTTCCTCACCCGCGACGCCACGCTGCGCAGCGAGCAGTCGTCCACGCCGCTCGTCACCGAGCTGCGCTTCGGCCTGCCCGGCGCCGCGCACCCCGCGGTGCCGATCGCGCTCTCCGACGGCCGCACCGTCCACGTCCGCGGCGCGGCCGACCGCGTCGACCGCACCGCGAGCGGCGGGTTCCTCGTGATCGACTACAAGACCGGCAAGCCGCCGCCGTACCGCTCGTTCGGCGACGATCCCACGCTCGCCGGCACCCGGCTCCAGCTCCCGGTGTACGCCCACGCGGCGCGCGCCGCGTACGGCACACCGGAAGCTCCCGTCGCCGCCGCGTACTGGTTCGTCACCACCAAGGGCGAGTACCGCTGGCTGCCGCTCACCCTCGACGCCGCCGTCGACGAGCGCTTCGACGCCGCCGTGCGCACCATCCTCGACGGCATCACCGCCGGCGTGTTCCCCTGCATCGTCGATCCGCCGTCGTCGTGGAGCTGGCCGCGGCGCACCTACGCCGACCCCGATTCCCGCGGCATCCGCGACCGCTGGCGCGAGTGGGAACGCAAGTGCGCGGCGCCCGAGGTGCAGGTGTGGGTCGCGCTGGCGCCGACGGAGGGCGACGAGTGACCGACGCGGCCCGACGACATCGGCACCGACGCGGCCGCGCGCGTCGCGATCGCCGAGGAGCTCGACGCCACCCTGTTCGTGGAAGCCGGCGCCGGTTCGGGCAAGACGAAGTCGCTCGTCGACCGCGTGTGCGCGCTGGTCACGGTCAAGGGCGTGCCGATGGGCGAGATCGTCGCGGTCACGTTCACCGAGAAGGCCGCGGCCGAGCTGCGCGACCGCATCCGCCGCGAGCTCGAACGGATCACCTCCACCCCCCACGAGCCGGCGGCGTCGCGCGCCGCCGCCGCGCTCGAGGCCCTCGACGGCGCCGCGGTGTCCACGCTCCATGCGTTCGCGCAGCGCATCCTCGGCGAGCACCCCATCGAGGCGCACCTCCCGCCGCGCGTCGAGGTGCTCGACGACATCCGCTCGCAGCTCGCGTTCGAGGAACGCTGGGTGCGCTTCGTCGACCAGCTGCTCGACGACCCCGCGCTCGAGCGTCCCCTGCTCCTCTTCGTGAACGCGGGCTACGGCCTTCCCCACCTGCGCACCCTCGCCCTGGCCTGCAACGCCAACTGGGACCTCGTCGCCGAACGCATGCACGAGGAGCCCGATCCCGAACCGCTCGGCCGCGAGCTGGGCGCGGTGCTCGACGCGCTCGCCGAGCTGCGCGCGTGCGGTGTCCACTGCACCGACCCCGACGACAAGCTGCTCGCGTTCGTCGACGAGCACGGCGACTGGCACGACCGCCTGCTCGACGCCCCCGACGAGCTCGAGCAGCTGCGCCTGCTGGCCGGCGGCACCCCGAAGATCAACCTCACGGACGGGAAGGCCGCGCAACTGGCCCGCCGACTGCAGCGCGCAACACGTGCGGGACCGGCTCAAGGCGCTGCGCGACGACCTCGTGCCCGCGGCCGTCCGCCGGGTCGGGGTGGCCGCGGCCCGCCGGCTCGTGTGGGAGCTGGCCCGGTTCACCCTGCGCGAGGCCGAGGCCCGGCGCGCCGACGGGCGGCTCGAGTTCCACGACCTGCTCGTGCTCTCCCGCGCGCTCCTGCGCGATCCCGACCACGGCGTCGACGTGCGGCGGCGCCTGCGCGCCCGCTACACCCACCTGCTGCTCGACGAGTTCCAGGACACCGATCCCATCCAGTGCGACGTCGCCGCGCTGCTGGCGTCGGGCGATCCCGCCGCGGCCACCCAACCGTGGGACGCCATCGTCCCCGAGCCCGGGCGCCTCTTCGTGGTCGGCGACCCGAAGCAGTCGATCTACCGGTTCCGCCGCGCCGACATCGGCGCCTTCCTCCGCGCCCGCCAGGCGTTCGGCGCCCGCGCCGTGCAGCTCACGCGCAACTTCCGCTCGACCGCGCCGGTGATCGAGTTCGTCAACTCGGTGTTCGGCGAGCTCATCCGCGCCGAGGAGCACTCGCAGCCCGAGTACACCGCGCTCGACGCCCAGCGCGACCCACCGCCGGTCGGGCCGGCAGTCGTGCTGCTCGGCACCGAGCCCGACGAGGAGCGCACCGGCGCCGACGCCCTGCGCGAGGCCGAGGCGGCCGACGTCGCCGCGGTGATCGCCACCGCGCTGCGCGAGGGCTGGTCGGTGGCGCGGCGTGCCGGTGACGGCGGCGTCACGTGGGAGCCGTGCGCGCTGGGCGACATCTGTGTGCTGCTGCCCGCGCGCACGTCGCTGCCCCAGCTCGAGAGCGCGTTGGAGGACGCCGGCATCCCCTACCGGGCCGAGACGTCGTCACTGGTCTACGGCACCCGGGAGATCCGCGACCTCCTCGTGGTGCTCCAGGCCGTCGACGATCCCACCGACGAGCTCGCGCTGGTGAGCGCGTTGCGCTCCGCGGTGTTCGGCTGCGGCGACGACGACCTCGCCGACTACGCGCTCGCGCACCACGGTCGCTGGAACCACCAGGCCCCGCGCCCCGAGTCGCTGCCCGAACACCATCCCGTCGCCGAGGCGCTCGCCGCGCTCGCCGAGTGGCACGACGCGCGCACGTGGCTCACGCCGAGCGAGCTGCTCGAACGCATCGTGCGCGACCGTCGCGTCCTCGAGCTGGGCTTCGCCCATGGCCGCCCGCGCGACCTGTGGCGACGCGTGCGTTTCGTGGTCGAGCAGGCGCGGGCGTTCGCGGATGCCGACGGTGGCGGGCTGCGCGACTTCCTCCACTGGGCCGACCTCCAGGGCAGTGAGGGCTCCCGCGTCGTCGAGACCGTGCTGCCCGAGACCGACGACGACGCGGTGCGCATCCTCACCGTGCACGGCGCGAAGGGACTCGAGTTCCCGATCACCGTGGTGTCGGGCATGACCACCAAGGCGCTGCCGCCGCGCAACGGCGTGCAGCTCGTGTTCCCCCACGACGGCGACGGCTGGGCGTTGCGCCTGTCGAGCAAGCTCGCCACCGAGGAGTTCGAGCGCTACCAGCCGATCGACGAGCAGATGGACTTCCACGAGAAGTTGCGTCTGCTCTACGTCGCGGCCACCCGCGCCCAGGACCACCTCGTGGTCTCGGTGCACCGCCCGGCGGCCGAGCCCAGACGCCGACCACCCCGAGAAGTGGACCCACGCGCAGCTGCTCTGGCAGGCCGCGCAGTCCGCCGCCGGGCAGTGGGAGGCGTTCGCGGGCACGGCCGCGCCCGCGGGGGCCGCTCCGGCCGCGGCGACCGCTCGCCGACCCGCCGCCGTGGCCGCAGTGGCGCGCCGAGCTCGACGCCGCGCTGGCCGGCGCCGGTCGGCCCCGGGTGCGCGCCGCCACCGCGATCGCCAAGGAGGCCACGGCCCGCGCCGAGGCCGCCGCGGGCGACCCCGGCTTGGCCAAGGACGCACGCGACCTCGAGCTGCCGCCGTGGAACAAGGGGCGCTACGGCACCGCCGTCGGCCGCGCGGTGCACGCGGTCCTCCAGACCGCCGATCTCGCCACCGGCGAGGGCATCGACGCCGCCGCCGCCGCGCAGGCCGCGGCCGAAGGCGTGATCGGTCACGAGCTCGACATCGCCGCCCGGGCCCGCGCCGCGCTCGACGCGCCCGTGGTGCGCGACGCGCTCGCGCACCGGTACCGCCGCGAGATGTACGTGGCCGCGCCGGTCGACGGCTTCGACGGCGTGATCGAGGGCTACGTCGACCTCGTGGTCGAGCGCCCCGACGGCCTGGTGGTGGTCGACTACAAGACCGACGCCTGGCACGACGACGACGATCTCGACGCGAAGGTGGAGCGGTACCGGCTCCAGGGCGCCACCTACGCGCTGGCGCTCGCCACCGCCACCGGGCAGCCGGTCACCCGCTGCGTGTTCGTGTTCCTCGCCCCCGACCGCGCGGTGGAGCGGGAGGTCAGTGATCTTCCGGGTGCGGTCGCGGACGTACGAGCGCTTCTCGCGGCGTCGTCCGCAGGCGCCACCACACCATGATCCCGCCGATGGGACCGGTCAGCACCACCAGGATCGTGTAGCCCCATGTCCAGCCGATCTCGGGCCGGATGAGCACGGTCATGGCCACGAACGCCATCCACACCAGGCCGTGCACGAACCCGGTGATCGCCTTGCCCACGTCGTTGGGCTGGATGATCCAGAAGTAGAACAACACCACGTAGGTGACGGTCTCGAACAGCGCCATGAACCGCAGCGCGCGGGACTTGCGTTCGAGCTCGCTGCTGTGGTCGTCGGCGAAGTCGGGCACGGCAGCAGGGTATTCGCCGCAGCCGGATACGCTGGCCCCGTGAGCGACTCTCCCACCCCCGTGATCACGCCGGTGGCCCCCGTGGAGACCCCGGTGGAGTCCACCCGGCGGATCGACACCGACGGCGGCGACCACGACCGCTTCGCGCACTACGCCCGCAAGGACGACGTCGCCCGGGCGTTCGTGACCGGCGAGGCGATCACCGCGCTCTGCGGCAAGAAGTGGGTGCCCGCCCGCGATCCCTCGCGCTACCCGGTGTGCCCCACCTGCCAGGAGCGCAAGGCCGCGGGTTGGACGCTCTGACGCTCTGACCGTCTGACGGCTCGTCACGAGGCGATCGTGGGGTCCCGTCAGGGCGCCCCGCCGCTCGCACCGCGCCCGACTCGCCGCGTCCATCTCGTCGTCGTCGATCACGATGTCGTTCGGCAGGATCTCGCTCGCGTTGAGGTGATGGTGCGGCGCGTGCGCGGGCAGGTACACGAACGCGAGCAGCGCGCCACCGAGCAGCATGGTCCCGCCCACCAGCGCCGCGGAGTTCCGGCCGTGCAGCCAGGCAGTGCGTGACGCTTCGAGCAGCAACTCACCGGTCCGGCCGCCGAGACGCGCCGAGAGCTGCCCCACCGAGGCCGCCGAGCTCTCGGCGGCGCGGGCCACCGCGCCCGGCACCGACAACCGGTGCACCGCGTCGCTCATCGACGACCGGTACTGCGTGGCGAGGATGCTGCCCAGCACCGCGACCCCGAGCGCACCGCCGGTGAGCCGGGTGGTGTCGTTCATCGCGGAGCCGACCCCGGCCTTCTCCCGGGGCACCGAGCCCATGATCGCCTCGGTGGCGGGTGGGGTCGCCAGACCCATCCCACCCGCGACCAGCGCGATGCCCACGACCGTCCGGAGGTACGACGAGTCGACGTGCACCCCGAGCTGGATGAACATCCCCGACGCAGAGACGAGCAGGCCACCGGCGACCACGAGCTTCGTCCCGATGCGCTCGTTGATACGCGGCGCGATCGACGCACCCAACACGAAGGTGAGGATGTACGGGACCATGCGGATGCCGGTCTCGAGCGGGGAGTACCCGAACACGAGTTGGAACATCTGGGCGTTCATGAACGTGGAGCCCTGGGCCGAGAAGAACGCCATGGTGATCGCGAGGCACGCGACGGTGAAGCGCGGGTCGCGGAAGAAGCTCATGTCGAGCATCGGATTCGTGGTGCGCAGCTCCCAGAGCACGAACGCCGCGAGCACCACGATCGCGGCGCCGAACAGGACGAGGCTCCCGGTGCTCGTCCACCCGCGTTCCGGCGCGCCGATGATCGACCACAGCAGCAGCGACAGGCCGGCCATCGAGAGCAGCGAGCCGATGACGTCGATCCGGTGCGGGTTGGGATCGCGCGACGTGGGGACGAAGGCGTAGACGAGCGGAATCGAGATCAGCACGACCGGCACGTTCACGAGGAACACCGAGCCCCACCAGAAGTGCTGGAGGAGGACCCCGCCGAAGAGCGGTCCCAGGGCACCACCGATCGCGGACACCGCGGCCCAGACCCCGATGGCGCGGGCCCGCTCCCGCGGCTCCCGGAACACGTTCGTGATGATCGACAGGGTCGCCGGCATGATCAGCGCCGCGCCCATCCCCATCGCCGCCCGGGCGATCGCGACCTGGGTCCACGACGACGCCATGCTCGCGGCGAACGAGGACGACCCGAAGACCACCAGCCCCGCCACCAGCGCGCCCCGGCGGCCGAGCCGGTCGCCCAGGCTGCCGCCGGTCAGGAGGAACCCGGCGAAGACGAGCACGTAGCTGTCGACCATCCACTGGAGTGCCGCGGTGTCGGCGTGCAGGTCACGCGACAGGGTCGGCAGCGCGACGTTGAGGATCGAGGCGTCGATCCCGATGATGGTGAGGGAGAAGATCAGGACCGCCAGGCACGACCACCGACGGGGATGGGAACCCTCACCCGTCGCTGTCGTCACACCCTGTTCCATTCCCACCCCGCACGAGCCGTCCGGGCACCCTAACCCGGTGCCCGGGACCGGTCACCACGCCCCGCGTCGCAACCAGTGCCCTCGCCGTGCGACGATGGTGTCGTGGCCACCAGCACCCGACCGGCGCCCGAAGCGCCCACGCCCACTCCCACCCCCGCGCCCTACGCACGTCGTCGCGCGGCCGACGCGGCACGCGCGCGCCGGCGCAGCGCCCTCACGCTCCTGGTGGTGTTCGTCCTCCTCGCGCCGTTGGTGATGGGCTCGGTCTACGTGCTGTCGAAGGTGAAGCACGCGTCCGACGGCGCGTCCGACGTGATCGTCGAGATCAAGCAGGGGTGGACGCCGGCCCAGGTGGGTGACGCGCTCGAGGCGGCCGGTGTCATCCAGTCGTCGAAGGAGTTCCAGCAGGTCGCCACCACCGCGCAGTTCACCGGGTACGCGGTCGGCCGCTACGACTTCGTCAGCGGGAGCAGCGCCCGCGCCGCGCTCGACACCCTGCGCGGCGGGCCCGCGACCCAGGTGCCCGACATCAAGCTCCTCCTGCCGCCGGGGCTCACCAACGCGCAGGTCGCCGAGCGGGTCGGCAAGCTCGAGGGGAAGAACACCGAGAGGTTCCAGCAGGCCCTGGCGTCCAACCTCGTGCGCTCCAAGTTCGAACCCACCGACGTGACCTCGTTGGAGGGCCTCACCTGGCCCGACACCTACTTCATCGGCGCGGCCGAGTCGGAGAACGAGATCCTCGCCCGCCTGGTGCGGACGTTCGACGCCAAGGGTGACGCCGTGGGGCTCGGCACGCCCGGGAACGGCCTCACGCCGTACCAGAACGTGATCGTGGCGTCGCTCATCGAAGCGGAGGCCGGCAGCCTCGAGGACATGCCGCTGATCGCCGCGGTGATCGAGAACCGGCTCAAGCAGGGGATGCCGCTGCAGGTCGACGCCACCCTCTGCTACGCGAAGGGCGGCTGCCCGCCGGTGCCCACCGAGAAGGACAAGAAGATCGAATCGCCGTACAACACGTACCTCGTGAACGGTCTGCCCCCCACGCCGATCCGAACCGTGGGTGAGGCGTCGCTCAAGGCCGCGCTCAGCCCGGCGCTGGTCAACTACCTGTACTACGTGTCGGACAAGAACGGGAAGACCTACTACGCGGCCACACTCCCCGAACACGAGCGCAACGTCGCGAAGGCGCGCAATGTCGGCTGACGATCCGGCGTGGCCCACACCACCGGTGGTCGGCGCACGGTTCGTCGCGCGCGCTCGAATGGGCCACCGAGCTTCACGGCGCGCAGACGCGCAAGGGGTCCGACGTCCCGTACGTCGCGCACCTGCTCGCAGTCGCGGCGCTCGTGCTCGAAGACGGTGGGAACGAGCGTCAGGCGGTGGCCGCGCTGCTGCACGACACGCTCGAGGACACCGACGCGACCCGCAAGGAGCTGCGCGCCCGCTTCGGCACGAAGGTCGAGCGCATCGTGGTGGCCTGCACCGACGTACCGACCGACGGCAAGGGTGCGAAGCGCTCCAAGCGCGGCACCCCGCTGCACCACCCGGGCAACTGGCGCAAGCGCAAGCGCCGTTCGCTCGCCAAGCTCGCGGATCCGACCACGTCACGAGCCGTGGTGCGGGTGCGGGCCGCCGACGCGCTGGTGAACGCCCGCTCCATCGTCGCCGACCTCCGCCGCTTCGGACCCGAGACGTGGCTGCGCCTCAACGCGGGCGCGGTGGACCAGCTCTGGTACTTCCGCTCGGTGTCGGTGATCGTGGCGCAGCGCCTCCCCGGCCTGCTGAGCGACGAACTGCGCGTCACCGTGCGCGAGATGGAGCGGCTCACCGCCTGGTGGTTCGATCTCGGCGACCCGCAGACGGGTCACCGCTCCATCTGACGCGTCGTACGACGGATCAGGCGGTCGCGCCGCCCCCGTCATGGGCCCCACGCGGGCCCGGAGTGGGAAGTCCGCACGCCTTCGCCGCGGCCTTCATCGCGTCCCTCTGCTCCTGCGACAGCTGCGGACGCGAACCGTCGGCCGGCCGCTCCGGCAAGGTGACGCCCTGATCCGCGAGGCACTGCTTCTGCGCGTCGGTGAGCGCCGGTCGACCGCCACGAGGTCCCGGGGTGGGAAGTCCGCACGCCTTCGCCGCGGCCTTCATCGCGTCCCTCTGCTCCTGCGACAGCTGCGGACGCGAACCGTCGGCCGGCCGCTCCGGCAAGGTGACGCCCTGATCCGCCAGGCACTGCTTCTGCGCGTCGGTGAGCGGTGCGTGGGCGGGCCGTCCTTGCGCTCCGGTCCCCGTGGTCCCGGAGTCGGCGCCCGCGACGGTGGCGCCGCCGATGACGGGCACCGCAGCCAGCGCAAGGGTGGCCGCGGCGAGGCGGACGCCGCGGCGGATCGAGTGACGATGGTTCACTGGTGTGCTCCTTCGGTGGGCCGTCCCGCAGACCATGCTGACCGGATCCACCTGAGAGTTTCCTGAACCGCCGCCTATCCTCGCCCCGTGCCGGGCTGGAACTTCGCCGCCGTGTGGGACGGGATCGCCGAGGCGATCCCCGAACGCGAGGCCGTCGTCTGCGGTGAGCAGCGCATCACCTGGGGCCAGTTCGCCGATCGGGCCGGACGCCTGGCCTGGTACCTGCGGGAGCACGCCGGCCTGCAGCCCGGCGACAAGGTCGCCATCGACCTCACCAACCGCAACGAGTACCTCGAGACGTTCTACGCGGCGTTGAAGCTCGGCTGCGTGCCGTGCAACGTGAACTTCCGGTACCAGGTCGACGAGGTCCACTACCTGTTCGACAACTCCGACGCCAAGGCCTGCGTCCACGGCCCGGAGTTCACCGCAGTCGTGCGCGACGCGGCGAGCCGGATCGACGAGGCCACGCGGCCGTCGCTGCTCGAGGCCGGGCCCGACTACGAAGCCGCGCTGGCTTCGGCGCCGCCCACGTCGGAGTGGACCGGTCGGCCGCCCGACGGCGACGACCTCGTGTTCCTCTACACCGGCGGCACCACCGGCATGCCCAAGGGCGTGATGTGGCGCAACGACGACCTCTACGCGGGACTGTGGGCCTCCGCGCACCTCGACCGCCCCGAGCCCCCCGATCCGGTGGCCGCGGCCCTCGCCGGCAAGCGCGCCGCGACCGCGCTGCCGGCGGCGCCGCTCATGCACGGCACCGGCCTCTTCTCCACCTTGTCGGTGCTGGCGGGCAGCGGCACCGTGGTGCTCGTCGACCGCCAGGGCCTCGACCCCGAGCTGCTCTGGGACACCGTCGCCCGTGAACGCGTCCAGCTGCTCACCATCGTCGGCGACGTGTTCGCCCGGCCGTTGCTCGCCGCGCTGCACGCCAACCCCGGCCGGTGGGACCTCTCGTCGCTGCGCGCCATCAACTCCTCCGGCGTGTTGTTCAGCCCGCAGGTGAAGCAAGCGGTGCTCGCGGAGATCCCGAGTGCCACCATCGCCGACATGCTCGGCGCGTCGGAGGCGTTCGGGCCGCGCCACGTGTCGGCCGAGGCGGAACGGGTGGAGTCGGCCACCTTCCGCGTGAGCGACCGGGTGCGGGTGCTCGACCCCGACACCGGCGACGACATCGTGCCCGGCAGCGGCGTCGAGGGCATGGTCGCGATGCGCGGCAACATCCCGCTCGGCTACTACAAGGACCCGGAGAAGACGGCGACGACCTTCCGGACCTTCGGCGGGGTGCGCTACTCGGTGCCCGGCGACCACGCCACCGTCGACGCCGACGGCGTCGTGCACCTCCTGGGGCGCGGGTCGGCGTGCATCAACACCGGCGGCGAGAAGGTGTTCCCCGAAGAGGTCGAGGGCCAGCTCCGCACGCACCCCGCGGTGTTCGACTGCGTGATCGTGGGCGTGCCCGACGAGCGTTTCGGCGAGCGGGTCGTGGCGTTGGTCGTCACCGCCGACCGGCAGCCCGTCGACGAGCGCGAACTCGCCGACGCGTGCCGCGGTGCGCTCGCCGACTACAAGACCCCGCGCCGGTTCCTCTTCGTCGACACCCTCGACCGCTCCGCCGCGGGCAAGGCCGACTACCGCCGGCTTCGCCAGGTCGCGGTCGACCTGCTCACCACCGACCGCGCCTGAGCCGCGCACCGCGCGTTCGCCGACCGGCCGGTGTCAGGCGCCGCGGGCGAGCGGCGTGGTCATCCCCGGCGCCGCCTCGCCCACGCGGGTCGACACCGCGATGCGATCGCGACCGTCGCGCTTGGCTTCGTAGAGCGCGGCGTCGGCCGCAGCCACGAGCCGTTCCGCGTCGAGCGCGTTCGCCGGCATGGTCGCGACCCCGACGCTCACCGTCACCGGCGCCCGGCGGACCGCCTGCGTCACGTGGACGCGCACCCGATCACCCACCCGCGCCGCGTCGGCCGGGGCGCAGTCGGGCAACAGCACCATGAACTCGTCCCCACCGAAGCGGGCCGCGAGATCGAACGACTTCGTGTGCCCCACCAGCGCATCCGCGACCTCACGCAGCACTGCGTCGCCGGTCTGGTGCCCGAAGGTGTCGTTGATCTGCTTGAAGTGGTCGACGTCGAGCACGAGCAGGCTGAGCGGCGTCCCGAGCCGTTTTGCCCGCGCGGCCTCCCGGCGCAGCGACTCCTCGAAGTAGCGACGGTTCGCCAGCTCGGTCAGTGAGTCGCGTGTCGCCAGTCGCTCGACCTCGCGGAGGAGCTCCGCGTTGCGCAGTGCCAGCGCGGCCTGGGTGGCCGCTTGCGCGAACGCCTGCACGGTGAGCATCGGGATGCGCGCGTCCCCGTCGCCGCCCCACTCGCCGATCGCCACGCCGAGGTCGTCGCCGTCGGCCCCCACCGGCACCACGACCACGTTGGTCGCGCCGGGGAGCACCGCGTCGAGGAGATCGTCGTCGAGCGACCGCACGAGACGCGGTGCGGCGGCGTCGAGGGTCTCCCACACCAGGGGCGCGCTGCGGTCGGGGATCTCGAGCAGCACCTGGGCCACCCCGTCGTCACCCACGCCCTCCCAGCGCCCGTCGCGCCGCACGAGCACGGCCACGCGCAGGAACCCGAGGTGCGAGCAGGCGTGTTCGACGAGGGTGGCCATGATGTCCTCGCTGCGCCGCGTCCGTTCGAGCTGCACGCCCAACGTCACCAGCGATTCGAGCTGGGCGCGACTGTTGCGCAACGACCGCTCGTTCACCGACGAGAAGAGCGCGGTGCACGCGGCGAACAGCAGGAAGGTGGCGGCGCCCACGATCGCGACCCGATCGTCGATGACCGACGTGGTCGACTCGAACATTCCCGCGTCGGCGGCCGCGTGCGCGAGCAGGAGCAGCAGCGCGCACCAGAGTGCGAGCTTGAAACCGGTCCGGTACGACGCGACGAGCGTGACCGCGACCACGTCGAGGAACACGAGGAACATCAGCGGGCTGCGGTACCCACCGGTGAGCGCGACCGCGCTCACCACCACGACGCCGTCGACGAGCACACTCCACGAGAGCAGCGCGCGCGAGTGATCGGGCGCGACCCGGCGGACCAGCTCGACGCAGGCCGCGAGCAGGAGCGCGACCAGCGCGAGCCCGACGAGCCCGCGCGTGAAGTCGCCGGTGATCGCGGGGACCACGAGCATCGCGACCACCACGAGCAGCCGGATGCACTGGAGCACGAAGAGTCGGTCGCCGGCCGGTGACGCGTCGGCCCGACCGCCCGCGGATCACCGGAAGCGGGCCAGATCACGCCCGTCGCCGCCGTCGACGAGCTTGGGCTCGGCCTGGTCGAAGCGACCGTGCAGCACGAGGAAGAGCAGCACCGCGAGCGCGATCGCGAGCACAGCAGCCACCGATCGGGCCTCGGGACTCGTGAGCACCTCACGCGCGGCGGGCAGCAGGCCCGCGGCCGGCACGGCCGTCGGGGCCACCGGCGCGACCAGCGGAGTGTCCGCGACCTGCGGAGTGTCGCGATCGCCAACACCGCCGCCACCGAGCGGACCTCGGGGGTCGTGAGGACCTCACGGGCCGCGGGCAGCAACCCGGCCGGCGGTGGCGATGACCGCGGCGGCCACCGGAACGGCTGCAGGGGTGTCGACCGGGGCGGGCTCGGCCACGGCCGGCGCCACCTCGGGGGCCGCGACGGGCGCGGGGAGCGCGACCACCGCGTCGACCACTGCGGGCGTCGGCGACACCGTGGGGGCGGGGATCGCCGGGTCCCCGTGCCGCCGGCCGACTCGCTGGTGACGCCACCGGAACCGGAGCCCGAGTTCGAGCCGGAGCCCGAGTTCGAACCGGAGCCCGAGTTCGACCGCTCCCGGGGCCGCCGGATCCGCCGGTCGCACCTGGCCGCCCTGGCCGCCCTGGCCGCCTCGACCGTCGTGGTGGTCGCCGTGCTCACCGGTGCCTTCGGCGGCACCGCCGTCATCGCCGGGCCGGACCTGGTCGTGCGCCGCCTCGGAGGCGGGGCGGCCGCCACTGCGCGCCCGACCCGGCGGCTGCCCGTTGTCGCCGGGGCCGGCGACCGCCACCCCGGCCGACAACAGCATCAGCGCGAACGCCGCCGCCACCACCGGTACCGCCATCCTGCCCGGACGCCTTGCCATGACTCCATCCCTTTCGTCCCGTCGTTCCCGTTCGTCCCCGCCCGGAGTGCCACCACTCAACGTGTCTGAACTACCACCTAACGTGAACCCTGTCACACTCGGCGTGCGCCTTCAAGGAAAGAGAGACCCAATTGATGGCAGGTTGATGGCCGGGAGCTGGCTGGTGGCGCCGCTACCTTCGGGGGATGAGCATTCCCGAGATCGAGGCCGACGAAGCCGCCCGGCTCGTGGCCGACGGTGCCTGCCTCCTCGACGTCCGCGAGACCGACGAGTGGGAGGCCGGCCACGCCCCCGACGCCCTGTGGATCCCCCTCGGCCACCTGAGCACCCGCTTCGACGAGCTGCCCACCGACCGCCGGATCGCGGTCGTGTGCCGCAGTGGCGGTCGCTCGGCCATGGCCACCGAGGCGCTCGTCGGGCAGGGCCTCGACGCGGTGAACGTGGTGGGCGGCATGCTCGCCTGGGCCTCCGAGGGCCTGCCCGTGGTCGCCGGCGACGGCCTCCCGGGCGCGATCTGAACCGATCTCAGGCGACTCTCAAGCGCAGCGACCAGAATGGGAGCGATGGCTCGTCGCAAGCTCAGCACCCAGGGTCGCGTCGTCGCGGCCGGCCTGTGCGTCGTGGTCACGGGCGCGCTGGCGGGGCTGATGGCCGCGACCGACGACACCGGGAACGCGAGCGCCGGCACCACGGGTGGCCGCACCGGCGGTACCGGGGTCCAGCCGCAGAACGACGGCGGCTACGACGCCGACGGCGACGGCCGCGTCGGCGACCCGGGCGACTCCTCCGGGGTTCACGGACAGGTCTCCGGCGGCTTCTCCGGCGACGACCGCTTCGGCGACGACTCGTCGAACGGCGCATCCTCGAGCGGCGGCACGAGCACCCAGCCGTCCTTCCCGCAGCCCCAGACCCGCACCGGCGGCAGCTGAGCCGGACGACGCGGTGACCTCCCACACCTGGTGGTACGTCGCCCGGGCCGGCGGGCTCGTCGCCTGGGGCCTCGTCCTCGCCTCGTGTCTCTGGGGTCTGTTGCACGCCACCCGGGCGCTCGGGCGCACCCCCACCCCGGCCTGGATGCTCTCCACCCACCGCTACCTCGGCGCGCTCGCCGTGGTGTTCACCGGCGTCCACATGGTCGGCCTCTTCGCCGACAGCTACGTGACCTTCGGGATCCCCGAGCTCCTGCTGCCCTTCGCGTCGTCGTGGCACCCGCTGGCGGTCGCCTGGGGCGTCGTGGCCATGTGGATGCTCGTGGCGGTGGAGGGCACGTCGCTCGCCCGCCAGCACCTGCCCCAGAACGTCTGGCGCGGGATCCACCTGCTCAGCTACCCGATCCTCGCCCTCACCACCGTCCACCTGCTGAGCGCGGGGACCGACGCCACGTCGATCGTGCCCGAGACCCTGGCCGTGGCGCTGGGCGTGCTCGCGGTCTTCGGCGCCGCCATGCTCCTCACCTGGCGCTCGGCGCCCAAGGTCAGAGGCCCCCTCGGCGACACCCTGGTTACCGAGCGGTAACCTGGCCGGGTGACCGGCGGCTTCGAGCGTGCTCCCAGCCTGCGCCGCCTCGCCGAGGAGCGCTTCGACGTGCTCGTGGTCGGCGGCGGCATCACCGGCGCCGGCGTGGCCCTCGACGCCGCGTCCCGGGGCCTGCGCACCGCGCTGGTCGAGCGCGACGACTTCGCGTCGGGCACCAGCTCCAAGAGCTCGAAGCTCGTGCACGGCGGGCTGCGGTACCTCCAGCAGCGCGAGTTGCGCCTGGTCTACGAGGCGCTCCACGAACGCCAGCGCCTCCTGCGCAACGCACCGCATCTCGTGCACGTGCTGCCGTTCCTCGTGCCGATCATGAAGAAGGGCGGGGTGATCGACCACCGCCTGTCGCGCGTGCTCGGCAGCGCGCTCTGGATGTACGACCTCACCGGCGGCTGGCGCATCGGCAAGCGCCACCACCGCATCACCATCGAGGAGGCGGCGGCGAGCATGCCCTCGCTCGATCGCGCGCGCGTCGCCGGCGCCTACGTGTACTACGACGCGCAGGCCGACGACGCCCGTCTCACCCTCGCCATCGCCCGCAGCGCGGCCGATCACGGAGCCGTGCTGGTGAACCACACCGAGCTCGTCGGTCTGCGCAAGGACGGCGACCGGGTGTCGGGCGCCCAGCTCCGCGCGCGGCGGGCCGGGCGGCGACGTCGAGCTCGAGGTGCGGGCGCGTTCGGTCGTGAACGCGGCCGGCGTGTGGGCCGACCACGTGCGGGCCATCGACGAGGGCGCCGACCCGTCGTCGCTGCGCCCCGCGAAGGGCGTACACGTCACCGTGCCGTGGGCGAAGGTGCGCAACGACATCGCCGCGATCATCCCGGTGCCCGGCGACCGGCGGTCGGTGTTCGTGATCCCGTGGGGCGACGCCACCTACGTGGGCACCACCGACACCGACTACGAGGGACCGCTCGACGACCCGCCCTGCACCGGCGCCGACGTCGACTACCTGCTGCGCGCGCTCAACGGCGTGATCGAGGAACCGGTCGGGCGGGCCGACGTGATCGGCACCTGGGCCGGCCTGCGGCCCTTGCTGCGGGGCGAGGGCAACCGCACTGCCGACCTCTCGCGCCGCCATGCGGTGCGCACGTCACCCGGCGGCGTGGTCACGGTCACCGGTGGCAAGCTCACCACCTACCGGCGTATGGCCGCCGACACGGTGGATGCGGTGGTCGACGTGATCGGCGCCGCGGTCGGGCGCTACAGCTACGTCCACCTTCGGCATCACCGAGGTGCTGCTGCCCTTCGCGTCCTCCTGGCACCCCGCTGGCGGTCGCCTGGGGCGTCGTGGCCATGTGGATGCTCGTGGCGGTCGAGGGCACGTCGCTCGCCCGCCAGCACCTGCCCCAGAACGTCTGGCGGGGCATCCACCTGCTCAGCTACCCGATCCTCGCGCTCACCACCGTCCACCTGCTCAGCGCCGGCACCGACGCCAAGTCGCTCGTGCCCGAGACCGTGGCGGTGGCGCTCGGCGTGCTCGCGGTGTTCGGCGCCGCCATGCTCCTCACCTGGCGCTCGGCGCCCAAGGTCCGCGGACCCCGCTCGGCGACACCGCTGGTTACCGAGCGGTAACCTGGCCGGGTGACCGGCGGCTTCGAGCGTGCCCCCAGCCTGCGCCGCCTCGCCGAGGAGCGCTTCGACGTGCTCGTGGTCGGCGGCGGCATCACCGGCGCCGGCGTGGCCCTCGACGCCGCGTCCCGGGGCCTGCGCACCGCGCTGGTCGAGCGCGACGACTTCGCGTCGGGCACCAGCTCCAAGAGCTCGAAGCTCGTGCACGGCGGGCTGCGCTACCTCCAGCAGCGCGAGTTCCGCCTGGTCTACGAGGCGCTCTACGAACGCCAGCGCCTGCTGCGCAACGCGCCGCATCTCGTGCACGTGCTGCCGTTCCTCGTGCCGATCATGCAGAAGGGCGGGGTGATCGACCGCCGCCTGTCGCGCGTGCTCGGCACCGCGCTGTGGATGTACGACCTCACCGGCGGCTGGCGCATCGGCAAGCGCCACCACCGCATCTCCATCGACGAGGCGGCGGCGAGCATGCCCACGCTCGATCGCGCGCGCGTCGCCGGCGCGTACGTGTACTACGACGCGCAGGCCGACGACGCCCGCCTCACCCTCGCCATCGCCCGCAGCGCGGCCGACCACGGCGCGGTGGTGGTGAACCACACCGAGCTCGTCGGCCTGCGCAAGGACGGCGACCGGGTGTCGGGCGCGCAGCTCCGCGCGCGCGGCGGTCCGGGCGGCGACGTCGAGCTCGAGGTGCGGGCGCGTTCGGTCGTGAACGCCGCCGGCGTGTGGGCCGACCAGGTGCGGGCCATCGACGAGGGCGCCGACCCGTCGTCGCTGCGCCCCGCGAAGGGCGTGCACGTCACCGTGCCGTGGGCGAAGGTGCGCAACGACATCGCCGCGATCATCCCGGTGCCCGGCGACCAGCGGTCGGTGTTCGTGATCCCGTGGGGCGACGCCACCTACGTCGGCACCACCGACACCGACTACGAGGGACCGCTCGACGACCCGCCCTGCACCGGCGACGACGTCGACTACCTGCTGCGCGCGCTCAACGGCGTGATCGAGGAACCGGTCGGGCGGGCCGACGTGATCGGCACCTGGGCCGGCCTGCGCCCGTTGCTGCGGGGCGAGGGCAACCGCACCGCCGACCTCTCGCGCCGCCACGCGGTGCGCACGTCGCCCGGCGGCGTGGTCACCGTCACCGGCGGCAAGCTCACCACCTACCGGCGCATGGCCGCCGACACCGTCGACGCGGTGGTCGACGTGATCGGCGCCGCGGTCGGGCGCTCGCGCACGAAGCGCCTCAAGCTCCATGGCGCGGTCGGCACCTCGGCGCCGCCGGTGGGTGTCGAGCCCAGCGTGCACCAGCACCTCGCGGGTCGCTACGGCACCGACGCCGGTGCGGTCGCCGCGCTCGTCGACGCCGATCCCGCGCTCGCCGAACCGCTCGTCGCCGGCCAGCCCTATCTGCGCGCCGAGGCGGTGTACGCGGTGCGGGCCGAGATGGCCCGTACGCTCGACGACGTGCTGAGCCGTCGCACCCGCACCCGCCTGTTCGCGCGCGACGCGTCGGCCGACGCCGCGGCATCCGTCGCCGCGCTCCTTGCGCCCGAGCTGGGCTGGACCGACGCCGAACGCGACGCGCAGGTCGCGTCGTACCGGGCCGCGGTCGCCGCCGAACGGACCGACGCCGCGTCGTGAGTCCGCTGCACGCGGGGTTCGTCGCGGTCGACGACGCGGTCGCGGCGCGTCTCGCCGCCGTGGGCCCGGTCAGCGTGGCGCACGACACGCTCGTCGACACGAGCCGCGACTGGTGGCCGCTCGCGATGGTGTGGCAGGCGGAAGGCACGGAGCAACCGCTCGCCGCGTTGGTGGCCACGCCCCAGGACACCGCGCAGGTGGCCGAGATGCTCGCGATCTGCAACGAGGCGCGCGTGCCGGTGACCGTCGCCGCCGGTCGCAGCGGCGTGTGCGGAGCGAGCGTGCCGGTGCACGGGGGCGTGGTCCTCGACCTCACCGCGGTGCACGGCATCGTCGACGTCGACGAGCAGTCGCTGCTCCTGCGTGTGCGCAGCGGCACGTTCGGCACACCACTCGAGGAGCAGTTGCGTCGTGAGTTCGGGCTGACGCTCGGCCACTTCCCCCAGTCGATCGACATCTCGACCGTCGGCGGGTGGCTCGCCTGCCGGGGCGCGGGCCAGAAGTCGACGCGGTACGGCAAGATCGAGGACATGGTGACCGGCCTCGACGTCGTGCTCGCCGACGGCCGCGTGCTGCACACAGGTGGCGCGCCGCGCGCCGCGGTGGGCCCGGATCTCACGCAGCTCTTCGTGGGCAGCGAGGGGACGTTGGGCGTGATCACCGAGGCCACGCTGCGCCTCCACCCCGCGCCCGAGGCCGAGGTGCGCGGCGCATGGCGGCCGTCCACCTTCGAGGCCGGGCTCGACGCCGTGCGGCGCGTCGTGCAGCGCGGCGCCACGCCCGCGGTCGTGCGGCTCTACGACGGCGTCGAGGCGCGAACGCAACTTCGCGCTCGACCCCGCTCCCCTGCTGCTCGTGCTCGACGAGGGCGACCCGTCCCTCCTCGAGTCGGTCGAACGCGTCGTGCACGAGGAGTGCGCGGCCTTCACACGCGCCGACGACGCGCTGGTCGCGCACTGGCTCGAACACCGCAACGACGTGTCCGCGCTGGGCCGGGCCATCGACGGCGGCCTGGTGGTCGACACCATGGAGGTCGCGGGCCGCTGGTCGGCGCTCGACGCCATGTACCGCGACGTGTGCGCGAGCGTTGCTCGCCACCGACGGCGTGCTGGCCGCGTCAGCCCACCTCTCGCACGCCTACACCGACGGCGGGTGCCTCTACTTCACCTTCGGCGGCGTGCCCCCCGAGGGCGCGACCCGCGAGGACCTCTACGTGGCCGCCTGGGACGCCGCGGCCGGCGCCGCGTTGGCCGCCGGCGCTGCGCTCAGTCACCACCACGGGGTGGGGATCAACCGGGCCCGCTTCGCGCGCGCCGCGCTCGGTGACGGACTCGACGTGCTCGCGAGCGTGAAGGCCGCGCTCGATCCGCACGGGATCCTCAACCCCGGCAAGCTCGGACTGCCCGACCCCTGGGGCGCGCCCGCGTGGCCGTGACCCGCCAATTCCCGCGCACGCGTGTCGCTGACCGCCGCCGTGCTCGCACTCGCGCTCGCGATCACGGCCACCGGTGCGCTGGTCGCGCCGACGGCCGCGGGGGCGAAGCCCAAGGGCACCACCACCACGAGCACCACCGCGCCGCCCACCACCGCGCCGCCGCTCCCCGCGTTCGACCGCACCCTGAACTGGACCGACTGCGGCGACGGCTTCCAGTGCGCCACCCTCACCGTGCCCGTCGACTGGTCGCAGCCCACCGGCGAGACCATGGGCCTCGCGCTCACCCGCCTCCCCGCCGCCGATCCCGCGCAGCGGATCGGCTCGCTCGTCGTGAACTACGGCGGTCCCGGCGAGGGCGGCGTCGACTACCTCCACCAGACCTACGGTCGCCTGCCCCCGGAGATCCGCAACCGGTTCGACGTCGTGAGCTTCGACCCGCGCGGCACCGGCGCGTCGCGGCCCATCGACTGCGTCGACGACGCCGCGCTCGACGAGAGCATGAACCTGCCCACGTTCTTCGACACCGAGGCGGCGTTGCAGGCCCAGCAGCAGTGGAACGCCACGTACGCGCAGGGCTGCACGCAACGCATGGGCGCCTACGCCGGGCAGGTCGGGACCCGCAACGTGGCGCGTGACCTCGAGGCGATCCGTCTCGCCCTCGGCGACCCGCAGCTCACCTATCTCGGCTACTCCTACGGCACGATCCTCGGTCAGGCCTACGCGCAGATGTACCCGAAGACGGTGCGGGCGATGGTGCTCGACGGTCCGCCCGACTACTCGCTGTCGATCCGCGACTACAACTACCAACAGGCCAAGGGTTTCGCCGACGCGCTGAACGCGTTCCTCGCGTGGTGCGAACAGACCCAGTGCTCGCTGGCGTCGGTGGGCAACCCGCGTGACGTGCTCAACGGTCTCGTCGAGCGCACGAAGACCGAGACCATCCCCGCCGACTACACCGCCAACGGCGTCACCCGCAATGGCGTGCTCAACGGCAACTCGCTGCAGACCGGCGTGCTCTCGTTGCTCTACGACCAGCAGCGCGGCTGGCCGCTGCTCGCCGACGCGCTGCGCAGCGCGGCCGCGAACAACTGGGGCGGTCCGCTGCTCGCCTACTCCGACTCGTATCTCGGTCGCGACCCCAACGGTCGCTACACGTCGACGATCGTCGAGGCCAACTCGGTGATCAACTGCGTCGACCGTCCGGCCGCCAAGGTGCAGCCGACGCAACGCGCAGGTGCTCGCCGACATCGCGGTGTTCCAGCAGCAGCTCCCGCCGTGGGGTGGCTCGTGGGCGCTGCCCCAGTGCGTCGGGATGCCCAAGCCCGCGAAGGGCGACAAGCTCGGCAAGCTGCGGGTGAGCGGCACCGTACCGATCCTGGTGATCGGCAACACCGGCGACCCGGCCACGCCCTACGCGGGCGCGCAGGCCACCGTCGCCCACGTCGCCGGCTCCACGCTGCTCACCGTCGACTCCACCGAGCACACCGCCTACGGCAGCGGCCGCAGCGGCTGCGTCGACGACCTCGTCGACCGCTACCTCGTCGACGGCACCCTGCCCGCGCCGGGCACCCACTGCGCCATCGGATACGACTGACCACTGTTCCTGCGCTCCTCCGCGCCGCCAGAAGGGCCTCGAAGAGCGCAGGAACGGTCAGGGAGGGGTGGTGAAGGTGCCGTGGGCGTCGAGGGGGAAGGTCTCGCGGCCGACGAGCAGGTCGCCGACCACGCGGTCGGGCGTCTCCCACTCGAGGTCGTACCCCACCGCGATGCGGTCACCCACGTCGCTCGTGGCCGCCTCCTCGGCGGTGTCGAAGCGCAGACCGAACGCCTCCAGTCCGAAGCTCCAGTGCTCGCCCGGCGTCTCGCACATCAGCTCGGCCCACAACCCGTCGGCCCGGATCTCCAGCGCCTTCCCGC
This sequence comes from uncultured Actinomycetes bacterium, assembly GCA_963782705.1. Lineage (GTDB taxonomy): Bacteria > Actinomycetota > Acidimicrobiia > IMCC26256 > DASPTH01 > CAVRGQ01. Next base: position 159,647 of record CAWAKX010000007.1, on the reverse strand, counting down.
GCGGCGCCGGCACCTCGTCGTCGCGCACCACGACCACGCCCACACCGGGGAGGCGAAGCACCGTCTCGAACGCACACGACGCGCCCGACCCGCCGGTTGGCGCGTCGTGTGGAGGAATCGTGAGCCGGATCGATCCGGTGCACCCGCGGTCGTCGGTGAACTCCAACGACCAGGTGGGCACGATCAGACCGGGATCAGACCGAGCTTGGTCACTTCGTCGCGCTCGTCGATCAGCTCCTGCGTGGTGATCGCGATCTTGCCCTGGGCGAACTCGTCGTGCTCGATGCCCTCGACCACGCTCCAGTTCGTGCCGTCGCTGCGGATCGGGAAGCCGAACTGCAGACCCTCGGGCACGCCGTACTCGCCGTTCGAGCTGACCGCCACCGAGTGGAAGTCGTCGCCGGGCGTGGCGAAGTGGATGCTGTTCACCGAGCCGATCGCCGCGTGCGCGGCCGAGGCCGCCGACGACGCGCCGCGCTTCTCGATCACCGCGGCGCCGCGCTTCTGCACCGTCTCGAGGAACTCGCCCTGCAGCCAGGCCTCGTCGCCGATCACCTCGGGCGCGGGCTTGCCGTTGATGCGGGCGTGCGCGAAGTCGGGGAACTGCGTGGCCGAGTGGTTGCCCCAGATCGCGACGTTCGTCACGTCCTTGTTGAGCACGCCGGCCTTGTTGGCGAGCTGGGTCTTGGCCCGGTTCTCGTCGAGGCGGGTCATCGCGAACCAGCGGTCGGCGGGCACGTCGGGCGCGTTCGACCGGGCGATGAGGCAGTTGGTGTTGCACGGGTTGCCCACCACGAGCACGCGCACGTCGTCCGCGGCGTGGTCGTTGATGGCCTGGCCCTGCGGCTTGAAGATCCCGCCGTTCACGGTGAGCAGGTCGCCGCGCTCCATGCCCGCCTTGCGGGGGATCGAGCCGACGAGCAGCGCCCACGACGTGCCCTCGAACGCGGTCTTCAGATCCGCGGTGGGGACGACGCCGTGCAGCAACGGGTGGGCGCCGTCCTCGAGCTCCATGACCACGCCCTCGAGCGCGGGCAGCGCGGGCTCGATCTCGAGCAGGCGCAGCACGACGGGCGTGTCGGGGCCGAGCAGCTGACCGGACGCGATGCGGTGGACGAGCGCGTAGCCGATCTGGCCCGCAGCTCCGGTGACGGTGACGTGGACAGGGTTCGCAGCCATGGCGGCGAAACTACCTGGCGCCACCCGGGTCCGCCGAAGCGATCAGGCCCAGGAGCAGCTCCCGGGCCTCGGTGAGCTCGGCCATCCGCTCGGCCGCGCCGTCGTGCTCGGCGCCGTGGTCGGGATGGGCCTGGCGGATGAGGCGGCGGAAGCGCCGCTGCACGTCGGCCCGGTCGGGCTCGACCGCCTGGGTGAACCCGAGCACCTCCAACGCCCAGCGCCGGTCGGCGGGCACGCCGCGCCAGAGGTCGTCGAGGGGATCGGTCGCCCAGCCGGCCGAGCCCGCCGAGCGACCGGTGCCGGCGAGCGGGGGCGGGGCCCCGGGCCGCCATTCGAAGCGCCGCCGGATCTCGTAGCCCCGGGGCAGGGCGCCGGGGAAGCTGATGGCCCGCTCGACCGCCTTGAACGCCACCGCCCGGCCCGAGGGCGGGAGCATCGCCGCGGCCATCACCGCGCCGATCACCTGCGGTGCCGAGCGGCCGTGGCGGTCGAGCTCCAGCACGGGGAGGTTGCGTCCGGCGAACGGATCGGCGGCCAGGATGCGGTGGCGCGACAGCTCGAGCCCGTGCACGTCGGTCTGGAGCCGGTAGCGCAGCGCGATGCGCGGCACGCTCAGTGCGCCCCGCTTGGCCACGTCGACCAGACGGCCCAGCGCGTCGATCTGCTCCTCGTCGAGCGCGGCCAGGTGCTCCGACACCACTGCGCCCAGCAGGACCGCGCCGTGGGCGGGACCACTGGTCGGCAGATGGGCGCGCTCCACCGCGACCCGCCGGGTGGGCATGTGCCGACGTGTGTGACGCACGTGGAGCTCGGCGAGCAGCACGAGGGCTCCTCGGGTTCGGGGGCAACGCAACCGGCAACGTCCGGACGGGTCTCCGCGTTCCCGCGGCGCCTGTCCGGGCCGGAGATCAGATCCCGTCGACGACCGCGTTGAACGTGGCGCTCGGGCGCATGGCCGCCACCACGAGGTCCTCGTCGGGGGAGTAGTAGCCGCCCATCTCGACCGGGCTGCCCTGCACCCCGTTGAGCTCGTCGACGATGGCGGCCTCGTTCGCGGTGAGCGCCTCGGCCACGGGGGCGAAGCGCGCGGCGAGCGTGGGGTCGTCGGTCTGGCGGGCGAGCTCCTGCGCCCAGTAGAGCGCGAGGTAGAAGTGGCTGCCGCGGTTGTCGATCTCGCCGCACTTGCGCGAGGGCGAGCGGTTCTCGTCGAGCACCGAGCCGGTGGCGCGGTCGAGGGTGTCGGCGAGCAGCTGCGCAGTGGAGTTCCCGGTGACCTGCGCGAGGTGCTCGAGCGACGCCGCCAGCGCGAGGAACTCACCGAGCGAGTCCCAGCGGAGGTGGTTCTCCTTCACGAACTGCTGCACGTGCTTGGGGGCCGAGCCGCCGGCGCCGGTCTCGAACAGGCCGCCGCCGTTCATCAGCGGCACGATCGAGAGCATCTTGGCGCTGGTGCCGACCTCGAGGATCGGGAACAGGTCGGTGAGGTAGTCACGCAGCACGTTGCCGGTGGCCGAGATGGTGTCCTCGCCGCGGCGGATGCGCACGAGGGAGTAGGTGCAGGCCTCGGCCGGCGGCAGGATCTCGATGGTGAGCCCCGACGTGTCGTGCTCGCCGAGGTACTCGCGCACCTTGGCGATCACCTGCGCGTCGTGGGCACGCGTCTCGTCGAGCCAGAACACGAGGTCCGCACCGGTGAGGCGCGCCCGCTTCACCGCGAGGCCCACCCAGTCGCGCACCGGCGCGTCCTTCACCTGGCAGGCCCGCCACACGTCGCCGGCTCCGACCGCGAACTCCATCACCGCGTCGCCCGCGCGGTTCACCACGCGCACCGTGCCGTCGACGGGGATCTCGAAGGTCTTGTCGTGCGAGCCGTACTCCTCGGCCGCCTGCGCCATCAGCCCCACGTTGGGCACCGAGCCCATGGTGGCGGGGTCGAACGCGCCGTTGGCCTTGCAGTCGGCGACGACCGCGGCGTACACGCCGGCGTAGCAGGCGTCGGGGATGACGGCCTTGGTGTCCTGCAGCTCGCCCTTCGCGTTCCACATCTTCCCGGAGTCGCGGATCATCGGCGGCATCGACGCGTCGATGATGATGTCGCTCGGCACGTGCAGGTTGGTGATGCCGCGGTCGGAGTCGACCATCGCGAGCGACGCGCCCGAGGCGATCGCCGCCGCGATGTCGCCGTCGATCTCCGCCCGCTCCTCCTCCGAGAGCGCGGCGACGCGCGTGAGCAGGTCGGCCAGACCGTCGTTGGGGTTCACGCCGAGCCGCTCGAAGGTGTCGGCGTGCTTGGTGAACACGTCTGCGAAGTAGGTCTTCACCGCGTGGCCGAAGAGGATGGGGTCGGAGACCTTCATCATCGTGGCCTTGAGGTGCAGCGAGAAGAGCACACCCTGCGCCTTGGCGTCGGCCATCTGCTCGGCGAGGAACGCGTCGAGCGCGCGGGCGTTCATGAACGTGCCGTCGACGATCTCACCCGCGAGCACGGGGATCGCCTCCTTGAGCACACGGGTGGAACCGTCGGCGCCGACCAACTCGACGCGCAGCACGTCTTCGGCCGCGAAGGTGACCGACTGCTCGTTGGAGAAGAAGTCGTCGTGGCCCATCGTCGCGACGTGGGTCTGCGAGTCGGCCGACCACGCACCCATGCGCGGCGGGTGCGAACGTGCGTAGTTCTTCACCGACAGCGGCGCGCGGCGGTCGGAGTTGCCCTCGCGCAGCACCGGGTTCACCGCGGAGCCCTTCACCTTGTCGTAGCGCGCCTTCACGTCGCGCTCGTCGTCGGTGGACGGCTCGTCGGGGTACTCGGGCACGAGGTAGCCCTTGGCGCGCAGCTCCTCGATCGTCGCCTTGAGCTGCGGGATCGACGCCGAGACGTTCGGCAGCTTGATCACGTTGGCCTCGGGCCGGGTGACGAGCTGCCCCAGCTCGGCGAGGTCGTCGCTCACCCGCTGCTCCTCGGTGAGCGCCTCGGGGAACGTGGCCAGCACGCGGCCGGCGAGGGAGATGTCGCGCAGCTCGACGGCGACGCCGGCGGCCTTGGTGAACGCGTTGACGATCGGCAGCAGCGAGCGCGTGGCCAGCGCCGGCGCCTCGTCGGTGAACGTGTAGATGATGGTGTGCTCGCTCGACATGGCCTCTTCCCGGGTGCGACACAGCAGGACGGCCTGTGAACCTACAGCACCCCGCCGGGAGGGCCCCCAGCCGGTTGGGGACGTGCTCGGGCCGGCGTTCAGCCCCGTGTCAGCCCGGTGTCAGCCCGCGAGGGCGACGATGCCCAGCACGATCAGGTAGAGCACCAGCAGCGCGGCGGCCCACAGCCAGAGGTCCCGGCGGGAGAACGGTCCCGGGCGCCCGGCGACCCCGGCCAGGGTCATCCCGCAGTCGGGGCAGCGGTCGGCGCCGGGGCCGACCGGGCCACCGCAGAGCGGACACGCGCCGGCGGCGGACTCGGCGGGCGGCGGGGGCGGAAGGGCCGTCATCCCGCCACCAGGCCGGCGTTGCGCTCGGCCGCCTCCACGAAGTTGCGGAACAGCATCGCGATGGTGGTGGGGCCCACGCCGCCGACCCGCGGCGTGATCGCCCCCGCCACGGCCTCGCACGCCTCGTCGACGTCGGGCAGCAACGTGCGACCCTCGTACCGCACCCCGGCGCCCACCACGGTGACGCCCGGGGTGAGGTGCTCGGGGCGGATCATCCCCGGCACGCCCGCCGCCGCGATCACGATGTCGGCCCGGGCCACGTAGCGCTCCCAGTCCTTCACGCCGGTGTGCACCTGGGTGACCGCGGCGTTGGCGGTCGGCCGCTTCTGCGACAGCAGCAACGCGAGTGGACGGCCGATGGTGTTGCCCCGGCCCACGATCACCACTTCCTTGCCGGCGACGGGGATCTCGTAGAACGCGAGGATCGCCTCGATGCCCGCGGGCGTGCACGGCACCGGCCCCGGCATCGACAGCGCGAGCCGCCCGAGGTTGGTCGGGTGCATGCCGTCGACGTCCTTGTCGGGGTCGAGCTCGAACAGCGCGGCCTCGTAGTCGATCTGCGGCGGCGCCGGGTACTGGAACAACATCGCGTCGACGTCGCGCGAGTCGTTCATCTCGCGCACTGCGGCGACCACGTCGGCCTGCGTCGCGTCCTGCGGCAGATGCAGGTGCGGCGCGCGACACCCGAGCTCCTCGGCCTTGCGCTGCTTCATCGCGACGTAGCGCGCGCTCGGTTCGTCGTCGCCGACGAGCAGCGTGCCGAGCCCCGGCGTGTGCCCCGCGGCCACGAGCTTCGCGATGCGCGGCTCGAGGTCGGCGAACACCGCGTCGGCGACCGGGCCTCCGGGCATCATCCTGGCGGGCATCATCTTGGTTGCCATCGTGCGCCCCTGTGCCTCAGTGGAGGAAGTGCCGCTCGCCGGTGAACACCATCGCCACCCCGAGCTCGTCGGCACGTTCGATGTTGGGTTCGTCGCGCATCGCGCCGCCGGGCTGCACGATCACCGACACGCCCGCCGCCGCCGCGGCCTCGATGCCGTCGGGGAACGGGTAGAACGCGTCCGACGCGCACGCGCCACCCTGCGCGCGTCCCGCCGCCTTCTTGGCCGCGATCTCGCCCGACTCCACCCGGTTCTGCTGCCCCGCGCCGATGCCGACGGCCTGGCCGCCCTTCACCAGCACGATCGCGTTCGACTTCACGTGACCGCAGATGCGCCACGCCAGCTCGGCGTCGGCCCACTCGTCGTCGGTGGGGACGCGCGTGGTGACGACGCGCCAGTCGGCGCGCGTGGCCGCGAAGTGCGCGGCGTCCTGCACGAGGAAACCGCCGGAGATCTGGCGGTACTCGAGCCCCGAACCGCTCGGCGCCGGCGCGGTGAGCAGCCGCGTGTTCTTGCGCTTGGCGATCAGCGCCTCGATGGTGCCCGGCTCGTAGCCCGGCGCGATCACCAGGTCGGCCTGCGGACCGGCGACCATGCGCTCGACCGTGGCCGTGTCGACGGGCCGGTTGAGGGCCACGATGCCGCCGAACGCGGAGCGCTCGTCGCACTCCAGCGCGAGCTGGTACGCGGTGGCGAGATCCGCGGCCACCGCGACGCCGCACGGGTTGGCGTGCTTGATGATGGCGCAGGTGGGTCCGTCGCCGAGATCGAAGGCCAGCTTCCACGCGGCGTCGGCGTCGTAGAGGTTGAGGTAGCTGAGCGCGAGGCCCGCGTGCTGCTCGACGTCGTCCCACCAGCTCGTGGTGCCCGCGATGCGGTAGCGCGCGCCCTGCTGGTGCGGGTTCTCGCCGTAGCGCAGCGTCTCGCCGGTGCGCTCGAGCGCGAGGTCGATGTGCTGCGGGAGCGCTTCACCCTCCTGCAACCACGCCACGATCTGCGCGTCGAACGCGGCCGTGCTCGCGAACGCCGCGACCGCGAACGCGCGGCGCGTGTCGTCGCCGACGGTGTTGTCGTTGGCGTCCATCTCCGCGAGCAGCGGCGCGTACTGCGCCGCGTCGGTGACGATGGTGACGAACGCGTGGTTCTTCGCCGCGGCGCGCACCATGGCGGGGCCGCCGACGTCGATGGTCTCGATCCCCGGGCTCTGCGAGAACGGGTAGAGGTTCGACACCACGAGGTCGAAGGGCTCGATGCCGTAGGTGGCCATGTCGTCGTCGTGGCTCGGCTTCGAGCGATCGGCGAGGATGCCGCCGTGGATCTTCGGGTGCAGCGTGACCACGCGGTGGTCGAGGATCGGCGGCACGCCGGTGATGTCGTCGACCGCGGTGACCGGGATGCCGGCGTCGGCGATCGCCTTCGCGGTGCCGCCCGACGACACCAGCACGACGCCACGCGTGTGCAGTTCCTTCGCGAACTCCACGATGCCGGTCTTGTCGTAGACCGACAGCAGAGCGCGGGTGATCCGGGTTCGCATCAGTGTTCGGCTCCTGATTCGGCGGCGCCCGCGTCGATGGCGCCGGCGAGCGTGCGCAACACCTCGGGGTAGATGCGCCGCTCGACTTCCTTGATGCGCTCGTGCAGCGACTCGACGGTGTCGTCGGGCAGCACGGGCACGACTTCCTGGGCGAGGATCGGCCCCTCGTCGACCTCGAGCCGGGCGAAGTGGACGGTGCAGCCCGTGACCTTCACCCCGGCCGCGAGCGCGTCGGGCACCGCGTGCCAGCCCTTGAACGCGGGCAGCAGGGCGGGGTGGGTGTTGACGATCCGGTCGGGATAGGCGTCGTGGATCGGCTTCTCGAGGATGGTGCCGAAGCCGGCCATGGCGATCAGGTCGATCCGGTGGCGGGCCAGGGCGTCGACCACCTGCTCGGTGTAGGCCAACCGGTCGAACCCACCGGAGAAGTCGGTGCGCTCGACCATCTCGACCGGCAGACCGGCCTCCTCGGCCACCTCGGTGGCGCCGCACGGGCGGTCGACGAGGACCACCGCGATCGGCAGTTGGGCGGCCGCGAGGGCACGCAGGATGGTGCCGCTCCCCGATGCCAGCACTCCGATCCGCGCCACGGGGGGACGGTAGCCGAGCGCGAACACCCCTCGCGGGGTCGGCGACAGTGCTTGCAATCGGCCGCGCTCCATGGTGGGCTAGGCGTCAATGTGCTCCCAGTGGGCACTCGACCCCTGGAAAGAGGGTGGGCAACAAGTGGATCTCAAAAAGCTGACACCCGGGGAGATGACGACCGCGATCAGCGGCGTCGTGCTCCTCGTGTTCTCGTTCTTCCATTGGTACTCGGTGAGTTACAGCTTCGGTCCGTTCAGTGGCAGCGTCAGCCGCAACGGCTGGCAGAGCCCGGGCGCGATCTGGTCGATCCTCGCGGTGATGCTCGGCGTCATCCTCGCCGCACACGTGATCGTCGAGAAGCTCCGAGGCGGTCGACCTGCCCGAGCGCCTCGGCAGCGTCGGCTGGGGCATGATGCACCTGATCGGCGGCGTGCTCGCCTTCGTCTTCATCCTCCTGAAGCTGCTCAACGAGAGCAGCAACCTCGCGTTCGGCTTCTACGTGGGGCTCCTCGCATCGCTCGGACTGGCCGTCGGCGGTTACCTGATGGCCAAGGAGGCCGGCGAGCTGCCGCAGGCGCTCGGCGGCAAGGGTGGGGGCACCCCGCCGGCGGCCTGAGCCGAAGCGAACTGCACGAAGTCTGATCCCGGCCCCGCCACGGCGGGGCCGGGACGCGTCCGGCCGACCGCGTCGGCCGAACCGAGTCTGGGAGGGGAGCCTCATGACCGACACCACCGCACCGACACCTGCCGCGCCCGAACCCGCCGTCCCCAAGGCTTCACGCCTCGGCTGGCGGGCCGAGCAACGACCCCGGCCCGGCTTCGCCCACGCGCTCGGCGCCATGGCCGGCGTGTTCGCCGTGGTCGCGGTGATCGCGTTCGTCGTGGAGGCCGCGGGCGACGACCCCACCGCGCCCGGGGTGATCTTCAACCTGCTGCTCATCGCCGTGGCCTGGGCCATCGGGGCCCGGGTCCCCGGTCCGCTGCGCTCCGCGGCCACCGCCGTGCTCGTGCTGGCGGTCCCGGTGCTGTGGTTCTTCGCCTTGGCGGGCGGCGGCAACTTCGGTCGCGGGGAGATCCGCGGCGTGTTGCTGCTGACCCTCGCCGGCTACCTGCTGCTCTCGCTCGTGGGCTGGACGCGCGGTCGGGGCGTGTTCATCGCCGGCACGCTCCTCGTGCTCACGTCGTGGCTGTCGTTCGAGGTCGCCGGTAGCTCCAACTCCCAGATCCTGCCCTTCCAGGACCAGATCTCGTCGTCGACCAACACGTCGCTGGGCACTTCGACCTCCGACACCCTGGCCGGCGACTCCACCAGCGCCGCGTCCGCGGTCGTGATGCTGCTCGGCCTGGCGTACCTGGCGTTCGGCGCCGCGTTCGACAGCCGCCGCTGGGCCGGTCTCGCCACGCCGTTCGTCGGGGTCGGCGCCTACGCGACCATCAGCGGCGCGGTCGCGCTCGGCGCCGACGACTCCACCCTTGCCGCCGGGCTCCTGGCGATCGTGGCCGGACTGATCGTCGGGTTCGTGGCGTCGCGCGGCGAGAACCGTCGGGCCACCACCTGGATCGGCGCGCTCACCGTGCTCGTCGGCATGGCCGTGATCATCGGCGACATCGCGCCGAGCAGCGCGGCGGGCGTCGGCGGCATCGCCGCGGGGTTCGCGCTGGCGCTCGGAGCCGTCGCCGTGCTGCTCGCACCGCGTCTGGGCGAACCGGCCGACGGCGCGCCCGAGCCCGAGATGTCGCAGATCCTCGGCCTCTAGCCACCGTTTTGGCGTCACTCGAGCGTGATTATCACGCCCGGTGACGCCAAAACGGGAGGGGGCTGGAGAGCTTGGCGACGACGCCGGCCATGAGCTCGCCGGCTTCGGTGGGGTTGTTGCCCACCAGCACGCCGGCGTCGCGCAGCGCTTCCATCTTCGCGGCCGCGGTGCCCTTGCCGCCCGACACGATGGCGCCCGCGTGGCCCATCTTCTTGCCGGCCGGCGCGGTCACGCCCGCGATGTAGGACACCACCGGCTTGCTCATCGAGTGCTTGATGAACTCGGCCGCTTCTTCCTCGGCCGAGCCGCCGATCTCGCCGAACATGATGACGGCCTTGGTGTCGGGGTCGGCCTCGAAGCCGCGCAGGCAGTCGATGAAGCTGGTGCCCGGCACGGGGTCGCCACCGATGCCCACGCACGTGGTCACCCCGATGCCCTTCTGCTGGAGCTCGTAGAGCGCCTGGTACGTGAGCGTGCCGGAGCGGCTCACGATGCCCACCGGGCCGCCCGGCTTGGCGATGTGGCCGGCGGTGATGCCGATGTTGGCCTTGCCGGGGCTGATGATGCCGGGGCAGTTCGGTCCGAGCAGCTGCACGTTCGGGTAGTCGCGCTTCAGCTTGTTGAAGAACCACGCCTCGTCGTGCGCGGGCACGCCCTCGGTGATCACCACGATGAACGTGATGCCGGCCTCGGCCGCGTCCATCACCGCGTCCTTCACGCCCGGCGCGGGGATGAAGATGCACGACGCGGTGGCGCCGGTGGCGGCGACCGCCTCCGCGCAATTGGCGAACACGGGGATGCCGTCCACGTCGGTGCCGGCCTTCTTGGGGCTGGTGCCGGCGACGACCTGCGTGCCGTAGTCGCGGTTGAGCTTGCCGTAGAAGCTGCCCTGGCCGCCGGTGAGGCCCTGGTAGACGACCTTGGTGTTCTCGTCGACGAAGATGCTCACTTGGCGATGCCTTCCTTCGCGGTCGACTCCGCTTCGCCGACCCGGGCATCCGCCCTCGGCGCCGCTGCGTCTCCTTCGGCCAGTTCGACGGCGCGACGCGCGGCGTCGAGCATGGTGGACTGCATCTGCAGCGTGTCCGACAGGTGGGGTTCGAGGATGGCGCGGCCCTCGTCGGCGTTGGTGCCGTCGAGGCGGATCACGATCGGCGCGTCGATCTTCACCCGCTCGAGCGCCTGGAGGATGCCGTTGGCGACCTCCTCGCCCTTGGTGATGCCGCCGAAGATGTTGATGAAGATCGAGCGCACGTTGGTGTCGCTGGTGATCACCTCGAGCGCGCCGGCCATCACGTCGGCGTTGGCGCCGCCGCCGATGTCGAGGAAGTTGGCCGCGCTGCCGCCCACCTGGTTCACGATGTCGACGGTGCTCATGGCGAGGCCGGCGCCGTTGGCGATCACGCCGACCGAGCCGTCGAGCCCCACGTACTGCAGGCCCTTCTCGTGCGCCGCCTCCTCGCGGAAGTCGCGCACCTGGGTCTGGTCGTACTCGACGTAGTCGGGGTGACGGAACACCGAGTTGTCGTCGAGGGTGACCTTGGCGTCGAGCGCGTGCACCCGGCCGTCGGGGGTGAAGATCAACGGGTTGATCTCCACCAGGTCGGCGTCGCCGTCGACGTAGGCCTGGTAGAGCTTCAGCAGGATGTCGACCGCGCCCTCGGTGGCCGCGGGGTTGAGCTGCGCGGCGGCGACCCACTCGCGGCACTGGGCCTCGGTGAGACCGTCGACCGGGTCGATGTGGATCTTGGCGATCGCGTCGGGGTTCTCGTCCGCGACCTGCTCGATCTCCACGCCGCCCTGCGCCGAGAGCATCCCGAGGTGGAGCTTGGCGCCCCGGTCGAGGGTGAAGGACGCGTAGTACTCCTCGGCGATGTCGCTGGCGACCTCGATCCAGAGCACCTTGACGGTGTGGCCCTTGATGTCCATGCCGAGGATGTTCCCGGCGTGGGTGCGGACCTCGTCGGCGTTCTCGGCGAGCTTGATGCCGCCCGCCTTGCCGCGCCCGCCCACCTGGACCTGGGCCTTCACCACCACCGGGTAGCCGATGCGGTCGGCCACCTCCACGGCTTCGGGCACCGTGTCGACGGGTGCGCCGTCGGACACCGGGATGCCGTAACGCGCGAAGAATTGCTTGCCTTGGTACTCGAACAGGTCCAACCGAAAGGCCCCTTGCCTGGCTCGTGAGACGGCTCATGGTGCTCGCGGGCCGTGCTCCGGCACAAACCGGAGCCCGACTGGCACTTCGACACCCCCGCCGCCTTCACTGGTGGCCGTGGCATTCGACAAGGGTGACGGCAAGATCCTCGCGCTCGCGGCCGGGGCCGTGATCGCCGCCGGACTGGTCGTGGCGCTCGTGCTGCTCGTGGCCACGGGGCGGATGAACAGCCAGAAGAAGGCCGGGCCGTTCCCTGCGGGTCTCGCCTCCGCGGTGAAGTCCGACCTGAAGGACGGCGGGCCCTACTTCGTCCCCGACCCCTTCGGCGGCGAACCGCAACCTCCTGCTGGCGCTCGAGGACGGCAAGATCGTGGCGTTGGCGAACATCGTGCCCAACTCGAAGAGCTGCACGGTGAAGTGGAAGGGCTCGATCGACTCGTTCGTCGACTGCCACGGCGACAAGCTGAAGAGCACCGAGCTCGCCCGCTACTCGATGTCGATCCCGAAGCACGGCAGCTTCAAGGGCATCCTGCTCATCGACCCCCGCGACCTGCTCCCCGCCCCCAACCCCGCCTGACCGGCCGGGCGCGGCCGATGCGCTAGGCTGCCGAGCTTCTGGAGGGGGGCCCAGGCGAGGAGCAGGCGCTTCTCGCCCACCTCGCGGAAGTTGACGACGGCCTCGGCCTTGTCGCCGGCGCCGTGGAGGGCGAGCACCACGCCTTCGCCGAACTTGTCGTGCAGCACGTCGTCGCCGACGCGCAGGCCCATGGTCTCGGCGCCGCGCGCGCCGGTGGACGCGCTCGACATCGTGGGCGCGCTGCTGCTGCGCTGGCCGGCCTGCATGGCGCGGCGCGCCACCTCGTCGCGGTGCGCGGCGCGGTCGCGCACACCGCCGCCCGACGACGACCGTCGGCCGCGCTCGGCCGCGGCGCCGATCACGTGCAGGAGCTCCTCGGGCACTTCGGCGAGGAAGCGGCTCGGCGGGTTGTAGTCGGTGGCGCCGAAGAGCATGCGGCTCCACGCGTGGCAGAGATAGAGACGCTCGCGGGCGCGGGTGATGCCGACGTAGCAGAGGCGGCGTTCCTCCTCGAGCTCGTCGGGGTCGCCGAGGGCGCGCACGTGGGGGAACACGCCGTCTTCCATGCCGGTCATGAACACCGCGGGGAACTCGAGCCCCTTGGCGGTGTGCAGCGTCATGAGGGTGACGACACTCTGCTCGCCGCCCTCGGCGTCGGCGTCGAGGTCGGTGACGAGCGAGATCGCCTCGAGGAACGCCTGGGCCCGTTCGAGACCGTGGGGGATGCGGATGTCGCCCTCGGCGTTCTCGGCCGCGCCCACGCCGGCGATGGTGGGCAGGCCGGCGACGTTGCCGGCGTCGAGCGCCTCGTCGAACTCGCGGCACACGCCCACGAGCTCCTGCAGGTTCTCGATGCGGCCGCGCGCCTCGATGGAGCGCTCGGCTTCGAGCTCGGCGAGGTAGCCGGTGCGGCTGAGCACCGCTTCCACCACGTCGCCGACCCCGCGCGCGGCGACCACCTCGAACTCCTCCATGAGCTCGAGCAGGTCGCGGATGCCGCCGAGCGCCTTGCCGGTGACGCCCGCGACGTTCGCCTCGCGCAGCGCCTCGCGGAACGTGAGCCCCGCGCCCTGCGCGTAGGCGGCGACCCGGTTGATCGACGTGTCGCCCACCCCGCGCTTGGGCGTGTTGACCACGCGCCGCCAGCTCACCTCGTCGTCGGGGTTCACCAGCGCGCGCAGGTAGGCGAGGATGTCCTTCACCTCGCGGCGGTCGTAGAACTTCACGCCGCCCACCACGCGGTACGGGATGCCCGACCGCACGAGCGACTCCTCCACCACGCGGCTCTGCGCGTTGGTGCGGTAGAAGACGGCGACGTCGCCGAAGCGGTAGCCCTCGGAGTCGACGAGACGGCTGATCTCGTGACTGATGTACGAGGCCTCGTCGTGCTCGTCCTCGGCGTGGTAGCGGGTGATGAGCTCGCCGCCGACCTGCTCGGTCCACAGGTGCTTCGGCCGGCGCGCCGCGTTGTTGGCGATCACCGCGTTGGCGGCGTCGAGGATGTTCTGCGTCGACCGGTAGTTCTGGTCGAGCACGATGATCGACGACTCCGGGAACACCTCCTCGAACCGCATCAGGTTCCGGAAGTCGGCCCCGCGGAATTTGTAGATCGACTGATCCGAGTCGCCGACCACCATCACGTTGCGGCGCTCTTCGGTGAGGAGCCTCACCATCTCCCACTGCGCGACGTTGGTGTCCTGGAACTCGTCGACGAGCACGTGATGGAAGCGCTCCTTCCAGCGGGCCAGCGCGTCGGGGTGCTCCTGGAACAGCTTCACCGTGAGCACGAGCAGGTCGTCGAAGTCGAGCGCGGACGCCTCGGCCAGGCGCTGCTGGTAGATGCGGTACACCTCGGCGATGCGCTTCTCGGGCGGGGTGAACGCCTTCTCGACCGCCTGCTCCCAGGTGACGAGCTCGTTCTTCATCGCCGAGATCGCGGCCTGCAGACGGCGGGGCGGGAAGCGCTTGGGGTCGAGGTCGAGGTCGCGTCGCACGTAGTCGGCGAGGCGCACCGCGTCGGCCTGGTCGTAGATCGTGAACTGCGAGCGGTACCCGAGCACGGGCGCCTCGCGCCGCAGGATGCGCGAGCACATCGAGTGGAACGTCGACACCCACATCTTCTGGGCGACGGGGCCGACGAGCTCGGCGACCCGCTCCTTCATCTCGCCGGCGGCCTTGTTGGTGAAGGTGATCGCCGCGAGCCCGAAGGGCGACACGCGGTGCTCGGCCACGAGGAACGCGATGCGGTGGGTGAGCACGCGGGTCTTGCCCGAACCCGCGCCCGCGATCACGAGGATCGGGCCGTCGGGCGCCGACGCCGCCTCACGCTGGACGGGGTTGAGCCCCTCGAGGATGTCGGACGTCGAGATCACCCGCGCATCGTACCGGCACCCGCACACACGTTCGGGGTGCCCCGACCGTCGAATTCCGAGCAGGTGTCGTTCACCACGCGCCAGCATGGCACGGCTGCTCACATGCTCGGAGACGCGGAGCGGCGGGTCAGGACTCGGGGACGAGGTGGAGCTCGGTGGTGGGCTCCGCCTCTTCACGCCAGGCCCGCAGCAGGCGGGTGTGGTCCTCGTTGAGCGACACCGTGAACGCGCCGTCGTCGCTCAGATCGAGCGCGTAGTACGGCTGCCACTCGCGCTCGAGCGGAGGCTGGGCCGGTGCGACACCACGGGGGAGGCGACAGAAGCGCAGCTCCTCGGTGTCGAACCACCACGAGCTGTGGGTGGAGTCGATGCGTTCCATAGGAAAGAAGTACCCCGGACCCTAGCCCTCTGACCCTGAGATTTCGACGAGAATCGTCACCGGACCATCATTTGTCAGTTCGACGCCCATCTCCGCCCCGAACCGCCCCGTCGCCACGGTCGCGCCCAGGCCCCGCAGCTCCTCGCAGAACGCCTCCACCAGCGGTTCGGCCACCTCGGGTCGGGCGGCGTCCACGTACGACGGACGGCGGCCGCGACGGGTGTCGGCGTAGAGCGTGAACTGGCTCACCACCAGCACCTCGCCACCGACCTCCCCCACCGACCGGTTCATCACCCCGTCGTCGTCGGGGAACACCCGCAGGTGCCACACCTTCTCCGCGAGCTTGCGGCACGCGACGAGGTCGTCGGTGTGGGTGACGCCCACGAGCACGCACAGCCCGCGGCCCACCTCGCCGACGACCTCACCGGCACCGTCGCCGCTCTGGATCCGCACCCGCGCGGCGCTCACGCGTTGCACGAGCGCGCGCACGATGAACGCTCCGGCTAGCTCGCGGCCTTCTCCATCTCGGGCGTGTAGCTGCCCGAGCGCGCCGCGCTGTTGCACTTGGCGCGGTGGATGAACGCGGCCGCGCCGGCGTCGACGTTGGCCGGCGCGCCCTTCCACGCCTTGAGCGCCGGCGCCTGCAGCGCACGGCCGTAGGAGAACGACAGCTGCCACGGCAGCGGGCCGAGCTGGTTCATCGCGTTGAGGTGCGCGGTGGCGTCCTCGTCGGACTGGCCGCCGGAGAGGAACACGATGCCGGGCACCGCGGACGGCACGGTGTTGCGGAAGCAGCGCACCGTGGCCTCGGCCACGTCCTGCACCGACGCCTGCGTGGAGCAGCTGTAGCCCGACAGCACCATGTTGGGCTTGAGCAGCGTGCCCTCGAGCACCACGCGCTGGGCGACCAGCTCCTCGTAGAGCGCGTCGAGCACCGCGGTGGTGACCTCGAACGATCGCTCGATGGTGTGGGTGCCGTCCATCAGCACCTCGGGCTCCACGATCGGCACGATGTTGGCTTCCTGGCACAGCGCGGCGTAGCGGGCCAGCGCGTGCGCGTTCACCTCGATGCAGTAGCGCGACGGCAACGAGTCGGTGATGGTGTAGGTGGCGCGCCACTTCGCGAAGCGCGCACCGAGGCCGTAGTACTCGGCGAGGCGCTCGCGCAGCCCGTCGAGACCCTCGGTGACCGTCTCACCTTCGGCGCCGGCGAGCGGCTTGGCCCCGAGGTCGACCTTGATGCCGGGGATCACGCCGTCGTCCTGCGAGCACCTTCACGAGCGGGGTGCCGTCGACCGCGTTCTGGCGGATCGTCTCGTCGTAGAGGATCACGCCGCTGATGTAGCTGCCGGCGCCGGGCGCGCGGAACAGCATCTCGCGGTAGTCGCGACGGTTGTCCTCGGTGCTCTCCACCCCGATGGAGTCGAAGCGCTTCTTGATCGTGCCGCCGCTCTCGTCGGCCGCGAGGATGCCCTTGCCCGGCGCGACCAGCGCCTGGGCGTTCGAGGAAAGCTGGGCGATGTCCATTGCACTCACTCCCATTCGATGGTGCCAGGTGGCTTGCTGGTGATGTCGTAGGCCACCCGGTTGATGCCGGGGACCTCGTTGATGACGCGCGACGCCATGCGCTCGAGGACCTCGTAGGGGATGCGGGCCCAGTCGGCGGTCATCGCGTCGTCGGACGTGACCGCACGGATCACGACCGGGTACTCGTAGGTGCGGCCGTCGCCCATCACGCCGACGGTGCGCACCGCGGGCAGCACCACGAAGCTCTGCCAGATCTCGCGGTAGAGGCCGGCGCGGCGGATCTCCTCGATCACGATGTGATCGGCTTCGCGCAGGATCGACAGGCGCTCACGGGTGATCTCGCCGATGATGCGCACCGCGAGGCCGGGGCCGGGGAACGGCTGGCGCCACACGATCTCCTCGGGGAGACCGAGCTCCTCGCCCACCGCGCGCACCTCGTCCTTGAACAGGTTGCGCAGCGGCTCGACCAGCTCGAAGTTCATGTCTTCGGGGAGGCCGCCCACGTTGTGGTGCGACTTGATGTTGGCGTTGTCGCCGCCGCCCGACTCGACGATGTCGGGATAGAGCGTGCCCTGCACGAGGAAGCGCGCGTCCGACAGCTCGACCGCGGTCTCCTCGAACACGCGGATGAACGTCTCGCCGATGATCTTGCGCTTGCGCTCCGGGTCGGTGACGCCCTCGAGCATGCCGAGGAACCGGTCGGCGGCCTTCACGTGGATGAGGTCGACGTGGAACTGGCGGCGGAACGTCTCCTCCACCTGCTCGGCTTCGTCCTTGCGCATCATGCCGTGGTCGACGAACACGCAGGTGAGCTGGTCGCCCACCGCCTTGTGCACCAGCGCGGCGGCGACCGCGGAGTCGACGCCGCCCGACAGACCGCAGATGACGCGCTCGCCGCCGACCTGCGCACGGATCTCGTCGATCGCGTGCTCGATGATCGACACGTTGGTCCACGTGGGGCGGCAGTCGCACACGTCGAAGAGGAAGTGCTCGAGCACGCTCTGCCCGTGCTCGGTGTGCACCACCTCGGGGTGGAACTGCACGCCGTACACCGCACGCTCCGCGCACTCCAGCGCGGCGATCGGCGCGCCCGGCGTGGACGCGGTGACGACGAAGCCCTCGGGCGCGCGGCTGATCGCGTCGCCGTGGCTCATCCACACCGTCTGCTGCGGTGCGAAGTCGGCGAGCAGCACGCTGGAGCGCGTGGTGTCACGGGCCATCTCGGTGCGGCCGTACTCGCCGCCGCCGGTGCGCTGCACCTCACCGCCGAGCTGCTGGGCCACGAGCTGCGCGCCGTAACAGATGCCGAAGATCGGCACGCCGGCCTCGTAGATCGCGGGGTCGACGACGGGCGCGTTCTCCACGTGCACCGACGCGGGACCGCCCGAGAAGATGATGCCCTTGGGCCGCTTGGCCAGCATCTCGGCCACCGGCATCGAGCGGGGCACGATCTCGGAGTAGACGCGCGCCTCGCGCACGCGGCGCGCGATCAGCTGTGCGTACTGGGCCCCGAAGTCGACGACGAGGACGAGGTCGTGCGAGTCGAGGTCAGGAACGCTCACCGCTGCCGGTCACCGCCCCATGCCGACGTGCTGCGACCGCTGGAGCACCTTGCCCTCGGTCTGCAGCGACGGCGCCACCATCACTTCGGCCTTCTGGAACTCCTTCAGCGTCTGGTAGCCGGTGGTGGCCATCGACGTGCGGAGCGCACCGAAGAGGTTGAGCGTGCCGTCGTTCTCGTGCGCGGGACCGATGAGGATCTCCGAGAGCGAGGCACGGCTGCCCGCGTGCACGCGTGCACCACGGGGCAGCGTGGGGTGGAAGGTGGCCATGCCCCAGTGGTAGCCGTGGCCGGGCGCCTCGTGCGCGGCGGCGAGCGGCGAACCGATCATCACCGCGTCGGCGCCGCAGGCGATGGCCTTGGCGATGTCGCCACCGGTGCGCATGCCACCATCGGCGATGACGTGCACGTACACGCCGGTCTCGTCGAGGTGACGGATGCGGGCGCCCGCGGCGTCGGCGATCGCGGTGGCCTGCGGCACACCGATGCCGAGCACGCCGCGGCTCGTGCACGCGTGGCCGGGGCCGACACCCACGAGCACGGCGACGGCGCCGGTGCGCATGAGGTGCAGCGCGGTGGAGTACGACGCGCAGCCGCCGACGATCACGGGGATGTCGATCTCGCGGATGAACTTCTTGAGGTTGAGCGGCTCGACCGTCTTCGACACGTGCTCGGCCGACACGACGGTGCCCTGGATCACGAGGATGTCGAGCTCGGCCTCGAGCACGTACTTCGCGTACGCCTCGACGCGCTGCGGCGTGACCGAGGCGACCGACGTGACGCCGGCCTCCTTGATCTCGCGGATGCGCGGCACGATCAGCTCGGGCTTGATCGGCTCCTGGTAGATCTCCTGCATGCGCCGCGTGGCCTTCTCGGGCGGGCACTCGGCGATCTCCGCGAGCACCGCCTCCGGGTCGTCGTAGCGCGTCCAGAGACCTTCGAGGTTGAGACAGCCGGCGCCGCCGAGCTCGCCCATCGCGATCGCGGTGGCGGGCGACACGACGCCGTCCATCGCGGAACCGATCATCGGCAGCTCGAACCGGAAGGCGTCGAGCTCCCAGGAGATGTCGATGTCTTCGGGGTCGCGCGTCCGCCTGCTGGGGACGATCGCGATGTCGTCGAACCCGTAGGCCCGGCGACCGGACTTGCCGATCCCGATCTCGACTTCCACCCGTTGCCTCCAGAGGGAGAGAGGAAGCTTTCAGCCTAGCCCGGCGGGCCCTTCCGGCGCTCCCATCAGCGGGCCCGTGTACGGCGGCTCGGACCAGTCGCCGGGGCCGTCGTTGCCGGTGACGTGCGCGAGGAAGCCGGTGAGGATGCGGGCGGTCGCGCCCCAGACCGTCTCGCCGACCAGGTCGTAGAAGTGCATCGAGCGCATCGGAGCCCTCGCCGTCCCAGGGCCAGATCTCCTCGCGGTACACCTCGTCGGCGAGGAGCTCGGAGATGGGGACGGTCGAGCAGCGCCGCGACCTCGTGGTCGTCGGGGCGCAGGTCGGGCACCCCGTCGATCAGGCCGACGAAGGGCTCGATGGAGAACTGGGCCCGCACGGTGGAGAGGGGGTGGAGCGCGCCGACCACCTGCACGACGGCGGGGTCGAGGTCGATCTCCTCCTGGGCCTCGCGCAGCGCGGCGTCCTGCGGGGAGGTGTCGAGCGCGGGGTCGACCTTGCCGCCGGGGAAGGAGACCTGGCCCGGGTGGTTGGGCATCGTGTCGGGGCGCTTGGTGAGCACCACGTGCGCCTCGCCGTACTCCTCGTACACCGGCACGAGCACCGCGGCGGCGCGGCTCGGCAGGCCTTCGGGGAGCGGCGGCGGGATCGGGAGGTCGGCGCAGCGGGCGCGCACCTGCGGCGAGGGTGAGGCGGCGCTGGTCGGGCGGGACCGCGGCCCACGGCGGCGGTCCACCGGGCTGAACGCCCGGCGGCCGCGGCACGGCCTGGCGTCCACCTCGCCCTTCCGCCGGCACGGTCATGCGTCGACGACCGATCGCAGCATCATGGGGCGAAGGTACCGCGGACGCGAAGAAGCCCGGGGCCGACGCCGTGTGGCGCGACCCGGCGACCCCGGGCCTCGTTCGAGCGTGCGGTGTTGCTACTTCTTCTTCCCGGAGGCGAGCTTCGCGAGCACGTCGCGGCTCGACAGCACGAGGAGGTCCTCACCGTCGACGGCGACCTCGGTGCCGCCGTACTTCGAGTAGAGGACCACGTCGCCCACGGCGACGTCGACGGGGATGAGCTCGCCGGTCTGGTCCGAGCGACGGCCCGGGCCCACCGCGAGGACTTCGCCCTGCTGGGGCTTCTCCTTGGCGGTGTCGGGGATCACGAGGCCGCTCACGGTCGTCTCCTCGGCCTGGCCCGGGCGGACGACGATCCGGTCCTCGAGCGGTTGCAGATTCATGGCCATGTGTGGTGTGCCTCCTGGGAAGCAAGTGGTGGATACGAGCGATCGTTAGCACTCGGGGATGCAGAGTGCTAAGCCAAGGTACCAGCCCGGTTCGGCGGGGAGCAAGCCTGAGCGGTCAGGCCTTGCCGGCGGCACCCGGGCATTCCGGGACGGCTGCACGAATCGCTGCGAGAATCCCCGCCGTGGCGGACCGTTGGCTGACGTACCGGTGGGAGTGGCTCCTCCCCGCGCCCCGCGAAGCGCTGTGGCCGCTCGTGTCGAACACCAATCGGTTCAACCGCGACGCGGGCGTGCCCGCGGTCGAACGCGACGGGCCCCGCCGGCTCGAGTTCCGCCGCTACGGCGTGCGGGTGGAGTGGGACGAGGAACCCTTCGAGTGGGTCCGGCCCGAGCGCTTCGGTGTGGTGCGTCACTACCGCCACGGCCCGCTGCGCGAGATGAAGGTGCGGGTGACGCTCGACGACGAAGACGGCGCGACGCGTCTGCACTACGACGTCGACGTGCTCCCGCGTGGCGTGACCGGGCGCCTCGCCGCGCCGATCGAGATCGGCGTGCTCGCGCGTCGACGCTTCGGCAAGGTGTTCGAGCGCTACGCGCGTGCGGCCGCGGCGATGGCGGAGCCCCCGCCACCGCAGGCGACGCTCGCGCCCGGCGGGCAGGCCCGGCTCGCACGCGCCCGTGACGACCTCGCCGCGGTGAGCACACCGCATCTCGCCGAGCGACTCACCGACACCATCGAGCACGGCGACGAGCTCGACCTCGCGCAGCTCCGTCCGTTCGCGCTCGCCGACCGTTGGGACGAGCCGCGCCGCGACGTGCTCGAGCTGTGTCTCCACGGCGTGCGGTCCGGCGTGCTCGAGTTCCGCTGGAGCGTGATGTGCCCGCGGTGTCGCGGGCCTGCGCAGCAGGAGGCCGCGCTCGCCGACCTCCGACCCGGCGACGCGCACTGCGACAGCTGCGGGATCGTGTTCGGCCCCGACTTCGACCAGGCCGTCGAGCTGCGCTTCCGTCCGTCACCGGCGGTGCGGCCGATCACCGTCGGCGAGTTCTGCATCGGCGGCCCGCAGGTGACGCCGCACATCGTGCTCCAACAGCGCCTCGATCCCGGCGAGTCGCGCACCGTCACGGTGCCCCTCGAACCGGCCGCTACCAACTGCGCAGCGCGGCGGGCACCCAGTTCCTCGTGGCCGCGGCGGACGGTCCGTCCACTCCCGACGCGGAGGGCGCCGTCGGGCTCGACGCCACGCTCGAGCTCACCAACCCCGGCGACGCACCCGACGTGCAGGTGCTCGAACGGGTCGCGTGGACCGACCAGGCGGTGAGCGCGGCCGAGGTCACGTCGCTGCAGGTCTTCCGCGACCTCTTCGCGCGCGAAGCGCTGCGGCCGGGCGAACAGATCTCGGTGGGCGGCATCGCCGTGCTCTTCACCGACCTGCGCGACTCCACGCGCTTCTACCGCGACGTGGGCGACGCCCCGCGTTCGGCGCGGTGATGAGCCACTTCGACGTGTTGCGCGCCGCGATCGCCGCCGAGGAGGGTGCGACCATCAAGACGATGGGCGACGCGGTGATGGCCGTGTTCCACCGTCCGGCGAGCGCGCTGCGGGCGATCGACCGGGCGCGCCACGACCTGCCGGAGTCACTCGTGTTGAAGGCCGGGCTGCACGCGGGGCCGTGCATCGCGGTCACGCAGAACGAACGGCTCGACTACTTCGGCTCCACCGTGAACATCGCGGCGCGCCTCGTGGGGCTCTCGCGGGGTGGCGACATCGTGGTGAGCGACGAGGTGTTCCGCGACCCCGAGGTCGCCGACGCCGTGCAGGGACGACCGGCCGAACCGGTCGACGCGGTGCTGAAGGGCTTCGAGGACACCCCCTTCCGCGTCTGGCGCCTCACCTGAGCCGCGTCACTCGACCAGTGGCACCGGAGCTTGCCCGGCCTGACCGCCGCTCGATCGCCAAGCGGGGAGATCGACGAGCGCGTCGCAGGCGTCGACGTCGTGAGCCGTGCCCGTCGTGACGGAGCCGACCGTCGCGATCGAGGCAGTCGACCATCCGCCGGTGACGCCCGTTGCCGGCACCGTCCGGTAGATCGCCGACGCCTCCTCGTAGTCGACCCTCGGTCGGCAGGACGTCGCCGCGCGAGTCGGAGCCGCTGCGATCTTCACCGCGCAGGCCACGCCAGGGTGCGCACGTCGGCGATGTCGACGCCGATCGGGCACGACGCGGCGATCCACGGTCGTCGTGGGCCGATCGAGCGAGAATCGCCACGGGTTGCGCAGCCCGTCGCCGACCGCCCGCGTCGGCCGGTCGACGGAGGGCTCGCCCGACGCCGGTAGTCGCTGCCCTGGTCGTCGACGCGATCGCAGGTCGCCGAGCAGCTGGAGCGCTGCGGTCGACGCGTGCGTCGACGCCAGCCGCGCCGCCGTTGCCGAGACCGCGTACAGGTCGCCTCGGGGCGGGCGCCGGCCTGGCCGACGAACGGGTTGTCGGCCGGCACGGTGTACGGCTCCCCGTCGCTCGCGGTCGACGGCGCGATGCGCAGGATCTTGCCGAGCAGCGTGTTGAGCGACTGGCCGTTCCCGCCGCGCGCGTGCCCCGATCCTTGATCACCTGCCGCGCCGCCGTCACCCAGGCCGATGTAGAGGTAGCCGTCGGGACCGAACGCGAGCTGCCCGCCGTTGTGGTTCGGCTGGGGCTGCTCGACGGTGAGGATCGTGCGCCGCGAGGCGGGCAGCGCGTTGCGGCCCTGCATCGACAACTGGTCGATGCGCGTGTCGCCGTCGTTGCCGGTGTAGTCGACGTACATCCACGCGCCGTCGGGCGAGAACGCGATGCCGAGCAGGCCGCGCTCGCCGCCGTCCTGGCTCACCTCGTCGGAGAGGTCGACCGCAGGATCGTCGAGCAGCTTGCCGTTGCGGATCGTGCGCACGACACCGTGCTGCTCGGCGACGTAGAGGGTGCGGGTGCCACGGCGGGCGGCCATCGCAGTGGGCTGGTCGACGGCCGCGACCGGCACCAGCTTCAGCTCGGGAACCGAGCCGGTCTGCGCAGCGCCGGACACCGGTCGACCTGCCCAGCGACCAGGATGCCACGATCGCCGCAGGCCTCAGC
Source organism: uncultured Actinomycetes bacterium (assembly GCA_963782705.1). Classification (GTDB taxonomy): domain Bacteria; phylum Actinomycetota; class Acidimicrobiia; order IMCC26256; family DASPTH01; genus CAVRGQ01. The sequence goes on along the minus strand of CAWAKX010000007.1, from coordinate 136,140 downwards.
AGCGTAGCGGCCGCGTCTCGCGCGCCGGGTGCCTGCGGGACATGCGACTACGCCAGGCGCAGGTTGGGGTCGGCGCCGGCGGACAGCGACGTTGGACCGTCGGACTGGAGGCGCCACCACGCGGTGGCGGCGATCATCGCTCCGTTGTCGGTGCACAACGACAGCGGCGGCAGGAACGCGCGTCGACCGCTCGCCTCTGCTGCGGCCGCGACCTTCTCGCGCAGTCGCGAGTTCGCCGACACGCCGCCGCCGATCGCCAGCACCGGCGCGCCCGCCTCGTCGGCCGCCGCGAGCAGCTTCACCACGAGCTGGTCGACCACCGCCTCCTGGAACGACGCCGCGATGTCGGCCACCGGCGTGTCGGGGTTGCGCTTCACGTGGTTCACCACCGCGGTCTTCAACCCGGCGAAGGAGAAGTCGAGCTCGCCGGGCATCGCGCGCGGGAAGCGCACCGCGGCCGGGTCGCCCTCGCGCGCCAGACGGTCGATCACCGGACCGCCGGGATAGCCGAGGCCGAGGTGGCGGGCGACCTTGTCGAACGCCTCGCCGGCCGCGTCGTCGACCGTCTCGCCGACGACCGTGTACCGGCCGTGGCCCTCCATGATCACGATCAGCGTGTGACCGCCCGACACGATCAGCGTCGCGATCGGCGGCTGCAGCGTCGGGTCCTCCAACCACGCCGCGTAGAGGTGGCCCTCGAGGTGGTTCACGCCCACGTAGGGCAGCCCGGCGGTGAGCGCGAGCGCCTTGGCCGCGCTCACCCCCACGAGCAGCGCGCCCGCGAGGCCCGGGGCCATGGCACGCGGCGATCGCGTCGAGCTCCCGGAGCTCCACGCCCGCCTCCACCAACGCCTCGGCGATCACGCCGGTGATGAGCTCCACGTGCGCGCGGCTCGCGACCTCGGGCACCACGCCGCCGAAGCGCGCGTGCAGGTCGACCTGGCTCGACACCACCGACGACAGGATCTCGTGGCCGTCCTCCACCACCGCCGCTGCGGTCTCGTCGCACGACGTCTCGATCCCGAGGATCCTCACCGCGGCCACCACCCTTCGACGATCGTCTCGCCGGGCACGGTGCGCTCGATCGACGTCGAGCAGCTCGGCGTACTCGGGCTGGTCGATCTCGTGGACCCACATCACCAGGGCGTCCTCGTTGACCTCCTGGTAGTAGTTCTTGCGCACCCCGACCGGCGCGAAGCCGAAGCGGCGGTACATGTCCTGCGCGGCCTTGTTCGACATCCGCACTTCGAGCGTGAGTGCCACCGCGCCGCGCGCGATCGCCTCACGCGCGAGCTGCAGCATGAGCCGGGTGCCGATCTTCTCGCGGTGACGCGCGGGGTCGACCGCGACGGTGGTGACGTGCGCCTCGTCGAGCGTGATGAGGATCCCGGCGTAGCCCACGAGGCGGCGACCGACGCGCGCGACGTAGTAGCCGCGCGTCGAACGCAGCGCGAGCTCCGACTGGAACAACGGCGCGGTCCACGGCCGCGGGTACACCTGCTCCTCGATGCGCAGCACCGACTTGATGTGCTTGCGCTTCATCGGCTCGATGCGCACCGTGAGCGCGGGGGCGTCCAGCTCCGTGAGCCATCTCATCAGAGCCCCCGCCGGTCCCACTCGATCTCGGCGTCGCTCTGGCGCAGGTAGAGCGGCTGCACGTCCCACGGCTGCACGAACTCCTCGCGTTCCATGCGGGCAGTTGCGAGCTCCACCAGCGCAGCCACGCTCGGCGCCGAGTGCTCGGCGCCCGCGGTCTCGGCGTGCTCCAGACCGGCGAACTCGGCACGGAAGCGCGCCACGCCGTCACCCGCGAGCAGGATGCCGGTGGTGACCGTCTCGAGGTCGGCCACCAGCTCCGCCGGGGTCGACACCGTGTACTCCCAGGCCCGCTGCACCCCGCCCGGCACCGCGTGGTAGCCGGCGTGGAACACCTCCTTGCGGCGGGCGTCGAGCACCGCGACGATCAGGCGGCTCGTGTGGCGTAGCGGGTAGGCCACGAGGTCGAGGCTGGGGATCGCGACCACCGGCACCCGCAGCGCCTGGGCCATCACCTTGGCGGTGGTGATCCCGACCCGCAGCCCGGTGAACAGGCCCGGGCCGCTGCCCACCGCGATCGCCGCGAGCTGGTCGAGGCGCACGCCGGTCTCGCCCACCAGGTACTCGATCGCCGGCACGAGCTGCTCGGCATGACGGCGACCGCCCGCGAGCTGCACCGAACCCAGCACCGCACCGTCGCGCGCCAGGGCCACCGACACCTGCTCGGTCGACGTGTCGAGCGCGAGGAGGTGCATCAGCGCGCCGATCCCGCTTCGGGGTCGGCGAGGCCGTCGGCCAGCGCGGCGATCGCGTCGCGCCGCGCCGCCCACGTCGCGCCGGTGGCGTCGAGCGTGATCACGCGGTCGTCGTCGCCCTCCCCCGAGTCGATGCGCACATCGAGACGTTCGACCGGCAACGCGCTCGCGACCTTGTCGCCCCACTCCACCACCGTGACGCCCTCGCCGCCGAGCACGTCGTCGAGGCCGAGGTCGTGCAGCTCCTGGAGATGGTCGAGGCGGTACACGTCGACGTGCACGAGCGGGAGCGGTGCGTCGTACTCGCGCACGATGGTGAACGTGGGGCTGGCCACGTTCTCGTGGATGCCGAGCGCCAGCGCGATGCCCTTGGTGAACACGGTCTTGCCCGCCCCGAGCTCTCCCGCGAGCACGATCACGTCGCCGGGGCGGAGCAGCGCGCCGAGCCGCTGCGCGAGCGCGCGCGTCTCCTCGGCCGACGCGGTGAGCCACGGTGCAGGTCACGACTGCACCCGGGCCAACGCGCGCTTCACCAGCACGAAGTCGGCGCGCGCCTGCGCGAGCGCGACGCCGCCGTTGCGCAACACCGCCGACGGATGGAGCGTGGGGATCAGCACACCGACCGTCGCCGTCGTCACCGCCGTAGGGGAACTCCTGCCCGCGCAGCTTGGTGATGCCGGTCTTGGTGTCGAGCAGCAGCTTGGTGGCGAAGTTGCCGAGCGTGACCACCACGCGCGGGCGGATGAACGCCATCTGCGCCTCGAGGTACGGACGGCAGGCCTCGATCTCGCCGGGCTGCGGGTCGCGGTTGCCCGGGGGGCGGCACTTCACCACGTTGGCGATGTACACGTCCGCGCGGGTGAGGCCGATGCCCTCGATGAGGCTGGTGAGCAGCTTCCCGGCCCGACCCACGAACGGTTCACCCTGGAGGTCCTCCTGCTCGCCGGGACCCTCGCCCACGAACATGAGGTCGGCGTCGGGGTCGCCCACGCCGAACACCACCTGGGTGCGCGTGGCCGCGAGCTGGCACTTCGTGCACGCGAGCGCCTCGGCTTCGAGGGCCGCGAACGAGGCGAAGTCGGGGGTGTCGAGCAGCGACACAGCAGTCCTCGGGACGGGATCCCAGGCTATGCCACCGCGTCGCGGATGGCTCCGGCCGTGACCTCGGTGACGAGCAGCCGCAGGTGGTCGAGGCCGGCGTCGACCTCGCCGGTCGCGCACGCGAACGCGACGTCGCCGTCGTGGCGGGTGTGACCGGGGTGCAGCGCCCGGGCGAACCCGTCGTGCGCGCTCTGGGCCATGAGGTGGCAGTCGAGCTTCGACGCCCGGGCGTTGGTGACCACCACGACCAGGGTGGTGTTGCCGCCCTCGAACGGCGCGACCTCGGGGAACGGCGGCGCGCCCTCGGGCGCGGTGCTCCCCCGCACCACCGTGCCGTCGGCGCCGACCACGTCGCCGAGCGCGTTGACCGCGGCGATCGCGCCGACCACCAGCTCACCCTCGCGACGCGACGCCATGCCCAGCCCGCCGGCCAGGCCGTACTCGATGCCCCGCCACTTCCCGACCCGGGCCCCGCGCCCGGCGCCCACCGCGCCCCGCACCTCCACCACCGCCGGTTCGGCCAGCGCGTCGGCCAGCGCGGCCCGGCCCTCCGAGGGGCCGGGCGCCACGCCGCCCGACTCCACCAGGTCGTAGAGCGCGGCCGCGGGCACGATCGGCACGGGTCCGGCGACGGTGGGGAACCCGCGCCCGAGGTCGGCGAGCGCCCGGCACACGCCGTCGGCCGCGGCGAGACCGAACGCGGACCCACCGCTCAGCACCACCGCGTCGACCGGCTCCACCAGCTTCGTGGGGTCGAGCAACGCGGTCTCCCGGGTGGCCGGCGCACCACCGCGCACCTCGCACGAGCCGACCGACCCCTCGGGCAGCAGCACGACCGTCACCCCGGTGCCGTCGCCGGTCCAGTGACCGACGCGCACGCCCGGGACCGCGGCGACCATCTGCCGGCCTCAGCCCGCGGCCGCGGCGCGGGGCACGACCGTGACCCCTGCGTGCGACGATCCCGCGGCCGCCTCACCCGAGAGACAACGCCGCGCGAAGTCGACGATCAGCGCGTCGATCTCGGCGGTGCGCTCGTACATCAGCATGTGCCCGGCGGCCTCGAACTCCACCAGCTCCGCGCCGGGAATGAGCTCGGCGATGCGCCGCGAGTCGCCCGCGGGAGTGATGGCGTCGTGGGTGCCGACGACCACGAGGGTGGGCATGCGGATCTCGGGGAGCTGCCCGGTGAAGTCGAGGGCGAGCAGCGACTTGCTGCCCTCGCGGATCGTGGCCTTCGAGCACGCGGCCAGCATCTGGCGCGTGGCCTCCACGTGCGAGGCGTACGGGTCCTCGCCGAAACCGATGCGGGCGAGCACGAGCCCGAGGTTCTTCTGACGCATCAGCGCGCCGAAGTCGGGGGTGATGCCCGACACCCGTTCGAGCACGGCACGGGTCTTGCGGGCGTCACTCATCGGCATGTGCGACGAGGTGGACTGCAGCACGATGCCCTTCACCCGCTCGGCCGCGACCCCCGCGTGGTGCACCATGAAGCTCTGCACCGCCATGCCGCCCATCGAGTGGCCGACGAGGATCGCGTCGCGCAGGTCGAGCGCCTCGAGCACGGTGCGGATGTCCTCGCCGAGGTTCGCGATCGAGTGCCCGCTCTCCCCCGTGCTCGACTGCCCGTGACCGCGCGCGTCGAAGGCCACCGCGCGGAATCCCGCGGCGGGGAAGCTGTCGAACTGCTTGGCGAACACGCGCGACGTGAGCGTGACCCCGTGCGCGAAGAGGATCGGCGGGCCGTCGCCGCGCCAGATCGTGTAGATCTCACCGCCGTCGTGGCTGGGGATCACCCGCACGTCGTCGATCATGGGGATCAACGGGTCTTCGGCGTCGGGATCGTCGCGGTGACGGATGCGCGCCGCCGCGGCGCGTTCGCCCGCGTACAGCGCGCCCACCACGCCGGCGGCAACGCCCGCGGCCACCCCGGTGCGCTTCAGCACGTCACCCACACCCACGGCCACAACTCCTCGCGTCGCTCAGGAGGCTCGTTCACCCCGGTAGGTGCGCGGCACGCGCGCCCCGATCCCGGTGACGATCTCGTAGTTGATGGTGCCGAGGTGCTGCGCCCACTCGGTGGCGGTGATCTCCTCGCCGCCCTGGCGCCCGATGAGCACCACTTCGTCGCCCGGCGCCACCGCGGCGTCGCCCACGTCGACGAGGAGCTGGTCCATGGTGACCACTCCGGCGATCGGCAGACGCTGCCCACCGATCAGCACCTCGCCGCCCTGGAGGCCCAGGTTGCGGGGCACACCGTCGGCGTAGCCCGCGGGCACGGTGGCGACGCGGCTCGGGCGGTCGAGCTCGTAGCGCAACCCGTACGACAGCCGTTCCCCTGCGGGGAGCTCCTTCACCATCGTGACCCGGGCGCGCAGCGACAGCACCGGCGTCAGCGCGACTCCCGCGTGGCCGTGCAGCGTCGGCGCCGGAGGCAGGCCGTACATCGCGATGCCGACCCGCACCAGCGAGTGGTGCGCGCGCGGGTGCGCGAGCAGACCGGCCGAGTTCGCCGCGTGCACGAGCGGCGGGAGCAGCCCGGCGTCGTCGAGCGCGGCGAGCACCGCGTCGAAGCGATCGAGCTGTTCGGGCGTGTAGGTGTCGTCGGGTTCGTCGGCCACCGCGAGGTGCGTGCACACGCCGGTGAGCTCGAGCTCGTCGCGGGCCGCGACCTGCGCGGCGAGCGCGACCGCGTCGATCGGGCGTGCAGCCCACGCGGTGCATGCCGGTGTCGACCTTGAGGTGCACGGCGAACGGGCGGTCCCGTCCGGACTCCACCACGCCCTTCGCCAACGCGTCGATCCCCGCCTCGGTGTAGACGACCGGCGTGATGTCGTGGGCGACCACGTCGGCCACCGCGGCGGGCGACGGCTCGGAGAGGATCATCACCGGCGCGTCGATCCCCGCGTCGCGCAGCTGCACCGCTTCTTCGATCCGGGCGATGCCCAGCCACGACGCGCCCGCGTCCAGCGCAGCACGGGCGACGGGGACCGCGCCGTGGCCGTAGCCGTTGGCCTTCACCACCGCGAGCAGCTGCGCGGGCGCGGCGTGCGCACACAGGGCGCGCACGTTGGCGCGCAGCGCGTCGAGGTCGATCTCGCTCCAGACCGAGCGCGTGGACGAGTTCACAGCGAGGCCAGCGTAGGGGGCAGTGCGGCGATGAGGTCGGACGCGACCAGCCCGGGCCCCACGTCGGCCACCAGGCGGTCGGCCACCTCGCCGTGCACCCAGGCCGCCGCCGCCGTGGCCTCGAACACGGGGAGCCCCCGGGCCAGGAACCCGACCACGATGCCCGTGAGCACGTCGCCGCTGCCGGCGGTGGCCAGCGCCGGGCCGCCCGTGGGGTTCACCGCCGCGGCGCCGCCGGGGGCGGCCACGACCGTGCCCGGGCCCTTGAGCAGCACCACCACGCCCGCGGCGTCGGCCAGCGACCGGGCGGCGGCCACCCGGTCGGCGCCCGGCGGGTGACCGGTGAGGCGCTGGTACTCGCCCTCGTGGGGAGTCACCACGGTGGGGGCGGTGCGGGCCCGCAGCGGGTCGAGATCGCCGTCGAGCGCGTTGAGGCCGTCGGCGTCGAGCACGAGGGGGACGGGCGCGTCGGCCACCAGCCGGCACACTGCGGCGCGGATCGCGGGCTCGGTGCCGAGACCGGGTCCGAGGGCCAGCGCGCGGAAGCGGCCGAGGTCGGCGAGCACGGCGTCGACCGCCTCGCTCCCGAGCACCCCGTCGTCGGTGGCGGGCAGCGCCTTGGTGATGACCTCCGAGCCCGACGCCGCGCGCGCCGCGCCATCGCCCGGGAGGCCGCACCACACGATGCCCGCGCCGGCGCGCATCGCGGCGTGGCTCACGAACATGGGCGCGCCGGTCATGCCGCGCGACCCGCCGACCACGTACACGCCCGACTGCCACTTGTGCGCGCTCGCGGGACGTGGCGCGAGCAACCGGTGCAGGTCGTGCTCGTCGAGCAGGTGCGCGTGCTGCGTGTCCTCGCCGAGGTCGATGCCGATGTCGGCGACGGTCACCACGCCGGCGAAGGTGCGGCCGGGTTCGAACACCAGACCGGGCTTGCGGGCCGCGAAGGTGACGGTGCTCGTGGCCGTGACCGCGAGGCCCGGCACCTCCCCGGTGAGGCCGTCGACCCCCGACGGGATGTCGACCGCCACCACCGGCGCCGGCGACGCGTCGAGCCGCGCCGCGACGAAGGCCGCGTCGCCTTCGCAGCGCGCCGCGGAACCCGGTGCCGTACATCGCGTCGACCGCGACGTCGGCCCGGCCGAGCTCCCGGTCGAACGCCGCGCGGTGCACGCCCGACGCGAGCTCGAACACCGCGACCCGCACGCCCCACGCGCTGCAGCACCCGCGCGACCACGAGGCCGTCGCCACCGTTGTTGCCCTTGCCGCACACGATCACCGCGCGCCGGCCGTAGGTGCCGCCGAGCAGCCGGCGCACCTCCCACGCCACCGCGCGCCCGGCGCGGTCCATGAGCACCGCGACCGGCGTGCCGGCCGCGATCGTGCGGCGGTCGGCCTCCCCCATCGCCTCCGGCGTGACGAGCGGCTCCACGCGACGCGTCCCGGTCAGCCCAGCGCGACGGCCACCGCCATCGCGGTGGTCTCGGTGTGGGTGAGCGAGAGCTGCCACTCCGTGATGCCGCGCTCCTCGGCCATCTCCGCGGCACGGTTGTAGCAGCGCGATGGTGGGCTGGCCGCTGCGCAGGCGCACCACCTCCACGTCGCGGAACTTGAACTTCCACAGGCCGACGCCCATGGCCTTCATCACCGCTTCCTTGGCGCCGAAGCGCGCCGCGAGGCTCTTGACCGGGTCCTTGTGGCGGAAGGCGTAGGCCCGCTCCGCGTCGCTGAACAGACGGTCGGGCAGCGTGGCGCGGCGTTCCATCGCGAGGCGGAAGCGGGCCACCTCGACGAGGTCGGTGCCGAGACCCTTCATCCCCAGCGGCGTCACGTCACTTCCAGTGGTCGGCGAGCACGTAGACCGGCTGGGTGAGCAGGTCGACGAGGTCGACGGTGGCGAGCACCGAGTCGTCGAAGGTGGGCGCGGTCTCGGTGACCGCGTCGCGCAGCGCGCCGTAGCGGCCCTGGTAGCCCTGCAGCACGGTGCGGGCCACCTCGGCCGGCAGCGGTGTCGACGAACTTCGCGTGCAGCAACGTGAGCCCGACGGTCTCGTTGTCCTTCACCTCGGGCACGATCACCACGGTGCGGCCGTCGCGGCGGCCCCGGGCCACGGTGACCTCGCGCTGGGTCGCGACCCGGTGCTTGGTGCCGACGAGGCGCGGGTCGTCCTCGGTCTTCGAGCGCATGTCGAGCGCGATGCCGCCGCGGTCGATCACGTGCACGAGCGCGTCGTCGGTGTCGACGTCGCCCTCGATGCGGTAGCGGGTGTAGCCCACGACCTGCTCGATCGCGGGGTCGAGCGCGACCAGCGTGCGCAGCGCGCGGTAGCTGAGCGCGTCGCGCGACGCGCCGGCCGCGAGCACTTCGCGGGCGAGCGCGACCTGCAGCAGCTCCTCGTCGGAGCGGGAGATGCCCACGGTGACCGTCTTGGCCTGGTGCTTGATCGCGTCGACCGGGCGGGTGAGCTCCTCGATGCCCTGGGTGAGCGCGGCGGTGAGGTCCTCGACCACGGTGCTCGGCGTGCCCACCTTGCCGTGCTCCACCTGGTAGGCGTCGAGGGGCACGATGCCGGTGGCGTAGCGCAGCAGCGACGCCATGCGCACCGCGGTGCCGGCTTCGAGATGACCGTCGTAGTAGCCGCTGCGCACCCCGTCGAAGAACTGCGCCGAGGGTCGTTCGATGGCGTGTTCGAGCAGCTCGAGCACGTCGTCGCCCGCCTGCAACTGCGACACCGTGCTCTGCACCGCGGCGCGCGCCTCGCGCAGCGGCCGGGCCGACGCGTCGATGGCCAGCGCGGCCTCGTAGCCGAAGAGGTGCCCGGCCATGGCCGACAGCACGAACCCGAGCGACTCGTGCGTGCGGGGCACCGGGATCACCTCGAGCGCGGCGTCGAAGCGGTGCTCCCCTGCGGTGGCGATCACGATCGGCGCGGCGCGGTGCGCGCGGTAGATCGCGATCTCCTTGGCGACGTCGTCGGCGTTGGAGCCCGACAGTCCCGCCGCGCACACCAGCACCAGCGGCTCGGCCGACAGGTCGATGTGCTTCTTGTCCTCGGTGATGTCGAAGGAGATCGACTTGTAACAGAGCTCCGAGGCCTTCACCCGCACCTCGGCCGCGGCGATGCGGTTGAGCCCGTTGCCGACCACGGCCCAGTAGCGGCGCGGCGGCGCGTGCTGCTGCGCGATGCGGGCCACCGACTCGCGCTGTTCGAGCACCGTGGCCATCGCGGTGGGCAGCTCGCGCAGTGCGCCCAGCAGTTCCGCGACCATCACCGGGTCGACGGCGCACACCTCTTCGGCGATGGCCACCGCGAGGAGGAACCCCGCGGCGATCTGGGCGTAGAAGGCCTTGGTGGACGGCACCGCCATCTCGACGTCACGCCCGTCCGACGTGTAGAGCACGCCGTCGGACTTGTCGGTGAGGTCGCTGTTGCGGCGGTTGACGATGGCGATCACCGACGCGCCTCGCGCCCGCGCGAGGTCGGAGGTGCGGTTGGTGTCGGTGGTGGTGCCGCTCTGGCTGATCGCGACGACGAGCACGTCGGACATGTCGTCGACCAGCTCGAAGCCCGACAGCTCGGTCGCCGCCATCGCGGTGGCCCGGAACGTCGACGACGTGATGCGGTCGAGCAGCGCGGCGAGGCTCTGTCCGGCGATCGCGGCGGTGCCCTGACCGATCACCACCACCCGGCTGATCGATCCGTCGCGCAGACCGGCTCGCACGTCTTCGGGCAGGGTCTCGGGCCCGAGCGCGACATCGAGGCGACCGTCGCGTTCCACGAGCTTGCCGCGCAGCGTCTTGCGGAACGACGCCGGCGCCTCCGACATCTCCTTGAGCAGGAAGTGCGGGAACGCGCCGCGGTCGATGTCGCGCGTGGTGATCTCGGCGCGCTGCAGTTCGTCGGCGGCGACCGGCAGCGGCGTGCCGTCGAAGGCCAGGCGGCGGATCCCCGCGATCTCACCGGCGTGCGCGCGCGTCGAGCACCACCACCTGGCCACGGGTGGCCGCGGCCCGCTCGGGGTCGGCCGGGGTCTCGCCGTCCATGCGCAGGTAGGTGGAGGTCTCCTCGACCAGGCCGTAGGGCTCGCTCGCCACCACGAAGGAGTCCTCGGCCAGGCCCACGTAGAGCGCCTGGCCGCTGCCCCGCAACGACAGCAGGAGGTCGGCGGGCAGCGCCGCGCTCGACACCGCGATGCCCATCGACCCCGCCAGCTCGCTCACCGTGGCCCGGAACGCGTCGGCCGGGTCGGTGCCGTCGCCGATGCGGCGCGCCACCAGCGTGGGGATGACCTTGGCGTCGGTGGTGATCTCGGGTGCGATCTGCAGACCTTCGAGCACCTTGAGGTCGGCGTAGTTGTCGACGTCGCCGTTGAGCGCGCCCGCCGCGTAGGGCGCGCCGTTGCCGCCGAGCTCCTCCTGGTTGAGGGGGTGCGCGTTGGCCTCGGAGATGATGCCGACGCTCGCCCAGCGCGTGTGACCGAGCACCACCAGCTCGGCGCTCTCGCCCGAGAGCGCGAGACGCAGCAGACCGTCGTCGCGGATCGCGGTACGCAACGCGCGCGTGTTGTCGCCCAGCTCGCCGATCTCGGCCGCGGCCTTGTAGACGAACGCGAGGTGACCGTCGGCGACGCGCACCGAACCGGATTCGAAGAGCGGGTCGAGCAGCCGGAGCTCGAGCAGCCGCGCGATCGCGGGCTCGGCGAGATCGAGACCGTGGTCGCGCACGAGGAGATGCAGACCCGCGGAGTCGCGCCCGCGCACCTCGAGGCGGTCGATGGCGCTGAGCGCGACCTGCACCGAGAGGTAGCCCTCGAGCGCGGCGACCGACGGCTCGGGACCGGCGAGCTCGGCCACTGCGCGCGCGGTGCGCAGACGGTCGCGGCCGACGGCCCACACCGCGTCGCGGGCCCGCACCAACGCGGCGTTGACCGCTTCGAGCTCACCGGCGGAGAGCGCGGCGCCGAGCGGGCCGTCGAGGTCGGCTTCGAGGGTGTCGAGCGAGGCGGTGAGCTGCTCCACCCGGTGTTCGACCACGAGCGCGGCGGCGGGGTCGCCGATGAGCGCCCGGACGCCGGGAGCGCCGCGCAGGGCCCGGTCGACGCCCTCCACCAGGCCGGCGGTCTCGAGCAGCCGGTCGGTGATGGCCCCGTCGGCGTCGAGTGCGGTGACGGCGCGGTCGAGCTCCGCGATCAGGGCTGCTGGATCAGGGGCCGTCCGTTGCGCACGGCGCCGCACCACTCCGACGATGCCGCACATGGCTGCCCAGGATAGGGGCGGGGACCCGCGCGTCCGCCGTCGCTCGCTGCTCGGGCGGCCAGGCGGCCTCGGACGCCGCTCGTCAGGCCGGGGTCAGGCCCGTGGGCGCGGGCGGCGTGCTCCACGAGCTCCACCAGGCGGGTGCAGGCCTCGTCGGCGGCGTCGGCGTCGGCCGACTCCACCATCACCCGCACCTTGGGCTCGGTGCCCGAGGGCCGCACGAGCACCCGGCCGTCGTCGCCGAGCTCCTCGTCGACGTCGCGGACCCGGCTCCAGAAGGCGGCGTCGCCGTTGAGCACCGCCGGGTCGGCGACCGTGACGTTCCGCAGCACCTGGGGCACGCGGGTCATCACCGACGCCAGCTCGGAGAGGCGCCGGCCCCGGCGGGCCATCGTGTCGAGGAGGAAGATGCCGGTGAGGGTGCCGTCGCCGGTGGTGGCGTGATCGGCGTAGATCACGTGACCCGACTGCTCGCCGCCGAGCACGAGGTTGTGCTGCTCGAGCGCTTCGAGCACGTTGCGGTCGCCCACCGGGGTCTCGACCACCCGGATGGAGTACGGCTCGAGCGCCCGGCGCAGCCCGAGGTTCGACATGACCGTGGCCGCGATCGCGTCGCCGCGCAGCGCACCGCGGTCGTGCAGGTCGATGGCGCCGATCGCGAGCATCTGGTCGCCGTCGACCACCGCGCCGCGCTCGTCGACCGCGATCACACGGTCGGCATCGCCGTCGAACGCGAGGCCGACGTCGGCGCCGGTCTTGAGCACGGTCTGCACGAGGTCGCCGGTGTCGGTGGAGCCGCAACCGTCGTTGATGTTGGTGCCGTCGGGCGCGGCGTGCAGCACGTCGACCTCGCAGCCGAGCGCCCGCAGCGCGGTGGGCGCGGCGCGGAACGCGGCGCCGTTGCCGCAGTCGACCACGACGCGCAGACCGGTGAGGTAGCGCCCCTGGATCGAGTCGACGAGGAAGGTGACGTAGTCGTCGAGCGCGTCGCGGTGCTCGGTGGACACGCCGACGCCGGAGCCGACGGGCCCGGGCTCGGGCATCTCCACCGCGAGTGCACGCAGCTCCTGCTCCACCGCGATCTCGAGCGGCTCGGTGAGCTTGCGCCCGCCGGCCGCGAGGAGCTTCACGCCGTTGTCGGCGAACGGGTTGTGGCTGGCCGAGAGGACCGCACCGGGCGCACCGCGACGACGAGCGATGTAGGCGACGCCCGGCGTGGGCAGCACACCCACGTGGACCACATCGGCGCCCTCGGCACAGATGCCGGCGACCAGCGCCGCCTCGAGCATGGGACCGGAACGGCGCGTGTCGCGACCGAGCACGAAGGGTTGGTCGTTGCCGAGCACACGCACCGCGGCGCGACCGAGCGCGGTGACGAGCTCGACCGTGAGCTCTTCGTTCGCGACGCCGCGAACTCCGTCGGTGCCGAAGCGCAGCGCCATGACGAGATGGTGGGTGCGGCCGCCGCCGGCAGCCGTCAGCGCTTGGAGTACTGGGGCGCCTTACGGGCCTTCTTGAGGCCGTACTTGCGGCGCTCCTTCTCCCGCGCGTCACGCGTGAGCATCCCGGCCTTCTTGAGACCCGGGCGAGCTTCCTCGTCGAGACCGATCAGCGCCCGGGCGATGCCGAGACGCAGCGCGCCGGCCTGCCCGCTCACGCCACCGCCGTCGAGGGTCGCGTCGACGTCGTAGACCTCGGCGGTCTGGGTGAGCCGCAGCGGCTCGAGCGCCACCACCCGGTGGGTGAGGATCGGGAAGTACTGCTCGAACGGCCGGCCGTTGACCGTGATCACACCCGTTCCGGGGCGGAGACGGACACGGGCGACGGCCTCCTTGCGGCGGCCGGTGCTCTGGATGAGGGGCTTGGGCACCTTGGAGTCCTCGGAGATCAGGCGTCGGCCGCGGCGCGCTTCGACGGGATGTCGCGCGGTTGCGGCTGCTGGGCGGAGTGGGGGTGGTTCGGGCCGGCGTAGACGCGCAGCTTCTTGATGGTGGCGCGCCCGAGGCGGTTCTTCGGCAACATGCCGCGCACGGCGAGGCGCACGACGCGCTCGGGGTCGCGGGCGAGCAGGTGCTCGAGCGACTCGGTGCTGAGACCGCCCGGGTAGCCCGAGTGGCGGTGGTAGTGCTTGTCGGCGAGCTTGCGGGCGCTCACGTCGAGCTTCGCCGCGTTCACGATGATCACGTGGTCGCCGGTGTCGACGTGGTGGGCGAAGATCGGCTTGTGCTTGCCGCGCAGCAGCGTGGCCGCCTCGGTCGCCACGCGCCCGAGGACCTTGCCCTCGGCGTCGATGACGTGCCAGGCGCGCTGGATGTCGGCCGGCTTGGGGGTGAACGTACGCACGGGAGTCCCTCTTGCTGAGATGTGGCCACGGGGCGCGAGATGGCGCCGGGCGCGAAGGGACAATCTAGTCCGCCGCCCCGTCCAGGAGCAATCGAGGGTCGCCGCGGTCCCACAGCTGTCCCGCGGCCGTCGTTTCGGGGCTCGGGAACCGCTACGGTCGGTCGGGGCCTTCAAGTCGCGGGGCGGCGTCTGCCGACACGTTCTCGGTCCGCCGAGCAGGAGTACGTCCACAGCAGCAGCGTCGTCTCCGCCGATCCCGCCCGATCGAGCCGGACGCCGTCCCGGCGCCGCCTCGCCGCCTGGGGCCTCGGCGCTGCTGGCCCTCACCTCTCGGCCTGCTTCCCGCCCGCCGAGCCCGGCGCCCCGATCCTGGCCACCAGCACCTGGGTCGGCGGCCTGAGCAAGCCCTGGGACCTCGCCTTCCTGCCGACCGGCGCGGCCGTCTACACCGAGAACGACTCCGGGCGCGATCTGGGGCCGCCTCTCCGACACCGACCGCCACCACCTGCTCGGCCAGGTCCAGACCTTCGCCACCTCCCCGCCTTCGACAACTCGGGCGAGGGCGGCCTGATGGGCATCGCCATCGACCCGAACTGGTCGACCAACCACCGGGCCTACGTCTGCTACTCCACCACCGCCGACAACCGGGTGGCCCGCTTCACCCTCGACCCGGCGGCGCCCACGCCGATCGCCGACTGGACCCCGATCGTCACCGGGATCCCGCACAACACGTTCCACGACGGCTGCCGGGTGCGCTTCCAGCCGGGGACCGGCGCCCTGTTCGTCTCGACCGGTGACGCCGCGCTGCGCACCGGCCCGCAGAGCGACACCGTGCTCGCGGGCAAGATCCTGCGCATCGACACCGACGGGCAACGCCTGGCCCGGCAACGTGAGCGGCCAGCGCTGGTACACGAAGGGCCACCGCAACCCGCAGGGCCTCGCGTTCCGGCCGGGCAGCAACCAGCCGTTCTCGGTCGAGCACGGGCCCGACGTCAACGACGAGGTCAACCAGCTCACCAACGGCGGCAACGCCGGCTGGAACCCCGACAACGGCTCCGCGTACGACCAGTCCAAGCCGATGACCGACCCCGCCATCGCCACGATCTTCCCGACCTGGGCGTCGGGCGGGGTCACGGTGGCGCCGTCGGGGGCGACGTTCCTGTCGGGCGCCAGGTGGAAGAACTGGGACGGCGCGCTCGTGGTCGCCTGCCTCGACGGCTCCCCCGACGTCGGCCAGCGGCTCCTCGTGATGCACGTCAGCGCCGACGGCAGCACGCTCACGGCTCCGGCCGTCACCGCGCTCAACCTCGGCGTGCGCCTGCGCTCCGCGGTGCAGGGTCCCGACGGCAACCTCTACGTCACCACCGATCGGCGACAGCGGGAGCGGCGCGATCTGGAGGATCATCCCCGTCTGACGCTGCGCCCGTGACCCCGGCGTAGCCTGGGCGTCGTGCCCGACCTCGACCGCGCGCTCGACGTCCTGCTCGGCGAGGGTCTCGAGCCGATCGTCGACCAGGTGGTGCGCCGCACCGGCGACGGCGAGTACGAGGCGCTCAGCCACCACGGCCACGTCGCGTTCCGGCGCGACGGGGTCGACGACCTCGGCCGTCCCACCTACGCGCGCACCGGTGGCGCGGGCGACGACCCGCTCGCCGACCAGTCGCCCGACGCGTTCGCGGGGATCGAGGCCGAGCTGGCCGACCCCTCACCCGAACGGGCGCGGAACTCGTATCCGTTCGCGTACGACCAGATCGCGCAGCTCTTCGACCACCCCGGCGCCCCCGACCTCTGCGTCCTGCACACCGCGGCCCACAACTGGGAGGACCAGGGCGGGCACCTCGGCGAGCACGGGTCGCTCGGCGTGGTGCAGGCGCGGGCGCCGTTCGTGATCGCGGGCAAGGGCATCCGCCGCGACGGCCTCGTGCCACGCGTCGCGCGCCTCGTCGACGTGGCGCCCACCATCGCCGCGCTGCTCGGCTGCCCGACCGACGCGCGGGGTCACCACCTCGCCGGTCAGGACGGCGAGGCCCGCACCGACGTGTTCGACCCCGACCAGGGGCCACCCGCGCACGTGGTCGGCTTCCTCTTCGACGGCGTGAACCCCAACGTGCTCTACGCGATGGCCGCGCGGGGCGACGCGCCCAACGTGGCCCGTCTCATGGACATGGGCACGAGCTACGAGTGGGGCGCGATGGCCGGCCTCCCCACGGTCACCCTCGCCAACCACACGTCGATCCTCACCGGACGACTGCCCGGCCATCACGGCATCCTGCACAACGCGTGGTTCGACCGGGCCACCGGCGAGCAGGTGATCACCAACTCGCAGGCCACCTGGCCGTGGGCGATGCAGCACTGCGTCGACGGCGTCGACTCGCTGCACGACGCGATCCACCGCGCCGATCCCGGGGCGTTCACCGCGTCGGTCAACGAGCCGTGCGACCTCGGCGCCGACTTCTCCACGTTCGAGTTCTTCCGGCGCGGCGAGGTGCCGCCCATCCCCGAGTCGCCCGACGGCCTCCCGCACACCACCGAGCGGTTCGTGCGCCCGTCGAAGGACTACGCGTGGTCCACGATCGTCGACCACATGGGCGTCGAGCAGGCGGTCGGCATCTGGAGCGGCGACTACCGCGACCTGAGCTTCCCGCGGCCGCGCTTCATGTGGTGCAACTTCACGCTCACCGACTCCGCGTTCCACGTGGGCGGCCCGCACTCGGAGATCGCCGAGGCGTCGGTGCACGACTGCGACGCGCGGGTCGGCGAGGTGCTCGCCGCGGTGGAGCGGGCCGGCGCGTTCGACGACACCGCGTTCGTGCTGGTGGCCGACCACGGCATGCAGCAGACCGACCCCGCGGTGCAGGGCGACTGGGACGTCGAGCTGCGCGCCGCGGGGATCGACTTCCGCGACGAGGGCTACAGCTTCCTCTACCTCGACGCCTGACCCAGGGCCCGCGGCGCTCAGACGGCCTGGCCGACGACCTTGCCGATGCCGAAGGTGATGGCGGCGACGCACGCGCCGATGACCATCATGCGCAGGCCGGCCTTGCCCGCGTGGCGGCCGGTGAAGACCGACGTCGCCGCGCCCACGCCGAACAGTGCGACCAACGAGAGCACGATGGCAATCGCCACCGCGAGCGAGCCCGACGTGAAGATGAACGGCAGCAGCGGGAGCAGCGCGCCGACTGCGAACGCCGCGAACGACGATCCGGCCGCCACCCACGGCGACCCGAGCGTCGACGGGTCGAGACCGAGCTCCTCACGGGCCAGCGTGTCGAGCGCGACGTCGCCCTGGCTCATGATGTTGTCGACCAGGGCGCGCGCCTCGGCGTCGGGGATGCCCTTCGCCTTGTAGATCGCGGTGAGCTCGCCCCGCTCCTCGTCGGGGAACGCGGCCAGCTCGCCCCGCTCGATGCGCAGCTCGTTCTCGTAGAGCTCGCGCTGCGACTGCACCGAGACCCACTCACCCGACGCCATCGCGAACGCACCGGCGACCAGCCCGGCGATGCCGGCGAGCAGCACCACGCTGTGGTCGTTGGTGCCGGCGGAGACGCCCATCACCAGCGAGAAGTTGGACACCAGGCCGTCGTTGATCCCGAACACCGTGGCGCGCAGCGCGCCGCCGACGTCGGTGCGGTGGCGGCCCTCGGAGCGGGCGATGCGGCCGCCTTCGGCGATCCCCGACATCTCGGCGATCTGCCGTCCGGCCGCCGCTTCCTGGGCGACCATCGCCGCGGTCGCCTCCTCGTCGTGGCTGTAGCGGTTGGCCTCGTTGGCCTCGGTCTTCAGCATCAACGGCAGCACCGCTTCGGTGCCGAGGTGGCGGGCGAGGAACACGAGGAGCCGCACCCGGAACGGCACCCGCGGCGGCTTCACGTTGACGCCCGACTCCTCGAGCAGGCGCTTCCAGTGGTCGGCGTGACGCTGCTCCGACGCGGCGAGGGTCATGAACACGTCGCGGCGGTTGGGATCGGCGTGCTCGGCGAGGCCGGTGAACAGCGCCTTGCCCGCGCATTCGTCGACGTACATCTCGCGCAGCCGCTTGATGCGGCGCTCGGTGTGGGTCGACGCCATGCCCGCCACGCTACTCACTGACTCCCGGGGTGTACGGGGCCGGTTGGCCCTTTTCGCCGGGTCTCGACCCCCAGGCACTCAGGAGTAGCCGACGTCCCAGAGCATGAGCCCGGCCGGCGGGGCGACCCGCCCGGCCTCGTTGCGGTCGCCGCTGCGCAGGATCCGCAGCACGTCGCTCGGCCGCAGCTTCCCCGCGCCCGCGTCGACCAGCGTGCCGACGATCGAGCGCACCATCTGCCAGCAGAACGCGCTGGCCCGGATGTCGTAGCGCAGCACGCCGTCGCCGAGGTCGTGCCACGACGAGTCGAACACGCGCCGCACCGTGGTGCCGCCGGACGGGCCGCTTCCGGCAGAACGCGGCGAAGTCGTGCACGCCGAGCACGGGGTCGGCCGCCATGCGCAGCACCCGCAGCTCGAGCGGCTCGGACACCCACCAGGCGGTGCGGGCGAGGAACGGGTCGGGTTCCGGGCGGTTGACGATGGTGTAGCGATACGAGCGCCACGTGGCGGAGCGGCGGGCGTCGAAGCCGGGCTCGGCCCACGTGGCCTCACGCACCACCACCTCCGGGCCGAGCTGCGAGTTCACCGACCGCAGCACCCTCTCGGGCTCGACGTCGCCGCGCGGTGGCGACGGGCAGGCTCACCACCTGTCCCCAGCCGTGCACGCCCGGCGTCGGTGCGCCCCGCGCACGACAGGTCGAGCGCGTCGGGGGTGGTGCGCAGCACCTTCGCCAACGCGACGCTCAGCTCACCGGCGACGGTGCGCTGGTTGCGTTGCACGGCGAAGCCGCGGAAGTCGGTGCCGTCGTACGCGACGACGAGCCGCAGGATGCGCGGCTCGTCGGTCGTGCGTGGCTCGCTCGAAAACTCGAGCGAGAGCTCAGTCACACCAGTTCGATGCGCGCCATGGGCGCGTTGTCGCCGGGGCGCACGCCCAGCTTGAGGATGCGCAGGTAGCCACCCGGACGGTCCGCGTAGCGCGGGCCGATCTCGGCGAACAGCTTGTGCGCGGCGTCCTGGTCGTGGATGGTCGCGATCACCCGTCGGCGGTCGTGCAGGCCGCCCTTCTTGGCCTTGGTGATCAGGTGCTCCGCGTAGGGACGCAGCTGCTTGGCGCGCGGCACCGTCGTGACGAGGTAGCCGGCCTCGAAGAGGCTCGACGCCATGTTGGCGAGGATGAGGCGCTGGTGGGCGGGATCGCGCCCGAGGCGCGGACCCTTCTTCGGGGTGGGCATCGCTTACTCCTTGACGCGCAGGGCCAGCCCGCGCTCGTCGAGCTTCTGGAGGACCTCGTCGAGCGACTTGGAACCGAAGTTCGTGATCGCAAGGAGGTCGTCCTCGGTCTTCTGCACGAGCTGGCCGATGGTGTCGACCCGGGCCCGCTTCAGGCAGTTGCGCGGCCGCTCCGAGAGCTCGAGCTCCTCGATGGGCAGCTCGAGGTCGGGCGACGCGGTGGACGGCGCGACCTCGCCGAGCTCGAGGCCCTTGGGCTCGTCGCTCAGGTCGGCCACCAGGGCCACCAGGTTGCGCAGCGTGTCGCCGGCCGACGACAGGGAATCACGGGGGCTGATCGAACCGTCGGTCTCGATCTCGAGCGTGAGCTTGTCGTAGTTGGTGGCCTGCTCCACACGGGTGGGCTCCACCGAGAACGACACGCGCCGGACCGGCGAGAAGATCGCGTCGACCGGGATCACCCCGATGGTGGGGGCGGCCTTCTTGCGCTCGGCCGACAGGTAGCCGCGGCCCTGCTCGACCGTGAGGTCGAGGGCGAGGCGGCCCTTGGCGTTGACCGTCGCCAGGTGCAGCTCGGGGTTGAGGATCTCGACGTCGGCCGTGGTCTGGATGTCGGCCGCGGTGACCTCGGCCGGACCACGCGCGTCGAGGCGCAGGGTCACGGGCTCGTCGGAGCTGCAGCGCAGCACGAGGTCCTTGATGTTGAGGATGAGGTCGGTGACGTCTTCCTTCACGCCGGGGATCACGTCGAACTCGTGGAGTGCCTCGTCGAAACGCACCTGCGACACGGCCGCGCCGGGGATCGACGACAGCAACGTACGGCGCAGGCTGTTCCCGAGCGTGTGGCCGAAGCCGGGCTCGAGCGGCGCAATGGTGAACTGCTGGAGGTTGCCCTCCGCCTCGCCCGCCTCGACTTGGGGACGCTGAATGATGAGCATGGCATCGCCTTTGATCTGAGATCTGGCCTCGTGGTCACGCCCAAGGGGCGGACCACCCGCGGGGGACTACTTGGAGTAGAGCTCGACGATGAGCTGCTCGCGCACGGGAACGTCGATCTGCTCCCGCAGCGGCAGGTCACGCACCGTGGCCTTGAAGTCGCCGGCCGCCACCTCGAGCCACATGGGCACTGCCCGGTCGATGGTGTCGAGGTTGTGGCGCAGCACGATGAACTTCTGGGCCTTGGGTGCGATCTCGACGACGTCGCCCTTGCGGGTGGCGTACGACGGGATCGTGACCCGCTTGCCGTTCACCAGCACGTGGCCGTGGCGCACGAACTGGCGAGCCTGGTTGCGGCTCGCGCCGAAGCCGGCCCGGAAGACGACGTTGTCGAGGCGCAGCTCGAGCATCCGCAGCAGGTTCTCGCCGGTGATGCCCTTCTCACGGGCAGCCACTGCGTAGAGGTTGCGGAACTGCTTCTCGAGCAGGCCGTAGATGCGGCGGGCCTTCTGCTTCTCGCGCAGCTGGAGCAGGTACTCGCTCTCGCGGATACGGCCCCGGCCGTGCTGACCGGGCGGGTAGGGCTTGCGCTCGATCGCGCAGCGCATGGTGTCGCACTTGGCGCCCTTGAGGAACAGCTTCATGCGCTCGCGCCGACAGAGACGGCAGACGGCTTCGGTGTAACGCGCCATGGCTTCAGACCCTCCGTCGCTTCGGCGGACGGCAACCGTTGTGGGGGATGGGGGTGACGTCCTTGATGCCGACGACCTCGATCCCGGTGTTCTGGATGGTGCGGATCGCCGTCTCACGGCCCGAACCCGGGCCCTTCACGACGACGTCGACCTTGCGCACCCCGTGCTCCATCGCACGACGTGCCGCGGTCTCGGCCGCGAGCTGCGCGGCGAACGGGGTGCTCTTGCGAGACCCCTTGAACCCGACGTTGCCCGCCGAGGCCCACGCGATGGTGTTCCCCGACTGGTCGGTGATCGTGATGATCGTGTTGTTGAACGACGACTTGATGTGCGCCGTCCCGTAAGCGATGTTCTTGCGTTCGCGTCGCTTGGGACGACGACCGCCGGCAGCCGGCTTGGCCATGCTTGCGTTCCCTCTTCCTCTTCCGAGCGGGGGTCCTCGAGGGACCGGTTACTTGCGGGCCTTCTTCTTGCCGGCCACGGTCTTCTTCGGACCCTTGCGGGTGCGGGCGTTCGTGCGGGTGCGCTGGCCGCGGACCGGGAGACCACGGCGGTGCCGCAGGCCCTCGTAGTTGCCGATCTCGACCTTGCGCTTGATGTTCGCGGCGACCTCACGGCGGAGGTCACCCTCGACCTTGAGGTTCTGCTCGACGTAGGTGCGCAGCTGCGCGACCTCGTCGTCGGTCAGGTCGCGCACACGCGTGTCGCGCGAGATGCCCGCACCGTCGCAGATCTGCTGCGCGGTGGTGCGACCCACACCGAAGATGTAGGTGAGCGAAATCTCCAGCCGCTTCTCGCGGGGGATGTCGACGCCGGAAATACGAGCCATCTCTCTCCTAGCCCTGACGCTGCTTGTGGCGCGGGTTCTGGCAGATGACGCGCACCGAACCGTGGCGGCGGATCACCTTGCACTTCTCGCACATCTTCTTGACGGACGGACGGACCTTCATCGTGGCCTTCTGACTCGTTCTGACTCGGAGCTACTTGTAGCGGTACGTGATCCGACCGCGACTGAGGTCGTAGGGGGTGAGCTCGACCTGCACACGGTCTCCGGGCAGGATGCGGATGTAGTGCATGCGCATCTTTCCGGAGATGTGGGCGAGTACCTTGTGGCCGTTCTCGAGCTCGACTCGGAACATGGCGTTTGGCAGCGGTTCGACGACAGTTCCCTCGACGAGGATCGTGTCGTCCTTGGGCTTGGCCAGGGCCTTCCACCTACTTCGGTCGGGCGCGCAGAAGAGCGCGCAAAAGCTTCTAGGAGCCGACCGACCATGCTATATGGTCCGCCCCCCGGATGACAATCGGACATTTCCCCCACCCCATCCCGAACTTGCGTCGACAGTCACCGGGTATAGCCCGGTGCGAGCGACGCAAGTTCGGGTGGGTGAGCGGGCTTACCAGGGGAGGGTGAGGACTTCGGGGCCGTGGTCGGTGACGGCGACGGTGTGCTCGAAGTGGGCGGAGCGCTTGCCGTCGGCGGTGACGACCGTCCAGCCGTCGTCGAGCACCCGGGTGCCGGCCGAGCCCACGTTCAGCATGGGCTCGATGGCCAGCACGTGGCCCTCCTTGAGCTTCATCCCCCGCCCGGCCGGGCCGTGGTTGGGGATCTGGGGCTCCTCGTGCATGGCCGTGCCGATCCCGTGGCCCACGTACTCCCGCACGATCGCGAACCCGGCCTTCTCGGCCACCGCCTCCACCGCGGCGCCGATGTCGCCGATCCGGTTGCCCTCCTCCACCTGGTCGATCGCGGCTTCGAGCGATCGCCGGGTGACGTCGAGCAGGCGCCGGGCCTCCTTGTCGATCTCGCCGATCCCGATGGTGATGGCGGCATCGGCGTGCCAGCCCTCGATGATCGCCCCGCAGTCGATCGAGAGGATGTCGCCCTCCTGCGAGCACCACCGAGGCCGACGGGATGCCGTGCACGATCACGTCGTTGGGCGACGCGCACACCACGGCGGGGAAGCCGTGGTACCCGAGGAAGTTGGACCGGGCGCCGCGCCGCTCGAGCACCGCACGCGCCGCGGCGTCGACGTCGAGGGTGGTGGCGCCGGCGACCGCGGCCCGGATGCACTCCTCGTGCATCTCGGCCACGACCCGACCGGCCTTGCGCATCAGCGCGATCTGACCGGGATCCTTGCGGGAGGCCACGTCGCCTACCTGTCGACCGACCGTGGTCGCGCGCTCGAGCGCGACGCGGGATCGAAGTGGGCGTCGACCGCCGCGGCGAGGCGCTCGTGCACCTCGGGACCGGCGCCCACACCGTCGACCGCGACGAGACGACCGAGCTGCTTGTAGAAGTCGATGATCGGCACGGTCTGGTGCTCGTACACCTCGAGGCGGCGCTCGACCGCGGCTTCGGTGTCGTCGTCGCGCTGCACCACATCGCCGCCGCACACGTCGCAGACCCACTGGTCCTTCGGCGGCATGTTCACGTGATAGGTGGCGCCGCAGATGAGGCAGACCCGGCGGCCCGCGATGCGGTCGAGGACCACCTCGGTGGGCACGTCGATGTCGAGCACGACGTCGAGTGGGTGGCTCACGAGCACCCGTTCCAGCGCCTCTGCCTGCACGAGGGTCCGGGGGAAGCCGTCGAGGATGAAGCCGTCCTCCATGGGACCGCCCTCCACGAAGTACTGCTCCACCACGCGGATCACGATGTCGTCGGGCACCAGCTCGCCGGTGTCCATGTAGACCTTGACCTCTTCGCCGATCGGCGTGCCGTGCATGATCGCGGCGCGGAAGACGTCGCCGGTGGAGAGGTGCTCCACCTCGTAACGCTCCGACAGGAGCGCGGCCTGAGTGCCCTTGCCCGAGCCCGGCTTGCCGAGCAGGACGATGCGCGGTCCTACCGGCATGTCAGGAGAGGAAGCCCTCGTAGTTCCGCATCATCAGCTGGCTGTCGATCTGCTTCATCGTCTCGAGCGCGACGCCCACGGTGATGAGCAGCGACGTACCGCCGAAGGGGAACTGGTTGATGTCCCACAGCGCGAACACGAGCAGCGGGATGACCGCGATCGTCGCCAGGAACAGGGAGCCCGGCAGCGTGATGCGGTTCAGCACCCGGGCCAGGTAGCGCTCGGTGGGGGGCCCGGGCCGGATGCCGGGGATGAACCCACCCTGCTTGCGGATGATGTCGGCCTGCTGCTGCGGGTTGAACGCGATGGCCGTGTAGAAGTACGAGAAGAAGATGATGAGGATGGTGAAGAAGAGGATGTACCACCATCCCTGCTTGTTCACCAGGTTGTTGTTGACGAAGTCCTGGACACCCAGCGGGTTGTTGTTGCCCAGCGCCGCGACGATCAGCGCGGGGAACGCGAGGATCGAGCTCGCGAAGATCACCGGGATCACACCCGACTGGTTGACCTTCAGCGGGATGTAGGTGCTCTGGCCGCCGTACATGCGCCGGCCCACGACGCGTTTCGCGAATTGCACCGGGATTCTTCGTTGCCCCGATTCCACGAACACGATGCCGACGATCATGCCGATGCCGATGCCGATGATCGTGAAGAACTGCAGCTTCGTGCCCTCGGTCCAGATCGCGCTGCCCTGCGCAGGGAGGCGCGACACCACGGAGGCGAAGATCAGGATCGACATGCCGTTGCCGATGCCGCGCTGGCTGATGAGCTCGGCGAGCCACATCACCATCGCGGTGCCGGCCGTCCACGTGAGCACGATGAGTGCGGCGCGTGCGGCGTCGAAGTGCGGGATGAGGTCCTTGCCCTGGAGCGCGCTGCCGAAGAGCGTGCTGTTGCCGCTGTGGAGCGCGAACACGAAACCGGTCGACTGGATGATCGCCAGCATGATCGTGACGTAGCGGGTCCACTGCGTGATCTTCTTCTGCCCGACCTGGCCCTCGTTCTGCCACTGTTCGAGCTTCGGGATCACCACGCCGAGCAACTGCATGATGATCGACGCCGTGATGTACGGCATGATCCCGAGGAAGAAGATCGCGACGCTGGTGATCGCGCCACCGGAGAAGAGGTCGAGGAAGCCGACCACGCCACCGTTGGTCTCCGCGTTGTGCTGCAGCGCCTTGATCGCGGTGAAGTCGACGTAGGGCACCGGCAGGTGCGCACCGATCCGGTAGATCGCGATGATCAGGATCGTGAAGAGAATCTTGTTACGCAGGTCGGGCACCCGGAACATGTTCCGCAGGCGGGACAGCATGGGTGTGCGACCTCCTCTCCGTCGAGGTGACGGCCCCCGCCCGGGCGGGCGAGGCCGTGAGCTTATCGGTTGGTCAGAGCGTTGCCGCGTGCCGGCGGACGGCCGTCACCCCACGGCGCGGGGATCACCTCGGTGCTGCCACCGGCGGCTTCGATGGCCTGGCGGGCGCTGGCCGAGAAGCCGTGCGCCTTCACCGTGAGGGCCTTGGAGACCTCGCCCCGGCCGAGCACCTTCACCAGGCCGCGCTTGGCCACGAGGCCGTGCGAGCGCAGTACCCCGGGGTCGATCTCGGTGGCGTCGAGCGCCTCGAGGGTGTCGAGGTTCACGACGACGTACTCCACCCGGAAGGGGTTCTTGAACCCCTTCGCCTTGGGCGTGCGGCGGTGCAGCGGCGTCTGGCCACCTTCGAACCGCGGGCTGATGTTGTTGCGCGCGCCCTGGCCCTTGGTGCCGCGGCCGGCGGTCTTGCCGCCCTTGCCCGCGATACCGCGACCGACTCGCCGGCGCGGCGTCTTCGAGCCCGGGGCGGGCTGCAGATCGTGGATGTGCATGTCAGGCCTCTTCGACTTCGACGAGGTGGGTGACGCGTGCGATCATCCCGCGGATCTCGGGACGGTCGGGCAGCTCCACCGTGTGGTTGATCCGCCGCAGCCCGAGCGCGCGCATGGTGCCGCGGGTCTTGGGCTTGGCGCCGATCGTGGAACGGATCTGGGTGACCTTCAGGGTTTCGCTCATCGTCAAGCGACCTCGGTGACTTCGGTCTTCGGGGAGTTGCGCGCGCGGTAGGCGCGCAACATCCCGGCGGTCGACACCTCTTCGGGCGACTTGCCACGCAGGCGGGCCACTTCCTCCGGACGACGCAGCGACTGGAGGCCGTTGATCGTCGCCCGCGACACGTTGATCGCGTTCGACGAACCGAGCGACTTGGCGAGCACGTCGTGCACGCCGGCCGCCTCGAGGATCGCGCGGGCCGCACCGCCGGCGATCACCCCGGTACCGGGAGCGGCGGGCTTCAGCAGCACGCGGGCTGCGTCGTGCTCACCGATGATCGTGTGGGTGATGGTGTCGCCCGCGAGCGGCACGCTGAACAGACGCTTGCGCGCCTCCTCCATGCCCTTCTGGATCGCGGCCGGCACTTCCTTCGCCTTGCCGTAGCCGAGGCCCACGTTGCCGGCGCCGTCGCCGACCACCACCAACGCGGTGAAGGAGAAGCGACGGCCGCCCTTGACGACCTTGGCGACACGGTTGATGGCGATGACTCGCTCTTCGTACTGGCCTTCGGCCATGTCAGTCCTCTTCCCCTGACTTCTCAGACCACGAGCCCGGCTTCGCGGGCGCCGTCGGCGATCGCGGCCACGCGACCGTGGTAGCTGAAGCCACCACGGTCGAACACCACCGTCTCGACGCCGGCGCCCTTGGCCCGCTCGCCCAGGAGCGCGCCGATCTGCTTCGCGGCCTCGACCGTGGAGCCGGTGCCGGTGAACGCCTTCTCGGCGGTGGACGCCGACGCGAGCGTGACACCCGCGACGTCGTCGATCACCTGCGCGTAGATGTGCTTGTTGGAGCGGAACACCGCGAGACGGGGCGCGCGGCGGTGCCCCGCACCTTCTTGCGCACCCGCCGGTGACGGCGGTCCTTGGCGACCTGTCGGTTCTGCGTCATGACCAGAGGTTCCTCGTGCTACTTCGCCGACTTGCCGGCCTTGCGCAGGACGCGCTCGTCGGCGTAGCGGATGCCCTTGCCCTTGTAGGGCTCGGGCTTGCGGATCTTGCGGATGTCGGCCGCGACCTGGCCGACGAGCTGCTTGTCGAAGCCCTTCACGATGATCTTCGTGGGGGCCGGCACCTCGAACTCCACGCCCTCGGGCGCGTCGAACGCGACCGGGTGCGAGAAGCCGAGCTGCAGGTCGAGCTTCTTCGGGCCGGCGGCCGCGGCGCGGTAGCCGACGCCGACGATGTCGAGCTCACGGGTGAACCCTTCGCTGACCCCGGTGACCATGTTGGCCACGAGCGAGCGGGAGAGACCGTGCAGCGCACGGTGCGCACGCTCGTCGTCGGGCCGCGCCACCACGAGGTCGTCGCCTTCGCGCGAGATCGTGATGTCGGCCGGCAGGTCGTGCTCGAGCGTGCCCTTCGGGCCCTTGACGGTGACGTGCGACCCGTCGATGGTCACCTCGACGCCGCTCGGGATCGTGATGGGCTGCTTGCCGATTCGAGACATGGGGCGCTCCGTTACCAGACCTGGCAGAGGACTTCGCCGCCGACCCGGCGCTTGCGCGCCTCACGGTCGGTCATGAGTCCCTGGTTCGTGGAGAGGATCGAGATGCCCATGCCGCCGAGGACGCGCGGCACGGAGTCGGAGCCCATGTAGACGCGCAGGCCGGGCTTCGAGACGCGCTTCAGACCGGAGATGGTGCGCTTGCGGTCGGGCGAGTACTTGAGGACGATCTTGAGCTGGCGGCCGGGGCGCGACGAATCGTCGAGCACCTCGAACCCCGTGATGTAGCCCTCGCGTTGCAGGATGCCCGCGAGGGCCTCCTTCAACTTCGAAGAGGGCATCAGCACCTCGTCGTGGAACGCGAGGTTCGCGTTGCGCAGACGAGTCAGCATGTCGGCGATCGGGTCGGTCATCATGAGTGCTGCCGCCCCCCTACCACGATGCCTTGGTCACGCCGGGCACTTCGCCCGCGTGCACCATCATCCGGAGACAAATTCGGCACAGGCCGAACTTGCGATACACCGAACGCGACCGACCGCAACGGCGGCACCGCGTATAGCCGCGCACCTTGAACTTCGGTGTGCGCTGCTGCTTCTGGACCAGGGCCTTCTTTGCCATTCGGAATGCTCCGCTTCCCTACTCAGCTCTCGCCGTCGCGACGGAACGGGAAACCCATCGCGCTCAGCAGCGCGCGTCCCTCGTCGTCGGTCCGGGCCGTGGTGACGATCGTGATGTCCATGCCGCGGACGGTGTCGATCTTGTCGTAGTCGATCTCCGGGAAGATCAACTGCTCCGTGACACCGAACGTGTAGTTCCCGCGGCCGTCGAACGACTTCGGGTTGAGGCCTCGGAAGTCGCGGATCCGGGGGATCGCGAGACTCACGAGACGGTCGTAGAACTCCCACATGCGGTCGCCGCGCAGCGTGACCTTCGCGCCGATCGCGTTGCCCTCACGGAGCTTGAAGCCGGCAATCGACTTCTTGGCCCGGGTGACCAACGGCTTCTGGCCGGTGATCACCGTGAGGTCGGCGACCGCGCCGTCGAGCAGCGACTGCTGCTGGGTGGCACGGCCGACGCCGCAGTTGAGGACGATCTTCTCGAAGCGCGGAACTTCCATCACGTTGCCGAGCTGGAGCTGTTCCTTGAGCGCGCTGCGCACTTCGTCGAGGTACTTGTCCTTCAGACGAGGACGCTCGACCGTCGGGCTGGTGGCCGGGCTCACAGGTCACCTCCACACTTGCGGCACACGCGGTGCTTGGTGCCGTCGTCGTCGAAGCGGTAGCCGGCCTTCACCGGACCGTCCTTCGAGCAGACGAGCATCAGGTTCGACACGTGGATCGGCATCGCCTTGTCCTGGATGCCGCCCTGCATGGTGGCGCGGGTCGGCTTCTGGTGCTTCTTGGCGACGTTGATGCCCTCGGCGCTCTCGACGATCACCTTGTTCCGCTCGGGGAACACGTGAGCGACCTCGCCGCGCTTGCCGACGTCCTTGCCCTGGATGACCTGCACGTGGTCACCCTTCTTGATCTTCAGCTTGGGCTTCGCCTGAGCCGCCATCACAGCACCTCCGGAGCCAGCGAGACGATCCTCATGAACTTGCGGTCGCGCAGCTCACGGCCGACGGGGCCGAAGATGCGCGTGCCGCGCGGCTGCATCTGCTCGTTGATGAGCACGGCCGCGTTCTCGTCGAAGCGGATGTAGCTGCCGTCGGGACGGCGCCGCTCCTTCTTGGTGCGCACGACGACGCACTTCACGACGTCACCCTTCTTCACCGCGGCGCCCGGCACGGCGTCCTTCACCGTGGCGACGAAGATGTCGCCGATGCCGGCGTAGCGGCGGCGGGTGCCACCGAGCACCTTGATGCACAGCACCTCACGCGCGCCGCTGTTGTCGGCGACCTTGAGGCGCGATTCCTGCTGGATCATCGGGCGCGCTCCAGGATCTCCACGACGCGCCAGTGCTTGAGCTTCGACAGCGGACGCGTCTCGGTGATGCGGACGCGGTCGCCCTCGCGCACCTCGCTGCTCTCGTCGTGCGCGTACAGGTGGTTGGTGCGCTGCATCGTCTTGCCGTAGCGGCGGTGCCGCACCCGGTCGACGACCGCGACCACGACGGTCTTGTCCATCTTCGTCGACACGACGATCCCTTCCCGGATCTTGCGCCGGGTGGTCCGCTGCTCGGCGGTGGTGTCCTCAGCCACGGTTCCTACTCTCCGTCCTGCTCGGCCTGCTCGGCGGCGACGATCTCGCGCTCGCGGAGCAGGGTCTCGATGCGCGCGACGTCCTTCCGCACCTGCGGAATGCGCGCGACGTTGTCGAGCTGACCGGTGGCGTTCTGGAAGCGGAGGTTGAAGAGCTCCTCCTTCGCCTCCCCCAGCCGGTGCTCGAGCTCGGTGTCGTTGAGTTCTCGGAGTTCTTGTGCTGTTGCCATGGCGCTCAACCCTCGTCCTGACGGACCACGAAGCGGGTCTTGATCGGGAGCTTGTGCATCGCGAGCCGCATCGCCTCGCGGGCGGTGGGCTCCGGCACGCCGGACAGCTCGAACATCACGCGGCCGGGCTTGACGACCGCGACCCAGTGCTCGGGGTTGCCCTTGCCCGAACCCATGCGGGTCTCGGCCGGCTTCTGGGTGACGGGCTTGTCCGGGAAGATGTTGATCCAGACCTTGCCGCCACGCTTGATGTAGCGGGTCATCGCGATACGGGCGGCCTCGATCTGGCGGTTGGTGATCCAGCCCGGCTCGAGGGCCTGGATCCCGTAGTCGCCGAACGTGACGCGCGTGCCGCCCTTGGCCATGCCGGTCATCCGGCCGCGGTGGGTCTTGCGGTGACGGACCTTGCGGGGCATCAGCATCGTGCGTCAGTCCTCCGAGTCGCCGTGGAACTTGGGCGCCTCGTGGTGCTGGCGCGTACGGCGCTCGATCTCTTCTTCCTCCGCAAGGAGGCGCTCGAGCTCGGGGTCGGCTTCCTTGACCAGCGGGCTGGCCTCTTCGGTGACCTCGTCGGGCGCGGTCTCGACCTGCGTGGACTCATCGGCGGGACGACGGCGACCGCCGCCCGCGCTCACCACGCGGCGCGTCGGGCCCTGGCCCGAGGTCTCGCCGACGGCCATGGCCGCTTCCTTGGTGATCTTGTCCTCGGACGACGACTTGTAGGGCAGGATCTCGCCCTTGTAGATCCACACCTTCACGCCGATGCGACCGAACGTGGTGCGGGCCTCGGCGCCGCCGTAGTCGATGTCGGCGCGCAGCGTGTGCAGCGGCACGCGACCCTCGCGGTACCACTCCTTGCGCGACATCTCCGCGCCACCGAGGCGGCCGCTGCACTGCACGCGGATGCCCTGGGCGCCGGCCTTCATCGCGGTCTGCACCGCACGCTTCATCGCCCGGCGGAAGGAGACGCGGCCGGTGAGCTGGTCGGCGACACCCTGCGCGATGAGGGTGGCGTCGAGCTCGGGCTGCTTGATCTCCTGGATGTTGAAGTGGATCTTCGGGTTGCCCGTGATCTTCAACAGCCCGGCACGCAGGCGGTCGGCCTCGGCGCCACGGCGGCCGATGACGATGCCCGGACGCGCGGTGTAGACGTCGACGCGCAGGCGGTCACGCGTGCGCTCGATCTCGATGCGGCTCACCGCGGCGCGCTCCAGCTGACGCTTGAGGTAGTCGCGGATGCGCCAGTCCTCGATCAGCTGCTCGCGGTACTCCTTGTCCTCGGCGTACCAACGCGACTTCCAGTCGGTGGTGATGCCGAGACGGAACCCGTAGGGGTTGACCTTCTGACCCATGCCTACTTCTCTTCCTCGGCGTCGTCGGCGACGCCCTCGTCGGCACCGGCCGTCTCCTCGGCGGCAGGTGCCTCGTCGACCTCGATCGTCTCCTCGACCTCGTCGACCTCGTCGACGGGCTCGGCGGAAGCGTCGGCTTCGACCTCGTCACCGTGGTCGTGATCGTGATCGTGATCGTGATCGTGGTCGTGCTCGGCCTCACGGGCCGCTTCGCGCTCGGCCTTCTTCTGGCTGGCGGCCACCCGGCGGCGACGGCTCGCACGCGCCGCGGTCGACTCCGTCGCCTCGCGGCTGCGACGCTGCTCGAGCTCGTCGTCGGCGAAGCGCGCCACCACGATGGTGACGTGGCTCGTGCGCTTGCGGATGCGCGTGCCGCGACCGCGGGCACGCGGGCGCCAGCGCTTCGCGGTGGGGCCCTCGTCGGCGAACGCACGCGCGACGTAGAGCTCCTCCTCGGGGATGTTGTCGTTGTGCTCGGCGTTCGCCACCGCGGAGTCGAGCAGCTTCATCATGGCTTCGGCCGGGCCGCGCTCACAGAAGCGCAGGATCTCGCGGGCCTCGCCCACGTCCTTGCCCACGATGAGGTGCAGCACCTGGCGCACCTTGGTGGGCGAGGTGCCGAAATGACTGAGGCGCGCCTTCGTTTCCGGCGTCTTGGTCTCGGGCATTATCGACGACTCGATCGCTCTTGGCCGGCGTGGTACCGGAACGTGCGGGTGGGCGCGAACTCACCCAACTTGCAGCCCACCATCGCCTCGGTGACGTAGACGGGGACGTGCTTGCGCCCGTCGTGCACCGCGAGGGTGTGGCCGACCATGTCGGGAGTGATGGTGGATCGTCGCGACCACGTCTTGATCACCTTGCGTTCGCCGGCCGCGTTCATCGCGTCGACCTTCTTCTGCAGGTGGTCGTCGACGAACGGCCCCTTCTTCAGGCTGCGCGGCATCGATTACCTCCGGGCACCGCGGCCACGACGGCGGCGGATGATGAGCTCGTCCGACTTCTTGCCCTTTTTGCGGGTACGTCCCTCGGGCTTGCCCCAGGGCGACACAGGGTGCCGACCACCGGAGCTCTTCCCCTCGCCGCCACCGAGCGGGTGGTCGACAGGGTTCATTGCCACACCGCGCACGTGGGGGCGCTTGCCCTTCCAACGGTTACGGCCGGCCTTTCCGATCTTGACCAGTGCGGCTTCGCTGTTGCCGACCGAACCGACGGTGCCCCGGCAGTCGATCGGGACCCGGCGCATCTCGGTGGAGGGCAGACGCAGCGTGGCGTAGGCGCCCTCCTTGGCGACGAGCTGGATCGCGGCGCCGGCGCCCCGGCCGAGCTTGCCGCCCGCACCGGGCTTGAGCTCGACGTTGTGCACCGTCGTACCGACGGGGATGTAGCGCAGCGGCAGCGCGTTGCCCGGGCGGATCTCCGCGCCGTGGCCGCTCTGCAGGCGGTCGCCGACCTCGACACCGTTCGGGGCGATGATGTAGCGCTTCTCGCCGTCGAGGTAGTGCAGCAGCGCGATGCGCGCGTTGCGGTTCGGGTCGTACTCGATGGTCGCGACCTTCGCGGGCACGCCGTCCTTGTCGCGCTTGAAGTCGACGACGCGGTACTTCTGCTTGTGACCACCACCGCGGTGACGCGACGTCATGCGGCCGTAGGAGTTGCGGCCACCGGTCTTCGGCTTCGGCTTGGTCAGCGACTTCTCGGGCTTCGACGCGGTGATGTCGGAGAAGTCGGAGACGGTCTGGAACCGACGTCCGGGACTGGTGGGCTTGCGCTTGCGGATCGCCATCGTCAGCTCCCGAAGATCTCGATACGGTCGCCGTCGGCGAGCGAGACGACCGCACGCTTCGACCCGGGCCGCGTGCCGTACGCACCCGAACGACGGTTGCGCTTGCGCTTGCCCTGGCGGTTCAGCGTGTTCACGTTGGTGACCCGCACGTCGAAGATCTCTTCGATCGCCTTGCGGATCTCGATCTTGTTGGCGTCGCCGGCGACCACGAACGTGTAGACGTTCTGGTCGAACGCGGCGTACGACTTCTCGGACACCACCGGGCGGATGATGATGTCGCGGGGGTTCTTCGCGGTCATTCCCCGCCCTCCTCGTCACTCGCCACTTCGATCGCCACCGGGATACCGGGCTGCTCCCCGACGGCGCCGGTCGCCGGCGCCGAGCCGAAGCGGGCGATCACCGACTCGAGGGTGGCCTTGGTGAAGACGAGCCAGTCGTTGACGAGCACGTCGTAGGTGTTGATCTCCTCGGGGAGCACGATCTGCACACGCTCACCGAGGTTGCGGAACGACTTCCACACGTTCTCCTCGGTGCGATCGAGCACGAGGAGCACCCGGTCGTCGCGCTCGCCCTTGGTGCGCAGCCCGATCGTGCCGAGCAGCGACAGCGCCGCCTTGGTGCTCGGCGTGTCGATGCCCCAACCGTCGAGCACGAGGACCTTGCCCCCGGCCGCACGGTCGGACAGCGCGGAACGCAGCGCGAGGCGCACCATCTTCTTGGGCGTGCGCTGCGAGTAGTTGCGGGGCTTCGGGCCGTGGGCCACGCCGCCGCCACGCCAGTGCGGCGCACGGATCGAACCCTGACGGGCGCGGCCGGTGCCCTTCTGGCGCCACGGCTTCGCGCCACCACCCGCAACCTCGGCGCGGGTCTTGGTGCTGTGCGTGCCCGAACGGGCGGCCGCGAGCTGCGCGGTGACGACCTGGTGCATGACGGCCGTGTTGGGCTCGATGCCGAACAGGTCCTCGGGCACGTCGACCGTGCCCGCGGCCGCACCGGCGGCGGTCTTCACGTCGAACTTCATTCGCCACCCTCCGAGGCCACGGCGCCGAAGCCGACCGGGCGCTTCGCGGCGTTGCGCAGGAACACCAGGCCGCCGTTGGGGCCGGGCACCGCGCCCTTCACGAGGATGATGCCCTTCTCGACGTCACCCTCGACGATCGGTCAGGTTCTGCGTGGTGATGCGCACGTTGCCGTACTGGCCGGCCATGCGTCGTGCCCTTGAACACGCGGGCGGGCGTGGCGCAGGCGCCGATCGAGCCGGGCGAACGGTGCTTCTTGTGGTTACCGTGCGACGCGCCCTGGCCCTTGAAGTTGTGCCGGACCATCGCGCCGGAGAAGCCCTTGCCCTTGCTGATGGCGGTGGCGTCGACGCGCTCGCCCTTGGCGAACACGTCGGCCCCGATGACCTGGCCGACCTCGAAGCCGGAGAGGTCGTCGACCCGCAGCTCGGCGAGGTGACGCGACGGCGGAGCATCGGCCTTCTTGAGGTGACCCAGCTCGGGCTTCGAGAGCCGCTGCTGCTTGGTGTCACCGAAGGCGAGCTGGACGGCCGAGTAGCCGTCGCGCTCCGGCGTCTTGAGCTGGACGACGCGACACGGCCCGGCCTCGATCACCGTCACCGGCACGACGCGGTTCTCGTCGTCCCAGATCTGGGTCATGCCGAGCTTGCGCCCGAGGATCCCTTTGGCAGACATAGGAGTGTCTCGCGATCTTTCTGACTTCACGCGAACGCTCCGCCCGGAAGAACCCCCGGCGGAGCGTCGAATCGGTTGTGCTGCGGGGTTCTGCGGAGCCGTGTGGCCTGGCGCAGCCTTCGCAGACGTCGGTTGGCGAAGTTGCTGTACGACCTTGCTGAAAGTGGGTGCCCAGCGAACCCGTGGGGGCCGAGGGGCGAGCCCGGAAAGACTACCGGACCGTTGCCCCGACTGCCAATCGACCCTCCGAGCCGGTCTCGCTGGGATGTTCTGGGGCGTTTGCACCGTCTGTGCCGCTCAGCCGGTCGGGAGGGGCAATCTCCCCTGCCCCTGATGCCAAAGATTGGGTACCGTGAGATCTGGGCGCCCGGCGCCAGAGCTTGCCCCGCCCCTCGGCGCCGGGTCGCCCGGCTGGGGGACAGCACCCGTCGCCTGCCCCGCCCTTCGGACGGGCGGCGGGTGCCCTTCGACCTGAGCGGTCCGACCGGGCCGACCCGCCGGGGTTTCGTCCGATCGGTGTGAACCGCCTGGCGCCCGAATCGCCGTAGCCTTCCGGCCGTGGCGGACCCGGCGGGCACTGCGGAGCGTGTCTCCTATCTCGACGCGCCCGAGGGCTGGCTCCGGCGCGACGCCCGCGGCTTCGGCCGCTTCGTCACCCGTGAGGTGTTCACCGGGCCCGACGGTCGGGAGCTCGAGTGGACCTCGCGGGAGCACCGCAAGCAGGCCGGGCCCCTCGACGCCGGCCGCGGCTCCACCTGGTGGGCGCCCAGCGCCCTCGGTTGGTGGATCGGCGTGCTCTTCGCGATCGGCGCCGCGTGCTTCGCCGTCGGTCCCTTCCCCGGCTACGTCGACGCCGTCGGCCCCCGCGCCGACGCGATCACCTTCTTCGTCGGCTCGATCTTCTTCACCACCGCGGCGTTCCTCCAGTACGTGCAGGCGGTGAACGCGCCGCGCGACCTGGTGATGCCGCTGCGAAAGCAGAAGCTGAAGATCTTCGTGTGGGAGCCGGGGCGCATCGACTGGGAAGCCACCGCGATCCAGTTCGTCGGCACGGTGTTCTTCAACATCACGACCCTCGCGGCGATCGACACCGCCTGGAGCACGCAGCAGGCCACCCGTCTCGTGTGGGTGCCCGACGCCGCGGGTTCGGTGTGCTTCCTCGTCGCGAGCTGGTTCGCGTGGGGCGAGGTCGTCGCACGGCTCGTGGGCGTGGGAGCCGCGCCGCCTCGGCTGGTGGATCGCCGGGCTCAACATGCTCGGGTCGATCGCGTTCGGCGTGTCGGCCCTCGCCGCGTTCTACGTGCCGACCACCGGCGACATGCTCAACACGCGCCTCGTGAACCTCGGCACCGCGATCGGCGGTGTCTGCTTCCTCGTGGGCGCGCTGCTGCTCCTCCCCGAGCGCACCGCGCACCGCGACCCGAACCGCAACGACCGACTCGTCATCCCGACCGCACCATCGCCGCGGGCGTCAGCCCGTAGCCGAGGAAGGAACCACCATGGCCCTGCACCGCAAAGTCACCGGTCGCGACGCCGGCGCGTCGAGCGAGCTCAACCCGATCTTCGCGTCGCACGCCGAGGAGTCGGGCGCGCCCCGCCACGTGCTGCCCCGTCACGAGCTCGACCCCGACGTCGCCTACCAGCTCGTGCGCGACGAGCTCATGCTCGACGGCAACTCGCGGCTCAACCTCGCCACGTTCGTCGGCACGTGGATGGAGCCCCAGGCGCAGCGGCTCATGGCGGAGACGTTCGACAAGAACATGATCGACAAGGACGAGTACCCGCGCACCGCCGAGATCGAGATGCGCTGCGTGAACATGCTCAGCCGGCTGTGGAACTCGCCCGACCACGAAGAGGCGACGGGCACGTCGACCACCGGGTCGAGCGAGGCCGCGATGCTCGGCGGCATGGCGCTCAAGTGGCGCTGGCGCGACCGCCGGCGCGCCGAGGGCAAGCCCACCGACCAGCCCAACATGGTGATGGGCTCCAACGTGCAGGTGTGCTGGGAGAAGTTCTGCCGCTACTGGGACGTCGAGCCGCGCCTCGTGCCCATGGAGGGCAACCGCTTCCACATGAACGCGGAGGAGGCGATCAAGCACTGCGACGAGAACACCATCGGCGTGGTCCCGGTGCTCGGCTCCACCTTCGACGGCAGCTACGAGCCGGTGGCCGACATCTGCGCCGCGCTCGACAAGCTGCAGGCCGACACCGGCCTCGACATCCCCGTGCACGTCGACGGCGCGTCGGGCGGGTTCGTCGCCCCGTTCATCGACCCCGACGTGGTGTGGGACTTCCGCCTGCCACGCGTGCAGTCGATCAACACGTCGGGTCACAAGTACGGGCTCGTGTACCCCGGCGTCGGCTGGGTGGTGTGGCGCAACCCCGACGCGCTCCCCGACGACCTCGTGTTCAAGGTGAACTACCTCGGCGGCGACATGCCCACCTTCGCGTTGAACTTCTCGCGCTCGGGCAACCAGATCGTGGCGCAGTACTACAACTTCCTGCGCCTCGGCTTCGAGGGCTACCGCCGGGTGCAGCAGGCGTCACGCGACAACGCGATGTACCTGTCGGAGAAGATCTCGAAGCTCGGGCCCTTCGAGCTCATCACCGACGGCAGCGAGCTGCCGGTGTTCGCGTTCACGCTGAAGGAAGGCACCGGCAACTACACGGTGTTCGACGTGTCGGAGCGCCTGCGTGACCGCGGCTGGCTCGTGCCCGCGTACTCGTTCCCCGAGAACCGCGAAGACCTCGCCGCGCTGCGCATCGTGGTGAAGAACGGCTTCTCGCGCGACCTCGCCGACCTGCTCGTCGCCGACCTGCAGCGTCACGTCGCCTACCTCGAGCAGCTGAAGACCCCGCTGCCCCCGAGCGGCGGCGGCAGCGGCTTCCACCACTGACCCTCCCGACGAACTTGCGTCGTCGAGCGCCATATCGGCGCTCTGCGACGCAAGTTCGTGAGGCCGACGCGAAGTGGCCGGGGCTCGAAGGCCCCGGCCACGCTCGTACTGCTGATCGGATCAGGTCTAGCCCTGGATCTTGATCTCGATGTCGACGCCAGCGGGGAGGTCGAGGCGCTGGAGCGACTCGACCGTCTTGCTGGTGGGCTCCACGATGTCGAGCAGGCGCTTGTGGATGCGCATCTCGAAGTGCTCACGCGAGTCCTTGTCGACGTGGGGCGAGCGCACCACGCAGTACCGACGGATCTCGGTGGGCAGGGGCACCGGGCCCCGCACCTTGGCCTGCGTCCGCACGACCGTCTCGACGATCTTCTTCGTCGACTGGTCGATGATCTCGTGGTCGTAGGCCTTGAGCCGGATTCGGATCTTCTGACCCTGGGAAGCTGCCACCGTGACTACTTGATCACCGAGGTGACGACGCCGGAACCGACGGTCCGTCCACCCTCACGGATGGCGAAGCGCAGACCCTCGTCCATGGCGATCGGCTTCTGCAGCTCGACCATCATCTTCGTGTTGTCGCCGGGCATCACCATCTCGACGCCCTCCTCGAGGGTGATCGAGCCGGTGACGTCGGTGGTCCGGAAGTAGAACTGCGGGTGGTAGTTGGCGAAGAACGGCGTGTGCCGGCCGCCTTCTTCCTTCGTCAGGACGTACACCTGCGAGGTGAAGTTGGTGTGCGGCGTGATCGAGCCGGGCTTGGCGAGCACCTGACCGCGCTCGACCTCCTCCTTCTTCGTGCCACGCAGCAGGGCGCCGACGTTGTCGCCCGCACGGCCCTCGTCGAGGAGCTTGCGGAACATCTCGACGCCGGTGCAGGTCGTCTTCTGGGTGGGGCGCAGACCGATGATCTCGATCTCCTCACCGACCTTGACGATGCCACGCTCGATACGACCGGTCACCACGGTGCCGCGGCCGGTGATCGAGAACACGTCCTCGATCGGCATCAGGAACGGCTGGTCGATCGCCCGGTCGGGCTCGGGGATGAACGCGTCGACCGCGTCCATGAGCTCGACGATCTTGGCGGACCAGTCGGCGTCGCCCTCGAGCGCCTTCAGCGCCGAGACCCGCACGATCGGGGTGTCGTCGCCGGGGAACTCGTACTCGTTGAGGAGCTCACGCACCTCGAGCTCCACGAGCTCGAGGATCTCCTCGTCGTCGACCATGTCGGACTTGTTCAGCGCGACCACGATCGAGGGCACACCCACCTGACGGGCGAGCAGCACGTGCTCACGCGTCTGGGGCATCGGGCCGTCGGTGGCGGCGACCACGAGGATCGCGCCGTCCATCTGCGCGGCACCGGTGATCATGTTCTTGATGTAGTCGGCGTGGCCGGGGCAGTCGACGTGCGCGTAGTGGCGGTTCGCCGTCTGGTACTCGACGTGCGCGATGGAGATCGTGATGCCGCGGGCCTTCTCCTCCGGCGCCTTGTCGATCTGGTCGAAGGCCGAGAAGGAGTTGTTCGTGGGGTCGACGTCGTGCAGCACCTTGGTGATGGCCGCCGTCAGCGTGGTCTTGCCGTGGTCGATGTGACCGATCGTGCCGATGTTCAGATGCGGCTTGGTCCGCTCGAACTTCTCCTTGGCCATGGCTGTCCCTTACTCCCTTGCTTTCGGACTCTCGTGAACCTGCGTCAGTGCTTGCGTCGCCGAGGGTTCTGCGGGGTTTCGACCCCGCGCTATTCCCCGCGAACTCGCTTGACGATTTCCTCGGCGATCGACTCGGGCACCTGCTGGTACGAGTCGAACTGCATCGTGTACGTCGCGCGACCTTGGGTGCGCGAACGGAGGTCAGTAGCGTAGCCGAACATCTCTCCCAGCGGCACCTGGGCCCGCACCAGGTGCGAGGTGCCACGCTGCTCCATGCCCTCCACCCGGCCACGCCGGGAAGAGAGGTCGCCGATCACGTCACCCATGTAGTCCTCGGGGGTGACGACCTCGACGGCCATGATCGGCTCGAGCAGCACGGGCTTGGCCGCTCGGGCCGCCTTCTTGAACGCCATCGAGCCGGCGATCTTGAACGCCATCTCGCTCGAGTCGACGTCGTGGTACGAACCGAAGGTGAGCGTGGCCCGCATGTCGACCAGGGGGTAGCCGGCGACCACGCCGCCCTCCATCGCCTGCTGGATGCCGGCGTCGACCGCGGGGATGTACTCGCGGGGGATCACACCACCGGTGATCTTGTCGACGAACTCGTAGCCGCCGCCGGGGCCGGTGGGCTCGAGCGTGAGCACCACGTGGCCGTACTGGCCCTTGCCACCGGTCTGGCGGATGTAGCGCTCCTCGATCTTCTCGACCTTCTGGGTGATGGTCTCGCGGTAGGCCACCTGCGGCTTGCCCACGTTGGCGGCCACCGAGAACTCCCGCACCATGCGGTCGACGAGCACGTCGAGGTGCAGCTCGCCCATGCCGGAGATGATGGTCTGGCCGGTGTCGTCGTCGGTGCGCACCTGGAACGTGGGGTCCTCGTCGGAGAGCGAGGAGAGCGCCTTGCCGAGCTTGTCCTGGTCGGTCTTGGTCTTGGGCTCGATGGCGACCGAGATGACCGGCTCCGGGAACTCCATGCGCTCGAGGATGATCGGCTTGTCGGGGTCGCAGAGCGTGTCACCGGTGGTGGTGTTCTTGAGGCCGACCGCGGCGACGATGTCGCCGGCGAAGACGGCTTCCTTGTCCTCACGGTGGTTGGCGTGCATCTGCAGGAGGCGACCGATGCGCTCCTTCTTGTCCTTGGTGGCGTTGAGCACCGAGGACCCGGCGGCGAGCTTGCCGGAGTACACGCGGAAGTAGGTGAGCTTGCCCACGTAGGGGTCGCTCATGATCTTGAACGCCAGCGCGGCGAAGGGCTCCGAGTCGTCGGCCTTGCGCTCGAGCTGGTTGTCCTTGGAGTCGGTGCCCTGGATCGCCGCGATGTCGACCGGGCTCGGGAGGTAGTCGACGACCGCGTCGAGCAGGGGCTGCACGCCCTTGTTCTTGAACGCGGTGCCGCAGAGCACGGGCACGACGTCGCCGGAGATGGTGGCGGCGCGCACGGCGGCGCGCAGGTCGTCGGCGGTGATCTCCTCCTCGCCGACGTACTTCTCGAGCACGTTCTCGTCGTACTGGCTCACCACGTCGATGAGCTCGTGACGCCAGGTCTCGGCGTCGTCGGCGAGCTCGGCAGGGATGTCGACGGTCTCGAAGCTCTCGCCCATGCCGTCTTCCCACACCAACGCCTTCATCTGGAGCAGGTCGACGACCCCGAGGAAGTCGCTCTCCGCGCCGATCGGCAGCTGCACGACGGCGACGTTGGCGTCGAGGCGGTCCTTGATCATGTCGAGGCAGCGGTAGAAGTCGGCGCCGACGCGGTCCATCTTGTTGACGAAGCACATCCGCGGCACGTTGTACTTGTTGGCCTGGCGCCACACCGTCTCGGTCTGCGGCTCCACGCCGGCGACCGCGTCGAACACCGCGACCGCGCCGTCGAGGACGCGCAGCGAACGCTCGACCTCGACGGTGAAGTCGACGTGGCCGGGCGTGTCGATGATGTTGATCCACGTGTCGCGCCACTTGCAGGTGGTGGCGGCCGACGTGATCGTGATGCCGCGCTCCTGCTCCTGGACCATCCAGTCCATGACCGCGGCGCCCTCGTGGACCTCACCGATCTTGTAGGTGCGACCGGTGTAGTAGAGGATGCGCTCCGTCGTGGTGGTCTTGCCCGCGTCGATGTGCGCCATGATCCCGATGTTGCGCACGCGCGCGAGCGGCACCTCGCGGATCACCGCGCCACCCTTGCCCTTGACGGAACTCTCTTCTGCAGCCATCTCAGCGATTCTCTTCTTCTCGACGTCACCAGGAACGGGCGGGGGCCCGAACATCTGGCGAACACAGGGTTGATCGCGGGATCGCCGGTCCCGGGTGACGGGACCGGCGACACACGATCAGGACTCGGGCGTTACCGAGGTGGAACGGATCACCACCGGTAGTGCGCGAACGCCTTG
Organism: uncultured Actinomycetes bacterium; assembly: GCA_963782705.1. Taxonomy (GTDB): domain Bacteria; phylum Actinomycetota; class Acidimicrobiia; order IMCC26256; family DASPTH01; genus CAVRGQ01. The sequence continues at coordinate 94,514 of CAWAKX010000007.1, read as the reverse complement.
TTCGACTCCGCCATCTTCTGCAGGTCGTCCTTGCGCTTGATCGACGCGCCGATGCCGTTGCTCGCGTCGAGCAACTCGTTGGCGAGGCGCTCGGCCATCGTCTTCTCACGACGCTGGCGCGAGTAGCCCACGATCCAGCGGATGGCGAGCGTGGTCGCGCGACGGGGGCGCACCTCGACCGGCACCTGGTAGGTGGCGCCACCGACGCGACGGCTGCGCACCTCGAGGGCGGGACGCACGTTCTCGACCGCGCGCTTCAGCACCGCGACGGGGTCGCCACCGCTGCGCTTCTCGATGTCGGCGAGCGCGTCGTAGACGATCTTCTCGGCGATGGATCGCTTGCCGGCCTGGAGGATCTTGTTGACGACCTGGGTGACGACGACCGACCGGTAGACCGGGTCGGGCATCAGATCACGACGGGGTGCGGGTCCCTTGCGAGGCATCAGGCGTCCTTCTTGGCGCCGTAGCGGCTACGGGCCTGCTTGCGGTTGGCGACACCACTCGCGTCGAGGGCGCCGCGCACGATCTTGTAACGCACACCCGGGAGGTCCTTCACACGACCGCCACGCACGAGCACGATCGAGTGCTCCTGCAGGTTGTGGCCGATGCCCGGGATGTAGGCCGTGACCTCGATGCCCGAGGTGAGGCGCACACGGGCCACCTTGCGCAGCGCCGAGTTCGGCTTCTTCGGCGTGTGGGTGAACACGCGCGTGCAGACGCCACGGCGCTGGGGTGAACCCTTCAGCGCCGGAGTCTTCGACTTCTCGGGCTTGGTTTCCCGTCCTTTGCGGACGAGCTGCTGGATCGTGGGCACAGGACTCCTCGAACTGTCGACGCACCTGACGCGCGTCGAAAGTGGCGAGAATTCGTCCGGGTGGGCGGCCGGCGGACCGGGTCGCGGAGAGGGCGACGTCCAGGCCGACGGATCAGGATAGCGGAGGGGTGGCGGGCCCCACGCAAGGCAGGGCCCGCCACAGCGTCCTGCGGATGGGTCAGGACTCGGCGGCGTCGCCCAGGTCGGCGTCGGCGGCCGGGGCCTCGGCCACGATCTCCTCGACCACTTCCACGACGACCTCGTCGCCCTCGGGCGTCTCGACCACCGCGACCGCCGCCGGCCTCGATGCCTCCCCCGATTCCAGGCGTGTCGATGCTGGTGGCGAACCCGGCCACGCTGAGCTCGGCCCCGACATCGGCGCTGCCGGCGCTGGTGTCGGCCAGCCAGGCGGCGAGATCGAGGTCGGCCTCGAGGTCGGTGTCGGACGAGTAGAAGGGCAGCGGCTCGTAGTCGGGGGCGACGGTCTCGATGTCGCGGTAGCGCGGCATCCCCGTACCCGCCGGGATGAGCTTGCCGATGATCACGTTCTCCTTGAGACCGAGGAGCCCGTCGCGACGGCCCTCGATGGCCGCCTCGGTGAGCACCCGGGTGGTCTCCTGGAACGACGCCGCGGAGAGCCACGAGTCGGTGGCCAGCGACGCCTTGGTGATCCCCATCAGCTCGGGACGACCCTCGGCCGGCGCCTTGCCCTCGGCCACCAGGTGCCGGTTGCGGTCCGCGAACTCGCGGGCGTCGGCCTTCTGGCCCGGCAGGTAGGTGGAGTCACCCGACTCCGACACGCCGACCCGGCGCAGCATCTGGCGGACGATCACCTCGACGTGCTTGTCGTGGATCGACACACCCTGCTCGCGGTACACCTTCTGCACCTCGTCGCTGAGGTACTGCTGGGTCTCGCGGATGCCCTTGATCTCGAGGATCTTCTTCGGGTCGAGCGGGGTCTTGTGGTCACCGGTGAGCTGCTGGCCCGCGGTCACCTCGACGCCGTCGGCGATGCCCGGGTAGAGGTGCGTGCGGCGCATCACCGCGTGCTCCTCTTCCGTGCCGTCGTCGGCGACGATGGCGAGGATCCGCTCGCCCTTCTCGTTCTCACCGATGCGCACCACGCCCGAGCTCTCGGCCATGATCGCCGCGCCCTTGGGCGTGCGGGCCTCGAACAGCTCGACGACACGCGGCAGACCGTGCGTGATGTCCTCACCGGCGATACCACCGGTGTGGAACGTACGCATGGTGAGCTGCGTGCCGGGCTCACCGATGGACTGGGCGGCGATGATGCCGACCGCCTCGCCCTGGTCGACGAGCTTGTTGGTGGCGAGCATCGTGCCGTAGCACGCGACGCACACGCCGCTCAGCGAGTCGCAGGTGAGCACCGAACGCACCCGCACCCGGTTGACGCCGGGGTCGGCCGACGAGCACGCGCAGCTCGTCCTCGCGGATCTCGGTGTTGCGGGGCATCACCGACCGGTCGGCGAGCTTGATGTCCTCGGCGAGGCAACGACCGAGCAGCTTCGTCTCCATGATCCGCATCGTCTCGGGGTCGTCGATGACGTCCTCGATCCAGATGCCGCGGGGCGACTCGCAGTCGTCCACGCGCACGATGACCTCCTGGGCCACGTCGACGAGGCGTCGCGTGAGGTACCCGGAGTCGGCGGTACGCAGGGCGGTGTCGGCGAGACCCTTGCGGGCGCCGTGGGTGGAGATGAAGTACTCGAGAACCGAGAGGCCCTCACGGAAGTTCGACTTGATCGGCCGCGGGATGATCTCACCACGCGGGTTGGCCACCAGACCACGCATACCGGCGATCTGCTGCACCTGCATGACGTTGCCTCGGGCGCCCGACCCCACCATCATCTCGATGGGGTTGAACTTCACGGAGCGCATCTCCTCCTGCATCGCGTCACGGACGCGTGCGGTGGCCTCGCTCCAGACCTCGATCTCCTTCTGGCGACGCTCGTCGTCGGTGATGACGCCGCGCTCGTACTGCTTCTCGACCTTGTCGGCCTCGGCCTCGAAGTGCTCGAGGAGCGCCGCCTTGCCGGCCGGGGTGCGCACGTCGGCGATCGAGACCGTGAGGCCCGAACGCGTCGCGAACTCGAAGCCGAGGTCCTTGAGCTTGTCGAGGCTCTCGGCGACGACCGCACGCGGGTAGAGCTCGACCAGCTTGCTGGCCAGCTCGGTGAGGTCGCGCTTCTTCACCGGCGCGTCGTGGAACGGGTAGTCCGACGGGAACGCCTCGTTGAAGAGGAAGCGCCCGAGGGTGCTCTCGACCAGCACGCTGGAGTCGCCGTTGGAACCGGAACGACGCAGCACGATGGAGTCGGGGTGCTCGTCGCCGCGCTCGGGGATGTGCGCGAAGCGCGCCCCGGGCATGCGCACCTTGATCTTGGCGTGCAGCGACAGACGGTCGACGTCTTCCGTGCTCGGCGCGAGCCGGTTGTCGTAGGCGAGCACGGCCTCGTTGAGCGACGAGAACGAGCGGCCGGCGCCGCGACCGTCCTCGAGCTCCTCGGTGAGGTAGTAGGCGCCGATGATCATGTCCTGGGTGGGCACGCTGATCGGGCGACCGTGCGCCGGCGACAGGATGTTGTGCGCCGAGAGCATCAGGATGCGGGCCTCGGCCTGCGCCTCCGCGGAGAGCGGAAGGTGCACGGCCATCTGGTCGCCGTCGAAGTCGGCGTTGAACGCGGTGCACACCAGCGGGTGGATCTGGATGGCCTTGCCCTCGACGAGCACGGGCTCGAAGGCCTGGATGCCGAGGCGGTGGAGCGTTGGGGCACGGTTCAGGAACACCGGGTGCTCCTTGATGACCTCTTCGAGCACGTCCCACACCTGCGGGCGGCTCCGCTCGACCATGCGCTTGGCCGACTTGATGTTCTGGGCGAACTCGAGGTCGACGAGCCGCTTCATCACGAAGGGCTTGAACAGCTCGAGCGCCATCTGCTTGGGCAGACCGCACTGCTGCAGCTTGAGCTGCGGACCGACCACGATGACCGAACGGCCCGAGTAGTCGACGCGCTTGCCGAGCAGGTTCTGACGGAACCGGCCCTGCTTGCCCTTGAGCATGTCGGAGAGCGACTTGAGCGCGCGGTTGCCGGGACCGGTGACCGGGCGGCCGCGGCGGCCGTTGTCGAACAGCGCGTCGACGGCCTCCTGCAGCATGCGCTTCTCGTTGTTGATGATGATCTCGGGCGCGCCGAGGTCGAGAAGACGCTTCAGCCGGTTGTTGCGGTTGATCACGCGGCGGTAGAGGTCGTTGAGGTCGGAGGTCGCGAAGCGGCCACCGTCGAGCTGCACCATCGGGCGCAGGTCGGGCGGGATCACCGGCACGGCGTCGAGCACCATGCCCATCGGCGAGTTGATCTTGTGGCCGTCGTCGTCGACGCGGTTGAACGCCGAGATCACCTTGAGGCGCTTGATGGCCTTGGCCTTGCGCTGCCCCTTGGAGGTGATGATGGTTTCCTTGAGGAACGCCTCCTCGGCCTCCATGTCGATGCGGGAGATGAGGTCCTTGATGGACTCCGCCCCCATGCCGCCCTGGAAGTACTCCTCGTAGCGGTCCTGCAGCTCGCGCCAGATGCGCTCGTCGTCGACGAGCTGCTTGGGCGAGAGGCCCTTGAAGGTGTCCCACACCGACTTCAGGAAGTCGATCTCGGCGTCGGACCGGGCGCGGATGTCCTCGTAGTCCTTGTTGCGGGCCTTCTCGGCGCGCTCGAGCTCGTTCTTCTTCGCGTCGCGGTCCTCGAGCTCCTTGAGCTCGGCCTCGTACTCCTCGTCGCGCTTGCGGATCTCGAGCTCGCGCTCGCGCTCCACGTCGCCGATCTCGGCACGGATGTCGGCCTCGAGCGACTCGAGGTCCTTGTGCCGGCGCTCGTCGTCGACCCACGTGATGATGTGGGCCGCGAAGTAGATGACCTTCTCGAGGCTCTTCGGCGCGATGTCGAGCAGGTAGCCGAGCCGGCTCGGGACACCCTTGAAGTACCAGATGTGCGTGACGGGCGCGGCCAGCTCGATGTGGCCCATCCGCTCGCGGCGCACCTTGGAGCGGGTGACCTCGACGCCACAACGCTCACAGATGATGCCCTTGAAACGGACGCGCTTGTACTTGCCGCAGTAGCACTCCCAGTCCTTGGTGGGACCGAAGATCTTCTCGCAGAAGAGGCCGTCCTTCTCGGGCTTCAACGTGCGGTAGTTGATGGTCTCGGGCTTCTTCACCTCGCCGTTCGACCAGGTGCGGATCTGGTCGGCGGTCGCGAGCGCGATCGACAGCTGGGCGGAGTCGTTCACGTCGAGCACAGGGTCCTCGCCTTCTACTTCTTCGTCTTCGCAGGCAACGTCAGGTGCGGCTTTCGGCCGGAGATTCAGGTGGCGATCAGTACGCGGGCTCGCGGCGTCGCTGCTCGTCTTCCTCGTCGGTGCCCCGTTCGGGCCGCGACAGGTCGATACCGAGCGACTCGGTGGTGCGGAACGCGTCCTCGTCGAGCTCGCGGATCTCGACCTCTTCGCCGGCCTCGTTCATGACCCGGACGTTGAGGCAGAGCGCCTGCATCTCCTTGATGAGCACCTTGAAGCTCTCGGGGATGCCGGGCTCGGGGATGTTCTCGCCCTTGACGATGGCCTCGTACACCTTCACGCGGCCGAGCACGTCGTCGGACTTGATGGTGAGGATCTCCTGCAGCGCGTACGCGGCGCCGTAGGCCTCGAGCGCCCACACCTCCATCTCACCGAAGCGCTGGCCACCGAACTGCGCCTTCCCACCCAGCGGCTGCTGGGTGATCATCGAGTACGGGCCGGTGGAGCGGGCGTGGATCTTGTCGTCGACGAGGTGCGACAGCTTCAGGATGTACATGTAGCCGACGGTCACCGGGTTGTCGTAGGCCTCGCCGGTGCGGCCGTCGTAGAGCGTGGCCTTGCCGTCGATACCCACGAGACGCGTGCCGTTGGCGCCGTCGGGGTGCATCGTGTCGAAGAGGTGCTCGATCGTGCCCTGCGGGCCCGACTGCTCCACCTCGTCCCAGTGGGCGCCGTCGAACACGGGGCTCGACACCCACACCGCGGGCTCGGTGACCGTGCGGGTCTTGGCGGTGGCGGGCGGCGACACGCGCGTGCCCTCCCAGCCGTGACGGGCCGCGTAGCCGAGGTGCGCTTCGAGCACCTGGCCGACGTTCATCCGGCTCGGCACACCGAGGGGGTTGAGCACGATGTCGACCGGCGTGCCGTCGGCGAGGTAGGGCATGTCCTCGACCGGGAGGATCTTGGAGATCACACCCTTGTTGCCGTGGCGGCCGGCGAGCTTGTCGCCCTCGCTGATCTTGCGCTTCTGGCCGACGTAGACGCGCACCAGCTGGTTCACGCCGGGCGGCAGCTCGTGGCCGTCCTCCCGGGAGAACACGCGCACGTCGATGACCTTGCCGTTCTCGCCGTGGGGCACCTTCAGCGAGGTGTCGCGCACCTCACGGGCCTTCTCGCCGAAGATGGCGCGCAGCAGGCGCTCCTCGGGGGTGAGCTCGGTCTCGCCCTTGGGCGTGACCTTGCCCACCAGGATGTCGCCGGGGCCGACCTCGGCGCCGATGCGGATGATGCCGCGCTCGTCGAGGTCCTTGAGGATGTCCTCGGAGAGGTTGGGGATGTCACGCGTGATCTCCTCGGCGCCCAGCTTGGTGTCGCGGGCGTCGATCTCGTGCTCCTCGATGTGGATCGACGTGAGCACGTCGTCCTTCACGAGCCGCTCGGAGATGACGATGGCGTCCTCGTAGTTGTGACCCTTCCAGGGGACGAAGGCGACGAGCAGGTTCTTGCCCAGCGCGAGCTCGCCCTCGTGGGTGGAGGGGCCGTCGGCGAGGAGGTCGCCGAACTTCACTTCCTGGCCGACGTCGACGCGGGGCTTCTGGTTGATGCAGGTGCCCTGGTTCGAACGGCGGAACTTCGACAGGCGGTGGGTGGTGGTGCCCTTCTTGTCGGAGTAGTCGACCACCACGGTGTCGCCGGTGACGTCGACGACCACACCGTCGCCCTTGGCGAGCAGCACCTCGCCGGCGTCGCGGGCCGCGCGGCCCTCCACGCCGGTGCCGATGAACGGCGCGGTGGCCCGCAGCAGCGGCACGGCCTGGCGCTGCATGTTGGCGCCCATGAGCGCGCGGTTGGCGTCGTCGTGCTCGAGGAACGGGATGAGCGCGGTGGCCACCGACACGATCTGCTTCGGCGACACGTCCATGTAGTCGACTTCGCCCGGGTCGACGTAGGCGAGCTCACCACGACCGGCGCGCACCAGCACGCGGTCGTCGACGAAGCGGCCGGTCTCGTCGATGTTCGCGTTGGCCTGCGCGATGACGTGGCGGTCCTCGTCGTCGGCGGCGAGGTACTCGACCTCTTCGAGGGCGACGCCCTTCACGACCCGGCGGTACGGCGTCTCGATGAAGCCGAACCGGTTGATGCGCGCGTACGACGCGAGGTAGCCGATGAGGCCGATGTTCGGGCCTTCCGGCGTTTCGATCGGGCACATGCGGCCGTAGTGGCTGGGGTGCACGTCTCGCACCTCGAAGCCCGCACGCTCACGCGACAGACCGCCCGGCCCGAGGGCCGACAGGCGGCGCTTGTGGGTGAGGCCGGCCAGCGGGTTGGTCTGGTCCATGAACTGGGAGAGCTGGCTGGAGCCGAAGAACTCCTTGATGGCCGCGACCACGGGCCGGATGTTGATGAGCGTCTGCGGCGTGATCGCCTCGACGTCCTGGGTGGTCATGCGCTCGCGCACGACCCGCTCCATGCGCGAGAGACCGACGCGCACCTGGTTCTGGATGAGCTCGCCGACCGAGCGCACGCGGCGGTTGCCGAAGTGGTCGATGTCGTCGGCGAAGTAGTCGTTGGGCTGGTCGTTGGCGTGCAGCTTCACGAGGTACGACACCGTGGCGAGGATGTCGGCCTTCGAGAGCTGGTAGTCGACCGGGCCGGCCTCGGGGTCCGCGTTGGGGACGGTGAGGTCGAACTTCTTGAGCGGCAGACGGGCGTACTCGTCGCGCAGCTTCTTCGACACCTTGTGACGACCGACCTTGGCCATGTCGTAGCGCTTGGGGTTGAAGAAGAGGTTCTCGAGCAGCGCGCGGGCGGAGTCGGGGGTGGGGGGCTCGCCCGGGCGCAGCTTGCGGTAGATGTCGATGAAGGCCGCGTCGGCGTCTTCGGTGTGGTCCTTCTCGAGCGTGTTGAGCATCGACTGGTACGGGTGACCGGTCGGGTCGAGGATCAGGTTGGCGAGCTCCTCGTTGGTGTCGCCGAACCCGAGGGCCTTGAGCAGCACGGTGACGGGCTGCTTGCGCTTGCGGTCGATGCGGACGTAGACGATGTCCTTCTTGTCGACCTCGAACTCCAGCCACGCGCCGCGGCCGGGGATCATCTTGGCGTCGACGACGTCCTTCTCCGGAGACGTCTTGTCGGGGTTGATCCCGAAGTACACGCCGGGCGAGCGCACGAGCTGCGACACGACGATGCGCTCGGTGCCGTTGATGATGAAGGTGCCGCGGTCGGTCATCATCGGGAAGTCCCCCATGAAGACCGTCTGCTCCTTGATCTCACCGGTGCCCGCGTTCATGAACCGGGCGGTGACGAAGAGCGGGCGCGCGTAGGTCATGTCGCGCTCACGGCACTCGTCTTCGGAGTACTTCGGCGGGTCGAAGATGTGGTCGGACAGCTCGAGCTTGAGCTGGCCGGTGAAGTCCTCGATCGGCGAGATGTCGGAGAGCACCTCGGCGACGCCCTGCTCGAGGAACCACTCGAAGGAGTGGCGCTGCACGGCGATGAGGTCCGGCAGTTCGAGCACTTCGCGCAGCTTCGAGAACGAGAGACGCTCGCGGGACGCGGGAGAAGCCAACGTCACTCCTTAAGTGGGGGTGAGACGGGAAGTCCGGTCAGCCGGGACGAGGGCGCGCGCGGACCAGGGCAAAGTGGTCAACGAGGGCACGGCCGGGCAGACACGATCAGGAACGAGCCTATCGCGTCGCGGCATGACGTGCAAGGACGCCGAAGAACAGACCCTGCCGGGTCCGTTCCTGGCGGCAGGTTACGACACCGCCGCGGGGAGGTCAAGGATATCCGGCGGACTTGTGCAGTTTTCTGTACAGTTGTCGAATGGCCACTTCGACCGAGCACGTGAGCGTCACCGAGGCCGCCCGGCGGGGTGTCGCCCGGCTCGTGGCCGACGCCGCCCACGGCGACGAGGTGGTGGTGGAGCGCCACGGCGTAGCGGTCGCCGCGGTGGTGGGCACCGAGCGGCTCGCCGAGTTGGAGGCGCTGCGCGACGACGTGCGCGACCTCGCCCTGGCCCTCGCCCGGCTGGCCGACGACGACGGTGGCCGGGTGAGCCTGGGCGAGGCGCTGCTCGCCTTCCGCCCCGGTGCGCCCGAAGCGCCCGCGGCAAGGGAAGCGCCCGCGGCGCCGGGCCCCGAGACTGCGGGCGCGCCGTGAGGGCCGTCGACCTGGCCGGGCCCGCGGTCGACGACCTGCGGCGGGCCGGGCCGGTGCTCGCCCCCCGACTGCTCGACGACCTGCGCGTCCTGGCCGAGGACGAAGATCCCGGCGCGCCTCTCGTGGCGGACGACTCCGGGTTCCGGCTGCTCACCCGCGCCGGGGGACGCGGCGCGTCGCGTACCGGAGCAACCCGGCCCCCGGTGGCCGGGTGACCGTGTGGGCGATCGCCGCCGACGGCGTGCGCGACGACGGTGCGGTGTACGCCGAGACCCTGGCCCGGATCCAGGCCGCCGACCCGCCCGAGATCGTGCTCGCGGCGCGGCTGCTCGCGCGCCTGGGCCGGGTGACCGGCACCCCGGTGCTGCCCGCCGACCGCCGGCGGGAGCCGGTGCCCGACTGGCTCGCCGACCGACTCGTCCGCGACACCGGCGCCACGCGAATCGCCGTGGCCGCGATGGACGCGGCCACGGCGTTCGCGGCGTGGAACCGATTCCTCGCCGTCCCGGAGCCCGGGCGGCGGGGAGCCTGACTACTTGAGCTCGACGGTGGCGCCGGCTTCCTCGAGCTGCGCCTTCGCCTTCTCGGCGTCTTCCTTGGAGGCCTTCTCGAGGACGGGCTTGGGGGCGCCGTCGACGAGGTCCTTGGCCTCCTTCAGGCCGAGGCCGGCCACGATCGCCCGGACCTCCTTGATGACCTGGATCTTCTTGTCGCCGGCGGCGACGAGGATGACGTCGAACTCGTCCTTCTCCTCCGCCGCAGCGGCGTCGCCGCCACCGGCGGCGGGGGCCGCGGCAGCCACCGCGACGGGCGCGGCGGCGGTCACGCCGAACTCCTCCTCGAAGGCCTTGAGGAAGTCGTTCAGCTCGAGGACGGTCATGCTCTTGAACTGCTCGAGCAGCTCTTCGGTGCTGATAGCCATGATGGTTTCCTTTGCTTGCTCGGACTCGGGGTGTTACTCGGACTCGTCGGACGCGGGTGCGTCCTCTGCTGCGGGCTCGTCGGCCACTTCGGCCGCAGGCGCTTCCTCTGCCTCGGCCGCGGGCGCCTCGTCGGCTTCGGCCGCAGGCGCTTCCTCTGCCGCAGGCGCGGCCTCGCCGCCAGCTTCGGGTTCGGCCGCAGGAGCGGCCTCACCACCGGCGATGCGCTGGTCGATGAGCGCCTTGACGCCGTAGGCGAGGTTCCGCGGCAGCGCCTGGAACAGGCCGGCGGCCTTCACGAGCGGCGCCTGGAAGGCACCGGCGATCTGGGCCAGCAGCACCTCACGCGACGGCAGGTCGGCGAGCGCCGCGATGTCGGCCGGGCCGACGAAGCGCGAGCCGAGCAGGCCGCCCTTGATGACGAGCGCCTCGTTGCCCTTGGCGAACTCGCGCAGCGCCTTGGCCGCCGCGGCGGCGTCGCCGCGCACGAAGGCCAGGGCCACCGGGCCTTCGAGCAGGCCGGTGACGCCTTCGACGCCCGCCTCCTCGACCGCCCGGCGGGCGAGTGTGTTCTTGAACACCTTGTACTCGGTGCCCGTCGGCCGGAGCGCGCCACGCAACGTGGCGATCTGCTGGACGGTGAGCCCCCGGTACTCGGTGAGCACCGTCGCGTCGGACTCCGCCAGCTTGGTGCGGATCTCCTCGACGACGGCGACCTTCTCGGGTCGGGCCATGCGGACTACTTCCTCACGGGATCGGATCGGGCAGAAAAAGAACGGGACGTCGCCGCAGACACGCGGGACGTCCCGAAAACTCGTCGAGAGCGCCTCGTCCGGCGGACTGGTGTCCATTACCTCGCTCCCGCGGGAGCGTGACCGGAGGTCTGTGGCGATGAAGTTGTGAGGCGCAGAGACTACTACGCCAGCCGTTACGACGCCGAGCCGGCCACCTCCTCGCGGACGACGGCCGGGTCGATCTTCACCCCGGGGCCCATCGTGGAGCTGGAGGTGACAGCCTTGAGGTACTTGCCCTTGGCCGCCGCGGGCTTGGCCCGGAGCATCTCGTCGATCACCGCGTGATAGTTCTGCACCAGCGCCGCGGTGTCGAAGCTCGCCTTGCCGATCGGCACGTGCACGTTGCCGTAGCGGTCGGTGCGGTACTCCACCTTGCCGGCCTTGAACTCGGCCACGGTCTTGCCGACGTCGTTGGTGACGGTGCCGGTCTTGGGGTTCGGCATCAGGCCGCGCGGACCGAGCGCCCGACCGAGCTTGCCCACCTGACCCATGAGGTCGGGGGTGGCGATGGTGACGTCGAAGTCGAGGAAGCCGCCCTCGATGCGGGCGATGAGGTCGTCGGTGCCCACCACGTCGGCGCCGTTCTCCTGCGCCTCACGCGCGGCGTCGCCGGCGGCGAACACTGCGACCCGCACCGTCTTGCCGGTGCCGTTCGGCAGCGACACCGTGCCGCGGATCATCTGGTCGGCCTTGCGGGGGTCGACGCCGAGGCGGATCGCCACTTCGACCGACTCGTCGAAGTTGCGGGTGGCCATCGACTTCACGAGCTCCAGCGCCTCCGTCGGGGCGAAGATCTGCTCGCGGTCGTAGCGACGCAGCGCGTCGACGGTCTTCTTGCCGGGCTTGGCCATGGTGGTTCCCTTCGCTCCGTGAGCTCCCTCGCCAGCACCCGAGTCCACCGGCGAGGTCCTCCGGCGGGGGTGTCGTGCTCGCCGCCCGCGCCCGATCGGGCCAGGCGACGCTGATCGAACCGCGATCAGTCGGTGACCTCGATGCCCATCGAACGGGCGGTGCCGCGCACCTGCGCGAGCGCGCCCTCGAGGTCGACGGCGTTGAGGTCGGGCATCTTCGTCTCCGCGATCTGCCGGACCTGGTCGGAGGTGACCCGACCCGCCTTGTCGGTGCGCGGGTTCGCCGCGCCCTTCTCGATCCCCGCGGCCTGCCGCAGCAGGAACGGGGTCGGCGGCGTCTTCGTGACGAAGGTGAACGACCGGTCCTCGTAGATCGAGATCTCGGCCGGGATCACCATGCCGCGCTGGTTCTCCGTCGCGGCGTTGTACGCCTTGCAGAAGTCCATGATGTTGATGCCGTGCGGACCGAGCGCCGTACCCACCGGCGGCGCCGGGGTGGCCTGGCCGGCCGGGATCTGGATCTTGACGATCGCCGCGAGCTTCTTCTTCTTCGCCATCTTGAATCGCTCCTTCGCTGCGGCGCAGGGTACCTGCGCCGCGGGCGCTCACTCGCTGGCGAGCGCCTCTGCTTCGCTCCGGCGCCGCGTGGGCCGGGCGTTGTCACTTCTAGAGTTTCGCCACCTGGCCCAGTTCGAGCTCGACCGGGGTCTCACGACCGAAGATGTTGACGAGCACCGTCAGCTTCGAACGCGCGACGTCGATGTCGGAGATCGCGCCGTTGAAGTCGGCGAACGGGCCGGTCGTGACCCGCACCTGCTCGCCCACCTCGTACTCGAGCCGCGGGCGGACCTTCTTCTCGGCGCCGACCTCTTCCTTCGCGCCGGTGCCGAGGATGTTCTCGACCTCCTTGCGCGAGAGCGGGGTGGGGCGGGCGCCGTTGCCGACGAAACCGGTGACCCCGGGCGTGTTGCGCACGACGTACCACGAGTCGTCGTCGAGGGCCATGCGCACGAGCAGGTAGCCCGGGAACACCTTCTTCTGCACGACGACCTTGCGGCCGCCCTTGAACTCGATGACGTCCTCCATCGGGATGACGACGTCGAAGATCTGCTCCTCGACGTTCATCGAGCGCACGCGGCTGGCGAGGTTCTGCTTCACCTTGTTCTCGTAGCCGGCGTAGGTGTGCACCACGAACCAGTCGCCCGGACGGTCGTAGGGGCTCAGCTCGCGCGGCGCGGCCTCTTCTTCTTCGACGTCGTCCTCGTCGACGACGTCGATGAGGTCGGCGTCGGCGAGGTCGGACGACGACGAGACCTCGAGGATCTCGTCCGACTCCTCGTCGGACACCACGAGCTGCTCGTCGGCGGCCGGCGCCTCGGCCGTGAGCGCGGCGAGGACGTCGGCGTCGCTCTCCGCCTCACGCTCGGCGGCCGAATCGACGCGCGCCCACTCGGGCAGCGCGTCGTCGGTCGCGGTCTCGGCGGACTCGACGGTCTCGGCGGAATCGACGGAATCAGTCGTGTCGGAGTCGCCGGAGTTGGGGCTCTCGAAGGTCATGGTCACGGTTTCAGTCGAAGAGGAACAGCACGAACTTGGCGGAGGCGTAGTCGAACAGGAAGATCAACGTGGTCATGATCACGACCGCGATCAGCACGATGATCGTCGAGTTGACGACTTCCTTCTTGGTGGGCCAGGCGACCTTCTTGAGTTCGGCCTTGACCTCGGAGACGTATTGCTTCGGTCCGATCTTCTCCCGCTTGGGGGCGCCCGAGGCCGGCTGACGGCGCGCGTCGGACTTGCGGGGGCCGCCGTCGGCACCCTGCTTCGCCATCATGCGCTTCGTCTGGCGGTTCATGGACACGGCGTGGTCGTCCTCGGGGAGGTGGTCGACAATTGCTTCGCTAACACTGTTTCGAACACTGCTTCGCTGCAGGGCAGGAGGGACTCGAACCCCCAACCGCCGGTTTTGGAGACCGGTGCTCTACCAATTGAGCTACTGCCCTCCGGGCGCGGTCGGGCCGGAGGCGCGAGGATAGCAGCACCCCTCGGATCCTCCCGAGCCGTCCCCCCGGGGCCGGCGCGTGGGCGACGGGTCCGGTCAGCCCGCGGCGGGGACGGTCTTGCGGCGCGAGCGGTGCACGATCACGACCGTGGCCGCCGCTCCTGCTGCCACCGCGGCGCCGCCGATGGCGCTGGCGTAGGCGATGCGCCGGCCGCTGAGGATCGCCCGGCGGGCCTCCCGCTCCCCGGCCACCTCGATCGCGGCGAGGGTCTGCGCGAGCAGCCCCGGTGCGGGCTCCAGGTAGCGGGTGCGGAGGAGGTGCAGGCCCCGCAGCATCTTGCGGTAGCGGGCCAGCTCGGCCTGGCAGCGCAGGCAGGTCTCGATGTGCCGCTGCACGGAGTCCTCGACGGCGGCGCCGCGGTCGACGGCCTCCGGCAGGATGCGGGCGACGTCCTCACACTGCATGCTCGATCCCCCCCGTCCGGGCCGGCTCCGACCCCGAGTCCTCGTGCAGCAGGTCACGCAGCTTCTTGCGCCCCCGGTGCAGGCGCACCTTGGCCGCCGAGACCGAGATGCCGAGCTCCTCGGCGATCTCCTCGTGCGACATGCCGTACACGTCCTTCAGGACCACGAGCACCCGCAGCTTCGGCGGGAGCTGGTCGAGAGCGACGGCCAGGCGGTCGAGCATCGCCGACTGCTGGGCCGACTCCTCGGGCTGGGACTCCAGGCGGAGCTCCGCGGGCTCCACGAGCATGGTGTCGAGAGGCTCCGCCCGGTGGCGACGACGCTTGCGCACCGTCGTGTAGGCCGTGTTCGCGGTGATCCGGTACAGCCACGTGGTGAACTGCGCGTCGCCGCGAAAGGACCCGATCCCCCGCCAGGCACGGAGATACGTCTCCTGTACCACGTCGCGTGCGTCCTCCTCGTGGGCCGTCAGCCGCATCGCGAGCGTGTACGTCTCGACGTAGGTACGTCGGACCAGCTCGTCGAACGCCTGGCGGTCGCCCTCACGGGCGGCGGCCACCAGGGGCTCGAGCGCGCTGCGCTCCTGCGGCAATTCCGAAGTGCTCACGTGAGACTCACGGGAGGCGCCGAGGGTTACTCGCCGGTACGGGGACCGGCGCGAGGGGCGACCGGCCGGCCGCCCCGGAGATCCGGAGGGAGGGACCGCGTCCCCGGCTCAGCGGGTCTCCTTGTGCACGGTGTGACGACGGTCGAAGCGGCAGTACTTCTTCATCTCGATCCGCTCACGATCGTTCGTCTTGTTCTTGATCGTGATGTAGTTGCGACGCTTGCACTCTTCGCACGCGAGGGTCACCTTGACCCGCTTGTCGCTTGCCATCGTCTCGCTCCTGTGACCGAATGTGGTAGCGGTGGCGGGACTCGAACCCGCGACGCCGCGATTATGAGCCGCGTGCTCTGACCAACTGAGCTACACCGCCTTGAATTGCTTTGCTCGCTGCACCGCAGGATACCTGCGGTGCGGACGCTCGCTCCGCGGTGCGGCACTCGCTTGCGCTCGTGCCGCGAACTAGGCCTGGTCGTTGTTCTGTACTGGGTGGTGCATGGTGCACTCAGGCTGCAACGTACAACCTGGTCTTGCGAGCCCTCGGTGGGGATTGAACCCACGACCCCTTCCTTACCATGGAAGTGCTCTGCCACTGAGCTACAAGGGCGAAGCGTTGAAGGATAGCAACGCGAGGCCCCGCGCTACCGTGCCGGGATGCCCGACACCGCCGGCGGCCGCGAACCCGGCCACGAGGACGTCGAGATCCGCCTCGTGGAGCGGCGCGACGCCGAGGGCATCCGGGCGCTCTACAACCACTACGTCGCCGAGTCGACGGCGCTCTTCGACCTCGTCCCCCGCACGCTCGACGATCAGGTGCGCTGGATCGACGAGCACTCGGGCGCCCACCCGGCGGTGGTGGCGATGCTCGACGGGCGGGTGGTCGGCTTCGGCTCCCTCACGTCGTTCCGGCCCCGGCCGGCCTACGCCACCACGGTCGAGGACTCGGTCTACGTGGAGGTGGGGCTCGAAGGCCGGGGAATCGGGCGCCTGCTCCTCGAGGCGTTGGTGGGCCTGGCCCGCGACCACGGCTTCCACACGGTGATCGCCCGGATCGCGGGCGGCAACGAAGCGTCGATCCGGCTCCACGAGGCGTGCGGCTTCACGCTGGTGGGCGTGGAGCGCGAGGTGGGGCGGAAATTCGGGCGCTGGATCGACGTCGCCGAGATGCAGCGCATGCTCTGAACGGACAACGCCCGCCAGCGGCGGGCGTTGGAAGTGGGCCGGGTTGGATTCGAACCAACGTAGCTTGCGCAGCAGGTTTACAGCCTGCCCCCTTTGTCCACTCGGGTACCGACCCTCGGGGGGGCGTACAGTACCAGCCCGTCCGGCCGCCATTCTCTCCGGGAGTACCCGCATGCCCACCTTCGACGTCGTGTCCGAGCTCGACATGCAGGAGGTCCGCAACGCGGTGGACCAGGCGAGTCGCGAGGTGTCGACCCGCTTCGACTTCAAGAACACCGACAGCACCATCGAGCTCAAGGAGAAGACCATCGAGCTCGCGACCGAGAGCGAGTCGCGTCTCACCGCGCTCACGCAGGTGCTCGAGGAGAAGATGGTGAAGCGCCAGGTGTCGCTGAAGGCGCTGAGCTACGGCAAGGTCGAGGAAGCCACGAAGGGCACCGTCCGTCAGGTCGTCACGCTCAACAGCGGGATCTCCACGGAGAAGGGCAAGGAGATCGGCAAGTTCCTCAAGGAACTCGGTCTCAAGGGTGTGTCGCACCAGATCCAGGGCGACCAGCTGCGGATCACCGGCAAGAAGCGCGACGACCTCCAGACCGCGATCGCGGCAATCAAGGAGCACGACTTCGGCGTGCCCCTCCAGTTCACCAACTTCCGCGACTGAGGTTCAGGCGGGCACGTCGTTGCCGCCGCGACACCCGTCCACGAACCCGGCGACGCGGTCCCGCACGAGGGCCTCCTGCTCGTCGGTGACATCGTCGGCGTAGAGCAGCGCATCGAGCTCGGGATCGAGCGCGATCCCGGCCGCCGCACACCGTGCGATCTCGCGGGGCGCGCCGTCGTCGACGAGGAACGTGGTGATGTCGTTGCGGTCGTAGAGCAGCGAGCCCGCGTCGTCGACCTTCTGCGCGTCGGGCCCGGTGACGCCGCCGACGTCGCACGCGGTTGCGGTCACCACGAGGTCACCACGGTCCACCGTCGCGCCCCCGGCCGGCAGCGTCGCCGCCCACTGATCGAGCGCGTCCGCGAACTCGCGGGTGTCGGCCGTGGTGTCGCCCCGCACCGCGATCCGCACGCACTCCGTTCCGTCGCGGGTGAAGGCGCGGTAGCGATCGCCGCCCCAGCCGGTCGCGGCCGCGAGCGCGGCGGAGCGGTCGATCCGCGAAGCCAGCATCAGGTACAGGTTGTAGGCGCCCCAGACGTCGGGCGCACCGTCGGCCTTCTCCCCCTTGGCCAGCTTCGGCACCGGCACGCTCATCGCCGGCTCGCGATCCTCGGCCGCCAACGGGTCGATGATCTGCTCCTCGGTGGTGGGGAGCTTGCGGAAGCGCGCGTCGACGGCCGCGGGGCCACGGTCGGCGATCACCGTGCTCACGTACTGGTACCCGAAGTCGTACGGAGCGGAGTCGGCCGCCGCGAGCACCGGCGCGTCGTCGGCCGCGGCCGCGCCGGCGTCGTCGGGCGCGACCGGTTCGTCGGACCCGCCGTAGTAGGCGTCCTGCTCGCTCTCGGGGAGCGTCGCGAGGTAGTCCTCCTCCACCACCGTCGCGTCACCCTCGATCAGCGCGGTGAGCGCGAAGTCGCCGCCGGAATCGCGCGTGCGGGTGTCGAGGCGGTCGAGGTCGAAGTGCTGGTCCTGGAGCGCGTGGGTGAGCTCGTGCACCACGGTGACGCGCACGTCGGTGTCGGTGAGATCCTTGCCGCGCACGAAGAGCTCCTCGGTCTCCGAGTCGTAGAACCCGACCGTGCCGCTGTCGTCGAGCGCGCCCGCGGTGTCGAGCAGGTCGACGTCGGGGGCGAGCATCCCCACCGCGCGCAGCTGGGCCGCTGACCGAGCGCGCGTCGGCCTTGTCGGCCTTGGTGGGCTCGTCGCCGCCGTTGAGCTCCTTCAGGAACGCCGCGTCCTCGAGGAAGGCGACGCGCACCGGGTGCTCGAACTTCAGGTCGCGGTCGCGCTCGACGAACCGCACGAACTCCTCGACACGCGGATCCCACTTCGCCGGAGCCTTCGCCGCCGCCGTCGTCGCGGCGCCGTCGCGAACGGAGCCCCGGCCAGGACCAGGCCGGCCACCATCATGCCGAGCGATCGCGTCGGAGCACCGGCGCAGGTTAGGCCGTCGACCGGCCGCCGGATCAGTCGTAGTACCCGGAGTGGAAGTAGACGCAGGGCACGCCTTCGGTGCGGAACATCGCGACGTTGCGGCGGTCGTCCTCGATGGCCAGGCGCAGCTCGAACCCGTAGGCCCGCAGCTCCCACACCGATGCCTGCTTGAAGTCGCGTGCCATCTCGTAGTCGCCCCACGGGCGCATGAGCAGCACGTCCCAGCGGATCTTGTAGCGCCGCAACCAGGCCTCGGTGAGCTCGTGCACCATGCGCGGCCGCGCGGTGAGCAGGATCACCGTGAGGTCGCGGTCGAGGTGGTCGAGGAGCACCTTGATCTCCTCGATGACCGGGTCGTCGCCGCAGGCCTGGAAGAACGCGTCCCAGTTGCGGCGCGGCGCCTCGAGGTAGTGCTGACGCTCGGTGGCGTCGGACAGCACGCCGTCGATGTCGACCACGACCGCGGGGCCGGGATCGACGGGTTCGCTGTGCCAGGTCCAGTGACCAGGGATCATCTCCCCGTTGCTCGCGAAGGTCACGTCGATCAGTCGTCCCCGCCGGCGGCCGCGAGGTGCTGGGCCTTGATCCCCTCCACCACCGACGGGTCGGCCAGGGTGGTGGTGTCGCCCAAGGCCTTGTCCTCCGCCACGTCGCGCAGCAACCGGCGCATGATCTTCCCCGAGCGGGTCTTCGGGAGGTCTTCGGTGAAGAGGATCGTCTTGGGCTTGGCGATGGGGCCGATGTGCTTCGCCACGTGCTCACGCAGCTCGCCGACCAGTTCGTCGGACGGCTCGGACCCGCTGCGCAGGATCACGAACGCCTTGATCGCCTGGCCCGTGGTGGCGTCGGTGGCGCCGACCACCGCGGCCTCCGCGACCGCGGGGTGCCCCACCAGCGCGTGCTCGACCTCCGCGGTCGAGATGTTGTGGCCCGACACGAGCATGACGTCGTCGACGCGACCGAGCAGCCAGAAGTAGCCGTCGTCGTCGCGCTTCGCGCCGTCGCCCGCGAAGTAGCGCCCGTCGAAGCGACTCCAGTAGGTGTCCTGGTAACGCTGCGGGTCGCCCCAGATGCCGCGCAGCATCGACGGCCACGGACGGGTGAGGACGAGGTAGCCCCCACCGGGGATGCCGACCGTGCTGCCGTCGTCGTTGACGATCTCCGCACCGATCCCCGGGAGCGGGAAGGTGGCGCTGCCGGGCTTGAGCGTGGTCGCGCCGGGCAGCGGGCTGATCATGATGGCGCCGGTCTCGGTCTGCCACCACGTGTCGACGATGGGACAACGCTCACCGCCGATGTGCTCCCAGTACCAGACCCACGCCTCGGGATTGATCGGCTCCCCCACGCTGCCGAGCAGGCGCAGCGACGACAGGTCGCGACGCTGCGGCCATTCGTCGCCCCACTTCATGAACGAGCGGATCGCGGTGGGCGCGAGGTAGAGGATGGTGACGCCGTACGTCTCGACGATCTGCCAGAGCCGGTCCTTCCCGGGGTGGTCGGGCGTGCCCTCGTACATCACGCTCGTCGCGCCGTTGGCCAGCGGGCCGTAGACGATGTACGAGTGCCCGGTGACCCATCCGACGTCGGCCGCGCACCAGTACACGTCGTCGTCGGGACGCAGGTCGAACACGTGCTTGTGCGTCCACGCGACCTGCGTGAGGTACCCGCCGGTGGTGTGCATGATGCCCTTGGGGCGCGCCGTGGTGCCGCTGGTGTAGAGGAGGAACAGCAGGTCTTCCGCGTCCATCGGCTCGGGCGGGCACTCGGCCGACTGGCCGGGCACGACGTCGTGCCACCACACGTCGCGGCCCTCGGTCATCGGGACGTCCTGCCCGGTGCGCGCGAGCACCAAGACCTTCTCGATGGTCGGGCAGTCGGCGAGCGCGAGGTCGGCCGTGGTCTTGAGCGGCACGATGCTGCCGCGTCGCCACGCGCCGTCGCCGGTGATGAGCACCTTGGCGCCGGCGTCCTGGATGCGGTCGCGCAGCGAATCGGCCGAGAAGCCGCCGAACACCACCGAGTGCGCGGCGCCGATGCGCGCGCAGGCGAGCAGCGCCATCGGGAGCTCGGGCACCATTCCCAGATAGATGTTGACCCGGTCGCCCTTCTCGACGCCGAGCTCCTTCAGCGCGTTGGCGAGGCGCGACACGTCGTCGAGGAGCTGCGCGTAGGTGATGGTGCGGGTGTCGCCCGGCTCGCCCTCCCAGTAGTACGCGACCTTGTCGCCCGTGCCGGCCTCGACGTGACGGTCGAGGCAGTTGTAGGCGACGTTGAGCTTGCCGCCCACGAACCACTTGGCGAAGGGCAGGTCCCACTCGAGGATCGTGTGCCAGTCCTCGTACCAGTCGAGCGCGTCGGCGGCGCGGGCCCAGAAGCCCTCGTCGTCGGTGTCGGCCTCGTCGTAGACCTCGGTGCCGACGATCAGCGCCTGGCGCTTGAAGTCGTCGGGCGGCGGGAAGGTGCGGCCTTCCGCGAGCAGTGACTCGATGGTGTCGCCCGTCTCCGCCATTGCCGAACCCCCGTCGTCTGGCTCGTGGTGTGCGTCCTGATGTGCGCTGCGCGGGTCAGGCTACCGCCGGGGTCTGGCCGATCGGTCGGGTCGCCGGTGACCAACGGGTCGGGCGATCAGGTGGTGAAGTCGAGCACCCGGTGGGCGCCGAGGCCGGCGGGGTCGGTGAGCGCGGATCCCTCCGACACCCGACTGCGGTGGCGTAGCGCTTCGAGGTCGCCGATGTGGGCGCGGGCGTCCCACCCGTCGCGCGCGTCGCTCACGAGCTGGTCGAGGCCCAGGCCGCGCAACCAGGCGGCCTGGTCGTCGTCGGCGACGAGACGCAGGCCCGCGCGGGCGGCGGCGTGCACGACGTACTCGACCGGAACGTCGGCGGTGAGGTCACACGTCCCGGGCGCGTCGAGCGGCGCTCCCCCACGCTCGTGGGTCCGGTAGGTGCGCAGCCACCCGTCCTGGCCCCGCTCGGCGAGCTCGGCGCCGCTCGCCGCGTAGTCGACGAGGAGCACGCGACCTCGGCGCAGCAGCGCGGCCACGCGGTGGAGCCATTCGCGTGCCGCGGTCGGCACCGGGAGTCGGGCGCCGATGGGCACGTCACCCGCGGCGACCAGGTCGGCCTCGTCCGCGAGGGGTGGCGACGCGGCCAACAACATCTCCACGAAGCGCGTCGCCGTCGTGGTCGACGCGCACCTCCGACCACCCGACCGCGGTGCGTTCCACCACACGGAACGGCAGGTTGTCGAACAGCTCGTTGGCGAGCACCAGGCCCTCGACGTGGGCGGCCGGGAGGTCGTCGAGCGCGGTGACGATCGGACCCTGACCGGCGACGGGCACGGGCTGGGTCTCGCCGTCCTCCAGCTCGCCGGGCCCGAAGGCCGAGTCGTTCGGTTCGATGGTGAGCAGCTCGCGCTGCGCGGCTCGCAGCGTGTCCGAGCGCTCGACGAGCACGTAGCGCAATGCGGGCGCGCACTCGGGGGCGGCGGCGAGCACGTCGGCGGCGAGCCGCCCCCGGCCCGCGCCGGCCTCGACCACCACGAAGGGATCGGGGCGGCCGAGCGCGTCCCACACGCGGTCGACGTGGCGGGCGACCAGCGCGCCGAAGAGCTGCCCCACCTCGGGACTGGTGACGAAGTCGGCGCCCGCGCGCCCCGCGCCGTGCCCGGAGGCGAAGAATCCCCCGTCGCCGTAGAGCGCGGCCTCGACGTACGCGTCGAACGGGATCGGCCCCTCCCGGTGGATCCGCTCGACGAGCCGCTGTTCGAGCTCACTCATGGTGGACACGGTACCGCCAAGGTGATGCGGCGACGGAGCGACCGGAGCGAGCGAGTCGCTCGCCAGGGAGTGAACGGCCGCGAGCCGGGTATCCCGGCTCGCAGAGAGCGACCGCTACAGCTGGAAGGCCCACTCGCCGATGCGGGCGAACAGCTGCGGGTAGACGCCGACCACGATGACGATCGCGGTGCAGAGGCCGATGGCCACGGTGAGGCCCGCGGGCGTGTGGGTCTCGCGCACGGTGTCGTCGAGCGGGTCGTGGAACCACATCTTGCGGGCGACGGTGGCGTAGTAGAAGAACGCCACCACCGAACCGAGCGCGGCGATGACCCCGAGCACCGTGGCCTGGGGCGTGTTGGCGTCGATCACCGCGCGGAACATCACGAACTTGGCGAACCAGCCCGCGAACGGCGGGAGGCCGGCGAGCGAGAACAGGAAGATCGTCATCGTGATCGCCAGCCCAGGGGCGGTCTTGCCCAGGCCCGAGTAGCTGTCGATCTCGCCCGAGCCGGTGCGGCGGGCGACCGCGATCACGCAGGCGAAGGCCCCGAGGTTCATCGCCGCGTAGACGAACAGGTAGATGACGACCGCCTCGAGCGACGTGGTTCCGGCCTGCCAGGCGACGGCCAGGGGCACGAGGATGAAGCCGCCCTGCGCGATCGACGAGTAGGCGAGCAGGCGCACGATGTTGGTCTGCTTGAGCGCGACGAGGTTGCCGTAGATGATCGACGCCGCGGCCAGGAACCACAGCACCGGCTCCCACGCCTCGTGCGCGGGGAAGAATCCGAACGCGACGATGATCAGCAGCCCGACGAACCCGCCGGCCTTCGACGCCACCGACAGGAACGCGGTGACCGGGGTGGGCGCGCCCTCGTAGGTGTCGGGAGTCCAGAAGTGGAACGGCACCGCGCTCACCTTGAACGCGAAGCCGCCGATGGTGAGGAAGATCGCCACCGCGTAGAGCGGCGAGAGCGAGTGGGTCGCGCTGTAGAGCCGGATGGTGCTCAGCAGCGTGGAGCCGGTCTCGCCGTACACCAGCGACATGCCGTAGAGCATGATCGCCGAGGAGAGCACGCCGATCACGAAGTACTTGATCGCGGCCTCGTTCGACTTGCTGTCGTGCTTGCGCCACGCGGTGAGGATGATCGTGGGGATGGTGATGGTCTCCAGCGCGACGAAGATCGAGATCAGGTCGCGCGACGACGCCATCACCAGCATGCCCAGCACCGAGGTGAGCATGAGGAACCAGAACTCGCCCTGGTGGTAGTCGCCCTCCCCGATGTGGTCGGCGGCGAGCAGGATCGTGATGTAGGTGACGACGAGGAAGAAGCCCTGCATCGCCAGCGCGAAGTTGTCGACGACGAACGCCCCGCCGAACATCTCACGCGACGAGCCGTCGGCCACCAGCGTGATCACCGGGATCAGCGCGCCGAGCACGCCGAGCGACGCGATGCGCGGCACCAGCGTGCGCGCGCGCTCGGGCCAGATCAGGTCGACGACGAGCGCGACCAGGATCGTCGCCGTGAGCACCAGCTCCGGCGCGATCGCGTGGAAGTCGACGTGCGGGTTCACCCCAGCGCCCTACTCAGTTCGTGCACGAGCTGCACGACGGGCAGGTCGGTCATCTTGAAGAGGAGCTGCGGGTACACACCGAGGGCGACGATGAGCGCGAGCAGCGGCGCGAACGCGATCCACTCCTCCACGTGGAGGTCGTGGATGTGCGCGTGCTCGAACTCGGGCTTCGGGGTGCCCATGGCCACCCGCTGGAACATCCAGAGGAGGTAGCCGGCCGCGAGCACGGTGCCGATCGCCGCGATCACCATGAAGGTGCGGTAGGTGGCGAGGGTCCCGGCGCTGCCGTCCCACAGGCCGAAGGGCAACTTCGGCTCGTAGGTGGAGAGGATGGCCGGGAACTCGCCCCAGAAGCCGGCGAGGCCGGGCAGACCGAGCGACGCCATGGCCGAGAAGCCGAGCAGCCAGCCCAGGTGCGGCGCCTGGGTGAGGATGCCGCCGAGGCGGCTGATCTCGCGGGTGCCGTAGCGCTCCTGGATGGAACCGGCCAGGAAGAAGAGCATGCCGGTGATCAGACCGTGGGCGACCATGCCGAAGACCGCGGCGTTGATACCGAAGGTGGTGAGGGTCGAGATGCCGAGCATCACGAAGCCCATGTGGGCCACCGACGAGAACGCGATGAGGCGCTTCATGTCGCGCTGCGCGAGACAGCAGAGCGCCCCGTAGATGATGCCGATCACCGCGAGCAGGCCGATCCACGGCGCCCACGACTGCGCGGCCGAGGGCAGCAACGGGAGCGCGATGCGGATGAAGCCGTAGGTGCCGAGCTTCAGCATGACCGCGGCCAGCAGCACCGAACCCACCGTGGGCGCCTCGGTGTGCGCGTCGGGGAGCCAGGTGTGGAACGGGAACATCGGCACCTTGATCGCGAAGCCGAGGAACATGCCGCCGAAGATCAGCAGCTGCGTGCCGTGGACGATGCCGGAGCCGTGCTGGGCAGCCAGCAGCGGGATGTCGAAGGTGTGCACCTTCGACAGGAAGTACATCGCCAGGAAGCTCAGCAGCATGAACGCCGAGCCGAACATCGTGAAGAGGAAGAACTTGATCGACGCGTACTCGCGGTTGGGACCGCCCCACACGCCGATCATGAAGAACATCGGGAGCAGCACGAGCTCGAAGAAGATGAAGAACAGGATGAGGTCCTGCGCCACGAACGTGCCGATCATGCCCGTCTCGAGCAGGAGCACGAGGGCGAGGAACGCCTTCGGGTTGTGCGGCTCGGGGAAGTGGTTCCACGAGTAGACGACGCAGCAGACCGTCACCAGCATCGTGAGCAGGATCAGCGGCAGCGAGATGCCGTCGATGCCCACGTGGTAGCGGCTGTTGATGACCTTGATCCACTCCTCGTTCGCCTGGAACTGGAGCCGACCGTCGTCGAGGTTGAAGTTGGCCAGGATCCCGACGCCGACCGCCGCGGTCAGGAGGGTGGTGAGGAGGGTGACGACCTTGATCAGCCCTTCCTCGGCCCTCGGGATCAGCAGCACGATCGCCATGCCCACCAGCGGAATGAACACCGCCAGGGTCAGGGCCCAGCTGTCGAACCAGTCCATCGAAGTGATTCCCCTCGACTCAGATGTTTGCGATCAGGAGCAGCAGGGCGAGGAGCCCCACCACCGCGAACATGTAAAGCGCGTACCGCTGCACTCGTCCCGCCTGGAAGTAGCGGAGGAGCCCACCGCTCTCCGCCGTGACCTCGGCCGTGCCGTTGACCGCGCCGTCGACGACCTTGCGGTCGAGGAAGTCGTAGGTCCACTGCCCGGTCGCCTTCGCGCC
Organism: uncultured Actinomycetes bacterium; assembly: GCA_963782705.1. Classification (GTDB taxonomy): domain Bacteria; phylum Actinomycetota; class Acidimicrobiia; order IMCC26256; family DASPTH01; genus CAVRGQ01. The sequence continues at coordinate 69,192 of CAWAKX010000007.1, read as the reverse complement.
CTTGCCGGCGCCGTTGACCACCCCGTCGATGACGTGCTGGTTGAACCAGTAGCTCCCGCGTGCGATGCCCCCGCGGATCGAGCCCACGATGACGTTCTCGTAGAGCACGTCCAGGTAGTACTTGTTGACCAGGAACGTGTAGCCCGCGCGGGCGACCTTGTTGCGCTCGGTGAGGCCGTTCAGCGCGCCGAGCTCCTCGCGCTTGAACCAGAAGAAGGCCGCGATGCCGATACCGATCGACGCGATGGACAGCGAGATGATCGCCGTCGGGTAGTCGAATGCCGGGTGGACCAGCTCGGGGAACGCGACCCGCGGCTCCACCCACTCGGCGAACTTCTCCACGTGCACCGCGGCCGCGTTCAGGAACCCGGCGAGGACCGCGAACACCGACAGCACGATCAGCGGCACGGTGATGACCGGCTCCGACTCGTGCGGGTGGCCGTGCCCGCGGTACTCGCCGAAGAAGGTGAGGTACACGCAGCGGGTCATGTAGGCCGCGGTGAGGAACGCGCCGACCAGACCGACGACGAGGAAGAAGGTGTAGCCCGACTTGCCCGCGGTCAGCAGGATCTCGTCCTTCGACCAGAAGCCCGCGAACGGGAAGATGCCGGCGAGCGCGAGGGTGCCGACGATGAACGTCCAGAACGTGATCGGCATGAACTTGCGCAGGCCGCCCATGTCCTTCTTCATGTCGAAGGAGTGGTGCGGCGCCGGAGTGGCTCACCGAGCCGGCACCGAGGAAGAGCAGCGCCTTGAAGAAGGCGTGGGTGAAGAGGTGGAACACCGCCGCCACCCAGGCGCCGGCGCCGAGGGCCATCACCATGTAGCCGAGCTGGCTGATGGTGGAGTACGCGAGCACCTTCTTGATGTCGTCCTGCACGAACGCGAGCAGGGCGCCGATGATGATCGTGATCCCGCCGATCAGCACCATGAAGTTGACGCCGCCGTTGGCGATCGAGAACCCGTTCCAGAACACCGGGTAGAGCCGGGCGGCGAGGTACACGCCGGCGACGACCATGGTGGCCGCGTGGATGAGCGCGGACACCGGCGTGGGGCCGGCCATGGCGTCGGGGAGCCAGGTGTGGAGCGGGAACTGGCCGCTCTTGCCGATGATGCCGACCATCAGGCACGAGGCCGCGGCGAGCATCAGCGCGTGGTCGGCGCGGGGGCTGAGCGCGTAGGCGTTGATCCGGCCGATGTCGAAGCTCTTGGTGGCCCAGAACAGGATGATGATGCCGATCATCAGGCCGATGTCGCCGGTACGGGTGGTGAAGAAGGCCTTGAGCGCGGCCTTGCTGTTGGCGCCCTCCTCCCACCAGTGACCGATGAGCGCGAACGAGCAGAGACCGACGCCCTCCCAGCCGAGCAGCACCTGCAGCGTGTTGTCGGCGACGACGAGCGTGAGCATCGCGGCCGTGAACAGGCTGAGCATCGCGTAGTAGTGCGTGTAGCGGACGTCGTTGTGCAGGTAGGCCGTGCTGTAGATGTGCACGAGCAGCGAGATGAGCGTGACGACGAAGCACATCATCACCGCGAGGCCGTCCATGCGGATGCCCACGCCGAACTCGAAACCGCCGTTCTGCCACCACGTGATGTGGTGCAGCACCGGGGTGACGATCGGCTTGCCCTCGCCGCTGTGCACGAAGAGGCTGCGGCCGAGCGCGCCGAGGCCCTCGGCCTTGCCGCCGGAGGCGGACTCGACCCGGTCGATCCACTGGTAGACGGCCACGCACGACAGCGATGAACGACGCGCTGAGCGCCGTGATGCCGATCGCCGAGCCCTTCGTCGGGAGCTTCTTCCCGAAGAAGAGGATCAGGGCGAAGGAGACCGCGGGGATCGCGGGGATGATCCAGGCGTTGTCCAACACGTCGAGATCAGCCCTTCAACTGGTCGGCCTGGTCGAGGTCGACGCTGCGAGAGTTCCGGTAGATGAGCAGCACGATCGCCAGACCCACGCCCACTTCGGCGGCGGCGATCGTGATGAGGAACAGGGCGAAGATCTGCCCGGTGACGTTGGCGCGGAACGCCGAGAACGCCACCAGGTTGAGGTTCACCGCGTTGAGCATGAGCTCCACGCTCATGAGCACCAGCACCGCGTTCTTGCGCGCCAGCGTTCCGTAGAGGCCGGTGCAGAAGAGGAAGGCGCTGAGGACCAGGAAGTTGTTGAGGGTCATGACCGCCTAGTCCCTCCGCGCGATCACGACGGCGCCGACCAGCGCGGCCAGGAGGAGCATGGAGACCACCTCGAAGGGCACCAGGTAGTCGCGGAACATCGCCGAGGCGACGTGACCGGCGCTGCCCATCTTGACCAGCCCTGTGGTGGGGTGGATCTGCTGGTTCCCGTAGGCGTCGACGAGCAGGGCGGTGAGCACGCCGAAGAGGAACAGCGACACCACCGCCGCGGCGCCTCGCTGGTGGTTGTCGAGCTTGCCCTCGGACTTCATCGGCGCCCGGGTGAGCATGATGCCGAAGAGGAACAGGATCACGATGGCGCCGATGTAGATGAGCACCTGCACCCAGGCCACGAACTCGGCCACGAGCAGGATGTACTGGGCGGCGGCGCCGGCGAGCACGACCACGAGGTAGAGCGCGGCGTGCACGACGTTCTGCGACCGGACCACGCCGATCGCGGCGACGGCCATGACGACGGCGAGGAACCAGAAGGCCACCGTCTGGGCCACCATGGTGGACAGCACGACCGGCATGACTACTTCTTCTTCCCCTTGACCTCGGCGCCGATCTCGAGCGGCTCGGGCTCGGGGACGGTCTCCATCCACTCGCCGAGCTTGCGCTTGTCGTGCAGCAGCTTGGCGATGTTCGACTCCGAGTACTCGTACTCGGGGCTCCAGAAGAGCGCGTCGAACGGGCACACCTCGACGCAGATCCCGCAGTACATGCAGAGCGCGAAGTCGATGTCGAAACGGTCGAGCACGCTGACCGTGCGGTCGCGACCACCCTCGCGACGCGGCGGGCGCTTCTCCTTGTGACCCTCGATGTAGATGCACCAGTCGGGGCACGAGCGGGCGCACAGCATGCAGACCGTGCAGTTCTCCTCCTTGAGCGCGATGACGCCCCGCGCCCGGGTGGGCGGGTCTTCGCGCTCGTGGGGGTACTGCACGGTGACCGCGGGCTTCAGCATCGTCTTGAAGGTGATGCCGAGGCCGCCGATCACGCCGGGGAGCTTGGGCTTCTTCATCACATCGCCACCTTGAGGATCGCAGTGGCCACGATGTTCAGGAGGCCGATGGGGATGAGCACCTTCCACGCGAGGCCCTGGAGCTGGTCCTCACGCAAGCGGGGGTAGGTGAAGCGCACCCAGAACATCAGGAAGGCCACGAGCATGATCTTGGCGAACAGCACGCCGGGGCCGACGAAGCGCATCACGCCGATCGACAGGCCCCACGACGCGGGGAGGGCCCAGCCGCCGAGGAAGAGGGTGGCGGCGATCGCCGCGAACGCGAACGCGGTGCCGAACTCGCCGATGAAGAAGAAGAGGAAACGGAAGCCCGTGTACTCGACCATGTAGCCGGCGACCAGCTCGGACTCCGCGACCGGCATGTCGAACGGGGTCTGGGTGAGCTCGGCCTGCGCGGCGACCATGAAGAGGGCGAAGGCCACGAACTGCGTGAAGATGAACGGGTCGCCGATGCCGCTCCACCCGAAGATCGACCCGGTGCTCTGCGCGGCCACGATGCCCTGCAGGCTCATCGTGCTGGCCTGGATGACCACGCCGACCACCGCGAGCAACAGCGGCAGCTCGTAGGCGATGAGCTGCGCGGCGGCACGCAGCGCGCCGAGGAGCGAGAACTTGTTGGCGCTGGCCCAGCCGGCCATGAGCACGCCGATCACCGAGAGGCTCGACACCGCCAGCGCGTAGAACACGCCGACGTTGAGGTCCTTCACGACGATGTCGGGACCGGCGGGGATCACCAGGAACACCAGGAAGGTGGAGATGACCACCACGACCGGCGCGAAGGCGAAGACGCGCTTGTCGGCCTGGGCCGGCATGACGTCTTCCTTCTGCATGAACTTGATGCCGTCGCCGACGAGCTGGAACCAGCCGTGGAACCCGCCGGGGTCCATCGGACCGAGCCGGCTCTGCATGTGGCTCATCATCTTCAGGAGGAACACGTAGCCGAGCACCAGCGCGGTGGCGGGCACGATCATGAGGATGACGATCGTCTTGATCGCCAGGGTGGAACCCCAGCCGATGTCGACCGCGAGGACAGACCGGTCCCCATCACTGGTCGACTCCGCTCCGGCGTCCCGAGCGTCCGCTCACGCCTGCGCTCCGTCTCATCGGTCGATGTCCCCCAGGATGAAGTAGAGCGACGCGAGGATCGTCACGACGTCGGGGACGAACATGCCGCGGAGCAGCCACGGCAGGATCGACACGTTGCTGAACGACGCCGAGCGGATCTTCACCCGGAACGGGCCGGTCGCGCCCTTGGAGAAGACGTAGTACCCCATCTGGCCGAGCGGGTTCTCGCTCTCGGCCCAGACCTCACCCTCGGGCACCTTGATGATGCGCGGCACCTTGGCCATGATCGGCCCCGACGGCAGCCCGTCGAGCAGCTGCAGCACCATCCGGCACGACTCGCGCGTCTCCTGGAGCCGCACCCAGTAGCGGGCGAAGGAGTCGCCGTCGGTGTGGGTCCACACCTTGAAGTCGAGCTCGGGGTACACGAGGTAGGGCAAACCGTCGCGGCGCAGGTCCCAGTCGACGCCCGAGGCGCGCAGGTTGGAGCCCGACACGCCGTAGGCCGCGCCCACCTCGGGCGGGATGATGCCCACCGAGCGGGTGCGGGCCTGGAAGATCTCGTTGCCCGCGACCAGGTCCTCGAAGGTGTCGCAGGCGTCGAGCATCTTCTTGATGACCGTGCGGGTCTCGTTGACCCAGCCCCACGGGAGGTCCTCCTTCAGGCCGCCGATGCGGTTGAAGTTGGGGTGGAAGCGACCACCCGTGGCGCCCTCGATGAGGTTGAGCACGTGCTCGCGGTCGCGGAAGCCGTAGAACGCGGGCGTGATCGCGCCGACCTGCAGGCCCATCTCGCCGAGGAAGAGGACGAAGGTGGCGATGCGGCTGAGCTCGGTGAGGATGGTGCGGATGTACTGCGCACGCGGCGGCGCGCCGATGCCCATCAGCTTCTCGGCCGCGTCGACGAAGGGCACCTCGTTGGCGAAGCTCGAGAGCCAGTCGATGCGGTTGATCAGCGTGGTGACCTGCGGGTAGGTGCGGAACTCGGTGAGCTTCTCGTAGCCGCGGTGCATGTACCCGATGACCGGGTCGGCCGCGACGACGCGCTCGCCGTCGAGTCGCACGACGAGGCGCAGCGTGCCGTGCGTGGCCGGGTGCTGCGGCCCGAGGTTGAGGATCATGTCGCCGGTGTCGAGCTCGACACCGAGCTGCGCGTCGGCCAGCGTGCGGAACGCGCGCGGGTCGACGTCGAATTCGGGAAGCGGCGGGTTGGTGGTGCTCACGACGACTCCTCGACGGACTCGGCGGAGGAGGCGGACTCGGCGGAGGAGGCAGCGGCAGCTTCGGCGTCGTCGTCGCCGGGCATGCCCTCGACGTCGACCAACCCGGGCCAGGGCTTCACCACGCGCGACAGCAGCGGGAAGTCCTTGCGCAGCGGGTGACCCTCGAACCCGCTCGGCAGGTAGAGGTGACGCAGCGCCGGGTGGCCGTCGAACACGAAGCCGTACATCTCCCAGGTTTCGCGCTCGTGCCAGTCGGCGCCGGGGTACACCGGCACCCACGACTGCACGAGCAGCGCCTCTTCGTCGACGTCGACCTTGAAGGTGATGCCGTACTTGCGCGAGGTCGACTGCACGTGCGCGAACACCTGGAAGCGGCCGTCGGAGCCGGCCACGCCGTAGGTGGTCTCGGTGGGCTGCACCGGCGACGAGGTGTCGCTCCCGGCGTCGTCACCGCCCTCCTTGGGCGCGGGCATCCAGTCGACACCGGCCACGAAGGAGAGGTAGTCGCAGCCCAGCGTGTAGCGGGCGATCTCCGCGACCCGGCGCCACTCGGTGCGCTGCACACGCACGATCGGCATGCCGAAGGCCTGCCGGTGTCGAGCACCGCGGCACCGAGCTCGCGCTCGAAGTCCGCGAGCAGCGCGGCGTGGCGCTCGTCGAGCGCATGCGGGTCGGGCGCGGCCTCCTCGACGGCCACGTCGGCCGCCTCGGGCTCGTCCACTGCGTCGGTTCCGGTCACGTCAGTCAACGACGATCGGCTCCCCACGCCAGCGCTTCTGGAGATCGTCGTTGCCGAGACCCTCGTTCTGGATGCGCTCCTGGAGCAGCACGATGCCCTGCATCAGCGCCTCGGGCCGCGGCGGGCAGCCGGGCACGTAGACGTCGACGGGGAGGATCTGGTCGATGCCCTTGGTGACCGAGTAGGAGTCCCAGTAGGGACCGCCGCAGTTCGCGCACGAACCCATCGAGATGACGTACTTCGGGTCGGGCATCTGGTCGTAGAGGCGACGCACGGCCGGGGCCATCTTGTCGGTGACGGTGCCCGACACGCAGATGAGGTCGGCCTGGCGCGGGCTCGCCGGGAACGGGATGACCCCGAGACGCATGAGGTCGTAGCGCGGGCTGGCCAGCGCCGCGCCCATCTCGATCGCGCAGCACGCGAGGCCCCACTGGAACATCCACAGCGAGTACTTGCGGCTGTAGTTGAGCAGCCAGGTGAGGGGCTTGAGCGCAGGCTTGGAGAGCGTGCCCTTCTCGACTAGGCCCACCGCAGCACCCCCTTGCGCCAGGCGTACACGAGTCCGAGGGTGAGGATGGCGATGAAGACGAGCATCTCGATCAGACCGAAGGTGCCGAGGCTCTCGAGGCGCACCGCCCACGGGAAGATGAACACGGCCTCGACGTCGAACATCACGAAGAGCAGCGCGTACACGTAGTAGCGGACGTTCGACTGGCCGAATCCGAGCACGGGGTCGGAGCCCGCCTCGTAGGGCACGAGCTTCGCCGCATCTGGCCGCTGGGGTCGGAGCAGGCGGCCGGCCCCGAGCATCGCGCCCACCATGACCAGGGCGGCGCCGATGAAGACGGCCACGGCGAGATAATTCCGATAGAACTCGCTCACGCGTGGGCCTCCCGCCCCCTGCTGGAATGAGGCGTCGGTGTGGAGAGTTGGATTTCGGGCGCAGCATATCCCGTTGTTTTCTGCGGGCCGCAAACCGTGGAAGGCTTCTCGCGCGACCTTCGGAGAGGAGTGACGACAAGTGGCGGACCAGGGCGGTGAGCCGACCGCGATCGGTGCCCTCCGGCGGCGACAGGAGCGCGCGCAAGGCTGCGCGTTCGTGCTCTCGGGGGGCGGCAACCAGGCCGTCGCCCAGGTGGGGATGCTGCGGGCGCTGTTGGAGCGGGGAATCGTCCCCGACGTGGTGATCGGGTGCTCCGCGGGCGCCTTCAACGGCGCGGTGATCGCCAAGGACCCCACCCTCGCGGGGGTCGGGCACCTCGAGGCCACCTGGGAGAGCTTCCGGGGCGACGAGATCTTCCCCGGCGGCAGGCTGGCCCGGGCCTGGAACCTCGTCCGGCGCGACGACCACCTCTTCTCCAACGAGGGGCTCCAGGGCCATCTGGCACTCCAAGTACCTTCCGGAGACCTTCGCCGGGCTGAGCCTCCCGCTGCGGGTGGTGGCGGCCGACCTCGACTCCGGCGAGGAGGTGGTGTTCGCCTCCGGACCTCTCCAGCCCGCGTTGCTCGCCAGCGCCGCGCTCCCCGGCCTCTTCCCGCCGATCCGCCACGACGGCCGGGTGCTGGTCGACGGCGCCGTCGTCGACACCGTGCCGCTCTGGCACGCCTGGCAGGGCCCGGTCGACCGCATCTACGTGCTCAACGTGGCCGGCGACCTGCTCACCCGGCCGCTGCGTTCGCCGATCGACGTGGCCATCCGCGCCTTCGCCATCAGCCGCAAGCAGCGCTTCGACCTCGACCTGCGGGCCGTGCCCGAGGGCGTCGAGGTGGTGGTGCTCCCCGCACCCGAGGACGACCGCGACCTGTTCGACTTCTCCGACCCGCTGATGATCGTGGAGGAGGCCCACCACCTCGCGGCCCGGGCCCTCGACGAGGCCACGGCCGCCCGCCGCGAGCGGCGCACCCTGCGACGCCCCTGGTGGCGCCGCGTCGCGGGCTGAAGCCGGTGACGACGGCCGAACCTCTCCCCGCGGATGGAACCGGCGGACGACGACGTCTCGCCGGCGGTGGTGAACCTCCTGGTGCACAGCGGGCGGCTCACCGGTGATGCGCTCGCCGCCACGGTGGTCGACCTCGCGGCCCGGGGCCATGTCCACCTCGAGCAGATCGCGCCGGGTGAGGTGCTTGCTCGCTTCTCCGACCCAGCCGCCCAGCCGCGAGACCCTCGCGCGAGCACGAGCTCCAGACGCTGACCCTGCTCTCGGACCGGGCCGTCGACGGCGTGGTGCCCGCCGGCGCGCTGGGCCAGGGCGTCACCGACGAAGCCGACCGCTGGTGGGACCGCTTCGTGAGTGCCGTCATGGACGAGACCGACGACTCCGGGCTCAGCCGGGGGCCCGGGATCTGGGCCGCATCGTGGTGGACGTTGTTCGGCTTCGCCGTGGCGATGTCGTGCTGTTCTTCGGCCTCCTGATCGTCGTGGCGGTGGTGGACGACCCCGATGTCCAGACCGTGCTCGTCGCGCTCTGGATCGGATCGGGGTTGTGGGCGGCCTCTTCGTCGGCACGTCGGGGCGTCGTGCGACCCTCACCCCCGACGGCATCGCCCTCGGGTCTCGGTGGATCGCCGAGCGCGAGGAGGTGCTCGACCTCCTCCCGGACGACCTCGGGCCGGCCGCGGTGACGGTACGCGGACGCACCCTGGCGTTCGCGGCCGCGGTCGGCACTGCGCCGTCGGTCACGCGTGGTCTGCCCCGGGGGCCCGACAGCGTCCGCGACGGCGTGGGTCCGACGGGGTGGTATCTGGCGTCGGGTCCGCGTGCGTTACCCGGTGCGGCTGCCCCGGGGCTGGGGCCGCCCGCCACTCACGACGATCCTGCCCGTCACTCGTGGGGGTCGTGCGTGGCCGGAGCGGTGCTGTGGCTCCGCCCACCGAGCGTGGCACCCAGCCGCTGCTCGACGGACGCCGCGACTCGGGCTGCTCGCTGATCGCAGCGGCTCGGAGTTGTCTCGCCGGCTCTCTACGACGTGGTCACGCTCGCCGCGCACGACGTCGAGGGCCCGGCTGGTCGTCGCGCTGGCTGTTCGACGGTTCCCGCGCGGAATCCGTGGCGCGATCTCGTCCCCCGACGTTGGTACGTGGTCGTCGACGACGGCACGTCGTCGACGCTGCGCGGGCTGCGGGTGTCGGAGGACGCGTTCCACAAGGCGCACCGGGGCGACATCGTGTCCGCGCGCGTCGGACGCGCGCAGGGGTTCGTGCACGAGATCGAGATCGAGCACCCGCGGCGGGGTTGATCAGCGAACGAGGGTGAGCGCGTGGGCGCCGAGGATGGCGGCGTCGCGGGCCCAGTGGGCGAACACCGCGGGCACCACACCCAGCACGAGCGTCATCGCGCCGCAGACGGCGAGCACCACCCAGGTGCCGGCGTCGACGCGCCGGTGCACGATCCCCTCGGCCACCGGCTCCTCGTCCTCGGGCGAGCTGGCCACCGACATGGCGACCCGCAGGTACCCGAACGCCGCGATGACCGTGGCCACCGCACCGATGGCGAGCAGCACCCACTCGTCGGCGTTGGCCGTGGCCTCGAACACCTCGAGCTTGGCGATGAACCCGCCGGTGAGCGGGATGCCGGCCTGGGCCAGCATGAACAGCACGAGCAGGGTGCCGAGCACCGGACGACGGAAGGCGAGACCCTTGAGCCCGGCGATCGAGTGCGCGTCGTCGCCCTTGACGCTGAGCACGGTGACCACCGCGAACGATCCCACCACCATGAACGTGTAGACGAACAGGTAGAAGAGCGCAGCCTCGCGACCGCGCGGGGTTGCCGTCTGCAGGGCCATGAGCACGTACCCGGCGTGCGCGATCGACGAGTAGGCGAGCATCCGCTTGAGGTCGACCTGCAGCAGCATGCCGATGCTGCCGAACACCAGCGTGAGCGCGGCCAGCGCCCAGATGATGGGCTGCCAGTCGGTGCGGTAGTTCAGGAACGCGACGCCGAAGATGCGCAGGAACGCCGCGAAGCCCGCGGCCTTGGTGGCCGACGCCATGAACGCGGTGACCGGCGACGGGGCGCCGACGTAGACGTCGGGCGTCCACATGTGGAACGGCACCGCCGCGACCTTGAACGCGAGGCCCACGATCAGCAGCGCGATCCCGGCCAGCAACGTGCCCTGGTCGAAGAGGGTGTTCTGCCGCAGGAAGGCGGCGATCCCGGTGATCGAGGTGGTGCCGGTGCCGCCGTAGACCAGCGCGATGCCGTAGAGGAAGATCGCCGAGGAGAACGCGCCGAGCACGAAGTACTTGAGACCGGCTTCCTGCGAGCTCGTGCGCCGACGGTCGAAGGCCGCGAGCACGTAGAGCGGGATCGAGAGGATCTCGAGCGCGATGAACACCACGATCAGGTCGTTCGCGGTGGTCATGGTGAGCATGCCCAGCGCGGAGAAGAGCATCAGCGCGACGTACTCGGGGACCTCGAGCTGCTCACGACGCAGGTAGGCGACCGCGATCAGCAACGCCATCGTGGTGGCGATGAGCACGACGATGCCGAGGAACACGCCGAACGGGTCGACGCGCACCATGCCGCCCATCGTGCTGATCGCGCCGTGGTCCTGGACGTCGTTCCACTGCCAGACGAGCAGCGCGGCGGTGGTCAGCACGCCCAGCGTGGCGATCACGTAGGTGACCGCGGTGGCCGCGGGGTTGCGGCGCAGCAGCGCACGGGCGAGGACGATCAGGACCGCCGCGCCACCGAGCGCGATCTCGGGCGCGATCGCGAGCCAGTCGACGCTCGGAGTGGTGATCGGGGCGAGCGCGGCGATCACTTGCCCTCCTTCGAGGACGAGTCGTTGGAGACGTCCTTCACGACCTTGGGCGGGTTCGGCTCGCGGTAGTCGGACTTCTTCTCGAGGTTCGCGACGCGCTCCTCGACCGACGGCTGGATGCGGTCGAGCGCCGGCTTCGGGTAGAGGCCGAGGAACAGGCTCAGGCCGAGCAGCGGCACGACCACCACGAGCTCGCGGAACGTGATGTCGCGCATCGTGGCGTTCTCACCGGTGGGCTTGCCGGTCATGGAGCGCTGGAAGGCCCACAGGCCGTACACCGCGGCGAGGATCACACCCAGCGCGGCGACGATCGCGAACGGTTCGCTGTAGATCCACGTGCCGAGCAGCGAGAGGAACTCGCCGACGAAGCCGGAGAACCCGGGGAGACCGATGCCGGCGAAGATCGCGGTGAGGAAGAGCCCGCCGAGCACCGGCGCCACCTTCCACACGCCGCGGTACGCGGAGATCTCACGGGTGTGACGGCGCTCGTAGAGCATCCCGATGATCATGAACAGTGCGCCGGTGGTGAGCGGGTGCGACAGCATCGTGAACACCGCGCCGTCGAGGCCGATGACGGTGAGCGAGAAGATGCCCAGCACCACGAAGCCCATGTGCGCGACCGACGAGTACGCGATGATGCGTTTGAGGTCGGTCTGCATCGCGGCGACGATCGCGCCGTAGAGGATCCCGATCACCGCCAGCACCATGATGATCGGCGCCATGTCGACCGAGGCCTGCGGGAACAGCTCGAACGAGAACCGGATGAACCCGTAGGCGCCCATCTTGATGATGACGCCGGCCAGCACGACCGAACCGGCGGTGGGCGCTTCGGTGTGCACCAGGGGCAGCCAGGTGTGGAACGGGAACAGCGGCGCCTTGATCGCGAACGCGATCATGAAGCCGAGGAACAGGACCAGCTCGGTGGTGCCCGACAGGCCGTTCCACGCGGCGAGCACGCGGTAGTCGAAGGTGAGCACGCCGGTGTCGTGCTGGTGGATGAACGCCAGCGCGACCGTCGACGCGAGCAGGAACGCGGAACCCGCGGCGGTGTAGATGAAGAACTTCATCGCCGCGAACTCGCGCTGGCCGCTCCCCCATCCCTGGATGAGGAAGTACATCGGGACCAGCACCAGCTCCCAGAAGATGAAGAAGGCGATCAGGTCGAGGGAGAGGAAGATGCCCATGATGGCGCCCTCGAGCAGGAGGAACCACGCCACGTAGGCCTTCACCCGGTGCTGGATGTACTTCTCGGAACCGAGCAGACCCAGCGGGAACAGCAGGCCGGTGACCGCGACCATGAAGATGCTGATGCCGTCGACACCGACCGTGTAGTTGATGCCCAGCGTGGGGATCCACGCCTGGTTCTCGACGAACTGGAACGAACCGACGTGGGGCTGGAACTGCCACAGCAACCAGGCCGCGAGGCCGAGGTTGAGCATGGTGGCCGCGTAGCCCGTCGCCTTGGCGATCTCCGGACGGTTCGCGGGCGTGAGCATGCAGACGATCGCACCGATGATCGGCACGGCGATGAGCGCGGAGAGGATGGGGAAGTCCACGGTTACCGACCGATCCAGAGCACGACGTAGAGGAGGATGCCGACGGTGCCGATCGCGATGCCGAGCGCGTAGCGGCGGACGTGGCCGTCCTGGATCTCCTGCACACCGCGCGACAGGAGCTTGAAGAGCCCACCGACACCGTTGACCGCGCCGTCGATGATCTTGGTGTCGACCACCCGGTTGAGCCACGACGCGGTCGCCCGGCCGGGGCCACCGACCAGCCGGGAGATCCCGTGGTCGTAGTAGTACGCGTTGCCGAGGATCGGCGCGAGGCGGCCGAGCTTCTCGTCGAGCGGGTCGCGGTCGGCGCGTTCCAGGCCCCGCTTGTAGAGCGAGTAGGCGAAGAAGATGCCGCACAACGCGATCGCGAAGGTGAGCATCTCGAGCCCGAAGCCCTGGGCGAAGCTGTCGGGCTTCACGGTGGGCACGCCGCGGAACGACGGCTCGAGGAACTTGTCGAGCCATTCCATCGAGGTGAAGGGCAGGTTCAGCAGCCCGCCGACCGCCGCGAGCACGGCGAGCACCATCACCGGGAGCACCATGATCCCCGGCGCCTCGTGCGGCGGATGGCCGTTGGGGACGGGCACCGGGTCGCCGTAGGCGACGGTGGGCGACGGGTCGCTGTCGGCGTTGGCGGCTTCGGCTCCGGCGTCGGTCGCGGGCCCGTCGTCGTCGGAGCCGCCCGACACGACCGGGAGCGGATCCGGCGGCAGCGCGTCGGCGACCGTCTCGGGTCCGTGGTCATCCGCACGGAAGCGCTCGTTGCCGTAGAAGGTCAGCCGGATGAGGCGGGTCATGTAGACCGCGGTGAAGCCCGCGGCGATGATCCCGATCACCCAGAGCGCGTACTCCTCGCGCAGGAACGCCTGACTGATGATCTCGTCCTTCGAGAAGAAGCCCGAGAGCGGCGGCACACCCGCGATCGCGAGCCACGCCACCACCATCGCGAACGCGGTGTACGGCATGTACTTGCGGAAGCCACCCATCACGCGCATGTCCTGCACGTCGTGGTTGCCGTGGATCACCGAGCCCGACCCGAGGAAGAGGCAGCCCTTGTAGAACGCGTGGCACAGCACCATGAACACCGCCGCGGTGTAGGCCCCGATGCCGACCGCGAGGAACATGTAGCCGAGCTGGCTGACGGTGGAGTACGCCAGCGCGCGCTTGATGTCGGGTTGGAGGATCGCCACCGTGCCCGCGAGCAGCGCGGTGATCGCTCCCACCCAGGCGACGACCGTGCCGGCGTCGCTCACGTCGAGGAAGGGGTGCGCCCGGCAGAGCACGAACACGCCGGCCGTGACCATGGTGGCCGCGTGGATGAGCGCGGAGACCGGTGTGGGGCCCTCCATCGCGTCGGGCAGCCAGAGGTGCAGCGGGATCTGGGCGCTCTTGCCGCACGCCGCGAGCAGGAACAGCAGGGCGATCGCGGTGGCGGTGCCCGTCGACACCGAGTGCGCGCCGGGCCCGACCGCCGAGTAGTTGAGCGTGCCGTACGACGTGAAGACGAGGAACATCGCCAGCAGGAAGCCGACGTCGCCCACCCGGTTGGTGACGAACGCCTTCTTGCCCGCGACCGCCGCCGCGTTGCGCTCGAACCAGAACGAGATGAGCAGGTAGGAGCAGAGGCCCACGCCCTCCCACCCGAGGAAGGTGACGAGGAAGTTCGAGCCGAGCACGAGGATCAACATCGACGCGGCGAAGAGGTTGAGGTAGGCGAAGAAGCGGGAGTAGCGCTCGTCGCCGTGCATGTAGCCGATCGAGTACAGGTGGATCAGCGTGCCGACGCCGGTGACGAGCAGCGCCCAGGTGACCGACAGCGGATCGGCGAACACACCCATGTCGACGTGGAACGCGCCGGCGGGCATCCACGTCCACAGCGCGTTCACGTTGAGGACCGACACCCGCATCTCGGTGGGCAGGTCGAGCAGCGCCGAGAGCATCACGCACGAGAACAGGAACGCCAGCGCCATGAGGCCGGTGGCGATCCAGCCCGCGACCGGCTCGCCGATGCGCTTGCCGAACAGCAGCAGGAACGCCGCGCCGAACAACGGCAGCGCCGGGATGATCCAGGCGAGATGCAGGAGGTCGCGCGCGCCGCTCACCCGCGGGCTCCGGTGCTCATGAGGTGGGGTCCTTCAGCAGGTCGAGATCGTCGGCGGTCGCGCCCCGGCGCCGCCGGAAGACCGACACGATGATCGCCAGGCCCACGGCCACCTCGGCGGCCGCGACGGCGAGGATGAAGAACACGATCGCCTGGCCCCGCACGTCGTCGAGCTCGTGGGCGAAGGTGACGAAGCTGAGGTTCACCGCGTTGAGCATGAGCTCGACGCACATGAACATCACCAGCACGTTGCGCCGCGTGAGCAGACCCGCGGCGCCGATGGTGAAGATGAGCGCGGCGAGCACGAGGTAGTAGCCCGCGGTGATCTGGAACTCGGCGAGCACCGGCATCAGCCCGCCTCCCGCGCGTCGACGGCGTCGTCGGCGCCCTGGCTGCTGCGCCGGGCGAGCACCACCGCGCCGACCACCGCGAGCACGAGCAGCGCGGCGGTGATCTCGAACGGCCAGAGGAAGTCGGTGAACAGCGACCGCGCCACCCGCTCGACGTTGCCGCCGAGGTCGGTGCCGCCGTGCAGCGCGTGCTCCGTACCCGCCGAGGACGCGCCGGTGGCCCACCGGTGGCCGATCAGGAACACGATCTCGGCGAGCAGCACGACGCCGAGCGCGATCGCGACCGGGCGCTGGAACTTCAGCGGCTCGTCGAGCGATTCCTCGCGGTCGACGCCGAGCAGCATGATCACGAACAGGAACAGCACGACGATCGCGCCGGCGTAGACGATGATCTGCATCGCCACGAGCAGCGCGGCGTCGAGCTGGGCGAAGAAGATCGCCACGCTGATGAGGGTGGCGACGAGCGACAGCGCGCAGTGCGCGGGGTTGCGCAACAGCACGACCCCCAGCGCTCCGGCCAGCGCGATCGCCGCGGCGACGAAGAAGATGAACGCGTCCATGGCTACTCGTCGCCTTCTTGAATTGCTTCGCTCGCTGCGTCCGCGACGTCCGCGGTGCGCGTCTGGCCCTCCTCGGGGGCGCGGACGCCGAAGCCGAGCTCGCCCGACCACGCGACGACGTTCTCGAACACCGCCTGGCCCGACGGCGAGGTCGCCCGCATCCAGGCGCTGGTCTCGTCGTCCTCGTGGCCGAGCCACAGCTCCCAGGGCTGGCGACGGGCCCGGCCGTCGTCGCCGACGAGGAGCTCCTGCTTGGTGTAGATGGCGTCCTCGCGGTTGGTGAAGGAGAACTCGAAGAGCTTGGTCTCGGTGATCGCCTCGGTGGGGCACGCCTCGACGCACAGGTCGCAGTGGATGCACCGGAGGTAGTTGATCTCGTAGACGAAGCCGTAGCGCTCGCCCGGCGACACCGGCGCGTCGGGCGGGTTGTCGGCGCCGCGGACGTAGATGCACTTCGCGGGACACACACCGGCGCACAGCTCGCAGCCGATGCACTTCTCCATCCCGTCCTCGTAGCGGTTGAGGACGTGACGACCGTGACGGCGCGTCGCGATCGGGCGCTTCTCCTTCGGGAAGTGCTCGGTGACCGTGCCCTTCCCGATCTGGCGCAACGTGACGGCGAAACCCTGCAGCAGACCCATCAGCGGATCTCCTCGACCAGCTCGCGCTTCTTCGGCACCGAGAGGTAGAGCACGCCGCCCACGAGGAAGGCGCCGACCACCGCGGCCGGCAGCACCACCAACATCTGCCAGCCCTCCTCCTTGCCCACGACCACCACGGCCGAGACCATCACCCAGAGGAAGGCGATCTCGATGAGGAACTTCCAGCCGAACGACATGAGCTGGTCGTAACGCAGTCGGGGCAGCGAGGCCCGCACCCACACCGTGGCGAACAGCAGGACGAGCACCTTCGCGAAGAACCAGAACATCGGCATGATCCAGGCGTTGAACCAGCCGTCGGCGGCCAGGAACCCGAGTCCGGGGCCCGACGGTCCGCCGAAGAACAGCGTGACCGCGATCGCCGACATGGTGATGAGGTTCATGAACTCCGTCATCATGAAGATGGCGAAGCGGATGCCCGTGTACTCCGTGAGGAAGCCGCCGGTGAGCTCCTGCTCGGCCTCGACCATGTCGAACGGCGGGTGGTTGGTCTCGGCCACCGCGGCGAGCAGGAAGATGACCAGGGCGACGACGGCGGGCAGCCAGTACCAGTCGCCGTTGAAGATCGACTGGAGCCCGTCCCAGCCCTGCTGGTTCACCATCGTGCGGGTGCTCAGCGTGTTCGACTGCACGAGCACGCCGACGATGGCCAGGCCGAAGGCCGCTTCGTAGCTGAGCAGCTGCGCCGACGCGCGCACCGAGCCGAGCAGCGGATACTTGGAGCCCGACGACCATCCGGCGAGCATCACGCCGTAGAGACCGATCCCCGACATGCAGAGCAGCCAGAGGATGCCGAACGGCAGATCCGCGCCCTGGAGGTAGGTGCGGTGCCCCGCGATCGTGACCATCCCGCCCCACGGCACGATGAGGAACGCGAGGAACGCGGGCATGATCGCGACGTAGGGCGCGAGCTTGAAGATGCGGCGATCCGCGCTGTCGGGGATCGACTGCTCCTTGAAGAACAGCTTGATGCCGTCGGCGAGGGTCTGCAGCAGACCGAAGGGCCCGGTGCGGGTGGGACCGACGCGGTTCTGGAGCCGCGCGATCACCTTGCGCATGAACCAGATGTACAAGAGCACCGACAGCAGCAGGATGACGAAGCAGGCCAGCACCTTGCCGATGACGATGAGCACGACCGTGAGGTCGACGCCTCCGGCGTAGAGCGGGTCGGTGGCCGCGAGCAGGTTCACGACGTCCCCCTCACCGCACCGTCTCGACGCGCAGTTCGGTGACCGCGGCCTCGATGTCGATCAGATCCGATGCGCCGACCGCGCCACCCTGGGCGAACGCGACGAACGCGGTGCCCGGCGCGGTGGCGGCGTCGGCGCGCACCGGCAGCGTGACCGTGCCCCGGGAGCTGGTGACCCGCACCTGCTCCCCCTCGGTCTGGACACCGACCCGTGCGAGGTCGTTGGGGTGCACGACGAGCGCGGCGCCGGGCGCCAGCGCCGCGATGCCGGGGCTCGCGCTCACGGCGCGTCCGGCGTCGTAGAGCGTGCGGGCGGCCACGAGGCGGAGACTGTACGCGTCGGGCGGCACCGGCGCGGGCGCCGTGGCCACGCGGTCCCACTCGTGCAGCGCGGGTCGCGCCTTCATGGTCGTCTCGTCGGCGGCCGCGTCCCCGCCGTCGGTGTCGAGACCAGCCTCCTCGGCGGCCTCCAACGTGGCCGGCGCGATCGGCTCCCACGACGGTCCGCTCGCGAACGCGGTGGGCGCCGCGAACACCAGCTCGTCGGGGTGCTCGGCGATCGGGACGACCGCGCCGTCGCGCGCGCGACGGAGCAGCTCGGCGGTGACGCCGTCGTGCGCGGGCGCGACCGCCGCGATCTCGTCGGTCACCTCGTCGACCGTGTACAGACCGAAGTCGGCGCCGAGACGCGCCGCGAGCTCCGCGGCGATGCGCCAGTCGTCCATCGTGGTGCCCTCGGGCGTGACCAC
This sequence comes from uncultured Actinomycetes bacterium, assembly GCA_963782705.1. GTDB lineage: Bacteria > Actinomycetota > Acidimicrobiia > IMCC26256 > DASPTH01 > CAVRGQ01. The sequence continues at coordinate 51,044 of CAWAKX010000007.1, read as the reverse complement.
CGCCGCGAGACGCTGCACGCGGCCCTCGAGGTTGGTGGCGCTGCCGCCCTTCTCTCCCCACACGGTGGTGGGCAGGAACACGTCGGCGTTGGCCGCGGCGTCGGCGCAGAACGGGCCGACGGCCACGAGGAAACGCACACCGTCGAGACCGGCTCGGGCACGGATGCGGTCGGGGAAGTCCTCGAGCACGTCGGCGCCGAGGAGCACCAGCGCGTCGATGCTGCCCGCGGCGGCCGCGGTGAGGATCCCGGCGGTGTCGAGACCCCGGGCGGTGGGGACCGCGCCCCAGGCTGCGGCGAAGTGCTCACGGCCGGCGTCGAGGGTGACGCGGCCGGGCAGGAAGCCGGGGGCCAGGCCGAGATCGAGCGCGCCGCGCACGTTCGCCCGGCGCAGCGCCGGCAGGAACTTCACGCCGGGCAGCGCCGCGAGCGCGGCGGCGGCCTGGAGGAGCGACGCCGGCGACTCCGCCAGCGACTGACGGCCGAGGATGACGACGAGGTCGCCGTCGCGCCCGTCGAGCGCGTCGGCCGCCTTCTCGATCGAGCCGCTGCTCGACGCGGTGCCGTCGCCGGCCAGCGCGTGGGCGAGCTGCTCGGTGATCGCGCCCGCTTCGCCCGGCGCGTGGCGCAACACCGCGGCGACGTCGAGTTCGAGTCCGGTGGCCCGCGGCGCGATCTCCACGACCGGCACCTGGAGCTCGACCGCCGCGTGGCGCACGCGCAGGTGCAGGACGGGCAGCTCCTCCTTGAGGTCGGGCGCGAGCAGGATGACCCCGCGCGCCCGGTCGATGTCGGCGATGGTGGCGCGCGGCAGGCCGAGCACCACCTCGGCGGGGAGGCCGTCGCCGAGCTGGGCGTCGACGTTGTCGGTGCCCAGCACGCCCTTGGCCAGGCGCGCCCAGGCGTAGGCGTCTTCGTTGGTGCCGCGCGCGCCGCCGATCACCGCGACCGACTGCGGTCCGTGCGCGTCGAGCGCGCCACGCAGACCCTCTGCGGCGGCGTCGAGCGCCTCGGGCCACGACACCTCGACGAGCTCGCCGTCCCTGCGCACCATCGGCGCGCGCACGCGGTCGTCGGCGTGCACCCACTCGAAGCCGTAGCGGCCCTTGTCGCACAGCCACCCCTGGTTGACCGGCTCGCTGTCGACGCCGAGCAGGCGCACGATGCGGTTCGACGTGGACTGCAGCGCGCCGCGGCAGCCGACCGCGCACGTCTGGCACGACGTCTCGACGGTCTGGAGGTCCCACGGCCGGGCCTTGAACCGGTAGCTCGACGCGGTGAGCGCGCCGACCGGGCAGATCTGCACGGTGTTGCCGGAGAAGTACGACGAGAACGGCTGGTCGGGGAAGGTCGTGACGTACGTGTCGCCGCCGCGGCCGCCGAAGTGGATGAGCGGGTCGCCGGCCACCTCCTCGGCGAAGCGCGTACAGCGGCCGCACTGGATGCAGCGCTCCCGGTCGAGCAGCACGAGGTCGCTGATCGGGATCGGCTTCTCGAAGTGGCGCTTCTCCTCGACGAAGCGCGACTCGCCGGGACCGAACGCGAGGGTCTGGTCCTGCAGCGGGCACTCGCCGCCGCGGTCGCAGACCGGGCAGTCGAGCGGGTGGTTGATGAGCAGGAACTCGAGCACGCCGTCCTGCGTGGCCTTCACGTTGTCGGACTGCGTGTTGACGACCATGCCGTCGCTCACCGGCGTGGCGCAGGAGATCTGCATCCCGCGCATGCCCTCGACCTCGACGAGGCACATGCGGCACATGCCGACCGGCTTCATGCGCTCGTGCCAGCAGAACCGCGGGATGTAGGAGCCGTGCTCCTCCGCGACCTTGATGAGCAGCTCGCCGCGCGGCGCCTGCACCTCCTTGCCGTCGATGGTGACGGTGACGACGTCGGGGCCGGGCGCGACGGGGATGACGTAGCGCTGCTCCGACGGCCACTGGCTCATGGGGATCGAAGTCGGTGCTCATGGCGCGGCCACCACCTCGATCGCACCCCGGCGCTGCGCGTCGGCGGCGAGGCGCTCCTTGATCTCGTCGTACCAGTAGTTGCGCAGGCTCACGACCGGCGACATCGTCGACGGACCGAGCTGGCAGATCGTGGTCATGCCCGGCGGCCACGACAGGCCCGGCGCGAGGTTGTTGCCGAAGCCGAGGAGCAGGTCGAGGTCATCCGGACGGCCGTAGCCGTGCGCCATCCGGTAGAGGATCTTCTCGAGCCAGCCCGAACCCTCGCGACACGGTGTGCACTTGCCGCACGACTCGTGCGCGAAGAACTTGGCGATGCGCCAGGCGACGAGCACCGGGTCGACGGTGTCGTCGAACACCATGATCGCCCCGGACCCGAGCATCGTCTTGAGCTCGCTCTGCACCGAGTCCATGTCGAGCGGCGCGTCGAGGTGCTCCTCGCGCAGCCACGGCGACGACGCGCCACCCGGGATGAAGAAGCCCAGTCCCTTGCCGCCCTTGACGCCGCCGGCGAGGCCGTAGATCAGGTCGCGGAAGGTGACGCCGAGCTCCACCTCGAAGTTGCCGGGATTCTCGACGTTGCCCGACACCGAGAAGATGCGCGTGCCGGTGGACCGGTTGACGCCCATCGACGCGTACCACTCACCGCCGTTGCGGATGATGTGCGGCACCGCCGACATCGTCTCGACGTTGTTCACGATCGTGGGCGCCGCGTACACGCCCTGCACCGCGGGGAACGGCGGCTTGATGCGCGGCATCGCGCGCTCGCCCTCGAGGCTGGAGAGCAGCCCCGTCTCGTCGCCGGCGATGTAGCAGCCCGCGCCGCGGTGCAGGATGATCTCGAGGTCGTAGCCCGAGCCGAGGATGTCCTTGCCCACGAACCCGCGCTCGTAGGCCTCGGCCAGCGCGTTGCCGAGTCGATCGGCGCCCAGGCCGAACTCGCCCCGCAGGTAGATGAAGGCGTGGTGGGCCTGGATCGCGAAGGCACTGATGACGATGCCCTCGATCAACTGGTGTGGGTCGCCCTCCACCAGCATGTGGTCCTTGAAGGTGGACGGCTCGCCCTCGTCGCCGTTCACTGCGAGGTAGCGGGGGAACACGTCCTTCGGCAGGAACGACCACTTCTGCCCGGTGCCGAACCCGGCGCCGCCGCGGCCGCGCAGACCCGACGCCGTGACCTCGGCGACGATGTCGTCGGGGGCCATGGTGAGCGCCGTGCGCAGCGCGTCGTACGCGCCGTTCGCGAGCGCGGCGTCGATGGTGTACGAGTCGTCGGGACGCTCGCGCAGGAACTTCGTGATGATCCGCGTCTCGGCGACCATCAGCCTGCGCCTCCCGCTCCGCCCGGGCTCGGCCGTCTTGACCGCGGTGCCGGAGATGGTGCGGGCGACCAACTCGTTGCGCTGTGTACTGCCCGATCAGCTCGACCGCGGTGTCGCCGGTGAGCGGGCCGTGGAACTCGTAGTTGACCTGGAGCACCGGCGCGAGGTCGCACGCCGCGATGCACTCGACCTCTTCGACGGTGACGTCAGGGTCGTCGGCGTAGTGCCGCTGCAGGTGGCCGAGGAGATCGGGACCGCCGTTCACCAGGCAGCTCACGTTGGTGCACACCGACACGAGCAGCTTGCCCACCGGCTCGAGCTTGAACATCGTGTAGAAGCTGCACGTGCCGAACACCAGCGCGGGCGTGAGGTCGAGCAGCCCCGCGATCTCCTCCATCGCCTCCGCGCTGACGTAGCCGTCCTGGTCCTGCGCGAGGTGCAGCAACGGGAGCACGGCCGACTTCTTCTGCGGATAGCGGGCGAGGATGTCGCGCGCGGTCTCGAGGTTCGACGGGCTGAAGGCCATCAGATCGGTCGACTCCGTTGCGGCGTCCCGGCCATCCGGCCACGCCTCGCACTGCGTCTCCATCAGATCGGGTCGACTCCGTTGCGGCGTCCCGGCCATCCGGCCACGCCTCGACTGCGTCTCCATCAGATCGGGTCGACTCCGTTGCGGCGTCCCGGCCATCCGGCCACGCCTCGACTGCGTCTCCATCAGCGGTCGACCTCCCCCATGATCGGGTCGATGCTGGAGACGATCGCGACCGCGTCGGCGAACATGCAGCCGGGCACCATCGCGTCCATCGACTGGAGGTTGTAGAAGGACGGGCCGCGGATGTGCATGCGCACCGGCTTGGGCGACCCGTCGGACACCAGGTAGCAACCGATCTCGCCCCGCGGCGACTCCACCACCGAGTACGTCTCGCCCGGCGGCACGCGGAAGCCTTCGGTGAAGAGCTTGAAGTGGTGGATCAGCGCTTCCATCGACTCGTCGATGCGCGCACGCGGCGGCGGCGTGACCTTGCGGTCCTGGATGCGGTAGTCGCCCTTGGGCATCTGCTCCACGCACTGCCGCACGATCTTCACCGACTCGAGGATCTCGTAGAGGCGGATCTGATAGCGGTCGAACACGTCGCCGTTCTCGGTGTAGATCACGTCGAAGTCGACGTCGTCGTACGCGAGGTACGGCTGCGCGCGCCGCAGGTCCCAGGCGAAGCCGGTGGAGCGCAGGATCGGCCCGCTGGCGCCGAGCGCGAGCGCGTCGTCGGTGGTGAGCACGCCCACACCCACGGTCCGCTCGCGGAAGATCGGGTTGTCGGTGAGCAGCTCGTCGTACTCGCGCACGCCGGCTTCGACGAGGTCGCACACCCCGAGCACGTCGTCCTCCCAGCCGTCGGGGAGGTCGGCGGCCACGCCACCGGGGCGGATGTAGTTGTGGTTCATCCGCAGGCCGGTGATGCGCTCGAGCAGGCGCAGCGTCTCCTCCCGCTCGCGCCAGCCGTAGATCATCATCGAGATCGCGCCGACGTCCATGCCGTTGGTGGCCTGGAAGAGCAGGTGCGACGACATGCGGTTGAGCTCGCACATCATCATGCGGATCCACGTGGCGCGCTCGGGCAGCTCGAGGTCGAGCAGCTGCTCCACCGCGAGCGAGAACACGAGCTCGTTGGAGAGCGGCGACGCGTAGTCCATGCGGGTGACGTTGGTCGCGCCCTGGACGTAGGAGAGCTCCTCGCCCGTCTTCTCCATGCCGGTGTGGAGGTAACCGATCACCGGCTTGGCGCGCAGCACCGTCTCGCCGTTGAGCTCCATCATGATGCGCAGCACGCCGTGGGTGGACGGGTGCTGCGGCCCCATGTTGATGATCATGGTGTCGTCGAGGTCGGGCCACGGCCCGCCGGTCAGCACCAGTTCCTTCTCGGCCGCCGCCCCGGTGAGGGGACGCAGCAGCTGCGCGCCCTCGTCGGTCTGCGCCTCCAGGCGCTTCTGTTCGGACGGACTCGGCGGAATTGACGGTTTCGACGGGGTCGGTCATCTCACTCACCGCGGTCCAGGGTCGCCCTTGAAGGTGACGGGCACGCGCGCGGGAGCGTCGTCCTTGCGCAGCGGGTGGCCGTCCCAGTCGTCGGGCAGGAGGATGCGCGTGAGGTCGGGGTGACCGGCGAAGGTGATCCCGAGGAGGTCGTACACCTCGCGCTCGGGGAAGGCGAGCCCCGGGTAGAGGTCGGCGAGACTCGCGATCGTGGTGTCGTCGGCCGGCACCTCGGCGATCACACGGATGCGCCGGTTGCGCGGGTGCGACAGGAAGTTCGCCACCACCTCGAAGCGCTCCGCGTCGACGCCATCGGGCACGACGCGTGCCTCGTCGACGAGGTGGTCGACCGCGGTGACGTCCATGCACTGGGTGAAGCGCTGGTCGTCGCGCAGGAAGGCCGCGACGTCGTGCCACGAGTCGCGGGGGACGTGGACCACCGCCTGTCCGTGCGACTCGACGAAGACCGTGCCGGGGAAGCGCTCGGCCACCGCCGCCGCCACCTCGTCGGAGATCGGTGCGGGCACGACTTCGTGATCTTCTTCACGAGCCTGGGCGTCGACGTCGGCCATCGTGCGTCGCGGTCCTCAGATGGCCGACGGGACGCCGTCGTGCTGGTCGATGGTGATCCCGGCGCCGCCGCTCGCGGAGGCCGCTCGGCGCTCGAGGATGTGCCCGTTCTTGATCTCCTCGTTGAGCGTGAGGATGCCGTGCATGAGCGTCTCGGGTCCGGGCGGGCAGCCGGGGACGTAGACGTCGACGGGGACGATCTGGTCGACGCCCTGGACGATCGCGTAGTTGTTGAACATCCCGCCGCTGCTCGCACACACGCCCATGGAGATCACCCACTTGGGCTCCACCATCTGGTCGTAGACCTGACGCAGCACCGGCGCCATCTTCTGGCTCACGCGACCGGCGACGATCATGAGGTCGGCCTGGCGCGGGCTGGCCCGGAAGATCTCCATCCCCCAGCGCGACAGGTCGTAGTGCGCGGCGCCCGCGGCCATCATCTCGATCGCGCAGCACGCGAGACCGAAGGTGGCCGGCCACACCGAGCTGCGCCGGGCCCACTTCACGAGGTCCTCGACGCGTGCCGTGGCGAAGTTGTGGGGAACGGACTCGAGGCCCATCTAGGCGGCCTTCCCCTCGCGCTCGCGCGCCGCGGCGACCTCGGCCGGGTCGAGCCCGTCGCGCCCCGGCGCACCGGCGGCGCGCAGGATCGTGGTACCCGCGCGCGACACGACCTGCTTGATCGGGCCCCAGTCGAGCGCGCCGGTGGAGAGCAGGTACGCGAACGGCACCAGCAGCACGAGCAGGAAGACGCCCATGGCCAGCAGGCCGAACGCGCCCAGGCCCCGCAGGATGGTGGTGAACGGGTAGAGGAAGATGATCTCGACGTCGAGGACGATGAACGCCATCGCGACCAGGTAGAACTTCACCGGGAAGCGCTCGGCCGGCTCGTGCTCGGGCACGATGCCGCACTCGTACGGAGCAACCTTCGCCGACGTCGGCCGCTTCGGGCCGAGCAGCGTCGAGGCGAAGAACGACCCGAACGCGAACAGCATTACCAGCACGATCATCACGAGGATCGGCAGGTACACGTCCACGCCCGGGGTCCCCTTCCTCGTGTGCTCGGCACGCTGACGGCGTCGTTCGCGCGCAGGCTATCCGAACGACCTACGGCGATGCCTGCTCGTGCGCCGACTTGTCGCGCCGGGCGCGACGGGTGTCGAGCGACCCGCGGTCAGACGAGCGCGGCGGCGCTCGACGCGCCCGCGAAGCGCGCCGCGACGTCGGGCCAGTTGACGAGGTTCCAGAACGCCTGCACCCAGTCGCCCTTGACGTTCTCGTACTGGAGGTAGAAGGCGTGCTCCCACATGTCGAGCACCAGGAGCGGCGAACCTCCCTGCACGAGGTTGCTCTGGTGGTCGTAGACCTGCTCCACCACGAGCAGCCCGCCGGTCGGCTCCCAGGCGAGGGCCGCCCATCCCGATCCCTGGACGCCCATGGCCGCGGCGTCGAACTGCGCTCGGAAGGCGTCGAAGGAGCCGAAGGACTCGTCGACCGCCGCCGCGAGGTCACCCTCGGGAGCTCCGCCGCCGTCGGGCGAGAGATTCTTCCACAGAGGGAGTGGAGCACGTGGCCCGACACGTGGAACGCGAGGTTCTTCTCGAGCTGGTTGATGGTGGGGAAATCACCCGATTCGCGTGCTTCCTGCAGCTTTTCGAGCGTCGCGTTGGCACCGTCGACGTAGGCCGCGTGGTGCTTGTCGTGGTGCAACTCGACGATACGGGCCGAGAGGTGGGGCTCCAGCGCCGCGACGTCGTAGTCGAGCTCGGGCAGGGTGTATCGGGCCATGGGGGTGCTCCTTCGTCGGTACGCAGGGTTCCTGCCCGGACCTCGGTGCCGAGAACCCGCGAGTGCTTGCGACTGGTCTGTGACCGATCCGACGCGCGGTCCGGTCGACCCCCCGGGGCCAACCTAGCTGCTACCGTTCGCCGATCCCCCGGCCCGTTCCGCCACGGCCCGATTCGGAGTCATGATCGCCCGTCGCCTGCTCGCCCTCGCCATTGCTGTCGTGCTCCTCGTGGGGCTCACGACGGTCGCCGCGGGCGCCGACACCCAGGGCGATCTCGACGCCGCGCCGAGAAGCTCGCGGACGCCCGGAATGCCGCGAACAGTGCAGCGGGTGACTTCTCCGAGGCCGACCAGAAGCTCGCGGCGACGATCTCCCGCATCCAGCAGCTCGAACGCCAGATCGCCGACGGCAAGGCCAAGGCCGACGGGCTGCGCGAGATCGCCCGCAAGCGCGCGCTGTTCGCCTACACCCACGCCTCCAACTCCGGCCTCGACACCATCGTGAGCGGCTCGTCGGGCCCGCTGCAGGCGATCCGCCGCCAGCAGCTCCTCGACCACGCCAACCAGACCGACAACACCGTCGTCCGCCAGCTCGCGGCGCTCACCCAGACCCTCGCCGACCAGCAACGCGCCCTCGAACGCGAGGAGGCGAGCCAGAAGGCGGCCACCGCGCAGGCCCAGGCGAAGCTCGACGACCTGCAGTCGAAGCAGGCCGGCGTGCAGCAGGCGGTCGACGAGCTGCAGAAGAAGCTCGACACGGAGATCGCCACGGCCGCGGCCGAGCGCAAGGCCGAGCTCGAACGGGAACGCGCCGCGCTCGCCGCGCAGAAGGCCGTCAGCAACGGTGGGGCAGGCCAGATCATCGTGAACCCGGGCGGCGGACCGTTCCAGTGCCCCGTGGCGGGCGCCGCCTACAGCGACGACTACGGCGGCCCGACCGGCCACCCCGGCATCGACATGTTCGTCCCGACCGGCACGCCACTCGTGGCCGTGAAGGCGGGCACCATCTGGTTCATGCCGATGGACGGGGCCGGCGGCAACGAGGTGTACCTCGACGCCGCCGACGGCAACACCTACTACTACGCGCACCTCTCGCAGTACATCGGCCCGCCCCGGCAGGTCGCCCAGGGAGAGGTGATCGGACTGACCGGCATGACCGGCAACACCAGTGCGCCGCACCTGCACTTCGAGATCCGCGTGGGCGGCGCCAACGGCAACCGCATCGACCCGTACCCGACCCTCAAGTCGGCGGGCTGCTGAGGCGACAACGTTCGGGCAACGTCCGCCGCCGCGGGCGCACCGCCCCAGGAGGCAGATTTCCTCATGGACGACCGACACGGACGCAGCGCCCGGGTGCTCGATCCCGGCTACAGCGCGTCGCTCGACGACCTCGGTGAGGACGAGTTGCGGTCGAAGCACGCCGAGTGCCTCGAGCTCGAGACCGAGGTGTCGTACGTCCGCCGCCTCGCCCAGGCGCGCATCGACATCCTCGAAGCGGAGCTCGACCGGCGGGCGAGCGGCAAGACCCTCGGCGACCTCATCGACGAGCTGCCGCGCATCCTGGCCGACCCCGGCCCGCGCGGCGCGCCGGCCACGAGCCGCATCCCCCAGCAGCTGGCGCCCGAGCACGAGAGCGAGTGGGCCCCCGACCTGGCCCGCTTCGACAGCGTGCTCGCCAACGTCACCCTGCTCGGCGACGACGAGGTCCGCACCGCGATCGAGGGTCTGCGAGGCCTCGAACGCGAGGTGTCCGACCAGCGCCGCCAGCTCTTCACGGTGATCGACGCCATCGACCAGCGCCTGGCCCGCACCCGGCACTGACCGGAGTCGAGCCGGCCACGGGTCGGCGCGACGGCCCGCACCGGTAGGATCGATCCGTTATGCAACGGGTGGCCATGCTGAGCGTGCACACCTCGCCGCTCGCGCAACCGGGCACCGGCGACGGTGGGGGCATGAACGTCTACGTTCGCTCCCTCGCCTCCGCGCTCGCGCGCGCCGGCGTCGCGGTCGACGTGCTCACGCGCGCCGATCACCCCGACCAGCCCGACACCGTCGTCGTCGAACCGGGCTTCCGGGTGCTCCACGTGGACGCGGGCCCGCGCGCAGCCGGTACCGCTCGCCACGCTCCCCGACCTCGTCGGCGAGTTCTGCGCGGCCACCCATTCGATGATCGAGCGCACCGGCACCGAGTACGGGCTCGTGCACGCGAACTACTGGGTGTCGGGCGCGGTCGGCCACCGGCTCAAGCACGAACTCGGGCTCCCCCTCGTCGCCACGTTCCACACCCTCGACCGCGTGAAGGCCGAGGTGGGCCTCGCCGACGGCGTCGCGCTGCGCCCGCGCGTCGAGGCCGAGGTCGTGCGCTGCGGCGACCTCGTCGTGGCCTCGACCGACGAAGAGGTCGATCAGCTCGTGCGCTACTACGGCGCCGACCCCGAGCGCGTCGAGATCATCCCGCCGGGCGTCGACCACCACGTGTTCCGGCCCGGCGACCGCGTCGACGCGCGTCGCCACCTCGGCCTGGGGTGTCACCCGTTGGTGCTGTTCGTCGGGCGGATCCAGCCGCTCAAGGGCGTCGACCTCGCCGTGCGCGCGCTCGGCGAGCTGCGCGCCGCCGATGCCGAACTGGTCGTGGTGGGTGGCCCCAGCGGGCCCGACGGCGCACACGAGCAGGACTCCCTCCACAAGCTCGTGGCCGAACTCGGCCTCGAGCACCGGGTGCGGTTCGTCGACCCGCAGCCGCACGACTCGCTGGCTCGTTGGTACCGCGCGGCCGACGTGTGCGTGGTGCCGTCGCGCACCGAGTCGTTCGGGCTCGTCGCGCTCGAAGCCGCGGCGTGTGGCACCCCGGTGGTCGCCGCGAACGTCGGCGGACTGCGCGCGCTCGTCGAGCACGGCGAGACCGGCTACCTCGTCGACTCCCGCGACCCCGGCGACTTCGCCGACGCGATCGAACGGGTGTTGCGCGACGATCCCACGCGTCTGCGCGAGCAAGCCGCATTGCGCTCGGCGCGGTTCGGCTGGGGCATCGCCGCGGCACGTCTGCGTCGTCACTACGACGACCTCGCGCTGCGCGCGCCGGTGCAGTGTCGCTGACCCCGGAGTCCGCGCACGCGCTCGTACGCGACCATCTCGAAGGGCCGGTCGCGGCCGAGCCCTACGTGCAGACCGTCGAGTACGACCCGGAGCTGCACCGTTGGTACGTGCGCTTCACGTGCGACACGCGCGACGCGACCACGATCTACTTCGACCTCCACCAGCGCACGCTGCGCTACGAGGTGTACTTCCTGCCCGCGCCTCCCGCACCCACCGCCGAAGCATCCGCGCGGCTCTACGAATTCCTGCTGAAGCGCAACCACGGCATGTACGGCGCGCGCTTCTCGCTCGGCCCCGAAGGCGACATCTACCTCCTGGGACGCCTGGCGCTCGAGCACCTGAGCGAGGAGGAGATCGACCGCATCATCGGGGTGCTCTACGAGCTCACCGAGCGGTACTTCCCGACGGTGGTGCAGCTCGCCTACGGACGCCCCGCCGCGCCCCCTGCACCGCCCATCCCGGAGGGGCCGCCGGAGATCGTCGAGGCCGCGCTCCAGGAGCTCGAGTACCCGGGCGACCAGACCGACGAGGGCTGAGCCACCGCGGGCGTCGCCGAGCTGCGTGACACGGCGCCCGTCCCGTCGTTCCTTTCCGCACGACGCAGCCGGCACTCCGGATGCGTCGCCAACACCACACCCGACGGGGTGCGGTGGACCGGGGCCCGAGGTGCAGGAGCGGGCCTCCCGTTCGGGGAAGTGCGGGAGGTGACGCGAGCGTTCCTCGGGCCCGGTCGCGCGCGCGATCGAGATGTCGCGCCGCGAGGCGCGCGTCCACGGTTACCCTTCCCGCATGCAATTGGGAATCCTCGGCGGCGGCCGCATGGGTGAAGCGCTCGCGATCGGCCTGGTCGACGCGGGCTGGGACCCGGAAACCATCGTGATCGCGGAGGTCGACGCCGACCGTCGCCATGCCGTCGAGGCGCGCCTGCCGGGCGTGCGCGTCGTCCCCAGCCCCGCGTGGGCCGCGGCCGAGGCCGCCGTGGTGGTCGTGGCGGTCAAGCCCGCCGACGTCGTGCCTGCGCTCACCAGCTGCATCGACGCCCTGCGCGAAGGCGCGCTGGTGCTGTCGATCGCGGCCGGGGTCACGATCGGGGTGATCGAAGCCGCGCTCCCCGGTCACCCTGTCGTGCGCGCGATGCCCAACACCGGCGCGCTGGTCGGCTGCGCCGCGTCGGCGATCGCCGCAGGCGTGCACGTCACCGAAGGTGACCTCGAGCTCGCCGAGCGCGTGCTCGGTTCGGTGGGGCTCGTCGTGCGGGTGTCGGAACCGCAGCTCGACGCGGTGACCGGCCTCTCGGGCTCGGGTCCCGCGTACCTCTTCCTCGTGGCCGAGGCGATGATCGAGGCCGGCGTGCTCGATGGGCCTCACGCGCGACACCGCGGCCGCACTCGTGCGCCAGACGATGCTCGGCGCCGCGACCCTGCTGGGTGACGGCTCCGAAGGACCCGAAGCGCTGCGCGCGGCGGTCACGTCGCCGGGCGGCACCACCGCGGCCGGCCTGCGGGTGCTCGAAGCACGCGGCGTGCGGGCGGCGTTCCTCGAAGCCGTCGAGGCGGCCACCGAGCGCTCGGAGCTGCTCGGCCGCGACTCGTGACCCGATCATGACGCGCCGCAACCGGTCCCGTCTCCCTCCGAAGCTGCCCGATCCGCCGAGCGCGCCCGCGCGCCGTGTCCCGCACGCTCCGACCCTCACCGATCGGCTCAAGCGCGACCACGTCGCCGGGCGGAGCGCGCGCATCGGGCGCGAGGAGATGCTGGCGATCCTGCGCCGGATCGCGAACGGCACCCCTCGTGCGTTGCTGGGTGCGCCGCCCTTCGAGGCGCTCACCGCCGAGCAGGCCTTGGCCGCGGTCACCGCGGTGTACGGCTGGGACGGCCAGGGCCCGAGCGCCCGGATCTCGGCCACCAGCACGGTCGAGGGCTTCGATGCCGCGTGCACCCGGATCGTCGAGGTGGCGCGCGACGGGCGGCGCATCGCGTTCGCCACCGCGTGCCCCGCGTCCCTCCTCCCGCTCCACCGCTCGCTGGCCGAATCCGCCGCCGCGCTCGGCGCCGAGGTCGTCACCGCCACCGAGTCCGCTCAGTTCGGCACCGGTGGGCGCCGGCTGCGTTGGCTCGACCGGGTCGCGGTCGTCACCGATGGCGAGGCGATCCTGGCCGACGACGACGCCGCGGCCGCCGACGAGTTGCTGTTCACCGTCGCCCGTCCCGACCTCGTGGTCGCCGACCGTTGCTTCGCCGGCGTGGCGCTCGGGGCCGGCATCGAAGTGGTGGCCTTCGCCGACCTCGACGCCGCGGTGCTCGCGGTCGCCGCCCACCGCGGGCGGGCCGTGCGGGTGGTGCCCCTCGACGAGCGCCGGCCACCGGCGGCGTACGAACCGCTCCTGGCCCGCTTCGACGAGCTCCTGCACGGGTGCCTCAGCGAGGCCGCCATCGTGACCGAGGGCACGCTCTCCGCACCGCGCGACGCCGGCGGGGTGGGCCCGTTCCCCGGCACCCACACGGCCCCCTAGCTGCTCTTTTGCAACACGCGCCGCAGGGGCCTACGCTCCTCCCGCGGAGAGGCGGGGGAAACGGAAGGGGTGAGCCAGTGGCGCAATCATTCGCCACGGCGCGGTTCCTGACAGTGCAGGAAGTCGCGGATCTCATGCGCGTGTCGACCATGACGGTCTACCGCATCATCAAGTCGGGGGAGTTGCCCGCGGTTCGCGTCGGGCGCTCGTTCCGCGTGCGCGACGTCGACGTCGACGCCTACCTGGGGCAGCGCTACACGCAGGCGGGCTGACCCGCGTCCCCTTCCGGGGACGAGCACGGCATCGGCCCCGAGCAGCAGTGACCGACCAATGGCTCGCATCGGCGGCTTCGGCGCGCGCCGTTTAGCCTCCGTCGGGTGCTGATCGCGTTCGCATCCGACTACGGCCACGCCGACGAATTCGTGGGCGTCTGCAAGGCCGTCATGCTCGGCCTGGCGCCCGACGCCCGGGTCGTCGACCTCGGGCACGAGATCGCGCCCCACGACGTGCGGGGCGGCGCGCTCCTGCTCGTGCGGGCGGTGCAGTACCTCCCCGACGACTGCGTGGTCGTCGCGGTGGTCGACCCCGGGGTGGGCACCGACCGGCGTCTGATCGGCGTCGAGGTGGCCGGCGGCGTGCTCCTCGGCCCCGACAACGGGCTGCTCGCACCGGCCGTGGCGATGGCCGGCGGCGCCCGGCGGGTCGTCTCGCTCGACAACCCCGAGTACCACCTGCCCGCTCCCGGACCGACCTTCGCAGGACGCGACGTGCTGGCGCCGGCCGCGGGGTACCTCGCGCACGGTGTCGACCTCGGCGACCTCGGCACGCCCGTCGACCCGGCCACGCTGATGCCGGGCCTCGTGTCGCTGCCCGAGGTGCGCGACGACGGCGCGATCCTCGGTGAGGTCTGGTGGATCGACCGGTTCGGCAACTGCCAGCTCAACGTCGATCCCGGTGAGCTGCAGGTGTCGGGGTGCGCGCCGGGCGCCCGGATCGAGGTGCGGCTCCGCGACGACGCGGGACAGGAGACGGTGCGCGTCGCCCGCTGGGTGACGACCTACGCCGAAGCCAAGCCGTCGGAGCTGGTGGTGCTGGTCGACTCGTACGGGCTCCTCGCGCTGGCGCTCGACCGGACGTCGGCCGCGGCCGAGCTGGGTCTGCACGCCGGGAGCGGGGTCACCCTGCTGCCGGAGGGCGCGGGCGGCGACCTGTCGGCCCCGCCGCTCGAGACGCCCGTGGACCTGACCCGTCGAGGTGACCAGTGAGACCCGGAACCGCCATCGCCATCGGGCTGCTCCTGTTCCTCATCCTGATGGCCGCGACCCTCCAGTTCGTCTTTCATCTCTGATCGCGATCGCTCGTTCGCTGCGGCGCCGGATACCGGCACCGCGGGCGCTCACGAGCTGGCGAGTGGCTCCGCTCGCTCCGCTCGGCTCCGCCACCGCGCGCGCCGGACAACCGCGCGACGTTGCGCGAGCGGCGAGCCGAGCCGGCGCACCCGCACGCCCGCGGCCAGGCCCAGAAGCGGCGACGGAGCGACCGGAGGGAGCGAGTCGCTCGCCAGCGAGCGAACGGCCGCGTGCCGGGTATCCCGGCACCGCAGTGAGCGAGCGAGAAAAGTCGGTCCCGGCAGCGAGTGCGGATGGGCTTGGGGCGGGCTGGGAGGCTTCGTGGATCCGGCGAACCGTCTCCACGCCACCCGCACTCGCACACCGGGACCTGGCGAGCTTCCCCCGGGGGACGCTCGTGTCCCTTGATCGGCCACGCAGCGTCGGATCTTGAGGCAAAACGGTCACTCTGAGTGGGAACTGCCCCGCTCGGGAGTCGAGGCGATGGGGGTGGGCACGACGTCAGCCTCACCGTCCCCACCAGTCACATCCGGTGCCCCGAGACGGGGCCGCCGACCGCTCGCCAGCACGAACCCGCCGTAGACGACGGAGATGCCGACCGACAGGCTGAGCACGAACGCCTCGTCGTGGCCCACCACGCCCTGCACCAGGCCCCCGCTCGACAACACGAGGGTGCCGAGCGCGATCAGACCGTTGGCCGCGGCCATGCGTCCGCTGCCCGGCGCCTCCCGGTTGCGGAGGTAGCGGGCCGCCGACCACAGCGCCCCGCCGATGATGACGACGGCGGCCACGCCGCTGCCCGCCGCGGCGAGCACCCGCGGCAGCGCGCCGAACACCTCCTTGCCGACCGGGATCGCAGTGCCGTGCACCGGGTCCATCGGGGCGCTGAGCACCACACCGGCCGCGAACCCGGTGAAGAGCACCAGGCCCCACTGGCACCGACCGGCGAAGCGGGGCGACGCCAGCAGGAACACCGTGCCCATGGCGAGCCACGGGACGTTGAGCACCGCGCCGAGCAGGTAGAAGACCCGGAAGGTGCCGGCGTCCCAGCCGGTGGCGGTGCCGGTGGCCAGCGCGGCCGACGCGAGGGCGAACATCGCCAGCGAGATCGCCCACGCGCGGTCCTGGGGCCGGTGCCGCTGGGTCGCCCGCACCAGCATCGACTCCGCGAACAGCGTCGACACCACCGTCGCGACGAATGCCAGGGCCACCACCATGTCCCGGAGCGTAGGCCGCTGTGCCGCTCCGTCGGCCGGTCGCGCGGCGATGCCGCGACCGGTCTACGCGGGGAGGATCGCGGCGGCGTTGGCGCGGAGCGCGGCGGCCATCGCCTCGCCGCCCGTGGCGGCCAGCACCGGGTTGCACACCTGGTACACGACCAGGGGATCGGCACCGGTCGACTGCAGCGCGGCGAGCATCCCGGCCACGTCGACGACGCCGTCGCCGGGCACGGGGCGCGTGCTCAGGCATTCCGCCATGTACGCCTCGGGACCGTCGGTGGTGCCGGGGCCCGCGTCGGTCAACTGCACGTAGGTGATGTGCTCGCCGGGGATGGCCCGCAGCTCGTCGACGTCGGGACCGCCCGGCTGGCGGTGCCAGTGCATGAGGTCGATGCACACACCGCCGTTGGGAGCCCCGGAGTCGCGCACGATGCCCCATGCGGCGGCCAGGTCGGGGACGCCGTAGTACGGGATGAACTCGAGGCCGAGTCGGATCCCGTACGGCGCCGCCCGCTCGCACAGGGCCGCGAACCCGTCGACGGCACGCGCCCGGTCGTCGAGCGTGGTCCTCATGCACGCGGCGTGCAGGGTCGTCGCGCCGATCTCGGCCGCGACGTCGAGCAGCTGCGCGGCGTCGGCCGCCGCGGCGTCGGGACCGTCGACCCAGTTCATCGAACCCTCGAGCGCGCCCGCGGTGATGCCCAGGTCGTCGAGCAGGGCCCGCGTGGACGTCGGGCCCAGTCCGAGCACCCAGTGGATCTGGTAGGCGAGGGTGGGGAACCCGGCCTCGGCCGCGATCCGCGTGAAGCGTTCGACGTCGTCGGGCACGAACCCGTGCGGGTCCACGTGCAGCGTGCTGACGCAGATCCCCACGTCGTCGGCCCGGAACGTCTGCCTGCTCGTCATCGGCGCATCGTAACGAGGCCGCGACCGGCCCGCGGGCGCCGCGTCCGGGACTTTGAGAATTCGTGCACAAGCTCGGTACGCTTGTGGACACGAGGCCGGGTCCGCCCTGCCGCCGAGCCGCCAGGAGGCCCTCATCACCGAGGCTCGCCGCATCCCCGAGGCGACCGTCGCCCGGCTCCCGCTCTACTACCGGGCGCTGCTCGAGACGGCCGACCACGAGATCGGGACGGTCTCGTCGCAACGGCTGGCGGAGCTGGCCGGCGTGAACGCCGCCAAGGTCCGCAAGGACCTGTCGTATCTCGGCTCCTACGGCACCCGCGGCGTGGGCTACGACGTCGCCCACCTGCTCCACGAGATCTCCCGGGAGCTCGGCCTCACCCACGACTGGCCGGTCGTGATCGTGGGCGTCGGCAACCTGGGTCACGCGCTCGCCAACTACCAGCGCTTCGAAGCCCGCGGGTACCGGGTGGTCGCCCTGGTCGATGCCGATCCCACCAAGATCGGCCGCACGGTCGGCGGCCTGCCGATCGAGCCGCTCGAGGCGCTGCCGGAGATCGCCCGCACGCGGGCGGCGGCGATCGGCATCATCGCCACCCCGGCCCACGCGGCCCAGGAAGTGGCCGACCGGCTCGTCGACGCGGGGATCACCTCGATCCTGAACTTCGCCCCCACGGTGGTCGCGGCCCCGCCGGGGGTGTCGCTGCGAAAGGTCGACCTGGCGATCGAGCTGCAGATCCTCTCCTTCTACCAGCAGCGCCGCGACGCCACGACGGTGCTCGATCCGCGCACCGCGGCTCCCGCAGGATGACCGGCGACGGCGACGGGTCCGATCGGCCGGTGCTCACCGGCTACCCGGTGAGCCTGGTGGTCGAGGGCCGTCGGTGCGTGGTCGTGGGCGCCGGGCGCATCGCGGCCCGGAAGGTGGCGTCCCTGCTCGACGCCGGCGCCGAGGTCGTGGTGGTGGCGCCCACCGCCGTCGACCGGGTGCGGGACTGGGCCGCCAGCGGCCGGATCACGCTGCTCGAGCGGGGGTTCGCCTCCGCCGACCTCGAGGGTGCCTGGCTCGTGGTCACCGCCACCGGCGACCACGCCGTCGACCGTTCGGTGGCCACGGCCGCCGAGGCCGGCCGGGTGTGGTGCAACGCCGCGGACGACCCCGAGTCGTGCTCGTTCAGTGCCGTCGCGGCCCTGCGGCGGGGCGACCTCGTGGTCACGGTGGGCACCGGTGGGCGCAGCCCCGCCCTGGCCGCCTGGCTGCGGCGGCGCCTGGAGCGCGAGATCGGCCCCGAATACGCGACACTGGTGGACCTGCTCGCCGCGGCCCGCACGCAGCTGCAGGAGGAAGGCCGGGCCACCGAGGACGCCGATTGGCAGTCCGCGTTGGATTCCGGCATGCTCGATCTGATCCGCGCCGGTCGCGTGGACGAAGCCGAGGAGCTGCTCCGGGCATGTCTCTGGTCGTAGTCGGGCTGAACCACCGCACCGTTCCCGTGGAGATGCTGGAACGGGTCGCGGTCGCGCCCAGTTCGCTCCCGAAGGCCCTCGACGCGCTGTCCCGCGCCGAGCACCTCGCCGAGGCGGTGCTGCTCTCCACGTGCAACCGCACGGAGATCTACGCCAACGCCACCATGTTCCACCCGGCGATGCAGGACGTCAGCGACTTCCTCGCCGACACCGCGTCGGTCGACCCCCGCGAGCTGTCCGACCACATCTACGCCTACCACGACGACGCCGCGGTGGCGCATCTGTTCAGCGTGGCTGCGGGCCTCGACTCCATGATCATCGGCGAGGGCGAGATCCTCGGCCAGGTGCGCGAGGCGTGGGCCGTCGCCGACCGCCAGGGCGCCAGCGGCCCGGTGCTGTCGCGCACCTTCCGCCACGCCATCGAAGTCGGCAAGCGCGCCCGCACCGAGACCGGCATCGGACGCCACGCGGTGTCGGTGTCGTCGGCCGCGGTCGCGGTCGCCACCGAGAAGCTCGGTTCGCTCGACGAGCGCAGCGTGCTCGTGCTCGGCGCCGGGCAGATGGGCCAGGGCATGGCGCTGGCCCTCGCCGGGGCCGGCGTGCGCGAGATCGTCGTCGCCAACCGCACCGCCGCGCACGCCGAGGAGCTGGCCGAGCGCGTGGGCGGGCGGGCGATCAGCCTCGACGAGATCCCTCACACCCTGCTCACCTGCGACGTGCTGCTCGCCTCCACCGGCGCGCAGGACCTCCTCCTCGAGCGCAGCGCGTTCGAGGAGATCATGCGCGAGCGCGACGGGCGGGCGATGCTCATCGTCGACGTCGGCGTGCCGCGCGACGTCGATCCCGGCGCCGGCGAGGTCTTCGGCGTCACGCTGCTCGACATCGACGACCTGCGCGCCTTCGGCGAGGACTCGCTCGCGCAACGCCGTCAGGAGATCGGCAGCGTGCGCGAGATCATCGCCGACGAGCTCGAGCGTCACCGGATGGACCGCTCGGCCCGCGAGGTGGCGCCCATCGTCACCGCGTTGCGCGCCCGGGCCGACGAGATCCGCGAGCTCGAGCTCGAGCGCATGCGGGCCAAGCTCGACACGCTCGACCCCGCGGCACGCGAGCTGGTCGACCACATCACGCGCGGCCTCGTCAACAAGCTGTTGCACGAGCCCACCGTGCGGGTGAAGGACGCCGCCGGCAGCGCCCGCGGGCGCCTGTACGCCGACGCGCTCGTCGAGCTCTTCGGCCTGCCCGAGCCCGACGACGACGCCCCCGACGACTGATGCCGCGGCCGCTCCGCGTGGCCACGCGCGCCAGCGCGTTGGCCCGCTGGCAGGCCGAGCGGGTCGCGTCGCTCCTCGGCGGTGAGGTGGAGCTCGTGCCCGTCACCACCACCGGCGATGTCGACCTCACCACCCCACTGCACACCCTCGGCGGCACCGGCGTGTTCGTGAAAGAGGTGCAGGCCGCGGTGCTCGACGGCCGCGCCGACGTCGCCGTGCACTCGGCCAAGGATCTCCCGGCCTCCGACACCCCCGACGGTCTCGTGTTCGCGGCGGTACCCGAACGCGGTGATCCGCGCGACGCGCTCGTGGGCTGCACGCTCGCCGCGCTGCCCCCGGGCGCGCGGATCGCGACCGGGTCCGTACGGCGACGCGCACAGCTCGCGGCACTGCGGCCCGACCTCACGTTCGCCGAGCTGCGCGGCAACATCGCGACCCGGCTCGACAAGGCCGCCGACTTCGACGCCATCGTCGTCGCCGTCGCCGCGCTCGACCGGCTCGGTCTGCGCGACCGCGTCGCCGACGTGCTCGACCCCCTCGACATGTGCCCGCAGGTCGGCCAGGGCGCGCTCGCGGTCGAGTGCCGTCGCGACGACCCCGACACGCTCGCGCGCCTCGCGGCGCATCGACGACCGCGACGCGCACCGCACCGTCGACGCCGAACGCGCCTTCCTCGCCGAGCTCGGCAGCGGATGCGACCTGCCGTGCGGCGCGCTGGCGGACATCGTCGGGGCGGACGACGTGGAAGTGCACGCGGTGCTCGCGTCGCTCGACGGGAGGATCGTCCTACGCGGCGAGGCCACCGACGACGACCCGGTGCGCGCCGGGCGCCGCGTCGCTGCGCACCTGCTCGACCATGGTGGCCGCGAGCTGCTGGCCGACGCCGCTCCCGCGGAAGGAAGGTCATGACCGTCTATCTCGTCGGTGCCGGGCCCGGTGACCCCGGACTGCTCACGATGCGCGGGGCCGAGCTGCTCGGCCGCGCCGACGTCGTGGTGTACGACCGCCTCGCCTCCCCGGCGCTGCTCGGCCTCGCCCCGGCGGGCGCGGAGCTCATCACCGCGGGCAAGGCGCCGGGCCAGGTCGACCTCACCCAGGAGCAGATCAATGCGGTGCTCGTGGAGAAGGGCGCCACCGGCGCGACCGTGGTGCGGCTCAAGGGCGGCGACCCGTTCGTGTTCGGACGGGGCGGCGAGGAAGCCGAGGCGCTGGCCGCGGCCGGAATCCCCTTCGAGGTCGTCCCCGGCATCACCAGCTCGATCGGCGCGCCCGCCTACGCGGGGATCCCCGTCACCCACCGCGGTGTGTCGACCCACTTCACGGTGGTCACCGGTCACGAGGATCCCGCCAAGGAGCGCACCGACGTCGACTGGGAGGCGCTGGCCCGCACCGGGGGCACGCTGGTGGTGCTCATGGGCGCGGGCCGGGTGGCCGACATCGCCCGGCGCCTGGTCGACGGGGGTCGGGCCGCGACCACGCCGGTGGCCGCGGTCCGCAACGGCACCCGCCCGAACCAGCGCACGGTGCGCACCACGCTCGGCGAGGTCGCCGACGCGGGGATCAAGGCACCGAGCGCGATCGTGATCGGCGAGGTCGCCGCGCTCGACCTCGCGTGGTTCGAGTCGCGACCGCTCTTCGGGAAGTCGGTGGTGGTCACGCGGGCACGGGAGCAGGCGAGCGCGCTGCGGGCCCGGCTCGAGGAGCTCGGCGCCGAAGTGCTCGAACTGCCGTCGATCGCGTTCGAGTCCGTCGACTTCTCGGTCCCCGACCTCGACGCCTACGAGTGGCTGGTGTTCACGTCGCCCAACGGTGTGCAGGCATTCTTCGCGCAAGGCCTCGCACCGAGCGGCCGCGACACGCGGGCGCTCGGCGGGTCTGCGCGTCGCGGCGATCGGCCCCGGCACCGCGCGGGCGCTCGCCACCCACGGCATCACCGTCGACCTCGTGCCCGAGCGCTTCGTCGCCGAGTCGCTGCTCGACGCCTTCCCCGCGCCCACGGCGTCCGGGCGCACGCGTGCTCCTCGCCCGCGCCGAGCAGGCACGCGACGTGCTGCCCGAGGGGCTCGGCGCGCGCGGCTTCGCCGTCGACGTGCTCCCCGTGTACCGCACCGTGCGCGCCACGCCCGACGCGGCGGCGGTCGAGCGGGTGCGACGCGGTGAGGTCGACGCGCTCACGTTCACGTCGTCGTCGACGGTCACCAACCTGGTCGACCTCCTCGGCGGGGTCCCCGACCCCCAACCGTTGGCGTTCTCGATCGGTCCGGTCACCTCGGCCACCGCGGTCGAGCGCGGCGTGCGGGTCGACGCCGAAGCCGACGAGCACACCATCGACGGCCTCGTCGCCGTCCTCCTGGAGCGCCTCCGGCGCTCGTGAAGCCGCGTGTCCCGGCCATCGGGCCGGGACGGTCACCCGGGTACTCTGGTCCGCATGACCTTCCCCGCGCGTCGGATGCGCCGGATGCGGCGCACACCGGCGATGCGCCGGCTCGTGGCCGAGGCCCGCCTCTCCGTCGACGACCTCGTCGCCCCCCTCTTCGTGAAGGAGGGGATCGACGCGCCCGAGCCCATCGTCTCGATGCCGGGGGTCGTGCAGCACACGCAGGAGAGCGTGCGCAAGGAGGTGCGGGCGCTGGCCGACCTCGGCGTGCCCGCGGTGATCCTCTTCGGCATCCCCGCCACCAAGGACGCCCACGGCTCCGGCGCCGACGCCCCCGACGGCGTGGTGCAGGTGGCCCTGCGCAACCTGCGCGACGAGATCGGCGACTCGCTGGTGCTCATGGCCGACGACTGCCTCGACGAGTTCACCGACCACGGCCACTGCGGGCTGCTCACCGCGTCGGGCGAGGTCGACAACGACGCCACGCTCGAGCGCTACGCGTCGATCGCGGTCGCGCAGGCCGACGCGGGCGCCGACGTGATCGCCCCCTCGGGGATGATGGACGGCCAGGTGGGCGCGATCCGCGCCGCGCTCGACAGCGCCGGGCACGCCGACGCCGCGATCCTCGCCTACGCGGCCAAGTACGCGTCGGCGCTCTACGGACCGTTCCGCGACGCCGCCGAGTGCGCGCCGCAGTTCGGCGACCGCCGCGGGTACCAGATGGACCCGCCCAACGCGCGCGAGGCGCTCGACGAGACCGCGCTCGACATCGCCGAGGGCGCCGACATGGTGATGGTGAAGCCGGCCACCTCCTATCTCGACGTCGTGGCCGCGCTGCGCGCCGCGTTCGACGTGCCCGTCGCCGCCTATCACGTGAGCGGCGAGTACGCGATGTTGCAGGCGGCCGCGGGCAACGGCTGGCTCGACGGCGACGCCGCCGCGCTCGAGGTGCTCACCTCGATCAAGCGCGCCGGCGCCGACTTCGTGCTCACGTACTGCGCGCGGGCCGTCGCCGAACAACTTTCGTGATCTCCACACTGTGAGGACCCCCGCATGAGCGACGTGTTCGATCGCGCCCGCGCCGTGATCCCCGGTGGGGTCGACTCCCCGGTGCGTTCGTTCGCGTCGGTGGGCGGCGAGCCCTTCTTCGTGGCGAGCGGTCGTGGCGCGACGCTCACCGACACCGACGGCCGCACCTACCTCGACTACGTGCAGTCGTGGGGTGCGTCGATCCTCGGCCACGCCCACCCGGCGGTGGTGGAGGCGATCGCCCGGGCCGCGGCCGACGGCACGTCGTTCGGCGCGCCGACCGAGCGCGAGGTGGAGCTCGCGGAGGCGATCGTGGCCCGCGTGCCGTCGGTCGACAAGGTGCGCCTGGTGTCGTCGGGGACCGAGGCCGGCATGACCGCGGTGCGCCTCGCCCGCGGCGTCACCGGCCGGGCCAAGATCCTGAAGTTCGCCGGCTGCTACCACGGCCACGTCGACTCGTTGCTCGTCGCCGCGGGCAGCGGCGTGGCCACCCTCGGCATTCCCGGGTCGGCAGGCGTCACCGCGGGGACCGTCGCCGACACCCTGATCGCGCCCTACAACGACGACGCCGCGCTCGACGCGGTGTTCGCCGAGCACGGCGCCGATCTGGCCGCGGTGCTGGTGGAGCCGGTCGCCGCCAACATGGGCCTGGTGCCGCCCGCGCCCGGGTTCCTCGACGGGTTGCGGCGACGCTGCACCGACGCCGGTGCGCTGCTCGTGTGCGACGAGGTGATCACCGGCTTCCGCCTCGGCCTCGCCGGCGCGCAGGGCCGCTACGGCATCACCCCCGACCTGTCGATGTTCGGCAAGGTCGTGGGTGGCGGCCTGCCGCTCGCGGCGATCGGCGGACGGGCCGACGTGATGGACCACCTGGCCCCGGTGGGCCCGGTGTACCAGGCCGGCACGCTGTCGGGGAACCCGCTCGCCACCGCGGCGGGCCTCGCGGTGCTCGGCCAGTTGAGCGACGCGAGCTACGTCGACCTCGAGGCCCGGGCGGGCCGGTTCGCCGACGGCCTGCGAGCGGCGTTCGCCGCCGCCGGCGTCGACGCGCAGGTCACCCAGGTGGGCACGCTCACCGGCCTGTTCTTCAGCGCGTCACCGGTGAGGAACTACGCCGCGGCCCAGCTCGCCGACCACGAGCGCTACGCGCAGTTCTTCCACGGGATGCTCGACCGCGGCGTGTTCCTCGCGCCGAGCGGTTACGAGACGATGTTCGTGAGCCTGGCCCACGACGACGACGTGCTCGACCGCACCATCGCCGCGGCCCACGAAGCCGCCGCCGACCTCACCTGACCCGCTTCACCCGAACATGTGTCAGTTGTGCCGGCCAGGACCGGCGCGGGCTGACGCTTGCTCAGTCGTCGTCCTGAGGGAGACGGTTGCGGCGCACGTGGTCGAGGAAGAACAGCGACCCACCGATGCCGAAGATCACCACGACCATGACCACGAAGGCGAGGCCACCCGAGCCGTCGCCCTCCTTGCCGGCGTCGACGAGCTGCTGCGCGCCGGCGGGGGCGCCGAGCAGCGCCAACGTGGCGACCGCGACGAGCGCGAGGGCGACGACGGAACGGGTACGACGCAGCATGGCTCAGACCTTCGCGAGTTCGGAGTCGTCGGGGGCGGGCACGGGCTTGGGGGCCTTGGCCTCCTCGGCCGCCCGCTTCGCCGCCGCCAGGTCCTTCTCCCGCCAGTGCAGGCAGAGGAGACCGAGACCGAAGGCCAACGCCGAGATCACGAAGGCCACGAACGGCGGCAGGCGCACCGAGCCGAGGTCGTACTCGAGCACGACGAAGCCCTTGTGGGAGTCGGCGCCGCTGGCGCACTCGGGCGGCAGCGGCGGCAGGCCGTAGGTGACCTCCTGCGTCGCGGTCTTGCAGAACTCGACCACCGCGTACTTCGTCGCGTGGGTGAACTCACCCTTCCAGAACTGCGGGCTCGATCCGCCGATCACGTAGGTCTCGAGCACCATGTAGTCGGTGACCTGCTGGAACTGGGCGAAGCGGTTGTCGTTGGCGGAGACCTCGAGCGTCGGCGTCGACACCTTGTTGATGAGCGCGGCGTCGACCGCGCTCTTGATGTTCGACGCGTCGGTGTCGGGCGCCTTGTTCGCCGGTGTCGCGGCGGTGCGGACCGCTTCGGTCTTCGCCTTGGCGATGTCGGGCACCACCTCGACGACCTTCCACTGTGGCACCCGGCCCTTGAGCACGGTGAGCGGCGTAGCGCTGGTGGTCCAGAGCAAGGTGAGGATCATCATGAAGCCGGCGAGCCCGGTGAAGACCACCAGGAAGCCGAGCCGGGCGCCGAGGTTGGTGCCGAGCAGCAGGTAGACGGATCCCACGAACAACGCCACCGCCGCGACCACGACGAGGACGCCGAGGATCGTGGGGTACCAGATGTTCGGGTTGACGAGCTCGCTTGCGAGGGTCAGAGGCACTGGTTCATCGCTCCTACAACGACCGCTCGTAGGCCATGATCGCTTCGATCTGGGTCTTGGTCAGCACGGCACCGAAGTGCGGCATGCGGCCGGACGAGATGCCGCGGATGCCGTACGCCTCGTTGGCGGGCACGCCCTCGCTGATCCACGCGAACAGCTCGGCCTCGCCGTTGGGCGGCGGGAACTGGTTGTTCACGTCACCGTTGGTGAGGTTGGGCCCGTAGGCGCCGCCGCCCATGATGCCCATCGGCGGGTTCGCCTGGGGCTGCGTCGGGTCGAAGTACGACCAGCCGCGGGTGTGGCAGCGGGCGCAGTTGTTCATGAACTGGATCTGTCCGTCGGTCGCGTTCTGGGTGGCGTCACGCCACGACTGGGCAACCTGGAGCGTCTCGGTCTTCTGCGCCACGAGCTTGTCGTAGGTGGCGATGCCGTCGGCCGTGGTCTGCGTGGCCCGCTCGGCCTTCGCCGCGTCGAGCTCGGCCTGGGCGTCGACCACCCACTTGGCCGCCGCGGCCTGCACCTTCGGGTCGTCGAGCTGGGCCTTGCCGACGCAGGCGCCGCGGATCGGCGCGCCTTCCTTGTCGCAGTTGCGCGCTTCGGCGGCGGCCGCGGTCTGCGCCTTGTCGGTGGTGGTCCCCAGGCTCTCGACGTAGTTCACGAGGTCCTGGATGCTCTGCTTCTGCAGCGCGCCCTTCCCGGACGCGACACCCCACGCGGGCATGGGTGTCCCCGGTCGGCCGTACGTGATGATGTTCGTGAGCTGCTGGCGCGAGTACCGCAGCGAGGCGAGCTGCAGGTTGGGCGCGGCCCACGACACCTGCTTCGGCAGGCAGTACGGCTGCTTGTCGGCGAGGTCCTGGTCGACCGTCTGGTTCGGGTCGCAGCGCGGGTCTTCGCTCTTCACCGTGAAGCGGCGCCACGCCACCGCCGCCGTCGACACCGTGGCAGTTCGCGCAGAGCAGGGACTTGGTGGAGTCGTAGCTCTTCGACTGGTTGTTCGCGAAGAGGATCGCGCCGCGCTCGATCGAGCGGTCCTTGAAGCCGCTGGCCGCGGCGGCTCTCGCGGAACGGCTCCCAGATGAAGTACGCGAGGAGGCCGACGATCACGACGATCAGCGCGATCAGCGCGACGCCGAGCGCGCGCTCCAGGTGCGCGCCCTCGAGCACCTCGTCGTCGAAGAACGGATCGAGGTTCTCGGGCGTGGTCTCCACCGGGTTCCGCTTCGAGCTGAGCACCCGGTAGAAGAGGAAGCCGATGACCGCCGCGACCGCGGTGACGTTGATGACGATCAGAACGGTATGGGTGTTCATCGTTGCGGAGCTCCGGAGGAGTTCGACACCAACGTGCGGTGACGATCAGACACAGAGCGCTCCTTCGGGACTCTGGTTGGTGGTGTCGGTGCCGATCGGCGGACCGAGGACCAGGTTGCCGGTGTCGACGACGATGCTGCCGCCCGACACCTCGAGCGCGAAGCGGTCGAGACCGCGGGGCGCGGGACCGGCCTGCTTCTCCCCGACCCGGTTGTACTTCGAGCCGTGGCACGGGCACTCGAACCACTGCGAGCTCTGGCACCACGGCACGCGGCAACCCAGGTGGACGCACTTCTGGTACAGCGCCACGTACCCGGCCTCCATCCCCGCGAGGATCAGCGGCGTGTACGCCGGCACCTTCTTCGCCTTGGGGATGGACGTCCTTCGGGTAGGGCACGATGTAGGTCTTCGCCACCGCGTTGTAGTACGGCTGCTTGTTGTCGAACGCCGTCTTCACGTCGGCCTCGGAGCCCACCGCGATCTTGCCACCGAAACCGGCGGCCCCCGACGGCCACAGGAAGGCCAACGAGGCGACACCGAAGGCGCCGAGGCCGAGCCCGGTGCCGGCGAGGATCGAGCGGTTGAAGAACTGCCGACGGGTGACCCCGAGCTCGTCGAGGTCGACCGGCTCGTACACCGCGGGGGTGGAGGCGCTCACGGGCTCGGGCACGGCGGAGGCACCCGACTCGATGGCCTGACGGGCCTCGTCGGCCCGCTCCCGGCCCTCGGTGGTCTCCACCTCGGTGCCGGGCTCGGCGGCGCGGCAGCGGACGCGCCCGCGGCCTCGTCCCGCTGGCGGGTCTCGCGACTCAGCGTGCCGGTGGCGGAACGCTTGCGCGCCGAGACCAGCAATCCGACGACTGCCAGCACGATGATCGCGACGATGGCAACAGCGATGAGCACGGGAAACTGCTCCTACAACTCGAAGTAGATGCCGTCCTTCCAGGGCATGACCAGGTTGAAGCCCGGACCCCGGAAGAACGAACCGATGATGACGAGGACTGCCCACATCAGCATGAAGAGGGTGAAGATCGAGATGGCGAACTTGCGGTCCTCGGGCTTGTTCGACGGGTTCTTGTCGACGAAGGGCGACAAGCCCAGCAGGACGAGCGCGATCCCCGGCAGGAGCACACCCGCGATCTGCGGGTTGAACATCGTGAGCAGTTCCTGCAGGCCGAGGAAGTACCAGGGCGCCTTCGACGGGTTCGGCGTCTTGTTGAAGTCGGCGAGGCTGAGCAGCGGGGCGCGAACCAGCGCCGAGAAGATCACGAGACCCGCGAGGACCGCGAGGATGGCGGTGAACTCCACCACCAGGAGGTGCGGCCACGTGTGGACCTTGTCCTGTGCCTCGCCGCGGGTCTGCTGGATCGAGCCCGACTTCACGACGGTCAGCAGTCGCTGCGTGTGACCGCCCGGACCGGTGTCGGTGGGCGCGGGCAGCGTGGCGGTGGCCGCGGCCGCGGCACCGCCTCCTGCGGCCGCGCCGGCGCCACCACCTGCGGCGGCGGCCTTGCGGCGCTTGGCCCGCTCCAGCAGATGGGCCGGGATCTTGGTGCCGCTCTCGGTGGTGACGTCCTCGGCGGGCGCGGCCGACTCCGCGGCCGCGGGGGCCTCGGCGGGCGCGCCTTCGACCGGGGCGGCTTCGGCGGCGGCCGCGGCCGGTTCCGAGCCGGCCTCGCCGCCGTCGTCACCGTCCACGGGCAGGCCGAGCGCCTTGCGGCGCTCCTTGCTCCGTTGCAGCAGGTGTTCGGGGATCTCCGTCACGTTCTCAGCTCCCGATCTACAGCGGTCCGGAGATGCCGCCGTCCTTGCGGACGCGCCAGAAGTGCACAGCCATGAAGATCACGATCACGAATGGCAACAGCAACACGTGCAGCACGTACCAGCGCAACAACGTGTCGTTGCCGATCTCCTTGGATCCGAGCAACACGTATTTCACCTGGGATCCGAAGACGGGTGTGTAGCCCATCATGTTGGTGCCCACCGTGACCGCCCAGAGGGCCAGCTGGTCCCAGGGGAGCAGGTAGCCGGTGAACGAGAGCAGCAGGGTCAGCGTGAGCAGCACCACACCGATCACCCAGTTGAACTCGCGCGGCGCCTTGTAGGCCCCGTGGTAGAAGACGCGCGCCATGTGCAGGAAGACGGTGAGCACCATGAGGTGCGCCGCCCATCGATGCATGTTGCGCACCAGCGAACCGAAGGTGACCGCCGTCTCCAGCGTGCCCACCGAGGACCACGCGGCCGCGGCCGTCGGCCGGTAGAAGAACATCAGGAAGATGCCGGTGACGGTGAGCAGGATGAACAGGAAGAAGGAGAGTCCACCCAGGCACAGGGTGTACGACACCTTCACCGCGTGCCGCTTCACCTTCACCGGGTGAAGGTGGTACAGCACGTTGTTCATGATCACGTAGGAGCGGTTCCGGGGGCTGTCGGTGTAGCCGCGCCGGAACACCGAGCCCGGACGGAAGATCGCGTTCCAGGCCTGCGAACCGCGGACCTTCTCGTCGACCTTGTCCATCGCGTCGGCGACCTTGACGCCCCCTCCGCTCTTGTCGTTGCCGTTGGCCACGTACTTGCTCCCTCGGAACCTGGATCTCAGAACCGCACGCCGTAGGCGTAGCCGTGCCGCGGCGTGCGGGTGTGGGGATCGCCGTCGGCGATGTCGGGGTTGAGCTTGCCGAGCACGATCACGCCCGTGGGGCAGCGGTCGACGCACAGCGCGCAGCGGGTGCAGACGTCCTCGTCGACGATGAACGCGACGTGGTCACGGGGGTCCTCGCCGGGCTGCTCGGTGTTCACCGCGCCGTCGATGACGTCCACCGACAGCATGTGGATGCACTTCCACGGACAGATGTCGACGCAGCCCTCGCACATGATGCACTCGGCCTGGTCGATGTGGAGGAACTGCTTGGGCTTCACCGACGCGGTCAGGTAGGCCGGGTCGACCTCCTGCAACACGTAGTCGGACGCGAAGTCCGGCATCGGCGGGTTCGCGTCGGTGCGGGCCATCAGGCTTCGCTTCCGGCGGTCGCGGGCTGCGCGGCACGGCGGCGCAGCGGGCGTCCGAAGCGCGACTTCTTGGTGGACTCCTCGGCGGGCGCGTCGGCCGCCGCGCCCCGCTTCTGCCACGCGACGAAGAGCATGACGTTGAGGACCAGGACGATCCCGTAGATCAGCGTCACGATGATGTCGCGGATGTTGTGCATGTCGAAGTTGAACGGCCAGTTGACGATGCCGAGACCGAACACGTCCTGATGGCTGCGGAACAGGAACTTGGTCGTGTCCCACTGCAGGTACTTGTCGGAGAAGGTGATCCACTCGTGCGGGATCACCCCGTAGCCCAGTGCCATCAGCGCGAACACGCCGACCGCGCCCGCCATGCACTCCGACCAGGTCGAGGGGCGATCGGGCTTGGCGCGCCGCATCAGCACGAGCACGACGATCAGGCCGATCACGAACAGCGCGACTGACCAGATGAGTCGGCCTGCAGGCCGCATCCATGGCAACCAGTCCGGGATCAGGTTGGGCATCTGGCCCCTGCTCCTCCGGCGTGCAGTGAGGGACTCGTGGAACGTGTGGAACTTCCGCGGTTTCCTATCACGCTATCCGAGGCTTCTGCCCATCGTGGGACGCGGAGCCGGTGGGTTTTCGCGTCGCCCGGCGCGCGACGATGGTGGCCGTGCCCACCCCCGCGACGGCGACGCGAACGATCACAAGCGCACAATCCCGGGCAGGTGACGCGGCAGGTGAAGAGATGAGCGAATACGACGTCCTCGTCGTCGGTGGCGGCCCGTCGGGCGCGGCGTGCGGCTACTGGCTCGCGGAGGCCGGCCACCGGGTCCTCGTGGTCGAGAAGAAGCGCTTCCCCCGGGAGAAGACCTGCGGCGACGGCCTCACCCCCCGGGCGGTGCGCCAGCTCCACGACATGGGGCTCGCCGACCCACTGTCGCAGTGCCTCCGCTACGACGGTCTGCGGGCCATCGCCCACGGCGTCACCCTCGAGATGCCCTGGCCCGAGCACCCCGACTTCCCGAGCTACGGCTACGTCATGCGCCGGCGCGACCTCGACGAGATGGTCGCGGGCCAGGCGGTGAAGGCCGGCGCCACCCTCTGGACCGCCAGCGAGGCGATCGAGCCGCTGCGGGAGGACGGGCTGGTCCACGGCGCCGTGGTCCGGCGGGAGGGCACGCCCCAGCCGGTACGGGCCCGCTACGTCGTGGTGGCCGACGGCGCCAATTCCCGCTTCGGCCGGGCGCTCGGCACGAGCCGCGACCGCAGCTATCCGCTCGGCATGGCCGTGCGGGGCTATTTCCGCAGCCCGCTCCACGACGAGCCGTGGATCGAGAGCCACTTGGACATCCGCGACCGCGAGGGCAACCACCTGCCCGGGTACGGCTGGATCTTCCCGGTCGGCGACGGCACCGTGAACGTGGGCGTGGGCCTGCTCTCCACCTTCTCGGGCTGGAAGGACATCAACACCAGCCGGCTCATGGAGGCGTTCTGCGACACCGCCCCCGCCCGCTGGGGCATCTCCCCCGACACCTCGTGCGGCGCCCCCACCGGCGGCAAGCTGCCGACCGGCGGGTCGGTGATGCCCAACATCGGGCCCACCTGGCTCAGCGTCGGCGACGCCGCCGGTTCGGTGAACCCGTTCAACGGCGAGGGCATCTCACTCGCCTACGAGACCGGGCGCCTGGCCGCCGACGCGGTGAGCGAGGCGCTGCGCACCGGCGACGGCCTCGCGCTCACCCGCTACCCCGAGCAGCTCGCCGAGATCTACGGCCTCTACTGGAAGGTGGCGCGGGCGTTCGTGAAGGCGATCGGGAACCCCGCGGTGATGCGGGAGCTCACCCGGGTCGGGATGCACTCGCGCACCCTCATGGAGTGGGTCCTGCGGATCATGGCCAACCTGCTGCGGCCCGACGAGCTCGGCCCCGCCGAAGCCGCGTACAAGGCGGTCGCGGCCCTGGTCGCCCTCGCTCCCGAGCGCTGATCAGCCGCCGCTGACGGGCGGGAGGACGGCGACCTCGTCGTCGTCGTGGAGCGGCGTGGCCGGGCCCTCGGCGGGTTCGTCGCCGTTCACCCACACGCGCGAACCGGCCGAGCACCTCGGCGAAGCCGTCGCCGTAGCGCGCGACGGCGAGCTCGAGCAGGTCGCCGAGGGTCGACGCGCCGGAGAATTCGTCGGCCGCGGTGCCGGCGGCCTCGCGGGCCTGGGCGAAGAGCCGCAGCCGGGTGCGCAGCGGGCTGACCCTCAGTCGGCGTTCTCGACGTTGGTGCGCGCCGCGGGCAGCGCCTCGAGGCGGGCAGGGTCGATCGGCTCGCCGGAGATCTCGTCGATCCCGTACGTGCCGTTGTCGATGCGCTCGAGCGCGGCCTGCAGCTCCGACAGCTCGGCTTCGAGCTGTTCGAGGATCGAGAGGTCCTTCTCGCGCTCGAAGGTCTCGGTCCCCATGTCGGCGGGGTGCTGGTCGTAGTCGGAGAGCTCCGACACGTCCTCGTTCTCCGAGGTGCCCAGCTCCTCACGGAGGCCGGCGACGAGGCCTTCCACGCGGTCCTGCTCGGCGACGATGCGCTCGCGTGCCTGTTCGGGATCGATCGATGCGGTCACGCCCGGCAATGTACCGGGTCAACCCGCCGCGAGTCGCAGTTCGAGCAGCTCGGCCGCGTCGGTGAGGAGCGCGTCGAGGGCGGTGAGGCGTTCGAGGGGATCGTCGAGCTCGAGCAGCTGCTGTTGGTCGAACGGTCCGAGGGGGGCCATGGCGGCGGCCTCGTAGGACGCGCGGACCGGATCGGCGTCGAGGGTGGCGGCGTCGACCGGCGTGGCGCGGTCGCCGAGCTCCGCGCTCAGGGCCAGCACCCGCGTGAGCAGACGTTGCACCCCGGCGACCGTCTCCACCGCTGCGTCGCGGTCGCGCAGCTTCGGCTCCGAGACCACGTCGACCTCGGCACGCGGGTACGGGTCGTCGTCGAGCCAGCGCCGAACCCGGAGACGTTCCGCGCCGACGGTCGCGAGCAGGAACCGACCATCGGGGGCGCGGGCCGCCTCCACGATGCGGGCGACGGTGCCGACCGCGACACGCGTGTCGCCACCGCCGACCTCGTGGCCGCGTTCGATGAGCACCACGCCGAAGCGGCCGTCACCCTGCAGGCAGGTCTCGACCATCGCGCGGTACCGGTCCTCGAAGACGCGGAGGCGCAACACCGAGTGGGGGAACAGCACGGTGCCGAGCGGGAACATCGGCATCGTCTTCCCGGGCACGGCCTCACGCTACCGAACCGACGGGCGCCCGCGCCCGCAGTGCCCTGAGCTAATTCGCCCGGGAGCGCAGGCGCGTCGCGGCCGCCGCCGCGAGTCGGCTGCCCTCGCCGGGCACCTCGGCCGCCACCGCGTCGAGCTGTGCGGCGGCCTCCGTGAACTGGCCGAGCTCGCCGAGCACGCGCGGCCTGTTGACCGCGGGTGGCGGGCGCGAGGTCGGGCAACGCGAGGCGCAGCCGCGTGACCCACACCGCGTCGGGCGAGCGCTCGGGGACGAACCGCTGCTGCAGGTTGCCGAGCATCCGTTCGAGCACGCGGCGGCGAGGGGTCGGTGCGAGATGTTCGGGCAACAGGCGCGCCGCGCCCTGCGTCTCCGCGAACCGGCGCGCGCACCCGGCGAGGTCGAGACGCACTCCCGCGTTGAACGGGTCGAACCACTCGCCGGGGGCGCCGCCCACGAGGAAGTGCCCGGGCATGCCGACGGGCTCGAGCGACACGGAGTTGCGGCGACCGACCTCGATCATGAGCACGCTCAACGTGATCGGGATACCCAGGCGCCGTTCGAGGACCCGGTCGAGATAGGAGTTGGCCGGGTCGGCGTAGTCGTCGCGGTTCCCCGCGAAGCCCAGGTCGACGAAGAGGTGGCGGGCGAGCTCGGCGGCGACCTCGGGGGCCGGCCCCGCGGGCGCGCCCGCGGCGAGGTCGTCGAGCCGGGCCAGGTGCGCATCCACGTCCAGGCCGGGCCGCGCGTGCGCGGCGATCAGCAGCGCGGCCTCGTCGAGGGGGATCTCACCGTCGGGTCGCTGCACCAATTCGGTGAACCGTGCGGTCGCGTCCACGGGAGGACGGTAGCGCCGACCGGTAGCATCGGGGTCATGGGCGACGTCCTCGAGACCGCGTCGGTCCACGTGCGGGGCGACGTGATCGACACCGCGTCGGCCCGTCTCCGCGACGTCGGCCAGCGCCTCACCGCCAACCGGTCCACGCTCCTCGCCGCGCTCGCCGAGGCTCCCGGGCCGCTCACCATCCCCGCCATCCTCGAGTTGCACCCCGAGCTCGCGCAGAGCTCCGCCTACCGCAACCTCGTCGTGCTCGAGGACGCGGGCATCGTGCACCGGGTGGTCGGCACCGACGAGTTCGCGCGCTGGGAGCTCACCGAGGACCTCGCCGGCCACCACCACCATCTGATCTGCTCGTCGTGCGGGCGCGTCGACGACGTGCCCGCGTCGGCGGGGCTCGAACGCTCGGTGGCCGCGGCGGCCGCGGAGATCACCCGCACCACGGGCTTCACCACGCAGCACCACCGCATCGACCTCGTCGGTCTCTGCCGCGACTGCAGCTGAGACCCTGACGCGCGTCTACTTCGCCGACGACGACGCGCCCTGAGCCACGCCCGGGATCGGCTCGCCGGCCTTCAGCGCCTCGACCATCTTCGTGAGATCGGCGGGCGCGATCTCCCCGCTCGTGCGCCCGACCACCTTGCCGTCGGCGTCGACGAACACGAAGTAGGGGTACGACGACAGGCCGAAGGCCTTCGCGGCAGTCGAACGTCGTCGAGTCGGCCATCACGGGGAACGGCCAGTCCTCGTTCTTCAGCCACGTCGACGGCGGGTAGTTCGGGTACCCGGAGTTGGTGCCCGTGGCGATCGCGGTCACGTCGACGCCGTCGAACACGCCGTCGTTCGCGAGCGTGACCATCCGCGGCACCTCGGCCTGGCAGTGCGGGCACCAGTGGGCCACGAACACCAGCATCTGCGGCTTGCCGTTCGGCGTGATCTCGATCGGTGTGCCGTCGAGCGTCGAGCCGGTCAGCGTGGGGATCGTCGATCCCACCGCTCCGTCGGTCGTGGCGCCCGAGGTGAACGACGCGAGCTTGGTGCCCGACACCGTGACCGGCGCGGTCTCCTTGCCGCCCTTCGTCGCTGAGCTGCTGTCGCTCCCGCCGCTCGGAGGCGACGACCGCGATCACGACGGCGACGATCGCGACCACCGCGACGCCGCCCCAGATCAACCACATGTTCCGTCGGTGGCGGGCCGCCTGGGCCGCCCGGCTGTGCTTGTTGCTCATGTGTCGAGCTGTCTCCGTCTCAGGGTCGTCGGCGGGTCCGGCGGGGGGCTCGGACTCCGCGTCGTCGACAACCGTCCTGTTCCCAACGATCTGGCACACCATCAGGGTTCCGATCAGCAGGAATCCGCTCATCGCCATCCAGGCGAGGGTGACGAACCCCAGCTTCTCGAACCACGGCGCGGTGCACGGCGCCTCCAGCGAGCACGAGCTGCTCTCGGCGAAGGACGGGCACCCGCTCCACCAGCCAGTGGTAGAGCGACACCCCGGTGCCGATCACCACGAAGGGCACCACCGTCATCCAGACCTTGCGGTCCTTCCGCAGCCATGCCACCAGCAGGATGATCACCAGCGGGTACATGAGGATGCGCTGGTACCAGCAGAGCTGGCACGGGATGAAGCCCGCGTGCTCCGAGTAGTAGAGGCTGCCGGTGGTGGTGACCAGCGCCACCAGCCACGCGAGCACCGTCGCCTGCGGTGCGACCGCGGCGGCGATGCCCGCCACCGTCGACCGGAACGACTTCGACACCAGCGCGCCCAACGCGAGCAGCAGGGCGACGGCCACCACCGCGTCGGCGACGAGCGTGAGCACCAGATAGAAGTTGGTGGCGACATCGATCGACGGCATCACCGCAGTGTGAACCTCCCGGTCGCGACGACCTCGTCGGTGTCGCTGACCCGCGCGCGGATCGTCATCTGCCAGGCGCCCGGGTAGGGGATGTCGAAGAGCGGTGCGTAGTAGTGGTTGGTGCCGAGCTTCTGCATGGGCACCTCGAACGGCGGGAGATCCCGGCCGGGCTGCGTGAGCTGCACCTGGATCTCCTTCACCTGGGTGAGCCCGCCCCCGGTGGGCAGCGCGGTGACGTGGACGTCGTTGCGCCCTGCGCTCCCGGGAGCGATCGTCACATCGAACCACAGCTCGTCCGCTTTGAGCGTCATGAAGACGGGTTGGTTCGACGCGGTGCGCCCGGGCGCTGCGTTCACCAGGGCCGCGGTGACGCCCAGGATGATCACCATGAGCAGCACCTCCACGAAGACGCTGCGGCGCAGACGGCGCTGCTCGGCGGCCTCGATCTCCTCCTCGCTCCACTCCTCCTCGGCAGGACTCCTCGTCGGCCGCGGCTGCGTCGGCGTCGTCGTCACGGTCGCGGTAGTTGCGGTTCACGACGTCGCGCGCGATCGCGGCGACCACGAGCAGCCCGAGGAAGAACAAGAGCTTCACGAGCAGCAGCCGGCCGGCGTCGGTGTCGCGCAGCGCGCCGAGGCTGCCGACCTCGCGCCACGCCTGGTAGGTGCCGGTGACGACGAGCGTGACCACACACCCGAACGCCAGCTTCGACCAGCGGGGCAGCACGACGCGCAACTCGTCGGTGTCGCGCCGGGGCAGCAGCGCCGCCACCAGCACCACCAGACCGCCGAGCCACAGGGCCATGGCGAGCACGTGGAGCGCGTCCATCGGGATGGCCAGACCGGTCTGGATCCCGGAGGCGGGGTGACCGGCGAGGCCCGGGGTGAGCGCGAGCCCCACCGCGACCAGCGCGGCGGGGATCAGCCACCAGCCGGGCAGCGGACGGGTCGAGCTGGACGCGCGACCGAAGACGAACCAGAGCAGCGGCAACGCACACGCGAGCACCACGAGCCGCGCCAACGCGACGTGGCCGTAGCGCGTGTCGATGACGTCGCCGAACACGTTGGGGTCGAACACCTTGCCGAGCGGCAGCGCCGCGCCGTACGCGCCCTCCAGCGCGATGCCCGCGACGGTCGCGACCAGCGCGCCGATCCAGCCGCCCAGCACCAGCCAGGCCGCGCGGCGGCTGCCGCGGCCCTTCGGCCACACGAACACGACGAAGGCGAGCCCGCCGATCAGCAACGCGAGCGACGCCCACGAGCACGCCGCGCTGGATGCCGTACACCACGCCGACCGCGCGACTGCCCTGGTCGTGCTCGAGCAACGAGGTCGCCAGGCCCTGCGCGTTGCGCACCGACGCGGTCGGTCCCACCTGGAAGGTGAACGCGCCCTCGATCGGGTGGGAGTCGGCCGAGATCACCCGCCACGTGACCACGAAGGTGCCGTCGTCGAGTTTCGGCAGGTCGACGGTGACGTACGACCCGTTGCCGTCGGGATGGTCGGGTGCGCCGGTCTCGACGCGGGTCTCGGTGCTCGCCGCGAACACGCGCACGCCGCCGAGCGCGACCTCGACCGGCTCGCTGAAGCGCAGCGTGACCGCCGACGGCGACGAGCTGTACACGCCGCCGGGCGTGGGCTCGGAGCCGAGCAGCGACGCGTGGGCCGACGCGGGAGCGCCCCCAGCGCGACCAGCGCAGCCGACCAGCGCAGCCACGAGCGCAGCCAGCGCGCGCGCGACCAGACGGCGGATCATCACGCCAACGCTACGGCGTGGTGGGTCTCCCGCCCGATCAGCCACATCACGAGCAGCCCGGCGAAGTCGGTGATGTGATGGCTCTCGCTCAGGGCCGCGGTGTTGCCCCGCCGCCACGTCGAGCAGCGCCGAGATCACCAGGCACACCGCGAGCGCGCCGAGCACGGGCAGCATCCCGGCGATCCGGCTCGGCTTCCACGCCGCGAAGAGGAACCCGACGGCGATGGCCACGTCGAAGCTGCCGAGGTGGCGGGCGGTGTGCACGGGCAGGCCGGCGTCGCTGCCGAGCAGCGCGGGGACCGCGACCGCGATCTGGACCACCGCGAGCGCCACGAGCAGCCAGCGCAGGAGCGTCACCAGCTCGCCCCGGTCGCGCGCCGCGCCGGCCGCGCCGGCCCGGGTGTCGTCGCCGATCGCCAGGAGGATCGAGGGCGCGAGGTCGGGGATCGGCGGCGCCGGTTCGAGGCGCACCGCCCGATGGAGGTCCTCGGCGTCGTGGGCGAAGGCCCGGCAAGCCGGCGCACTCACCGAGATGCCGGTACAGGGTGGCGTCGTCGACCCCGGGAGCTTCCCCGTCGAGCCGGGCCGACACCGCGTCACGGATCTGCGAACACTGCATGTGGAGACAGTCGGCTGGGAGCTGCGACAAGTTCCCCCGGTAACGTCGCCGGCGGTGGACGAGCTCACGCAGCTGTTCCTGGCCGCCCGCGACGGCGACCGCAGCGCCCTGTTGCGGGCGATCCGCACGGCGCAGGCCGACGTGTGGCGCCTCGTCGCCCACCTCGTGGGCCGCGACGACGCCGACGACGTCACCCAGGACACCTTCGTCCGGGCCTGGCGCGCCCTCCCCGCCTACCGCGGCGACGCGTCGGCCCGCACGTGGCTGCTCTCGATCGCCCGGCGGGCCTGCGCCGACCACGTGCGCGCGCCAGGTGCGGCGGCGGCGCCTGCTCGGGCTCGCGTCGATGCGCGACCGCTCCACGCCGTCGCGTGCGCTCGCCGACGACCCCGCGGCCGGGAGCGCGGTGCGCGACCTCGTCGACGCACTCCCCGAGGAACGCCGCAGCGCGTTCGTGCTCACCCAGGTGCTGGGCTGTTCCTACGAGGAGGCCGCCACCATCTGCGACGTGCCGGTGGGCACCATCCGTTCGCGCGTCGCCCGCGCACGCGAACAGCTCGCCACCGCGCTGCGGGAGGCGGAGACCGGGTGACGGCGGCGCGACGCGTCCTGCTGCTGGCGTTGCTGGTCGGCGCGGCTGCTGGTCGCGACGGCCGCGCCCGCGTCCGCGCACGGCGTCGGCGGCATCCAGCCCACCAACTACCTCTCCACCATCGACTCGTTGCACCCCGACGTCGCCGGGCATCACCGCTGACGGTCGTCGACCTCGGCACCCGCCTGCAGCTCACGAACACCACCGCGCACGACGTCGTGGTGCTCGGCTACGACGACGAGCCCTACCTGCGCGTCGGTCCACGCGGCGTGTTCCAGCAACGTGCGCTCGCCCGCGACGTACATCAACCGGTCGTTGAACCTCGCCAACGCGCCGGCGCCGCCGAAGTCGGCCGACCCGACCGCGCCCCCGAAGTGGGAGAAGCTCGGCCGCGGCGACACCGTCCGTTGGCACGACCACAACGCGCACTACATGGGCACGAGTGAACCACCCGTCGTGCAGCGCGACCGCGATCACCGTCACGTCATCGACAAGTACACGGTGAAGATGCGCTGGAACGGTCAGGACGTCGTCGCGCGGGTCGCATCGTCTGGGTACCACCGCCGTCGCCGTGGCCGTTCGTGGGGATCGCGGTCGTGCTGGCGGTCGCGGTGGTGTGGGCGACGCGCACCCGGGTGTGGGCGCGGGTGTTCGCGATCGCGCTCGGTCGTGCTCGTGGTGTGCGAGGTGCTCCACGTGATCGGGCTTGTACGGCGCGTCCACCGACTCGTTCGGCACCAAGTCGTTCGCCAGCCTCTACTCGGTCGGCGGGCATCGTGCTGGCGCTGCTCGCGCTGGGGTGGATGCGGCGGAAGGGCGCCGACTCGGCGACCCCGTTGGTCCTGCTCGCGAGCATGTTCCTGTTCATCGCCGGCGGCCTCGCCGACGTGACGTCGCTGGCGAAGTCGCAGATCCCCTCCACGTTCGACGACGGCGTCGCCCGCATGTTGGTGACCATCACCCTCGGTGTGGGACTGGGCACCGCGATCGGCGCCGCGTGGCGTCTCGTCCCGGCGAAGCACGGAACGACGCCGGCGCGCCGCCGCGGCGCCGCGACGCCGGCCGCGCCGGACGGCTGAACCCGCCTACCAGTCGACCTCGGCGCAGCCCGCGTGGTCGTCGGGCTCCACCTGGATGGTCGCGTGCGCGATGTCGTGCTCCAGCAGCAGCACGCGAGCCTGGTCGAGCACGGAGTGCGCGTCGGTGCCCTGGGTGACCATCACGTGCGCGCTGGCGACCTCCATCTCCGAGGTGAGCGTCCACACGTGGAGGTCGTGCACGTCGACCACGCCGGGGATCGACGCGAGGTCGTCGCGGATGCGTTCCAGCTCCACGTGCGGCGGCGCGACCTGGAGCAACACGCGCAGCGCACTCCCCGCCAGGCCCCATGCACGCGGAAGGATCCACAGACCGATCGCGATGGCCACGATGGGGTCGATGGCTTCCCACCCGGTGATCTCGATCACCAGCGCGGCCACGATCACCCCGACCGAGCCGACCATGTCGGCGAGGGCCTCGACGAACGCGCTGCGCACCGCGAGGCTGTCGCGCGCGCCCGGCGCGCAGGAGCAGGAACACCACGACGTTGACCACGAGGCCGGCGACCGCGACCACGAGCATCACGCCCGCCTCGACCTCGGTGTTGCCGTGCACGAGGCGCAGGACGCCCTCGACCAGCACGTAGCCCGCGACCGCGAAGAGCAACGCGGCGTTGGCGAGCGTCGCGAGGATCTCGAGGCGGTAGAGCCCGAACGTGCGCGGGCCCTCGGTCGACGCGCGGTTGGCGACGATGATCGCGCCGAGCGCCAGCGCGATGGCCAGACCGTCGGTGAGCATGTGGGCGCTGTCGGAGAGCAGGGCGAGCGACCCGGCCAGGAACGCGGTGACCGCCTCCACCACCACGAACACGACGGTGAGCACGAGGGCGATCCACAGGGGCCCCACGCTGCGGGCGGCGGCCCGGCGCAGCACGTCGCCGTGGTCGTGGCCCCCGTGACCGTGGCCCGTCGTGGGAGTGCCCGTCGTGGGAGTGGTCGTGCCCGTCGTCGGTCGTGGTCGTGGGCCATCACCGCCATTCTCGCCGCCCCGGTACCGCCCGCCGCGCCGAGCGGCCATAATGAGAATCATGCTCAACTCGAGCCCGGGCCGCCCGGTGCTCGGCTCGGCCGCGCGGGGATCTCGTTCGCGTACGGACGCGAGCCGGTGCTCGACGGCGTCGACCTCACCGTGCGGGCCAAGGAGTTCGCCGCGCTGGTGGGACCCAACGGCTCGGGGAAGTCCACGCTGCTCCGCATCCTCCTCGGCCTGATGGCGCCGAGCAGCGGGCACGTCGAGACCTTCGGCTGCGCGCCCGGCGCGCTGCGGGAACGCTGGCGGGTGGGCTACGTCCCCCAGCGGCCGCGCATCGCGCCCGACCTCCCGGCCACCGTCGAAGAGGTGGTGAGCGCGGGACGGCTCCCCAAGCAGGGCTGGTGGCGCCGACAACACCACGTCGACCGCGAGGCGATCGACCACGCCATCGAATCGGTGGCGCTCACGCCGCAGCGTCGCAAGCGCCTCACCGACCTCTCCGGCGGTCAGCAGCAGCGCGCGCTCATCGCCAAGGCGCTGGTCGCCGAACCCCAGCTGCTCGTGCTCGACGAACCCATCGCCGGTGTCGACGTCGAGTCGCAGCGGTTGTTCCGCGACTCGCTCGTCCACCTCGTGCGCGAGCACGACACCGCGATCCTGCTCGTGTCCCACGAGCTCGGCGCGGTGGCCGACGACCTCGACCACGTGATCGTGCTCAAGAAGCGCGTGGTGTTCGACGGCACGCCGGCGGAACTCGCGGCGACGGGCGTGAGCCTCGGCGTGCACAAGGAGGACCTCCCCCTCTGGCTCGAGGAGCTGGTCTGATGCTCCCCGGAATGCCCTGGCCCCTGCCGTGGCCGTTCGACCGCGGCTACATGCAGCTCGCGCTGGTCGCCGGCGTGATGGTGGGCGCGACCGCGCCGTTGATCGGCGTGTTCATCGTGCAGAAGGGCATGTCGCTGATGGGCGACGGCATCGGCCACGTGGCCGTGGCCGGTGTGGGCGCGAGCCTGCTCATGGGCACGTCGCCCACCTGGACCGCGCTCGTCGTCGCGGTGGCGGCCGCGCTGCTGATCGAGTTCCTGCGCTCGCGCGGCAACGCCACCGGCGACCTCGCGCTCGCGCTGGTGTTCTACGGCGGCATCGCCGCCGGTGTCGTGCTCGCGAGCCGGTCCGCCACCAACACGAACCTGCAGCCCTACCTCTTCGGGTCGATCCTCACCGCGACCGCGGAAGACGTGTGGACCATCGTCGGCCTCGCGCTCGGCATCGTCGATCACGATGGCGTTCGTCGGGCGCGCGCTGCTCGCAGTGGTGCTCGACGAGGACTCGGCGCGGGTCGCCGGGATTCCCGCCCGCTCGCTCAACGCGGTGCTCGCCGTGCTCACCGCGGTGACGGTCGTCGCGGCGATGCGCATCGTCGGCGTGCTGCTCGTCGCCGCGCTCATGGTGTTGCCGGTGGCCACGAGCCGGCTGCTCGCCAGGTCGTTCCGGACCACGGTGCGCCTCGCGGTGGCGTGCGGGGTGCTCTCGGCCGTGCTGGGCCTGTTCGCCGCGCGGCAGTGGGCCCTCGCCGCGGGCGGGGCGATCGTGCTGGTCGCCACCGCGCTGTTCGCCGATCGCGTCGATCGTCGCCGGGGCCCGTCGGGCCGGCGCCCAGGCCGACTCCCTCCTCGCCGGCCCCCACTGACCCTCTCGACCGCGCGGCTTCGACGCAAGCTCGGGAGGTGGGGGCGGAGGCGGGTCGCTAGCCTTTCCCGGATGGCGACCATCTTCACGCGCATCATCGAGGGCGAGCTGCCCGGCGTGTTCGTGTGGCGCGACCCGCAGTGCGTCGGGTTCCTCTCCATCAACCCGATGCACACCGGCCACACGTTGGTGGTGCCGGTGGCCGAGGTCGACCACTGGATCGACCTCGAGCCCGCGCTGGCCGCGCACCTCTTCACGGTGGCGCAGACCATCGGGCGGGCCCAGCAGGCCGCGCTCTCCCCGCGCCGCATCGGCGTGATGATCGCCGGCGACGAGGTGCCCCACACCCACCTGCACGTGGTGCCCTTCGACTCCGTGGCCGAGCTCTCGTTCGCGCACGCGGACCCCAGCCCGCCCGCGGGTTCGCTCGACGCCGCCGCCACCGCGATCCGCGCCGCCCTGCGCGACCTCGGGGCCGAGCACGTCGTCGACTGACCCCATGGGCGAACACGACGACTGGGTGGCGCGCGACGCCGCGGTGGTGTGGCACGGCTTCACGCAGATGTCGGCCTACGCCGAGAACGCGCCGATCGTCGTCGCCCGCGGTGAGGGCCACGAGCTGATCGACGTCGACGGCAACCGCTACCTCGACGCCATCTCGTCGCTGTGGGTCAACACCCTCGGCCACCACGTCCCCGAGCTCGACGACGCAGTGCGCGCGCAGCTCGAGCGCGGTGCGCACTCCACCATGCTCGGCAACGGCAACCAGGTCGTGATCGAGTTGTCGGAGGCGTTGGCCCCGCTCGTGCCGGTCGACGACCCCCACTTCCTCTACGCGTCCGACGGCGCGGCGGCGGTGGAGCAGGCGTTGAAGCTCGCGTACCAGTACTGGCACAACCGCGGCGTCGAGGGGCGCACCACGTTCCTCGCGTTCGGCGACGCGTACCACGGCGACACCGTCGGCGCGCTGTCGCTCGGCGACGGTGGGTTCGGCACCGAGCTGTTCGACCCGCTGCGCTTCCCCGTGCTGCGGGCGCCGCGCTTCGTCGACCCCGACTGCTTCCCGCGCGCCATCGCGATGGTCGAGCAGCATGCCGCCGAGCTC
The DNA here is from genome assembly GCA_963782705.1 of uncultured Actinomycetes bacterium. Taxonomy (GTDB): domain Bacteria; phylum Actinomycetota; class Acidimicrobiia; order IMCC26256; family DASPTH01; genus CAVRGQ01. Next base: position 7,619 of record CAWAKX010000007.1, on the reverse strand, counting down.
GCGGCGGTCGTGATCGAACCACTCGTGCAGGGCGCGGCGGGCATGCACCTCGCGGACCGTGACGGCCTCGCCGCCCTCGGGCGCGCCTGCGCGCAGCACGACGTGCTGCTGCTCTGCGACGAGGTCGCCACCGGCTTCGGTCGCACCGGCACGCTGTTCGCGTGCGAGCAGGTCGGCCTGCGCCCCGACCTGCTGGTGCTCGGCAAGGGCATCACCGGCGGGTACCTGCCGCTGTCGGCCACCGTCGCGAGCGGGCGGGTGTTCGACGCGTTCCTCGGCCCCGACCTCGGCGCGCGCACCTTCTACCACGGGCACTCCTACTCCGGGAACGCGCTCGCGGCCGCGGTCGCGCTGCGCCACCTCGAGCTGCTCGAGGCGTGGGACGTGCTCGCCAACGTGCAGGCCCGCAGCGACGAGCTGCGGGCGCTGCTCGACGACCGGATCGCGCCGCACCCCGCGGTGCGGGAGATCCGGCTGCAGGGGCTCATGGGCGGCGTGGAGCTCGCGCCGCCCGCCGACGGCCTGCGCTGGGGCCGCCGCGTGTGCGCGGGCGCCGTGCAACGAGGCGTGCTGCTGCGCCCGCTCGGCGACGTCGTCGTGCTCATGCCGCCGCTCACCATCACCTCGGCCGAACTGCACCGCATCGTCGGCGCGCTGGCCGACGCGCTCGACGACGTCGCCGACCGGCCCGCGGCCGACCAGTGAGCGGCGCGGGCTCGTCGTGGGGCGAGTGGGCGCAGGCCCAGGCCGACGCCGTGCGCGCCGCGGGCCAGTGGCGCGCCCCGCGCACCTTCGCACCGGAGTCGGGCTCGGGCGTCGAGGGTTCGGTGGCGGGCACGCCGGGCGACGCGGCCGACCGGCCGGTCGTGTCGTTCGCGTCGAACGACTACCTCGGGCTCACCCACCACCCTGCGGTGATCGCCGCCGCGCACGACGGCCATCGACCGCTGGGGCACCGGCGCAGCCGCGGCGCGCCTCATCGTGGGGTCACGTCCGGTGCACGACGAGCTGGAGGCCGCGCTGGCGGAGTGGAAGCACAGCGAGCGCGCGGTGCTGTTCGCCACCGGCTTCGCGGCAAACCTCGGCGTGCTCACCACCTTCACCGGCCCCGACGTGCTGGTGTGCTCCGACGCGCTGAACCACGCGTCGCTGGTCGACGGTCGGCGCCTCGCCGGCGCCCCGCTCGCGGTGTACCGCCACTGCGACGCCGACCACGTCGACGCGCTCCTGCGCGACGCGCGCACCGAGCGCGCGGTCGTGGTCACCGAGTCGGTGTTCTCCATGGACGGCGACGTCGCGCCGGTCGACGACCTCGTCGAGGTCTGCGCGCGCCACGGCGCGCTGCTGGTGGTCGACGAAGCCCACGCGGTGCTCGGCCCGGATCCCGACGTCGGCGACGCCGACGTGCTGCGGGTCGGCACCCTGTCGAAGACGCTCGGCGCGCTCGGCGGCTACGTCGCCGGTCCCGGCCGCTTCACCGACCTGCTCGTCAACCGGGCCCGCTCCTACATCTTCACCACCGCGTCGACGCCGGCCGATGCCGCCGCCGCGCTCGCCGCCCTCGGGGTGGTCCGGTCGCCGGAAGGCGACGCGCTCCGCGCCCGGCTGCGCGCGAACATCGACCGCGTGCGTGCCGGCCATCCGTCGCCGATCATCCCCTTCGTCTGCGGCACCGAGGAGCGCGCGCTCGCCGCGGCGGCCACGCTGCTCGACGACGGGTTGCTCGTGACCGCGATCCGCCCGCCCACGGTGCCGCCGGGCACGTCGCGCCTGCGCGTCGCGATCTCGGCCGCGCACGACGACGCGCAGCTCGACCACCTCGTCGCCGCGCTCGACCGGTTGTTCCCCGCCGACGGGACCACGCCGTGACCGAACGGCCCCGCCTGCTCGTGCTGGTCACCGGCACCGCGACCGAGATCGGCAAGACCTGGTTCGGCGCCGCGACCGCGAGCGCGCTGCGCGCCCGGGGTCTGCACGTCGCCGCCCGCAAGCCGGTGCAGTCGGGCGACCCCGGCTCGGCCACCGACGCCGAACTGCTCGCGGCGGCCACCGACACCGACCCGGCACGCGTGTGCCCACCGCACCGCACCTACGAGCTCGCGTGGGCGCCGCCGATGGCCGCCGACGAGCTCGGGCTCCCGTCGTTCTCGATCGCGGAGCTCGTCGCCGAGACCACCTGGGAACCGGGCACCGACGTCGGGCTGGTGGAAGGCGTGGGGGGACCACGTTCGCCGCTCGCCGCCGACGGCGACACCGTCGACCTCGCCCACGCGCTCGACCCCGACCTGGTGGTGCTGGTCGCCGATGCCGGGCTGGGCACCGTGAACGCGGTACGGCTCTCGGCGGGCGCCTTCGCCGGCCGGCGGCTCGTCGTCGCCCTCAACCGGTTCGGCACCGACCCGCTCCACGAGCGCAATCGGGAACACCTCGCGGTGGTCGACCGCTTCGACGTGGTCACGTCACCGACCGAGCTCGCGACCCGCCTCGTCGACGAGCTCGACAACTCCTGATGCAGCCACCGACCGGCGCGACACCCGCGACGACCACCACGGTCGGCGCGGCGCTCGCCGTCTCGGTCGGCGCCACACTCCTGGCCGTGGCGTTGGCGTTCGACGCGCCGCCCTTCGTGCGGACGTCGCTCGTGGTCGCCGCGTTGGCGCCGCTCGTCATCATCGCCTGCGTGTCCGCGTGGCGCGAGGCGCTCACGATGCGCATCGTCGCAATCGCCGGCGCGGTGCTCGCGGCGGGAGCGGTCGCGCTGCCGTCGCACGAGTCGCACGACCTGTGGTCGTACGCGATGGACGGCCGCATCGTCTCGCAGTACGGATCGAGCCCCTACGTGCACGCGCCCGCGCACTACCCCCACGACGTGTTCCTCCACCTCGTCGGGTCGGGGTGGCGTCACACCCGTTCGGTGTACGGACCGATGTTCACGTGGCTCGCCGCGGGCATCACCGCAGTGACCGGCACGCACGAGTTGGCGACGAGGTTGGCGTTCCAGGGCCTCGCCGCGGCCGCGGTGCTCCTCGCGGCATGGCTCGTGGCACGCGTCACCGGCGACCCGTTCGCGGTGCTCCTCGTGGCGGTCAACCCGGTCGTGATCATGGAGATCGTGAACCCCGGTCGCAACGACGCCCTCGTCGCTCTCGCGCTCCTGGTCGGTGTCCTGCTCGCGCGGCGTCGCGCGCTTCGTGCGCGCCACCCTCGTCATCACCCTCGCGGTGCTCGTCAAGGCGGTCGCGGTGCTCGCGCTCGGTGCGCTCCTCCTGTGGATCGCCCGGCAGTGCGGCCTGCTGCGCGCGCTGCGCGCCGGGTGCGCGGCGGCCGCGGTCGTCGTCGCGTCGTACGTGGTGGCGGGCGGGCTCACGGCGCTCCGCCCGCTGCGTTCGGCCTCCGAGCGGCTGAGCCGGGCGTCGATCTGGCAGTTCGCGCGTCGTGACGGGATCGAACACCTCCTCGGTGTCGGCCCCGCGGAACCCACCCGCCGGATGATCGCCATGATCGGTCCGGTGGCCCTCGTGGTGATCGCGGGCGTGGCCCTGCTCTGGGTGGTGTCGCGGGTGGCCGACCCCACACCCGAGCTCGTCGTGGTCGCGGGCCTCGCGGCCTTCCTGTTGGCCGGCTCCTACGTCCTCGCGTCGTACGTGATGTGGGTGCTCCCGCTCGTGGCCTGGCGACACCGCGCCGGGCTGAGCCGCGTCGTGTTGCTCTGGTCGTGCCTGCTGCTCGTCGCCTACCAGGGCGCGCGCGGCCTCCCCACCACGATCGACGACGCCGCCGCCTGGCTCGGATCCTTCGTCGCGACCGCAGCGGCCGTCACCGGCCTCGTCGGACTGTCGATCGCAGCGATCCGTCGGCTGCGCGCCGGACCCGGCACGCAGGAAGACCCCGGAATTCGTAGGCTCGCGGCATGAGCGCACCCCGGCCCGCCGCGGTTCCGCTGAGCGTCGGTGTCCCGCGTGAGCGCAAGCGCGGCGAGCATCGGGTCGCGATCACGCCCGACGGCGTGCACGAGCTCACCGCGCAGGGCGTCTCCGTGCTCGTCGAGGCCGGCGCCGGCGAGGGCTCGTCGATCGCCGACGACGCGTACACCGCGACCGGCGCGCGCATCGTCGGCGTCGACGACGTGTGGGCAGCCGACCTGGTGCTGAAGGTCAAGGAGCCCCAGCCCGAAGAGTTCGCGCGCCTACGCCCCGGCCTCGTGCTCTTCACCTATCTCCACCTCGCCGCGTACCCCGGAGTCGCCGACGAGCTCCTCGCGCGCGGGGTCACCGGCGATCGCCTACGAGACGGTGCAGGCACCGACCGGCGGGCTCCCGTTGCTGGCGCCCATGAGCGAGGTGGCCGGGCGCATGGCGCCGCAGATCGGTGCGCACTTCCTCGAACGCGAGCACGGCGGCCGCGGCGTGCTGCTCGGCGGCGCACCCGGCGTGCGCCCTGCACGGGTGGTCGTGCTCGGCGCGGGGAACGTGGGCTGGAACGCGGCGTGGATCGCGCAGGGCATGGAAGCCGAGGTGCTGCTCCTCGACCGGAACCTCGACCGGCTCCGTTGGGTCGACCAGATCCACCGCGGCCGCATCATGACGCTCGCGAGCAACCGACTCGCCGTGGAACGCGCGGTCGCCGAGGCCGACCTGGTGATCGGCGCGGTGCTGGTGCCCGGCGGGCGGGCGCCGATCGTCGTGACCGATGCGATGATCGCCGGCATGCGCGCGGGTTCGGTGATCGTCGACATCGCCATCGACCAGGGTGGTTCGGTCGAGGGGGTCCACGAGACCTCGCACGCGGACCCGGTGTACGAACGTCACGGAGTGCTCGTGTACGCGGTGGGCAACATCCCCGCCGCGGTGCCGCACACGTCCACCTACGCGCTCACCAACGCGACGCTCCCCTACGTGGTGGCACTGGCCACCCGCGGCGTGGCCGCGGCCACGGGCGACGACGACGGTCTCGCACGGGGCGTCAACACCGCGGCCGGTCAGGTCGTCAACGCGGCGGTGGCCGGCGCACTGGGTCGGGCGGCGGTGCCGCTCGCCGACGCGCTGGCGTCACTCCCGAGCTGAATCTCCCCTGGACGCGCCTCGCCGGCACCACCGGAGGGAGGGCAACGGTGGTGCCGGCGGTCCGGCGCTCGCTCCGTCGGGAGGCGGGGACGACCCGAGGAGCTCGAGAGGTGGGTGTCGACGTCACCGTGGGGGGCAACGGTGACGTCGGCACCCGTCTAGCCGGGTGGGGTCTCGCTCATCGAGGGGGCTCGTTCCATCGTGTGCTTCCTTCCACCGGGTGCTTCGTGTCCCTCGCTTCGGGGACGACATCAGTGTCGACCCTCCAGGTTGGAGAAACATCAGGCGTAGGTGAGAACCGCTCAAGAACCCACGGGATTCCCGAACCCCCGGATCCGCGGGGTCAGCTCGGGTGCGCGGCGCGAGCGGGCTGGGCGCCCACCGGCGTGAGGTCGATGACGCCACCGTGCCGCCGCCGTCACGGGGCTCCAGGGCAGCCCGGCCGCCGTGCAGCTCGGCGATCTGCGCCACGATCGACAGTCCGAGCCCCGACCCGGGCAGCGTGCGGGCGCTGGTGGCCCGGTAGAAGCGGTCGAACACCCGGGTGCGGTCGTCGTCGGCGCACGCCGGGGCCGCGGTCGGCGACCTCGATGCGCAGCGCCGCGCACCGTGACCGCCACCGGCTCGTCGGCCGGGCTGAACTTCAGCGCGTTGTCGACCAGGTTCGACACCGCGCGGTCGAGCATCGAGCGCCGACCCTCGACCGTGCCGGCCGTTTCCGTGTCGACGTCGATCTCCCGCCCGGTGCGGCGACGGAACCGCTGCGCGACGTCGCCCGCGACCTCGCCGAGGTCGACGGCGTCGACCGGTTCCTCGTTGCGCACGTCGGTGGCGAGCTCGACCATCTCGCTCACCAGGTTGGTGAGCTCGTCGAGCTCGAGTCGGGTCTCCTCGATGAGCTGCGCGCGCTCCTCGGCGCCCAACGTGGTCGCGTGGGCGAGGAAGTCGATGTTGGTGCGCACCGCGGTGAGCGGGGTGCGCAGCTCGTGACTGGCGTCCATGATGAGGCGCTGCTGCTGCTGGCGCGACGTGTCGAGCGCCACCAGCATCGTGTTGAAGCTCGCCGCGAGGCGCCCGACGTCGTCGTCGCCCTTGCACCGGGATCGGCGTGGTGAGGTCCTGGGTCTGCGCGATGTGCTCGGCGGTGCGGGTGAGGGTGCGGATCGGCTTGGTGAGGCGGCGGCCCACCAGCCACGCGACGATCGCGGCCACGCCCACCCCGACGAGCGCGATCACGCAGCAGGCGCTTCGCGCAGCACGTCGAGGATGTCGTGCGTCTCCGAGCACCCGCCGGGCGATCTGCACCGCGCCGTTGCCGGCGCCGAGGCCCTGCGTGATCATGCGGTACTGCACCGACGCCACGGTGACGTCGCGGTAGTGCGTTCCGGTGCCCGACGTCGCGATCGACCGGTCCGCGCCGTCGACCGGCAGCTTCGGCTGCGTCGACACGAACTGGGTGACCGTGCCGTCGGCGTCGACGCGTTGCTGCACCGCGTCGTAGTCGAAGTAGCGGCCGGGACCTTCGTCGTCCTCGTGCTCCTCGTGCTCCGCGCGACTGGTCGTGGCCGTCGGCGCCACGGTGGTCGACGGCGTCGAGGTGGTGGAGGCGCCGGCGCCGCCGAACCCGGCGCTCGGCGGCCGGGCCACGAACTCGGCCGCCCGCTGCTGCGAGGAACTTGTCGGTCTCGTCGCGCAGCGCGTTGCCCGCGCTCACGTGCGCGGCGTAGGCGCCGCCGAACACCGCGACGGCCACGATCGCGGCGACGGTGAGCGTGAGCTTGGCCCGGAGGCTCATGGGGCGCCGTCCGCCTCAGGACTCGCGCGCTTCGCGCGCGACGTACCCGACGCCGCGCACGGTGTGGATCAGGCGCGCCTCGTCGTGCTCCTCGGTCTTGCGGCGGAGGTAGCTGATGTACACGTCGAGCGACTTCGACGACGTCTCGAAGTCGAAACCCCAGATGCGCTCGTAGATCTGGTCGCGGGTGAGCACGATCCCCGCGTTGTACATGAGCAGCTCGAGCAGGTCGAACTCGGTCTTGGTGAGCTCGAGCTCGTGGTCGCCGCGCCGCACCTGGCGGCGGGCGGGGTCGAGGGTGAGATCGGCGACGCGCAGCACCTCGCCGTCGTCGTCGGCGCCGGCCACGCTGCCGCGCCGCAGCAGCGCGCGGAGGCGGGCGAGCAGCTCGTCGAGCGCGAACGGCTTCACCAGGTAGTCGTCGGCGCCGGCGTCGAGACCGGCGACGCGGTCGCTCACCTCGTGGCGCGCGGTGAGCATGAGCACCGGCGTGCGGTCGCCGCGCTCGCGGAGCTTGCGACACGCGGTGAGCCCGTCGACGTTGGGCATGAGCACGTCGAGCACGATCACGTCGGGATGGGTCTCGACCGTGGCGAGCAGCGCCTCGGCGCCGTCGATCGCGGTGTGGACCTCGTAGCCCTCGAACGTGAGCGCGCGCACCAGCGAGTCGCGCACGCTGCGGTCGTCCTCGGCCACGAGGACCCGCCCCGACGCGGGGCCATTTCCGTGGTTCGCCATGGCGTCGTCCGCCCTCGTGGGAG
>CAWAKX010000006.1:0-151627 GCA_963782705.1 uncultured Actinomycetes bacterium | reverse complement strand
TCAACTTGGCCGGGACGTCGGCGCGGTGCTCGGCGTAGCGGGCGTCGAGCTGGCGCAGGGTCGCGGGGATCCAGTCGGCGCGCACCTCGGTCATCATCAGCTTCAACGTCGGGTGGCGGTCGAACACGCCCCCGAGCATCATCTGCCACATCGCGCGCCGACAACGCAGATCGCGGAAGAAGCCTTCGTCGTTGAACAGCCCCTGTGCCAAGTCGGCAATGAGGTCCGTGTCGGATCCGCCGGCCGACTTGACCCGCGAGTAGGAGTTTGCGATCGCGTCGTGGGCGGTGCCGGGAGCGAACCCGTAGCCACCGTGCACGATGAGCGTGAGACCGAGGTCGGCATACGCAGCCCAGATCGGCTCCCAGAACTCGTCGTAGAGGGGCGGCAGGTGCGGATACGCCACGAACCCCGGCGCATAGGTACCGACGAACCCGCGCTCGGCGATCCACTCGAGCTCCGCAATCGTGGCGGGAACGTCGCTGGTGGTGCCGACGCCACCGCTGAGGAGGAGGCGGTCGGTGGCGGAGCCGAACGTGTCGACGGCCCAGCGGTCGTACGCGCGCACGCCGGCATCGATGACGTCGAGCGGATAGCGGCCGTTCATCACGTTGAAGAAGAGGTCCTGGGTGCGGAAGTCGCCGAAGTAGACGAGCTCCGCGGCGACGCCTTCGCGATCCATCTCCTCGATGCGCACGTCGACGTCTTCCAGTCCCCGCCAGCGCTCGTCCGCGTACAGCCCTTCGTGGTCGAAGACCGCGCAGGTGTCCTCCGTGATCCTCAGGTTGTGGAACAACCAGAGCACGTCGTTCGACACCTTGTTCTCGCCGATGAGCTGCGGGAGGTAGTCGTGGTAGTCCCGCTCGAGGTACTCCGCCCAGAGCCGTTCGGGCATCGACGCGTGCCCATCTGCCGAAACGACGATCGCACGGTCCATGATGGCCCCCTTCGAAGCCCGGCCCGCACCGACGGCCCGGGAGTACGGTGTACGCCTGAGGTCGAGGTTACGGGGTACGGCGTACGCCTGTCAAGCAGTGTCGGCGTTCCGGAGGGGCGAGTGGTCGAGCAGCAAGAATCCGAAGGCGTCGTCGCCACCCGGGAGCGGTTGAGTCGAGCGCGCGTCGTCGGGGCAGCCGTCGAGCTCGCCGACCGCGACGGAATCGACGCGTTGAGCATGCGGAACCTCGCTCAGGAGCTCGGCGCTGCGCCGATGTCGCTCTACAAGCACGTCGCACACAAGGACGAACTGCTCGACGGCATGGTCGAGGTCGTCTTCGAAGAGGTCGAGTTCCCCACCGGGGTCGACTGGAAGGTGGCGCTGCGCGAACGGGCCCGGTCGATGCGAGCGGCGTTGCTCCGGCACCCCTGGGCGATCGCCCAGATGGAGGCCCGCACCGCGGGACCCGCGAACCTCCGTCACCGCGACGCCATGATGCGTTGCCTGCGGGACACGGCCGGCTTGTCGATCCCCATGGCACTGCACGCGTACAGCTTCGCCGACAGCTACGTCTACGGGTTCGCGTTCCAACAGACCTCGATGGCCGGTGCGCGTACCGCAGGAACTGCGATCTCCGACCACATCAACGTCGAGATGCGCCGAACCGACGATCTTCCGCACCTCAACGAGCTCCTCGTCGCGCTCAACACGGTCGGTTACGACTTCCACGGTGAGTTCGAGTTCGGCCTCGAGCTGCTGCTCGACAGCATCGACCGACTGCGTGACCAGTCAATCGGTGGAGCGGAACCGGGCTGAGGCAGGGTCGCCGCCCTGAGGGTTGTTGACCGAGGGGTCTAGAGGACTTACAACGAGCCCCAGAAGGTGTCCTCGGCGCCTTGGTCCGCGGAGGCCACGTCGAGCCGGGAGATCTTGTCGCCCGAGAATGTGAACTCGATGGTCTCCTCGGTGTCGAGGGTCTTGCCGTCGCGCGTTGCCTTCACGCCGTGGACGGTGACGATCTTGTCGCCCTCGGTCTTCACGTTCTTGAGGTCGACGACGAGGGTGCCGCCCGACAGTTCGAACAGCTGCCCATAGAGCCCAAGGACATTGTCGACGCCCGCGTGCTGACCGGAAGTCTGGTTGTTGCCCGGCTGGCTCTGCACGACGTCAGGTGTGTAGAGCGAACGGAAGGTGTCCATGTCGCCCTCCCCAAACGCCTTGTATCCCCGCCGGACCATGTCTTCCCTGGAGTCAGCCATGAGTCGTCCCCTCGCTCGATCGTGTTGGGCGCGAATTGGAACACGAACCGCCCGCGGGAGCAAGACGGGTCTTGACGGTGCTGGGCAGTCATGGCGCCGGGAGGCCCACAGCGAGTCGGCTCATCGGGGAGTTCAGTCGCAGCGGCAGGCCACCGTCTGGTCGAGGGCCTGCCACCGGAACTGGACGAGTGATGACGCTTCGCCACAACCGGTGCAGCTGATTCGCCATTTGGACCCGATGCGTGCGATCTCGATCGGCGCCGCTCCGGTCGACAGGTGTCTGGGCTTGACTCTCGGCTTGGCGATCTCCGGCAGCTTCGCGAGCTCGAGCTCGAGATACGGCGCGTCGCCTGTCGGCGGAGGAAGGCGGGCGTCGAGCCGGCGGAGAGCGTCGTCGCGTCTCGGGTCCGAAGGGACGCCTCGGGCAAAGCTCAGGAACGCGTAGGCGGCCTCCACGCCCATGGCAGCGGCGAGCGCCTCGTCCAGTCTGTCGAGCGTTGGGCTTCGTTCTCCGACCGCGGTCGCCGCGGCGCGTCGGTACCGCTCGAGATGCTCGGGCTCGGGAACGACCTCCGGACCCGGCTCGGCAAGAAACGTGTCGAGCGCGTCGAGTTGTGCGCTGTCGAAGACTCGGGTCGCCTCGGAGATCCGCTCGATCTCATCGAGGAACCCGTCGCGTTCTGTGCGATTGGTGGGGTCCTCCAACGTGTCCTTGGCGAACATGATCACGAAGCGTGCTGCGACCCGAGGTTGCTTGCGGCGCAGAACGCGGCCCATCCGCTGGATCATCTGGCGCCGTGTCCGGCTCGCGCTCATGACGATCCCGAGGTTCGCGTCCGGTACGTCGACGCCTTCATCGAGCACCCGAGGAGCCGCGACTGCGTGGAGTCTCCGCACGCGCAGACCGTCGAGGATCTCCCGGCGTCGACCTCGAGCCGTCGACCCGGTGATCAGATCGATGGACACGAGCGGATCCAGGCGATTGATGGCGTGGTTCGCGGCGCGCACGGTCTCGGTGAACACCAACGCCCCCTGGGCTTCCCGGATGGCCCGCGCAAGAGCGCCGAGAAGTTCGTACTTCCCGCTCGACTGCGCCACGATCTCGCGGCGCTTGGAGAACGCGTCGAGGTACTCGCGCGCGGCGCGGCCGTTGGCACCGGCATCATGATCGGCGAGATGCGCGACCGCGGCGAGGAAGTCTCCGAACGGCTCGAGCGGCATCCCGTGCACACCACGGAGGTGAACACGAGCGCTGACGAGCCGCTGCTCCGTGGCGTTGTACTCGGCCCGTTCTTCACCGGACAGCTCGACTGCAATGAACGCCACTCGCGGTGGCGCGCACACCCCGTCGGCAATGGCCTGTTCGAAACCGTACCGGTGGCAGACACCTCCGAAATACGGCAGGAGCAGGTCGGCGACCGCGTTGTCGCTGCGTTCCAGCGTCGCCGTCAGCCCGAGCCGTTCGTCGTACTGGCGGAGCATCGCGCGTCGCAGCGTCCCGCCGCCGAGGCCGTGGCATTCGTCCGCGATGAGCAGTCCACCGGCCCCGTCAGGCGGCACCGGTTTTCCCGCGGCAGCCGAGTGGCGAGTCGCGACGAGCACGTCGCAGGAGGTGGGGCTGTCGGTGCCGCTGTCGCCCAGCCGACCGATTCGAGCTTCCGGCATTGCCGCCGTGAGCCGACCGTGCCACTGCTCCATCAGTACCCGTGTGGGCACGACCACGAGCACGAAACGGCCCCTCCGCAACGCGTCCGCTGCGGCCGCGATCGCAACATCCGTCTTGCCCGATCCGGTCACCGCCTCGATCACACCGCGACGACCGCACCGCAGCCAACTGATGAGCGCGTCGAGCTGCCAGAGGTAGAGCTCACGATCCTCAGTACCCAGGTCGGTGAGCACGACTCAGCCCCTGCGCCCAACAGACATGGGGAACCACCGTACCGGTCGGAACCGCGACCCGAACCACGGCGCGCGACCTGATCGCCGAAATCCTGAGTGCCGGTCGCCGTCCGGTTGGTAGAACTGTTCGTGGATGGCACGGATCGCGGATCGCAATCCCGAGAATGCTGCTGGCGACTGGTTCGTCGATCTGCGCTGCATCGACTGCGGTGCCTCGCCGCACGTCGCGCCCGGGTTGATCGACCACCGCAACGGCCGCTGCGTCTTCGTCCGCCAGCCCGAGACCCCAGCCGAGATCTTTCAGGCCTGGCTCGCCGTGGACGTCTGCCCGACCAACTCTGTCGGTGCACCGCGCGACCAGGCTCGCCCGGAGCGGACCTTCCCGCTCGAGATCACTCCCGGCGTGTTCCTGTGCGGGCACAACAGCCCCGACTCCTACGGCGCGCACTCGTGGCTCATCGCCCGAGCGGACGGGAACGTGCTCGTCGACGCGCCTCGCTACACCCGCCGGCTGTACCCGCTCGTCGACGAGCTCGGCGGCATCGGTCGCATCCTGCTCAGTCATCGCGACGATGTCGCCGACGCCCAGCAATGGGCTGATCGCTACGACGCGCCGGTCACCATCCATCAGGCCGACGCCGCCGCAGCACCGTTCGCCACCGACATCATCGACGGCGACGAGCCCGTCGCGATCGCGCCGGACATCGTCGCGGTGCCCGTACCGGGCCACACCCGAGGCTCGGTCGTCTACCTCGTCGGCGACCACGCGTTCACCGGCGACAGCCTCGCCTGGAACCCGGACACCGCCGATCTCTACGCGTTCCGCAATGCCTGTTGGTACTCCTGGACCGAGCAGCGTGCGTCACTCCGCCGCCTCGCCGATCATCGCTTCACCCGAGTCTTCGCCGGACACGGCGCATGGAGCCCACAGCTCGAAGCGGACGAGATGCGACGACGACTCCTCGCCTACACCGCGACCATGTGAACAACGCGCACGAACGCCGCCGCAGCGCGATGCTGGTGTCATGCGAGCACGCCTCCTGTTGATCCTCAGCGCGGCGCTGGCGCTCGTTCTCGTCGGCCTCGTGGCCGTCACCTTCTGGCCGCCCTCAGAAGGTGGCGCCCGTACCTTCACCGTTTCGGTCGCCGATCATTACACCGGTGCGTCTTCTCCCCACCAGACCCCCGAGTCTTTCAGGCTTGGCTCGCCGTGACGTCTGCCACCAACTCTGTCGGTGCACCGCACGACGAGACTCGCCCGGAGCGGACCTTCCCGCTCGAGATCACTCCCGGCGTGTTCCTGTGCGGGCACAACAGCCCCGACTCCTACGGTGCGCACTCGTGGCTTGTCGCCCGAGCGGACGGGAACGTGCTCGTCGACGCGCCTCACTACACCCGCCGGCTGTACCCGCTCGTCGACGAGCTCGGCGGCATCGGTCGCATCCTGCTCAGTCATCGAGACGATGTCGCCGACGCCCAGCAATGGGCCGATCGCTACGACGCGCCGGTCACCATCCATCGCGCCGACGCCGCCGCGGCACCGTTCGCCGCCGACGTCATCGACGGCGACGAGCCCGTCGCGATCGCGCCGGACATCGTCGCGGTGCCCGTACCCGGCCACACCCGAGGCTCGGTCGTCTACCTCGTCGGCGACCACGCATTCACCGGCGACAGCCTCGCCTGGAACCCGGACACCGCCGATCTCTACGCGTTCCGCAATGCCTGTTGGTACTCCTGGACCGAGCAGCGCGCGTCACTCTGCCGGCTCGCCGGTCATCGCTTCACCCGAGTCTTCGCCGGACACGGCGCATGGAGCCCAGACCTCGAAGCGGACGAGATGCAACGACGACTCCTCGCCTACACCGCGACCATGTGACCAACGCACGCGAACGCGGAGGCGTGCGCGATGCTGGTGCCATGCGAGCACGCCTCCTGCTGCTCCTCAGCGCGGCGCTGACGCTCCTTCTCGTCGTCCTCGCGGCTGTCACCTTCTGGCCGGCCTCAGACGGTGGCGCCAGTACGTTCACGGTTTCGGTCGCGGATCTGGACGTGGGCTCGGCGAAGGCCATTCGCGTGACGCTGCCTGGTCCGCGCGACTCGATCGCAACCGTGTTCCTCGCGCGATCAGCGGCGAACGACGTCCACGCCTTCCTGGCCAAGAGCACGCACCTCGGGTGCCGACTCGTACTCCCCGGTGACCCCAAGTACGGACAGGGCTTCACCGCATCGTCGTCGCGGTACTTCTTCGAAGATCCGTGCGGCGGCTCGACTTGGGCACTCGATGGTGACTGCACCGCTGGGCCATGCCCGCGAGCGCTCGATCGGTACCCGGTCCAGCTCGACGGCGACACCGCAGCGATTGACCTCGACCACCTTCACTTGGGTGCTCGCCGTGGAGCAGTTCCCTCCTCGTCCGATCCCGCGTAGGGCTCGCGGTCGAGAGGAGGGTCCTGCGCGCGCTACTTGGGTGGAGGTTGCTCGATGTGCGGTGGGCCGACCGCACGTTGCGCGGCGGAGACCATCTCCAACTCCTCGAGGCGCAGCCATCTCCGTTCGTCCTTCTCCATGACTGCCTGCGCTTCCAAGCGAGGCATCCACCGGGCGAGCGGAACGGAGTGATGTAGTGCACGAGGTTCTGATGGGTAGCGCGGGTCGCGTGAGACATGCTCACCGCCTTCTACGAGGAGAGAGGCGGGAGCCAGGAAGGTCAGGGCCTGAAGAATTGGCCGACCTGAACGGGCGCCGCTCCGGAGCGAGACTCTCAGGGTAGTCCTCGCAATGCGTACCGGGCAGGGGGGCAAAGGCCCTTCCGTGCCCGCGGTGTCGCGTCCGGGCGAGGTGCGAGGACACTGGGTTAGCGTGCCGGTCCATCGCGACGGCGGGCTCGGGCGTCGCGTCGGACTTCGCGGAGGGCGCCGATGTCAGACCAACTCGGTTCGGAAGGACGCGGCATCTTGGCGGGCCGCCCCGCGATCGTCACCGGTGCGGGCCGGGGGGTCGGGCAGGGGATCGCGCTCGCACTGGCGGCGGAGGGCGCGTCGGTCGCGGTGCTCGACCGCGCCGAGGACACGCTCGGCGACACCTGCGAACAGATCGAGGCGCGCGGTGGCACCGCGATCCCGGTGGTGTGCGACGTGCGCGACCTCGACGCCATCGAACGCGCGGTCGCCACCGTCGTCGACCGGCTCGGGGGTGTACGCATCCTCGTGAACAACGCGCAGACGCCCGGCACCGGGAGGCTGCTCGACGTGACCGAGGAGGTGGTGGACGACGCGTGGCGGTCGGGACCGCTCGCGGCGTTGCGATTCATGCGCACGTGCCACCCGTACCTGCGCGACGGCGGCGCGGTGGTGAACGTCAGCTCGGGCACTGCGCTCCTGGCCGGCCCACCTGGCCTCGCCGCGTACGCGGCGGTGAAGGCATCGCTGCAGAGCTTCAGCCGCTCGGCCGCGGTCGAGTGGGGCCGCGACGGCATCCGGGTCAACACGGTGCAGCCGCTCGTCTCCTCGCCTGGGTACGAGCAGTGGTTGCGTGAAGCAACCCGACGCGGCGAAGCGGTCGCTGGACCACGTGCCGGTCGGTCGGATGGGCGACGCCGAGCACGACGTCGGACGCGCCGTCGTGTTCCTGGTCGGCCCCGACGCGGCGATGATCACCGGCACGATCGTGCCGGTCGACGGTGGCGCCGCCTACCTCCGCTGAACCAGGGAAGGTCGTGATGGCCGACAAGCCTGATTCCCGCCCACCCCCGTTTTGGCGTGACTCGGGCGTGAGAGTCGCGCCCCGTTGACGCCAAAGCGGTCGAGGAGTTCCGGGCCACGAAACGCGCCTCGCGGCTCACGCTACGTGGGGCTCCCGCGGTCGCGGTAGAAGTCGATCGCGTCGCGCATCCACACGAGGTCGTCGTTCTCGGCGTTGCGGCGCGCCCGGTCGAGGTCGATGCCGTAGAGGCGGGCCGCGTTGCGCGAGAGGATCTTGTCCTTGATCTCGTCGGTCAAGGCCGGGTAGCCGAACTCCTCCTGCATCTCGATCGGGATCTGGAACGCCCGGAACGAGTCGATGAGCGGCTGCGAGGGCCCGTACCAGATGCTGTCGGTGCCCCACACCACGTTGTCCTCGCCCACCGCGAGCAGCATCTTGCCGAGCACGTGCGCGGCTTCCCGCGGTCGTGACGAGGCGAGGAACCACGTCGACCCGAGCTCCGCGTACACGTTTGCGCCGGGCCCTATGCCGTGCTCGCGCAGCGTCGCCGCGAGGCGGTTCGTGCCGACGTCGGCGGTCTCCTCGGTGAAGGGTCCCTCTTCCGCGATCGCGATCTCGTAGCCGGAGTGGTACACGACGAACGCGAGGTCGGGATGCGCGAGCGACGCGGGGCCGATGTCGCGCGGGCTGCCGGTGTCGACGAGACCACTCAGCCCCTTGTGCGCGCAGATGATGCGCGGGCCGCCGACGCGGGCGAGCTCCTCGACCCGTGCCATGAAGCTCGCGCCCCGGTCGTCGTCGTCGAGCATCCAGCCCGCCTTCCAGATCCCGGGGATGGTCTCTCGCCACGACAGGTTGGCGTAGAGGCTCGCGTCGCTGCTGACCTCGCCGAGCGTGTACACCTTCCACGCTGCGGGCCGGTAGTCCTCCACCCACTGGGTCATGAGCTCGACATCCTCGAGCTGGGTGGGGTCGACGACCGCGTGGTTGAGCAGACGGTCGCGCGCCCCGAGCTCGTCGAACAGCGTGCGCGTTGCCGACAGCTCCGAGTTGTAGAGCTGGCGGTGCTCGCCCACTCCGGGTGCCGAGCTGAGCACCGCGACGGCGGTTTCGGTCTCCAGGAACACGCACCGCAGGTACTCGGCGAAGTTGAACGACTCGAGGTCGTCGAGCCCCTTCCACCACGCCGGCATCGCCTTCTTGTAGAGCTCGATCGTGTGCGCCGCCGTGGGCCCGTGGTCGCGATCCGCGATGTAGTGCGTCTGCACGTCGACGACGACCTCGTCGCCGCCCAGGGCCTCATCGGCCACGGCGCGATCCCGCACGGCATCGGCGGGCACCACGTAGAACTCGGTCCCGAGTTCCTGGTTGATCGCCAGCAGGCCGGCCGCGGTGCCCTGCCGATCGAGCCAGAGGCCGTCCTGGTCGTCGACCGCGGCGTTCTCGGCGAGCTCGTGCGCGCGCACCCGGGCGCCGACGACCAGCTCCGAGGTGGGCCGGGGGGCGAACTCGTCGGTGTGCAACGGTTGCAGGAAGGTCGGAATGTTGCTCCGCACTCGCATCCGGCTGGGCCTCCCCCAACGAGCGACGATCGTCGGCCGACGTTACGCCGGGGGCGTCTGGGCGCACCACCGCCGCCCGGCCGGACGTCCCGGGGTCAATCCAATTTCGCGTGCGCTCCGTACACCCCTCATCGACCTTCCCCTTCGTCGACGAGGAGCACCCACATGAAGCGATCCGGTGGCCGACGCGTGCGCGTCCTGCGGACATTCGGCACGGGACTGGCGACGGCAACGGTGATCGCCGCCGTGCTCGCCGTCGCGACGATCGGCGCGGGTGCATCGACGACGACGAAGGGATCGAACACTGCGACGCTGGTGGTGAGCACCACGGAGTCGCAGCTCGGGACGATCCTGGTGGCGGGGAAGGCCGTGTACACGCTCAAGGCGAACGGAACGTCGTGCACGGCCAAGTGCCTCAAGGCGCACCCGCTGGTCGTGTTGCCCTCCGGTCAGGGGACGCCGACCGCCGGGTCGGGGGTCGACGCCACCAAGCTGGGTACCGCGCCCGCCGGCCACGGGAAGCGCCAGGTGACGTACGCGGGCCAGCGGCTCTACCGTTCCGCGAAGGACCGCGCGACGGACGATGTGAACGGCAACGGCAAGGACAAGTGGGGCAAGTGGTCGGCGGTCGCCGTCGCCGGAAATGCGGCCGCTCCGACGACGGTGCCGACGACCGCGCCGGCGCCCGAGACCGTGGCCCCCGGCACTGCGCCGCCCGCCACCGCGACGCCGCAGACCGCCCCGCCCGAGACTTCTCCTCCCGCGACGCAACCCACGACCCCGCCGAAGACCACGCCCACGACGTCACCCGGTGGCGGGGGAGTCGGCTTCTGACCGCGAGCCTTTGACGGCTGCGGGCCCGGCGGGCCACAGTGCGCCCCGACCAGCCGACGACGCCGGGGAGCACTGATGGGACGGAGCCTGGAGGGGAAGGTCGCGCTGGTCACCGGCGCGAGCCAGGGCGGCACCGGCACCGCCGTGGCGACCCGCTTCGCGGCCGAGGGCGCGAAGGTCGCGATCGTCGCCCGCAACGAAGCGGGGCTGCGCGACACCCTGGCCGCCATCGAGGCGGTGGGCGGCACCGGTCTGGTGCTTCCGGCCGACCTCGGCGACCACGAGGCCCGCATGGCGCTGATCCCCGAGACGGAACGCGTGCTCGGTCCCGTCGACATCCTCGTGAACGACGCGATGAACCCGATCTTCAAGCCGGTCGAGCAGTACACGCTCGAAGATCTCGACGCCGTGGCTCAGGTGAACCTCTGGGCGCCGTGGCTCATGACCGGCCAGGTGCTCCCCGGCATGCGCGAGCGCGGTCGCGGGTGGATCCTCAACCTCACCAGCTCGGCGGCCGAGCACCCGACCGGACCGCCCTACGGCATGCTGGCCAGCGCGATGTACGGCAGCTACTCGGTGAGCAAGGCGGCGCTGAACCGCCTCACCACCATCACCGCGGCCGAAACCGAGGGCGAGGGGATCGCGGTGAACGCGCTCACGCCGCAGGCGTCGGTCGCGACGCCGGTGATCGTCGCGTCGGGCCACGTCGACGCGCTGGCCGGCGGCGGTGACGCGAGCTGGATCTTCGAGCCGCTCGACGCGATGGCCGAGGCGGCCCTGGCGTTGTGCAGCGGCGACCCCTCCGTGCTCACCGGCCGGATCGCCTACAGCCTGCAACTGCTCCTCGAGCTCGACCGTCCGATGTACGACCTCGCGGGCGCCGACCTGGTCGAAGGCTGGCAGCCGGCCGACCTGCCCGCCAAGATCCGCCGAAAGTTGGAGTTCCACCACACCAACGGCGGTCCGGGCCCAGAGGCCTTCGACCGACCGCAGACGCCGTGGCCACCCGCCCTCGGCGCGCACGACTGACCCGGGAGCGCTTCCTACGACCGGAGTCGCGGGCGCCGGCACCGGCGCCCGTCCGTTTCGACGGGGGCACCCCGGTTCGCGAGACTGCGCAGGCACGTGACCGCGACGAGGGGGAGATCATGAGCGCGACCGAGGCTGCGACGAGCGCCGTCGCACACGGCGAAGTGCGGATGCTGATCGACGGCGAGCTCGTCGAGGCCGCGTCGGGCAAGCGGTTCGACAACTTCAACCCCGCGACCGAGGAGCGCCTCGGCGACGTCGCCGACGCCGGACCCGAGGACATGCAGCGGGCGATCACCGCGGCACGCCGCGCGTTCGACGAGAGCGACTGGGCGCGCAACCACGAGTTCCGCAAGCGCGCCATGCTGCAGCTCGCCGAGGCGCTGGCCACCGAGCGCGAGGAGTTCCGGGCGGAGATCGTCGCCGAGGTCGGGTGCCCCGTCGGCGCCACCGCACCGCAGGTCGACTCGCCGCTCGCCAACGCGCTGCAGTGGCCGGCGGGGATGATCGAGGTCCATCCCGTGGTCGTTCGACCTCAGCGACAACACGATGCACGGGCGGGCCTGGCGCAAGGTCACGCGCGAGCCGATCGGTGTGGTCGGCGCGATCACGCCGTGGAACTACCCGCTGTCGCTGATCCTGCACAAGATCGCGCCCGCGCTCGCCACCGGGTGCACCGTGGTGCTGAAGCCCGCGCCCGACACGCCGTGGAACGCGACGCGCATCGCCCGCATCGTGGCCGAGAAGACCGACCTGCCGCCGGGTGTGCTCAACGTGGTGACCTCGTCGGATCCGCTCGTCGGTGAGGAGCTGTCGCTCGACCGCCGCGTCGACATGATCTCGTTCACCGGCTCCACGGCCACGGGGCGCCGGATCATGGAGAAGTCGGCGCCCACCCTCAAGCGACTCAACCTCGAACTCGGCGGGAAGTCGGCGCACGTGGTGCTCGACGACGCCGACTTCTCGTCGCTCGCGCGCCAGGCGTCGTCCACCTGCTACCACGCGGGGCAGGCGTGCGCGAACCTCACCCGCCTGCTCGTGCCGCGCAGTCGTTACGACGAGGCGATCGAGGCCGTGGCGCCCGGCTTCGGGACGGTGAAGTACGGCGACCCCACCGACCCCGAGGTGATCATGGGCCCGGTGATCAGCCGGCGACAGCACGAGCGGGTGCTCGGCTACATCCAGAGCGGGATCGAGCAGGGCGCGCGGCTCGTCACCGGTGGCGGCCGACCGGCGCACCTCGCCGAAGGGGTGGTTCGTCGAACCGACGCTCTTCGCCGACGTCGACAACTCGATGACGATCGCGCAGGAGGAGATCTTCGGGCCGGTGCTCGTCGTCATCCCCTTCGACGACGACGACGACGCCGTGCGCATCGCCAACGACAGCCAGTACGGCCTCGCCGGCGCGGTCACCTCGGCCTCGGAGGAGCGCGCACTCGCGGTCGCGGCCCGGATGCAGGCGGGTTCGATCTCGGTGAACGGCGGCATCTGGTCGGGACCGGACGCGCCGTTCGGCGGCTGGAAGGCGAGCGGGATCGGCGTGAAGTACGGGATGGAAGGGCTCGAGGAGCACCTGCTCGTCAAGACCCTCGCCGCGCCGGTGCCGGCCGACTGATCACGCTCGACCCACACGACACGGCAACGAACGGGGAGATCGGTGGAGAACCGGTTCAGCTATGCAGGCAAGCGCGTACTCGTGGTCGGGTGCGCGTCGGGCATGGGCGAGGCCACCGCCGCGGTGGTGCAGTCGCTCGGCGGCGAGGTCCACGGGGTCGACTACCGCGAACCCACCGCGAACCTCGCGGGCTTCACGAGTTGCGACCTGCGTGACGGCGCGCAGGTCGCGGCGCTCGTCGACTCGCTGGAGGGACCGCTCGACGCGCTGTTCTACTGCGCGGGGCTGCCGAACACGCACCCGCCGCGTGACGTGATGGCGGTCAACTTCGCGGCGGCGCGCACGGTCGTCGAGGGCGTGCTGCCGAAGATGCCGGCGGGCGGCGCAGTGGCGATCATCGCGTCCACCGGCGGCCTGCGGTTCGCGCAGCACATGGAGCCGATCACCGAGATGCTCGCCACCGAGGGCTTCGACGGCGCGATGGGCTGGTGCGAGGCGCACCCGGATGTGGTGGAGGAGGCCTACAACTTCTCCAAGGAGGCGATCATCGTCTACGCGATGCAGCTGTCGTTCACTGCGATCGGGCACGGTGTGCGCGTCAACTGCCTCAGCCCCTCGGGCACCGACACGCCGATGATGCCCGAGTTCGAGAAGGCGACGTCACCCGCGGTGATGGACGTCATGCGCGGTCCGATCGGGCGCAAGGCCACCGCCGAGGAGATGGCCTGGCCGCTGGCGTTCCTGAACAGCGACGCCGCCGCGTACGTCGTGGGTCTCAACCTCGTCGTCGACGGCGGGTTCGTCGCGGGCACCACGACGGGCACGATCGACCTGCAGGAGCGCTACGCCCGGATCAAGGAGCTCCTCGGCCGCGGCGACTGAAGCCGCGGCGGTACGCTCCGAAAGACGCCGACGAGGGGGAATTTCGTGACCGACGTGGGATCCACCAGCACGATCCAGCGCCCGAGGATGCCGTTCCGACGGCCCGACGTGCTGCACCTGTCGCCGATCTACGCCCAGCTCCGCAGCGAGGTCGGACCCGTCGCGCCGGTCGAGAGCTTCGCCGGCGACCCCGCGTGGCTGGTCACCGGCTACGAGGAGGCGCGCGTCGCGTTCTCCGACCCGCGCTTCGGGTTCTTCGTCCACGCCGACCCGCCCAACGCGCCGCGGGCCTCCGACTCGATCCTGCACGGCCGGCCCTTCGGCGACGAGACGTTCGACATCGAGGCCAAGCGCCTGCGCAAGCTGCTCTCGCCGTCGTTCACCCCGAAGCGCCTGAGCCTGCTGAGCGACTGGATCCAGGAGCTCACCGACCAGTGCATCGACGACATGGCCGCCGCGCACGCGGCCAACCCCGACGAGCCGGTCGACTTCCACCACTACGTCGGGTGGCGTCTGCCCGTCCTCGTGATCGGCGCGCTGCTCGGGCTCCCCGAAGACATGCGCGACCACATGATGGCGCTGTCGGAGCGGATGGGGAACATCCTCGACGAAGCCGACGCCATGGCGGCGTTCGGCGAGCTCACCGCGTCGATGACGGAGCTCGTCGAGGTGAAGCGCAAGAACCCCGGTCCCGACGTGATCTCCGATCTCGTCGCCGCGCGCGACGCCGACCCGAGCCTCTTCCAGACCCGCACGGTCGAGCAGTACGCCGCGGGTCTCGTGTTCCCCGGACACGAGACCACCGTCGCCCGCATGGACTTCGGCATGCTGTTCCTGTTGAACGAACCGAAGTGGCGCGACTGGCTGATCGAGGACCCCGCGGGTCGCATCGACGCGACGGTCGAGGAGATCAGCCGCCTGAGCGCGAACCACAACCTCGGGATGCTGCGCTGGGCGGTCGAGGACTTCGAGATCGCCGGGCAGCAGATCCACACCGGTGACCTCGTCATCATCTCCGAGCCCGCGTCGAACCGCGACCCCGCGGTGTGGAACGACCCCGAGCGGTTCGACCCCACCCGCGAGCACGTGCCGCACCTCGGCTTCGGCATCGGCCCGCACGTGTGCCTGGGCCAGAGCCTCGCCCGGGCCGAGCTGCGCATCGTGTTCCCGTCGGTGTTCCGGCGCTTCCCCGGGATCCGGCTCGGCGAGCCGCTCGAGCACCTCGAGATCCGCGACGACCGCACCGGCGGTGGCGTCGAGCGGGTGCTCGTCGACTGGTAGGCGTGCGCCGGCCTCCACCGTCGTCCCACCGGCGCATCGTGCGCGGTCAGGTCGGGATGATCTCCTCGCCGAACTCGTCGGCGATCGAGACGTCGAGGGAGTAGTCGACCGGCACCACGATCAGCGACGGCTCGTCGAGGGTCAGCGCGTGGGCGATCCGGGGGCCGAGCTCGTCGGCCGACTCGATCCGCCACGAGGGCAGGCCGAACGCCCGGCCGAGCTCGACGAAGTCGGGGTTCCCGAAGTCGGTGCCGAAGTGACGGTCGAAGCGGCGTTGCTGCTTCCAGGCGATCGAGCCGAACTGGCGGTTCTCCCACACCAGGTTCACGAACGGCGTACCGCACCGCACGGCCGTCTCGAGCTCCTGGCAGTTCATCAGGAAGCCGCCGTCGCCGCTCACCGCGACGACGCGGCGATCCGGTTGCACGAACTTCGCGGCGATCGCGGCGGGCACCGCGAAGCCCATCCCGGCGAGCCCGTTGGCGATGAGCACGCTGTTCGGTTCGTACGCGGGATACATGCGGCCGATCCACAGCTTGTGCAGCCCGACGTCGGACACCAGCAGGTCGTCGCGTCCCAACGCGCGTCGCAACTCGAACAGGATCCGCGGCGGGCGCATCGGGAACGTCGAGTCGTGCTGCGCGCGGGTGAGCCACCCGTTGACGAGCGTGCGCAGGCGGTCGGAGCCGCCCACGTCGTCGAGTGGCCCGCACTCCTCGGCGAGCCGGTCGAGGGTGGCGGCGACGTTGCCGATGAGCTCCACCTCGGGCACGAAGTGCGCGTCGATCTCGGCGGCGAGCGAATCGATGCACACGATGCGCAGGTCGCCGTCGGGGTTCCAGAACCGGGGGTCGTGCTCCACGAGGTCGTAGCCGACCGCGATCACCAGATCGGCGGCGTCGAAGCCGGCCATCGCGTAGTCGCCGGCCTGGAGTCCCACCGCGCCGAGCGACCGGGGGTCGTCGGCGCCGACCAGGCCCTTGCCCATGAACGTCTCGGCCACGCGGAGGCCGGTGGTGCGCGCGAACCTGCGGAGCGCGTCGCTCGCGTGCTGGCGCACGACGCCGTTCCCGGCGAGCACGATCGGCCGGCGCGCGCGGCGGATCGCCTGCGCGGCGAGCAGCACGTCGTCGGCGGCGGGCCCCGGTTGCACGGTCCGGTTCACGGGCAGCGGCCGGGC
This sequence comes from uncultured Actinomycetes bacterium, assembly GCA_963782705.1. GTDB lineage: Bacteria > Actinomycetota > Acidimicrobiia > IMCC26256 > DASPTH01 > CAVRGQ01. Next base: position 135,447 of record CAWAKX010000006.1, on the reverse strand, counting down.
GTCGCACTCGGAGCGCATCACGTCCTCGGGCAGCTCGAGATGGGTCGCGCCCGGCTTCTCGGACTCCGCGACCTTGAACGCCTTGCGCACGACTTCGGGGATGATCGCGGGGTCCGACACGCGGGCGTTCCACTTGGTGATCGGTCGCATGATCTCGAGCACGTCGAGATGCTGGTGCGACTCCTTGTGCATCCGTTCCAGGTCGACCTGGCCGGTGAGGGCCACCAACGGCGCCCGGTCGAGGAATGCGTCGGCCACCCCGGTGACGAGGTTCGTGGCGCCCGGTCCCAGCGTGCCGAGGCACACGCCGGCCTGGCCGGTGAGCCGGCCGCACACGTCGGCGATGAACGCGCCGGCCTGCTCGTGGCGGACGGGCACGAACTCGATCGACGAGCGGTCGAGGGATTCGTTGAGGTCGAGGGTCTCCTCGCCCGGGATCCCGAAGACCCAACGGACGCCCTCCGCCTCGAGACACTCGATCAGGACGTCGGATGCCTTGGGCACGGACTCACCGTCCTCGGTCGGCGGCGCTCGCGGCCGCGGCCGCGAGGGTCGCGTACACCTGCGCCCGTGCGAGCCAGTACGAGGCCTGATGCGTGCCCACGTTGTTCTGCTCCGCCGTCGCGAGACATCGGATCGATTCGGCTTCGTACTCCGCCGCTGTGCGCTGCACCGCCTGCTCCTTGTTCAGATTCCGAGGGTTCCCGCGAGATACCCCACGAGCGCCGTCACGGCCATCGCCAATCCGCCGCCCACGAGCACCCGCGCGGCGGCCTTGCTGCGGGGCGCGCGACCGATCTCGGCCCCGATCGCGCCGAGCGTACCCAGTGCGACGAGCGCGCTCACGGGGATCAGCCACGTAGCCGACGCCGGTGCGGCGACGAACGCGAGGAGCGGTACCAGGGCGCCCAACGCGAACGACATCGCGGAGACCCACGCGGCCTGCAGTGGGCGCGCCCGTGATGCGGCGTGGAGGCCGAGCTCGTCGCGCGCGTGCGCGCCCAGCGCGTCGTTGGCGGTGAGTTGCTCGGCGACGCGTCGGGCCAGCTCGCGGTCGAGACCGCGTGACCGGTAGATCGCGGTGAGCTCGTCGAGCTCGGCGGCCGGAGCCGAGGAGAGCTCGATCCGCTCGGTGCGGAGGTCGGCGCGTTCCACGTCGCGCTGGGAGCTGACCGAGACGAATTCCCCGACCGCCATCGCCATCGCGCCCGCGGCGAGCGCCGCGAGCCCCGCGGTGAGGATTGCGCCGTGCGACGCGCTCGACGCGGCGACGCCCAGCATCAGGCTCGCGGTGGACACGATGCCGTCGTCGGCGCCGAGCACCGCGGCCCGCAGCCATCCGGCCCGCCCACCGCGGTGGCGTTCGAAGGCGGGCGCCGCGGGCGACCCGTCGCCGCGCGGCACGAACCCGCGGGCGAACGTGCTCATCTCACGAATCCGCTCGCCGCGAGTTCTTCCGGTCGGCGCGTGCGGCCGCTCGGTCGCTCCGCCGGCCGCGCAGTCGATCGAAGGCCGACAGTCCTTCGCGCACGAGGCTCGCGGACACGCGTGGTCGTCGCGTGGTCCGGACAGTTCGGGGTCGGCATCGAGCAGCCGGAGCTCCGCGGTCGCGGCGAAGTCGTCGGGATGCCGGTGCAGGCGTCGGAGGAGGTCCGCGCGGTCGCTCATGCGCCGCCGACGTCCGCGGCGGCGACGGGCGCCGCGGCCGCGTCGTGTTCGTGAAGAGCTTCGCGTGGCACGGCGGGCAGGCCCACCAGATCGAGATCGTCGGAGAGCTCGGGCGCCGATTCGCGGGGGAAGAAACGGCGGCACCGGCCACACTGCAGTGGTCGCGGGGGTCCCGACATCCTCGGGCCGGCGGTCGTGGTGGGCATGGACGCTCCTCTCGCGTGTGCTCAGGAGAGGCGTCGGGCCTGCTTTCCGAGCCAAGCGGTGGATGCGAGGCCTGTCGGACGAGGCGTCCCTACCAAGGGGTGCAGCCCTCACGGTACACCGGGACCGGGCCCGGGTAGCCTGCGGGACCTGACCGACACCGAGCGCTACGCGGGCACCATCCCGCCACCGTCGTCGCTCGGACGCACCGACGGCTCCGTCACCCTGATCGAGGGCCAGACCTTCTGCCTCTCCGACCGGGCGGGCGACATCGGTGCGCACCCGTCGCACGGGCTGTTCGTCCTCGACACCCGGGTGCTGTCGACCTGGGAGCTGCTGATCAACGGGCACCCGGTCGAACCGCTGACCGTCGACGTGCCCGAGCCGTTCAGCGCGCTGTTCGTCGGTCGGGCCCACCCGCCGGCCGGCCGTTCCGACTCCGACGTCGTCGTCTTCCGCGATCGCGCCGTGGGTCAGGGCATGCGGGAGCGGCTCACGGTCACCAACTACGGGACCGACGCCGTCGACGTGACGGTGGAGTTCCGCGGCGACGTCGACTTCGCCGACCTCTTCGAGGTGAAGGAGAGCCGGGTCGTCGAGCGGTCGGCACGAACCTGTACCCCGGGCGCCGACGGGCTCGAGTTCGCGGTCCACGACGGCCGGGTCGACAAGGCGGTCACACTCCGAGGGGCCGACGCGCCGTCGGTGATCGACCGGACGTTGCGCTGGTCGGTGATCCTCGGCGCGCGGGAATCGTGGAGCGGGTGTGTGGAGTGCGTCGCCGCGCTCGGCGACGAGGCCCTGGTGCCGCGGTTCCGGTGCGACGGCGCCGACACCGACTCGGTCCCCGCGCAGCGGCTGGCCGAGTGGCGGGCGGCGCTCCCCGCGGTGCACACCGACCATGCCGGGCTCGAGGAGGCGTTGCACCAGGCCGGTGACGACCTGGGTGCGCTGCGGATCTTCGACCCCGACTACCCCGACGTGCCGATCCTGGCCGCGGGCGCACCGTGGTTCATGACCGTGTTCGGCCGCGACTCGCTGCTCACCGCGTGGATGACGTTGCTCGCCGAGCCGGCGCTCGCGCAGGGTGTGCTCGAGACGCTGGCCCGCTTCCAGGGCGTCGCGACGAACCACGCCACCGAGGAGGAGCCGGGCAAGATCCTCCACGAGATGCGCTTCGGCGCCTCGGCCCGCGCCGCGCTGGGCTCCGGTGACGTCTACTACGGCTCGATCGACGCGACGCCGCTCTTCGTGATGCTGCTCGGGGAGCTGCGGCGCTGGGACGTCGCCGACGACTGTGTCGCGCGTCTGCTGCCCCATGCCGACCGCGCGCTCGAGTGGATCGCGACCTGTGGTGACCGCGACGGCGACGGGTACGTGGAGTACGCGCGCCAGAGCCCGACCGGACTGGCGAACCAGGGGTGGAAGGACTCGTGGGACGCGATCCGCTTCGCCGACGGCACGCTGGCCGAGGCTCCCATCGCGCTCTGCGAAGTGCAGGGCTACGTGTACGCGGCCTACCTCGCGCGCGGAGAGCTCGCGCGCGACGCCGGCGACGATGCGACGGCCGCCCACTACCGCGACCTGGCCGGCGAACTGCGGCGCCGTTTCAACGAGGACTTCTGGCTCCCCGAACTCGGCTACTACGCGCTCGGCCTCGACGCCGACAAGCGCCCGATCGACGCGCTGGCCTCCAACCTCGGCCACTGTCTCTGGACCGGGATCATCGATCCTGCGCGCGTGGACTCGGTGGTGGAGCGGTTGCTGTCACCGGAGATGTTCTCGGGCTGGGGTGTGCGCACGCTCGCGACGAGCATGGCGGCGTACAACCCGGTGAGCTACCACAACGGCTCGATCTGGCCGCACGACAACGCCATCTGCGCCGCGGGCCTGATGCGCTACGGCTACGTCGCGGAAGCCCACCGCGTGATCGGCGCGCAGCTCGACGTGTCCGAGGCGTTCCGCGGCCGGCTCCCGGAGCTCTTCGCCGGCTTCACTCGCGGTCGGCCCGCGAGCCCCGCGTCGTACCCCACGTCGTGCTCGCCGCAGGCGTGGGCGTCGGCCTCGCCGCTGCTGTGGCTCCGCACCCTGCTCCGGTTCGAGCCCGCGGCGGCCGACGGCACGGTGCAGATCGATCCGGTGCTCCCCGACTGGATCCGCTCACTGCGGGTCGAGGGCATCGAGATCGCGGGGGAGTCGATCGACGTGACAGGTGGACCACGGGCGCGTCGCCGTGCGCGGCCAGGGTCACCTCGAGGTGACGCGCGACCCCACGGCCATCCGCAACTCGGGCGTCATCTCCGACGACGAGAGGTGACCGTGTCCGACCGACCGGTACACGGCCTCGTAGCCGGTGACCATCGACTCGGCGGAGAACCGTTGCGCGGCGTGCTCGCGACAGACGCGCGGTGACAGGCCGCCGACGCGGTCGACCGCGGCGACCATCTCGGCCGGGGTGTCGCACAGGAACCCGGTGACGCCGTCGGTCACGATCTCCGGCGCCGCGCCGAGGGGACGGGTGATGACGGGCGTTCCGCACGCGAGCGACTCGGCGAGCACGAGTCCGAACGGTTCGGGCCAGTTGATCGGGCACAGCGTGGCGCGGGCCCGGCCCACGAGGTCGACCTTGACCGCGTGCGACGGCTGCTCGATCACCTCGACGCCGTCGTGCAGGAGCGGTGCGACGACCTGCTCCCAGTACTTCCACTCGTCGGGCTCCGAGCGCTTCACGATCATCGTGAGCGGAAGCCCCGCGGCGCGGGCGACCTCGACCGCGACCTCGGGCGCCTTGTCGGGGCTGGACCGGCCCACGAACACCAGGAAGTCCTCCTTGGTCGTCGCAGAACGGATGACGGTCGAGATCGACACCGTTGTGCACCACGCCCGCGTAGTCGACGTCGGGGTTGATGGCGGCCTGGGCGTGACTGATCGCGACGAGGTGCACCGAGTCGCGCACGAGATCGAGCTTGTCGCGCAGGCCCTGCGTCCACGGTCCGTGCAGGGTGTGCACGACGGGCGGACCGTCGCGCAGCAACCCCGCGAACGCCGGGTCCGAGGCTCGTGTGGTCGTGGATGACGTCGAACTGGTCGGCGTCGAGATACGCGTGCAGGGTGTGGAACGCGTCGGAGTCGGGCGCGCCGCCGATGATGGCGGGCGGCGCCGACAGCGGTGACACGAGCCGCGCCGCGGTGCGGGAGCCGGCGGCGGCGAACAGCGTGACGTCGTGACCGCGTGCGACCAGACCGTCGGCGAGGAGCGCGATCACCCGCTCGGTGCCGCCGTAACCCACCGGGGGAATGGCCAGCCAGGGCGGCGCGACGAGCGCGATGCGCAATTGGGAGAGCGGCAACGGTGTGACCGTCATCAGGAAGACCTTCCTTCGACGGACCTCACCTAGGGCGGCCGAACCCCCATTGTAAGAGGTCCCGGGCCGAATCGGTGAGCGGTGCCACGAATTCAGCTGCGGTCGTGCTCCATGGTGTCGACGACGGCCTGCCAGGCGGTCCCGGTCCAGCGGTTCGCGTGCCCGCCGTCGGGCCCGCTGCGGTTGCAGTAGCGGACGGTCTGCTCCTGCGGCGCCCGGGAGTCGAACGTCGCATGACACGCCTCACGGCCGCACTGCTGTCGCTGCATCGCGATCACCGTACTCGGGTGGGTCGGCGCGTGGTCCTTGACCGGTAACAATCGGGAATCGGTATTATCGCGCCGCCGGTTGGTGCAGCTACTGCATTCGCGAACGAAAGGGAAGGTCCGATGGGGGGTCGCCTCGAGGGCAAGGTCGCGTTCATCACGGGCGTCGCGCGTGGTCAGGGTCGTGCGCACGCCGTGCGGATGGCGGAAGAAGGTGCCGACATCATCGGCATCGACATCTGCGAGTCGATCGACATGTGCAACTATCCGCTCGCGACGCCGGAGGACCTGGCCGAGACGGAGCGGCTCGTCAAGGAGCAGGGGCGGAGCTTCGTCGGTCGCGTCGCCGACGTCCGTGAGCGGCAGGCGCTCCGGGAGGCGGTCGACGAAGGAGTCCGTCAACTCGGCCACCTCGACATCGTCGTGGCCCAGGCCGCGATCTGCCCGATGGGGCAGAGCGACGACGCGCTCGACTTCATCACCACGGCCGACGTCGACCTGACCGGGGTGCTCAACACCCTCGCGGTCACCCTGCCGCACCTCCCCGACGGAGCGTCGATCGTCATCACCGGATCGGTGGCCGCGCAATACGAGGGCACGGTGCAGGGCCAGCCCGGTGGCGCCGGCTACAGCTGGGCGAAGATGGCGCTCGGCAGCCTCACCGAACGGCTCGCCATCTATCTCGCGCCGCGGATGATCCGGATCAACTGCATCCATCCGACGAACGTCAACACGACGCTGATCCACAACGACGTGGTCTACGGCCTGTTCTGCCCCGACATCGAGAACCCCACGCGTGAGCAGGCCACGGAACGCATGGCCATGCTCCACAACATGGGCAAGCCCTGGCTCGAGCCCGAGGACGTCGCCAACCTCGGCGTGTTCCTCGCGGCCGACGAGTCCCGGTACCTGAGCGGTCGCCAGATCACGCTGGATCTCGGCGGGACCCACCTCTGAGCAACCCTGTCGTCGCGGTGCCTGACGGCCCGGGACGAACACGGAGCAGGAGCGCCGCCCGTCGGCGCCCCTGCTCCGAGGGGGTTCCCCCGATGGTAACATCTTGGTGACTTCCGTACCGCTCTCGCTCCGAACCCGGTCACCGGCGGCTCCCGGACCGAGCGGTAACGTGCCGCCACCCAGTACCAGACCAGGCCTGAGGATGACGCGACCTTCGTTGGCGCAACCGCTCGACTCCACGCTCGACCGTTCGAGCGACGCATTCGCCCGCAACCGGGACGACATGCTCGAGCAGCTCGCGGTGATCGACGACCTGCTCGCGGAGGCGGCGGCGGGCGGCGGCCCCGCGGCCATGGAACGCCTGCGCGGCCGGGGGAAGCTCCCGATCCGGGAACGGATCTCCGCGGTCCTCGATCCCGACTCGCCCTTCCTCGAGATCAGCCCGCTGGCGGCGTACGGCTCCGACTACACGCTCGGCGGCGCGTTCGTCGTCGGCGTCGGCGTGATCGCGGGCACCGAGTGCGTCATCGCGGGGAACGACCCGTCGGTGATGGGCGGCGCGATCACGCCCTACGCGGGGAAGAAGTGGGGGAGGGCGATCGAGATCGCCCGTGAGAACGGCATCCCGTACGTGAGCTTCGTCGAGTCGGCGGGCGCCGACCTCCGCGTCCGTCCCGGCGACGCCAACCCGTCGGCCCAGCTCCAGCACTTCGCCGAGACCGGCCGCCACTTCTACGACATGATCGAGCTCTCCCGGCTCGGGATCCCGACCGTCTGCGTGGTGTTCGGCTCGTCGACCGCGGGCGGCGCGTACCAGCCGGGGATGTCCGACTACGTCATCGTCGTCAAGGACCAGTCCAAGATCTTCCTCGCCGGTCCGCCACTCGTGAAGATGGCCACCGGCGAAGTGACCGACGACGAGACGCTCGGCGGCGCGCGCATGCACGCCGAGGTGTCGGGGCTCGCCGACTACTTCGCGGAGGACGAGCTCGACGCGCTCCGGATGTGCCGCGAGGTCGTCGGCCACCTCAACTGGACGAAGCTCGGCCCACCGCCGTCGCTGCCGGGTGACGCGCCGGTGCACGACCCGGAGGATCTCCTCGGCATCGTGAGCCGTGACCTGCGCCAACCCGTCGACGTCCGCGACGTGATCGGACGAGTGGTCGACGGCTCACGGTTCGAGGAGTTCAAGGCCCGGTACGGGCCGACGCTCGTCTGCGGCTGGGCCTCCATCCACGGGTACCCGGTCGGCATCGTCGGCAACAACGGGGTGATCTACCCCGAGGCCGCGGAGAAGGCCACCCATTTCATCCAGCTGTGCAACCAGCGGGCCGTGCCCCTCCTCTTCCTCCAGAACATCACGGGCTACATGGTCGGGCGCGACTTCGAGGCCGGGGGGATCATCAAGAAGGGCTCGCAGATGCTCAACGCGGTGAGCAACTCGCAGGTGCCGCACCTCACCGTCATCCTCGGCGCGTCGTACGGCGCCGGGACCTACGGCATGTCGGGGAAGGCGTTCGGGAACCGCTTCACGTTCCTCTGGCCGACCGCGAAGATCGCGGTGATGGGCCCGAAGCAGATCGCCGGGGTGATGTCGCAGGTGCGGCGGACCCAGGCGGAGCGCAAGGGCCTGCCGTTCGACGAAGAAGAAGACGCCCGCACCGTGGCGATGGTGGAGGCGGTGCAGGAGCAGGGGTCCCTCGCGCTCGTCGCCACCGGCGCGGTCAGCGACGACGGGATCATCGATCCGCGCGACACGCGGACGGTGTTGGGGATGTGTCTGTCGGTCGCCGCGAACCGCGCGGTCGAAGGCACCCAGAGCTACGGCGTGTTCCGGCTGTGAGCCTCGACTCGGTCCTCGTCGCGAACCGCGGTGAGATCGCGCGCCGCATCTTCCGCACCGCCCGGGCCATGGGGATGGTGTGCGTCGCGGTGTACGTCGACGCCGACACCGACGCGCCCTACGTGCGCGAGGCCGACGACGCAGTCCGCGTGCCCACCGACTACCTCGACGTCGCCGCGCTCCTCGAGGCCGCGCGGCGCGCCGGTGTGGCCGCGGTGCATCCGGGCTACGGCTTCCTCTCCGAGAACGCGGCGTTCGCGTCTGCGGTGCAGTCGGCCGGTCTGGTGTGGGTCGGCCCGCCGCCCGCCGTGATCGACGTGATGGGCGACAAGCTCACCGCGAAGGAGTCTGCGGCCGCGGCCGGGGTGCCCATCCTGCCGACGGCAGACGGGCTCGCGTCCGGCGCCGACGTCGGGTACCCGTTGCTGGTGAAGGCCGCGGCCGGTGGCGGCGGCAAGGGCATGCGGGTCGTCGAGTCGCCCGACCAGCTCGCCGACGCGGTGGAGTCGGCCCGGCGCGAGGCGGCCGGGAGCTTCGGGGACGACCGCGTGTTCCTCGAACGGTACGTGGCCCGGTCGCGCCACGTCGAGGTCCAGATCCTCGGCGACGCGCACGGCGCGCTCGTGCACCTCGGCGAACGTGAGTGCTCCATCCAACGTCGTCACCAGAAGATCATCGAGGAGGCGCCGTCGCCGGCGGTCGATCCCGCGTTGCGGACCGCGATGGGCGACGCCGCGCTGCGGCTGGCGAAGACGATCGGGTACCAGTCGGCGGGCACCGTCGAGTTCCTGGTCGACGCCGACACGCGCGAGTTCTTCTTCCTCGAGGTGAACACGCGTCTCCAGGTCGAGCACCCCGTCACCGAGCTCACCACCGGGTTCGACCTCGTGCGGGAGCAGTTCCGCGTGGCCGCGGGCGAGCCCCTCGGGTACGGGCAGGAGGACGTCGAATCGCGCGGCCACGCGATCGAGGCCCGCCTGTACGCGGAGGACCCGTCGGCCGGGTTCCTGCCGGCGAGCGGCACCCTGGTGGCGTTCGCGCCATCGGCGGAGCCCGCGGTGCGCTGGGACTCGGGCGTCGAGGCCGGTTCGGTCGTCGGCACCCAGTTCGACCCGATGCTCGCCAAGGTCATCGCGCACGCACCGACCCGCGCCGAGGCGGCGGCCCGCCTGGCCCGCGCGCTCGAACGCCTGCACGTGGGCGGCGTCACCACGAACCGGGACTTCCTCGCGGTCACGCTCCGCGACGCGGCGTTCCTGGCCGGCGACACCACGACGGACTTCATCGACCGGGTGCGTCCCGCGACCACGCTCGCGCTTCCCGATGCCGACCTCGACCGCGCGTTGGTGGCCGCCGCGCTCTGGATGCAGGGTCGGGAGCGCAGCGGCACCGAGGTCCTCGCCGGGATGCCCAGCGGCTGGCGGAACACGCGGATGCCACCACAGTCGATCGAGCTCGACCACCGCGGCACCCGCCACGTCGTCGAGTACGCCGCGGGTCGCGATGGGTCGTTCGCGACCTGGATCGACGGTCGCGCGACCGACGGGACGACGGAGGTGCACGCCTGGGTGCCCGACGGGATCGAGCTGCGCCACGCGGAGCGCCGGGCCGGGCACCGGGTGACCGCGTCCGGCGACCGACTGTTCGTCCAGGTGACGCGGGGCACCGTCGAGCTCCGGGTGCTGCCGCGGTTCCCCCGCGCCGTCCCGGAGACCCCGTCGGGCGCGATCACCGCACCGATGCCCGGTGTGGTCGTCGACCTGCGCACCGAGGCCGGTCGGGCGGTGACCGCGGGCGACATCCTGGTGGTGCTCGAGGCGATGAAGATGGAGCACTACCTCCGCGCGCCGGCCGACGGGATCGTCACCGAGCTGCGGGTTGCCGTGGGCGACCAGGTCACCATGGGCGACCTGGTGCTCGTGCTCGTCGCGGGCGAGGAGACTCCCGGCGACGACCCGCAGGCCGGCGAGTGATCACATGAGCGCGCCCCTCGTCGAGACCGTGTTCGCGGACGGCGTCCTCACGGTGACCCTGTGCGACGAAGACCACCGCAACGCGCTGGGGCCTCAGCTCATCGGCGAGCTGCAGCGCGCCTGCGATGCCGCGGACGCCGATCCGTCGGTGCGGGTCGTGGTGCTCACCAACCGCGGGCGGGTGTTCTGCGCCGGCGCGAATCTGGCCCCGGCGGGTGACGCGCGCGCCGACGCCGACACCGCGGTCGACGCGGTCGATCCCGCGCGGCTGTTCGGTCGGTTCCGCCGATCGCGCAAGCCCTACGTGGGCCGCATCGCCGGTCACTGTGTCGGCGGCGGCATGGGGCTCGCGGCGGCGATGGACATCGCCATCGCGGCCGACGACGCCCGGTTCGGATTCACCGAGGTCCGCATCGGTGTGGCGCCCGCCGTGGTGTCGGTGGTGTGCCTCCCCAAGCTGCGCGACGTCGACGCCCGCGACGTGTTCCTGCGCGGTCGGCGGTTCTCCGCCGACGAAGCGGCGCAGATGGGTCTGATCCGCGCGTCGGTCGCACCGGACCGCCTGGACGCCGAGATCGACGCCGTGGTGCAGGATCTGCTCCTGGGCGGGCCGGAGGCGATCGCCGCGACCAAGGAGCTGCTCTGGCGGGTCCCGTCGCTCGACGAGGACGCGGCGTTCGAGTGGGCGCGCGCCCTCTCCTGCCGAGCTCTTCGCCGGCGAGGAGGCGGCCGCCGGGTTCCGCGCGTTCCTCGACAAACGACCGCCGCCGTGGGCGCCGCCCGGCCCTCCGGAATGAAAGAGGGCGCCCGCCGAGCGGGCGCCCTCCATCAACGTGGCGAAGTGGTCGTCACTTCACCGGGTAGGTCTTCTTCGAGCACGTGAACGGCACCGCGGTGTTCCACTTGGTGCCGTCGCTCTCGAAGAGCGTGAAGCACCACGGGTATCCCTGCACCGTCGACTTCGGGTACACGGTCGGTCCCGCGAGTCCCTTGATCTGCCACGTCTGGTTCGCCGCCGCCTTCTGCACGTTGGCGGGGGTGATGTTGCTCTTGCCCTTCTTCGCCGCGGTCTTCAGCGCCTGGATGAACATGTCGGTCGCCGCGTACGCCGAGATGCTCCCGGTGTCCGCCTTCGCGGAGCCGCCCGCCTGGACCGCGTCCAGGTCGGCCTTGAACTGGTCCATGCCGGGGTTGCTGTCGCTCGGGTTCACCCACGCGCCGGTGCCGAAGCTGCCGGCCATCGGCTTGACGATGGCGTCGGCGTAGAACCCGCTCACGAACGTGCCCTCGTAGCCGCTCGCCTTGAGCAGGTTCCAGAATCCGATGCAGTCGATCGTGAGCGCGCACGTGATCGAGTCGGGTGCCTTTCCGTTCGCCGAGGAGAGCGCTTCCTGGACGAACGGCGTGTAGTCACTCACCTGGCCGGACGTCAACTTCTCCTGCGACGAGACGACGTCGTAGCCCACGCCTTCGGCGGCGATCTTCACGAGCTTGTCGGTGCGGCGCGACTGTGACGAGTCGCTCCCCACGATGTGCAGGGTCGGGTGCTTCTTCCCCGACTTCTTGCTCACGTAGTCGTACGAGACGCGCTGGGTGTCCGCCACCCACGCCGGGTCTTCGTTGCCGATGCAGCCGTTGAACCCGAAACCCCACACGCCCGTGCTCGGCTTCGGGCTGCAGAACGTGGGGTCGACGGCCCAGCCGAAGTACGGCACCTGCTGCTGCTTGAAGTAGTCGGCGGGGTTGTTGAGGCTGTAGTCGCCGACGATCGCGAAGATGCCCTCCTGGGCGACGAGGCGACGCGCTTCACTCACCGCCAACGCGGCATCGGTCTTGGTGTCGGCGAACTCGGTCCACTGCGATCTTGACGCCCTTGATCTCGTTGTCGTCGTTGAACCGCTTGATGCGCGCCTGCACCCCGAGGGGCACGTTCGCGAACTGCGACGCGTAGCCGTAGCTCGCGACCTTGATCGTGGTGCCGTCGAAGCCCCGCACCGAGGACTGCGCGCCGGCGCCGCCTCCGATGCCGATGACCACGCTGGACAGCAGTCCGACGATGCACACTGCGACGAGCGCCCGCATGTGGCGCAACTTGAATCTCACCGGTTCCCCCCTTGTCGATGGAACGATCGAGCGGGCCACGATCCGTGGTCGCCGCGGTCCTCGGCTCGGTAATATACATTCAAAGCCCTTACCTGTGGGCGCGGTGCGCGCCGTTCCTCCTGAGCGGACCAGACGGCCGCACGCGCTACGACACCGGCGCGCTACGACACCGGGTCGAACAGCACCGGCAGGCGGTGGGCGGCGCGGAATCCGAAGCCGGAGACGTAGATGTCGGTCGCGTCGGGATCGAGCCGGACGTTCGGCAGGCGGTCGAGCACCGTCTCGAGCGCCATCCGCATCTCGAGCCGCGCCAGGTGCATGCCGAGGCAGATGTGCGGGCCGAGTCCGAACGTGATGTGGTTCTTCGGCTCGCGGAAGATGTCGAACCGTTCGGGGTCCTCCCACCGGGCCGGATCGTGGTTGGCGCTCCCGAGGCCGGCGAAGACGTAGCCGTCCTCTTCGATGGTCACCCCTTCGATCTCGACCGTGCGCACGCAGGTGCGGCCGATCTCGGTGAGCGGGGGTTCCCACCGCAGCGCCTCCTCGACCGCACGGGGGACGAGTGACCGGTCGGTCCGCACCGCGTCGAGCTGGTCAGGGTTGCTCAACAAGCCGAACAGCATGTTGCTCACGCCCCGGTAGGTGGTCTCGGCGCCCGCAGGCAGGAGCTGGCGCAGGAAGCCGATGATCTCGTCGTCGGAGAGATGCTGCCCGTCGAGCTCGGCGTGCGCCAGCATGCTGATCACGTCATCGCGCGGCTCGGCGCGGCGCTCGGCGATGATCCCGGCGAAGTAGTCGTAGAGCCACTGCGACGCGGCCATCGCCAGCGCGGGGTCGGTGACGATGCTGATGAGCTCGACCGCCTTGAGCTGGAAGATCGGCAGGTCGGCCTCGGGGAGGCCCAGCATGTGGGCGATCACGTGGACCGGGAAGGGGAAGAACGCCTCGGAGACGAGCTCGGCGTGCCCGCGGTCGGCGAACTCGTCGAAGAGCTTCGTCAGGACGGGCTGCACGATCTCGACGTCCCACCGTTGCATCGCCCGGGTGGTGAACGCCTGCTGCACGAGCGCACGGTGCAGGTGGTGCTCGGGTTCGTCCATCTCGGTGAGGGTCCGCCCCATCACCAGGCCCGCCGTCTTCGCGTACACCGAGTTCGAGAAGTCGTCGTAGTTGCGCAGCACCTGTTGCACCGCGTCGTAGGTCAGGACCGTGTAGGGGGTCGAGTCGCCGACGAGCAGCTCCTCCATCTCCTCCATGCCGAAGCGGTGCCACTGCTTCCCGACCATGACCGGGGTCTCGTCGCGCATCTCGCGGAATACCGGGTAGGGGTCGATCACCTTGCCGGCGCCGGTCGCGGCCTCGAAAGCCTCGAAGGAGTCGTGCTCGTCGCCCGCCGCGTCGTCGCCCGCAGCGTCATCGGTAACTTCATCGGTAATCTCGTTCATCCGGGGAGTCTGGCCTGCCGATGGGGGCCCGGTCAATCCCGGGCGAGGACGGAACGATCCGCGCCGCGAGGACGCTTGACACGCGCGGGTGGGCGTGTACTGTCCCCGGTAACATCTGGACGTCAAAAGTACCGGTCACCGCGCTCGGTGCTGGTGTCGCGGGATGCCGAAGTGCGTCTCCGGGGGAAGGAACTGGTCCACGGCAATGTCTGAATTCTCGATTCTGATCAAGAACGGCACGGTGTTCGACGGGCAGCGCAGCCCGCGGGTGCGCGCCGACGTCGGCATCAAGGACGGGATCATCACCGCGATCGGCAAGCTGCGCGAGTCCGACGCCGACCGAGTGATCGACGCGACGGGGCTCAACGTCGCGCCGGGCTTCATCGACAACCACACGCACTACGACTCGCAGCTGTTCTGGGACCCGTACTGCTCGATCTCCGGCTGGCACGGCGTCACGTCGGTGGTGATCGGTAACTGCGGCTTCTCCTTCGCGCCGGTCAAGCCGGAAGCGCGCGAGCGCGCGATGTTGACCGTGAGCCGCAACGAAGCCGTTCCGATCAGCTGCATGGAAGAGGGCATGCCGTGGGACTGGGTGACGTACCCGGAGTTCCTCGACAGCGTCGACCGCGCGCCGAAGTCGGTCAACGTGCTGCCGTACATGGGCATCGGGCCGATGCTGACCTGGGTGATGGGTCTCGACGACGCGAAGGCGGGTCGCATGCCCACCGACGCCGAGCACGCCGAGATGCGCGAGCTGCTGCACGAGGCGATGGACGCGGGTGCGTGCGGTTGGTCCACGCAGATCGCCACCGGCTGGGCGGGCATCCAGCTCGACTACGACGGCACGCCGATGGTCACCGACATCATGAACAACGAGACCTGCCTCGAGCTCTCACGGGTGCTCGGCGAACGGGGCGAGGGCACGATCGAGGCCACGGTCAACACCGACGACCGCGCCTACGACCACATGCTCGTCGAGTCCTGGGCCGAGGCGAGCGGGCGACCGGTCGTGTGGAACGCAGTGTTCGTGTTCCCCGAGGACCCGAGCGTGCACCGCGGGATCCTGGAGTGGCTGGCGAGCTGCCGTGAGCGCGGCCTGCAGGTCGTGGGCCAGGGCATCACGTCGGACGCGCCCACCATCTTCACCCTCGAGGACTTCAACACCTGGGACAACGTGCAGGCGTGGCGCGAGGCCCTGATGGGCACCCCCGCGGAGCGGCTCGCCAACGTGCGCGAGCGCCGCGAGCTCCTGCAGAACTCGCCGCCGCCGCCGTTCGGCGCCGGCAAGATCGAGGAGCTGGTGTTGGTCGAGACGTTCACGCCCGAGTACAAGCCGTTCGAGGGCAAGACGTTCGGGGACATCATCGCGGCGACGGGCAAGGACCGCATGGAGGTCTTCGTCGACGTGGCGCTCGCCGACGAGTTGAAGACCGTCATCCTGTCGGACGCGCTCAACGCCCCGAAGGAGTACTGGAAGGAGCTCATCGACGATCCGTTCGTCATGCCCGGCCAGTCCGACGGCCGGAGCTGCACATCAAGGAGGCGGCGCCCCACAGCGCGTTCTTCGGCATCGCGCCGGAGGACGAGGAGATCGACGACGAGCTGCGGGCCTTCGCCGGCCGCCAGTGGGCGCGCCGCTCCTCCTGAGCGGACCGAACGGCCGCGGCGCGGTACGACTTCGGCGCGCTACGACTCCGGCGCGCTACGACGCCGGGTCGAACAGCACCGGCAGGCGGTGGGCGGCGCGGAATCCGAAGCCGGAGACGCAGATGTCGGTCGCGTCGGAATCGAGCCGGACGTTCGGCAGGCGGTCGAGCACGGTCTCGAGCGCCATCCGCATCTCGAGTCGCGCGAGGTGCATGCCGAGGCAGATGTGCGGGCCGAGTCCGAACGTGATGTGGTTCTTCGGCTCGCGGAAGATGTCGAACCGTTCGGGGTCCTCCCACCGGGCCGGATCGTGGTTGGCGCTCCCGAGGCCGGCGAAGACGTAGCCGTCCTCTTCGATGGTGACCCCGTCGATCTCGACCGTGCGGACGCAGGTGCGGCCGATCTCGGTAAGCGGGGGTTCCCACCGCAGCGCCTCCTCGACCGCACGGGGGACGAGTGACCGGTCGGCGCGCACCGCGTCGAGCTGGTCGGGGTTGCTCAACAAGCCGAACAGCATGTTGCTCACGCCCCGGTAGGTGGTCTCGGCGCCCGCAGGCAGGAGCTGGCGCAGGAAGCCGATGATCTCGTCGTCGGAGAGATGCTGCCCGTCGAGCTCGGCGTGCGCCAGCATGCTGATCACGTCATCGCGCGGCTCGGCGCGGCGCTCGGCGATGATCCCGGCGAAGTAGTCGTAGAGCCACTGCGACGCGGCCATCGCCAGCGCGGGGTCGGTGACGATGCTGATGAGCTCGACCGCCTTGAGCTGGAAGATCGGCAGGTCGGCCTCGGGGAGGCCCAGCATGTGGGCGATCACGTGGACCGGGAAGGGGAAGAACGCCTCGGACACGAGCTCGGCGTGCCCGCGGTCGGCGAACCCGTCGAAGAGCTTCGTGAGGACGGGCTGCACGATCTCGACGTCCCACCGTTGCATCGCCCGGGTGGTGAACGCCTGCTGCACGAGCGCGCGGTGCAGGTGGTGCTCGGGTTCGTCCATCTCGGTGAGGGTCCGCCCCATCACCAGGCCCGCCGTCTTCGCGTACACCGAGTTCGAGAAGTCGTCGTAGTTGCGCAGCACCTGTTGCACCGCGTCGTAGGTGAGGACCGTGTAGGGGGTCGAGTCGCCGACCAGCAGGTCCTCCATGGCCTCCATGCCGAAGCGGTGCCACTGCTTCCCGACCATCACCGGGGTCTCGTCGCGCATCTCGCGGAACACCGGGTAGGGGTCGATCACCTTGCCGGCGCCGGTCGCGGCCTCGAAGGCCTCGAAGGAGTCGTGCTCCTCGCGCTCCGTTGCGTCGTCGCCTGCCGATCCATCGGTAACTTCATCGGTAATCTCGTTCATCCGGGAAGTCTGGCCTGCCGACGGGGGCCCGGTCAATCCCGGGCCAGGACGGGCGACCCCGCCGCGAGGGCGCTTGACACGTTCGGGCGGGCGTGTACTGTCCCCGGTAACATCTGGACGTCAAAAGTACCGGTCACCGCGCTCGGTGCTGGGTCGCGGGACGCCGAAGCGCGTCTCCGGGGGAAGGAACTGGTCCACGGCAATGGCTGAATTCTCGATTCTGATCAAGAACGGCACGGTGTTCGACGGGCAGCGCAGCCCGCGGGTGCGCGCCGACGTCGGCATCAAGGACGGGATCGTCACCGCGATCGGCAAGCTGCGCGAGTCCGACGCCGACCGGGTGATCGACGCCACCGGGCTCAACGTCGCGCCCGGGTTCATCGACAACCACACGCATTACGACTCGCAGCTGTTCTGGGACCCGTACTGCTCGATCTCCGGCTGGCACGGCGTCACGTCGGTGGTGATCGGCAACTGCGGCTTCTCGCTTCGCGCCGGTCAAGCCGGAAGACCGCGAGCGCGCGATGTTGACCGTGAGCCGCAACGAAGCTGTCCCCATCAGTTGCATGGAAGAGGGCATGCCGTGGGACTGGGTCACGCTACCCGGAGTTCCTCGACAGCGTCGACCGCGCGCCGAAGTCGGTCAACGTGCTGCCGTACATGGGCATCGGGCCGATGCTCACGTGGGTGATGGGCCTCGACGACGCGAAGGCGGGTCGCATGCCCACCGACGCCGAACACGCCGAGATGCGCAAGTTGCTGCACGAGGCGATGGACGCGGGTGCGTGCGGGTGGTCGACGCAGATCTCCACCGGGTGGGCGGGTATCCAGCTCGACTACGACGGCACACCGATGGTCACCGACATCATGAACAACGAGACCTGCCTCGAGCTCTCACGGGTGCTCGGCGAACGGGGCCAGGGCACGATCGAGGCCACGGTGAACTCCGACGACCGGGCCTACGACCGGATGCTCGTCGAGTCCTGGGCCGAGGCGAGCGGGCGACCGGTGGTGTGGAACGCGGTGTTCGTGTTCCCCGAGGACCCGAGCGTGCACCGCGGGATCCTGGAGTGGCTGGCGAGCTGCCGTGAGCGCGGGCTGCAGGTCGTGGGCCAGGGCATCACGTCGGACGCGCCCACCATCTTCACCCTCGAGGACTTCAACACCTGGGACAACGTGCAGGCGTGGCGCGAGGCCCTGATGGGCACCCCCGCGGAGCGGCTCGCCAACGTGCGCGAGCGCCGCGAGCTCCTGCAGAACTCGCCGCCGCCGCCGTTCGGCGCCGGCAAGATCGAGGAGCTGGTGCTGGTCGAGACATTCACGCCCGAGTACAAGCCGTTCGAGGGCAAGACGTTCGGGGACATCATCGCGGCGACGGGCAAGGACCGCATGGAGGTCTTCGTCGACGTGGCGCTCGCCGACGAGTTGAAGACCGTCATCCTGTCGGACGCGCTCAACGCCCCGAAGGAGTACTGGAAGGAGCTCATCGACGACCCGTTCGTCATGCCCGGCCAGTCCGACGGCGGCGCGCACACGAAGTTCATCACCTTCGGCCGCTACCCGACCGAGTTCCTCATGAAGTACGTGCGCGACTACGGATGGCTCACCGCCGAAGAGGCCCACTGGCGTCTCTCCGCATATCCCGCGCAGATGTCCGGCTTCAAGAACCGGGGTGTGCTGCGTGAGGGTGCGGCGGCCGACATCGTCATCTACGACATGGAGAACCTCGACATCCTGCCGCAGGAGGTCGCGCACGACTACCCGGGCGGCGAGTGGCGGCGGGTGCAGCGGGCCAAGGGCTACCGGTACGTGCTGGTCAACGGTGAGGTGACGATCGAGGACGACCAGGAGACCGGCGTGCCCTCGGGTCAGCTGCTGCGTTGGGGCGGCGATCCGGAGCAGTTGGCCGCAGCACGGTTGGCCGCCGCGCGTTGAGGCATCGAGGTGCGGTGCAATCGTGCACCGACCAGGTCCACGTGAACTGAGTACGGCTCGGGCGTGAAGGGGAGCGAAGCGTGAGCGTTGCGGCGGAAACCAGCAAGTCCTCGCGGGTACGGAGCCAGCTGTCCCATCCGGTGATCGATGCCGACGGTCACTGGATGGAGCCGACGGAGACGCTGCTCCACTACATCGAGAAGTTCGGTGGGAGCCGCGCAGTCGACGCGTATCTCGGGATCCACGAGCAGATCAGCGGGTGGTACGACCTCTCCGTCGAGCAGCGGCACCGGGCGCGCGCGTCGCGGATCCCGTGGTGGGGTGGACCGGCCGGGACGCTCGACAAGGCGACGTCGATGATGCCCGACCTCATGTACCACCGGCTCGACGAGTTCGGGATCGACTTCAGCATCATCTCCGGGAGTCGCTTCACGACCGGGTACATGACCTCGGACCCCAAGCTCCGGCGCGCGTTCTGCCGCGCGAACAACCACCTGCAGCAGGAGCTCTTCGCGCCCTACGCCGACCGCATGACAGCCGCCGTGGTGATACCGATGGACCACCCCGACGTTGCCATCGAGGAGCTCGAGTACGCGGTGAAGGAGCTCGGCGCCAAGTACGTGCTGATCCACTGCATGCGCCGGCCGATCGAGGCGCTCGCCGGACCCGACGGCGACCCGTGGGCGGGCGCGCCCTATTACATCGACACCTACGGGATCGACAGCCCCTACGACTACGACCCGCTCTGGGAGAAGTTCGTCGAGCTGAAGGTCGTCCCGTGCACGCACTCGGGCGGACTCGGTTGGGTCGACCGCAGCTCGCCGACCAACTTCACCTACAACCACGTCGGCCACTTCGCGACCGCGGCCCACGCCCTGTCGAAGTCCATCTTCCTCGGCGGTGTGACCCGCCGGTTCCCCACGCTCAAGTTCGGCCTCCTCGAGTGCGGCGCCGGGTGGGCGCGTAACCTCAGCACCGACCTCGCCGCGCACTGGGCGAAGCGCAACAAGGACGTGATGCTCGAGCACTACGCGCCGACGGTGACCGACCTCGACCTGTTGGCCGAGCTCGTCGAGCGTCACGGCGGTCCGGTGCTCGCGGACAAGGCGCAGTCGGTGATCAGCCAGCCAGACCAGACCTTCCCCGGGAAGTCGGTGGAAGAGACCACCGCGCAGGAGCTCGCGTTCGAGCAGTTCGACGACTTCGCCCGGGCCGACGTGCACTCGAAGCAAGAGGTGATGGACGAGTACGCGCGCGCCTTCTACTTCGGGTGTGAAGCCGACGACGCCATGACGATGCTCGCGTTCGACACGCGCTTGGGGCCGCCGCTCAAGGCCATGTTCGGCTCGGACATCTCGCACTTCGACGTCATCGACATGACCGAGTGTCGTCGAGGAGGCGTGGGAGATGGTGGAAGACGGCTGGATCACCGAGCCCGACTTCCGCAGCTTCACCTTCGAGAACGTCATCGACATGCACGCCGGCACCAATCCCGATTTCTTCAAGGGGACGGTCGTGGAGAAGGACGTCGACGTCGAGCTCGCCCGGCAGCAGGCCGCGGTCGAGACGCCCTGAACACCACACCACTGCGAGGGGATCGCATGAGTGCCGACAAGGTCATCATCGTGTCGGGGGATTCGCATGCGGCGGCGCCGCCGGAGGTGTGGAAGGACTACCTCGAGGAGGAGTTCCACGAGCACCTGCCGACGGCGTACGAGGACAACGAGGGCTACGTCAAGCTGCTCGGCACGTTCTCGGATTTCGACGAGGGGCTGCTCGAGGTCATCGACACCGACGGAGTGTGGCGCCAGGGGCGTCGGGGTGCGATCGGCGATCTCGACGAGCGGCTGCGGCAGATGGACCGCGAGGGCACCGCGGCGGAGATCGTGTACCTCGGCGATCCGCAGGCGGTGCACCTGTTCGCGCCGATGTTCCGTCGCTTGGGTCAGCCGTTCTACGCGGCTGGTTCGCGGGTGTTCGATCGTTGGGCGGCCGATGTGTTCGCACCGGCGTTCGACCGTCTCTTCGTGGTCGGCGACCCCGGTTCGGGGGTCGACATCGACGCGATGGTCGCGCAGTTGGCCTGGGATGCCGATCGAGGTCTGCGCGGCGCGTTCGTGCCGGGCGCGATCGGGGGAGGTCGCGACGACATCCCGCCGCTCTACGACGAGTACTTCGATCCGTTCTGGGCGATGCTCGAGGACCGGGGCATGTGGGCGGTGTGCCACGCGGGTTTCGGTGACAAGGGTTTCGCCGACAAGATGATGGAAGCGACCAGCAATCCGGAGAACACGTCGAGCGTCGAGATCCTCGACCAGATGAACAACAAGTCGGAAGACTTCTTCCACCGGGCCTACGAGCCGTTCCAGGCGATGTGGCAGCTGATGTTGGGCGGGGTGTTCGACCGGTTCCCGGATCTGCGGTTCGTGCTGACCGAGATCCGGGGCGACTGGCTGCCGGGGCTGCTGGCCCATCTCGATGCTGCGTTCGAACGCGGTCGTGACGATCTGCCGGCGAAGCGCAAGCCGAGCGAGTACTGGCAGTCGAACTGTCTGCAGTCGTTGTCGTTCATGCACAAGAGCGAAGTTCCGATGCGTCACGAGATCGGGATCGGCAATTTCATCTTCGGTCGTGATTACCCGCACCCAGAAGGAACGTGGCCGAACACCGTGGAGTGGCTGCGCGACATGCTGGTCGGGGTGCCCGAACGCGAGATGCGCATGATCCTCGGCGAGAACGCGATCCGGATGCTCGATCTCGACCGCGCCAGTCTCGAGCAGACCGCGGCGCGCATCGGGTTCACGGTCGACGACCTCCTCGCTCCCGGACCGGAGATCGACCCGCGCAAGATCGAGTCGTGGGACCTCCGATCGGGATACCTCAAGCCTGCCGAGCAGATCGATCCCGCGTCGGTCGACGAGCTCCTCGCACGCGACCCGCGCCTCGCGGTCACCCTTCCCTGACGTTTGCCAACCCACACGGAGCAGACCTCATGTCCACCGACAAGATCATCATGGTTTCGGGTGACGGGCACGCGGAAGCGCCGCCCGAGGTGTGGGAGGAGTACCTCGATCCCGAGTACCGGGAGTACCTCCCCGCCGCGCTCGAGGACAACCAGAAGTACGTCGGGCTCCTGGGGCTGTTCTCCAACTTCGACGAGGACCTGCTCGGCGTCATCGACCCCGAGGGTGTGTGGGCGAAGGGCCGTCTCGGTGCGCTGGGCGACGTCGACGAGCGACTCCGCCAGATGGACCGCGAGGGAGTCGCGGCGGAGACCATCTACTGGGGTGAGACGCAGGCGAGCCACATGTTCGCGCCGATGTGGCAGGCCTACCCGCAGGAGCTCTACGCCGCGGGTTCGCGCGTGTACAACCGGTGGATCGCGGACACCTTCGGTGGGCATCCGGACCGCTTCTACCTGGTGGGCGACCCGGGCGCCGGTGTCGACATCGACATGATGGTGAAGGACCTGCAGTGGACCGCCGACCAGCGGTTCCGCGGCGCGTTCATCCCGATGATGTTCGAGCGCGACGACGTCCCTCGTCTGTACGACCCGTACTACGACCCGTACTGGGCGACGCTGCAGGAGCACGGGATGTGGGCCGTGTGCCACGCCGGCTACGGCGGCAAGGCGCGCAGCCTCGCCGACAAGATCGACGAGGCGATGGCCAAGGCGGCCGACGGCATCGACATCCTCGACCAGATGAACAACAAGTCCGAGGACTTCTTCCACCGCGCGTACGAGCCGCTGCAGGCGCTGTGGCAGATGATGCTCGGTGGCGTGTTCGACCGCTTCCCGGATCTCCGGTTCCTCCTGACCGAGGTGCGGGCCGACTGGGTGCCGACGATGCTCGCCCACCTCGACGCGGTGTACGAGCGGTCGCGTGCGGACATCTCGGCGCAGCGCAAGCCGAGCGAGTACTGGCACGAGAACTGTCTGCAGTCCATGTCGTTCGTGCACAAGTGCGAAGTGCCGATGCGCCACGAGATCGGCATCGAGAACGTCGTGTTCGGGCGCGACTACCCGCACCCCGAGGGAACCTGGCCGAACACCCTCCCCTGGTTGCGGGACGCGTTCGCCGGGGTGCCCGAGCGCGAGCTGCGAATGGTGCTGGGCGAGAACGCCATCACCATGCTGAGCCTCGACCGGGCCGAGCTCGAGGGCATCGCGGAGCGGATCGGCCTCACGGTCTCCGACATCACCGGCCCGGGGCCCGAGATCGACTCCCGGATGGTCGAGTCGTGGGACACCCGGTCGGGCTACCTCAAGCCGGCCGAGGTCGCCAAGGCCGAATCGATCGACGCGCTGCTGGCCGAGGACCCCGGTCTCGCGTTCGTGCTCCGCTGAATCCGCGGCGGTCGGTCACGCGCCGTGCGCCTTCCCGGGCCCCGTGAGGAACCGCGGCCCCCGAAGTGGTCCGTGGTATTCTCAGGCTCTCGTTCGTACCGCACCGTGTGCGGCCGACGAAATGGGTCGATGGAGATGGATCGCCGATGACTGCGACGACCGAAGTCGGGGCGAGGCCGATCATCGAGGTGCTCCGGGAAGTACCACGGCCGCGACCGATCCTCGATCCCGCCCGTGAACTCGCGCTCACCGAGCGTCAGCGCGAGGTGCTCGACCAACTCGGTGCGATGTTCGAAGCGGGCTTCGCCGACCTCACCATGGCGACGTTGGCCCGGCGTCTGAACTGTTCGCTGCGCACGCTCTACGTCCTCGCGCCGAGTCGCGACGAGCTGGTGCTCATGGTCGTCGACCGCCGCCTCCGGCGCATCGGTCGCGCGGCCCGTGACGCCGTGCAGTCGGAGATGGGGCCGCTCGAGACGTTGCGGGCGTACCTGCACGCGGTCACGGTGTCGCTCATGGGGACCTCGGACGAATTCGCGCGCGATCTCGCGGCGGTGCCGGCGGTGAACCGGCTGATCGCCGATCACAACGAGTACGTCTTCGCGATCACGCGACGACTGCTCGAGCTGTCGGTGGAACAGGGCGAGATCGCCCCCGTCGACGTCCCGGCGTTCGCCCGGGTGATGGCGGGGCTCGGCTGGGGACTCACCCGACCGGAGGTCAAGCCGCTCCTGGCGTCGTCGCCCAAGGAAGCGGCCGACGCCCTGGTCGACGTCGTCATCCGCGGCCTGCGCGACGTACCCGTGGTCGACTGACCGCACCCTCGGAGCGCGCGCTCGCCGGTCGGTCCGCTTGGTCAGAGCACGTCGGCGGTGCCGAGCAGCAGGTCGGACGCGGGCGCGGTCATGGGGCCGGCGGAGATCAGCGAGACCCGCGCGCCGGGGACCTGGTTCGGTGACTCGCCCCGGAGCTGGCGCACACCCTCGAGGGCGAGGTTGAGCCCGTGCATGTAGGCCTCGGCGAGGTTGCCGCCGGAGGTGTTGAGCGGGATCCGCCCCGACGGGGCGACGAGGTTGTCGAAGGTCAGGACCTCGTCGACCGCCTCCGCGTCGCACGAGGCCGTGCTCGACGAGGTTCATCACCACGCCGCCCGTGAAGTTCTCGTAGCTCTGCACGACGTCGACGTCGGCCGGGGAGAGCTGCGCCATCGCCCAGAGGCGCGCCGCGATGGTGCGGAAGTTCGCGGTCGCGAAGTCGGGTGCGTTCATCACGCTGCGACCCCATCCCCGCTCCGACCCCTGTGCGCTCGCCAGCACGTACACCGGCTCCCGCGGATGGTCGCGAGCGCGTTCGGGGGTGGTGAGGACGAGTGCGGCGGCGCCGTCGCTCTCCTGGCAGCAGTCGAACAGTCGCCAGGGCTCGACGATCATGCGCGCCGCGTCGTAGGCCTCGGTGGTGAGCGGCCGCCCGTGCATGACGGCGCGCTCGTTCTGCTGGGCGTGGTGGTACGAGGCGAGGGAGACCGCGCGTTGGGCCTCGAGGCCGACGCCGCCGTGCTCGTGCATCCAGCGCTGGAACACGAACGCGAACGCCTGCCCCGGTGAGCCGACGCCGTAGGGCGCGGTGAACGCCTGGCGACCGGAGATCTCGCCGCGACCACGCGACCGGCCGAAGCGACCCTGTTCGCCCTGCGCGAGACCGCGGAGCACGACGACGTACTCGGCCTGGCCGGTCGCGATGGCCGCGGCCGCGTTCCCGATGGCGCCGGCCATCCCGCCCCCGCCGCCGTCCCACTGCATCACCGAGAGCCGCAGCTCGTCGATGTCCAGCGCGGCCGCGAGACGGGTCGGGCTGTTGCGGTCGTCGGCGTACGACGCGAACCCGTCGATGGCGGTGGGTGCGAGGCCCGCGTCGTCGCACGCCGCGAGGATCGCGCGCAGGGCGAGCACGAACTGGGCCTCCTCGGCCTGGCCGTGGCGCGAGTAGTCGCTCTCGCCGATCCCGATGATCGCGGCCTCGCCGCGCAGTGTCCGAGCGCTCATCGTGTTCCCTCGATGTTGGTACGGTAGCCAACGCCCGGCGAGCCCCACGAGCGACCAGGTGGACGATGACCCCCGACGGTTCCGACGTAGCCACTTCCGAGCACGGAGCGAACGACTTCGCGCTCCCCGAACGTCTCACGCCGGTGCCGGAGCGCAGCGGTCTCGACGAGCCCTACTGGGCCGGGCTCGCGGAACGACGCCTCGTCGTGCAACGGTGCCGGGCGTGCGACGCGTGGCAGTGGGGCCCCGAGTGGATCTGCGCGCACTGCGCGTCGTTCGACGTCGGCTGGCAGGAGGTTCCCACCACCGACGGCGAGTACCGCGGCGAGATCTTCTCCTGGGAACGGGTGTGGCACCCGACCGACCGGGGTCTGGCCGACGCGGTGCCGTACGTGGTGGTGCTGGTCGCCCTGCCCACCGCCGGCGCGGTCCGGATGATCGGCAACCTCCTGGGCGACCCGATGGGCGACGTGGTCATCGGCACCGAGGTGCGCGCGGTGATCGAGGCCCACGACGGCTACTCGCTGGTGCAGTGGGAGCGGCGCTGACGCGGGAGCACGGTCATCCCTGGCCGGCGTCGTCCAACTCGGCGAGGACCTCGGCGGTGTGCTCGCCCACCAGCGGCGGCCGGCGCCGGATCTGCCAGCTCCCCTCGGGATCGCGGAACGGCGCGCCCGGATAGGTGACGTCGCGGTCGAGCTCGGGATGGTGGACCGCGACCGGGAAGCCGCGGGCCACGAAATGCGCGTCGGCCATCGCCTCCTCGGGGGCGTACACCACGCCGCACTGCAGGTCGCGCTCCTGGGCGCCGAGGAAGAACTCGAGGCCGCTGAGTCGGGACGCGATGAACGAGAGCGCCTCGCGTCCCGCGCCGTAGATCGCGTCCATCTCGGGATCGGTGCCGAGGTCGCGGAAGCTCACCCCGCCGCGGTCGATCCCGAACTGCAGGAAGAAGGTCTCGGGGAACTCGTCGTCGAGACCGAGCGAGACGAGCCAGCCGAGCACGGTCTCGAAGTCCTTGCGCGTGTGCGGCGGGAAGCCGGTGCACACGTAGTGGCCGTCGGCGGATCGGATCTGGGTGGGGAGCGTCGTCATCGGCGCCGCGTGGCGACCGGTCTGGCGCTGCACGAGCGTCTGCGCGACGAGCCAGAACACCGAGGCCTGCTCGGTGGTGACGTTCGCCGCCGCGACCATGCTCACGTCGACGTGCTGTCCGATGCCGTGCACGTCGCGGTGGAGCACGGCGATGAGCGCGCCGCACGCTGCGAAGAGCCCGGCGATGTGCTGCGACTGCTCGGCGATCGGCCGGATGGGCGGCAGCGCGTGGTCGTCGTAGCCGTTGTTCCAGACCAACCCGCCCTGGGCCAGGATCGTGAGGTCGGTCATGGGGGCGTCGAGGTCGACCCGGTGGCCGAAGGGGGTCACCGAGACCCAGATGAGCCCGGGGTGATCGGCGCGCAGGTCCTCGTGGTCGAGCCCGAGCCGGGCGAGACGACCCGGGTCCTCGCCTTCGAGCACGACGTCGGCGTGGCGCACCAGGTCGCGGAAGCGGTGCGCGTCGTCGGCGACGTCGAGGTCGAGCACGATGCTGCGCTTCGACGTGTTGTAGTACCACCACCAGAGGCAGCCGTCGGGCCCGGCCGCGCCGTCGACGAACGGGCCGTACGCGCGCGAGGCGTGGCCGCCCGTGGGCTCGACCACGATCACGTCGGCGCCGAGGTCGGCGAGCAGCTTGCCGGTGTACGCGCCCCGGTCGCTCGCCAGCTCCACGACTCGTAGGCCTTCGAGCATCGGTCCTCCTGGTTCTCGTTCGCGCTTCTGGTGCTCGGTCGCGTCGGGGATCAGACGACGCCCGCCGCCGTGAAGGCGTCGAGCTCGTCCGGGGACAGCCCGAGCAGCTCCCGGTAGACGAAATCGTTGTGCTCCCCGAGGCACGGCGCGCCGCGGGCGATGACCCAGTCGGTCTCCGAGAGGTGCATCGGCATGCCGTCGACGCGCACCTCGCCGATCTCGGTGTGTCGGGTCGTGGGCCAGAGTCCCCACTCGGCGGTGGCCGCGTCGTGGTCGACCCGCTGCTCGGGACTGGCGACCCGCGCCGCCGGCACGCCGGCGGACCGGGCCGCGGCTTCGGCGGCCTCGGCGGTGCGGGTCGAGGTCCAGTCGGCGACCAATGCCTCGAGCGCGCCCCGGTGCTCGAGGCGCGACGCGGTCGTCGCGAACCTCGGGTCGGCGGCGGCGCCGTGGGCGAGGAGGGGAGCGAGGCGCTCCCAGTCGGCGTCGTCCCGACAGGCGATCGCGACCCACGAGTCGTCACCGGCCGCCGGATAGATGCCGTGGGGCGCCATCGGCGGGAAGTTGTCGGCGTTCGTGTCGAGCTCGCCGGCGGCACGCGGCGGGCGGTCGTGCACCATCGCGTCGAGCAGCCCCGGTCCGGCGAGGCTCAGCCCGGCGTCGGTGCACGACATGTCGATCGCGGTGCCCCGACCGGTCCGGTTGCGCTGCACGAGCGCGGCGAGGATCGCGAACGCCATGAAGTTCGCGCCCATGTGGTCCATGTAGGAGAACCCGTACCCGGAGGGTTCGTGGCCGGGGAGCCCGGCGTTGAAGGTGAGGCCGGACATGGCCTGGACGATCGGCCCGAACGTCTTGAACCGGCTGTAGGGGCCCGTCGCGCCGAAGCCGCTGTTCGCCACGTAGATCACCCGCTCGTTGACCTCGCGCAGGTGCTCGTAGCCCAGGCCGAGTCGTTCCATCACTCCGGCGGAGAAGTTCTCGGTCACCACGTCGGAGCAGGAGACGAGGCGCAGGAAGAGCTCCTTGCCCGCGTCGGTCCGGAGGTTGCACGTGATGCCGAGCTTCTCGACGTTGTGGTTGTTGAACATGCCGCCGAGGTTGATGCCGCGGCGGTCGTCGAGGTAGGGCGCGGAGCCGCGGACGATGTCCCAGCGGCCCTGGTTGGACGGATCCTCGACCCGGATCACCTGCGCGCCGAACGCGGCGAGGATCCGGGTGGCGCCCGCGCCGGCGAGGATGCCGCTCAGGTCGCAGATGCGGATCCCCTGCAGCGCCGCGGACTTCGGCGGGAGGGTGTCCTCACCGGCGGGCCCGGGTTGCGCGCTCGTCATGCTGCCCCCATCCTCGTGGCTCGGCCTCGCGGTTCACGGCATCTCGGCCGGCGGGCCATCGACGCCTCGGACGACGAGACGGTAACATGCGGTGATAGAACGTACCGGTACGGGACGCGGGCGCCACGCGACTGCGCCGCGACTGCACCGAAGACTGCGCCGAAGAGGACTGGACACGGGGGAAGTGGACATGGGATCGGTCTCGCTCGAACGATACGAGAAGCTCCACATCATCGACACGGACTCGCACCTGTCGGAGCCGTTCGATCTGTGGACCAAGCGCGCCCCCAAGAAGTTCGCCGACCGCGTGCCCCAGGTGCGCAAGAACGAGAACGGGCGCAACGACTGGTGGATCGACAACCAGCTCGCGTTCCCGTACGCGGGGACGAGCTTCGTGAACAACGTCGGCGAGAAGACCCGCGCCGCCAACATGAACCTCGAGACCGGCATCCCGTGGAGTGACATCCACCCGGCGTCGTACGACGCGACGGCGCGGGTCGCGCTCCTCGACGAGCTCGGCATCTACGCGCAGATCGTGTACCCCAACGTCCTCGGCTTCGCGGCGCAGGCGCTCGTCCAGATGCTCGACCAGGAGCTCGCGTCCACGATCGTCCAGATCTACAACGATGCCGGCGCGGAGATGCAGGCGGAGAGCGGCGACCGCGTGTTCCCCATGGCCCTCCTGCCGTTCTGGAACATCGAGGAGAGCGTCAAGGAAGCGCGGCGCATCAAGGACCTCGGGCTCCGCGGTGTGTTGATGGCCGGGAATCCGCACCTCGGTGGGCTCCCCGACCTGGGCCAGCCCGCCTGGGAGCCGCTCTACGACGCCCTGTCGGATCTCCGGCTGCCGATCAACATCCACGTCGGCGCCGTGAACCACGACGCCTCCTCCGACTACGAGGCCACGTGGCCCTCGCACGCGGGCGACAAGCGGGTCCTGTCGTCGATCACGCCGGTGATGATGGAGCTCTTCAACGCGCGCTTCATCTCGAACCTGGTGATGAGCGACATCCCGTTGCGCTGGCCGGACCTGAAGTGGGTCTCGGTCGAGAGCGGCGTGGGTTGGATCCCCTACGTGCTGGAGCGGCTCGACTACACGTACCGCGAGCAGTTCGCGGGCGAGGAGCCGCCGAAGTTCCCGCCGGCGCTCGAGATGTTCCGCAAGGCCATCTACGGCTGCTTCTGGTTCGAGGAGACGGCGACGCAGGTGCTCATCGACCGCATCGGCGCCGACAACGTGATGTGGGAGACCGACTTCCCCCACCCGACGTGCCTCTTCCCCAACCCCGTCGAACGCGCGGCGGAGACGATGGTGAACCTCAGCGACGAGACGGTGCGCAAGGTCATGCAGGACAACGCCGCGAAGCTCTACAACATCGAGCTCCCGCAACCCGCCTAGCCCGCGAGCGACGCACATCGGCGAGCTGGACGACGACGAGCGAGGAAGAGACGGCGCGTGACGGCAACGACGGGGGGAGACGGAACGGGCGGCTCGCTCGCGGGACTGCGCGTGCTCGAGGTCGGCGACGAGCGCATCGACTACTGCGGGTTCGTGCTCGCCGGCCTGGGCGCCGAGGTCGTGAAGGTCGAGCCGCCCGAGGGGAGCCCCAGCCGGCGGATCGGGCCGTTCTACGAGGACGAGGTCGATCCGGAGCGCTCGCTCTACTTCTGGGCGCACAACCGCGGCAAGCAGTCGATCGTGCTCGACGCGACGCGCGACGATCACCGTGACACGTTCGCGTCGCTCGTGGCCGCGGCCGACGTGGTGCTCACCACCGACGGGCCCTGCGGAGTCGAGGCCTTCGGTCGCGACTGTCAGACGCTCGTCGACGCGGTGCCCCACCTCGTCGCGGCGCGCCTGACCGGCTTCGGTGACGACGGGCCGTGGGCGGAGTTCCACGGCTCCGACCTCGTGCACCTCGCGCTCGGTGGCGTCGCGATGAACTGCGGATACGACCCCGACCCGACCGGTCGCTACGACATGGCGCCGATCGCGCCGCAGGCGTTCCACTCCTCCTACATCGCCGGCGAGCAGCTCGCGTTCACCGTCATCGCTGCGCTGTGCCGGCGGATGCACACGGGCACCGGGCAGTACCTGTCGTGCGCGATCCACGAGGCCTGCGCGAAGAACACCGAGGCCGACGTCATGTCGTGGGTCCTCCTCGCGACGCCGTTCCAGCGGCAGACGTGCTGGCACTCGGCCGAGAACCTCCTCCCGCAACCGGTCATCGCCGCGACCAAGGACGGTCGCTGGATCATGACCCTCACGCGCGACCCGAAGACCCTCACGCCGTTCATGGAGCACTTCGGCGTGGGCGCCGACATCTACGAGGACCAGAGCTCCGGTGACGCGGGGAGCCGCATCCTCCCGGGCATGGAGGCGGGCTCGAGCCGCAGCATGGAGATCGTCCAGAAGCTCATGCGGCGCTGGCGCTTCGAGGACGTCCCCTGGAAGGACGCGCAGAACGCCGGGCTCATGTGGGTGCCCCTGCGCAAGCCGGAAGAGAACGTCGACGACGAGCACTGGTTGGCGCGCGGCACGTTCGCCGACGTCCACCACCCGGAGTTCGACCGCTCGTTCCGGTACCCGGTGAGCAAGTGGATCGCCTCGCAGTCGCACTGGGTCGAGCTGCGCCGCGCGCCCCTGCTCGACGAGGACCGCAGCGCCGTGCTGGCCACGGTCGGCCGGGCGCCCGTCGTGGCGAAGGCGGCGGTCCCCGACCGGATGGCCGACCGACGATCGGTGCACGACGCGCCGTTCGCGCTCAACAACGTGCGCATCCTGGACTTCAGCTGGTACCTCGCCACCGCGGGCGCCACGCGCTTCCTCGCCGCGCTCGGCGCCGACGTGATCAAGGTCGAGTGGAAGGACAAGCTCGACCCGCGTCGGGGCGGCGCGCCGGTGGGTGGTCGCGAGGCGCGCGAGAAGGCCACCGGGCCGGTGCCCTCGTTGTGGCCGCCCGACCTCGGCGGCGAGGTCGGCGGTCAGTACAACAACAAGAACCCGGGCAAGCGCGGGATCTCGCTGAACGTCGCGGACCCCCGCGGACTCGAACTGGCGAAGCGGCTCGTCGCGGAGTGCGACGTCGTCGCCGAGGGCTTCTCGCCGGGGGTGATGGAGAAGTGGGGTCTCGGCTACGACGTGCTCGCGGCCGTCAACCCCCAGGTGATCTACGCCAAGCAGTCGGGGATGGGGAGCATCGGCAAGTGGCAGCGCTTCCGTTCGGTCGGCCCCATCGCGGCGTCGCTGAGCGGCCTGTCGGAGATGAGCGGCATCGCGGAGCCCGCGCCGCCTGCAGGGTGGGGCTACTCGTACCTCGACTGGTTCGGCGCGTACAGCTTCGCGTTGGCGATCCTCACCGCGGTGTACCACCGCGACCGCACCGGCGAGGGGCAGTGGATCGACGCGTCGCAGGTCGAGGTCGGCACCTTCCTCACCGGCGTGCCGGTGCTCGACTACTCGGCCAACGACCGACCGTGGCGTCGCAGCGGCAATCACTCCGACTACCGCCTCGCGGCGCCGGAGGGGATCTACCGGTGCGAGGGCGACGACCGGTGGATCGCCATCACCTGCGCGACCGACGACGAATGGCGCACGTTGGCGCGCGTCGCCGGTCATGAGGAGTGGTCGACCGACGAGCGGTTCGCGACCCTCGACGGCCGGGTGCACCACCGCGTGCACCTCGATCGCCTCGTCGAGGAGTGGACGAGCACGCAGGAGCGCTACGCGCTGATGGAGCAGCTCCAGCGCGTGGGCATCGCCGCGGGCGTTGCGCAGGATGCGGAAGACCGCGTCGAGCGCGATCCCCAGCTCGCGCACCTCGAGTGGCTCACCGAGCTCGACGCCGCCGTGCTGGGGCGCTGGCCGGTGGCGGCCGGTTCGGTGAAGATGAGCGAGACGCCGCCGCACATCGGTGGTCCGATCGACCGTGCCGCCGCGCTCTACGGCGAGCACAACCACGAGGTGTACGGCGAACTGCTCGGCCTCGAGCCGGACGAGGTCGACGAACTGCGTGCGGACGGGGTGATCTGACCGATGGCGATCTCGTCCGGGCTGCGCGGCGCCGTGGCGGTCGTCGGGATCGGCGCGACGGCCCAGGGCGAACACCCGGGGGTGTCGGCCGAGGTCCTGTCGGCCCAGGCCGCCGAGCTGGCCATCGCCGACGCCGGCATCACCAAGGCCGAGGTCGACGGCCTCATCACGTGCAAGTCGATCCTCGGCGGCGGCGTCGACCTCGACGTCGGGCGGCTCCTCGGCATCTCACCTCCCTACAGCCAGACCCTCGACTACGGCACGTGCAACTTCTCGCTCCACCTCGCGGTGATGGCGATCACCACGGGCATGGCCGACACCATCGTGCTCAGCTACGGCGCCAACGCGCGCTCGGCGTCGGTGAACTTCGGCGCGAGCGCGCCGTACCGCGATCTCGGCGCCACCTCCGGCCTCGTGCACATCGCCGGTCCTGCCGCGCTGGCGATGCGGCGGCACGCGCACCTCTACGGCACGACCGAGGAGCAGCTCGGCTGGATCGCGGTCGGGCAGCGCGAATGGGCGCGGATGAATCCGATGGCCGTGTTCCGCGACGAGCTGACGATCGACGACTACCTCGCCCAGCCCTACCTGGTCGACCCGCTGCGGCGCGCCGACCTCACGATGGTCTCCGACGGCGGCGCCGCGTTGGTGGTGACCAGCGCCGAGCGGGCGACGTCGATGCGGCAGCGTCCGGTCCACGTCATCGGCATGGCCGAGCAGTCGGCGCTGCGCGAGAACCTCGACCTGCGCAACGTGATGCGACCGTGGATCGCGTCGGTCGGCGAGCGCATCTGGAACGCCACCGGTCTCGGCCCGGCCGACGTCGACGTGCTGTACCTCCAGGACCCGACCGCGGTCTGGGTGCTGCAGATGCTCGAGTACTACGGCTTCTGCGCCGTGGGGGAGGGCGGCCCCTTCCTCGCGGAGGGCCACACCCGTCCGGGCGGCGATCTTCCCCTCAACACCAACGGCGGCCAACTGAGCGAGAGCTACATGTGGGGCTGGCTTCACCTCTGCGAGGCGGTGCGCCAGCTCCGGGGCGAGGCCGACGCGCGCCAGGTGCCCGGCGCCGAGGTCGCGATGTACTGCTCGACCCAGGCGTTCGCCAAGGCGGCCGCGAGCATCCTGGCGGTGGCGCCGTGAGCGAGCGTCGCGAGCCGGGTATCCCGGCGAGCAGGGAGCGGGGCCCGAGCGGCCCGGCGCTTCGCGCCAGGAGCGGGAAGCGATGAGCGAGAAGCTCGATGCTCCGTTCTGGGAAGCCGCGCGCGCGGGGCGCCTCGTCGTGCAGCGGTGCACGCAGTGCGCGCAGGCGTACTGGCCCGCGATCGAGCGGTGTGCTGACTGCGACGGCGGAGCGTTGGAGTGGGTCGACGTGGCGCCCGTCGGTCGGGTGTGGAGCTACGCGGTGTACCACCGGGTCTTCGATCCCCGTCTCGAGGTCGAGGCCCCCTACGTCGTCGTCGCGGTCGAGCTCGACGCGGGCGTGTGCCTGCCCGGTCGGTTCGTCGGTGACGCCGAGGCGCTCACGGTCGGAGCCGAGGTCGTCGCCTCGTTCGAGGCACTGGAACCGGAGCTCATCGCTCCGGTGTGGCGAATGAAGGAGAACCCCTGATGCAGGGCAAGCGACGCGTGGTGACCGGCCACGACGCCAGCGGCAAGTCGATCTTCGTGAGCGACGAGGACGTGGAGCAGATCACGTTCTCGTCGTCGCCCGAGGGCGGCTTCCACCTCATGTGGGCGACCGACGAGGTGCCGACGTTCCCGAGCGACGGCATCGACCCGTACGACAAGGGACTCGCACGGCACTTCTACCCGACGGGGCCGGGCTCGTTCCGGGTCCACATCACCTCGTTCGCTCCGCAACGGGGTGGGACCATCCTCGCCGAGCTCGATCCGGCCGAGGTGCTCGCCGAGACCGAGGCCAAGGTGCCGGGCATCATGTCTGCCCTCGAACCCGACCACCCGGGCATGCACACCACCGACAGCGTCGACATCATCCTGGTGCTCGCCGGCGAGGTCACGCTCGAGCTCGACGACGGCGCCGAGAAGGTGTGCCGCGCCGGCGACATCATCGTCCAGAACGGCACCCGCCACCGCTGGCACAACAACACGGACGAGCTCGCGGTGACCTACGCCGTGCTCATCGGAGGACATCCTCGTGGCTGAAGCGAGCGTGCACGGAGCGAACGACGTCGACGTCGACGTCGACGTGGTGGTGGTCGGCGCCGGGTTCGGCGGCATCCAGGTGCTGCACGATCTCGAACCGCTCGGTGTGTCGATGCGACTGATCGAGGCCGGCGCCGACGTCGGCGGCGTGTGGAACTGGAATCGCTACCCGGGCGCCCGCACCGACATCTACTCGTACCAGTACTGCTACTCCTTCTCGAAGGAGCTCTGGGAGGAGTGGGACTGGAGCGAGCGCTACCCGTCGCAGCCCGAGGTGCTCGAGTACCTCCGCTACGCCGCCGACCGGTTCGACCTGCGCAAGTACATGCAGTTCGACACCCGCGTCGAGTCGGCGGTCTACGACGACGCCGTCAACACCTGGGTCGTCACCACCGACCGCGGCGAGCAGCTGCGCGCACGGTTCGTGATCCTCGCGACGGGTGGTCTCTCGCGCCCGCTCGCGCCGCCGTTCGCGGGGCTCGACTCGTTCGCGGGGGAGTGGTACGCCACCGCGACCTGGCCCCACGAACCGGTCGACTTCACCGGGAAGCGGGTCGGGGTGATCGGCACCGGATCGACCGGCGTGCAGGTCGTCGCCTCGGTCGC
Source organism: uncultured Actinomycetes bacterium (assembly GCA_963782705.1). Lineage (GTDB taxonomy): Bacteria > Actinomycetota > Acidimicrobiia > IMCC26256 > DASPTH01 > CAVRGQ01. The sequence continues at coordinate 100,376 of CAWAKX010000006.1, read as the reverse complement.
CGAGCAGGCCGAGCACCTCACCGTGTTCCAGCGGACGCCCAACTACGTGGTCGAGGCCGGCAACGCGCCGCTCACCGACGAGGAGAAGGCCGACAAGAAGGCTCGGTACGAGGAGATCCGAGAGACGTTGCGGACGCACCCGGGTGGGCTCACCATCCCGATGCCCACCACGAGCATCAAGGACCACTCGCCCGAAGAGGTCGAGTCGATGCTCGAGGCGTCGTGGCAGAAGGGTGGTCTCAACCTCGTCCTCACGTTCTACGACGTGATGTCGGACATGGAGTCGAACGAGATCTTCTGCGAGTTCATCCGCAACAAGATCCGTTCGATCGTCGACGATCCCGAGACCGCCGAGCTGCTCTGCCCGAAGAACTATCCCTTCGGAGCCAAGCGCCCGCCGATCGGGCACCGCTACTACGAGACCTACAACCGCGACAACGTCTCGCTGATCGACGTGAGCGACGACCCGATCGAACGGATCACGCCGACGGGCGTGAAGACCCGCGATCGGGAGTTCGCGGTCGACGCGCTGATCTTCGCGGTCGGGTTCGACGCGATCACGGGGTCGATCCTCTCGATCGACGTCCGCGGTCGCGACGGGGTGTCGATGCAGGACCTCTGGAACGCGGGCCCGCGCACGTACCTCGGGTGCTGCGCACCGGGCTTCCCCAACCTGTTCTTCGTCGCCGGCCCGCAGACCCCGTTCGCGAACCAGCCGGTCGTCATCGACGTGACCGTGGGGCTCGCCGTCGCGGCGATCCGCCACGTGCTCGACAAGGACCTCCCCGGGATCGAGCCGTCGACGGCGGCGGTCGACGCCTGGTTGGCCGAGACCGACGAGCTGCGGGCGGCGAACAAGGCGATCGCCCGTGCCGAGGAGGTGCACTCGTTCCTCGTCGGCGCCAACGTCGAGGGCAAGGCGGAAGCGTCGTACTTCTACTTCGCGCCGGTATCGGACTTCCGGGTGCGCCTCGAGTCGGTGGCCCGCGAGGGATTCGTGGAGTTCGACGTGGCGCCGGCACCCGCACGCGGGGCCGAGGAGCGGTGACGAGCGTCGTGGCCGAGCACGAGGACTGGACCGCGACCTGGGCGTCGATGATCGCGCAGATCGGTCAGCGACATCACCGACGGCCAGGTCACCTGGGGTGCGGACCCCATCGAACGGTCGACGGTGCGCCGTTACCTCGAGCCGCTCGAATTCGACTGCGCGCTGCACTACGACGGCGAGGTCGCCCGCCAGTACGGCCACGCCGACGTCACCGCGCCCTACACGTCGTTCATCACGTTCGCCATCCCGCCGATGTGGGAGCCGGGCCAACGGGTGTTCACGAGCGACGACCGCGACGCCCAACCTGCGCTCAGCCCGATCGACGGCGAGAGCCTGCGGGTCGCGCCCGAGGTGACCGGCTTCTTCGCCACCGACCTGGAGATCGACTTCCTGCGGGCGCCCGTGGTGGGCGAACGCCTCGGCCGGCGCGGCGGCGTGCTCAAGTCGTGTGTCCCGAAGTGGATCTCGGTCGGACGCGGCGCGTTCATGACGATCGAGGCCGAGGTCATCACCGAGACGGGTGAGATCGTCGCGCGCGTCCGCAACACGGTGTTCGCGTACGAGCCGGTCGGTCCGCCACCCGTCGGTGCCGTTGCGGAGAGGACCGACGGGTGAGCGCCGCGTCGCGCACCCTCGACGACGTGCGCGTCGGGGCGGCGATCGAGCCCGTGGAGTTCCCCCTCACCGTGTACCGCCTCGTGATGGAGGCCGGCGCCAGTCGGGACTTCAACTCGATCCACCACAACTCGGAGTACGCGCGATCGACCGGCGCGCCGGAGATGTACGCGGCCACGTCGTTCCTCCTGGGCATGTGGGAACGCGCGGTCCGCGACTTCATCGGGCCCGCCGGCACCATTCGCGCGATCCGCGGGTTCCGGATGCGCAAGTTCAACGCGGTGGGCACCACGGTCGTGGTGCGAGGCGAAGTGGTGAGCGTCGTCGACGACGGCGACGTCGGTGTCGTGGAACTGAAGGTGTGGAGCGAGAACGACGGTGAGATCACCGTCGGGCCGGGCACGGTGGTGGTCACGGTGCCGCGGGGCTCCTGAGCGCGGGCGACATCCAGAGTCTCGAAGGGGGACCGGCAGTGCAGGACGAAGGCAAGCTCGACGGCAAGGTCGCGATCGTCACCGGCGCGGGATCGAGCGGTCCCGGGTGGGGGACGGGCAAGGCGATGTCGGTGCTGTTCGCCCGCGAGGGGGCGAAGGTGGTCCTCGTCGACCGCGTCGAGGAGCGCGCCGCGGAGACGCGGTCCATCATCGAGGACGAAGGCGGCGAGGCGACCGTGGTGGTCGTGGATCTCACCTCGACGTCCGGGCCCGACGAGGTGGTGGCGGCCGCCGTCGAACGGTTCGGGGGGATCGACGTCCTCGTCAACAACGCGGCGATCACCGCCGCCGAGGGGATCCTGGCGACGACTCCGGAGCGCTACGCCGAGGTGATGGCGGTGAACCTGACCGCGCCGTTCATGATGACGCGCGCCGCGCTGCCCGTGATGGTCGCCGGCGGCGGAGGATCGGTCGTCTTCGTCACGTCGATCGCGGCGATGCGCGGTCTGAGCGACACCGAGAATTCCGGCGTGGTCTACGCGACCGCCAAGTCGGGACTGGTCGGTCTGATGACGAACCTCACCGACACGTTCGGGCGCAAGGGTGTCCGGTTCAACTGCATCGCGCCCGGCATCATCGACACGCCGATGCGGGCGGCCGGGGTGATCTCCGCTGGGCTTCGACCCGTCGCAGATCGACATGAGCGACCACACGGCGCTCGGTTTCGAGGGCGACGCCTGGGACATCGCACGAGCGGCGCTGTTCGTCGCCGGGCCCGACGGGCGCTACATCACCGGCGTGCACCTGCCCGTCGACGGCGGCACCACCGCACGGTCGCACTGAAGACCGAGCAGGACGCAGGAAGGAAGCGGAGATGGACGAGCTGCGATTCGACGGACGCGTCGTCGTCGTGACCGGGGCCGGTCGTGGCATCGGCCGCGCCCATGCCCGGCTGCTCGCCGCGCGTGGCGCGCGGGTGGTGGTCGCCGACCTGGGGGGCGCGCTCGACGGCACCGGATCGTCACCCGGTCCCGCGGCCGACGTCGCGCGCGAGATCACGGCCGAGGGCGGGGAGGCGATCGCCGTGCACGCGTCGGTCGCCGACGAGGCCCAGGCGACGGCGATCGTCGAGACCGCGGTCGGCGAGTTCGGCCGGGTCGACGCGGTGGTGAACAACGCGGGCATCAACGACCCCGATCCCTTCGACGCGATGTCGGTCGAGCGCTACCGACGCATGATCGACGTGCACTTCTTCGGCGCGCTCTTCGTCATCCGGGCGGCCTGGCCGCATCTCGTCGAGTCCGGTCACGGTCGCGTGGTCAACACCATCTCGGAGGCGATGCTCGGCGGCATTCCCGACGTGACCAACTACGCCGCGGCGAAGGGTGCGGTCTACGGCCTCACGAAGAGCCTCGCGATGCAGGCCGCGCCGCACGGCATCGCGGTGAACGCGGTGGCGCCCCGCGCCCAGACCCGGATGACCCTCGGGCACTCCGACTCGGTGGCCGAATCGCAGGGCGCGCCCTCCGCCGAGCTGCAGGCCATCCTGGCCGCGTTGGCGCCCGAGATGTGCTCGCCCCCGCTCGTCTACCTCGCCCACGAGTCCTGCACGCTGAACGGTGAGGTCCTGCAGGTGGGGATGGACACGGTGTCGCGGATGCTGGTGGTGCACACCGAGGGCATCGCCCAGCCCGGCCTCACCCCGGAGGACGTCGCCGAGCGGGTGGATGCGATCGTCGACCCCACCCGCCTGCGGATCACCGACAGCCGGTGGATGGAACCGGTCGAACCGGTGCGCACGACCCCCTCGTCCTGATCCCGGTCGCGCCGCCGGAAACTCCCTCGTCATCCGACGCGGGGGCTCCACACAGGCCGTCGCGTGGATCAGACTGGAGTGCGGTGAACTTCTACGAGCGGGAGGTGCTGCCGCGCCTCATCGACGTCGTGCTCGGCAACCGGGAGTTCGCGGGCTACCGGACCCGGGCGAGCGCCGGGCTCGAGGGTGAGGTGCTCGAGATCGGATTCGGCTCGGGGACCAACGTGCCCTTCTACCCGGCGACGGTCTCCCGGGTCGTCGCCGTCGATCCCGCCGAAGTCGGACGGAAGCTCGCGGCGCAACGGCTCGCCCGCTCGCCGGTCCCGGTGGAGTTCGTCGGCCTCGACGGCGAGGACCTGCCGCTCGACGACGCGAGCGTCGACCACGTGCTCAGCACCTGGACGCTCTGCAGCATCCCCGACGTCGAGCAGGCGCTCGCCGAGGTGCGCCGGGTGCTGAAGCCCGGGGGCACGCTGCACTTCTGCGAGCACGGCGCGTCCCCCGAGCCGAAGGTGCGGCGCTGGCAGGAGCGGCTGACCCCGATCCAGCGGAGGCTCTTCGGCGGCTGTCACCTCGATCGCGCCATCGACGAGCTCGTCGCGGGCAGCGGCCTCGCGCTCGAATCCCTCGACACCTCGTACCAGCGCGGTCCGAAGGTGATGGGCTACATGTACGAAGGAACCGCGCGCAAGGCCGCCGTCGACGCCTGAGCGCGCGCCAGGTGCCGCGGCGAGCTACTCGTCGGCGAACGACGCGGCGTCGTCGAAGCCCGCGAGCATGTGCTCGATGCGTCGCTCGACGATCCAGCGGTTCTCCGGGTGGGTGAAGATCCAGAAGTGGCGCTCACGGATGGCCCGCACGACCCGCCCCGCGAGCTCGCTCGTGCTGCGGTCGCCATCGCTGCGCCGCCGCCGGGTGTCGGCCGCCATCTCCGCGATCCGCGGGTCGGGACCGCCGTATTCGGCGGGTCGGTACTTCGCCGAGTTCTCGTAGATCCCCGACGGCTCGTGGTGGGCGGGGCACAGCACCGACACGCCGACCGGCGTCCCGTCGAGATCACCTGCGAGGCCCTCGGACATCGCGACCACCGCGTGCTTCGACACCATGTAGCTCTTCATGGACCCCGCGTCGGTGGGCGCGCCGTCGCCGCCGCGCGTGCGGTTGCCCTCGAGGCACAACGGGCCGATCACACCGCCGAACGACGCGGTGTTCACCACGTGGCCTTCGCGACCGGAGGCGAGCATGCGGGGAACGAAGGCCTGGATGCCGTAGAGCACGCCGTACAGGTTCACGTCGAGCACCCAGTTCCACCCCGCGTCGTCGGCCTCGAGATACGAGCTCGGTGCGCCGACGCCCGCGTTGTTCACCAGGACGTCGGCGCCACCGAGTTCGGCGTCGACCCGATCGGCGAGCGCGTCCACCGACTCCCGCTTGGTGACGTCGACCGTCATGGCGACGGCGTTGCCGCCCTGTGCGACGATGCCGGCGGCCACGGCCTCGGCCGCGTCGAGCCGGTTGTCGGCGACGACGACCCTCATGCCTTCGCGAGCGAACCGTTCGGCGATGGCCTGCCCGATCCCGCTGCCCGAGCCGGTGACGACCGCGACCTTGCCCTCCAGCTGTTCCATCGCGGGAGTCTGTCAGACCGGTTGCGGTGGTGCCCGGCCGTGCGCGGGGCGCCGCGACTGCTCACGCCGGCGTGTAGGGCTTCGGTGCGAGCACGCCTTCGGTGTCGCGGTTCGCGGCGTTGGGGTCGTACGGGTCGAGCAGCATCGTGAGCTGCGAACAGTCGAAGAGGGAGTCGACTTGCGCCGCCAAGTCTCGATCGTGAGCGACCGGTCCGAGATGCCGACGGTGTTGCCGAACCAGGTGGCCGACACGTCGCCCGACGCGGCCTGCAGGACCGTGCCCGACACCGCGCACGTCTCGTGCGCCAGGTAGCCGACCACCGGCGCGACCAGCTCGGGCGGGAAGTGCTGCTGGAATCCCTCGAGCATCTCGGGCGAGAACTCGAAGCTGTGCGCGGCCGAGGCCGTGGCGGCGCCGGGGCCGATCGCGTTCACGCGGATGCCGTGGGCCGCGCCTTCGAGCGCGAGGCCACGGGTGAGCGAGAACACCCCGCCCTTTGCTGCGCCGTAGACGGTGAGATGGGGCTCGCCGAACATCGAGCCCGAGACCGTGTTCACGATCCTCCCGTACCCCGCGGCGCGCATCTCGGGCCACACCGCGCGGCACATCCAGATGCCGCCCAAGACGTGCACGTCGATCATCGTGCGGATGTCGGCCGCCGACACCTCCTCGAACGACGACGCGTGGCACACGCCCGCGTTGTTGACGAGGATGTCGACCCGCCCCCACGTGTCGAGCGCGGTCTGCACGATCGCCCGCGCGTCGGCTTCCTCGGCCACGCTGTGGCCGTCCGCGATCGCCTCGCCACCGGCGGCGACGATCTCGTCGACGACCGCCTGCGTGTCGTTGGGGATCACGCCGCGACCGTCACCACCGACGCCGAGGTCGTTCACCACGACCCTGGCGCCGCGCGCGGCGAGGAGCATCGCGTAGGTGCGGCCGAGGCCGGGGTTGCTCCCCGCGCCGGTGACGATCGCAACCCGACCGTCGAAGCGCAGCTCGCTCACCGCGTCATCCGCGCTTCGCGGCCGGAGCGCGCCGGGTGCGCCGCGCCCGCGTCCAGCGCGCCGGGCTCACCTCGAACGCGCGGGGTTCGCCGGCGGGGACCGCCTCGACGTACAGGCTCGTGCCGGTGCGCGGGTCGAGGTAGGCCCGCACCACCACGTCGAGCTGGCCCCCGGTGGAGGGCTCCTCGAGCACCGCGCACCCGTCGGTCCAGTGGTCCGGGTGCGATCGCGAGCGGCGCGCCCGACGCTTCCGCGAACGCCACGGGCCCGCGCTGGACGATGCCCGGGTACAGCGGCGCCGATCGTCTTCGTCGCCAGGCCGGCGACGTCGGCGTCGGTGAGCGGCGTGACCGGTGGGGTCGCCCGCGCCAGCCGGTCGGCCCGCAGCTCGGCGCGGCGCGTCTCGGTGGCATCGGGGTCGACCACGCCGTCGACCAGCACGACGCCGTACACCGTGCGCGCGTCCTCGGCCGCGAGTCGACCCGCGGCGACGTCGGCGGCCACCGCCGCGGGATCGCGGTCGAGCGGGTCGCCGACGCCGCCCCCGGACGCCGACGAGTACTCGAACGTGTCGCCACTGTGCAGCACGATGCCCGACGCCTTGGTGGAGACCCGCTCGCTCGTGCCGTCGGCGCGCCGCACCCGGTACTCGGTGGTGGCGCCGGGGAAGCCGCCGGCCGCGCCTTCGAGCGGGAGCGATTCGCGCAGCCCGAGCATCTCACCGCTGAGGTCGCCGCCGCCGTAGGGCTCGAACACCATCTGGCTGCCGCCCCCGGAGCGGAACGTGCCCGCGCCGTTCACCCCGCGGTGGACCTTCCGGGTGTGGACGAGCAGCGGGTACCACGACTCCATGACCTCGATGTCGGTCTCGTTGGCCGCGTGGGCCATGCCGATGGGCACGACCGCCTGGTCGCTGCCGTCGCGGCCGAGGCCCGCGGCCCCGCCGCTCCACGAGCCGTCGACCATGCCCCAGATCGACATGTGACCGTCGGTGTCCGCGCCCGACCAGATCGCCAGCGAGAGCGCCGGGCTGCCGCCGAAGCCGTGCACGTACTCCGATGCCGGCAGCGGCGGGTCGGCGGCCCACAACGCGAGCCGGACGCACTGCAGCATCACCTCGGCCGCGGCCCCGCCCACGTGCATGTGCCCGGCGTTCATCGCCGCGGGCGGGCGCGCGTTCACGATGGTGCCCTCGGGGCAGCGCATCTCGAGTGGCGCGAGCAGGCCCTCGCTGTAGGGCAGGTCGGCGGCGAGCACGCGGGCGAAGAGCATGACCATCGCGCTCTTGATGATGTACGGCTGCGAGTTGATGAAGTGCGGAGCCTGGGGCGCGGCGCCCTCGAAGTCGAAGATCATCCGGTCGTCGTCGATCGTCATCGCGCACGGGATGACGTAGAGCTCGGTGTCCCACTCGGCCCAGGTGGTCGAGCGGTAGAGGCCGTCGGGCAGCGCGGCGATGCGCGTGCGCAGCTCGCGCTCCGACAGGTCCTGGAGCGCGTGGATGCCGGCCTCGAATTCGTCGATGCCCATCTGCTCCGCGAGCTCGGCCACCTTCTCCTGCGCGACGTGTCCGCCGGCGATCAGCGCCCGGAGGTCCATCTCCACGATCCATGCGGCACGCACGTTGGTGCGCAGGAGGTCCCACACGTCGGTGACCTCGACGCCCTCGCGGAACAGGTGCACGGGCGGGGAGCGGAACGCCTCCTGGTAGCACTCGGTGGCGCCGGGCGCGAACGAACCGACCGCCATGCCGCCCATGTCGGCGAGGTGGGCCGACAGCGCCACCCACGCGACGAGACGGTCGCCCACGAAGATCGGCCGCTCGACGAAGACGTCGTTGGGGTGCAGTCCGCCGCCGCTGTACGGGTCGTTGGCGAAGAACACGTCGCCGGGACGGATCTCGTCGCCGTAGCGGGCGAGGGTGGCCTGCACCGCGTTGGTCGCCGCGACCCAGTGGAACGACACGAAGCCGCCACCGACGACGAGCTTGCCCTCGGCGTCGAGCAGCGTGGCCGACAGGTCGTGGGTCTCGGTGGCGGTGGGGCTCACACCGGTGCGCTCGATGGTGGCCGCGGCATCCTCGGCGATGGCCTCGACGCGGCTCCGGAGCACCTCGAGCGCGATCGGGTCCACCACGCCACGGGCCCGCTGCTGCTTCGTCGCACGCGCCTTCGTGGTGCGCGCCTTCGTGGTGCGCGCGCTGTCGGTTGCGGTCATCACGACACCTCCACGATGAGCGTGGCACGTTCGTCGACCCGGGCGTGCGCCCGGGGCGGGATCCAGATGGTCGTGTCGCTGCCGTCGATCAGCGCGGGGCCCACGATCCGGTGGCCGGGTCGGAGCGTCGGGCCCTCGAACACGGCGACCTTCGTCTGCTGGTCGCGGGCGAGGCGCACCGCGCGCGTGGCCGTGCGTCTCGCGGGCGTGCCCGCGCGGACCGCGCCGCGTGAGGTGGTGCCGAGGGAGGCCCGCACCGTTCGGCCGATGCCGACGGCGCGCAGCGTCACCAGTTCCATGGGTGCGCCGAGGACGATCGCTCCCTGGCCGTAGCGCGTCGCGTACTCCTCGCGGAACGTGTCGGCCAGGCGTTCGAGGGTGCGGGCGGAGATCGGACCGCGCGGGAGCGGGATGGACAGCTCGGAGATCTGGCGCTTGAAGCGCAGGTCGACCTCGAAGGTCACGGTGCGGTCGCGAGCCGCGACACCGTCGGCCACGAGGTCCTGTTCGACGTCGGCGCCGAGCTTCTCGGCCATCGCCTGCAGCGCGCCGGGATCGACCGGCATCGGTAGGCCGAGCGACTGCACCCGGTCGCGGCGGATGTCGGCGGTGGCCGCGCCGAACGCGGAGAGCACGGATGCCAGCTCGGGGACGAGCACCCGAGGGGAACCCATCGCCTGCGCGAGGTCGGCGCTGAACAGGGAGCCGCACCCGCCGAAGGAGACGAGCGCGTGGTCGCGCACGTCGAGCCCGCGCGCGTTGAGCATCGACCGCACGGCCTTGATCATCCCCTCAAGTGCGATCTCGCGGATGCCCCACGCGGTCTCGTGCGCGTCGAGACCGATGCTCGCGCCGACCGCGGCGCACGCGCGGCGAGCGGCATCGGCGTCGAGCTCCATCTCGCCGCCGAGGAAGCGCGCGGGATCGAGGTACCCGAGCACCACGAGGGCGTCGGTGACTGCCGGAGCGGTGCCACCCTTCCCGTAACACGCGGGGCCGGGCACCGAGCCGGCCGAGTGCGGTCCCACGCGCAACATGCCGCGTGCATCGACCCAGCCGAGCGAGCCGCCGCCCGCGCCGATCGACACGACGTCGACCTGGGGGAGCGCGGTCCACACGCCCATGAGGTCGCCACGCGTCCGGCGCGATGCGTGGCCGTTGCGGATCACCGACACGTCGAACGACGTGCCGCCCATGTCGCACGTGACCGCGTCGCGCACGCCGCTGTCGCCGGCGAGCGCGACCGAGGCCGCGACCCCTGCGGCGGGTCCGGAGGCGGCGAGCCCGATCGGGACCCGTCGGGCCTCGGGGGGCGTGATCGAGCCGCCGCCGGAGTGGACGAGCAGCACCGGCACCCGCAGCCCGAGCTCCTCGAGCTCGTCGGCGAGCTTCTGGATGCTGTCGAAGGCCCCACCGACGTACGCGTTGAGCAGCGCGAACGTGGAACGCTCGAACTCGCGCATCACCGGGTTCACGGCGGCGCCGGAGAACACCGCGAGCTCCGGGAGGGCCTGACGGATGGCGGTGACCGCGGCGTCTTCGTGGCTCGGATTCTTGAACGACCAGAGGAACGACACCGCGATCGCCTCGATGGCGTGCTCGTCGACGAGTCGACGCGCCGCGGCGACGACCTCGTCGGCGTCGAGTGGGCGCAGCACGTGACCGTCGCGGTCGATGCGCTCGTCGATGCCGACGATGCGCTCGATGGGCACGATCGGTGGGGGGATCGTCACCCAGAGGCCGTCGAGGATCTTGCGGCCCTTGGCGAGGGGCACCTGGTCCTCGAACCCCTGGGTGGTGAGCAGGCCGATGCACCGACCGCGCCGCTCGGCGAGCACGTTGGTGACGGCCGTGGTGCCGAGCCCGAAGCGCGCGACCTGCGGCAGCAGCTCCTCGAGCGTCGTGCCGGCGCGGGCGGCGACCAGCCGGCAGGCGTCGAGCACGCCGCGCCCCCGGTCGTCGGGGGTGGTGGGCGCCTTGGCCCGGAGGACGGTGTCGTCACCGGTGAGCACCGCGTCGGTGAAGGTGCCGCCGACGTCGATCCCCAGGCAGTACCGGGCGCGAGGTGCCCGTGACCGGGGCGGCGCCGTCCGCCGGTCGGGTGCGTGTCCCGGTTGCCGTGCCCGCAGTCTTCGGCATGCCCGTTCCTCCTCCGACGTCCCCCGACGTGGTGGGCGCGACGAAACCACAGTTCCACCCACTCCCGCCAGCGCGCCGCCGTCCGGCGTCGGGGCTCGGGTGGCGGGCGAGCACGACCAGGCCCGGTGGTCGGCAGCGCCGGGTAGGCTCCGCCGGCCGTGACGAAGGGGGACGTATGGCCACCCGTGAACACTCCATCACCATCGAGCTGCCCGCCGACGAGGTCTGGGCGGTGATCCGCGAGTTCGACAACGTCGACTGGTACCCGGGCGTCCGACTCGTCGACCTCGAGGGCGACCACCGCACCGTTGCGCTCGACAGCTCTGGCATGCAGATCGAGCAGTCACTCGCCCGCGACGACAAGTCGCGCACCCTCACGTACCGCCTCACCGGCTTCCCCGGGACCGCGGTCCTGCAGTTGCCCGACGGCAGCTCGCGGGACCTCGCCGCGATGGCGGGTCACCAGGGTGGGCACATCGTCGTGTCGGCCGCCGGCGACGACGCGGCGCTGCTGCTCTACGTCACCGAGGCCGACGACGGCTACGACGAGGCGATCGACGACGCGGCGGCCACCCATCGGGCGGCGTTGGAGCACCTGAAGCAGCAACTCGAACGCGCGAAACGCCCATAGCGCGGGCTACGCTCCCACCCATGTCGGTGACTCAGAAGATCTTCAGTGTCGAGGACGCCCGTCGGTACGCGCGCTCGAGCACCCCCAAGGCGTTGTTCAACTACATCGACGGCGCCGCCGAGGGCGAGGTGACCGCGGCCGCGAACCAGCGGGCCTTCGAGGACGTGAAGTTCCGGCCCCGCGCCGGGCGGGGTCTCCCCACGCCCGACCAGTCGACCACGGTGGTGGGGATGCCGGTGTCGCTGCCGGTGATCATCGCCCCGTGCGGCCTGATCCAGCTCCTCCATCCCGAGGGGGCCGTGGGGGTGTTCCGCGCCGCGCACCGCCGCGGGACCATCGCCACGCTGAGCACGTACGCGGGCACGCCGCCGGAGTCGCTGGCCGCCGAGCCCGGCCCGCGCTGGTTCCAGCTCTACGCCACCGACCACGACATGGCCGGCGACCTCATGAAGCGCGCGAAGGACTCCGGGTACGGCGCGTTGATGCTCACGATGGACAGCGCGACCTCCGGCAAGCGCGAGCGTGACGCCGGCACCGGTGCACAGGGCGCGATGGAGCTGAACTTCAAGAACATGATGCGGCTCGCGCCGCAGGTGATCGTCCGTCCGCGCTGGGGTGTGCGGATGGTCGCCACCTCGGTGAACACGCTGCGCCACGCGACGTTGCCAGGCAGCGGGGTCACCGCGCCGATGGGACCCGCGGCGCCGGGTGAGCGTCCCCCGCCCGGGACGCCCTTCCCCGTGTCGCCCTACACCTGGGACGACGTGAAGTGGGTCCGCGACCACTGGGACGGCCCGCTGATCGTCAAGGCCGTCCTCACCGGTGAGGACGCGGTGTCCGCGGTCGATGCCGGTGCCGACGCCGTCGTCGTGTCGAACCACGGCGGTCGGCAGCTCGAAGGCGCGCCGGCCACGCTGACCGTGCTCCCCGAAGTCGTCGACGCGGTCAACGGGCGGGCCGAGGTGCTGCTCGACAGCGGTGTGCGCCGCGGGTCCGACGTCGTCAAGGCGATCGCCCTCGGCGCGCGCGCCGTGCTCATCGGTCGCGCCTACTGCTACGGCCTCGCGGCCGCGGGCGAGGACGGTGTGGCCCGGGTGCTGAGCGTCTTCCGCGACGACATCGCACGCACGATGGCGTTGATGGGCTGCTCGTCGGTGCACGACCTCGACCGGAGCTGGCTGCAGCCCCTATGACGGGCGTCGGGACGCGACCGGCCGGCACGAGGAGCCGCACGTGAGGGGACTGGCCGGCAAGGTCGTCGTGATCGCGGGTGGCGGCTCGGGCATCGGCGCTGCAGTCGCGCAGCGTTGCGCGGAGGAAAGCGCCTCCGTCGTGGTGGGTGACCTCAACGGCGCGAGCGCAGAGCGCGTCGCCGCCGGGATCACCGCCGCCGGTGGGCGCGCGATCGCCGTGACGTTCGACATCGCCACCGAGGCCGGCGCCGACGTGCTGATCGGCAGCGCGGTCGACGCGTTCGGTGGGGTCGACTGCGTGCACGTGAACGCGGCCGACATGTCGCGCACCGGCGTCGGTGGCGAGAGCGACCAGACGATCGAGTCGGTCCCGCTCGAACTCTTCGACCACACCCTCGCCGTCGACCTCCGTGGACACGTGCTCGTCACCCGGCGAGTCCTTCGGGAGCTGGTCGCCCGGGGCGGCGGCGCGATCGTCTACACGAGTTCGGTCACCGCCTTCCTTGGCGAACCGACCCGGCCCTCGTACGCGATGGCCAAGAGCGGGCTGCTGGCGCTCACCCGCCACGTCGCCAGCGCCTGGGGGCCCCGCGGAGTGCGGGCCAACGCCGTGGTGCCGGGGCTGATCGTCCACGACGAGCTCCCCGCCGAGCCTCCGCCGGAGTTGGCGGCGCTGCTCGCGGAGAACACGGTGCGGTCCACCCGGGTCGGCCGTCCGGAGGACGTCGCCGCGCTCGTCGCCTTCCTGTGCTCGGACGACGGCGAGTGGATCAACGGCCAGGCGATCGGCGTCGACGGCGGCCTGCTGCTGCGCTGAGGCCGACCGGCTGGTCCACCCCGGACTGGCCGCAGGTATCGTTCGAAGAGATGGGGAGGTCGGCGCCGATGCAGGTCAATGCGAGCGCGTATCCGTGGGATCTCGCGTGGATCGGGGTCGACCGCGCGCTCGACGACATGGTCGAGCAGGGGATCGCGGGGATCGATCTCGCCGCGAATTACCACCCCATCGAAGCGCTGACGCCGCGTGCCGGCATCCGGCTGTTCCGCAGCCCTCGGGGCGGCGTGCACTTCCCCGTGCGGCCGGAGCGCTACGGCCGCGTCGTGCCCGAGTGCTCGTCGGCCGAGGTGGGCGCGGCCTGGCCCGCGGTGGCCGAGGGTGTGAAGGCCCGGGGCCTCGAGCTTTCGGCGTGGACCATCTCGTTGTTCCAGCCGTGGATCGCCGACGCGGAGCCTTCCTGCGCGCGGGTGCTGGCCAGCGGCGATTCGGCGGGGACCGGGCTCTGCCCCGCCAACGCCGACGTGCGCGAGCTGCTCGCCAACCTGTGTGACGACGTGGTCGACCAGTTCGGGGTCGACACCGTGAGGCTCGAGAGCGTGATGCCGATCGGCTACGACATCGACTGGCTCCGGCCCCGCGTGCTGGTGACGGTCTCGCCGCTGGCGCGCGAGCTGCTCACCATCTGCTTCTGCGAGACGTGCGAGCAGCGCGGGCGCGCGGCCGGTCTCGACGTCGGGCGGCTGCGCACGTTCGTGCTCGAGACCATCGCGGGCGAGCTGGCGGAGCCGGGCGCCACCCCGGTCGAAGAGGTCGCGGCCGACGCCGAGCTGATGACCTTCCTCGATCAGCACGAGCAGGCGTCGATCGAGCTCGTGGAGGTGGTGCGGGTCGCGCCGGCGGTGCGCGGCGCGAAGCTTGCGTCCACCATCCGCTCGCCGTTCTCCCGTCTGCGGCCGTCGGCGAACAAGCCGCTCACCGAGCAGCTCGCGAAGTCGGTCGACTGGCTCTCCGTCGCCGCGGGGGTGGGGGAGCGCGGCCGCTGGATCGCCGACATCGCTGCCGCGGCAGACCATCCGATCGGGTTGAGCACGTTCATCACGCGCGGCCTCGACTTTCCGCGCTCGGGGGTCACCACCACCACGTCCGACGACGATCCGCTCGACTCCCAGCTCGCGGGTGCGAAGGCCCTGGGTGTCGACGAGATCGGTCTCTACAACTACGGCCTGTTGCGCGACGCTGACGTGCGTCTGTTCATGGACGCGGTGCGGCGGGCAAACGCGAACGACGGCGAGAAGTGAGCCCGACGAGCACGGAGGAATGAACCGATGAACTCTGCGGCCGAATACGACATCGTGATCCGGGGCGGCCTCGTCGTCGACGGAACGGGCGCGCCCGCCGTGCGCGGCGACCTCGCGCTCGTCGGTGACCGCATCGCCGCGGTCGGCGTCGTCGACGGGCGCGGTCGGGAGGAGATCGACGCCGACGAGCGGATCGTCGCGCCGGGCTTCGTCGACCCCCACACCCACATGGACGCCCAGGTGTTCTGGGACGACCTGTGCCAGGCGTCGTGCTGGCACGGGGTCAGCACCATGGTGATGGGCAACTGCGGCTTCACGATCGCGCCCGCGCCGGCCGACGCGCCGGAGCTGGTGGTGCGCAACCTGGAACGCGCCGAGGACATCCCCGCCAGCGTCATCGCCGCCGGCGTCGACTTCACCTGGTCGCACTTCTCCGGGTACCTCGACGCGGTCGACGCCGCGCCGAAGGCGCTCAACCACGCCGCGGCGATCGGTCACTCGGCGCTGCGCGTCTTCGCGATGGGGGAGCGGGCCTTCGAGGCGGAGGCCACCGACGACGAGCTCGCCGTCATGGAGCGCGAGCTCAGCGCGGCGCTGCGCGCGGGGGCGATCGGGTTCACCACCTCGCGCAGCCGGGGCCACATGACGCCCGACGGCTCGCCGGTCGCATCGCGGCTGGCGGCCTGGGACGAGCTGGCCACGCTGGTCAAGCTCATGGCCCGCGAGAGCAGCGGGGTGTTCCAGCTCGCCCACGAGCGCCCGAGCGAGCCCGGCGGGCCCGAGGACTACCGTCGCCGGCTCGCCGAGCTCGCGCTCTCGGGCGGCGTCCGGATGGCCTACGGCACGTTCGAGGACCCAATGGGCGCGCCCAGCATCGACTTCGTCGACGAGGTCAATGCCCTGGGCGGCGACCTCTACGCGTTCACCCACTGCCGCAACGTGCTCGCCGCGCAGTCGTTCCAGACCAAGCTCGGGTTCGACACCCTCGACGTGTGGCGCGACCTCCGCAGCCGGCCGCTCGACGAGCAGAAGGTGTTGCTGCGCGACCCCGACCTGCGGGCTCGCCTCGTGCACGCCGCCCACCACGGCGACTACTCGGGCGCGATCGGGGTGGAGGCCACCCGGCCCAAGTTCGACACCATGCAGGTGCTGCTGTCGGCGTACATGCCCAACCCCACGGTGTCGGAGGAAGCCGCACGCCGTGGCGTCGACCCGGTCGAGGCGATGATCGACATCGCGCTCGAACGCGACTTCGACGCGTTCTTCCTGCAGATCGTCACGCCGCAGGACCCCGAGCGCCTCGTCGAGCTCATGCATCACCCGCGCACCGCGATGGGCTTCTCCGACTCCGGCGCGCACATCGGCCAGATCTTCGACGCCTCGATCTTCTCGCACCTGCTCGCGTACTGGGTGCGCGAGCGCGAGGCGTTCACGATCGAGGAGGCGGTGGAGCTCATCACCTCGCGTCCGGCGCACATCTGGCGGCTCCACGACCGTGGGCGCCTCGCGCCGGGTTACGCGGCCGACGTCACCGTGTTCGACCCCGCGACGGTGGGGCCGGTCATGCCGGTGGTGCGCCACGACCTGCCCGGCGGCGCGACGCGCCTCGAGCAGAAGTCGGTGGGGTACCACCTCACGGTGGTGAACGGCCAGGTCGTCACGCGCGACGGTGAGGCCAGCGAGGCCCGTCCGGGTCGCCTGCTGCGCGGCCCGGTCGACGCCGTCGCCTGAGACCGGCGGTCGATCACCACCCGAAGATGCGCAGCGCGTTCGCGCCCATGAGCGCGGCGCGCTCGTCGTCGCTGAGCGGCCAGTGGTCGCGGAACGCGTCGACGGCCTGTGTGTAGGAGAGGATCTTGGTGGCCCGCTGCCAGTCGGTGCCCCACATGCAACGCTCCACGCCGAACGCGTCGAGCACGCGGGCGACGGGATCCCAGAGGTCGTCGTACGGGAACGGGCGGTGTGACAGCGTGCACACGCCGGTGAGCTTCACCGCGACGTGGGGCCATCGGGCCAGCGCCACGACCTGCTCGAGCTCGGCGAACGGGTCGGCGGGGGCGGGCGGATCGATCGGCTGCCAGAGCCCGAGGTGATCGACCACGAACTGCGTGTCCGGGAATCGGTCGGCGAGGTCGTCCATCGCCGGGAGCCGCTGCCAGCACTGCACGCACACGGGCAGGCCGGCCGCGGTGGCGCGCTCGACCAGGGCCACCACGCCCGGGTGATCGGCGCCCCAGTCGGAGCCGGGCATGAAGAACAGGCGCACGCCGACCGCGCCGGGGGTCGCGGCCCAGGCGTCGACCCGGTCCGCGATGTCGGCGTCGCGGGGATTGAACGGCGCGACCAGGCGGAACCGGTCGGGATGCTCCCGGTACACGTGCTGCGCATACCGCGAATCGGTCTGGTAGACGTTTCGGGGCGACACCAGCAGGGCCCGGTCGACGCCCACCGCGTCCATCGCGGCCACCAACTGGTCGCCGGTCAGCACGGGGGGCTCGAGGTCGGGCAGGGCGCGGGCCCACGGCCAGCGTTCGGAATCGGCGGCGTAGGCGTGCACCTGGGCGTCGACCACCGGGAATCCCGTGTTGTGTGCTGCGTTGCCCGGCACCGCCTGGCTCCTCCCACTCGTTCCTGGCCATGTTCCTTGGCCCGGCCCGCCGCCGGGGCCTGGGCAGCTTACGGCCATGGTGGTTGCGTCCGGGCTTGATTGATAGTAAGAACTATGTCAAGGTGACGGACCAGCACGCCGGAGCAGCCGGGGACAGTGAGGATGGCCATGTCGAAGTTGACCGTGCGCGAGATCGGGCCCGGGTTCGGCGCCGAGGTGGGCGGATTCGACGCCGCGGACCTCGGCGACGAGGAGCTGCGCGAGGAGATCCGCGAGCTCTTCGATCGCGCCGAGGTGCTCGTGTTCCACGATCTCGACCTGACCCACGCCGAGCAGGTCCGGTTGGTGAAGATCCTCGCCCGTGACGAGAACGCCGACGTCACCGACGACACGCTCGAGGACAAGTTCTACATCTCGAACAAGCGGGAGAACTCCGCCGCGCCGTTCGGCCGTCTGCAGTTCCACTCCGACACGCAGTGGTCGCCGGCCGGGTTCGAGGTGCTGTCGCTCTACGGTGTCGAGGTCGACGCGCCTGTTGCGCCGACGATCTTCGTGAGCGGGACCGACGCGTGGGCGACGCTGCCCGACGACCTCAAGGCACGCTGCGAGCACCTCGAGGTCACGCACACTGCGGGTCCCGTGCACCGCGGTGACCTCACCGACGTGCTGGTCGCCAACGTGGAGCGGCCGCCCACCACGGTGACGCCGCTCGCGTACACCCACCCCCGCTCCGGGGCGACGATCCTCTACGCCGCCGAGCAGATGACCGAGGGCGTCGTCGGCTTCTCGCACGAGGAGAGCGAGGAGCTGCTCGGCCGGCTCTTCGATCACCTCTACGCCGAGGATCGCCGTCTGCGGATCGACTGGCACGCGCGCGACCTCGTGGTCTGGGACAACATCGCCACGCAGCACTCGCGGGGCAACGTCACGCCCGACGGCCCCACGCGCACGCTGCGCAAGGTCGCCACGCCGGTGCCCAAGCTCGACGCCGACGAAGTGCCGACCTTCGCGGCCGCGCAGTGAGCGCCTTCCCGAACCCGTTCACGCTCGACGGCAAGGTCGCGCTGATCACCGGCGGGGGCCGGGGCATCGGGGCCACCATCGCGCGGGTCTTCTCGGAGGCCGGCGCCGCGGTGGCGCTCACTGCTCGCAGTGCCGACCAGGTGGAGGAGGTCGCGGCGGGCATCACCGATTCCGGCGGGCGCGCGCTCGCGGTCACCGCGGATCTCTACGACCCGGACACGCTCCCGTCGGTCATCGAGCGCACGGTCGCGGAGTTCGGTGGCATCGACGTACTGGTGAACAACGCGGGCGCCGGCGGCTCGCCGTCGTTCGTCGACACGCGCGTCGACGACCTCCTGCGGTCCTTCACGCTGATGGTCGCCTCGCCGTTCGAGCTCACCCGCCTCGCCGCGCCGTCGATGCTGGAACGGCCCGGGGCGTCGGTGGTGAACATGACCTCGGTCGGCTGGTACCGCCAGACCCGCGGCAACCTCGCCCACCACACCGCGAAGGCCGCGCTCGCGCAGCTCACCCGCCTGATGGCCGCCGACCTCGGACCGAAGATCCGGGTGAACGCGCTGTCGCCGGGCGCGGTCGAGACGCCCGGCCTGCGCGAGGTGTTCGAGCGCCGGGCGCCCGAGATGCGCCAGATCATCGTCGACAACACGCGGCTGAAGCGCATGGGGACGCCCGAGGACGTCGCGTACGCCGCGCTCTACCTGTCGTCGCCGGCGGCGTCGTGGATCACGGGGAAGGTGCTCGAGCTCGACGGCGGCACCGTCGACGAGATCATGCCGAACGGCCCCGACCTCTAGGCCCGTTCCCGCGCACCAGGCGCCGTTCGGGCGTCACCCCTACGCGGGTGGCGGGGTCCCGATCGAGAACGACATGAGACAGCAGCCGTCGGGGCCGGTGACGAGCCCGTGGCTGCTGCCCGGCATGACGATGCAGTCGCCGGCGCGCACGGGATGCGTGCCGTCGTCGAGCAGCATGTCGCCCCCACCAGTCATCAGGTAGACGCACTCGATGGCGTTGCGCTGGTGCAGTTCGCTCGCGGGGCTCGACAGGTCGGCGGTCTCGGCCGCCTCGTGATCGACGATGTACCAGTGCACGAGACCGGGCGCGAGCGCGTCGGGGGCCTGGATGCCGCGTCCCGCCGGGCAGGGCGGCGGCGGGCTCTGGTCGGTCTTGAACAGCGTCATGAAGGTGGTGTGATCGACCCCGGGAATCGGGGTGCCGACCAGCGGCTGCTCGTCGACGACGCACGAGCGGCCCTCGGCGTCCTGTCCGAGGGTGAGCAGGCGTCCGTTCGTCATGAGCGCTCCTTCATCTTTCCGGCCCAGCTCTCGGGGAGGACGCTCACCATGCCACCGTCGGCCAGCACGTCGCTCCCCGTGATCAACGATGCCTCGTCCGAGGTCACGAACGCGACGACCGCCGCGATCTCCTCGGGGGTGCCGCGCCGCCCCAGGGGGCTGTTCGCGATGATCTGCGCCATGATCGGCTGCTCGGCCTCGAGCGCACGGTTCATGGGCGTGTCGTTGATCCCCGGCGACACCGACACGATGCGCGCGCCCTGCGCGCCCCAGGTGGCGGCCTTGCTGCGGACCAACCGGTGCACGCCGCGCTTGGAGGTCTGGTAGGCGAGGCTCGGGTCCTCGTAGTCGAAGAAGGTCCCGAGGCGCTCGTAGAAGTCGGGGGCCAGGGGGTCTTCGAGCACGGCGAACAGTTCGGGGTCGTCGGGGACCATGTAGCCCGACTGCGACGCCACGCCCACCGCGACGGTGCCCGGTCGCAGCCGCGATTCGGCGGCGCGCAGCACCCGGGCCATGCCCACGAGGTTGACCTCGAAGATGGGCTTTCCACGGTCCATGCCCGACGACGAGATGCCGGCGGTGACCACGAGCGCGTCGAGCTCGTCGACCTCGGCGAACAGGGCGTCGACCTGCTCCTGGCTGGTGATGTCGCACGCCAGGGCGCGGACGTCGCCGCCGAGCTCCGCACGCAGCGCCTCGAGGCCCTCGACGGACCGGTCGGCGATCACGAGCGGGCCACGGGGCGCGAGCCGGCGGGCGACTGCCGCGCCCATGCCCGAGGCGGCGCCGATCACGACATTGGTCATCCGGACTCTCCTTGCGTCGATCGCCCCTGAGGAGCATGGTGGGTGGGAGACGTGCCAGTAATAGCGCGTACTATTGTTTCGAGTCCAGTGCCGGCGCGCCGCCGGCGCAGCCGCTGAACCAGGGGGAAGCGCGTGGCCACGACCGAAGGTCAGTCAGATCGTTACGTCGTGATCTCTGCCGACGGGCACGCGGGCGCCGATCTCCGAGACTACAAGGCCTACCTGGCGAGCGAATTCCACGACGAGTTCGACGCGTGGGCCGAAGGGTTCACCGAGCCATGGGCGGCCTACGACACCGAGCTCTCCGACCTCGACGACCCGAACGTGCGCCTGGGCGTGGCCTCGGCGTCGTCGATCTACAACTGGGACAGCGCGAAGCGGCTCGCGCACCTCGACGCGGAGGGGATCTGCGCCGAGGTGTTGTTCCCGAACACGGTGCCGCCGTTCTACCCGTCGGGTCCGGTCACCGCGCCCGCCCCGACGAATGCGGAGGAGTACCGCTACCGGAGCGCCGGCGTCGCCGCCCACAACCGCTGGATGGTGGACTTCTGCGCCGAGGCGCCGGGGCGGCGCGCCGGGTTGGCGCAGGTGTTCCTCACCGACGTCGACGACGCGATCGCCACAGCCCGGTGGGCGAAGGAAGTCGGGCTCGCCGGGGTGCTGGTCCCCGGTGACCACATCAGCAACCTGGTGAACCTCTACGAGCGTCGCCTCGACCCGTTCTGGGCCGCGTGCGCCGACCTCGAGATCCCCGTGCACCGCCACTCGATCGCGGTGGGCCCGCCCGAGACCGAGGACTCCGGCCCGGCCGTCATCGCGATCGGCGCCCGCGAGACCCACCTGTTCTTCCAGCGCGGGCTCGCCCACCTCGTCTTCGCCGGGGTCTTCGAACGGTTCCCGACGCTGCAGTTCGTGTTCACCGAGACCGGCTGCACCTGGATCGCGGCCGAGCTGAAGCGCATGGACGGCGAAGTGCGGATGGGCAAGACCCCGGGCACGACCGCGTACCCGCTGTACCACCGCGCGGTCGAGGGCCTGCACTCGACGCCCACCGAGTACTTCCGGCGCAACTGCCACGTCGGCGCGTCGTTGATGATGCCCTCCGACGTCGACGCCAGTCGCGAGATCGGGTTCGACCGGATCATGTGGGGGAACGACTACCCGCACCACGAGGGCAGCTTCCCGTACACGAAGCTCGCGATGCGCGTGCTCTTCGGCGGACTCTCCGAAGACGAGGCGCGCCAGGTGCTCGGCACCAACGCCGCGGAGGTCTACGGCTTCGACCTCGACGCGTTGCAGCCGCTCGCGGATCGCATCGGCCCCACGGTCGAGGACATCGCCACGCCGGTGGGTGTCGACGAGCTGCCGGCGAGCAGCCTCGGTCACACGGTCGGCGGCGCGATCGCGGCGGCACACGCCGGCGTCTGACCCGGGGGTCCGCGCCGCACGCTGCCCTCGGCGAGCGTTCAGCTCCCGGCGACCTTGCTGTAGGTGGGGCGGAGGTCCATCGTGCCCTTCGTGCCCATGGGGCCGAACACCTTGCGCAGCGTGCGCTCGGGGCCTTCCAGTGCGACGGTGCCGCGCGCGTGCTGCACCGCGAGGTTGTCCCAGATCACGAGGTCGCCGGTGCGCCACTGGTGCGTGAGGATGTTCTCCGGCGCGTAGAGGTGCGCGAACAGCGCCTCGAGGATCTCCTCGTTCTCCTCCGGTTCCACGCCCACGAGGTCGAGCGTGACCTGCTGGGAGACGAACAGCGCGGTGCGCCCGTTGCGGGGATGCGGCCGGGCGATCGGGGTGACCGTCCAGCGCGACTCCTCGTAGTAGGTGTCGATCACGTCCTCGTCGCCGCCGCGGTTCGCGTAGCGGTGTTCGAAGCCCTGACGGGCCTCGAGTGGTTCGACGCGTGCCCGCAGGTCGTCGGGCAGCGTGTCCCACGCGTGCATCATGTCGGCGAACAGCGTGGGCACGCTGGGCTGGTCGACGTGGTAGCCGTAGAGCGAGAGCAGCTCCTGGGGCTCCTCGGCCCACATGGTGTCGCAGTGGAAGAGCAGGCGGCCGTACGGCGCGGCGCCGCCTTCCTCCTTGTTCGACACGAGCATCGGCCCGCCGCGCTCGGCGCGCTCGGGCGTGCCCCCGGCGTCGGGCAGCGGCGCCTGGATCAGCGAGTACACGAGGGAGCGCTGGAAGTCCTCGGTGATGTCGAGGTCGGGGAACACGAGCACGGCGTAGCGGTCGAAGAGCGCTCGCAGCTCGTCCATCAGCGCGTCGTCGAGCGGGATGCGGGGTTCGAGGCCCCGGATCTCGAGCCCGATGGTGGGGTGGAGCGGCCGGAGCTCGAGGCCGTTCGCGGTCGTCTCGACGTCAGCCATGGTGGTGTCCTCTCCCCATCCTCGCGGCGCCCGCATCCTAGATCCGGCGTTTGGACACCCGGTCGGGGCCGGCGCCCATGGTGGTACCGTCCGGCGACTTCGCCACTGACAAGGGGATTCCGATGGACGAATTGCGATTCGACGGCCGCTCGGTGATCGTGACCGGAGCCGGGCGCGGCTTCGGGCGTGAGCACGCGCGGCTCCTCGCCCGGCGGGGCGCCCGGCTCGTGCTCGCCGACTACGGCGTGAACATGGACGGCACGGGCTCGGACCCCGCCATCGTCGAGGCGATCGCGCAGGAGATCAACGACAACGGGGGCGAGGCGATCCCGGTGTTCGCCAACGTGGCCGACGAGGCCGACGCGGCAGCGCATCGTCCAGACCGCCCTCGACAGCTTCGGCACGCTCGACGTGCTCGTCAACAACGCGGGGATCTACGCCGGCAATTGGATCGAGGACACCGACCTCGACCAGTACCGCCGGATGGTCGACATGCACTACCTCGGCACCGTGTACACGTCGAAGTTCGCGTGGGCGCACCTCAAGGCGGCCGAGCACGGCTGCATCGTCAACACGTCGTCGGAGGCGATCATCGGGCACATCCCGAAGAGTCCCGACTACGCGGGAGCGAAGGGCGCGGTGAACTCCTTCACCAAGGCGCTGGCGCTCAACGGGCGACGGCACGGAGTGCGGGTCAACGCGGTGGCGCCGCGGGGCAACACCCGCATGTCCACCCCCGAGGTGCTGGCCTTCGTGTACGAGCAGCCGATCGAGAACTTCCAGAACCCGATGTTCGAGGACATGCGGCCCGAGTACGTGTCACCCGCGGTTGCCTTCCTCGCGCACGAGTCGTGCACGCTGAACGGCGAGACCATCGTGTGCGGCGGTCGCCTGGCGATGCGCGTGGCCTACGTCGAGAGCCAGGGGATCACCTTCCCCGACGACGTGACGCCCGAGGTGCTCGCCGCGAACGTCGACAAGCTCATGGACATGACCGACGGCACGACGGTGACCATCGACATGTGGAACTGAGTCCCCGGGCACGCCGCGACCGGACGCGCCTACGCTCGACCGCACAGGGGGAGAACGATGGGTCTGCTGGACGGCAAGGTCGCGTGGATCAGCGGCGCCGGCTCGGGGATGGGCAAGGCGTCCACCGAGGTGTTCGTGCGCGAGGCGCGCGCGTCGCGGCGATCGACATCAGCGGCGCCCAGCACGACACCGCGGCCCGCTCGGCGACACGGTGCTCCCACTGCACTGCGACATCTCCCGGGTCGCGGCGGGTCGGCCCGCCCCGACCCGGGCTCCTGCAGCGCCGCCAACGGGTCCCGGGCACGCCCGAACCGGACGCGCCTACGCTCGGCAGATCAGGGGGAGAACGATGGATCTGCCGCGCGTCGTTCGTCACCGGTTCGGTCATCACCGTCGACGGTGGCTGGACCGCGCAACTTCCGTGACCCGAAGCGCCGTCGGGAGCGACGGCACGAGAGGAGCAACGAGATGAGCAGCGAGATGAGCAGCGGACCGACAAGGTGACGATCGTCTCCACCGACGGGCACGCGGCCATGCCGCTCGACACGTGGGCCGAGTACCTCGAACCCGAGTACCACGACTGGCTGCCGCAACTGCGGGCGGAGAACGACGTCAACGTGCGGGCGATGTACCCGCTGAACGACGTGGCCATCGTCCCCGCCCTCGACGTCATCGACACCGAGGGCGCCTACCGCGGTGACGGCTGGAACGGCGCATGGGACCCCGCGGTGCGCCTCGCCGAGATGGACCGCGAGGGGATCGCTTCCGAATTCGTGTACCACGGGTTCTTCCGGGTCACCGACCTCGCGTTCAGCGTGATGAACGACGTGTACCCGCCGGAGGTCGTCGACGCCGGGGCGCGGGCGTACGACCGTTGGGCGCACGACACCTTCGGGGCCCATTCCGACCGGCTGCACCTCGTCGGCGCGAGCAGCTCCTGCACCGACGTCGACCGCACGGTCGCCGAGATCGGCTGGGCGGCCGACCACGGCTTCATCGGCACCTACGCGCCGGGCTTTCTCGCGGTCCCCGGCCTGCCGCCGCTCGACGACGAGTACTGGGACCCGGTGTGGGCGAAGTACGCGGAGACCGGCCTCGCGGTGACCATCCACGGCGGCTACGGCCTCGAGCAGGGGTACGCGTACCGGGCGATCGCCGACGGGCTCGCCGAGGTCGAGGCCCGCAACGGTGACACGATGGATCTCATCCAGACGCTGGCGGCCGGGATCTTCAGCGAGAAGTTCTTCGAGGACCTCAGCCATCGGCGGGCGTTCTGGCAGCTCCTGCTCGGAGGCGTCCTCGACCGCCACCCAACCATGAAGGTGTTCCTCACCGAGGTCCGGGCCGACTGGGTCCCGGCCACGGTGCGTCACCTCGACGCGGTCTACGACGCGCGGCGGGCCGACCTGCCGAGCGCGCGCCGACCGAGTGAGTGGTGGGAGACCAACTGCATCGTGGGCGCGTCGTTCATGCACAAGGCGGAGATCGAGCAGCGCAACGACATCGGTGTCGACCACCTGATGTTCGGTCGTGACTACCCCCACGGTGAGGGCACCTGGCCGAACACCACGTCGATGCTCGACGACCTGTTCGTCGGTGTCTCCGAAGCCGACACCCGGGCGATCCTCGGTGGGAACGCGATCCGCTTCTTCGGCCTCGACGGCGACGCGCTCGCCGCGGTCGCCGAGCAGGTGGGGCCGACGGTCGAGGCGCTCACCGGGCCCGCCGACGTCGACCCCGCACTGATCGACCACCTGGGCCAGCGTTGCGGCTACCTCAAGCCCTACGAAGGCGACCTGCGTATCGGCGACCTCGGCGAGCTGCTCGGCGAGGACCTCGACCGCTTCGCGGGCACACGACTGACCGCCGTCGCTGATCAGGCGCCCAGGGGGAACCCGCCGCTGACCCGCAGGTCCTCGCCGGTGACGAACCCGGCGTCGTCGGAGCACAGGTAGAGCACGGCGTGCACGATGTCGTCCATCGTGCCGAGACGATGCACCTTCTGGCGCACGTTCACCATCTCGTCGACGATCGCCTCGCCCATGTCGGCGAGCGCGTTCTCGGTGGCCATGAACCCGGGCGAGACGCTGTTCACGCGGATGTTCTGCGGGGAGAGCTCCTGCGCGAACGCCACGGTGAGCCCGCGCACCGCGAGCTTCGACACTCCGTAGGGCGACATGCAGAGGTCGGCGGCGGTCGACGAGATGTTGACGACCGCGCCGCCACCTCGCGCGGCCATGGCGTCGCGGCACGCCAGCGTGCAGTTCACGATGCCGACCACGTTCACCTCGAGGAGGCGGCGGAGCTCGTCGCGTGGGAGCACGCCGAATGGCTGGTTGTACCTGGTCAGGTGCAGGCCCGCGTTGTTGAGCAGGATGTCGACCCCGCCGAGCTCGCTCACGGTCTTGGCGACTGCGGCGTCGACCTCGTCCTCCCGTGACACGTCGCAGTGCACCGCGAAGGCCGACGCGCCGTGGTCGCGCAGCTCGCTCGCGGTGCGCTCGGCCAGCGCGTCGTCGATCTCGGCGATGGCGATCGCTGCACCTTCGGCGGCGAAGGCGCGTGCGAAGGCGCGTCCGAAACCGATCGCGCCGCCCGTGACGAACACGACCTTGCCGTCGAAACGCACAGGCCCCCCCGTGGTCGGGGATCCCGCCGGGTGCGGGATCCCCGGTCGGTCAGTAGCTGATGATGTCTTCGACCGCGGGGCCGATGCGATCCGCGATGGGCTGGAGCACCTTGGCGTCGAGGCTGTAGCACTCGATCGCGTTGCCGGCGACGATGGCGCGCACGTCGGCCTCGTCGATGCCCTTCATGAGCTCCTGGAGCTTCTCGCGGGTGTGGGGCCAGGCCGACTCCATGTGCGGGTAGTCGGAGCCCCACATGATGCGGTCCACGCCGAGCTGCGCACGTTGCTGCTCGTCGACCCAGCCGAGTGCGTCGGTGTAGGTGGCGCCCACGTAGCACTGACGGCGGAAGTACTCGCTCGGCATGATCGAGAACATCTTGCGCCGGGCGTCCTCGCCGAAGGGCGTGATCTTCCCCTCGAGCACCATGTCCATGGCCATGAGCATCGGCGGGATCCACTCGACGCCCTGCTCGGTGAACGCGAACTTGAGCTCGGGGTGGCGTTCGAAGATGCCGCTGAAGGTGAAGAACCACAGGGGCCGGTGCACCCAGAAGGCCGACTCCATGCACCAGATGAGCATGCTCTCGAAGTTGTCCTCGCCGTAGTACGGGCTGCCGGGCCCGACGTGGGTGTGCAACGGCATGTCGAGCTCTTCGCAGAGCGACCACAGCGACTCGTAGCGACGGTCGTTCCAGAACGGCTCGTCGACGTTGTAGTAGTTGACCGGCAGCATGAGGCCACCACCGAGGCCGAGCTCCTTGGCTTCGCGCACGGTGGCCATCGCGTCGTCGACGTCCGCGAGGGTGCCGATCAGCGCGACGCCGAGGAGACGGTCGGGATTCGCCGAGCAGAAGTCGCCGAGCCAGCGGTTGTACGCGCGGGCGCCTTCACGGCGCTGGGCGTGTGACCAGCGGTCCCACTTCTCACGGAAGTCGCGGGCGAGGCCGAGGAACGGCGGCGAGTTCGACGACTGGTCGTCGGGGAACATCACGTCCGCGGTGACACCGTCGATGTCCATCGCCTCGAGGCGCTTCATCGGGTCCCACTTGCCCTCGATGCCCCAGGGGATCTTCGCGGCGCGCTTCTGGAACTCCTCGGTGTACTCGGCGCCCCACATGTGGCCGTCGATCACCTCTTTCTCGGAGCCCGCGGCGATCGTGCCCTTGGTCATCCACATCGGGATGTAGGCGGCGAACCACTCGTCGAAGTCGGCGCGGAACTTCGGGTCGAAGTAGTCGCGGTAACGCTCCGCCGGTGGGCCGATGTGGCCGTCCGACGACACGAGCAGGAGGCGTTCGTCCGCCATGTGTTCCCCCGTTCCCGACGAGCCGTACCGGCCCGTGTCTGGTCGCTGATCGACCCTACTCCCGGCCATCGCGAGGGGACAAGAACGCCGGATCCACTGGACTTTCGGCGCACCGGTGACCGGTGTACGTTCGCCGCGTGACGAAGCCCTACATCGTGTCGGTCGACGACCATCTCTTCGAGCCCGCGCACCTCTGGCAGTCGCGCCTGCCGGCCAAGTTGCGTGACCGCGGCCCGAAGGTGGTCGAGACCGACGAGGGTCTCTCGTGGGAGGTCGACGGCAACCGCAGCCTCATGTACCTCATCAGCGCGACCGCGGGGATGCCCTACGAGGAACGCCTGTTCCGCGGCATCCGCAGCTACGACGAGTTGCGCCCCGGTACCTACGACCCGGTGGAACGGGTGAAGGACATGGACGTCGACGGCGTGCTCGGCTCGCTGTGCTTCGCCACGTTCGTGGGTTTCGGCGGGACGCGCTTCAACACGCTCGACGACCGTGAGCTCGCGCTCGCGTGCCTCCAGGCGTACAACGACTTCCAGACCGACGAGTGGGCGGGCAGCGCGCCCGGTCGC
The DNA here is from genome assembly GCA_963782705.1 of uncultured Actinomycetes bacterium. GTDB lineage: Bacteria > Actinomycetota > Acidimicrobiia > IMCC26256 > DASPTH01 > CAVRGQ01. Next base: position 71,931 of record CAWAKX010000006.1, on the reverse strand, counting down.
CTGTTCGGGATGATCCTGCTCCCGTACTGGGACCCGCAGGAAGCGGCGCGCGAGGTGCAGCGGTGCGCGGCGAAGGGCGCGAAGGCGATCGCGTTCTCGGAGAACCCGAGCCGCCAGGGTTTCCCGTCGATCCACGACCAGGACAACTACTGGGACCCGGTGTTCGCGGCCGCGCAGGACGCCGAGCTCCCGCTCTGCGTGCACTTCGGGTCGTCGTCGTGGGTCCTCACCACCTCCGACGACGCGCCGATCATCGTGAGCTCGGTGGCGGCACCGTGCAACTCGCAGCTCGCGTTCGTCGACTGGATGTTCAGCGGCGCGCTCGAGCGGTTCCCGCGACTGCAGATCGTGTTCTCCGAGAGCTACCTCGGGTGGCTGCCGTTCATGATCGAGCACGCCGACCGGCACTGGGCGAACCACTTCGCGTGGGCCGAGCGACCACCGCACGATCCCGCGTCCGCCGAGCGAGTACTTCGCGCGGCAGGTGTCGGCGTGTCTGGTGTACGACCCGTTCGGCGCCGAGCAGATCGAGCGCATCGGCGTGGGCCGGGTGCTGGCCGAGGCCGACTACCCCCACCCCGACTCGCAGTGGCCGAACACCGCGAAGATCCTCGAGGAGTTGCTCGCGCACCTGAGCCCCGAGGACCGCGCGCGCGTGCTGCGCACCAACGCCGAGGAGCTGTTCCACCTCGACCTCGCCGAGGTCTGAGCCGGACGGTCCGGTCAGGCGGGGCCGATGCCCACGAGGGGTCCGGGCGTCGACGGCCACGCCGCTCGCGCGCCGTGCGTCGAGGCAGTGGTGGTAGGCCTCGTGCACCGAGTCGGCGAGGATGTCGCGTGCAGTGACGGTGCCGTCGGCGGTGCGGGCGGTGCGGTTCCACGCGTCCTCGAACACGACGTCGACCAGGCTGCCGGAGGTCGCGACAGGCGGCAGTGAACGACGCCAACACCATCTCGGTCGACGCGGTCCGCGCGGAGGCCCGCACCGCTTCGAGCTGCGGCGGGGACACGTTGCGTTCGTGCTGTTGCTCGAGCACGAACACGAGGCGCTTGAGCGTGGAGTGCAGCACCTCGGCTGCGTGCGCGGTGTACTCGATCGCGGTCCAGCCGTGGTCGTCGCGCCGGCACCGCACCGCGTCGTCGGGCGCGCCGAGCGCCACGCGGTAGTCGCGGGGGAGATCGAGCAGCAGGGTGAGCATGGCGGCCGGTGCGTCGTCGGAGAAGTCGAACCCGCACACCGGGCACACCGTGCCGATTGCGGGGCGTTCGTGGCGTCGCATGCCCAACCTCGTCGCCGGAGCCTCGGGGCCGTTCCCCGGGGGCTACCAAATATTGGAGGGCTGCGAGCGGCGGCGTCAACGGGCCGAAAGTCCCGGATGACCTCGCCTCGGTGGCCGGCCGGGCTCGCAGCGGGGCGGGACCGGTCAGGCCCGGGCGGCGGCGATCACGGGGCCCAGGAGGGTGGGGAGATCGGCGCCCGAGCGCGCCCGGAACCCGTACCCGGCCCGCCGGATCGGCCGTCCGGCGTCGACCAGGCGGGCCAGGTCGATGGGCGTGCCGGCGACCACCACGTCGCAGTCGACCGCCCGGATGGTGGCGGCGAGCTCCGCGAGCTGCTCGGGGGAATAGCCCATGGCGGGCAGCACGGGCCCGATCGCGGGGTGGCGGGCGTAGGTCGCGGCGATGCTCCCCACCGCCCACGGGCGGGGGTCGACCACGACGCCGCCCGCGGCGCGGGCCGCCACCGTCCCGGCCCCGAACGGCATGCCGCCGTGGGTGATGGTGGGGCCGTCCTCCACCACGAGGACCCGCCGTCCCGCGAGGTCCGGTCCGGGGCCGAGGGTCACCGGCGACTCGGCGAGGACGACGGCGGCGTCGGGGTTCACCGCCTGCACCGAGCGCAGCACGGTGTCGACCGCATCGGTGGTGGCGGAGTCGACCTTGTTGACGACCACGACGTCGGCCAGGCGCAGGTTGGTCTCGCCGGGGTGGTAGCGCAGCTCGTGGCCCGGCCGCAGCGCGTCGGCCACCGTGATCATCAGGTCGGGGGCGAAGAAGGGGAAGTCGTTGTTGCCGCCGTCCCACACGATCACGTCGGCCTCGGCGGCGGCCGCGGCCAGGATCGCGCCGTAGTCGACGCCCGCGTACATCACCAGACCGAGCTGCACCGGCAGCTCGTACTCCTCGCGTTCCTCGACGGTGGGCGCGGCGGCGTCGATGTCGGCCAGGGTCGCGAACCGTTGCACCCGCATCGCGGCGAGGTCGCCGTAGGGCATCGGGTGACGGACCAGCACCACCCGCAGTCCGGCGTCGCGCAGGACCGTCGCCACGTAGCGGCTGATCGGGCTCTTCCCTGCGCCGGTGCGCGTGGCGCACACCGCGACCACCGGCACCGGCGCCCGGAGGCAGGTCGATCCCGGGCCCAGCAGGCGGAAGTCGGCGCCGGCGGCCAGCACCGCGGAGGCGCGGTGCATGACGTCCTCGTGGGTGAGGTCGGAGTAGGCGAACACCACCTCGTCGATCGCGTCCCGGCGCACCAACTCCACGAGCTCGGCCTCGGGCCGGATGGGGATGCCCTCGGGGTAGCGCGCCCCGGCGAGCTCGGGCGGGTAGCGCCGATCGTCGATCCCGGGGATCTGCGCGGCGGTGAACGCCACCACCTCCACCCGGTCGTCGTCGCGGAACACGACGTTGAAGTCGTGGAAGTCGCGGCCCGCGGCGCCCATGATCACGACACGGCGCCGCGGATGACGATCGTCGGCCATGGCGCGATCCTGGCACGCGGGAACCCCGCCGAGTTGACGTTCGGCCCTGTCAGACCCCGGGGCCGGCTCCGACGATGGAGAGGAACCCCCGAGGAGAGGAGTTGCCCATGGTGACGACGACGGGCGGTCCGCAGGTGATCGTGCAGGCCCACGGCGACGTGTCGAACGTGGATCGTGAGTACGCGCGCAGCAAGGTCGAGCGCTTGGAGGGACTGGCCGGTGCGCCGGTCCTGTTCGCGCGGGTCGACCTCCGGGTGTTCGCCGATCCGGCCCGCGAGCGGCCGGCCGACGCGAAGGCGTCGCTCGACGTCAACGGGCGTCTCGTGCGCGCGCACGTCGCCGCCGGGAGCATGCCCGAGGCGGTCGACCTGCTCGAGGCGCGGTTGCGCGAACGACTCGCCCGCGTGGTGGGGCGCCGCGCCGCCGATCGCAGCGGTGCGCGCGCCGCATCCGCCGCGTCCGCGCGCGTACACCGCCCGGGCTTCGCGACCATCGCGCCCGAGGAGAGCGTGATCGTCGCCCACAAGACGTTCGCGGTGGGCAGCCAGTCGATCGACGAAGCGGTCGACGACCTCGAACGACTCGACCACGACTTCTTCCTGTTCCGCAACGAGCACACCGGTGCGGACAACGTGCTCGTACGGGTCGACGACGGCTACCAGCTCTACGAGGCGTCGGGCCGCTGTCCCCTCGACGACGTGGTGGAGCCGGTGCAGCGCGGCGGCGTCGCGCCCCCGGTCGTCGAGGTCGACGAGGCCGTCGACCTGCTCGAGCTCGGCGAGCTCCCGTTCGTGTTCTTCGTCGACCCGCAGCGCCGACGCGGGCACGTGCTCTACCGGCGCTACGACGGTCAGTACGGCCTGATCGAGCCGACCGACTGATGGGCCGGTTCCGCGACCGGCGCGACGCCGGGCGTCAGCTCGCGGCCGCACTCGAGTCGCTGCGTCCCGAACGTCCGGTGCTCCTCGCGCTGCCGCGCGGGGGCGTCCCCGTCGCGCACGAGGTGGCGCGCGCGCTCGGCGCGCCGCTCGACGTGCTCGTGGTGCGCAAGCTCGGCGCGCCCCGTCAACCCGAGCTCGGTATCGGCGCCATCGGCGAGGGTGGCGTGCGCGTCGTGTCGAGCGAGCTGCTCGCCGCGACCGGCACGACGACCGAGGCGCTCGCCGCGGTCGAAGCGCGTGAACGCGTCGAGCTCGACCGCCGCGCGCTCGCGTACCGCGGTGACCGGCCGATGCTGCCGATCGACGGCCGCACCGCGGTGATCGTCGACGACGGCATCGCGACCGGGAGCACCGTGCGCGCCGCGATCGCGGTGGCCCGCGCGCACGGCGCGGCGCGAGTCGTGGTCGCGGCGCCGGTGGCGCCGCGTGACACCGCCGACGCGCTCGCGGCCGAGTCCGACGACGTGGTGCTCGTGAAGTCGCCCTCCACCTTCGCAGCCATCGGGGAGTGGTACGACGACTTCACCCAGGTGACCGACGCCGAGGTGGTCGAGCTGCTCGACGCCGCGTTCGACCGCGGCACCCGTCACGAGGAGGCCGAGGTACGCCTCGGGCCGGTGGTGCTGCCGGGCACGTTCACCCTGCCGCCGATCCCGCTCGGCGTGGTGGTGTTCGCCCACGGCAGTGGGAGCAGTCGCCTGAGTCCCCGCAACCGTTACGTCGCCGGTCGACTGGTGCAGGCGGGCCTGGGCGCCTTCCTCCTCGACCTGCTGACGCCCGACGAGGAGATCGAGCAGGCCCAGGTGTTCGACGTGGAGCTTCTCGCCACCCGGTTGCACGCGGCCTGTGAGTGGGTGCGGGCCGACCCGGCCGCCGCCGGGCTGCCGATCGGGCTCTTCGGCGCGAGCACCGGCGCGGCTGCCGCGCTGACCGCGGCGGCCGACGATCCCGCGATCGGCGCGGTGGTGTCCCGGGGAGGTCGACCCGATCTCGCCCCCGGGGCCCTCGCTCGGGTGCACGCGCCGACGTTGTTCGTGGTCGGCGGCGCCGACGAGCTGGTGTTGGAGCGCAACCGGTGGGCTGCCGGGCAATTGGGTGGCGAGCACCGCGTCGACGTGGTGGCCGGGGCCGGTCACCTCTTCGAGGAGGAAGGTGCGCTGGAGCAGGTGGCCGCGCTGGCGACCGCCTGGTTCGCGTGCCATCTGTCCCGCACCTGATCGACGGGGCGCGGTGCGCACGGCCGTCGATGACCTCGGTCCCTGGCGGGGTGGGTTGTCGCGCGACAGTGTGAGGTATGCCTGCCACCGTGATCGTTCCCCTCGACGGTTCCGACACCGCCCGCCGCGCGCTGCGGGTCGCCGACGCGCTGGCTGCGGCCTACGGCGCGCCCGTGGTGCTGGTCACCACCCCCGCCACGCTCGAGGAGGACCGCCTGGTCGCGCCGTCGTGGTTGGCCGACGCCGCCGCCGAGCTGCACGCGCCCGACGTGCGGACCGAGATCGTCGACTCGAAGTGGGCGATCGACGGCATCCGCGCGGTGGTCGACACCGCCGACGACCCGATCGTGTGCATGGCCACCCACGGCCGGGGTCGACTGGGTGCGGCGATCCTGGGCAGCGTGGCGCAGGCCGTCGTTCGCGACGTCGACGCGCCGGTCGTGCTGGTGGGACCCCACGCCGATCTCGAACACGCGCCGGGTGACGGGCCGGTCCTGGTGTGCCACGACGGCGGCCACGCGTCGGACGCCGTGCTGCCCGCCGCGGCCGACTGGATGCGGGCCCACGGGTGTGGCGCGGTGGTGCTGCAGGTGGCCCACCCGCTCGACACCGAGTCGGCGACGCATCCCGCCGTGAGCGTCGACGAGGCCGCCGACCGATTGCGGGCGGCGGGCGCGGTGGAGATCGAACGGGAGCGTGACTCCTACCCCGTCGGGGTGATCCTCGACGTGGCCCGCGACCGGCGGGTGCCGATCATCGCGATGAGCACGCTCGGCCGCGGCGCATTGGCGCGCATGACGCTGGGCAGCGTCGCCGCATCCGTGGTGCACGCCGCGCCGTGCCCGGTGCTCGTGGTGCGACCGCCCACGGCCGGCTGAGGCCGGTCAGACCTGCAGGTTGGACGCGACGTCGGCGTCGCGGTCGATCGCGATGCCGTCGACGTAGAGGACGGTGCGCGTGCGCACCGACGGCACCGTGGCGCCGGGGACGACGAGCCCGACGAGGTTGAGCGGGTCGACCGCGTTCACGCTGACCTGCTCGCCGGTGCGCGGGAGGCGGCGCACCTGTGCGAGCTGCTCCACGGCCGCGGGCAGCGCGTACTGCTCGCCGGGGAGCCCGGCTGACGAAGCGACCGCCGCGTACGAGCCCGCGGTCTTCCAGCCGGCGCAGCGCCCACTGCAGGTCGCGCCACGGGAACCGCAGTGAGTCGTGCACCGCGACATCGCGGCACACCACGCCCCAGCGGCGGAGCAGCAGCTCGGCGACGGCCTCGGCGAGGTCCTCGCGGTCGGGCGCGCCGTCGGACCCGGGGTCGATGCCGGCGCCCGCGGGGACGAGCGACCACCGACCGGCCGCCGCGGTGGCGCTGGCCCGGGCGCCGCGCGCGAGGCGGGAGAAGCGGCGGGCATCGGTGGACGACGCGCTGCGCGCCACCCGGGCCCGGATCGCGCCGAATCCGTCGGACATCACGAGCCCGCGCGCGACGCCGTCCCAGAGCGCGCGCTCGATGTCGTCGGGGAGGCGGTGGGTGGCGGCCGCCAGCTCCGAGGCGAAGCAGGCGCCGCGCTCGCGCAGCACGTCGAGGATCTCGGCCGTGGCGCCCACCGCGGGCTCGGCCGGCGGGCCGCCGGCGCGTGCCGCGGCCAGGAGCCACGGCAGGTCCTCGCGACAGACGAGCGAGATGGGGGTGGCCTTGGAGGGCGCCACGGCCGGCGCGTCGACGGCGCGGTCGCTGGGGGTGACGCGCAGCCAGGCGACGTCGCCCGCGTGGCTGAGGCGGTCGAGCCAGGCCGGTTCGTAGCGGCGCATCCGGCCCGCGAGGAGGTCGGCCTCCCAGGCCACGGCCGCGGCCTCCCAGCCCTGGAGCTGCTCGACCAGGGTGTGCAGACCGGCCTCGCCGACGAGCTGGGTGCCCGGCGCGAGGTGCTGCCACCGCAACAGGAACCGCATGAAGTCCTGCGCGGTGACCGGGTCGACCGACGACCGCCGCGACCGGCGGGAGCCGGCGTGCATGCGGGCGAGCAGCCGGCGCGACACCCACTCGACCGGCGCGTCCTCGTGCGTGCGCGCCGCGGGGGAGTAGCGACCCTGCATCGCGGCGCCGCGCTGCTCGAGGTGGGTGAGTCCGACCTCGACGCGGGTGGGGGCCAGGCCGGTGGACGCCGCCAGCGCGGCGACCGTGGTGATGCCGGTGATCTCGAGGTGGCCGCGCACCATCGCGGCCACCGCGGTCTCGTCGCCGGCCAGCGCGGCGTCGGCGTCGACGCGGCGCTCGGTGGTGCACCACAGCACGCCGTCGTCGTGGTCGAGAGCGCCGACCCGGCCCCGCGCCCAGAGCTCGTCGAAGAGCGGCTGCCACTCGGGCCGCGGCCGCGTGCGCGACGAGCGACGACAGGAGGTCGTGCAACGAGTCGGCCGCGGTGGGTTCGGGCGTGACCTCGGCGTGCACCTGTTCGATGGCCGCGGGGTCGAGCACGCCGATGGTGGCGAGGTCGACCTGCAGGCCGCGCCGGATCTGCACCGCGTTGGTGCGACGGTTCTGCAGCTCCTCGTCGTCGAGGAAGGCGTACGGACGCGCGGTGAGGATCTCGTGCGCGAGCACCGACGGCTCGGTGGTGTCGGCGAAGTGCACGCGCACCACGCCGCGCTCGATGCGCTCGAGCAGGGCGGTGAACCCGTCGGCGTCGAGCGCCTCGGTGAGGGTGTCGTCGATGGTCTGGCGCACGAGGAGGTGGTCGGGGATCTCGACCGGCCCGGTCACGTTCTCCTGGCACGCCGCGGCCTGGGGGAACACCGCGGCCATGAGGTCGTCGGACTCCATGCGCTGGATCGGCGGCGGGTTGCGCTTGCCGTTGCGGAACCGCAGCACCATGAGCGATCGGTTGAGGTTCCAGCGCCAGCGCGACGACGAACATCGGCGAGGCGAGGATCGCCTGTTCGAGCGTCTCGCGCACGGTGCGGCTGTTGACGTAGCGGATCACCTCGTGGAGCGGGAAGCAGTGGTGCGGCCCGAGCGAGAGCACGATGGCGTCGTCGGACGCCGCGGCCTGCAGCTCGAAGTTGAAGGTGCGACAGAACTTCTTGCGCAGCGCGAGGCCGAACGCGCGGTTCACCCGGCCCCCGAACGGCGAGTGCACCACGAGCTGCATGCCGCCGGTGTCGTCGAAGAAGCGTTCGACCACCAGCTCGTCCTGGGTGGGCATCGCGCCGAGCGCGGCGCGCCCCACCGCGAGGTAGTCGACGACGAGCGACGCGGCGTCGGGGGTGATGCCCGCGATCTGCTCGAGGTGGTGGCGAGCGGCGTCGGGGGTGCCGGCCTGCAGGTGCGCGTCGACCGCGGCGCGCAGCGCCGACACCTCGGCCGAGAGCTCGGCGGTGCGGGCCGGGGCCTCACCCATCCAGAAGGGGATGGTGGGCGGCGCGTCGCCGGCGTCGCGCACGCGCACGGTGCCGAGCTCCACCTTGCGCACCTGCCACGAGTGGGTGCCGAGCAGGAAGATGTCGCCGGCCATCGACTCCACGGCGAAGTCCTCGTTGACCGTGCCGATGAAGGTGTCGTCGGGCTCGGCGACCACGCGGTAGTCGCCGGTCTCGGGGATCGCCCCGCCCGAGGTGATCGCGGCGAGCCGCGCCGACTTGCGGCCGCGCAGCTCGTGGTTCACGCGGTCGTGGTGGACGTAGGCCCCGCGCGTGCCGCGGCCCGTCTCGATGCCGTCGGTGACGAGGGCGAGCGCGTCGTCGAACTCGGCGCGGGTGAGCTCGTGGTAGGGCGCGGCGCGCCGGAAGCGGGCGAACAGCTCGTCGGTGGTCCACTCGGCGGCGGCGGTCTCGGCCACGATCTGCTGGGCGAGGATGTCGAGCGGTTTGCGGGGGAGCTCGAGGGTGTCGAGCCGCCCGGCGCGCACCGCGGTGAGCAGCGCGGTGCACTCGACGAGCTCGTCGCGGGTGAGGGGGTAGAGACGACCCTTCGGCGTGCCGGCGCGCGAGTGGTTGGAGCGGCCGACCCGCTGGAGGAAGGTGGCGATGCTGCGGGGTGACCCCACCTGGCAGACCAGCTCCACCGGGCCGATGTCGATGCCGAGCTCGAGCGACGCGGTGGCGACCAGCGCGCGCAGGTCGCCGGCGCGCAGGCGCGTCTCGACGCGGTGGCGCCGCTCCTTCGAGAGGCTGCCGTGGTGCGCGGACACGACGTCGTCGCCGAGGCGCGTGCCGAGCTGGTGGGCCAGGCGCTCGGCGAGCCGCCGGGTGTTGACGAACACGATCGTGGTGCGGTGCTCGGTGACGAGCTGCGCGATGCGGTCGAGCACGTCGGACATCTGCTCGGCCGACGTGACCGCTTCGAGTTCGCCCTCCGGCAGCTCCAGCGCGAGGTCGAGCTCGCGCTGGTGGCCGGCGTCGACGATGGCGGGCAGGGGACGGTCGCCGACGAGGAGGCGACCGACGGTCTCGATCGGGCGCTGGGTGGCGGAGAGGCCGATGCGCGCGGGACGGGTGTCGGCGAGCGCCTCGAGTCGTTCGAGGGTGAGCGAGAGGTGCGCGCCGCGCTTGTCGCGTGCGACGGCGTGGATCTCGTCGACGATCACCGTCTCGACCGTGCGCAGCATCTCGCGGCTGCGCGCCGCGGTGACGAGCAGGTAGAGCGACTCCGGTGTGGTGACGACGAAGCTCGGCGGTGTGCGCAGCATCGCCGCGCGCGCGGAGTTGGGTGTGTCGCCGGTGCGCACCGCGACGCGCACGTCGGGCGCGGTGAGCCCGAGCTCGGCGGCGATGGCCGCGATCTCGTGCAACGGGCGCTCGAGGTTCTCGGCGATGTCGACCGCCAGCGCCTTCAACGGCGACACGTAGACGACGCGCGCCACGCCCGCGACCTGCTGCCCGCGTTCGTGCGCGCGGTAGAGGCGGTCGATGCAGACGAGGAAGCCGGCGAGGGTCTTGCCCGATCCGGTGGGGGCGGCGATGAGGGTGTCGCGTCCGGCGGCGATCTGCGGCCAGCCCTCGCGCTGCGGCGCGGTGGGACCCTCGGGGAACCGGCGGCGGAACCACTCGGCGACGGCGGGGTGGAAGCCCTCGATGGTGCCGGGAGCGCCGCCCCAGGCACCATCGCGCTCGGGGGAGGTGCCGGCGTCGGGGCCGGCGAGCGGGAGGCGCAGCAGGGTCACCTGCACATCATCGCGGAAGGGTGCGACGCTCACCCCGCCGCGGGGTCACTTCTTGGCCTGGCCCCGGCTGCGACGTGTCGTTCGAGCCGGTGGCCGTGGGTCCGGTGGTCGGTGGCGCGATCAGACTCCGCCGAAGTCCACCACGACCCAGATCCGGCCGTCGGGACCCCACACGTGGGCGACGCCCACGGCGTTGAACGACGGGCTCAGGATGTTCGCCCGGTGGCCGGAGGAGTTCATCCACGCGGTTTCCATGTCGGGGATCAGCATGTTGCCGCGGTCCGACGAGAAGGTTCTCACCGAGGGTGTACCAGCCGTTGTAGGTCGGCGAGTAGAGCAGCGCGGTCAGGTCCTGGTGGTACATCGAGTTGACCGTCGCCTCGTTGTACGCCCAGTTCCACGCGGTGTTGTTGAGCTTGGGGCTCCACTGCAGCGCCGGGAGGCCGTTGGCGGCACGGTCCTGGTTCATCGCCTGGAAGATCCCGTTGTCGACGATGTCGGTCGGCGGGTTCGGCGAGGTGTTCGGGAGACACGCGGTCGCGGCGACGGCGAGCACCGCCGCGGCGAGCAGGAGTGCGAGCCGACGCTTGAGCGGTTGCTGCAGCCTGACCTTCATCTGGACTCCCGGGGCCGTCACTCTGAGTGGTTACGGATGTTCTCGGCGGGGACGGGCCTCCAACTTGAGCGCGTGTGCCGGATTCGTCGCGCGGCGACCGTGCAATTCGGACGTTTCGGATGCTCGCCGGCGCGGATGGCCGGGTCCGTGGCTGGTCCGGCGGCCAAGATGGGGACCGAAGGGAGCACGAGCCGGCATGTGGAAGGCGACGATCAGGGGTCTGCTGGCCCGCCGGCTGCGCCTGGCGCTCACCGCGCTGGCCGTGCTGCTCGGCGTCGCCTTCGTGAGTGCCACCTACGTGCTCACCGACACCGTCAAGCAGTCGTTCGACGACGTGTTCGCCCAGACGGTGGCCGGCGTCGACCTGCAGGTGCAGGCGGCCGACGCCGTCGGTGGCAATTCGTCGCCCACCCGGATCTCGGAGTCCCTCACCGGCCACCGTCGCCGCCGTCCCCGGCGTCGCCCGGGCGATTCCCTTCGTGCAGGGCTACGCCCAGTTCGTGGGCCGTGACGGCCAGCCCGTCGGCGGCGGGGGGCCACCCACCCTGGGGTTCTCCTGGGCGCGCGGGGGTCCGTTGCGGCTCGTGGGCGCCGACAGCCGCGCGCCGAGCGGTCCGCGTGAGGTCCTCATGGACGCGGGCACCGCGAAGGAGGAGGGCTACCGGGTCGGCGACACGGTGCGCGTGCTGCTCCAGGGCCCGGCCGAGCAGTTCCGCATCGTGGGGTTGTTCCGGGTGGGTGATCGGGCCGATCTCGGCGCGGTCACCGCGGCGGCGTTCGACCTTCCGACCGCGCAGGCCGCGTTCGACGCCCGCGGGTCGATCAACGCGGTGTACGTGCAGGCCGCGCCCGGGGAGTCGGTCGTCGTGCTGCAGCAGCGCTTGACCCGCACGCTCGGTCCCGGGCTCGAGGTGCTCACCGCCTCGGAGGCGGCGATCCGCACCGGCCGCACCGTGCGGCAGTTCCTCGGCTTCTTCACCTACGCGTTGCTCGGCTTCGCCGCGATCGGCGTGGTCGTCGGCGCGTTCATCATCTTCAACACCTTCACCATCCTCGTCACGCAGCGCACGCGTGAGCTCGGGCTGCTGCGCGCGATGGGCGCGAGCGGCGGGCAGGTCGTGCGGTCGGTCGTGCTCGAGGCGCTGGTGGTGGGGGCGCTCGCGTCGGCGCTCGGACTCGTGGCCGGCGTCGTGCTCGGGCGCCGGGCTGCTCGACCTCATGCGCGCGCTCGGGCTCGGTCTGCCCGACACCACGACCGTGCTGCTGCCGCGCACCGTGGTGGTGTCGGTGAGCGTCGGGGTGGGGGTGACCGTCCTGGCGTCGTTGCTCCCGGCCGTGCGCGCGGCCCGGGTCCCGCCGGTGGCCGCGATCAACGACCTTCCCGTCGCGTCGGCGTCGCGACGGTTCGGGCGGCGCATCGCGCTCGGCCTCGTGGTGCTCGTCGCCGGCGCGGTCGCGGTGGTGTGGGGCCTGCGGCGCGCCGACGAGGTGAACGGGATCGCCGACCAGGTGCAGGTGGTCGCGCTGGGCGCGTTCGCCGTGCTGGTCGGTGTGGTGGTGTTGCTCCCGGTCGTCGCCCGTCAGGTGGTGGGCGTGATCGGTGCGCCGCTGCGCCACCTCGGCGCGCCGGGTGCGTTGGCCCGCGAGAACGCGATGCGCAACCCGCGACGCACCGCGGTGACGGCGTCGGCCCTGGTGATCGGGCTCGCGTTGGTGGGGCTCACCGCCACGTTCGGCGCGTCGGCGCGCGCGTCGGTCGCGCGTGACACCGCGAGCGGGCTGCGCGCCGACTTCGTGGTGAAGACCGACGGGTTCGCCGGGTTCTCCGACATCGCCGCGCAGCGCGTCGCGAAGGTCGACGGCGTGGCCGCCGCGGTGCCGATGCGCTTCACCGACGCGCTGCGTCGACGGCGACGTGCAGACCGTGGGCAACGCCGATCCGCAGCAGTTCGGGGCCGTCGTCGATCTCGGCGTCGATCCGGGGGTGCTCGCGCGCGCTCGACGACGCCGGGGTGCTCGTGGCGTCCGACACCGCGCGCCGGCTCGGGCTCGCGTGTGGGATCGCAGGTGGGCGCTGCAGTTCACCAACGGCTACCAGGTGCTCACCGTGCGCGGGCTCTACGAGAACAAGAACTTCGTGGGCCTGTTCGGTCAGTCGGTGCCGTTCCTCGTGACCCCGAACGTGATGGCCACCGCCGCGGGCAAGGGACAACAGGATTCGTTGGTGCTTCGTGAAGGCGGCCGACGGACGCGCCGACGAGGTCGGCGCGTCGTTGCGGCGGACGCTGCGCGACGACTTCCCGAACCTCGACGTGCTCACCGTCGAGGAGTACCGGTCGCAGCAGCAGGAGCAGGTCGACCAGTTCCTCACCGTGCTCGTCGCGATCCTCGCGCTCTCGCTGATCATCGCGATCCTCGGCATCATCAACACCCTCGCCCTCTCGGTGTTCGAACGCACGCGTGAGCTCGGGCTGTTGCGCGTCGTCGGCATGTCGCGCCGGCAGATGCGACGCATGGTGCGGTGGGAGTCGGTGGTGATCGCGCTGCTCGGCGGGATGGTGGGTCTCGCGCTCGGAGTGCTGTGGGGCTGGGTGTTCTCGCGGTCGCTGCGCGGCGCAGGGCATCGCGGTGTTCGACGTGCCGGTGGGCGAGCTGCTGCTCTTCGTCGCCGGGTCGATGCTCGCGGGGGTGCTCGCGGCGGTCGGGCCCGCCTGGCGGGCGTCGCGCCTCGACGTGCTCGAGGCGATCGCCACCGAGTAGGCGCTGCGCGGGGGCTCGTCCTGGTGAGCCCGGGCCCAGGGGCGGTTGCTACGATGACCGGCTCACCGGGCGATTAGCTCAGGGGGAGAGCACTTCCTTGACACGGAAGGGGTCAGCAGTTCAAATCTGCTATCGCCCACGAACGAGCGGCAGCGAGCCGGGTATCCCGGCGAGCAGCGAGTGAGCCGTCAAGCCGGTGAAGTCGTGTACTGGTCAGCGGGGGTTCCGGCCCCCGCTGATTCGCGTCTGCAGCCGGCTCGTGCGGAGACGCACGCGTGAGGCCACACCGGAAGGTCGTCGCCATGAGCGAATTGCAGGGGATCGCGCGGTTCCGGTTCCACGAGGGCAAGGTCGACGAGTTCAAGCGCCTGTCCGCGGAGTGCATGGAGGTCGTGCGCGACGCAGGACACCGGCACGTTGCAGTACGAGATCTGGTTCAACGACGACGAGACCCGGTGCGTGGTGCTCGAGCGCTACCGCGACTCCCAGGCCCTCGTCGAGCACGCCGAGCACATCGGCGACCTCATGGGGAAGCTCCTCGCCTGCGGCTCGGTGAGCGGTGAGCTCCTCGGCGACCTGAGCCCCGAGCTGCGGGCGAGCATGGCCGACGGTCCGGTCGGCCTCTACACCCTCTACCAGTCGCTCTGATCAGGGGCGCTGGCCTCAGGCGGTCCCGGCCGCCCGGCGGGCGAGCGGGCCGCGCAGCAGCGATCCCGGCAGTGCCCCGGTGTGCTCGCCGTCGCGGTGCACGACCTCACCTGCGACCACGGTGGCGAGGAACCCGCGCGAGCGCTGCGTGAGCCGCCGCGCGCCGCCGGGGAGGTCGACCGACACCCGCGGCAGCTCGGGTTCCACGGTCGCGGGGTCGAACACGTTGAGATCCGCGACCGATCCCTCCTGGAGCAGCCCGCGGTCGGGGAAGCCCCACGCCCGCGCGGGCGCGAGCGTCAGCATCCGGACCGCCTCCTCGAGGGTGAACACCTCGCGGTCGCGCACCCAGTGCGAGAGCAGGTGGGTCTGGATCGACGCCTCGGAGATGAGGCTCACGTGCGCCCCGGAGTCGGAGAAGGTCATCACGGTGCGGGGATGACGCAACGTGGCGAGCATGAGCTCGTCGTCGTGGGGGCTGTCCTGCGCGAAGAGCTGGGTGAAGTCGGTCTCCAGCCCGAGGTCGATGACGACCTCCACCGGGCTGACGCCGCGTTCGGCGGCGAGCGCGGCCACGCTGCGGTGCGGCGGCGCGTAGCGGTCGAGCACGAGCATCCAGTCGTAGTCGGGCGCGCGCATCTCCGGTCCGGCCGGGTCCCGGTAGACGCCGTGCTCGGCGGCCGCGACGAGACGACGGCGCACGTCGGGATCGCGCAGCAGGTGGCGTTGCTCGTCGAGCGGCCGGGTGCGCACCTCGGCCCAGTCGGGGAGCCGGTCGAAGGGGAGCTTGGTCTCGAACGACATCAGGGTCATGCTCGGGCGACACGTGGTCTGGCCGACGAAGCGGGCGCCGAGCGGCGCGCGCGTCGTCGAGCTGCGCCAGCGTCTCGACCATGGCCGAGCGCCGGCGGGCCTGCACGCCGAAGGTCATGGGCACGCCGGTCTCGATCGCGAGCGTGCGCATCCGGTCCCAGAACTCGTCGCGTATCGCCCGGTCGCTGTCGGCCGCGGTGACCGACGGCTCGGGTGCGATCTCGAACATGCCGACGCCCAGGTCGCCCATCACGCCGACGAGGCTGCGGACCTCGTCCCAGTCGGCGAGCCGCGACGCGACGGGGTGGTCGTCGGCGGTGCGGTGCGCGTCGTTGCGCGACGTGGTGAAGCCGATCGCGCCGGCGTGCAACGCGTCGCTCAGCGCGCGGGTCATCAGCGTCGAGCTCGTCGGGGGTGGCCGCGCCCTCGAAGGCCCGTTCGCCCATCGCCCAGGTGCGCAGCGCCGAGTGCCCGACGTAGGCGGCGTAGTTGATGCCCTTCGGCTGCCGTTCGACCGCGTCGAGGTATTCGGGGAACGTCTCCCAGGTCCAGTCGATCCCTGCCGCCATGGCGTCGGCGGAGATGTCCTCGGCGCGCTCGAGGTTGCGCACCACGAGGTGGCGCTGATCGGCGCGTGCCGGCGCGAGGGTGAAGCCGCAGTTGCCCATCACGACGGTCGTGACCCCGTGCCAGCACGACGACGTGCCGAGCGGGTCCCACATGACCTGGGCGTCCATGTGGGTGTGGGCGTCGATGAACCCCGGGGTGACCACGTGACCCTCGGCGTCGAGCTCCTGGGCGCCGCGCCCGGTGACCCGTCCGATCTCGGTCACCCGACCGTCACGCACCGCCACGTCGGCCCGGAAGCCGGGCAGCCCCGATCCGTCCACCACCGTGCCGTTGCGGATCACCAGGTCGTCGGTCACGTCGTGTCCCCGTGCAGTCGGTCGGACGCCTCGCAGCGAGGCGAAGGTCGAGCGGTCTCGATCGTAGGCAAGATCGCCGGGAGCAGCACTAGTGTTCGGAGGAACCGACATCCCGCGCTCCCGCCAGCGGAACGCACAAGGGGAGGCGAACCAGTGACCGACTTCACAGGGCGTCCCTACGCCTTGATCTCGACCGACGCCCACGCCGGCGCCGACATCCAGGGGTACAAGCCGTACCTGCCCAAGGCGTACCACGACGACTTCGACGCCTGGGCGGCCGACTTCCACGACCCGTGGGCCGACCTCGACCTCGCGACCCACTACGACGACTCCGACATCCTCATGGGCCGGGCCTCGTTCGTGTCGCGCTACAGCTGGGACCACGACGCGCGTGTCGCGCACATGGCGGCCGAGGGGATCGTGGCCGAGGTGATGTTCCCCAACACCGTTCCGCCCTTCTACCCGAGCGGCGCGGTCACCGCGCTCGCCCCGCGGACCGAAGAGGAGTACCGCTACCGCTGGGAGGGCGTGAAGGCGCACAACCGCTGGCTGGTCGACTTCTGCGATCAGCTGCCCGGTCGGCGCATCGGCCTGGCGCAGGTGTTCACCGACGACATCGACGAGGCCGTCGCCGAGATGCGCTGGGCCAAGGAAGCCGGCATGAAGGGCGTGCTCATGCCCGGCGACGCCGGCGCGCTCTACGACGAGCGCTACGAGCCGATGTGGAAGGCGAGCGTCGAGCTCGACCTGCCGGTGCACCGCCACGCGATCATCGTCACCGAGGACACCACCGGCTTCGCCACCGCGGCCGCCGCGGTGGGTGCCCACGAGTTCCAGTTCTGGGTGGGCCGCGTGATCGGGCACATGGTGCTCGGCGGCGTGTTCCAGCGCTACCCCGACCTCAAGTTCGTCATCACCGAGACCGGCTGCTCGTGGGTCCCGCCCGAGTTGCACAAGCTCGACGCCGAGATCGCGTACGGCAAGATGCCGGGCCAGGGCCAGGTCGTCTTCGGCGAGGCGGTCAACGGGCTCGAGCTGTCGGCCACCGAGTACTTCCGGCGCAACTGCTGGATCGGGATGTCGACCGTGCGTCCCGAGGAGATCGCCATGCGCGACGACGTCGGTGTCGACCGGCTGATGTGGGGCGCCGACTACCCCCACACCGAGGGGTCGTTCCCGCACACCCGCCTGGCGCTGCGCCTGCTGTTCGCCGACGTGCCGGAAGACGAGGTGCGCACCATGACCTCCCGGTCCGCGGCCGAGGTCTACGGCTGCGACCTCGACGCCCTCCAGGTGATCGCCGACGAGATCGGCCCGTCGGTCGAGGAGGTGGCCACGCCGGTGTCGGCCGACGAGCTGCCCCACGAGTCGATGTCGGCGTCGATCCAGCCGGCCCTGGCGGCGGCCCGCGGCCGCTGAGCCTCATCCGCGTTCCGACGACGGCCCCGTACCGGTTCGGTACGGGGCCGTGTCATGCCCGGCCCGGGACAGCGCCGGCCCGCGCGTGCCGAAAGACCTTGACTTCCTACCCTGGGCGAGTGCCATCTCCGTCTGAGATCATCAAGTCGTGAGTCCATCGCCACTGCCGAAGGCTCGAACCCACTGGCCGGCCCTCGACGGCTGGCGGGGGTTCACCATCTGGTTCGCCATCTCCGTGCACGCGGGCTACTTCACCGCCGGCGGAGTGCTCTCGCTCGACACCTTCTTCGTGCTGTCGGGCTTCCTGATCACCGGCATCCTGCTGCGCGAATGGGACCGTTCGTCGGGAATCAATCTGCTCGCGTTCTGGGCCCGCCGCGCCCGCCGCCTGCTCCCCGCCCTCTTCGTCGTGCTCGGGGCGGTGCTGGTGTACGCGGCGGTGCTGGCGCCGTCGCTCGGGCTCGACAAGCTCCGCGGCGACGTGCTGGCGTCGCTCGGCTACGTCGTCAACTGGCACTTCATCGCGTCGGGCCAGTCGTACTTCGGCTCGTTCACCACTCCCTCGCCGCTGCTGCACCTCTGGTCGCTCGCGGTGGAGGAGCAGTTCTACCTGGTGTGGCCGCCGATCGTGCTGCTCACCCTCTGGTTGGCGCGCCGCCGGCTCTCGGAGCGTGGGGCCATCGCGAGCGTCGGTCTGCTCGCGCTGCTCGGCGCGGTGGCGTCGTCGATCTGGATGGTCGCGCTCTACGTGCCCGGCGCCGACCCGTCGCGGGTCTACTACGGCACCGACACCCGCGCGCAGGCGATGCTGATCGGCGCGGTGCTCGCGGTGTTCACCACGCTGCACGGACCGCTGCGTTCACGCGGCGGGCGCTCGGCGCTGACCATCGCCGCGCCGCTGTGCCTGCTCGTGGTCGTCGCGCCGTGGTTCGCGTCCGATGCCACCGCGGTGCACGACTTCTTCTACGGGCAGTACGGCCTGTTCGTGTACTGCGTGGCCACCGCCGTCGTGCTGTGGCGTCTCACGCAGGAACGCGTCGGCATCCTCGGCGCCGCGCTGTCGCTCGTCGGTCGTGCGCTGGGTGGGCGGCATCTCCTACGAGATGTACCTCTGGCACTGGCCCACCTACCTCGTCATCACTCCCGACCGCACCGGGCTCGACGGGCTCACCCTGCTCGCCGTGCGCCTGTCGGTCGTGGTGGGGCTGTCGTGGGCGACGTCCCGCCTCGTCGACGACCCGATCCGGCGCGGCGTGCGGCTCCACTCGGCGACGATGGCGCGCGTCGCCGCCGGCGCGGCCGTCATCGTCATCGGGGTGGGCGTGTTCGTGGCCACGGTCGGCGCCGAGCCCGCGTTGAGCGGCCAGATGGGCCAGCTCGCCGACCAGGGTCCGGCGCCGACCACGGTCGCCCCGTCGAACACCACGGTGATGGTGGTCGGCGACTCCCAGGCGGCCACGTTCGCGCAGGGCATCCGTGCCGATCCCGGCACCTACGGGCTGTCGGCGCAGCCCGGTCTCACGGTGTGGAACCGCGCGATCCTCGGGTGCCCGGTCGACAGCTACGCGGTGTTCGTGATCGACGGCAACGAGGTCGGCAACCGCTGCGGCGGTCAGGGGTACTGGCAGAAGCAGTGGGCCGACGACGTGAAGACGTTCCAGCCCCAGGCGGTCGTCGTGCTGGCCGGAGCGTGGGACGTGTTCGACGCGGTGATGCCCGACGGGTCGGTGCAGCACGTGGGCCAGGCCACCTACGACGCCGGGTACAAGCGGGACCTCTCGCTCCTGCTCGACACCCTGTCGTCGAACGGCGCGCAGCTGATCGTCGTGAAGCCGCCGTGCTTCGGAGTGAACCACATGATCGGGAGCGACCCCGAGCGTCCGGAGCGCCTCGACACTGCGCGTGTCGCGGCGATCGACGCCGCGTGGACGAAGGCCGCCGAGCAGCACGGCGCGACACTCGTCGATCTCGACCCCAAGCTCTGCCCGAACGGCGTCAGCGACGACGCCATCCGCCCTGACGGCGCGCACTTCAGTGGTGAGGGCGCCGATCAGGTGGCGCCGATCGTGGCCAAGGCGATCCGCAAGGCGGTGGCCGCCGCGAACGCGGGAGCGAAGTCGTGACCGCGCGCTGGCCGAGGCTGGTGGCCGGGGTGACGGCGTTGCTCCTCTTGGCCGCCGCGTGCTCGAGCGGGGAGGAGCCCGGTTCGGTCGGCGCGCCCTCACGCGAGGACTCGGCAATCACCACCGACGCCGACGACCACCGACCTCGCCCCCGACGACCACCGCCCCGACCGTCCCCCCGGGACCGATGGCCAACCCGTGGCCGCTGGTGGGCCCCGCGCCGGCCGAGCACCACGTGATCCTCACGATGGGCGACTCGTTGATGGGGCAGACCGCCTCGGTGCTGCCGGGCGTGCTCGCCGCGTACGGCTTCGACACCACGGTGTACGACGCGCACTTGAACGCGACGGGCCTGCTCGATCTCGTGAACGGAGTCTCGGCGGCCGACATCTTCACCACGCAGATGGCCTTGCATCCCGACGTCGACACCGTCATCTTCGAGTGGCTGAACGTGTGCGTCACGTGCAGCGAGCGAGGGATCGCGTACGGCTCGCCCGAGTTCTACGAGACGTGGTCCACCGCTCAGCGGGCGCTCGTGCTCGATGCGTACAGGCGCGGACTGCAGGTGGTGTGGGCGGTGTCCCCGCCGCCGCCGCCCGACACGACGGGCGAGGCGCCGCGAGAGGACTGGTTCAGCTTCTCGCAACGCCCGATCGTCGCCACCACGTTGGCCGGGTACGACCGGCGCCTGCACCACGAGCTCGGGGTGACCAACGCCGACTGGTGGGAGGCGCTCTCCGACACCGCGGGCCAGTTCCAGATGGCGCTGTGGTGGGACGACGCCCTGCACGCGGTGCGCCTCGACGACCGCGTCCACCTGACCGAGGAGGGCGCGCAGCGCACCGCCACCTGGACCGTGGTCGCCCTGGCCGAGCTGTACGCCGTGGCGCCCGGTTCGCACTGACCACGGGATTGACCCCCCGGACGGGCACCGAGTAGGAAGGCGCGCCGACGGTTCGCCAGAGCCGGAGCGTCAGGGGGGTCATGAACGAGCGCCTGGACACCAGCGACGGCGTCTGCATCGGCATCGACATCGGTGGCACCTTCACCGATGCCGTGCTGACGGCCACGACCGGGATGTGGCGGGCCAAGTCGCCCACCACTCCGGGGCGGCTCGGCGACGGAGTGCTCGAGGCCTGTCGGCTGGCCGCCGGCCGGGCGGGCATGACGCTCGAGGAGCTGCTCCCCGGCGTCTCCCGGTTCGGGCTCGGCACCACCGCGGTCACCAACGTGCTCGCTACCCGCACCGGGCCCCCGGTGGGGCTCGTCACCACCAAGGGGTTCGAGCAGCAGCTCCCGCTCGCCAAGGGCCGCCGGATCCTCGCCGACGGCTGGGTCGTCCGCCCCGATCCGGTGGTGCCCCGCCGGCGCATCGTGGGCGTGGCCGAGCGCATCGACCGCGACGGCCAGATCGTGGTGCCCCTCGACCCCGAGGAGGCGGTCGCCGCGGCCCGCCACCTCGTCGAGCGCGAGGGGATCGAAGCGCTGGCGGTGTCGTTCCTGTGGGGGTTCAAGAACCCGGTCCACGAGGACGCCGCGGTCGGCGCGATCCGCCGCGAGCTCCCCGAGCTGCCGCGTGTTCTCGGGCGCCGCGCTCAACCCGATCATCCGCGAGTTCGAGCGCACCACGTTCGCGGTGCTCAACGCCTACGTGGGCGGCGCGTTCGCGGGGATCGACGCGCTGGTCGACGAGCTCGCGCGCCGGGGGCTCCAGGTGCCGGTGCTGCTCGTGCACTCGGGGGGCGGTTCGATCACCGCGGCCGAGGCGCGCCGCGTGCCCCTCGGACTGGCGGCGTCGGGACCGGCGGCCGGGGTCGCGGCGTCGGTGTCGGTCGCCGAGGCATCAGGTGTCGACGACGTCATCACCTGCGACATGGGCGGCACGTCGTTCGACGTCGCGGTGATCGAGCGCGGCCAACCGTTCCGCCGGCTGCGCGGGGACGTGATGGGCATCTGGACCGCGCTGCCGCTCGTCGACGTCGAGTCGATCTCGGCGGGCGGCGGCTCGATCGGCTGGGTCGACGCGCGCGGCATGCTGCGCGTGGGGCCGGTGTCCGCGGGCTCGGTGCCCGGTCCCGCGTGTTACGGCAAGGGTGGTACGCAACCGGCGGTCACCGACGCGCTCGTGGTGCTCGGCTACCTCGACCCGTCGTTGTTCCTCGGCGGCGAGATGGAGCTCGACTTCGACGCCGCGTACCGCGCGTGCGAGCAGGTCGGCGCGCAGCTCGGCCTCGACGCCGAGGAGACCGCGTGGGGCATCCGCGAGCTCGCGCTCGAGGGGATGGTGAAGGCGGTGCGCTCGCTGCTGAACGCGCGTGGTCTCGACCCGCGTCGCCATGCCCTCATCTCCTACGGCGGCTGCGGCTCGTTGTTCACGCCCGACATCGCCCGCGCGATCAAGGCCACGCGCGTGCTCGTGCCGGAGCAGGCCTCGGTGCTCTCCGCGTTCGGCGCGGCCACCGCCGACATCCGACGCGAGCGGCTGCACTCGTTGGCGGTCAGCCTGCCCACCGACCCCGGTCCGCTCCAGGCGCTGGCCGAGAAGCTGGCGGCGGAGGTGCTCGACGACCTCGCGGCCGACGGCGTCGCTGCGGACGGACGCTCGGTGCGCTTCGAGGCCGACATGCGCTTCCGGCGCCAGGCCTGGGAGCTCACGGTGCCGCTCCCGTCGGGCCCGGTCGACGCCGACACGTTCGAACACCTCGGCACCACGTTCCGTTCGGAGTACGCCCGCCGCTACGGCGAGGGCTCGATGATGCTGGGCACCGGGCTCGAGCTCGTCACGCTGCGGGCCATCGGCATCGGGCGCACGGTGCGGGCGTCGCTCGACGCCGGCCGGCGCGACGCCGTGGTCCCCGGGACGCGCGCCGAGCCGCGGGGCGCGCGCCCGGTGCGCCTCGGGCGGGGCGGCGAGCGCACCGAGGTGCCCTCGTACTTCGCGCCCGACCTGCAGCCCGGGCACGTGCTCAGCGGGCCGGCGCTCGTCGACGGTGTCGACACCACGATCTGGATCCCGGCCGGCGCCACCGCCGCGTTGGACGAACGATCGCTGCTCACCGTGGAGGTGGCGCCATGACCGCGGTGACCGACGACCGCAGCGCCGGCGGCGCGGGGTCGTTCGACCCCATCACTCTCGAGGTGCTGCGCAGCCGCCTCGAGGCGATCGCCGAGGACACCGCCGACACCGTCGAGCGCACCGGGGTGAACCCGATCATCACCGAGTCCCACGACTTCGGGGTGACGCTGCTCGACGCCGACGGCAACCTCGTCGCGGGCGGCGGCTGGGTCTCGCTGCACTGGGTCGCGTCCACCCGTGCGGTGCAGGCCACGATCGCCAAGTTCGGCGACACCATCGCGCCGGGCGACGTGTTCTTCGCCAACGACCCGTACGACGGTGGCGGCCTGCACGCGAACGACGTGCTGGTGCAGCGGCCGATCTTCGTCGGCGATCAGCTGATCGCGTGGATGACGATCTCCGCGCACATGCTCGACGTCGGCGGCATGGCCCCGGGTTCGTTCGCGCCCGCGGCGACCGACTGCTACCAGGAGGCGTTGCGGATCCCGCCGTGCCGCCTGTTCGAGCGTGGGGTCGAGCACACCACCGTGTGGGACATCATCCGCGCCAACGTCCGGATGCCCGCGCTCCTCGAGATGGACCTCCGCGGCCTCGTCGCCGGCGCGCACGTCGCGCAGGAGAAGACGGCCGAGCTGGCCGAGTCGCTCGGCGTCGAGGAATTCCTCGACGGCGTGCAGGTGCTCCAGGAGCTCTCCGAGCGGGAGATGCGGGCGCGCATCGCCGCGATCGCCGACGGCGAGTACCGCGTGGTCGCGTGGAACGAGTGGGAGGACGAGCTGTACCGCGTCCCCTGCACGTTGACCATCGACGGCGACAGCTTCGTGTTCGACTTCGAGGGGGCGTCGCCCCAGGCGCCGCACTACTTCAACTCGCAGCCGTACATCGTGAAGAGCGCGCTGATGATGGTGTTGCGCCCGTTGCTCGCGCTCGACCTGCCGTTCACGGGCGGACTGGTGGCGCCGATCGAGGTGCGCTGCCCGGAAGGGTCGATCGTGCACGCGCGCCCGCCGGCGCCGATCAACAACGGCCACGTCCATGTGGCCATGACCGCGGCCGAGGCCGCGATGCAGTGCGTGCGCCTCGCGCTGTGGGCCACGCATCCGGCGGTGCCCGCGTCGCGCTTCGTGTCGGCCGGTGGCGGTTCGTCGGCCATGGCCACCACCACGTGGTCGGCGGTCGACGCCGACGGGCCGACCGCGTGGGCGCTGCTCGACGGCGGCGCCGTCGGTGGCCCCGGCACCATCGAGCGCGACGGCGGCGACGCCACGTCCACGCCGGTGGGCTTCCCGTCGCCGCCCACCGCCGCCGACGTCGAGGTCATGGAGGCGTGGTACCCGATCCTCGTCACCGAGCGTGGCCTGCGCCTGGGCGTGCACGGGGCGGGCGCGTCCCGTTCCGGGGCTGGCGGCGTGTTCACCATGGAGCCCTACGGCACGGAGCGGTTCGTGGGCCAGATGCTCGGCATCCGCCAGTGGACGCCGCTCCCCGGGACGGCGGGCGGCTCTCCCGGCTCCACCGCTGAGTTCCTGATCCACCGCGCCGACGGCACCGAGGACCGGGTGTCGGCCATGGCCGCCAACGTCGTCGTGGAGGCAGGCGAGTCGTTCGAGCTGCACTGCCCGACCTGCGGCGGGCTCGGGGACCCCCTCGACCGCGACCCGGCGCGGGTGGCCGACGACCGGGCCGAGGGCTGGGTCAGCGCCTCCGATGCGCAGGCCGTCTACGGCGTGGTGCTCGACGGCGACGGCGCGCCCGATCTCGGCGCCACCGCGGAGCTCCGCGACGCGCAGCGCGCGGAGCGGCTGGCCCGCGCCCGCGCCGCGGTGCGGCCGGTCCACGACGACGACCTCGCGGGCATGGCGGGGGGCGAGACCCTGCCGCTCACCCCCGGCGTGGTGCAGCGGGGGAGTGTGGCCTACGCCGAGGTGTCGGGCGCACCGCTCGCGGTGGCGCCCGACCCGTGGACCGACGGCTGCGCGGTCGTCGAGGAGCCCCTCACCGGGCCGGGGCCCGCGCTCGTGCGGCGCACCTACCTCGATCCGCGCGTGGGCCGCGCCCTCCACGTGGAAGTGGTGCCCGAGGGTGAGGGTGTGAACTTCGCGGTCGAGCCCCGGCGGTGGACCGAGTCCGCGTCAGCCCGCTGACGTCCTAGCTGCGCGGCGGGGTGCCCAGGTGCATCACGCTCAGGCGACAGCCGTCGGGTCCGGCATGCCACGCGTGGTCCACGCCGTTCATGACGACACCGTCGCCGGTCTCGAGGAGATGCACGCCGTCGTCGAGCGTGAGCTCGATGCTGCCCGGCGAGGACGAGATCGAAGTCGACCGTGTCGGTGTGGTGCATCGGGTAGCCGAGGTCGGGTGCGTAGTCGATGACCTGCCAGCGGGCGATGCCGGGAGCGAGCGCGGTCTCGAGCTTCGTGCCGCGGCCGTCGGGGCGGGGCGGGGGTGGTGCCGAGGCGGTCTCGAACACGTCGGCGGTTCCGAACCCCGGGTACTCGGGGTTGGCCACGAAGTCGATGTGCTCCTGGCCGATGACGCAGGAACGACCCTGCGCGTCGGTTCCGGTCACCAGGATCCGAACCCGGCGCGACTCGTCCGCCATCTCTCGCCTCCCGTGCGTGCTGCTCGTCGTCGTCCTCGCGCGGGATCAGTGGATGCCGGCGGACGCCTTGGCCTCGAAGATGGTGATCGACATCGACTGGTCGGGGAACTCCTCCGCCTGCACCGGCGTGGCGACGTCGGCGACGCGCGGCCCGATCTCGTCGGCGATCTTCTGGAGTGCGTCGAGGTCGAAGCCGTAGAGCTTCGCCGCGTTCAGCGAGGTCATCGCGTGCACCTCGTCGTCGGGGACGTTCGCGAACAGCGCGCGCAACCCGAGGCGCGTGTGGGGGAACAGGCCCTCGTGGTGCGGGTAGTCGGCGCCCCACATGATGCGGTCGACGCCGACCTCGTGGCGCGCCGCGATGTCGTGGCTCATCATGAGCGACGTGCCGAGGTGGACGTTGCGCTGGAAGTACTCCGACGGCGTCAGCGAGAGCTGTTCGACCGCGGCATGGTGCGTGGGGTAGGCGCCGCCACCCTTTCGGGCCGCCATGCGGCACTCGGCGTCGAGGGCGACGAGCTCCCGCAGCACCCAACCGGTGTTGGTCTCGGTGAACACGAAGTCGAGCTCGGGGAAACGCTCGAACACGCCACCGAGGATCAATTGCGACAGGCCCATCTGGAAGAAGGTGAAGGTGGCGTGCGCGCCGACCGCGGCAGCCGCCGCACCGTCGACCTCGGTCTGGGGTGGTCCGACCGCGACCGAGTGGCGGTGCACCGGCATCTGCAGTTCCTCGCACACCGCCCAGAACGGGTCGAGGCGCCGCTCGTGGAGGTGCACGAGCTGGCACATGTGGTCCGACGGGATGAGCACGCCCTTGAGGCCGTGCTCCTTCGCCCAGCGCACCTCGGCGACCGCGTCGTCGACGTCGTTGAGGAAGATCTGCGCGAGCCCGGCGCGCCGACCGGGCGCCGCGTCGCAGAAGTCGACGAGCCAGCGGTTGTGGGCCTCGAGCCCGGCCTGACGGAGGTGGTACTCCTCGGCGGTCTGGGGGGCCCACGCGGAGATCACGGCCGCGGGGTAGAAGGGCGGCACCGTGTTGGGCAACACGACCTCACCGGCGATGCCCTGGTCGTCGAGGTGCTCGAGGCGCTTCGCGTTGTCCCAGTTGTAGGGGGAGAGGAACGAGGCCTGGCCGATGCGGATGAACTCGTCGTCGGTGTCGACGAGCTCCTTGTCGTACTCGGCCCACGGCTCGTGGAAGTCGGCGGCCCACGCGTCGAACTCGGCGTGGAACCTCTGCTCGAGGTACGGCGGTAGTCGAGGAGGTCGGCGCCGGCGTGCCCGTCGCAGGAGATCAGGACGAGACGTTCGTCGGACGGCTGGCTCATGCGGTTCCCCCTGGTCGACCGGCTCGCGAGTCGCGCGGGAGGATAACCAACTCGGTGCCGACCGTCTCCTCGCTCACCAGATTTGGCGTGGCGCGCCCCGTCACTGCGCGGCGAGGTTGGCCATCAGGAGCTCCACCCGGGCCCGAGCGCCGTCGACGAGGCCGTTCGGTGCCACGTGGAGCCGGTCGGCTTCGATCGCCCGCAGCACGATGCCGGCCGCGTCCGCCGCCGGCATCAGCGACGGGCGGCTGATCGTCAGCGTCCAGTCGTGGACCGCGGCGAAGTCGTCGTCGTCGAGTGTGACCGGCGCGTTGGTGGCCGTGCCGGTGGATCCGTCCGGCCGGTTGCGGCCGGAGAACTGGATGTTGGTGTCGATCACGCCCGGGCACACCACCGTGACCCCGACGCCCGGAGCCACCGTCGACAGCTCGAGCGCCAAGGATTCCGACAACGCCACCACCGCGTGCTTCGACGCGAGGTAGGGGCCGTGCATCGGGGGCACCGAGACCCCCGCCATCGACGCGGTGTTCACCACGTGCCCGCGGCCCTGGGCGACGAGGTGGGGCACGAAGGCGCGGATGCCGTTGATCACACCCCCGAGGTTGACGCGCAGGACCCAGTCCCAGTCCGCCAGGGGAACTTCCCAGATGCGGGGCCCGAGTGTGGAGACACCGGCGTTGTTGCAGATGAGGTCGACGCGCCCGAACCGATCGATGGTCGCGGCCGCGAGCGCGTCGACCTGCTCCGGCACGCTGACGTCGGTCTGCCGGCCGAGCGCATCGGCGCCCGAGGCCTCGATGCGGGCGACCGCATCGGCGAGGGGACCCGCCTCCACGTCGGCGACGACGACGTGCAAGCCGCGTCGGGCGAAGGCCTCGGCCAACGCGAGGCCGAGGCCACTGGCGCCGCCGGTGACGACGGCGACCTGCCCGGGCTGGAGCTGCATGTCGTGGTCCTTTCAGTGCGGAAGCGGGCGCGTCACCAGAGGCGGCGCAACAGCGCGCCTTCGCGGCGCGCCCGCAGCTGCTCGTTGCGCTCCTCGGGTGTGACCACCGGCGTGTCGGCCGGGAGGTGGTTGCGCACCTCGGCCAGCGGCACCTTGATCACCGTGGGGTCGGGCCAGTCGCTCGCGTGGTTCCAGCGCATCTGGATGATGCCCCACGGGTAGTCGGCCTTGTCGAGCCAGTTGGGCACGCCGGGGTCGAGGCGCGAGATCACCGCGCGGAACTTGCCGTCGCCGTCGAGGCGGGCCTGGAAGTCGTTGAGGCTCGACTGGCGGTTCACCCAGTCGACGGTGCAGAAGCGGTCGTCGCCCACCAGGATCTGCCAGTAGCGGCACTCCTTGGGCAGCTCGGTCTCGAGGATGAGCGCCTCGTCGTCGGCGATCTCGTGCATGCCGTCGTAGTAGGCCTGCTTCGGGAGCCCGCCCATCTCCTCCACCTTGGTGGACCGCTTGATGGTGTTCACGCCGTGGTGCTCGCGGTAGTAGCGGATCAGCGCCATGTCGAACGCGATCATCTGCTCGATCCAGCGGGGCAGCTCGGAGAAGCGTCGGGCGAACTCCTCGTCGGGCATGTCGTCGAGCGGCGTGTCGAGGCGGTCGATGGCGATCCGGGCGTCGAGCTCGTTGCGCCAGTCGCACGAGCAGCGGCGCACGGTGAGCCGGTGCGTCTCGGGCCCGAGCTCCCACCAGTCGCCGTCGTAGCCCTCGGGGCGTTCGTGGCTGAGGAGCACGCTGAACGCGCCGTCCTCGCCGAGGGTGAGCGCGTCGAGGTCGTGGGTGCCGGGCACGTGGCCGCCGGTCTCGATGAGCGACGGCTCGAGGAACATCCACACCTGCTGGGTGATCTCCACGAAGCGCGTGGTGCCCCGGAACCCGGAGATGCGGTACACGCCGCCCGGCTCGATCTCCGCGGTGGAGTACACGTAGTCGGGGTCGGGACCACCCTGGTTGAACGCGTAGTTCCAGTGCGGCATGAACGCGGGCCGCTTCGGATTCGAGTACACGTGGCAGAGGTACGACTCGGAGAGGATCGACAGGACGAGCTTGTTCATGTCCTGCACCTCCGCGGGCGTGGCGCCGTCGGGCCGCCACTGCGCGAGGAGGTTGTCGACCACCGGTTCGAGCAGACGGATCTGCTCGGCCCAGGTGGGGAGGTTCGGCGGCGTCGGGTGCGGGCATGGTGTCTCCTCGTGAGGGGCCGGCTCAGGCTTCGAGCTCGATGGCGAAGTGGTCGGTGTACGCGGCGAACTGCTCGCGCAGTTCGGCGGTGCTGAGCCCGAACTCCTCCGCGGTGTAGCGGTGGGTGCCGTGCGTGCCGGAACGGTTCTCGTCGTTCCAGCGGGTGATCGCGGCCTCGGCGGCGGGCGTGAGCTCCAGGTCGAGCCACGCGTAGATGCGCCGCACGGTGCCGAGCGGGTCGGCCACGAGCTCGCGGTGGTGCACGTCGAGGAAGCGGTCGTCGCCGAGGCGGGCCCGCGACGTGAGGATGCGGTCGACCGCGATCTGCAGGTGGGCCGACGCGGCGCGGCCGATGCGCTGCGGGTCGCGCGGCTGTTCGGGCTCGGGGAGGACCGTGGCCACCACGCTCGCCCACGACGGCACCGACTTGGCGGGATCACGATGGGTCATCACGAACCGCACGTCGGGATACGCGGCGACCACCGCGTCGAGGTGGAAGGTGTGGTGCGGGGCCTTCAGCAACCAGTGGTCGGGTGGCCGCCGCAACTGGAGCAGCTCCAGCACGCGCCGGTGGTACGCGTAGGCGTCGGTGGCGTCGGCGTTGCGCCACCACTCGTGGTACGACGCCGCGGGCAGGGTGAAGTGCGGCGCGTGGAACGCCATGCCGAGCAGGTCGAGGTCCTCGGTCGACGCGTCGAGGTCGAAGAGATGCATCTCGCCCATCGCCGCGCGGTACGCCTCGACCTCCACCGCGCCGGCGACGCGCCGGGGGTCGTCGTCCTCCTCGCCGAGCACCGGCGGCGGGCACGGCTGGGCCTGCTCCCAACGCCGCAGGCACCGGAACTGCGGGTCGACCGACAGCATGTTCACCAGCGCGGTGGTGCCGGTGCGGGGCAGCCCCGTGATGTCGAGCGGCCCGTCGACCGGCCGCATCGCCGCGTCGGGATGCTGCGCGTACCAGGCCTCCACCGCGAGGCGGTTCGCGAGCCGGCGCCGGACGTCGGTCACGACCGTCGCGGCCGAGGCCTCGGTGAGGTCGCCGTCGCGCCCGAGGCTGTCGAGCAGCACCGTGAGCCCCTCGCGGAAGTCTCCGGGTCCGAAGTCGTCGTGGCCGGCCGCGGTGGCGGCCTCGGCGAGGAGCGACTCGGGGGTGGGGTAGGTCACGGTCACTGCACTCGCTCGGGGTAGAAGTGCTCGGCGCTGCGACGGAAGCCGTCGCGCCAGGGCACCGTGCAGGGCCCGGTGATCGACTGCCGCTTGGTGGGGTCGCCGACCGAACCGCGTGACGCGCACGGCACCGGAGTGACCTCGATCGAGTGGTCGACGCCGAGGAGTTCGCCGAACCACGCGCTCCACTCCTGCACGCTCACCGCGTCGTCGCCGCAGAAGTTCACGACGTTGGCGGGCACGCCCGCCGATCCGAGCAGCGGCTCGACGAACCGCGCGATGTCGTCGTCGTGGATGGGGCTGTAGGGGATCGGGTCCCAGCGGGTCTGGATCGGACGCCCCGCGGCGACGTCGTCGAGATGCATGACCGGCAGGCCGCCGTGGTTGCCGTAGGCCGCGCCCATGCGCGTGATCACCACGGGGAGGTCGAGGGAACGGGCGCAGTAGCGGGCCACCGCCTCCTGCGCGATCTTCGACACCGAATACGGCGCCGAGTGGGTGGCCTTCTGGTCGCCGAGCGCGTCGTCTTCGCGGAACGCGTGCCACGGGTCGTCGTGCGGGCGGTACACGGTGAGGGTCGACATCACCAGCGCGGCCTTGGCCGCGCGGCAGTGCTCGAGCAGGAATCCGGTGGCCTCCGCGTTCACGCGCAACGCCCGGTCGTAGTCGTCGTCGCTGAAGTCGGCGGCGAGGTGCAGCACGTAGGTGAAGTCGGTGGGGAGATCGCCGAACTCCGCGTCGGCGATGTCGAGCGTGCGGGTCGTGACGCCGAGCGCCTCGACCTGCTCGCGTGATCCCTCGGCGCTGAAACGGGCGATGCCCCACACCTCGTTGTCGGCGGCGAGCGTGCGGGCGAGCGGGAACGCGATGCGTCCCGCGGGCCCGGTGATCAGGATCTTCTCGTCCTGGAGCATGCGTCCCCCCGGAGACGTCGGTGGCCGGGGCGGGAGTGTCGCACACGATCCCCGCGGCTCACCAGCGACGCTGTGGTAGTCATGGCGCCGTGGTCCCGCCCGACGCGCCCTCCGCCGCGCCGCCCTCCGGCACCGATCCCTACGCCGCCGACCCGGCCACCGCGAACCCGCGGATCCTCGCCGCGCTCGACGGTCTCCTCGGGGCGCTCGAACTCGAACCGCTCGGCGACGACCGCTTCCGGGCGGGCAGCGAACCGTCGCGCTTCGAGCGGGTGTACGGCGGACAGCTCATCGCGCAGGCCACGCAGGCCGCGTGCGCGACCGTCGAGGGCAAGGACCCCCACTCGTTCCACGCCTACTTCGTCACCGGTGGGCTGCACGACCAGCCGCTGGAGTTCGCGGTCGACCGGGTGCGCGACGGCCGCACCATGACGACCCGCCAGGTGAGGATCTCCCAGGACGGGCGCACGGTGGTGGTGGCGATGGTGTCGTTCCACGCGGGCGCGCCCGCCACGGAGCCGGGCGTCGAGGTGGCGCCGCCCCCGCCGCCGGTGCCCGCGCCCGACGAGCTCCCCACGCTGCAGGACTGGGCCGCCCGCACCCCCGAGCGCATGCGGGAGCGGGCGCAGGTGTGGATCGATCAGCCGCCGCCCCTCGAAGTGCGCATGGGCGAGGCCCTCACCTTCCTCGGGGGCGCCGCCGCCGAGGGCACGCGCTCGCACTGGTTGCGCATCCCACGCTCGGTGGGCGACGACCCCCGGCTCAACGCGGTGCTCTTCGCCTACGCGAGCGACTACTTCCTCATGGACATGGCGATGCGCAGCCATCCCGGGCGCATCCCCGGCGGGTCCACCGCGGCGTCGACCCTCGACCACGCGTTCTGGCTGCACCGCCCGATCCGCTTCGACCGCTGGCACCTCTACACCCAGGACACGCTGGCGATGGTGGGGGAGCGGGGCCTGGTGCGCGGCAGCGTGCACGACCCCGAGGGCGTGCTGGTCGCGTCGACCGTGCAGGAGATCCTGGTCCCGCAGGCGGGCCGGGCGCGGTGACGTGCACGGTCGCGCTGACGCTACGGTGCCGCCGATGAGCGCCACCTCCCATCCGCACCATCCGCACCCGCTGTTCGAGCAACCCTGGCCCGAGGGCGAGTTCCGCTTCTTCCAGCTCGGCTTCTTCGTCGACGACGTGATCGCCGCCGCGCAGCGGTGGGCCGCGGTCTTCGGCGTCGGTCCGTTCACCGTGCTGCCGCGTCGGATGTCGCGTTCCACCTACCGGGGCCAGGAGTCCGAGTTCGAGACGCAGATCGCCGCGGCCCAGGCCGGGCCGGTGCAGATCGAGCTCATCCAGCAGTTCGACGACGTCCCGAGCGTCTACCGCGAGGTGTTCCCCACCGACGGCAACGGCCTGCACCAGCTCTGCACCGTCACCGACGACTACGACGGCAAGCGGGCGCACTACGAGGCGCTCGGCTACGAGATCATGGGCGAGCTGGAGGCGAAGGGGCACCGCGTGCTCTACGTCGACACCGTCGCCGACTTCGGCTTCGTCACCGAGGTCGTGGCCAACACGCCGGGCTTCCTGGCGCAACTCGAGCAGCTCGCCCGCACCTGCGCGGAGTGGGACGGCACCGACCCGGTGCGCATCCTCACCCGCGACGGCTACCGCACACCTTGACCGGGTCTCCCCCCGGTCGGCGGGCACCGGCCTCATCCAACTCTCACGGAGCGCCCCCTAGACCCTCGCGGATGACACGCGGAGGGAAGTGGGCGGCCGGCACCGTCGCGGCCCTGGTGCTCCTGCGCGTCCTCGTGGTGGTCGTCGCGCTCGACAGCAAGGCCACCTCGCCCGGGCCGCGCCACGTGCACCGCGCGGATCGCCAACACCTGACCGTCCTGCCCGGCGACGTCCGCCGGTACCACCGCATCGCCACGCGCGCCGGCACGCCCTACCGCGACTTCGAGGTCGAGTACCCGCCGCTCACCCTCGCGGCGATCGAAGCGCTCGACGGGCCCGACGTCCGCCAGTCGACGGTCAACGTCATGTGGAGCCAACTCGTCGTCGACCTGCTGATCGCGGCGGTGCTGGCGTGGGGTTGGGGCCGGCGCGCCGCGATCGCCTACCTGGTGCTCGGCCTCGCGTTCCTCTGGTACCCGTTCCTCTACCTGCGCCTCGACCTGCTCTCGGTGCTGCTCGCCGTGCTCGCGCTCGCGCTGGTGCGGCGAGGGCGACGGGCGACGGGAGCGGTGGCGCTGGCGGTGGCGTGCTTCGCGAAGCTCTGGCCGGTCGTGCTCGCGCCGCGGCTGATCGTCGACGGCACGCGTCGCGCCCGGCTCGCGGCCGTGGGCGCCTTCGCCGCGATCGGGGCCCTCGGGCTCGCGGGGTGGCTGGCCGTCGCGGGCACCGACGGCCCGGAGCAGGTGCTCACCTTCCGCGGCGCCGACGGCTGGCAGATCGAGAGCACCCTCGGCTCGCTCGTGCACACGTTCGGGCAGGGCCAGGCGCGCATGGAGCAGGGCGCGATGCGCGTCGGTGTGGTCCCCGACGTCGCCCGGGTCGGTCTGCCCCTCCTCGGCTTCGCCCTCGTGGGACTGGTGTGGTGGCTCGCGGCGCGCACCCGTCGCGACGACGCCGTGGTGCTCGACGGTCTCGCGCCGCTCGCCGCGGTCACCGCCACGCTGGTCACCGCGACGATCCTCTCGCCCCAGTACGTGTCGTGGCTGCTGCCGTTCGCGGCGATCGCGTGGGTCGGCGGTGAGCGGACGGTGGGCGTGCTCACCGCCGCTCGCCGGGTTCCTGAGCACGCTCGGCCTCGACCTGGTGAAGGAGCTCAACCAGGGCGACGCCTTCCCCGCAGCCGTGATCCTGGCCCGCAACGTGGCCCTGATAGCACTCTTCGTGGTCGCGATCGCGCGGTTGGTGCAGGTCGGGCGCCGTTCTGCGACACCGGCGCCGGAGCCCCGCGCCCGCCGAGATGCCCGTCCGCGCGCTCCGACAGCCGGTACAGGTCCCCGCTACGATCACGCGTCAGATCCCTCGGCCCCTCTGGCGGACTCCTTGCTCCTCGACGCGATCGAAGGTCCTGAAGATCTCCGACGGCTCACTGCCGACGAACTCGCCGCGCTCGCGCAGGAGATCCGGACCTTCCTGATCGAGGCGGTCTCGGTCACCGGCGGCCACCTCGGGTCCAACCTCGGCGCCGTCGAGCTCACGCTCGCGCTGCACCGGGTGTTCGACTCGCCCCACGACACGATCGTGTGGGACACCGGCCACCAGGCCTACGTTCACAAACTGGTCACCGGCCGCCGGGACGGCTTCGCCCGGCTGCGCCAGGCCGGCGGGCTGTCGGGCTATCCCAACCGGGCCGAGTCGGAGCACGACCTCGTCGAGAACAGCCACGCGTCCACCGCGGTGAGCTACGCGTTCGGCCTCGCGGTGGCGCGCGACGCCACGGGCAGCGACGCCACCGTGGTCGCGGTGATCGGCGACGGCGCGCTCACCGGCGGGCTCGCCTACGAGGGCCTCAACAACCTCGGCTACTCGGGTCGCCGTGCCGTGGTCGTGCTCAACGACAACGGCCGCTGCTACGCGCCCACCATCTCGCACCTGTCGGCCACCGGCCCGGGTCACGACCCCGGCTCCGACCTGCGCGGCTTCTTCGCCGCGCTGGGTCTGGGCTACGTCGGTCCGGTCGACGGGCACGACATCGCCGCGCTCGAGCCGGTGCTGCGCGACGCCGCCGCGGCCGACGGCCCGGTCGTCGTGCACGTGATCACCCGCAAGGGCGAGGGCTACGAGCCCGCGGAGACCGACGAGGAGAAGCGCCTCCACGACGTCGGCGCCTTCGACCCCGAGACCGGCGTGCCGCTCGGCGGCAACAGCGCCTCGTACACGGTCGCGTTCAGCGACGCGCTCATCGACCTCGCCGACCGCCCGGCCCGAGATCGTCGCGATCACCGCGGGGATGCCCGGCTCCACCGGCCTCCTGCCGTTCGCCGAGCGCTTCCCCGACCGCTGCTTCGACGTCGGCATCGCCGAGCAGCACGCGGTCACCGCGGCCGCGGGCATGGCCATGCGCGGCCTGCGCCCGGTGGTCGCGGTGTACTCCACGTTCCTCTCCCGGGCGTGGGACCAGGTGCTCTACGACGTCGGCCTCCACGGCCAGCCCGTGGTGTTCTGCCTCGACCGCGCCGGGGTCACCGGCGACGACGGCCCGAGCCACCACGGTCTCTACGACCTCGCGCTGCTCACCAAGGTGCCGGGGATGACGATCTTCGCCCCCTCCTCCTACGAGGAGGTGCGGGTGATGCTCGACGAGGCGCTGCGCACCACGAGCGGCCCGGTCGCGCTGCGCTGGTCGAAGACCCCGGCCCGTCACGTCGACGCCGGCGGCACGGGCAGCGGTCGCAACGCCCGCAAGATCGTCGAGGGTGAAGACGTCTGCATCCTCGGCGTCGGCAAGATGGTCGCCGCGGCGGAGGAAGCCGCCGCGCTGCTCGTGCGGCGCGGGGTGCACGCCACCGTCTACGACGTGCGGGTGCTGCCGCCCGACGTCCGCATGATCCTCGACGCCCGCCGTCACCCGCTCGTGGTCACCGTGGAGGACGGCATCGCCGAGGGTGGCGCGGGCGCGATGCTCGCCGGCGCGATCGCCAACGCGGATGCGGGCAAGCCCGCGGCGCCGGTGGTCGTGCTCGGCACGCCCAACGCGTACCTCGCGCAGGGCAAGCCCGCCGACATCCTGGCCAACCTCGGCCTCGACGGCGCCGGCATCGCCGCGACGGTGCTCAAGGCCCTCGACCTCCCCGCCGCCGAGTAGCCGCCCGTCCCTGCGAGCAAGTGTCCCTTGTGCACGCTGGAGCGGGCACGACTGTCACATGCTCGGGCGCGGCCGGCGCCGCGGTCAGAGGGTGACGCCGGCGAGGGGGGCGGGGTTGCCCGACGAGCACGTCGCCGGGGGAGACGCCGAGCCAGTTCGCCATGGTCGCCAGGTACTCGCCCATGGTGACGGTGGCCTTGAGGTTGCCGTTGGTGTCGAGCGTCTTCCAGTTGGGGTGCGCGCCGTACACGCCCGGCGTGCACCGCGCCGCAGAACATGCCCACCGACGCGGTGCCGTGGTCGAGGCCGCTCGAGTTCTGGTCGGCGCGCCGGCCGAACTCGCTCTGGCGTGGCGACCAGCACCTGCTGGGTCATGCCGAGCGCAGTCGAGCTCCTGGAGGAACGCGTCGAGCGCGCCGTCGAGCTCGGTCATGAGCGCGTCGTGGCGCGGGCGGTGGTCCTCGTGGGTGTCGAAGTCGCCGCCGTACGGCACGTGCACCACCCGGATGCCGGCGCCGGCGCGCAGCAGCCGCACGGTGGCCGCGAGCTGGGCGCCGAGCGTCGTGTCGGGGTACGTGACGGTCGACGGCGGGGATCGCGGTGATGAGGTCGCTGAAGTGCAGCGCGGTGCGGATGCCCTGGCGCCCGGCGAACAGCATCGTCGCCTCGGCGCGGTCCTCCTGGCTCATGGCCCGCTGCGCGGCGAACCACGCGGCGTTCATGCCCGGGTCGCCGTAGCTCGGGGTACTCGCCGCCGCTGTACGGGTCCTGCGACAGCGTCACCGCGTTCTGCGCCGACGAGCGCGGGCGTGGGGCCCCAGCCGAGCGACACGCCGGTGGCGGCGTCGTCGGGCGTGGCGATGACGTCGCAGAGCCGGCCGAGGAAGCCGTACTGCGGGAACACCGTGCCGGTCGGTGTCGCCGAACCACCAGCGCCGCAGCATCTCGAAGTGCGAGAAGTCGGGGTTGGGGTGGCCGACACCCTCCACCAGCGCGAGCGGGCGGTTGTGCAGCGTTGGCGAGGTTGGGGTGCAGGCCGAGCTGGCCGGTGACCGGCAGCACCTGGTTCGCCGGGCACCGACACCGTCGGGCGGCGCGAGTAGTACGACGCGTCGGCGTAGGGGATGGCCATCGAGTAGCCGTCGTGACCGCCGGCCATGTCGATCACCACGAGCGACCGGCCCGGCACCGGCGGCCGGCGGCAGCGTGGTCGTGGTCGTCGTGGTGGTCGTCGTCGTGGTGCTGGTCGTGGTCGTGCTCGTCGTGGTCGACGGCGGCGGGCTTGGTCGTGGTGGTCGGGTCGGGCGTGCGGCGCGGGCGGCGTGCACGCGGCGAGCGCGCCGACGCCCGCGGCCCCGAGGCCCCACTGCAGGACCTTGCGGCGCGGGATGTCGTTCATGCGAGCGCGAACTCCGGTGAGGTGATGGCCGTGGCGAAGAGGATGCCGCGAGCGCTGCCACTTCGGCAGCGTCGTGGTCGCCGCGATCGCGTCGAGCGCGGCCTTGGTGGCCGGCGACACGTCGTAGATCGAGCAGCGCGCCAACGTGGTGCCGACCATGTCGGCGCGCGTTGGTGATCTCCGCGAGCACCGGCCCGTCGATCGCGAGCGCCGGCGCGCACCAGCGCGTCGCTCGCCGCGAGCCAGCGGGTGCCGCCGGGCCAGCCCGCCACCGAGGGCGGGTCGAACGGGCAGCTGCCCGAGGTCGTTGGCTCACGCTCGTGGCCCAGCCGGGGTTGCTCGTGCCCGCGGCGGCGAACGCGTGCGGTGACCCACTCGACCGGGTTAGCTGGGCCCGGTTGTTGCGCACCGACGGGTCGAGGAACAGCGGGTCGCGCAGGATCGCCTCGACGAGCGGGCGGATCTCGAGGTTGGCGTTGCGGAACACCGTCGCGAGCTCGGTGAGCCGCGTTCGCCGACGGGCTCACGCCGACGGAAGAAGCGGTAGAGCTTGGCCGGCGATCCACGGTGCGCACGCCGGGTGGTCGACGACCGTGTCGATCACCTGCGTCGTGCGTCTGCACGCTCTTGCCCAGGTACGTCACCGGCGTGGTGAGCGCGTACTGCGGGTAGAAGGTGACGATCGCCGGTGTGCCAGTCGACGTCCTAGCCGGCGAGCGCCTTGGCGCCGTTCTTCACGTCGGTCTCGGTGTAGTTGCCGATGCCCAGGCAGAACAGCTCCATGAGCTCGCGGGAGTAGTTCTCGTTCGGCGCGGTCACCACCGACGGGTCGCCGTCGAGGTAGACGAGCATCGCGGCGTCGATGGTGATCGGCCTGCATGAGCGTGCGGAAGTTGCCGAGCGCGTTGGTCGCGCAGCAGGAGGTGCTGGTTCCACATCCACTGCCACTGCCGACCTTGTCGATGCTCGACGTGAGGTGGCTGTGCCAGAACCACATCATCTTCTCGTGGAGGCCCACGGCCGGGTCGGCCATGCGGGTCATCCACCAGGTGATCGGATCCCAGCCGTTCAGGTCGGGGGCGGCGGGGATCGGCGGGGGAGTCGCGGCGAGGACGCCGTCGAGCGCAGCGGCGACCCCGCCGGCGTTGAGCTGCTCGACCTGGCCGGGCCGGGGCCCGAACGTGGTGCGGCGGAGCAGGTGGGCGATTGCTGCGCGGTCGTCGGCCATTGGAGGCGGTATCGGCCGTACGTCGCGAAAATCTGGAGCGCGACCCGCGAACTTTTACTTTTGGGTTTCGGCCGCCTGGCGGCGGCCGTCGGGCCCGAGGGGCAGACATAGGCTGGCAGCGTGTTCATCGACGGATTCGTCCACCAGCTCCCCGACACCGATCCGCAGGAGACGAGCGAGTGGCTGGATTCGCTCGACTCGGTGATCGACGGTGCGGGGCGCTCCCGTGCCCGCTACCTCATCTCCCGGCTCATGGAGCGGGCGCGTGAGCAGGGTGTGGGCGTGCCGGCGATGGTCACGTCGGACTACATCAACACCATCCCGCCCGAGCAGGAGCCGTGGTTCCCCGGCGACGAGACCCTCGAGCGCCGCATCCGCGCGTACATCCGTTGGAACGCGATGGCGATGGTCGACCGGTCGAACCACCGCTTCGACGGCCTCGGTGGTCACCTCTCCACGTTCGCGTCGGCGGCCGCGCTCTACGACGTGGGCTACAACCACTTCTTCCGGGGCAAGGCCAACGGACTCGCCGGCGACCAGGTGTACTTCCAGGGCCACGCCGCGCCCGGCGTGTACGCGCGCGCGTTCCTCGAAGGTCGCCTCACCGAGGAGCACCTCGACCGCTTCCGCCGTGAGGTCGACGGCGACGGCCTGCCGAGCTACCCGCACCCGCGGCGCATGCCGCACTTCTGGGAGTTCCCCACGGTGTCGATGGGCCTCGGCCCGCTGAACGCGATCGCGCAGGCGCGCTTCAACCGCTACCTGATGCACCGCGAGATCGCCGACACCAGCCAGTCGAAGGTGTGGGCGTTCGTCGGCGACGGCGAGATGGACGAGCCCGAGTCGATGTCCGGGCTGTCGATCGCGGCGCGCGAGCAGCTCGACAACCTGATCTTCGTCGTCAACTGCAACCTGCAGCGGCTCGACGGCCCGGTGCGCGGCAACGGCAAGATCATCCAGGAGCTCGAGGCCACGTTCCGCGGCGCGGGCTGGAACGTGATCAAGGTGATCTGGGGTCGCGGCTGGGACGAGCTGCTCGCCAACGACCGCGACGGCGTGCTGCTCAACCAGATGAACAGCACCGTCGACGGCGAGTTCCAGAAGTACGCGGTGGAGAGCGGCGCCTACATCCGGGAGCACTTCTTCGGTCCCGACCGTCGGCTGCAGCAGATGGTGGAGCACCTCACCGACGACGACCTGCGCAACCTGCCCCGCGGCGGTCACGACTACCGCAAGCTCTACGCGGCCTACAAGATGGCGGTCGAGCACCAGGGCAGCCCCACCGTGATCCTCGCGAAGACGGTGAAGGGCTGGACGCTCGGCGAGGGCATCGAGTCGCGCAACTCCACGCACCAGATCAAGAAGCTGGGCCCCGCCGAGCTGCGCGTGTTCCGCGACCGGTTGGACATCCCGATCCCCGACAGCGAGATCGACGACGGCGACCCGCCGTTCTGGCACCCGGGGATGGACTCGCCCGAGTTCGAGTACATGATGGAACGCCGCCGCGCGCTGGCCGGCTCGGTGCCCGAGCGCGTCGAATGCGCTCGCACACTTCGTGCTCCCCGCGCGCGACGCCACCAGCCCGTTCGCCGAGGTGTTCCAGGGCACGGGCGAGAAGGTGCAGGCGAGCACCACCACCGCGTTCGCCCGGCTGTTGCGCAACCTGTTGCGCGACCCGGCGCTCGGCAACCGCATCGTGCCGATCATCCCCGACGAGGCGCGCACCTTCGGCCTCGACGCGTTGTTCCGCGACTACAAGATCTACGCGCCGTTCGGTCAGCGCTACGAGCCGGTCGACGCCGCGCTGCTGCTGTCGTACCGCGAGGCGTCGAACGGGCGCATCCTCGAAGAGGGGATCAACGAGGCGGGCTCGATGGCGAGCTTCACCGCGGCGGGCACGGCGTACGCCACGTGGGGCCAGCCGATGATCCCGTTCTTCATCTTCTATTCGATGTTCGGGTTCCAGCGCGTCGGCGACCTCATCTGGGCGTTCGGCGACCAGCGGGGCAAGGGCTTCCTGCTCGGCGCCACCGCGGGGCGCACCACGCTCGCCGGTGAGGGCCTGCAGCACTGCGACGGTCACAGCCCGCTGCTCGCGTCGGTGGTGCCGAACTGCCGGGTGTACGACCCCGCGTTCGCGTACGAGATGGGCGTCATCATCCGCGACGGCGTCGAGCGGATGTACGGGCCCGAGCCGGAGGACTGCTTCTACTACCTCACGCTCTACAACGAGAACTACCCGATGCCGGCCATGCCCGAGGGCGTGGAGGACGGCATCGTCAAGGGTCTCTACCGCTACCGCGAGGCGCCGGCCCCGGTCGACCCGGGCTGCACCCGCCCGGCACCGCGCACAGATCCTGGCGAGCGGCACCGCGATGCTCGCCGCGCTCGACGCGCAGCGGCTCCTCGCCGAGGAGTACGGCGTGGCCGCCGACGTGTGGAGCGCGACGAGCTACAAGGCGCTGCGTGAGGACGCGCTCTCGGTGGCGCGCTGGAACCGCCTGCATCCCACCGAGCCCGACCGCACGCGCGTACGTGAGCGAGCTGCTCGGCGGCGTGGAGGGCCCGATCGTGGCGGTGAGCGACTTCCTCAAGGCGATCCCCGACCAGATCGCGCCGTTCGTGCCCCGCCCGTTCACCGCGCTCGGCACCGACGGCTACGGCTACTCCGACACGCGGGTCGCGCTGCGTCGCCACTTCGAGGTGGACGCGCCGCAGATCGTGGTGACGGTGCTGCACGACCTCGCGTCCACCGGCGCGATCAAGGCCGAGGTGGTGCAGGAGGCGATCAGCCGCTTCGACATCGCCGCCGACCGCGCCGATCCCCGCACGCTCTGAGCGCGGCGGAGGGGAGC
Source organism: uncultured Actinomycetes bacterium (assembly GCA_963782705.1). GTDB lineage: Bacteria > Actinomycetota > Acidimicrobiia > IMCC26256 > DASPTH01 > CAVRGQ01. The sequence goes on along the minus strand of CAWAKX010000006.1, from coordinate 30,971 downwards.
ACGATGTCCGGTGCACTCGACGGGAAGGTCGCGCTGGTCGCGGGCGCCACCCGCGGCGCGGGGCGGGGGATCGCCGCCGCGCTCGGTGAAGCGGGCGCCACGGTGGTGTGCACCGGTCGGTCGAGCGCGCACGGTCGCAACGCGTCCGACTACTCGGGTCGCGCGGAGACCATCGAGGAGACCGCCGAGCTGGTGCGCGACTGCGGCGGCATCGGCATCGCCCGCGCCGTCGACCATCTCGACCAGGAGCAGGTGCTCGACCTCGCCGCGCTTCGTGCGCACCGAGCTCGGTCGTCTCGACGTGTTGGTGAACGACATCTGGGGCGGCGAGCAGCTCATGGGTCCGCCACCCACCTGGGGCCGGCCGATGTGGGAGCTCGACCTCGACGCCGGCCTGCGCATGATCCAGCTCGGCATCGAGACGCACCTGCGCACGTCGCACGCGTTGCTGCCGATCCTGGCGGAGCAGCCCGGCGGTCTCGTGGTGGAGGTGAACGACGGCACCTTCGCCTACAACGCCACCCACTTCCGGATCTCGGTGTTCTACGACCTGGTGAAGAGCGCGGTGCTGCGCCTCGCCTGGGCGCAGGGCCACGAGCTGGCTGAGCGCGGCGGCACCGCGCTGGCGATCACGCCGGGGTTCCTGCGCTCGGAGATGATGCTCGACACGTTCCAGGTGACCGAGGCCACCTGGCGTGACGCGCTGCTCACCGATCGCCCCGACGGCGCGCCCACCGCGCCGGGCGAGTTCGCGCTGTCGGAATCACCGCGGTTCGTGGGGAGGGGAGTGGCCGCGGTCGCGGCCGATCCCGCGAAGGCCCGGTGGAACCAGCAGTCGGTCGACGCCGCGGAGTTGGCGCGCGCCTACGGCTTCACCGATCTCGACGGTTCGGTGCCCGACTGCTGGCGCTACATCGCCGAGCACGTCGAGCAGGGCACCGAAGGGGACCACTCGCAGTACCGCTGACGGCGGTGGGCAGGTGCCGGCGCGGCACCGCTCAGGAGATGCGCCGGTCGTCCTCGCGGAGCGGGTCGTCGTCCCAGTCGTCCTCGACCTCGTCGTCGTCGACCTCGTCCTCGAGCTCGTCGTCGGCATCGAGATCGACGTCGGCGAGCGTGCCGGAGCCCTCCTGAAAGAGCCCGTCGTCGAACCCCTGCTTCATCTCCCGCGCTTCGCGGAATCGCCGGGCTCGTCCTTTTCTCGCCAAGGTGCTCACCTGCCTCGGGTGCGCGCTGTCTCGGACGAACCAGTCTACCGAACCGGAGAGCCTCGCCGCGGCCCGAACGCCCCGAATTTGCCGAGCAGATGGCCCGGGACCGGTGCGGGCGTTGCTGCCCGGCCGCGCCAGGCCCGATACTGGGCGATGGCCGCCATCCCCAGCTCCGCCCGTGCCCTCCTCGAATCGGGCCGTCTCGCCCACCTCGTGACCGTGAATCCCGACGGCTCGCCCCAGATCTCGATCGTGTGGGTGGGCCTCGACGGCGACGAGATCGTGCTCGGCCACCTGGGGGCGGGGCAGAAGATCCGCAACCTCGAGCGCGACCCGCGGGTGGCGCTGTCGGTGGAGGGGACCGAGATCCAGCCGCCGGGGCTCCAGCAGCACCTGATCGTGCACGGCACCGCCCGCATCACCGAGGGCGGCGCGCCGGAGCTGCTCCAGGAGCTCGCGCACGTGTACCTCGGACCCGACGTGCGCTTCCCGCCGTTCGACGACCCGCCGGCCGGTCGGGTGGTGCACATCACCGCGGAGCGCATCGGCGGCGTCGGCCCCTGGACCGAGGGCAGCTGAACAACGCGCTGCGCGGGGCGGACGGGATCGAGCGCCGTTCGCTATCCTGCGTGGTCCCGGGCGATTGGCTCAGTTGGTTAGAGCGCTGCCTTCACACGGCAGAGGTCATGGGTTCGAGTCCCGTATCGCCCACCATCACCTCATCTTCCAGGTCCGGACAGTCCCGATTCGGCTCCGTCGGGCAGCTCGCGATGAGCGAGGCGCGCGAGTGCCGCTACGTGATGCGCGTCGCGACAGAACGCTGACCCGGGAAGACAGCTCGGCCCATCGGTGTGGTTCAACGCCAAGCGATTGCGCCTCAGTCGCAACCGACCTAGCCTCCGCTCCGAAGCATCCCCTCGGAGCGACGTTCGTTCGGCCGGCTCATGACCCCGCTCGACGAACGCGGCGCCTCTCCTTCGGCCCCAAGTGGGGTACATACATCTACGGGAAGGGCGTCGCATCATGTGGTGGGGCATCGGGATTGTCGGCCTGATCATCTGGATCGCAATCGCGTTCTGGCCGGCGCGGGTGCTCGCCTCGTAGCCCCACCTGCCGCGCACTGGCGCGACAGCACAGTCCCCCTCACGAAATGGATCCCGCGATGACCGAACGATCGCTCGATGAACTTGGTCCGGTTGACTACATCGTCGTTGAGTTTCCAGCAGGAGCAAGCAACTTCACGGGCGAGATGGTGACGGAGCTTCTCGGCCTGGTTGACCGCGGCCTCATCCGCGTCATCGATGTGCTGATCCTCACCAAGGCCGAAGATGGTTCCGTCGACGCGATGGAGCTTTCCGACGTAGGCGAGCTTGGAGAGTTGCGGGCGCTCGAGGCCGAGCTCGCGGAGCTGTTGGCCGAGGATGACGTCGAACACTTGGCTGCTGCGATGGAGCCTGGAAGCACTGCCGGCGTTCTCATCTGGGAGAACTTGTGGGCGGCGCCCTTCGCGTCGGCGGCGCGTCGCTCGGGCGGTCAGCTCATCGCGAACGGACGGATACCCATACAAGCGATCATCGCCTCGATCGAGGCCGACGACGCATCCGCGACTGTAGGAGCCTGAAATGCCGATCAGACCAGCACGAGTTGGAAGAGTGGGCGTCATTGGCGCGCCGGTCGCAAAGACCGCGGTGGTTGCCGCAGCCGTCACGCCCGGTCCGTCGCCTGTGGCGAAGACCGCGGTGGTCGCCGCAGCCGTCACACCCGGGCGTGGTGTGGGCAGACGGCGGATCTGAGAGCTCGGCGCTGAGCCAGATCCCGAGCGGCGCGGTTCATGGGCCGCCTTGGTGGCGTGCTGTGTCGCGCCGGTGACCCAATCGCGTGGAGGTAGTCAGTGACCGAGGGCCCGAAGACCGAGCGCACGGTGCTCCCCATCCCAGAGCGGCGCCACGTGGGCCTCACGACCTACGACGCCAAGGACCCGAACACGTCCTTCCCCGCAATCGAAGGCGTCCGTCCTCCCGACGGCGCGCCGAACGTCGTGGTGGTGATGATCGACGACTGCGGTTTCGGCGCGTCCAGCGCGTTCGGTGGCCCGTGCCACACGCCGAATATCGAGAAGCTCGCGGCGAGCGGCCTGACGTTCAACCGATTCCACACCACCGCGCTGTGTTCACCCACAAGAGCCGCGCTGCTCACTGGCCGCAACCATCACTCGGTGGGTATGGGTGGCATTACCGAGATCGCCACATCCGCGCCCGGGTACAACTCGATCCGCCCCAAGAGCTGCGCGCCGCTCGCGGAGATTCTCCTGCTCAATGGCTACAGCACGGCGCAGTTCGGCAAGTGCCATGAGGTGCCGGTGTGGCAGTCGAGCCCGATGGGCCCGTTCGATCACTGGCCGACGGGCAGCGGGTTCGAGAAGTTCTACGGCTTCGTCGGCGGCGAGACGAACCAGTGGTACCCGGCGCTGTACGACGGGACGGCGGCTGTCGAGCCGGCCAAGACACCGCAGGACGGGTATCACCTCAGCGAGGACATCACCGATCAGGCGATCACGTGGGTTCACCAGCAGAAGTCGCTGATGCCCGACAAGCCGTTCTTCTTGTACTTCGCGCCGGGTGCCACGCACGCGCCGCATCACGTGCCGAAGGAGTGGATCGACAAGTACAAGGGGCGCTTCGACGCCGGCTGGGACGCCATCCGGGAGGAAACCTTCGCGCGTCAGAAGGAACTCGGAGTCGTCCCAGCCGACGCGCACCTCACTGCCCGGCCGACCGAGATCCTGGCCTGGGACGACGTTGCCGCGGACCTCAAACCGATCCTCGCGCGTCAGATGGAGGTCTACGCGGGTTTCCTCGAACACACCGACCACCACCTCGGGCGCCTCTTCGACGCACTCGACGATCTCGGCATCAGCGACGACACCCTGCTCTACTGCATCGTCGGCGACAACGGCGCGAGCGCTGAGGGAACGCCCAATGGCACGTTCAACGAGCTGATCTCGCTCAACGGCGCGGCAGCGTTCGAGACCACCGAGTTCATGGCGGGACACCTCGACGAGTTCGGTGGACCGGAGGCGTACAACCACTACGCGGTGGGATGGGCCCACGCGATGAACACGCCGTACCAGTGGACGAAGCAGGTCGCCTCGCACCTTGGCGGCACCCGCAACGGAATGATCGTGCACTGGCCGAACGGCTTCGAGGCACGCGGCGAAGTCAGGAGCCAATTCCACCACGTCATCGACGTCGCACCGACCGTCCTCGAGGTCGCCGGTCTCCCCGAGCCCGCATTCGTGAACGGGATCCAACAGGAGCCGCTCCACGGCACGAGCATGCGGTACAGCTTCGCCGACGCCGATGCCGCAGAAGCACGCGAGCTCCAATACTTCGAGGTGGCCTGCAACCGGGGCGTGTACCACCAGGGGTGGACGGCGGTGACTCGCCACAGCACTCCGTGGGAGTTCGGAGCGACGCTCCCCGCGCTCGACGACGACGTGTGGGAGCTCTACGACACCAATACCGACTGGTGCCAGGCCCACGACATCGCAGGGGAGCATCCCGACAAGCTTGTCGAGCTTCAGCGGCTGTTCTTGATCGAAGCGGTGAAGTACAACGTGCTCCCCCTCGACGACCGCCGGATCGAGCGTTTCAACTCCGATCTCGCGGGGCGCCCCGTGCTGGTGAAAGGCAGCGACCAGGTGCTCTACGGCGGCATGCACCGACTCAGCGAGAACTCCGTCATCAACCTCAAGAACAAGTCGCACTCGGTGACCGCCGAGATCGAAGTCCCCAAGGGCGGAGCGAACGGCGTCATCATCGCCCAGGGAGGCGCGTTCGCCGGCTGGAGCCTGTACCTCCACGAGGGCAAGCCCAAGTACTGCCACAACCTTGCCGGCCTCGTGCGCTTCTACGTGGAAGGGTCCAGGAAGGTCCCCGCAGGAAAGCACCAAGTGCGAATGGAGTTCGCCTACGACGGCGGCGGGCTCGCCAAGGGCGGCACCGCGACGCTCTACATCGACGGCAAGAAGACTGGCGAGGGCCGGATCAACGCGACCGTTCCGATGATCTACTCCGGCGACGAGACCTGTGACGTCGGCCGCGACCTTGGCACCCCGGTGAGCGAGGACTACACGTCGGCCACCAGCATGTTCACCGGGACAGTGCACTGGGTCGAGCTCCACGCCGGTGACGACAACCACGACCATCTGATCTCCCCCGAAGAGCTCATGCGGGTCGCGACCGCGATCCAGTAGCCCGGAAGCGAGCGGCTGAGGTCACGCGATGGCTGCATCCGAGAGGCCCCAGGTCCTCTTCGTCTACTACACGTACACCCAGCAGACGCTGAAGGCCGTGGACGCGATGGCCGAGGTGCTGCGCGACCGCGCCATCGACGTCCACCGCGGCGCGATCGAGTTCGTCGATCCGCGCTACGCCGATCGGTTCAAGACGTTCCCCATGCCGCACCCATTCCTCGAGGTGCTGGGCATGATCCCCGCGGAGCTTCGCCGGAAAGCCGGCAAGATCCGTATCCCCGACGTCGTCACCGAACGCGAGTACGACCTCGTGTGCATCGGCTCACCAACCTGGTGGCTCTCCACCAACGTGCCGATCCGCTCGTTCCTGGAATCGGAAACAGCCGACCACGTGTTGCACGACAAGCCGTTCGCCGCCGCCGTCGCGTGTCGCCGATATTGGAAACACAATCTCAAGACCGTCAGACGCCTCGGCACCGACCGCGGTGGCCGCTACGTCGACGGCATCCACTTCCGATATCAAGGCGGGCAGGTGCGCTCGCTCCTGTCGCTCATCAGCTACCTCGGGTCAGGTACGTACCGTGAGCGCTACTTGGGCGTCAAGATCCCGCCCACGAACCTGCAGGACCAGCACATCACCGAGGCGCGCGCTTTCGCCGCGAAGCTCGCCGACCGAGTCCTGGCCGAGAAGTGAACTGGCTTCAGTCGGCGGCGACGGTGAAGCCGGTGTGACCGGCCGAGCTCTCCGGTTCGCCCCCGTACCGCGCCGACACGCGAGAGCGACGGCACTACGAGAGGCGTGCAGCACGCGCCAGCCATGTTTCGAGCGTATCGTCGGACGCGGTACGTGTCCGTCTCTCCCTGCATCACTCCCACCTCATGCGCTGGCAGCCGGGTCGCCGCCAGACGGCACTGACCTTGCACAGGAGCCGATCGGGGTGGTTGCGGTACAGACCAATCGTTCTTGATGCCGGAGGCTATCGTGGTGGCGATCGAGCACGTCGTGGCAGTGCCTCGTGCGCGATTCCGTTCGCGACGCTGGCGGCCTTGTGCTCGCCGAACCGTCGCTCACCGTTGAGGACTTGATCGTGCTCGGCGTGGGCAGCGTCGATGGGATCGCGCCGGCGGTGGCGGACGCCGAAGGGTAGGGCCTGAGGGCGACATCCGCGACCGCTGAGCGGAAGCTCCATGAATCACTCAGGAAGCACACGTGGATACGCGCAACTGGCGATCCGAAGGCGACGCACCCGACCCGCGTTGGTCGCTCGCGAACGAGCGCACCCTCCTCGCGTACAGCCGGACGGCGCTTGGCCTGTTGCTCGGCGGCCTGGCCGTGGCCGGTAGCCACAGCGCGGCCAACCTCCCAGTCTGGGTTGCGGTGCTGGGGCTTCCCCTCGTCGCGCTGGGCGGTGCCGTGTCGATAGCCGGGCGCCGCCGATTCTTCGAAACTGAACGTGCGATGAAGCTCGGTGAACCCATGCGCGCTCCGACCGCCGCCACACTGCTTGCGCTCGCGATCTTCGTGATCGCGGCAGTGGGGCTCCTCGTCGCGGCCATCGAACTGGCAACCTCACAATGAGCCGCTGAACAGGTCCGATCGTGCGGTGCCCGGAACGCCGGTCCGGGGTCGCATGGATCACGGGCGGAGACCTCGGCCGTGGGCAGCTGGCTCGCCGGCGACCTCGACCCCATGTCCCGCAACGGCTTCGACGGTTTCGGGAGGGGATTGAAAGCCGTCCCCACAGGTCCACCCGTTGTCTGGTTCGCCGTCTGCTCCTCGTCGGTGACTGCCTCGTCTGACCCGGATCCGGACACGAACTCCGCGTCAGACGCGTCGGGCCCGGATCAGGAGCACGCGCGGGATGGTCAGGGCCTCCGGGAATCCCCAGGTGTCGGCGACGAACCCAGCAGGGGGCGGCGGCTCCTCCAGGTCCTCGATCAGCAGACCCGCGGCACCCAGCGCGCGGACGTAGCGGCCGAGCGGACGGTGGATGAACCGCAGCGCGATCCCGGGCGCCACTTCGTCGACGATGACGTGATCGGTGAGGTACGACGAGATCCGCCAGTAGTGCCTGCCGACGGTCCGGTCGTCGATCCAGGCGCCGCCGGGGGACTGGAGCAGCGGGTGGGAGAGGAGCAGCACGAACCGCCCGCCCGGCTCGAGTGATCGGGCGACCTCGCTGATCGCGGTCTCGAACGCGTCGACGTGCTCGAGCGCGAGGCACAGGAGCACGGAGTCGAACGCACCGTCGCGGCAGGGGAGCGCGTCGGCGCGGGCCTCGGCATAGCGGGGTCCGCCGCCACGGGTGCGGGCGACCCGGATCTGCGTGGTCGTCGGGTCGAACCCCACTACGTCGATGCCGAGCGCCGCCAGATGACGTGCGACCTGACCCTCACCGCACCCGATGTCGAGCACGCGCCGGGCACCGTGGAGGTGCCGGGCGACCAGCGGGAGGATCAGCTCCTCGTACTCGGGGTCGGCGCCGGCGGTGAACTCGCGCTGCCACCAGCGCGCGCATCGTTCCCACAGCTCCTCGTTGCCGGTTGCACCCAGGGGCTCCATCATCTGGCGTCCCCATCATCCCCGACCGTGACGCGCATCGGACACTTCGCCTATTCTCGTGCCGGAGCACGTGACGACAACGGAGATCTGGAGCGACGCATGGCAACGACGGACCTTGGGCCGGTAGAGATTCTGGTCGTGAGCTTTCCCGGGAACCAGTTCAACGGCGAGGTCGCGCCGGCGCTCGCGGAGCTTGTCCAGAGCGGGATGATCCGGGTGATCGACCTGGTCTTCGTCACCAAGGACGAAGCCGGCGACGTCGTCGGGATCGAGCTCTCCGACCTCGAAGACACGGTGGGCAGCGCGTTCGCGCCGCACGTCGGTGTGCCGAACGGGATGCTGGCCGACGAAGACATCGAAGACCTCGGCGCGAGCCTCGCGCCCAACTCCTCGGGCGCGATCCTGCTCTTCGAGCACGTGTGGGCCACCAAGTTCCGCGACGCGGTGCTCGACTCCGGCGGCGAGCTCGTCGCGGCGATCCGGATTCCCAAGGAAGCCATCGACGAAGTCCTCGCGGGCTGAACCACCCAAGCACGCACGTACGAGCCACGAATCGATTGGAAGGGAATCACCATGCTTCGACGAGGACGTCCGATCATGCGGACCGCGGCAGTCGTCGGCACCGCCGCGGTGGTGTCGGGTTCGGTCCAGCACCACCAGCAGCAGAAGTACGCGGCGCAGGATGCGGAGGCGCAGGCCGCGGCGCAGCCGGAGGTGCAGTACGTGGAGGTGCCCGCTCAGGCGCCGGCCGCGGCGGCACCCGACATGAACGCCGAGCTCACGCAGCTCGCGCAGCTCCACACCCAGGGCATCCTCACCGACGAGGAGTTCGCGGCCAAGAAGGCCCAGATCCTCGGGATCTGACTCCACGGGTCGCGTGCTGCGGCCCCCACGAACGACCTCACGAGGCTTCGGTTCGCGCCGGGGCCTCGTGTGGTTCACGAAGCCCTTGCTCCTTCGTGCCGCTGACGCCCGACTTTCCGACGCGATGGACAAGGAGGTGCCACGCCTCGTGAGCGACGCAGGCAGCACGGAAGGAACGGCATCGACCGGCGCGCTTCGACGGGTCGGCTGTGAGCTCACGTTCGAGGTCACCGACGAGGCGCTGGTCGCGCTGCAGCTCGCGGTGGCGACGACCGCCGGGACGGTCGTGGCCGAGGAGTTCGAAGCGCTCGACGCGTCGGGCCGGGTGCTCGACTCGGTCCAGGAGCTCCGTGACGAGCACGGTGGCCGCACCCATCTCGTGACTGCGCATCCGGGACGGCTCTCGATCCGCTACGACGCCAGCCTCTGGCCCGCGACGGGGACGACGAATCGGAGCGCGATCGATCCCGCCGACGACCGCGCGCGCGTCGACGCGGTCGTCGCCTTGCGCCAGAGCCGCTACTGCCCGTCCGACGCGCTGGCGGGATTCGCCGCCGTTGAGTTTCCGGACTCGGGTGCTCGAGCTCCGTACGACGTTGCCCTGGAGGTTGCGTCGTGGGTGTTCGAACGCTTCGCCTACGTCCCCGGCAGCACCGGGCCACTCGACACTGCGGTGGACTTCCTGGTGTCGGGCGCCGGCGTCTGTCGGGACTACGCGCACCTCACCCTCTCGCTGTGCCGCGCGCTCGGTGTTCCCGCGCGCCTCGCGGCGGTGTACGCACCGGGGCTGTCGCCGATGGACTTCCATGCCGTGGTCGAGGTCCTCACGCTCGACGGTTGGCAGGTGGTCGACCCCACCCGCCTGGCCCCTCGATCCACGCTGGTGCGGATCGCGACGGGTCGCGACGCGGCCGACACGGCCTTCGCCACGACCCTCCGCGGCGCGGCCGAGCTCACCGAGAGCCTGGTTCGTGCGAACACCGCCGGCAGCCTGCCGCTCGACGACCACACGTCACCGCTGCCGCTCGCGTGACGCCGAACGGTCAGGCCTCGTCGATGCCGTAGAGCGCGGCGGGCGGTGCCGCCGAGCAGGGCGGCACGCTCGCCGTCGCCGAGTCCGGCCAACCGCTCCGCGATCATCTCGCGCGAGTTCGGCCATGTCGACATGTCGTGGGGGTAGTCGTTCGACCACATGAAGTTCCCCGCCCCGAGCTGGGCGACGGTGTGCGCGACGTTCCCGTCCTGCAGGTAGGTCGCGAACACCTGGGCCCGGAACGCCTCCGACGGGCGTCGCTTGAGTGGGAGCCCCTCGGAGCGGAAGCGCCCGTAGAAGAAGTCCCACTGGTCGAGGATGAAGGGCAACCAATTGACCTCGTTCTCGACCAGCACCACGCGCGCACCGGGATGGCGGTCGAGGACTCCCGCGAAGATGATGTCGAGCAGGGAGTCGAGCACAGTGGTGAGGCAGAAGTTGGTGACCCGGTAGAAGTCGACGCCGTACTCCAGGTCGCTCGCGGCCATGCGGGCGAACAGCTCCTGGCTGTGGTCGAACCCGGTGATCGCGTGCAGGCTCACCGGCAGGCCACGCGTCGCGCACTCGGCCCAGAACGGCTCGTAGTGCATGCCCGTGAACGGCAGATCGGGGTGGGGGCTCTGCCAGATCATCACGCCCCGGAGCCCGTGCTCGTCACACCAGCGCACCTCCTCGACCGCGCGGTCGATGTCGTAGGTGGGCACGAGGCCCACGCCCACGAGCCGTGAGGGGCTGACTGCGCAGAAGGCGGCGAGCCACTCGTTGTAGCGGCGGAAGCACTCGGCTTGCACGTCGGCGTCCAACGTGAACAGCTTCATCGCCAGTGACGGGTAGAGCACCTCGGCGACGACGCCGTCGGCGCCCATCTCCTCCAGGCGGGCCTCGGCATCGTACGCGCCGGGCTTGCCGGCGAACGCGGTCGTGAGGTCACCCCAACGGTCCTCGGGCACGAGCCCCTGCCAGAGCGAGGGATTCTCGACGACGTGAGAATCCGCCGAGACCATGCCGACCGCCGTGCTTCCTGTACTCATCGCTTCCAGTCCTTCAGCCGATGGTGCACTTCGTGTGGATCAGGCCCGGCTCAGCCGGTGCTCGGTCGCTGCTCAATGGGCGCGCAACAGGCGACCGGGTCGCGCCTCGGTCGCCTCGCCGTCACGCATCAGCACCTCGCCGTTGACGACCACCGCGCGGTACCCCTCGCCGCGCAGCGCCAGGCGACGCGCACCCCCGGGAAGGTCGTGCACGAGCTCGGGCATCACCGGCCCGACGGTGTCGGGATCGAAGATGGTGACGTCGGCCGCGTATCCCTCGCGCAGAAACCCGCGATCGTCGAGTCCCCAGATCCGTGCCGAGCGGCTCGTCATCATCTGCACCGCCTCCTCCAGGGTGAGGGCCTGACGCTCGCGCACCCAGTAGGCGAGGAGGTACGACTGGATCGACGAGTCGATGATCTGGCTCACGTGCGCGCCGGCGTCGGAGAAGGTCATCGCGGTGTTGGGGTTCCGCAGCATCGCGAGGACCGCGTCGTCGTCGCGCTCGGCGAAGTACTGCAGGAAGAAGAGCTCGAAGTCGTGCTCGAGCGCGAGATCGATCATCGCGTCGACGGGATCGACGCCCCGCTCCGCCGCGAGCTGCGCCACGGTCGGGTTCGGCCGGTCGGGTGAGAGCATCACCTGCATCAGCTCGAAGTTGGGCCGGGAAGCAGGGCCCAGGTGGTTGCCGTAGTCGCCCTGCCGCGCGGCGTGCACGAGGCGCGCCCGCACCTCCGGGTCGCGGAGGAGCGCGCCCTGCTCCTCGAGGGGCCGGCTGCGGAACTCCTGCCACTCGGGCAGGCGGTCGAACACGAGCGTGGTCTGGAACGACTGCGCCTCGCTCACACCCCGGCAGTGGGTGAGCCCGTACATCCGACCACCACGCGCGACGGTGTCGTCGATGAGGTCGGTACCGAGGCCGCCGATCACGCCGTAGATCACCGGGACGCCCGTGGAGAGCGCGAGCTGCTGCAGGCGACGGTCGAAGTCGTTCGGCTCGCCGCTCGGGCCGACCCCGGGTTCGGGCGCGAGCTGGAATCCGCCGCGCCCGTGGCGGGCCACGTGTTCGACGAGCGCCACGACCTCGTCCCACGAGGCCTGACGCGACGCGACCGGACGGTCGTCGGAGGTCCGGTGCGAGGTGCTGCGTGACGTGCTGAACCCGACCGCGCCGGCGTCCAACGCGTCGTCGAGCTCTCGCTTCATCGTCTCGAGATCCTCGGGGCTCGCGGTCTCGGTGAACGCGCGTTCGCCCATGGCCCACGTGCGCAGCGCCGAATGACCGATCGAACCCGCGTAGTTGATGCCCTTGGGGGTCGCGTCGACCGCGTCGAGGTATTCGGCGAACGTCGACCACGTCCAGTCGATGCCCGCGGCCATCGCCGCCGCCGAGATGTCCTCCGCTCGTTCGAGGTTGCGCACCACCAGCGCCTCCTCGTCGGGCCGCGACGGCGCGAGCGTGAAGCCACAGTTCCCCATGACGACGGTCGTCACACCGTGCCAGCACGACGGCGTGCCCGGCTGGTCCCAGAACACCTGGGCGTCCATGTGGGTGTGCGAGTCGACGAACCCGGGTGCGACCACGTGGCCCTCGGCGTCGATCTCCTCGCGCCCACCCTCGTCGAGCTCGCCGACGGCGGTGATCACGCCATCGTCGATGCCGACGTCGGCGCGGCGCGCGGGGGCACCGGAGCCGTCGATCACGGTGCCGCCGCGGATGACCAGGTCGTGGGCCACTGCCGTCCCCCCGTCGATTCGTCTCGTCGTCGGCCCGGAGTCGCTGCCGGTGGGCGCGGCGAGAGGCCGTGCTGCGTACGCCCGACCCTAGACGACCAATTCGGGTGTCACGGCCGGTCAGCTCGCGGGAGCCGCGTCGTTCGTGAGCACCTCGCCGGCCTTCTTCTCGACGGTCGTGCCGGCGAAGAACGCGGAGTCCATGCCGCCGTGGAGCCGAACCGCGTTCTCGAAGGTGAAGGCACGGAATTCGGTGTCGGACATCAGGCCGTGCTCCACGAGCTCGTAGGCCTCCTCGACGACGTCACGCAGGTCGGGGACGTCCCAGTGGCCGATGTCGGAACCCAGCATGGCCTGGAGCTGCGCGCCGAATGGGTTGATCTTCCGGTCGAAGGCGACGGAGTTCAGCGTCGTGTCGGCCTCGCACCCGAAGAAGAAGCGCGGGACGAACAGTTCGAAGAAGTCTTCGCGTGCTGTGATGCCGCACGCGGCGAACTCGTCGACGAACTCGGGCCTCGGCACCGGGAGCCTGAGAGAGCGGTCGATGGCGTCGCGGTGACGCAGCTGGCGTTCTTCGCCGTAGCGTTCGACGAACGCCAAAACCGCGTCGACATCGACGTTGTCGGGGTCGAGCAGATCGATGGCATGAGCGCCCCGCTTCTCCCAGTGCGAGATCAGATCGGCGAAGAGGCTGCAGGCCCAGGCGACGCCACCCTCGAGGAATCCGAAGTTGACGTCGGGAAAGCGGCGGGTCACTCCGCCGAGGAACAGCGCCTTGCAGACTGCCTCGTTGCCTGCGGCGAACGCGCCGACGTGGTTGTAGACGTAGCTCGAGATGGACGAGCGGCGTTCCTTGAAGTGGAAGAGTGGCGCCACCCCGAGGTCACGACAACGCGCCCAGACCGGGTCGTAGTCGTAGGCGCTGTCGATGCCGAACACGTCCGAGCGGGTGACGTGAGGGGCGGCGGCCGGGAGTTCGGCTTCGAATCGCGGGATCGCGCGCGGGCGGACCGCCGAGCTTGACCGTCTTCAAGCCGAGCTCGCCGACCGCGTACTCCAGTTCGGCGATCGCCTCCGCGGGAGTGTGCATGGGGATGATCGCAACTGGTGTCATCCACCGCCGGTGATTCCCGAACAGCTCCGCCATCATCATGTTGTGCGCGCGACACCCGGCCTGGCGAACGTCGTCGTCGGCGCTCGCTCTGGACGATCCCGGTCTCGCTCGGGAAGAGGATCGAGTAGTCGAATCCCAGTTCCCCCATGCGGTCCTCGAGCAGGCCGGGGAGCATCACGGTCGCGCGGTCGAAGGTTCGGGCAGTCGACGCCCACCACGCGTCGTAGGCCCTCCAGTCGTAACGACGCTGGACCAGCGTCGATCCGACGACCTCCTGTTCCACCACGAAGCGGTAGCTGCCCTGTGCGGTGAAGCGATCGACGACATCTCCACCGCCGACCTCACGGAGGAACTCGAGCAGCACGGGCATGAGGCCGACCATGTGACCGTCGCAGTCGATCACCGGGTGCCCCAGCGATTCCCGAATCTGCTGCGAGCGCGACCTCGACGTCGGTTCCAGATCGTGCACCGCCATCGCAGTCACCTCCAGGCGTCGGCGAGAACGTACCAGGGGGTGTCGCATTCGTGCCTTTGGCCTCTGATGGCCGAACGTCAGCCGTCGATACGTGAAGCGCCTACGAAGTGTGCCGAGCCACGCGCGCAGCGTGAGAATTCGTCCGACGATCCCGAGGTGAAGGCGGTTCGGAACCACTCGCTGACACAACCTCCGTGACAAGAGGGTCTCCGGGCCGCGGCAGGTCGATCATGTTTCGACGCCCCATCGCCAGTTCGGTTGCACTGGCCGCTGCCGCGGCAGCCGTCCTCGCGCTCTCCGCCGCCGGGTACGCGTACTGGACCGATTCTGCCGAGGGAACGGGATCGGCCTCGACCGGTTCGGTCGAGGCCGTCGTCGTGACGAGCTCGGCGGCCGCACCGACCTCGATGCTCCTGCCCGGTGCGCAAGCCGCCGCCGCGTTCCACGTCACCAACCCCAACCACTTCGACGTCGTCATCACCGGGGTCGTGCAGGACGGCGACATCACCGTCTCCGGCGGTGCCGGGTGTGACGCGACGAATGCACACGTCACGTTCGCCGACCAGACCGGCCTCGAGATCGGCGTGCTCGCCAATGCGGTCGACCAGGCGGTCGAGGTCGGCCCGGCCGCGGTCAGCATGGGCGCGTCGGCCGCGAACGGTTGCCAGGGCGCGACGTTCCACATTCCCGTCCACGTCAGTGTGCGATCGCCATGAGTCGCCGTACCGGTCCGGAAGCACACGATCGGGCGGCGTCGCGCTCGCGCGCTGCGGGCCTGAGCCTGCTGCTCGTCGCCGCCCTCGCGGTGGTGCTCGGTTCGGTGGCGCTCGCCTTCTGGACCGGGGGCAGCTCCTCCAATCCCGCAACTGCGGTCGCCGACGGCCTGCCGAAGGGGCAGCCGCCGTCGAGCGCCGTCGTGGGGCCCTGGCCGAACTCGAACACGGTGACGGTGTCGTTCGCGCAGGCGGTGACGAGCGGCGGCACCAGCGTCCCGGCGACGCAGACGGTGCTCCGGCGGGTGCCCGAATCCGGCGGCGCCGCCACCACCGTCACCGCCGCGTGCACCGGCACCGGCACGGTCGTCTGCACCGAGTCGGGCGTGCCCGACGGCCGCTGGGTCTACACCGACGCCCCCACCTTCGGGACCGCGTGGGTCGGTGCGGCGAGTGACCCGAGCCCCGGCGTCACCGTCGACACCACCGGGCCGGTGGTCACCGTCGACTACCCGGTGGCCGGGGCCGTGTACGGCGTCAACTACAGCGGTGTGCTCAGTGGTGCCGCGGCGGACCCGCTCAGCGCGGTGGCGAGCGTCGAGATCGCCCTCGAGGACACGACGACCGGGCAGTGGTGGGCGGGCACCGACTTCTCGTCGTCGACGCCGGTGTTCGCGCCCGTCGCCGGGACGACGGTGTGGACCTTCCCGTTGTCGGCCGGTGACCTCGTCACCACGCACGGCTACGCGATGCACATGCGGTCGACCGACGACCTGGGCAACGTGTCCGTCGGCCCGACGGTCGCGTGGACGTACGACACGACGCCTCCTGCGATCGCGATCACCTCGCCCATGGACGGGACCCCGTTCGGCGCCGACTGGCCGGGTGTCGTCACCGGCACGGTGTCGGCGGCGCCGGGACTCACGATCGACGACGTCGACCTCACCGTCTACGACGTCACCGCCAACTCCTACTGGAACGGGGTGACGTGGCAGCCGACGGCGGTGGAGGTGGAGGCGTCGACGACGGCGTCGTGGAGCTACGCGTTGGCGGGCGGCGAGCTCACGACCAAGCACTTCTACACGCTCACGGCGACGGCGACGGACACCGGAGCGAACTTCTCGACCACGGCGCCCGTCGCCTTCTCCTACGACACGAGCCTGCCGCTCTCGGTCGTCACGACACCGGCGGCGGCCGCGACCTACGGCGCCAACTGGGCGGGGTCGATCAGCGGGACGGCCGCCGCGACCGACGGCGGCGTGCTCCCCGAAGGTGGCACCGTCATCTCGATCGAGGACGTCGGCTCCGGGTACTTCTGGAACGGCACCGACTTCACGACGACTCAGAATCCGGTGTGGATCCCCACCGCCGGATCGACGTCGTGGTCCGTGGCGTTCCCCGCGACGAACCTCGAGTCCGACCACACGTACCGCGTCATCGCCCGGACCACGTGCTCGATGGCGAACGTCGGCTTCAGCACGCCGGTCTCGTTCGACTTCGACCTGACGCCGCCCGACGTGGCGGTGACCAGCCCGACCGACGGTCGCATCTTCGGCGCGAACTGGGCCGGGGTCATCACGGGCACCGCGGCCGCCGATCCCGACTTCACCCTCGTCCTCGATTCCGTGACCGTGGCGGTGCGGGACACCACGACGGGGCTGTGGTGGGACGGCTCGGACTTCGCGGCATCGTCGCAGACGTTCGTGCCGGTGACGTCGGGGCTCATGCAGTGGTCCCTCACGATGAGCGCAGGATCGCTGAGCTCCGGCGACTCGTACACCGTGATCGCCCGGGCGGTCGACAGCGCGACGAACTCGATGGACAGCACGACGGTCACGTGGGGCTACGACACCACCGCGCCGTCGATCGCGATCACCGCACCCGCGAACGGCTCCCACTTCGGCGGGAACTGGCCCGGCGCGGTGACGGGCACCGTGTCGGCGGCGTCGGGGCTGAGCATCACCGACGTGGACCTCACCGTCTACGACGTCACCGCCGACTCCTACTGGAACGGGGTGACGTGGCAGCCGACGGCGGTGGACGTGGAGGCGCCGACGACAGCGTCGTGGAGCTACGGGTTGGCAGCGGGCGAGCTCACGAGCACGCACACCTACACGGTGACGGCGACCGCGACCGACACCGGCGCGAACTCCTCGACGACGGCGACGAACACGTTCACCTACGACACGACGCCGCCGATCTCGACGGTCACGAGCCCCGTCGACGGCGTCACCTACGGGGCGAACTGGAGCGGATCGATCACCGGCACCGCGTCGGCGCCCGCCATCGGCGGCGCAATCCCCGAGGGGGGCACGGTCGTAACGATCGAGGACGTCGGGACCGGGTACTTCTGGAACGGCACGGACTTCACCACCACGCAGGACCCCGTGTGGGTCGCGACCACCGGGTCGACGTCGTGGAGCCTCTCGTTCCCCGCGTCGCGCCTCGTTGCCGAGCACAGCTACCGGGTCATCTCGGAGACGACCGGGATCATCGGCAACACCGGCGAGAGCACGCCGGTCGACTTCGACTACAGCGGGATCCCGCCGACCAACGGCTTCGACTACCCGGTGGGTGGCGTGACCTACGGCGGCAACTGGTCCGGCGTCTTCAGCGGCAACGCCGCGGGCCACGGGCCCGTCACCATCCCGGCGTCGTCGGCCACGGGCGGCACGCTCACCGCGGGCAGCGGCATCTCGATCGTCGACACGACCGCGAACAAGCATTGGAACGGCTCGGCGTTCGTCGCCGGCGCATCGCTCTACTACAGCGAGGTCAGCGGCACCACCGCATGGAGTTACGCGCTGGCGGCGGGCGAGCTCACGACGGGTCACGGCTACTCGGCCGTCGTGCAGTCGATCGACTCCGCGGGGAACTCGACCACGAGCGCGGCGCTCACCTTCGCCTTCGACGGTACGCCGCCGTCGTCGACGGTCACGGTCCCCACCGACGAGGCCGTGTATGGCAACGACTGGCCGGGCACGATCTCCGGTACGGCCGCGGCCGGTTCGGGCCTGACCATCACTTCGGTCGCGCTCGCGATCGAGGACACGACCGCGTCGACGTGGTGGACCGGTACGACGTGGTCTTCGACGGCCACCGCGGTCGCCGCGAGCGGCACCACCAGTTGGTCCTACGCGTTGCCGCTCGCCGTGCTGGAAGGGACGCACGACTACCGCGTGACGCCCACCGTCACCGACGACCTCGCCAACACTGACAGTTCCACCGTCACCACGTGGACCATCTCGACCACGCCGCCCGGGCGCCTCGGTCACCGACCCGGTGAACGGAACCACCTACGGCGGCGGGCTCGTCACCGACGGCAGCTGGGCCGGCGCGATCACCGGCTTCGCCCACCCGACGAACGGATCGATCGCCTCGGTGGTGCTGACGATCCGGCGGACCTCCGACTCGTGGTACTGGAACGGCACGACCTGGCAGTCGGGCGCGACCACGGTGCCGGTGACGTCGGGCACCACGGAATGGTCGTACACGTTCGCGAAGTCGCACCTGGACTCCGGTGAGTCCTACAGCGTCTGGGCGACCGCGACGGACGACCATGCGAACGTCGCGACCAGCCCGACGGCGACGTGGACCTACGACACGACGGCACCGACAGTGTCGGTGACCTACCCCGTCACCGGCACGGTGTACGGCATCAACTGGACGGGTCCGGTCGCGGGGACCGTCTCCGCCAACACGGGGACGCTGGCTCACGTCGACCTCACGATCCGCGACACGACCACCGGGCTCTGGTGGAACGGCTTCCTCTTCAGTCAGTCGTCGGCCGTGCAGGTGCCGACCACCGTCACGGGTGGCTCCTGGACCTACCCGCCGCTCACCGTCGCGGAGCTCACCAGTGGCCACGGGTACACGGTGTCGGCCACGGCGATCGATTCGGTGGGGAATGCGGCGACGAGTGCGTCGGTGGTGTTCACGTACAACACGACGGTGCCGGTGGTGGCGGTGACGGCGCCGGTGGCGGCGACGACGTATGGGGCGAACTGGGCGGGGGTGGTCGGGGGGACGGCGACCGCGTCGGGTTCGTTGACGATGCCGTCGGGTTCGACGTCGGTGACGATCACGAACAGCTTGGGGTACTACTACAACGGGACTGATTTCACGACGACGCAGTCGCCGGTGGCGTTGGCGACGAGTGGTGCGGGTTCGTGGTCGTTGGCGTTGTCGTCGTCGAAGTTGGCGAGTGGTCTGTCGTACACGGTGACGGCGACGTCGACGGATTCGGGTGGCAACGTCGGGATCAGTCCGTCGATCACGTTCACGTATGACGCGACTGCGCCGACGAACAACGTCGATTACCCGGTGTCGGGTCGGACCTACGGCGCGAACTGGACGGGGACGTTGGCGGGGAACGCGGCGGCGCACGGGACGTTGACGGTTCCGGTGTCGGTGGCGTCGGGTGGGACGCTCACGCGCGGGGAGTGGTGTGTCGATCATCGACACGACGGCGGGGACGCACTACAACGGTTCGAGTTTCGTGTCCGGTTCGGGTGCGTACTACCTCGCGACGGCGGGGTCGACGTCGGCGTGGACGTCTCCGTTGGCGGCGGGGAAGTTGGTGTCGGGGCACAGCTACAGCGTCACGGTCGCGACGATCGATTCGGGTGCGAACACGACGACGAGTGCGGCGTCGACGTTCGTCTACGACACGACCGCGCCGAGCGCGGCGGTCACCTCCCCGGTCAACGCCGCCACCTACGGCACCAACTGGACCGGCACCATCACCGGCACCGCCGCCGCGCAACGGCACGTTGACCATCCCGGTGTCGGCGGCGTCGGGCGGCACGTTGACGGCGGGGAGCGGCGTGTCGATCGTCGACGCGACCGCGGGGACGCACTACAACGGCTCGAGCTTCGTGTCCGGCTCGGGCGCCTACTACCTCGCGACGGCCGGGTCGACGTCCGCGTGGACCTTCCCGCTCGCGGGCGCGCAACTCGCGTCGGGGCACTCCTACGGCGTCACCCTGAAGACCATCGATTCCGGCGGGGAATGCGACGACGAGTGCGTCGGTGGTGTTCACGTACAACACGACGGTGCCGGTGGTGGCGGTGACGGCGCCGGTGGCGGCGACGACGTATGGGGCGAACTGGGCGGGGGTGGTCGGGGGGACGGCGACCGCGTCGGGTTCGTTGACGATGCCGTCGGGTTCGACGTCGGTGACGATCACGAACAGCTTGGGGTACTACTACAACGGGACTGATTTCACGACGACGCAGTCGCCGGTGGCGTTGGCGACGAGTGGTGCGGGTTCGTGGTCGTTGGCGTTGTCGTCGTCGAAGTTGGCGAGTGGTCTGTCGTACACGGTGACGGCGACGTCGACGGATTCGGGTGGCAACGTCGGGATCAGTCCGTCGATCACGTTCACGTATGACGCGACTGCGCCGACGAACAACGTCGATTACCCGGTGTCGGGTCGGACCTACGGCGCGAACTGGACGGGGACGTTGGCGGGGAACGCGGCGGCGCACGGGACGTTGACGGTTCCGGTGTCGGTGGCGTCGGGTGGGACGCTCAGCGCGGGGAGTGGTGTGTCGATCATCGACACGACGGCGGGGACGCACTACAACGGTTCGAGTTTCGTGTCCGGTTCGGGTGCGTACTACCTCGCGACGGCGGGGTCGACGTCGGCGTGGACGTCTCCGTTGGCGGCGGGGAAGTTGGTGTCGGGGCACTGCTACAGCGTCACGGTCGCGACGATCGATTCGGGTGCGAACACGACGACGAGTGCGGCGTCGACGTTCGTCTACGACACGACCGCGCCGAGCGCGGCGGTCACCTCCCCGGTCAACGCCGCCACCTACGGCACCAACTGGACCGGCACCATCACCGGCACCGCCGCCGCGAACGCGTCCGGCACCACGATCTCGCGCGTGGCCCTGACGATCGCCGACACCACGAACACCACCTGGTGGAACGGCCTCGCGTGGCAGGGCACCACGACCACCGTCGTGGCGACGGGTTCGACGTCCTGGAGCTACGGGCTTGCCGGAGGAAGCCTCACCAGCAACCACTCGTACTCCGTCGTCGCGGTCGCGACCGACTCTGCTGGCAACACGGCGTCGTCGGCCTCGGTGCCCTTCAACTACTTCCTCGCGACCAAGCTGGTGTTCACGACCCAGCCGACCACGGCGACCGCCGGCGCCAACCTCGCGCCCGCCGTCGTCGTCGCGGTCGAGGACGCCAACGGGAACATCGCCGACGCGCGACAACTCGACGAAGATCACGCTGGCGTTCGGGGCGAACCCAGGTGGCGCCACGTTGACGGGTGGTGCGGAGGTCACCGTCGTCAACGGAATCGCCACGTGGTCGTCGCTGTCCCTGAACCGCAGCGGCACCGGCTACACCCTCACGGCCAACGACACCTCGCCAACGGCGCCCGGCCACCCGTACGCATCGGCCACGTCGTCGTCGTTCGACGTCAATGCCGGCGCAGCGTCCCAGGTCGGGTTCGTCACCCAGCCCGGGGGTGGGGTCGTCTCCACCGCGTGGACCGTGCAGCCCGTCGTCGCGATCCAGGACTCGCTGGGCAACACCGTCACGGGCAACACCTCGAGCGTGACGCTCGCGATCCTGAACAACCCCGGATCCGGCACGTTGACCTGCACGACCAACCCGGTGACCGCCGTCGCCGGCGTCGCCACGTTCGCCGGGTGCAGGATCAACAAGGTCGGGACCGGCTACACGCTGCGCGCGACCGACGGCGCGCTCACCGCGGCGACTTCGTCGTCGTTCGACATCACGGCGGGACCCCCGGCCAAGCTGGCGTTCAGCACCCAGACGACGGGTGGCACCGGTGGCACGGCATGGTCGGTGCAGCCGGTGGTGACGGTGCAGGACTCCGCCGGCAACACGGTCACGACCGACACGTCGAGCGTGACGCTGGCGATCGGGACCAACCCGGGGTCGGGCACCCTCAGCTGCCCGACCAACCCGGTGACCGCAGTCGCCGGCGTCGCCACGTTCGCCGGGTGTTCCATCAACAAGATCGGGACCGGCTACACGGTCGCCGCGACCGACGGTGCGCTGACGGCGGCCACGTCCTCGTCGTTCAACATCACCGTCGGTCCTGCCGTGAAGCTCGGGTTCACCACGCAGCCCGTCACCACCGCCGCGACCGGCACGTTCGCGCCGAAGATCGCGATCCAGGACGCGGGCGGCAACACCGTGACGACCGCCACGTCCACCGTGACCATCGCCGTCACCGGTGGCACCCCGGCGACCGGTGGGCCGGGGACCCTCGCCTGCACGAGCACCCTCGGCGTGGCGGCCGTCTCGGGTGTCGCCAACTTCACCGGCTGCTCGATCCGCGTCACCGGCACCGGGTACACACTGACCGCCACGAGCGGTGCGCTGACCGGCGCGGTGTCCTCGACCTTCAACATCACCCCGGGCGCCGCCGCCTCGATCTCCTTCACCCCGGCGCCGCCGAGCACGGTCGTGCACGGCGTGCCGTTCACGGTGACCGCGACCCTGAAGGACACGTACGGCAACGTCCTCACCACCAACAGCAGCACGACCATCACGCTGAGCCTCTCCAGCGGCAGCGGCACCCTCTCGGGCGGCGGTTCGAAGACGGTCGTCAACGGCGTGGTCTCCTGGTCGGTGAGCTACTCGCTGGCCGGCACCTTCCAGCTCAGGATCCAGAGCTCCGGCCTCACCACCGTCACGAGCGGGACGATCACCGCATCATGAGCCGCCGACGCCTCTCCTTCGCCGCGCGTCGCACCATGGTCGCCCTCGGCGCGCTCGTGGTCGTCCTCGTCGTCGCGGCCGCGCTGCTCGCCTCGTGCGGATCGGACGGGGGCCAGGCGCGGGGCGCGACGGTCGCCGGGAAGGTCAAGGGGGCGGTCGACGGGTACATCGCCGAGCACGGGATGGACTTCGGCTCGTCGGCCGCGATGACCGAGGTCGTGGCGTCGGCGGTGCCCGGTGCCCGCGTCGTCGACGCCAACACCACGCCGGCCTCGGCGACGCGCTCGGACGCGCAGGTGGCGGTGCTCGTCTCCGGCGGGCCGATGTTCGCGTTCGGCGTGTACGACACGGAGGCCGAGGGGGGCCGGGGGGTCTGCCGCTACGCGTCCACGTACGGCGCCGGCGTGGGCCGCTGGGCGTACGCGACCGGCGCCCCGGGAGTCCAGTGCGGCGGCGCCCGGCACGGCGCCACGGGGCTGAATTCGCTGGCCTGGAGCACACGCGCGCCGGCGTGGGCCGACGTCGCCCCGGCCGCGCGGAAGTGAACGCGTCGAGCGTCGACTCGTGCACGGAGCGCGCGGACTTTCGGCTCTATTGGGGGTCGCGCACCGGGCCGAAACTTCGAGTGTGAGCACAGGTCCGAAGATCGCGAGCCGAGGCGGACGCTTCGACTCCGACGCGTCGCGGCGAGGTCGTCGCGTCGTGTGAATGGCAGCGACCGACTGGGGACTTCCCGGCCAGCCGTTCGGAAGGACAGAGGCAAAGGAGCGGGGCCGTGAAGCGACACATGGGCAAGAAGATCGTGGTGATCCTGGCGACCGTGGTCATCGCCGCGGGCGTCGCCGGGCTCGCCTTCGCGTACTTCACCGACTCGGGATCCGGCACCGGAACCGCGAAGGTCGGGACCTCGACCGGATGGACCGTCGCCCAGAGCGGCAGCTACTCCGGCACGATGCTTCCCGGCGCGGGCACGTCGGTGGTGACCTACACCGTGACCAACGCGAGCTCCGGTCACCAGGCGATCGCGAGCGCCGGCAAGGTCACCTCGGCGATCGTGAACGACGGCGGCACGCCGGCGTTGGTGAAGTCGGGCGGCAGCGCCGTCACCGGCTGCCTCGCCTCGTGGTTCCACGCCGCCACTCCGGCGGCCGTGGGCAGCCCGTCCTACCCGATCGACCTGGCCTCCGGTGCGAGCCAGGACTACACGGTCGACGTCACCATGGACAACAGCACCACGGTCAACCAGGACGCCTGCAAGAACATCACCCCCGACGTGACCATGTCGGTGGCGGCGGCAGGCTGAGCGCGGCTCCGTGAGGAGCGACGACTGACCACCCGACGACCGGCCGGACCGACGGAGCAGCGCTCCGGGTCCGGCCGGTCCGCCACTGATCGGCGTTGCGGGACACGTCAGGAGCAGGTCCGATGACCAACGACGCGGAACGGGAACGACGTCGACACCGACTGCCGTTCGTGCTGGCGGGCGCCGCCGCGCTCGTGGCCGTCGCGATGGTCGTGCCGCGCCTCTCCGACTCGACGCACCGCCGCCCGCCGACCACCTCGACCACCACGCTCGACGGGATCGCGGTGCGCCCGGACGGCACCGATGCAGGATCGCCGGTCTTCGATTCGCCGGCGGGGACGCGGTTCCGGGTCCGGATCACCGACGCCCGGGGCGACCCGGTGGTCGGCGCTCCGGTGACGTTCGCAGTGGGCGAGGTCCGCGCCGCCAACCATCGCTCCGCCAACCTTCGCTCGGGAGAGCCGTCGCGTGCGGTGTTCGCGTCGGTGCGGCGGGGAACGGCAGCCGGCGCCTTCGCCCCCTGCCCGCGCGGGAACCCCACGCCGCAGCAGTGCCGCGTGCTCACCGACGACGACGGCGTCGCGACGTCGTCGCTGTTCGTCCCGACGTCGGCGCGCGGCGTCTACACCCTCACCGTGCGGGCGGTGGTCGACGGCCGGACTCTCACCCTGACCTTCACTGTCACGCTCCCCGAGCCGGGCCCGCCGGCCGCGCCGAGCACCACCGTCGCCCCGCGTGGCGCGGCCGCGATCGTGACGCCTGCGACCCCCACGCCCGCGCCACCGACGTCGACGATCCCGTCCGGGACGTTCACCATCTCGGGTGACGTGACGGTGCCCGTCCTCCCGGGCGGGGCCTACCCGCTCGACCTCGTCGTGACGAATCCCCGCAACCTGCCCATCACCATCCCGGCGGGTGGGGTGACCGTGGTGATCAGCACCGGTCAGGCAGGCTGCCCGGCGGTCGGGAACTTCGCGATCACGCACGGGCTCCTCGAGCCGGTCACCATCCCGGCGAACGCCACGCGTTCGCTGTCCGCCCTCGGCGTGCCGATCGGCCACTGGCCGGTGTTCTCGATGATCGAGACGAACACCGACCAGGACGCGTGCCGCGGCGTCACGGTCGTGCTCTCGTACTCGGCGCTGGCGACCGGCTGAGCGGTCCGGCATCCGGGGCGCGGTGTAGCTTCCGCGGGTGCTGCGGGCGGAGGGTGCCTGCACCCTGAAGGCGCCTGCGGGGCCGGGGGAGACGACGTGACCGCCAATCCCTTCCGCTGGCGCAAGTCGGGCGACGAGGAAGGGTCGGGAAAGTTCGCGGCGTCGACGCGCGCGCTGCGAGTGCGCAACTTCCGCGTGTTCTTCATCGGCGAGCTGATCTCGTCGGTCGGTTCGTGGTCGCAGATGGTGGCCCAGAACTGGTTCGTGCTCGAGCTCACCGGCAGCGGTGAGGCCCTGGGCATCTCGGTGGCGCTGCAGATGCTGCCGATCCTGTTGTTCAGCGCGTGGGCCGGCGCCCTCGTCGACCGCGTCGACAACCGGCGCGTCATCGCCATCGCCTCCTGTGTCGGCGCCGCCCAGGCCATCGCGCTCGGCCTCCTCACCGCCACCGGCCACATCTCGGTGGGCTGGGTCTACTGCTTCGCCTTCGTGCTGGGCACCGCCACCGCGTTCGAACGCCCCGCCGCGCAGGCGATGAACTACTCCTTCGTCGGTCCCGACGACCTGCCGAGCGCGGTCGGGCTCACCGGCACGGTCATGGCCTCGGGGCGCCTCGTCGGTCCGGCCATCGCCGGTGTCCTCATGGCGCTCGTCGGCATCGAGCCGGTGTTCTTCCTCAACGCGGCCACCTTCGCCGCGGTGCTCGTCGCCGTGGTGATGATCCGCCCCGCCGAGCTCTTCCCCCGCACGCCGAGCAAGGTCCGCGCCCGCGCGCGCGACGGTCTCGCGTACGCGTGGCGCGAACCCAAGTTGCGCCTCGGCCTCGGCGTGATGTTCGTGGTCGGGACCTTCGCCTACAACTTCGCGATCATCTTCCCGTCGATGGTGCGCTTCGAGTTCGACGCGTCGTCGGCCGCGCTCGGCGTCCTGCTCTCGGTGTCGGCCCTGGGTTCGATCACCGGCGGCCTCGTCATCGCGTCGCTCTACCGGCCGACGGTGCGCACCATGGCGATCATCACCCTCACCTTCGCCGTGTGCATCACCGCCGCGGCGCTGGCGCCCGGTCTGATCGTCTTCGTCGTGCTGTCGGTGCCGATGGCCGCGAACTCCGCGATGTTCACCGCAGTGGTCCAGAGCGTGCTCCAGCAGGCATCCGCGCCGGAGTTCCAGGGCCGGGTGATGAGCATCTTCCAGATCGCGTGGATCGGCACCAGCCCCATCGGTGGTCTCGTCGCGGGCGTGGTGATCGACGCCGCCTCCCCGCGCGCGGCCATGGGGATCGGCGCCGTGTCGGCGCTGGCTCTCGGGCGTGGTCGCGTTGGCGGTCGCCCGCCGTTGGGCGCACCGCGACGCGCACCGTCGACGCGGCGATCGACGGTGTCACCGACGTGCAGGTCGCACCCACGGTCCCCGGGGCGTCCTGAGCGCCCGGCCGCAAGAGAAATTCCTCCCGGCGATGTCGAGAAGCGGGAGTCGGCTCCGTCCCTCGGGTACACCCGGCGGAGAAGCCGCCGTCAGCCGAAGGAGAACTCCATGGCCAAGTACCTCTTGCTCAAGCACTACCGGGGCGCGCCGGCACCGGTGAACAACATCCCCATGGACCAGTGGACGCCCGACGAGGTCGAGGCCCACATCCGCTTCATGAACGACTTCGCCGCCCGTCTCGAAGCCGACGGCGAGTTCGTCGACGCCCAGGCCCTCTCGCCCGACGGCGCCTGGGTCCGCTTCGACGGCGACGGTCGCCCGCCGGTCACCGACGGCCCGTTCGCCGAGACGAAGGACCTCGTCGCCGGCTGGATGGTGATCGACGTCGACACCTACGAGCGGGCGGTCGAGCTCGCCGGTGAGCTCTCGGCCGCGCCGGGTGCCGGGGGTCGACCGATCCACGAGTGGCTCGAGGTGCGACCCTTCATGACCGCGCCGTCCTCGTGCAACCATTGACGTGGAGCCGGTCGAGCTACGAGCGCTCGTCCCGCGGGTCCTGAGCGTCCTCGTCCGTCGCGGTGCCGACTTCGCGACGGCCGAGGACGCGGTCCAGGAAGCCCTGATCCGCGCGCTCGTCGGCCTGGGAGCACGACGTGCCCGCCGACCCGACGGGCTGGCTCGTCACCGTCGCGTGGCGTGCGTTCCTCGACATGACCCGGTCCGACGCATCACGCCACGACCGGGAGGTCCGCTTCGACACCGAACCGCCAGCGGGCGCGGTCCCCAGCGCCGACGACACGTTGCAGCTCTACTTCCTCTGCGCGCATCCCGACCTCACGCCCGTCGTCGGCGGTCGCGCTCGACGTTGCGCGCGGTCGGCGGTCTCACCACGCGTCAGATCGCGCAGGCCTACCTCGTGCCCGAACCCACCATGGCGCAGCGCATCAGCCGGGCCAAGCGCACGATCGCGCAGTCGCGCATCGATCGTCCCGGCGACGTGCGCACCGTGATGCGCGTCCTCTACCTCGTGTTCAACGAGGGCTACACCGGCGACGTCGACCTCGCGGCCGAAGCGATCCGGCTCACCCGTCAACTGGCCGCGGTGGCCGACGATGCCGAGGTCGACGGCCTGCTCGCGCTCATGCTCCTGCACCACGCGCGGCGTCGCAGTCGCACCCGCCCCGACGGCGGCATCGTCCCGCTCGCGGCAGCAGGACCGCGGCCGATGGGACACGGACCTCATCGCCGAGGGCGTCGAGATCCTCCAGGCCGCACTGGCGCGCGACGAGCTCGGCGAGTACCAGGCCCAGGCGGCGATCGCCGCGCTCCACGCCGACGCGCCGCGCGTCGAGGACACCGACTGGGTGCAGATCGTGGAGTGGTACGACGAGCTGCTGCGCTTCGCCGACACGCCGGTGGTGCGGCTCAACCGCGCCGTCGCGGTCGGCGAGGCCGACGGCGCCGCGCCGGACTGGCGGCACTGGCCGAGGTCGACGGCGACGTGCCCGCGACGCGACGCGGTGGCCGCCTACCTCCACGAGAAGAACGGCGACCTCGAGCTCGCCGCCCGACCTCTACGCCGACGCGGCTCGCAACGCGCCCAACCTCGCGGAGCGCGACCACCAGATGCTCCAGGCCACCCGCGTGCGCCAGCTGCTCCCGGAGCAGCCCGACCGGCGACGGTAGATTCCGCCGGTGACCTCGCACATCATCGACGACCGCTTCATCGGCGCGCTGCACCTGCGCGCGCTCGACCGTCAGGGCTTCGACCACGACCGCGTCGCCGAGCACACCGCCATCCAGGTCGGCACCCTCGACGCGATCATGGAGGGCGGCTACGAGGGCGACGCGTCGCTTGCCGAGGTGTTGCGCCTCGGAACGGTCGGCATCGGCACCGTGCAGCAGCTCGACGGCGAGCTCGTGGTGCTCGACGGTGAACCCTGGGTCGCGGCGGCCGACGGCAGTGTGCGGCGCGAGCCGCTCACCACGCGCACGCCGTTCGCCGTGGTGGTGCCGTTCCACGCCCAGGCCGACGTCGCGCTCGCCGGCCCCCTCGACCTGGCCGGGATCACCGCCGTGGCCGACGACGTGGTCGGCCCCACCGTGCCCGTCGCGGCCGTCGTCGTGCGGGGCACCTTCACCGACCTCGAGCTGCGTTCGGTGGCCCGCCAGCACCCGCCCTACCCGCGCCTGTCCGAGGTGGTCGCCCACCAGTCGACCTGGCACGTCGAGCAGAGCACGGGCACGTTGCTCGGCTTCCGCTTCCCCGACGGCCTCGCGGGCCTCGAGGTCCCCGGCTACCACCTCCACTACCTCTCCGACGACCGCACCGTCGGCGGGCACGTGCTCGGCGCCACCCTGCTCACCGGCCACCTCGAGGTCGACCATTGCGAGGACCTGCACGTGGAGCTGCCCCGGGGTGTGGGCCTCGGTCAACCGGGCGCCGCCGACCGCGCCGAGATCGCCCGCCTCGAGGGCGGCGCGAGCTGATCCGACCGCGCCGACTCGGCAGGCCGCGGGTCCCGAGTTCGCGTAGGGTCCGGGGAGCGACGCCGAACCCAGGGGGACACCGATGACCGAGCCGTCCATCACGCAGCAACTGGCCGAATGGGCGGTGGCGGCCCGCTACGAGGACCTGCCCGAGGTCTCCGCGGAGCGGGTGAAGGAGCGGGTCATCGACTCCTTCGCGGTGCAGCTCGGCGGCATGTCGGTGTCGACCGGTGAGGTGATGGCCCGCTGGGTGCGTGAGCAGGGCGCCCGGCCCGACAGCTCGATCGTGGGCGGTGGGT
The DNA here is from genome assembly GCA_963782705.1 of uncultured Actinomycetes bacterium. Taxonomy (GTDB): domain Bacteria; phylum Actinomycetota; class Acidimicrobiia; order IMCC26256; family DASPTH01; genus CAVRGQ01. The sequence goes on along the minus strand of CAWAKX010000006.1, from coordinate 1,590 downwards.
TCAAGACCACCCCGCACCTCGCGGCGCTGTTGAACGCGACCACCGGTCACGCGCTCGAGTACGACGACGTGGGTGGCGGCGGCGGCATGCACCCCGCCAACCCGCTGACCGCGGCGACCCTCGCGGTGGGGGAGAAGTGCGGGTCGTCGGGTCGCGACATGGTGCTGGCGTGGATGGTGGGGTGGGAGATCATCCGCCAGACGTGCAAGCCCTGCAACGCGGGCGGGCGCAACACCCTCATGGACTTCGGCTGGTTCAACCAGGGCTTCCAGTCGGCGCTCGGCATCGCCGCCGCGTCCGGTGTGCTCATGGGCTTCGACGAGCGTCAGGTCCGCCTGGCGTTCGGCAACGCGGCCACCGGCATGAGCGGCATGATGAAGAACCGGGCCAGCGACAGCAAGGGGATCGTCGCCGGCAACGGTGCGATGCACGGCGTGATGGCCGCGGAGCTCGTCGCCGCGGGCTTCACCGCGAACGACCACGTGCTCGACGGCGACGACGGTGTGCTGCGCATGCTCGCCCGCGACATCGGCGACCCGATGACCGCGCTCGACGGGCTCGGCACCTGGGACCTCGCGCTCAACGGCTCCACCATCAAGCTCTACGCGTCGTGCGCCGCGGGGCACTGGGCGCAGGACGCGCTGCAGCAGGCCCTCGCCGCGCACCCCACCGACCCGGCGGAGATCGAGGCGATCGAGGTGCACCAGCCGGGCTTCCTCATGGACTCACTGCCGTTCGACCTGCCGCAGACCGGGCTGCAGGGCAAGTACAGCGTGCAGTACGACGTCGTCGCGATCGCGCTCGACGGCGAGGCCGGGATGCACCAGTACACCGACGAGAAGGTGCTGCGCCCCGAGGCCCAGGACCTCATGCAGCGCGTCACCGTGGTGCCGGTCGAGGTCGACATGCGCCCGTCCGCAGCTCGCAGCGCGCGTCGTGGTGAAGCTGCGCAACGGCGAGGAGTTCGAGGAGACGGTCGCCGAGCACATCGGCCGGTCGGCCAACCCGCTCAGCCACGAGCAGCTCGAGGCCAAGTTCCACGAGTGCGCGGCGCAGATCCTCGACGACGGTCAGCGCAAGACCGCGCTCGACCTCTGCTGGCGCCTCGAGACGCTCGACCAGGTGTCGGTGCTCGCCGACGCCGTGCGCGCCGACGCCTGAGGAGCGGTCCGATGACCATCTACCACCTCCACGGCGACGAGCAGGGCGAGTCGCGGCTCACGCCGATCGAGCTCACGTTGATCGACGCCGCCGCCGCGGGCGAGGGCGAAGGCTCGGCGAACCGGGTGAAGGTCCTGCCGAAGTTCCCGGCGTACGACCTGGGCTACGCCGAGACCGTCGACCCCCTCCAGGACTCCGGGATCCACGGCGCGCCGCGCCGCCAGTTCCTCGCCGTCCTGCGCGGGGCGTACCTGATCAAGACGTCGACGGGTGACGAGGTGCGCCTCGAGGCCGGCGACTGCCTCATCACCGACGACGCCGACACCAAGGGGCACTGGAGCTGGGAGGTGGGCGACGAGCCGCTCGCCATGATCTCCGTCGGCATCCCCGACGACTTCGTCGTCCCCCACGGCTGAACCGGCCAGGGGG
>CAWAKX010000005.1:0-169614 GCA_963782705.1 uncultured Actinomycetes bacterium | reverse complement strand
TCGGTTCCGCCGGTGGGGGGCGGCATTTCTGACACGTGTTCGCTTGGGCGGGGCTCAGGTGATGCGCAGCTCGGGGTTGTAGATCCGGCGGGGGGCGAGGTCGGTGTCGAGGCGCTCGGCGATGTGGCGGAACACGCCCGCGACCTCGCCGTCGGGATCGGCCACCGTGATCGGCTGACCGGTGTCGCCGCCCTCGCGCAGCTCGGGCACCAGCGGGATCTGGCCGAGCAGCGGGCACGCCGAGCTCGTCGGCGAGCTGGCCGCCGCCGTGCGCGCCGAAGATCTCGTAGCGCTTGCCGTCGTCGCCGGTGAACCACGACATGTTCTCGATCACCCCGATGACCTCGAGGTCGACCTTCTCGGCCATCGCCGCGGCGCGCTGCGCGACCCGCTGCGCCGCGGGCTGCGGGGTGGTGACCACGATCACCTCGGCGCGCGGCAGGAACTGCGCGATCGACAGCGACACGTCGCCGGTGCCGGGCGGCATGTCGACCACGAGGTAGTCGAGCTCGCCCCAGTACACGTCGGTGAGGAACTGCTCGAGCGCCTTGTGCAGCATCGGGCCGCGCCAGATGACGGCCTGGTCCTCGCGGGCGAAGAAGCCCATCGAGATGAGGCGCACGCCGTTGGCCTCGGGCGGCACGATCACGTCGTCGATCAATCCGGGCGGCGCGCTGATGCCGAGCATGCGCGGCATCGAGAAGCCCCACACGTCGGCGTCGACCGCGGCGACCGCGTGGCCGCGTGCCGCGAGCGCGACCGCGAGGTTGGTGGTCACCGACGACTTGCCGACACCGCCCTTGCCCGACGACACCGCGAGCACGCGCGTGCGCGAGTCGGTGAACGGGTTGGGCCGCGCCGGCGGGTGCCCGTGGCCGTGGTCGTCGCCCTGCGCGGACGAGGCGTCGACGACCTGCAGCGGGTTGGGCGGCGGCCTCACCCTTGAGCACCCGGGCGCACGCCGACGACCTCGTCGGTGGTCATGTCGCGGATGTCCACGTCGACCCGGTCGATACCCGCCACCGCACCCACTGCGGCCACGACCCGACGGCGGATCTCCGCCCGCGAGGAGTCGCCGGGGAGGGGGGCGGCGAGGTGCACCACGACGGTGGCGCCGTCGACGGCCACGCCCTGCACCATGCCCAGTTCGGCCAGAGGAAGGCGCAGCTCGGGCTCCTCCACGGCCGCGAGGGCCTGTCGGACCTGGGCTTCGAGGGCGCCATCACTGGCCATACGGGGTCTCCCGGGAGATTTCCACTATCGGCATAGGTAGAATAGGTCCGTGGCCGAACCGCAGCTCACCCCGGACGAGTTCAACTCCGTCGTCAGCGCGGTCACCAACGCGTTCGGCGACCCCACCCGGCGGGAGATCTACCTCTTCGCCCGCGACGCCGGCGACGCCGGGGTCACCGCCGGCGCGGTGGCGGAGCACTTCGAGCTGCACCCCAACGTCGCCCGCCACCACCTCGAGAAGCTCACCGGCGGCGGCTACCTGATCGTCGAGGTCGCCCGCCCCGCGGCCGACGGCACCGCCCGCGCCGCCGGACGCCCGTCGAAGCACTACCGCGCCGGACCGCTCGACGCCACGCTCGCGCTGCCGCTCAAGCACGACGACCTGCTCGCCGGCCTGCTCGCCCGTGCGCTCGACGCGCTGGGGCCGTCGGAGGCCGAGCGCCTCGCCGACGACGTCGGCTTCGAGTACGGCGTGCAGCTCGCGCAGCGCATCGACCCGACCGAGAGCCACCGATCGGTGAAGGCCGCGCTCGCCACCGTCGCCGACGCGCTCACCGCGCACGGCTTCGCCGCCCACACCGAGTCGCACGACGGCCAGCTCACCATCGTCTCCGAGTGCTGCCCGTTCGGCGAGCACCGCCACCGAGTACCCGCACGTGGTGTGCGCGCTCGACCGCGGCATGATCCGGGGCATGCTCGCCGGCCTCTACGGCGAGACCACGCCGGAGTTCGAGACCAGCCGTCCCGACGGCGGCGACCACTGCGTCGCGCGCGTCTGAGCCCCCTGGTCGCGTGACCCGGGCCTACCTCGACCACGCGTCGTCGTCACCGCTGCGCCCCGGCGCGCTGGAGGCGATGCTCCCCTTCCTGCGCGAGCACCACGCGGATCCGGGTCGCGTCCACTCGGAAGGTCACATCACGCGCGCAGCCGATCGAGGCGGCGCGCGAGCAGGTCGCGGCGTTGTTCGGCGCCCGCCCGCGGGAAGTGGTGTTCACCGCGTCGGGCACGGAGTCGGTGAACACCGCGGTGCACGGCGCGCTCGCGCGTGCCGGCGGCGGTCACGTCGTCACCACCGCGGTCGAGCACTCGGCGGTGCTGGAATCGGTCGCGCGCGCGGCGACCGCCGTCACCGTCGTGGGCGTGGACCGGCTCGGCCGCTTCGACCCGGCCCAGGTGCTCGCCGCGGTGCGCGACGACACCGTGCTCGTCACCGTGCAGCTCGCCAACCACGAGGTGGGCACGATGCAGCCCGCCGCCGCCGCGGTGGCCGCGGCGCGGTCCCGCGGCGTCACCACCCACGTCGACGCCTGCGCGGCCGCCGGTCACACCCCGGTCGATTTCCGTGCGCTCGACGCCGACCTCTGCTCGGTCACCGGCCACAAGTTCGGCGGTCCCAAGGGTGCGGGTGCCCTGCTGGTGCGACGCGGCCTGCGGTTCCCGCCGCTGCTCCTCGGCGGCGCACAGGAGCGGGCTCGCCGGGCCGGAATCGAGAACGTGCCCGCGATCGTGGGCTTCGGCGCCGCGGCCGCCGAGCTCGCGGGCGACGGCCTGACCACGGAAGCCACCCGCGCACGCGCGCTGACCGACCGCCTCATCACCGGTGCGCTCGCGGTCGAGGGCGTCACCCGGCTGGGCGATCCGGTGGACACGCTCCCCCACCTCGTGTGCCTCGGCATCGAGGGCGTGGAAGCCGAGCCGGTGCTGCTCGGTCTCGACCGGAAGGGCGTGGCAGTGCACTCCGGCTCGTCGTGCTCCAGCGAGGCGCTCGAGCCGTCACCGGTGCTCGCCGCGATGGGCGTGGAGGCCGACCGCTCGCTCCGCGCCAGCGTGGGCTGGAACTCGCTCGAGGCCGACGTCGACGCGTTCCTCGACGCGTTCCCCACGCTCCTCGAAGGGCTCCGCGCTCTGCGTCGGTAAGCTGCGCGCCATGACTGCATCTGTGAGCACCGACTGGTCCGCGCTCGCCGCCGAGCTCACGTCCGCGCTGTACCTGGCGTCCCCTCCTCTGGCGATCACCTTCTCCGACGCGCCACTTCCCGGCGTCGCCGCGTTCGACGAACCGATGCCGGAGCCGCAGCCCGACGGTCGTACCGGCCGGGTGCCCGCCGGATGCGTGTTCTGGATGAAGGCCGCCGAGCGCACCTTCTCCACCGTCGCCGAGGACCACGGCAACTGCAGCGTCGGGAGCCTCACCCACGGCTTCAAGACGCTCGACGAGGTCGCGGGCAACTCCGACGTCGCCGCGTTGCTCGAGACCGGCTGGGTCACGATGGACGTCGTGCCGCAGATCCCGGTGGTCCACGAGAAGCCGGGCGCGGTCACCTACGGGCCCCTGGCGGAGACACCGGTGGATCCCGACGTCGTCTTCCTGCGCGTGAACGGCCGCCAGCTCATGGTGCTGTCCGACGCGATCCCGGAGCTGCGCATCGAGGGCAAGCCCCAGTGCCACATCGTCGCCCTCGCCAAGGAGGAAGGCGTCGCCGCCGCCAGCGTCGGTTGCGCGTTGAGCCGGGTGCGCACCGGCATGCAGCCCACCGAGATGACGTGCGCGCTCCCGGCCGCGAAGCTGGGCGAGATCCTCGCGTCGATCGTGCGGAACGCGGGCGCCGACGGCGCGGTGGCGAAGTACGCGGCGGAAGACGCGCGCCGGTTCGCCTGAAGCCGAACTACTTCTTGGCGGCCTCGTAGTAGGGGTTCGAGCCGGTGGCGTGGTCGGTCACGTCGACGACCTCGGTGATCTCGGGGACCATGTCGAGGATCGCGACCTCGATCCCCTGGCTCAGCGTGACCGAGGCCATGCCGCAGCCCTGGCAGCCGCCCGAGAGACGCAGGTAGGCGATCGACTCCTCGACGGCCACCAGCTCGGCGTGACCGCCGTGGGAGGCGATGGACGGGTTGATCTGCTCCTCGAGCACCTGGATGACCCGCTGCGGGACGTCGCCGGAGAGGTCGGCCGGAGGACGATCGGCCATCGCCGGTGACGCCGGTACCGGGCGGTTGGGGTTCTGCATCACCATGCCGCCGTTGAACCCCAGGGTTGCCCCCCGGAGCAGCTCGACGCTGGCCGCGGGGATCGCGACCGGGAGGTCGTCGTGGTGCTGGACGGCGACGTCGGCATCGAGCTCGGCGACGGGACGGAACTCCATCAGGTAGGTGTAGGCACCGCCCTGCTCGCCGTTCACCTCGACCCACAGCGCGAGGTCGGCGGCGTCGGCCTCGGCCGCTCGCACCTCCAGAACCTTGGCCCGGGCTTCCTCGGTGATGGTCAGCAGTTCGCTCATATCCTCCATGATACGTCCGTGCCCCGCATCCTCCTCCTCCTGCCCACGTCCACCTACCGGGCGCCCGACTTCGTGCGGGCCGCGGCCCACCTGGGCGTCGAGGTCGTCGTCGGTTCCGAGCAGGAGCAGGCGCTGGCCGCCGACATGGGCGACCGCGCGGTCGTCGTGCCCCTCTCCGACGCGACCGCCGCCGCCGCGGTGATCGTCGCCCTCGACGCCCGCTCGCCCATCGACGCGGTGGTGGCGGTCGACGACCAGGGCGTGCTCGTGGCCGCGACCGCCGGTGAGCGGCTCGGGTTCCCGCACAACCCGCCAGCCGCGGTCGCGGCGACCCGCGACAAGGCGTCGATGCGGGCCGCGCTCGCCGCCGCCGAGGTCCCGCAACCGGCCTTCGCGATGGCGACGGACCCTGAGACGCTGCCCGAACTCGGGTACCCGTGTGTCGTGAAGCCGGTCGACCTCTCCGCGAGCCAGGGGGTGATCCGCGCCGACGACGCCGAGGAGGCGCGCGCGGCCGCGACGCGGGTCCGTGCGATCACGAGCGGACCACTCCTCGTCGAGGAGTACGTCCCCGGCGTGGAGGTCGCGGTGGAGGGCATCCTCTGCGACGGCGACCTGGAAGTGCTGGCGGTGTTCGACAAGCCCGATCCGCTGGTCGGCCCGTACTTCGAGGAGACGATCTACGTCACGCCGTCACGCCTGCCTCCCGCGACGCTGGCGCGCGTCGCCGACCTGACCGGTCGTGCGTGCGCGGCGATGGGCCTCGTCGAAGGACCGGTGCACGCCGAGCTGCGGATCGACGGCGACCGCATGTGGGTCATCGAGGTCGCCGCCCGCTCGATCGGCGGTCTGTGCGCTCGGGCGTTGCGCTTCGGTGCGGGGATCGCGCTGGAGGAGCTCGTCCTGCGGCACGCGCTCCGTATGCCCCTCGACGGCCTCGTCCGCGAGCAGGAGGCATCGGGCGTGATGATGCTGCCGACCCCACGCGCCGGTGTGCTCCGTGAGGTGCGCGGGCAGGAGGCGGCACGGGCCGTCCCCGGCGTGACCGGGCTCGAGATCACGGTGCCACGCGGCCGTCGGGTCCAGCCGCTCCCCGAGGGCGACCGCTACCTGGGGTTTCTGTTCGCGCGCGGCGAGACGCCGGCGGCCGTCGAGGCATCCCTGCGGACGGCGCACGCCGCGCTCACCGTCGAGATCGCTCCCGATCCTGCGCCCTAGCCTGCAGGCGTGCGCATCCTCCTCGTCGCGACCTACGAGCTCGGCCAGCAACCGGGCAGCCTCGGGGCCGCCGCGGCGCACCTGCGCGAGCAGGGACACGAGATCCGGGCCGTCGACGTCTCGGTCGATCCGTGGGAACCCGCGCTCGTCGAGTGGGCCGACGAGGTCGCGTTCTCGGTGCCGATGCACACCGCCACCCGCCTGGCCCGCGACCTCGCCCGGGGCATCGACCGACCGGTCCGGTGCTTCGGGCTCTACGCCGCGCAGTGCACGGATTTCGCCACGCCCGTCGACTGGGACGCCGCCCTCCCCGCCCGCGACCTGTTGCCGCCACTCGACCGGTACGCGCGCCTCGTGCTCGGCGACGAGGAACGGCTGGTTGGCTCGGTCCTGGCGTCACACGGGTGCGCGCACCGGTGCCGGCACTGCCCGGTCCCGGTGGTCTACGACGGCCGCGTGCAGCGCGTCGACGAAGCCGCAGTACTGGCCGACGTCGCGCAGCTCGTCGCCGCGGGTGCGCGACACATCACGTTCGGTGATCCCGACTTCCTCAACGCACCACCGCACTCGCGCCGCATCGTGCGGGCGATGCACGAGCGGTTCCCGGAACTCACGTTCGACTGCACCGTCAAGGTCGAGCACGTGCTTCGCCACGCCGACCTGTGGCCCGAGTTCGCCGCCGCCGGGTGCGTGTTCGTCGTCTCCGCGTTCGAGTCGGTGGACGACGAGACGCTCGAGCGCCTCGACAAGAGCCATACCACCGCCGACGCCGCACACGCGGTCGAGATCCTGCGCGCTGCCGGCATCGAAGTACGCCCGTCGTGGATGCCGTTCACGCCGTGGACGACACGCGACGACGTGATCGCGCTCCTCGACTTCGTGTACGAGCACGACCTGGTCGGGAGCGTCGACGCGGTGCAGTACGCGGTCCGCCTCCTGCTTCCCCGGGGCTCGCTGCTCCTCGGGCATCCCGACCTCGTGGCGTTCGTCGGCCCGTGGGACCACGAGCGCTCGACGTTCACCTGGGCGCATCCCGAGCCGGCGATCGACGAGCTCCAGCACACGTTGGCGGCGCTGGTCGAGGCGGGTGGCGACGCGGTCGAGGTCTACGCCCGGGTGCGGTCGGCGGCCGGCGCGCCGCCCGTCGACCTCAGCGCGGTGACCACCGGACGGCCGCACCTCACCGAGAGCTGGTTCTGTTGCGCGGAGCCGACCGACCTCCAGTTACGGGCGGTCGGCTCCCCATAGCCAGACGCGAGGATGATCAGTTCGCCGCGCAGCACGTTCAGCGCGGAACCGGCGCGGAACCACGCGACGTGCTCCTCCGACATCGTGTGCGTGGTCTGGATCGTGTCGGTGCTGCCGTTGGCGTGGTGGAGCACCACGTCGACCGGCTTGCCCGGCGCGAGGTCGGCGAGACCCACGATGTCGATGGTGTCGTCGACGAGGATGCGCTCGTAGTCGTCGGGGTTCTTGAACGTGAGCGCGAGCACACCCTGCTTCTTGAGGTTGGCCTCGTGGATGCGGGCGAACGAGCGCACGATGACGGCGCGGCCGTTCATGTAGCGCGGCTCCATCGCCGCGTGCTCACGCGACGAACCCTCGCCGTAGTTCTCGTCGCCGATGGCCACCCAGTAGATCCCGCCGTCCTTGTAGGCCTTGGCCAGGTCGGGCAGGGTCTTGCGCGAGCCGTCACGGGCGTCGATGCCGGTGCCCGCCTCGTCGAGCGAGAACGCGTTGTTCACGCCGATGAACAGGTTGCCCGAGATGTTGGTGAGGTGGCCTCGGTACTGCAGCCAGGGACCGGCCGGGGAGATGTGGTCGGTGGTGCACTTGCCCACCGCCTTCATCAGCACCTGCAGGCCGGTGTAGTCCTGCCCGTCCCACGCGGCGAAGGGCTCGAGCAGCTCGAGGCGCTTCGAGTCGGGCTTCACCACCACATCGACGGCCGACGGGTCGGCCGCGGGCGGCGAGAATCCCGACTCGCCGGGGTCGAAGCCCTTGGCCGGCAGCTCGTCGGCCGACGGCGGCTCGAGGCGCACCTCGGCGCCGTCGGGACCCGCGAAGCCGTCGCGCACGAAGTCGACGTCGAGGCGACCGGTGAGCGCCATCGCGGTGACCGTCTCCGGCGAACCGATGAACGACAGCGTGGACGGGTTGCCGTCGTTGCGGGCCGGGAAGTTGCGGTTGAACGACGACACGATCGTGTTGGTCGTGCCCTTGGCGACGTCGTCGCGCTGCCACTGGCCGATGCACGGGCCGCACGCGTTGGCGAGCACCGTGGCGCCGATGGCCTCGAGGTCGGCGAGGAGACCGTCGCGCTCGATGGTGGCGCGCACCTGCTCCGAACCCGGGGTGATGAGCAGCGGCGTCTTCACCATGAGGCCCGCGGCCTTGGCCTGGCGCGCGATGTGCGCGGCGCGGCCGATGTCCTCGTACGACGAGTTCGTGCACGAACCGACCAGCGCGGTGCTGATCTCGGCCGGGTACCCCTCGTCCTTCACCGCCTGCGCCACGTCGGAGATCGGGCGGTCGAGGTCGGGGGTGTGCGGGCCCACGAGGTGCGGTTCGAGCTCGTCGAGGTTGATGTCGATCACGCGGTCGAAGTAGCGCTCGGGGTTGTCGAGCACCTCGGGGTCGACGCGCAGGTGCTCGGCGTTGGCCTCGGCCAGCTCGGCGAGGTCGGCGCGGCCGGTGGCGCGCAGGTAGGCGGCCGACTTCGCGTCGAACGGGAACAGCGAGCAGGTGGCGCCGATCTCGGCGCCCATGTTGCAGATCGTCGCCTTGCCGGTGGCCGAGATCGACTCGGCGCCGGGGCCGAAGTACTCGACGATCGCGCCGGTGCCGCCCTTCACGGTGAGGATGCCCGCCACCTTGAGGATGACGTCCTTCGCCGCGGCCCAACCCGAGAGCTTGCCGGTGAGGCGCACGCCGATCACCTTCGGGACCTTCGTGTTGTAGGGCCAACCCGCCATCACGTCGACCGCGTCGGCGCCACCCACGCCGATGGCGACCATGCCGAGACCGCCCGCGTTGGGCGTGTGGCTGTCGGTGCCGATCATCATCCCGCCGGGGAACGCGTACTGCTCGAGCACGACCTGGTGGATGATGCCCGAGCCCGGCTTCCAGAAGCCGATGCCGTACTTCGCGGAGACCGAGCGCAGGAACTCGTACACCTCGGCGTTGACGTCGAGCGCGTTCTCCATGTCGGCCGCGGCGCCCACCCGCGCCTGGATGAGGTGGTCGCAGTGCACGGTGCTCGGCACCGCGACCGTGGGCAGGCCCGCGGTCATGAACTGCAGCAGCGCCATCTGCGCGGTGGCGTCCTGCATGGCGACCCGGTCGGGGCGGTAGTCGGCGTAGTCGACGCCGCGGTCGATGCCGACGTTCTCGGGGTCGTCGGCGTGGGCGAAGAGCACCTTCTCGGCGAAGGTCAGCCCCCGCCCGAGACGACGGCGACCCGCGTCGAGCGCCGCGGGGTACTTCGCGTAGGCGGCCCGGACGAGCTCGCTCGGCGTGGTGGGACCGACGGGTTCTGCCATGACTGCTGCTCCCTGGAAAAAGTGGTGTCGGCTTCGGAATCTACGCCGGACGACCGGACTTCACCGCCTCCGGCGGTCAGTGGACCTTCCACGCGTCCGGGTCGGCGGTGAGCTTCTCGACCGACTTCGGCAGGCGTCCGGCGGCCAGGTCGGCCACGCTCACGTGTTCGAGCACGCCCCGCAGCGCGGCGCGCACCGCGACCCACACCTCGGGCAGACGCTCGGCGGCGCCGTCGTAGGACAGGGCCTCGGGGCGCACGTCGCGCACCGCGGCCAGCGGCCCCTCGATCGCCCGCATCACGTCGGCGATGCTGATCTCCTTCGCCGGCCGGGCGAGGCGCGACCCGCCCTCGGCGCCGCGCTGGGTGGCGACGATGCCGGCGCGGCGCAGGTCGTTGAGGATGTTGTCGAGGAAGTGCCGGGGGATCTGCTGGGCCTCGGCCACCAGATCGGCCTTCATCAGCTCACCGTCGGCCGCGGCGAGCACCAGGACGGCACGGACGGCGTAGTCGGCTTTCGCGGTGACCTTCACGGGTCGCTATCCTAGTATCACTACAAGATCACTTGACTTTCTGGGAATTCGCGGGCCCCTGGGAGCCCGCTCACCGTGCACATCGACCTCGCCATCGCCCTTGCCGGTCTCATCGTGGGCATCGTCGTCGGTCTCACCGGCATGGGTGGCGGCGCGCTCATGACGCCGATCCTCGTCATCGGGTTCGGCATCGAGCCGCTCGCCGCGGTCTCGAGCGATCTCGTCGCCGCCGTGGTGATGAAGCCGATCGGCGGCAGCATCCACTTCCGCCGCGGCACGGTGCACACCGGCCTCGTGAAGTGGCTCGCACTGGGTTCGGTCCCCGGCGCGCTCGTCGGGTCCTACTGGATCTCCCACCTGTCCGGCGACATCGGCGACACCGTGAAGATCGTGCTCGGCGTCGTGCTGCTGATCGCCGCGGCCGCGATGGTCGCCCGCGGCTACCTCTCGAGCCACCGCCCCAGCGGCGTCACCGGCGACGAGGCGCTGCGGGTCCCGGTGCGGCGGGTCCCGACGTTCCTCATCGGCCTGTTCGGTGGCCTGATCGTGGGCATGACCTCGGTGGGGTCGGGCTCGCTGATGATCGTGGCGCTGATGCTGCTCTACCCGACGCTCTCGTCGAAGGAGCTGGTGGGCACCGACCTCGTGCAGGCGGTGCCGCTCGTGCTCGCCGCCGCGATCGGCCACCTGATCTGGGGCGAGTTCGAACTCGGGCTCACGGGATCGCTCCTGGTGGGCGCCGTCCCCGGGGTGATCATCGGCGCGCACGTCTCGTCACGCGCGCCCGACAGGATCATCCGGCCGATCCTCGTGCTCGTGCTCGCCCTGTCCGGGTTGAAGCTGCTCGACGTGCCCAACGAGGTGCTCGCGGCGGTGCTCGGAGCAGCGCTGGCCGCCGGCGCCACGTCGTGGTTCGTCAGCCGTCGCCGGACCGCGAAGGCGGTTCCGACGACGGCCCCGCTCGACTGACGCGCCTCGCTCAGGCGTCGACTTCCTCGATCACCACGGTCTTCATCACGTCGCCGACCTGGGTGGCGAGCGCCACGTCCATCCCCTCGACCACGTGGCCGAAGAGGTTGTAGGCCTTGTCGAGCTTGCGGATGTTGTCGTCGATGCAGATGAAGAACTGCGAGCCGTTGGTGTTCGGGCCGGCGTTCGCCATCGCCACCGCGCCGACCACGTACTCACCCTGCACCGGCTCGTCGTCGAAGCGGAAGCCGGGGCCACCACGGCCACTGCCCTCGGGGCAGCCGCCCTGGATCACGAAGTCGGGCACCACGCGGTGGAACGTGAGGCCGTCGTAGAAGCCCTGACGGGCGAGGCCCACGAAGTTGTTCACCGTGTAGGGCGCGAGCTTGGGGTCGAGGTCCATCACGATCGCGCCGCGATCGGTGGTGATCGTGACCTTGTAGATCTTGGTCTTGTCGATCTCGAAGGCGGGGGGCTGCACCATGAGGGGCTCCTACTACTCGTTCGTCTCGCGGTTTCGTCGGGCTCGTGACGGTCAGGGCACGGTAGTCGTCGTGGTCGACTCGACCTGCTTCGTGGCGTCGGCGAGCAGGCTCTTGGCCCGCTCCGCCCACGTCCCGGTGGGGTCCTTCAGCAGGTAGTTCTGCAGGTCGACCTGCGCCCGGGCGAAGTCCTGCAGGGCCGCGTAGTAGAGCACCGCCCGGAAGAAGTACGCGTCGGCGTAGTCGGGATTCACCTCGATCGCCTTGTTGAACCCGGCGAGGGCCTGCGCCACGTACTGCTGCTGGGCGTTCTTCGCCGGGAGCTGCGACGAGATCAGGTACACGAGGCGCGCCGAGTTCGCGTGCGCCCTCGGCGCGAGTTGGCGTCGATGGTGATCGCGGCGTCGGACTGCTTCAGCGCGTTCGACCAGGTCGCCGTTCTGCTCGTAGGCGAGCGACAGCTTCAGGCGCAGGTCGTAGTCGTCGGGCGCGGCGTTCACCTGGTCCTGCAGTGAGGTGATCTGACGCTTCAGCTTCGCCTGGGCCTTCTTCTGGGTCGGGGTGAGGGTCGTCCCCGAATCCCCGCTGCCCATCTGGCCGGGCAGGCGCGCGCCCACGGCGTACGCGAGCGAGATCCCGGCGACGAGCGCGAACACGCACACCGCGACGATCAGCAGCGTCCGGTTGCGCCGACCGGAGCGTGACGGAGGCTTGGGTTTGGGTGCGACGTCGACGTCGTCGCGCAGGCTGCGCAACGCGGCCGCGAGACGCGCGGTGTAGTCGTCGTGCAGCGCGGCGTAGGACTCGTCGTCGATCCCGCCGCTCTCCTTCTCCAGCTCCAGGTCGTCGAGCGACTTCATCAGGAAGTCGCGCTCCTCCTCGAGCTGCGCGCGACGCGCCTTGTCGATGTGGCCTTCGTCGCGGGGGGTGTCGCTCACTGGTGCTCCCGCGCTCGTTCCACGAGTTGCTCGTCGGCCTCGGTGGCGTGGAGCTTGGGTTCCCGGCGGTTGCGGGCGAGCACGAAGCCGATCCCGAGCGCGCCGAGCACCACCACCACCACCGGCAGGATCCACACGAGCAGGCTGATGCCCGAGCTCTGCGGCTGGAGGAGGATCTCCTCGCCGTAGCGCTCGACGTAGGCCTGGCGGATCTCCGCGTCGCTCTGACCGCGGGCGATCCGCCGCTTGATGTCGGCGCGGATCGCGCGTGACGTCGGCGCGTTGCTGTCGGCCACCGACAACGCCTCGCACTCCGGGCACTTCAGCTGCGCCTCGAGCGTGTGCGCCCGCGCGGCGGGCGACTGGTCGCCGCGCGGCCACACCACGATCGCCAGCGCGACCACGACCACGACCGCCAGCGCGATCCACGGAGCCCAACGCCGGGCGGCGGTGTCGCTCACGACGGCGCCGGCCCCCCGACCGCGATCAGCGCCCGCTCGAGCGACGCGCGCGGTGACCGGGCCGTAGAAGAAGACCGTCACTTCACCGTTCGGCGCGACGAGGAACGACTCGGGCTGGCCGCGCGTCGCGAAGTCGAGCGCGGCCTGGTCGCCCGGGTCCCAGCGCGAGGGTCCAGTCCATCCCCTCGGACGTCGCGTACTTCCTGACCGCCGACTTCGACTCCTGCGGGTCGCGCACGATGCCGATCATCTGCACCTGGTCGTTGCCCGCGTAGTCCCGGCTGAACTTGCGCAGCTCGGGCAGCTCCTGTCGACACGGCACGCACCAGGTGTTCCAGAAGTTCACCAGGGTCCACTTGCCGGTGGTGGCGGCCTCGGTGACCCGCCCGCCGTCGAGCGTCGGGAGGTCGAACGCGGGCACGGCCTTGTTCTGCAGCGGCGACGCGTGCGACCCCGCCTCGGGGTCGTTGCCCACGTTGACCGCGAGGATCACGCCGAGCACCACGACCACCGCGGCCACCGACCCCGCGATCCACCGTGCCGGGTGCCTCATGCCGTCCACTCCGGCCTCGCTCGACACCGGCTCTCTGGGCTCGCCTCCGCTCGCCTGCCCATCTGCCTCAGGCGGAGCGGTGACGTCACCCGACGGTCGGCCGATCAGACCGGGATCGCGGGCGCTTCGGGCGGCGGAGGCGGGGGGCGATGGCCAGGATCGTGCCGAGCGCCATCACCAGGCCGCCGATCCACAGCCACACGATCAGCGTGTTGATGCGCACGCCGACGGTCACCCGTCCCTGCGTCGTCCTCGCCCGACACCAGCGTGAGGTACACGTCGTCGGCGAGGCCGGTGTGCACCGACGGGGTGCCGATGCCGTCGGTGCTGTTGGGGAAGGTGGAGATGCTCGGCGTGTACACGCCGATCACGTCGCCGCCCTTGCTGACGCGGACGCGCGCGGTGAGCACGCGCTTCTGGTCGGAGTTCGACCGTGAGGAACCGAGGTAGGTGAGCGTGTAGCCGCCGACCGTCGCGGAGTCGCCCCGCGCGAGTCGCACGTCGCGGTTCGCGCCGTAGGCCGCCGATGCCGCGAGCACCACCGCGATCATCACCACACCGAGGTGCACGACCAGCCCGCCGTAGAGCCGCGGATTGGAGCGGGTCGCGCGGCCCAGCGCGACACCCGGCGACTCACCGAGCGCGCGTCGTCGGCCGCGTGCCCCCAGGTAGAACTGCCGCACGATGCCCGCGATCGCGAACGCGCCGAGGCCGTAGGCGATCACTTCGGCGAGGCCGCGCGCGCCGAGCAACGCGGTGACCAGCATCGTGAGACCGCCGATCCACGCGGGCACGAGCATCCGGCTGCGCAGCACCTCGCCGCTCGTGGCGCGCCACGGCAGTGCCGGCGCCACCGCCATCAGGAACAGCAGGGCCAGGCCGATCGGCGTGCCCATGCGGTCGAAGTAGGGCTCCCCCACCGACAGCCGGCTGCCGCGCACCGCCTCGGCGATCAGGGGGAACACGGTGCCGAGCAGCACCACGAAGGCGAGCGCGGCGAACAACAGGTTGTTGGCGAGGAAGGCGGACTCGCGCGACACCGCGGAGTCGATCTTGCCCGGCGAGCGCAGCGCGTCACCCCGCCAGAAGACGAGGCCGATGCCGGTGGCCGCGATCACGCCGAGGAAGGTGAGCAGCCACGGCCCGATGTCGGACTCCGAGAAGGCGTGCACGGAGTCGATCACGCCCGAGCGGGTGAGGAACGTGCCGAGGATGGTGAGGCAGAACGTGGCCAGCACCAGCGACAGGTTCCAGACGCGCAGCATCCCGCGGCGTTCCTGCACGATCACCGAGTGGATGAACGCGGTGCCGGTGAGCCACGGGAGCAACGACGCGTTCTCGACCGGGTCCCAGGCCCAGAAGCCGCCCCAGCCCAGCACCTCGTAGCTCCACCACGCGCCGAGGATGATGCCGACGGTGAGGAAGCCCCACGCGACGAGCGTGGCCCGGCGCGTGTCCTCCAGCCAGCCTTCGCCGAAGCGGCCGGTGACCAGCGCGCCCATCGCGAACATGAACGGCACGGTGAAGCCCACGTAGCCGAGGTAGAGGATCGGCGGGTGGAAGGCCATGAGCACGTGGTTCTGCAGGAGCGGGTTGGGACCCCGGCCGTCGAGCGGGACGGACGCCAGCTCCCTGAACGGGTTGGCCGGACCGAGCATCAGCGCGAAGAAGAACAGCGCGACGACGAGCCCGGTGATGCACGCCACCGCGACGAGCGGGTCGTAGCCACGCCGGCGGAACTTGAACGCGACGAACGACAGGTAGCCGCCGAGGATCACCGCCCACAACAGGATCGAGCCCTCGAGCGCGGCCCACAGGCCGGTGACCAGGAACAGGCGGGGCGTCGCCCGTGCGCTGTTCTCGGCGACGTACCGGATCGAGAAGTCGTGGGTGAGCAGCGCCGATTCCATCACCCCGGCCGCGAGCAGCGCGGCGACCAGCGTGACGTACATGCACCGACGGCCGAGGCGCAGCATGAAGCGGTCGCGGGTCTGCAGGCCGAGCAGCAACGCGGTGATGCCGACGATCGACGCCGCGGCGCCGAACGCCACGGCGCCGTAGCCGAGCGCGGCCCTCACGAGGTGGAAGCCTTCTTCTTCGTGTCGACCTTCGGCGGCGTGTAGCTCGCGCCGTGCTTGATGAGGATGCGGTCGGAGACGAACACCGCGGCGCCGGTCTTCGACGCCCAGTGCCCCTCGCACACCACCGGGGCGCCGTTCTTGAACAGCGCCGGCGTGTCACCCTCGTGCTTCACCGTCACCGTCTTCTTGCCGTCGGTGACCTCGAAGGTGACGATCCCGCTCGTGTTGTTCGGCTCGATGGTGCCGTCGACGACACCACCGGCGATGCGGAAGCGCGACGTGCCCTCCGACGACCGGTTGCGCACCGCCTCGCTGACCGTCCGGAAGTAGACGACGTTCTGCGACAGCGCAACCGCGAGCACGATGATCGCGACGATCGCCACGACACACCCGCCGACCGCGACGATGTAGCGGCCCTTGTGCTTGGGGCGCGCGGGGCGCGGCGGCGGCGCGTCGGGCGCAGCGGGAGGGGACTGCACGCCGGTCACTGGCTCTCCTCGGATCTCTGACTCTCCTGGGATCTCTGGGCACGCTTCGTGCGTTGGGCGATCCAGAGCCAGTAACCGCCGAGCACGACACCGGTGAGCACCCATCCGGTGATCACGTACCCGGCGAATTCCATGGCGAGCACCGGGCTCGCGGCGATCGCGCTCATGGCGTGCTCCCCCCGACGGGAGCCGCCGGCGCGGCAGACGGACGGTCGGCCGCGACGCGTTCGGCGATCGCCAACGCGACCTCGCGGTCTTCGCGGTCTTCGTCGAGCGCGAGGAGCCGGTAGCGACGGTCGAGCAGGAACACGTAGACCAACGTGAACGCGAGCACGCCGAACCACAACGTGAACGCCATCACGCCGTGGATCTTGGCGTCGAGCTCCTCGTTGAACACCGTGCCCTGCTGGTGCAGCGTGCGCCACCAGTTCACCGAGAAGTGCACGATCGGCACGTCGACGAACGCGATCAGCGCCGCGATCGCGCACCGCTTCGCGCGCGCGTCGGGCGTGGCCGGCACCTGGCGCAACGCGAGATAGCCGAGGTAGAGGAAGAACAGCACCGCGGTCGTGACGAGACGCGCGTCCCACGCCCACCACACGCCCCAGACCGGGCGGCCCCACAGCGAGCCGAGGATGAGCGTGAGCGCGGTGAAGATCACGCCGATCTCCGCCGACGCGCCGGCGACGCGGTCCCACACCGAGGCGCGCGTGCGCGGCCACAGCCACAGTGCGGAGCCGAGCGCGGTGACCGCGAACGCGAGGTACGCGATCCACGCGGCGGGCACGTGGATGTACATCAGTCGTTGCGCGTCGCCCTGCACCTCGTCGGGCGGCGCGCCCCACAGCCCGAACAGGGCGAGCACCACGACCGCGACGAGCGACGCCCAGCCGAGCACGGCGCCGACGACGGGCTTGAACAGCCTCGTGTCGTCCCGGCTTCGGCGCCTGCGCGTTGGCTGCGTCGGTCATGTCAGGATTCCTCCAGGAGCGGGCCGAAGGCCAGCATCCCGATCGCGGTGAACAGCAAGGCGAACACGCCGAGCAGCGCCACCCAGGGCCACGCATCCGAAGGTATGCCGTCGATCGCCGCTTCCCAGGCTCGGGTGGCTCCGAGCAGGACCGGAGCCACCACGGGGAGCAGCAGCACCGGTACGAGCGTCTCCCGCACCCGCAGCCCGGCGGCGAGCACGCCGTAGAGGGTACCGGTGGCCGCCACGCCCACGGTCGCGGCCAGCGTGGCGAGCAACAGCGGCACGAGCGCGTCGAGGGCGATGCCGTAGACGAGCACGACCGTGGTGGCCAGCACCACCTCGAGGACCAGGAGCTGCAACGCGAGGGCGGCGCACTTGCCGAGGAACAGTGCCGGGCCGTCGATCCCCGAGAGCCGCAGGCCGTCGCGGGCGCCGTTGTCGGCCTCGATCGCGTACGAGCGGGAGACGGCGAGCAGCGCGGCGAGGAGCACCGTCACCCAGAACAGCCCGGGCGCGACGCGGCTCAGGATCCCGCGGTCGGGGTCGAGCGCGAACGCGAAGAGGAGGAGCACGATCACGCCGAAGGGCACGATCTGTTGCATCGTCACCTTCGAGCGGGCCTCGATCCGGAGGTCCTTGCCGGCGACGAGCCGTACCTCACGCCAGAGGTTCATGCCGTGGCCTCCGCGGCCGGCTCGGTGGTCGCTGCGGGGTCGTCGGTCGCCGCGGGCTCGTCGGTCACCGCGGTCTGGCCGGCGACGAGCTCCACCTCGCGGGTGGCGAGTCCGCGGGCGTGCTGCAGCTCGTGGGACGCGAGCAGCACCGTGCGGCCCTCGGCCGGCGCCGACCGCACGAGCGCGTCGAGCACCGCGCGCCCCTCGGCGTCGAGCGCGGCGTGGGGCTCGTCGAGCAGCAGCAGCCGGGGGTCGCGGGCGATCGCGACCGCGAGCGCGAGCCGGCGACGCTGGCCGGCGGAGAGCCGGCGGTGGGCCACATCGGCCTGACGGGTGAGCTCGAGGCGTTCGAGGGCGATGTCGGCGGCCGCGTCGTCACCGCCGCCGGCGCGCGCCCAGAACCGCAGGTTCTCCCGCACGGTCAGGTCGTCGTAACAGAACGTCTCGTGGCCAACGAGCGCGAGCTCGCTGCGGGCGCTGCGGCGGTCGGCGGCGAGATCGAACCCGAGCACGCTGGCCTCACCGGAGTAGAGGGGAACCAGCCCGGCCAGGAGCCGCAGCAGCGTGGTCTTCCCGGCCCCGTTCGGCCCCGACAGCAGGACGATCTCGCCGGCGGTGACGTCGAGGTCGACGCCGGCGAGCGCCGGGAAACGGCCGAGGAGACAGACGGCGGCGCGGAGACGGACGACGTGGGGCACACTCGCCTCCGGACGGTCGATCCCCGGAGTCTACGGACCGTCACGGACGGCACACGAACCCGCCAGGGCGCCGCGTCACGCCGGACCCTGGCGGCCCGTTAGCCTCGGCCATCGTGCGCAAGTTCCTGGCGACGCTCGGACGCGTCCTCGTGACCGCAGGGATCTTGATCCTGCTCTTCGTCGCCTACCAGCTCTGGGGCACCGGGATCTACGAGGCCCGGGCCCAGAACGACCTGCAGAGCCAGTTCGAGCGCCAACTCGCGACCACCACGACCACGCCCGCCACGATCTTCCCCGGGGGCGCCGACCACCACGCTGGCGCCGATGGAGATCCCGCCGAACGGCGACGTCGTCGCCCGGATCTCGATCCCGAAGATCGGCGTCGACAAGTACGTCGTGGAAGGCGTCGACGTCGACGACCTGCGGAAGGGGCCCGGGCGCTACCCGGCGACCCAGCTCCCGGGGCACGAGGGCACGACGGCGATCGCGGGACACCGCACCACCTACGGCGCGCCGTTCGGCGACCTCGACCAGCTTGCGACCGGCGACAAGATCGTGCTGACCACCGTGCAGGGCACGTTCACCTATCTGGTGAGCGAGCTCAAGGTGGTGGACCCCAACGACGGCTCCGTGTTGTCGAGCGTGCCCGACATCGCGCGCCCGGGACACTCGCTCGCGACCGTGACCCTCACCACCTGCAATCCCAAGTTCTCGGCCGAGACGCGCCTCGTGGCGCTGGGGCAGTTGCAGCTCCCGAAGGGCCAGACCGAGCCGCTGCCGAAGCAGGAAGTGCCCGAGGGCAAGCAGTCGACGAAGATCGCCGGCCTTTCGGGCGAGCGGTCGTCACGCACCCCGGCGATCCTGTGGGGCCTGTTCGCGGCGCTGCTCGGCCTGCTCTGGTGGTGGTGGTTCCACCGCTACCCGCGCTGGACCACGTGGATCATCGGCGCGGTGCCGTTCTTCGCCGTGCTGTTCGTGTTCTACGTGTACCTCGAGCGCCTGTTGCCCTCGAACTACTAGGACCCGTCGATCAGGACTCGTCGATCAGGGCGATCAGGTCGCCCACGCCGACGATCGACGCGCGTTCCACGTAGAGCTCGCGCACGACGCCGGGGACCTCGGATGCGAGGATCACCGGGCCCTGTGGACTGTCGAGGGCGACGATGTCGTCGAGTTCGGCGACCGTCTGGCCTTCGATGACTTCGACGGACACCACGGTCCCGCTGATCGCAGCGCGCAGTTCGAACATGCGTGCGAGGGTAACCGGCACCCCTCCCGCACCCCGATCGGCCGCCTCAGTACGGTTGTGGCGTGGGGTTCTTCATCGTCGTCGTGCTGGTCGTGCTCTTGATGGTCCCGATCACAAGCGGAAGCTTCCGGCGCCTCGGCAGACTGCAGTTTCGGGCGCTCTGGCTCTTGCTGGTCGCACTCATCCTGCAATTCGTCCTCGAGTTCATCGACTTCCCGAAGGACCGCATCGACGACGTCGGCTTCTCGCTCTCTTGTTGGCGACGTACGTGATGGTCTTCGTCTTCTGCTGGTTGAACTGGCAAGTCCGCGGCATGCCGATCGTCATCGTTGGGATTGCGCTCAACGCTGCTCGTCATCACGATCAACCAAGGCATGCCAACGCAGGCAGACGTCAAGACGGTTGATGGACGTCCTAGTCCACGTCCCGATTCCGCAGACGGTCAAGCACCGACCGAGAAACCGAGCGACCAAGCCTCTCGTTCCTCGGCGACATCTGGACGCTGCCAGGCGATGAGCTCCACCCATTCTCGGTGGGTGACATCGTCATCGGCCTCGGCGATGCTCGACATCTGCTTTGAGGCAAGTCGAGTCCCACGTCGGCGAGGGCAGAGGCTCGCCCGATCTCGGTCAGGTCAGCGACTGAGGTCGAGCATCCCTCGACGGTCGAGCACAACCTCGAGCCCCGCGAGTACGCGACTGTCGTAGGCGTAGCCCGGTGCCGAGAACATGCACCTCGAGCGCGCCTGCCGCGCGCTCGGGCCGACCCTCGCACAGCTCGTCGAAGGCGCTTGCAACCTTGAGGATCTGTCCCGACATGACGGACGGACGGGAGCTGATCTTCTCGCGGAAGGGCATCGTCTCGGCCGCGATGATGTCGCCGGACGGCGCCAGCAACTTGGTGCCACGGAGGACTGTCGCTCCGGCCTGCGCGACGGCGACAGGTTCTGGAGCGCGACCGTCATCCGGTTCGTCCAGGCAAACCTGACCTAGGTGATGCAGCAGAGCCGCAGTCTCGAGCTGCTCGAGTTCGTGTCGCGAGAATCCGAGTTCTGTCGCGATCGCCACTGAAAGATCGGCCACACGTTCCGCGTGCCCTTCGCGCACAAGACCACCGAGTTCGGGAGCTGCGCCCAGGGCCCGGATCGTCTGGTCATAGGTACTGCGAATCACTTCGAGGTGCTCGTAGGAATACCAAGCTGCCATCAGCGGAATCGTGAACACTGCGGGGCCCCACAGGCCCATCCCCCCCTGGCCGCTCGACACCGAGGTCGCTGACGCCCATCAGGGTCGCGCTGGTGATGAGCGCAACGTCGGCCGTCCGTCCGCTCATCGGCAACGAGACTCGCCGCTCGCGGATCATCCGAGCGACTTCCGCGACGGCAATCGGGGCCATGGCGACGCAGCGTGAGCGCGATCAGGACCTCGCTCCGCGACATGAGCCGGATCGAAGGCAGACACGCACGAGTCCACGAATGTCAGGACTGCCGCCATGCCCGCGAGGAAGCGCTCGGCGAAGCAAGCTCGAGCCGGCCCTCGACCGTGGATCGGATCGGTGCGGACGAGGAATGTCGCCAACAGGGCAACCAGCAAGACCGAGCGCCGCTTGGTCCCCAGTCGATTGGCACGCGAGCACCACCATGTACGCGAAGGAGATCGGTAGGCCTTCGCGATACGGCGGCCGCAGTTCGAGCAACTCGCCCGCAGCGATCGCGCCGCCGATCAGCGCGAGTGCGGTCCACGGTGTGCCAGGCTGCGACGATCTCTGCACCCAGCGCGACGATCGCGCCTCCGCCGAAGAGCAGCAGCGCGCGCGCCCAGCGATTCACCGTCCTGGCCGCCTGCTCCTCTGCGACCAGGTCGCCGAGCCCCGCCGAACCAGTTCCGGCCTCGGGCGGTGCGACAGCCCAGTCGTGCTCATCGATCTCGTGGCCGTCGCCGTAGGTCTCGCCGCGCCGCTCGATCGCACTGATGAGTGCGTCGACGCACTGAGCGTTGAACTGCGTACCCGCTCCCTCGCGAAGTTCCGTGAACGCGGTCTCCTGGGTCAGAGCACGCCGGTACGAGCGTGTAGACGTCATCGCGTCGAACGCGTCCGCCACGTGGATGATCGCCGGCTCGATCAGCTCGGCGATCCCCTTCACCGCAGCGGTCGCGGCTTCGGTGGTCGTGTCACCAGCGATCGGCGCCAGGAAGTCGATACGTCGGAGCAGCTCGACCGACACGGGTTCGTGTCGCTTCACCCGCTCGAACTCGGCCTCGGTCAGACGGCCCGGCTTGTTGAGCAGCTGGTTCGGAACGATGAGCTTCCCGATGTCGTGCATCAGGGCCGCGTAGCGAAGTCGCTCCATCCGGCGAGGACCAAACCCGAGTTCTTCACCGACGTACCCGAGAACATCGCGACCCGGCGAGCGTGACCAGATGTGTACGGGTCCTTTGCCTCGAGCGCGAGGATCAGGGTTTCGATCGTCTGCTCCTGGCTCGCCTTCAGTTCGAGGTAGCTCGCGAACGTTCGGCGTGCGATCAAGATCGGCACCACGAGCAGCGGAACGACGATCGCGCCGAACTCGAGGTACACCCAGCCGAGGCCCAGACCGAGCAGACGCGAACGGAAATGCGCTGACCGAGTATCCGATCGTCTCCGCACGATGCGCTGGTAGCGCTCTCCGGTAGCAACCGAGACCGGCAGCGACTGACGAAGTAGGTCGTTGACGCGAGCGAATAGACGCGAGCACCGACCGCTGCACCGATGAACAGCCATCGGGTCTCGGGCACGCTCGCCGACTGGCAGCAGCGTGAAGCAGCCATGCCGCGCCCATGAACTCGCGAGAGCGTCAGCACTGCCGTTGAAACGATCTTGTGCCACTCACGCCTGTCGCAGGTGTGAGAAGTCGAATGCCGCGACGGCTCCAACGATCATCGGGCCCGACTACGAAGCCGTAGTGCTCGAACACGACCAGCGATGCGATGAAGACCATCATCACGCCGCTGACTCCAAGGCTTGCCATGCCTTCGCCCGTGCCGACCATACGTCAGTGTTCGTCGCAAACAGAGCTAGAAGCCCGAGCACGAGGATGGCGACAGCCACCTGGCCCGAGGACGCGTCAAGTGCCCGCGCAAGGCAGACCCGACGAGTACGAGCGCGGCGAGTACAGAGAAGCAGGTTGCTACGACGAGCAAACGCTTGTGAGTTCTGAGCTTCGGTGTCCATGGGATTCGTCTGGGGGAGAGTCGGTAGGGCCTCGGCTGCCGAAGTCACCGGATTACGCCAAGCGTCGCCCACCGGCCATCAGCACTGCGACGAGTGCTGAAGCGCTGGCTGCAACGCGGAACATCGTCTTCTTCACGAGGACTCCCGAAACTTCGTCATTCCTCCGGGCGTCGCTGATAGCCCGATGGATTTGTCGCTTCGCTTCAGGATTCGCTGATCTCGCGAGAGCCGAGGCCCTGCCGTCTCCACCCCGAGACGTGTGTCTTCCTCCTCCCAGAGGCGTGAATGCACCAGTCTTGTATGGATCTGCCAACCACGCAAGCCCCGGATGGCGACATTTCGGCACACTGACAACACCAGCAACAGGAGACCCCACGGAGCGTGGTCGTTCCAACGTATGCTGTGCACGGCAAAGGGCTGTGCGGGCCCTTCGGCGACACTGGAGTGGGGCATGGGCAACGAGTGGCCAGGCGACGGCCCCAGCGGGGGTGTGCAACCCCAGGAAGGCCCGGACCTCCGGGAGCTCGAAGACGAGCTCTGCCGTCTCGCCGGGATCCTCGCCGTCCGGGTGGTGGCCGACCGCATCGGCCGTCCGGTCGAGGTCCATGTGCTCGCCGACCACAGCAAGCCCGCCAAGCAGACCGTGCGTGACGTGCGCGCCGTCGCGCAGACCGTGTTCGGCATCGAGCTCGACCATCGGATCGTGAGCGTCGCCCAACTCGACACCGACGAGCACAACGAACCGCTCGGCATCGACCTCCCCGGCAAAGAGACCCGCCCGCGGGTCGGAGCGATCGGGGTCGAAGCCGTCGGAGTGCGCGCCGAAGCGCGTGTCGCGCTCATCGCCGGCGACGAGGAGCGAGTCGGCTACGCCGAGGGTTCGGTCGCGAGCATCGCTCGACCACCGCTCGTTGCGGCGGCGACACTCGACGCGCTGAAGCAGCTCGACCCTGCGGCCGAGGCCGTGCACGTCGCCTCCGCCGAGATCGCGCGCGTCGGCCCGAACCGGGTCGCGGTCGTCACGGTCGTCTACGTCGACCCCCCCAACGAGCTCGTCGTCTCCGGATCCGCGGTCGTCCGCCGCGATCGCGACGACGCAGTCGCGCGTGCGCTCCTCGACGCGACGAACCGGCGACTGGCGCGTCTCGAGCGCGGTCGCGCGTCTCGCTGATTCGCCAGCCCGCGCGCGAACCTCTCACTCGATGGCACTCGACGCAGTACAGATCTCCTATCGCCTCGGCGGCGCCGACGGCGTGGCCGTGGAAGCCCGCAAGTGGGAATGGGCGCTCGGCCAGCTCGGATTCGACGTACGGCGCGTCGCCGGCGAGCTCGACGACGGCCTGCGTGCCGCCGACGCCTGGCTGCCATTCCTCGCGATCGACCCGGCCGACGGGACCCGTCCCGATCCCGGTGCGCTCGCGGCGGCCATCGCGGGGGCGGACCTCGTCATCGTCGAGAACATCTGCTCACTGCCGATCAACCCCGATGCCGCGAGCCTCACCGCGGACGTGTTGGCGGAACACCGCGGACGCGTCGTGTTCCACCATCACGACCTCCCATGGCAACGCGCCGGACTCATGTGCCCGCCGAACATCCCGCCGCGACGCGAGGATTCGCTGCACGTGACCATCAACGACCACTCACGCGTCCAACTCGAGAATCGCGGCTACGCCGCCGTCACGCTGCGCAACGCGTTCGACCTCGAACCGCTGCGCGGCGACCGCGCCGCGACACGCGAGCAGTTCGGCTTCGCGCCCGACGACACCGTGCTCCTCCAGCCGACGCGCGCGATCCCGCGCAAGAACATCCCCGGCGCCATCGACTTCGCGACGGAGCTCCAACGTCGCGAACCCGACCGTTCGCTGAAACTCTGGATCACCGGACCGGCGGAAGACGGCTACGACGACGTGTTCGCCCGCCTCGTCGCCGAGTCGCCCGTGCCCGTCACCATCGGTCGCGCGCACTCCGCGCCCGATGCGTACGCGGCCGCCGACCTCGTGCTCTTCCCCTCCACCTGGGAGGGATTCGGCAACCCGGTGATCGAGTCGATCGCGCACCGCCGTCCGATCGCCGTCGGCCACTACCCGGTGCTCGACGAGCTCCGCGGGTTCGGCGTGCACCTCCTGTCGATCGACGATGTCGACGGCGTGCGCGCCTGGCTCGCGCGACCCCCGGCCCGACGTGCTCGAGCGCAACGTCGAGCTCGTGCGGCCGCACTGCTCGCTCGAGGACCTGCCCGAACGGATCGACGGAGTGCTCCGCGCGGCAGGATGGGACCGATGGTGAACCCGCTCCCCCACGCCCGCCGACGACGATCCCGTCGTCGTCCGCCGGCGGCGGATCGCCCACTGGGTCGGGCTGGCCAAGCGGGTGGGCTACGGACTCCTGCTCGCGGCGATCGTGGCCTTCGGGATCGCGGCCGTCGCGGGATTCCCCTCGGGGCTCGTGACGGTCACCGTCGTCACCCTGGTCGGCGCCTGCATCGTGCTCCCCGTGCCCATCGTGCTCGGGTACGGCCTCCGGGCCGCCGATCGGGAGGACCGCCAGGCCGCGGTCAGACGGGCCGGTGGGGAGCCCCCCGCTACCCAGCAGTAGATTTCGCGCGCGACCGCCTGCGACCGTCACCGCACGAAAGGAGTCCGCCGTGCGCTACCGCCGCTTCGGCAAGAGCGACCTCGAGGTTTCCGAGGTCGGCTTCGGTGTCTGGACGCTCGCCAGCAACTGGTGGGGCGAGGTCGACGACAAGCAGGCGCTCATCCGCGCCGCGCTCGACGCCGGCATCAACTTCATCGACACCGCGCCGGTCTACGGCGAGGGCGGCGTCGGTGAGGAGCTGCTCGCCGACGTGCTCAAGGCCCAGCGCGACGACATCGTGCTCACCACCAAGTGCGGCTACGACATCGACGCCGACCGCAAGTGGCCCGGTCAGTCGGAACGCCCCCACGACTGGCGACCCGAATCGATCCGCGCACAGCTCGAGGGCTCGCTGCGGCGACTCGGCACCGACCACATCGATCTCTACCAGCTCCACAACACGCGCTTCGACCCCATCCTCGACGACGCGCTCTGGGAAGAACTCGAGAAGTTCCGCGTCGAGGGCAAGATCCGCGAGCTCGGCGTCGCGCTCGGCCCCGCGATCGGCTGGGTCGAGGAAGGCCTCGAGGCGATCCGCAACCGGCCGATCGTGTCGTTGCAGACGGTGTTCAACATCATCGAGCAGGAACCTGGGCGCACCTTCGGCAACGAGCCCAACGTGCCCGAGACGGTCGGTCTGATCTCGCGCGTGCCGCACGCGTCCGACGCGCTGTCGGGCAAGGTCACGCGCGACACGGTGTTCCCGCCCGGCGACCACCGCGCCCACCGCAACCGCGACAACATGCTCGACAACTTCGACAAGGCCGACAACCTCACCTTCCTCTGGGAGGGCACCGGCCGCACGATCGCCCAGTCGGCCATCGCGGGCATCCTCGCCGACCCGAACTTCACGTGTGTGCTGCCCACCTGCGTGAGCGTCGACGACGTGCGCGAGTTCGCCGCCGCCTCCGACCTACCACTCACCGCCGACGAGAAGGCCGAGCTCGACCGCCGGTACGCCGACAACTTCGGCGTGGTCAATCGCTACGAGATGCCGCTGAAGGCGAGTAGTCGAGGGTGACCGACATCCGGCGCCCCTCGGCGCCGCGCCTTGCGCCCGAGGAGCGCCGGCGGCAACTCCTCGACGTCGCCAAGGTCGAGTTCGCCGAACGCGGCTTCCACGCGACGGCGATGGACGACCTCGCGCTCGCGGCGGGCGTCACGAAGCCGGTCTTCTACCAGCACTTCGCGTCGAAGCGAGCGCTGTTCGTCGCCGTGCTCGAAGACGTCGGCGGGCGGCTGCTCACCGTGCTCGCGCAGGCGACCGCGCGCGCGACCACCGGTCGGGAACGCGTGCAAGAAGGCTTCTCCGCGTACTTCCGGTTCGTGGAGAGCGACCGCGCCGCGTTCCGCCTGTTGTTCGGCGCGTCGGCACGCAACGACGCCGAGTTCGCCGACGTGGTCGACCGCATCCTCGAGGACGTCGCCACCGCGGTCAGCACGCTGATCGAGATCGAAGGCAGCCCCGAGCACCGCCGGGCGCTCGCGCACGCGCTCGTCGGCATGGCCGAAGGCCTCAGCCGCCACGGGCTCACCGACCCCGACACGTCGCACGACCCCGAGCAGCTTGCGTCGTGGGTCGCGGAGATGGCCTGGTTCGGCCTGCGCGGCGTGCGCAGCGACGACTGACCCGCCGCGCCGTCCGGACGCGAACGGCTCCGCGGCCAACGAGTGACCGCGAGCCGTCGCCAGCGGACGGGCGAGCCCGCTGGATCAGGCCGGGGGCTTCACGACGAACGCGGTGACCATGCCGAACATCCCCGTGTTGCTCTCGGCGTGCGTGAGGATGTGGCAGTGGTACGCCCAGGTGCCGACCTGGTCGGCGTGCACCAGCACGCTGTAGCGCTCACCGGGCGCCACCCAGATCGTGTCCGCCTGGTAGGGCTGGGGCACCGAGAACCCGTCCTTGGCGATCACCAGTCTGCGGCATCCCGTGCAGGTGCATCGGGTGTCCGAGGATCAGCCTTCGTTCTGGTAGTCGATCTGCACCCACTCGCCGTAGTTGGCGACGATCGGCGCGGTGGCGGGGAACGACTTGCCGTTCAGCGTCAGACCGATCGTCGCCGGTGTCGTTGAGCACCATCGGGATGCGCTGCGTCGGCGTGACCCCGGCGGGCATCGCCACGTCGTCGATGAGGAACGGCGCGAACAGCCCGTTGGGCACCTGCGTCTCGGCGTGGTCGTGCGAGTGGTAGATGCCGACCGCCGGACCCTGCGCCGTGAACGTGTACGTGAACGTCTCACCGGGCTTGATCGGGGGCTGGGTGATGTCGGGCACGCCGTCCATCGCGTTCGGCACCGTGATGCCGTGCCAGTGGATCGTGGTCGACTCCGGCAGCTCGTTCTTGAGCTTGATCGCCACCTTGTCGCCGCTGTTCACCTGGATCGTCGGGCCGGGGACCACGCCGTTGTAGGTCCACGCCTCGACCTTCTTGCCGGGCGACACCTCCCACGGCGACGACCTCGGCGGTCAGGTCGAACTCCTTGGTGCCGTCGGCGAGGATCTTCGGCGCGAGCGGCTGGGCGCCGAGGCCTTCGGTCTTCGCCGGGAACGCCTTGGTGTTCACCGCCATCTGCGCGTCCATCGCGTCGTTGGCCTTGGTGTTCACTCCCGCGTCGGGCACCGTCACCGGTGGTCATGTTCATGGAGCCCATGGCCATGCCGTCGGCGCCGGTCGACGATGCCGATGCTGAGCGTGCCCTTCATGCCCGAGCCCTCGTGACCGGGCACCTGGCAGTACACGACGTACTGGCCGGCCTTCAACCCCGAGAGGTCGAGCGTCGCCGAGCTGCCCGGCGGAGATCATGCTCGTCTTCTTGTCGGTGTCCTTGATCGCGAAGTTGTGATCGCACGCGTGCCGTTGTTGGTGATGGTCAGCGTGCCGTCGCGTCGGCGCGCTGATCGCAGCTCGGCGTGATCGCGAACTCGGTGAGGCTCACCGCGACGCCGTTGGCCTTCGCCGCCGCGTCCTGCGCGTCGTTGCTCTTGCCGAACGCCTGGCCGGCGACGACGAGTGCTCCGAACGCGAGCAGGACGGCAAGCAGGGCGAACACCCACGAGCCCATTCCGAGCGCAGCGTCTTCGGTGCGCGTGTCTCGCTGAGTCATTCCGCAGCTCTCCCTCGTGAGGATGGGTGTACCCCCCGCAGCAGCCTCACCGACGGCGCCCGTGGCAAAAAGGGGCAATGGTCAGCAGCGGCCGGGACCTTCGACCCGAATACGACAGACCGCCCACTCACTCGCGCACTTCGACACGCAGGGCGAGGCGCAGCCCGTGGAGCCACGACGGAAGCCGGGCGTCGGCGAGGACGGCGCCGGCGGCCTCGGTGAGCGAGAGCAGTCCGAGCGCGGTGCCGTCGTCGCGCACCACCACCAGGTTGCGCACCGAGTGCTCGAGCATCACCCGCAGCGCCTCGAGCACCGGGCACGAGTCGAGCACCACGAAGGGCCCGTAGGTCGCGATCTCACGCGCCGAGCTGTCGGGATCGACGCGCATCGCCATCGCGTGCACCACGTCGTGCTCGGACACGATGGCGTCCTCACCACCGACGAGCACTGCGGACAGCCCGTTGGCGACCATCACCTGGGCGACCTGTTGCACCGTCGCGTCGCGATCGACGAGCACGGGCGGGGCGAGCGGCAGGGCCCCGACGAGCACGCCGGGCGCGGCCGACAGATCGCCGGTCATGTGCGGGTCGCAGCCACTCCGGACTCGAGCGACCGTACGACCACGGCCAGGAACTCACGGACCCGGGCCTCGGCCGAACGCTGCAGGCGACGACGGTCCTCCTCGACTCCCGAACCACACGTGGCGCTCAAGCTGAGGTGCGACCGTCGATCGTTGAGCGGGGCGAGCTGGAGGTCGCCGTCGAGGCGGCCGACCCGGGCGTCGGGAACGTGCCCGGTCCAGACCATGGGCACCACGAGCGCGTCGTGGCGTTCGCGCGCCTCACCGCGGTGCAGCTCACCGCTGCCGCCGTCGGCGAACGCCTCGCGGGCGACCTCGGCCAGCCACTCCTCGGCGACTTCCCGCAACCGCGGCTCGGCCAGCTCGAAGGGCTGATCGACCGGGAAGAAGTCGTAGAGGAACACACTCACCGTTGCAGGGTGCCGCACCGCCGCGGGCGCCCGACAGGGCAGAAAGTCCCTCGGAGCAAGGGCCGCGGGCCGTCCGTCCTCGGCGGGCATACCGGTCCGGCTACCCTCGCCGCATGGTGGAACCTGCGGCCATCAGGGTGTTCCTGCTCGACGACCACGAAATCGTCCGGGTGGGGGTGCGCGATCTCCTCGAGGCGGAAGACGACATCGTCGTCGTCGGCGAGGCCGGGAACGTCGAACAGGCGCTCTCCCGGATCCCTCCGACCCGACCCAATGTCGCGATCCTCGACGTGCGCCTCCCCGACGGCGACGGCGTGCAGGTCTGTCGTGACATCCGGTCCTCGCATCCCGAGATCCAGTGCATCATGCTCACGTCGTTCTCCGACGACGAGGCCATGTTCCAGGCGATCGTCGCGGGCGCGGCCGGGTACCTGCTCAAGCAGCTCAAGGGCACCGACATCGTCGACGCCGTGCGCCGGGTGGCCGAGGGGCAGTCGCTCCTCGACCCCGCGCTCACGCGCCGGGTGCTCGAGCGACTCCGTGAGCCACCGGAGGAGGACGAGCGCCTCGCCCGGCTCACGCCGCAGGAGCGCCGCATCCTCGCCCTCATCGCCGACGGGCTCACCAACCGCCAGATCGCCGAGGAAGTGCACCTCGCCGAGAAGACGGTGAAGAACTACGTGTCGAACCTGCTCGCGAAGCTGGGCATGGAGCGACGCACGCAGGCCGCGGTGTTCGTGGCGAAGCTCGGCAACAACTCGCTCTGACGCCGGCCCGACAGGCGCCGGGCGACCTGATCAGACCGGGACCTGCCAGTCGAGCTGGGTGCTCTCGCCCGCGCTCGACAGCACCTCGAACGTGCCGCCGAGCGCCTCGGCGCGGCGCGCCATGTTGCGCAGGCCGCTGCGCCGTGACTGATCGGCAGCGATCCCGGCGCCGTCGTCCGTCACCGTGAGGTGCAACACGCCCTGCGCCACCGACACCCGCACCTCCACGCGCGACGCGCCGGAGTGACGCACCGCGTTCGACAGCGCCTCGCGGGTGCAGGCCAGGAGCTCACGGGCGAGCTGCTCGGGGACCGCGGTGTCGATCGGGCCGTCGAAGGAGATCCGCGGCCGCCAGTGCCCCTGCGTCGCCGCCGACTCGACCAGTTCGAGCACCTCGGCCCGCAGCCCCGGATCCGCCTGCCCGACGGGGCGCTCGCTCAACGCGAAGATCGTGGTGCGGATCTCGCGGATCGTCTCGTCGATCTCGTCGACCGCGCGCTGCAGGCGGCGGGTGACGTCGTCGTCGGTGACCCGCGACGCCGCGCCCTGGAGGTTCATGCCCGTCGCGAACAGCCGCTGGATCACCGAGTCGTGGAGGTCGCGGCCGATGCGTTCGCGCTCGCGCACCAGCTCGAGCCGCTCGCGCTCCTCGCTCAGCCGCGCGTTCTCGATCGCGACTCCCGCCGCGGTCGACAGCGCGATCGACCAGTTCCTCGTCTTCGGGCGTGAAGCCGACCTCGCCGACCTTCTCGCAGAGGTAGAGGTTGCCGAACACCTCGCCGCGCACCCGGATGGGCACGCCGAGGAACGACTCCATCTTCGGGTGGTTCGGCGGGAATCCGTACGACGCCGCGTGCTGCGCGAGGTGGCGCAGGCGGATGGGCTGGGGATCGTCGATGAGCACGCCGAGCACGCCGCGGCCCTTGGGCTCCTCGCCGATCTCGGCTCGCTCCTCGTCGGTGAGCCCCGTGGTGATGAACTCGGAGAGGAAGCCGTCGCCGAGCACGCCCAGCGCGCCGTAGCGGGCGCCGGTGAGTCGGCAGGCGCCCTGGATGACCTGGTCGAGGATGCTCGGCAGCGACTGGTCGCTGCCCATCGCCACGACCGTCTCGAGCAGTACCCGGAGCGAAGTCGTGTCGTCGACCACGGGCGGAGTGTAGGCGCGTGCTCCGATCGGAGAGCGCTACGCCGACGCTCGATCCCAGGTGGACGACGTGCGCGTCGCTCCCAGGGAAGAAGATCGTCTCGTGGCCGTCGTCCCAGCGCACGAGGTAGTGGACCTCGCCGTCGGGCTCCCGGATCTCGAGCACCTCACCCTTGCGAGGCGGCGCTCCGACTCGGCTGCGATCGACCACGACCTCGTCGCCAACCTCCGCGTGCATCACGCGCCTCCTTCCGTGTGCCGCGGTCCCGCCAACCGTGGCGGGACCCGTCGGCCACCGGTTCGTCGTCGTTGCCCTCGGCGCCGAGCACCAGCGGACGGACCACGAGCACCGGACAGGTCGAGTGGCGGACGATCCGTTGCACCACGCTCCCGAGCGTGACCCGGGCCAGACCGGTGCGACCGTGGGTGGCGGCGACGACGAACGCGCAGTTCCGACGGGACGCGTCCTCGGCGATCACGTTCGCCGGGTCGAAGCCGTCGCGCACTTCGGCCGCGGTGTCGATCCCGGCGTCGCTGCACATCGCCTGCGCCTGCCCCAGCATCGTCGCGCCCGGTCCCGTCGGATCCGCGTCGTCGACGTCACCGGGAGACGGGACGTGCACCAGCCGCAGCCGACCGCCCACCGCTCCGGCCAGCCCGATCGCCGCGGGCACCGCCTCGCGTGCGGTGTGCGAGCCGTCGAGCGCGACGAGCAGCTCCGGCACGTCGGGCAGCACCCACTGGTGGTCGAGATCGGGACCGACCAGCAGCACCGGTGCGACGCCCGCGCGCACCACGGCTTCGGACACGCTGCCGAGCACCCCGCGCACGACTCCGCCGTGACCGTGCGTCGCCATGCAGATCATCGTGCCCGGTTCGTCGGCGGCGGCGACGATCGCCTGCTGGGCGTCGCGATCGAGCACGACCTCGATGTCGCAGTCGATCGCCATCCCGGCCACCTTGCCGGCGCGGAGCTCCGCCCGGCGGGTTTCGAGGTAGTGCTCGCTCGTCGAGAACTCCGACGCCGACCACTGCGTGGTCATCAGGACGAGGCGCGCACCGGTGCGCATCGCCAGCGGGCACCGCCGGCAGCAGTGCCGACTCCGACCGCCACGAACCGTCGAGTGGGACCAGGAGCCTGCGTGGTGGCGCGCCGTCCCTCATCGGACTTCCCCCTTGTGCTGTTCTCTCCTGACCGTACGGACCGAGGTCGACCGCGCCGACAGTGCCGAAGGTCACCCGGACCGGGCATTTGGCACCTTGCACCGGGACCGACGGGGTGCGAGGGTGCCCGCGATGACCGAACCGCGGTATCCGGCCGAATGGGAGTGCGACGTCGTGCTCGCCGACGGCGGCACCGCCCACCTGCGCCCGCTCCGCCGTGACGACGCCGACCTGCTCCTCGCCTTCCTGACCCGGCTCTCGGACCGGTCCCGGCTGCTGCGGTTCTTCGCGCCGGTGTCGCCGCAGATCGCCTACCGGGCGGCCCGGTTCGACGAGGTCGACTACGAGTCCACCTTCGGCATCGTCGCCGCTCCTCGGCGACGACCTGATCGCGGTGGGGACGTGGCAGCGGGGCGACGACCCGACCGTCGCCGAGGTCGCGTTCGCGGTCGCCGACGAGCACCAGGCCCGGGGGATCGGATCGATGCTCCTCGAGCACCTCGCCGCCACCGGCCGCGCCGCCGGGCTGCAACGCTTCTCGGCCTCGACCCTCGCCGAGAACCGGCGGATGCTGCGGGTGTTCCACGAGGCCGGGTGGGAAGTGGCCAAGGAACACGCCGACGGGCGTCGTCGAGCTCTCGTTCCCGATCGACGACGACGAACGCACCCGCGACGTGCTCTACCGACGCGAGCACCTCGCCGAGGCCCGTTCGATGGATCGTGTCCTCCACCCGACGTCGATCGCGGTGGTCGGCGCCGGGCGCGACCCGGACGGCCCCGGGCGCCAGGTGCTCGAGCACCTCCGCGCCGGACGGGTTCACCGGCGCGCTGTACGCGGTGAACCCGCGGCGTCCGATCCCGACGCGCTCGGGCAGGACGCTCTCCTGCAGGGAGGCTTCGGCGACGTGCCGTGCGTCGCGCGGGTCACCGACATCGCCGGCCCCGTCGACCTCGTGGTGGTCAGCGTGCCCGAGGCCGCGCTCGACGCAGTCGTCGACGACTGTGCGGCCAAGGGCGTGCACGCGCTCGTGGTGCTGACCGCCGCCACGGGCGACGCCTCCGCGCGCGACGCGCTCGCGCACCGGCTGGTCGATCAGGCGCGCGTCGTCACGGCATGCGCGTGCTCGGGCCCGAATGCCTCGGCGTGGTGAACACCGACCCCGAGGTGTCGATGCAGGCCACCGTGGTGCCCGTGCGCCCGGCGCGCGGGCGCATCGGCTGGTGCTCGCAGTCGGGCGCGATCGGCCTCGACCTCCTCGCC
Organism: uncultured Actinomycetes bacterium; assembly: GCA_963782705.1. Taxonomy (GTDB): domain Bacteria; phylum Actinomycetota; class Acidimicrobiia; order IMCC26256; family DASPTH01; genus CAVRGQ01. The sequence goes on along the minus strand of CAWAKX010000005.1, from coordinate 135,963 downwards.
CGCGCGACCGACGCCGGGCTCGGTGTGTCGACGTTCGTGTCGCTCGGCGACAAGGCCGACGTGAGCGGCAACGACCTGCTCCAGTACTGGGACGCCGACCCCGCCACCGACCTCGTGCTGCTCTACCTGGAGTCGTTCGGCAACCCGCGCAAGTTCGCCCGCATCGCCCGGCGCGTCGCGGCGCGAAAGCCGATCGTGGCCGTGAAGAGCGCCCGCAGCGCGGCCGGGCACCGGGGTGCGGCGATGCGCGCGACCCTGCGCGACGACTCCGACCTCGCGGTCGGGGCGCTGCTCGGGCAGTCCGGCGTGGTGCGGGTCGACACGCTCGAGGAACTGCTCGTGACCGCCGCGGTGTTCGAGACCGGAGCCCTGCCGAAGGGTGACCGGGTCGGCATCGTCGGGAACGCGGTCGGACCCACCGTGGTCGCGGCCGACGCCTGCGTGGCGGCCGGCCTCACCGTGACCGACGGGACGGAGGGACCCAATCCCCGCCACCTGCCGACCGCGGTCGACCCCGACGGGTTCGCCGGCGCGCTCCGGCGAGATGCTCGCCGACGACGAGGTCGACGCGGTGCTGGCGATCGTGGTCCCGCTCCCCTGGCACGACGCCGACGCCACCGCCCTGCGGCGCGTCGTGGGATCGGTGGCCGGCAGTGCCGACAAGCCGGTGGTCGCCTGCGTGCTCGGCCAACGCGGCCTGGTCGCACACGCCGGGCGCGTACCCACCTTCGCCTTCGCCGAGCACGCGGCGGGCGCGCTGGGCCGCGCCGCGTCCTACGCGCAGTGGCGCGCTCGCCCGCCGGGCAGGCTGCCCGAACTCGATCCCGACGCGCTCGCCGACGCGCACCGCGCGGTCGCGCGCGTGCTCGAGCGATCCCCCGACGGCGGCCCGCTCACCGGTGACGACCTCGCCGCGCTGCTCGTCGCTGCCGACGCGTCGGTCGCGGCCGGTGCGTCCGACGCCGAGGGGGACACCGTGTGGGTGCGCGTCGTGCGCGACGACGTCTTCGGTCCACTCGTCACGGTCGGGATCGGGGCCGACCCGACCGCAACGGCCGGCGACGAGGCGGTGGGCATCGCGCCGCTGACCGACGTCGACGCCCGCGCGCTCGTCGGTTGCACCGACCAGCACGTGCTCGTGCTCGACGCACTCGCCGGGCTCGTGGCGCGCGTCGCCCGGCTCGCCGACGCGATCCCCGAGCTCGCGGAGTTCGGGCTCGGTCCGGTGATCGTGACCGCGGACGGCGTGCACGTGCTGCGGGCATCCGCGTACGCGGCGCGCGTCACCACGCCCGTGCCGGCCACCGTCCGCCGGATGCGCGACGGCTGACGCTCAGGTCGCCGCCGGGCCCGGCGGCACGATGGTGACCGGCCGGGTCGAGGACTGCGCGAGTTGCGAGCTGGTGCTGCCGAGCAGGAGTCCGGGAAAGCCGCCCGCACCCCGCCGCCCGACGACCAGCAGGTCGGCGTCGACCTCGTCGGCCACGGCGAGCAGGACCGTCACCGGGCTGCCGTCACGCAGCTCCGCGCGGAAGCGCACGCCGGCATCGCGCAACGGCGCGGTCCAGGCGCCGTCGAGCAGCGCCCGGATCTCGTCGCGATGCGACTGCGCGGGTTCGAGCGCGCCAGGTCCGAGCGCGCCGGCGTCGGGATGGAACAGCAGACCGAGACAGTGCACGGCGACGACCTCGGCGTCGCTCGGCACCGCGACGCCGGCGACCCACGCGAGGGCGTGGCGGGCGTTGTCGGAACCGTCGGTGCCGACGACGACACGCCGCATCCGCGGGCATCGGAGCAGCCATCGTCACACCTCCACCCGGGCGAGCGCGGCCGCGGTCACGGCGACCTGGTCGAGGCCCGGGCCACCACTCGTGCGAGGTTCTCCCGCGTCGGCACGGTCGTCGCCCGCGAGCGCCCGCAGCGTCGCGGTCACCGAGGCGCGCACGGCATCGAGGTCGTATCCGCCCTCCAGGAACGCCACGACGCGCCCGGTCGGCACGTACGACGCGACCCGCGCGGTGAGCGCGGCGTAGTCGCCCGCGCTCCACGCGAGGTCGGCGAGCGGGTCGGCGCGGTGTGCGTCGAACCCCGCGCTGACCAGCACCCAGGTGGGCGCGAAGCGCGCCACCGCGGGGTCGATCACCAGGTCGAACGCGGCGAGGGCGACGTCGCCGGTGGCGCCCGCCGGCAGCGGGAAGTTGAGCGTGAGCCCGGGGGCGCCCAGTCCCCCGGTCTCCGACGCGCGCCCGGTCCCGGGATAGGCGGGCGACTCGTGCGTCGACACGTAGAGCACCGAGGGGTCGTCCCAGAAGATGTCCTGCGTCCCGTTGCCGTGGTGGACGTCCCAGTCGACGACGAGCACACGCTCGCCCGCCTCGGCCAGCCGGGTGGCGGCGATGGCGACGTTGTTCAACAGGCAGAAGCCCTGACCGCGGCGTCGCGTCGCGTGATGACCGGGCGGTCGGGCGAGCACGAACGCGGCGTCGGCGTCGCCGCGACGGAGCGCGTCGAGCGCCACGAGCCCGCAGCCCGCGGCCTCCCGCGCGGCGTCGAACGACCCGGGCGCCACCACCGTGTCGGGATCGAGGGCCCCTCCACCGGCGCGGGCGAACTCCTCGAGGGCCCGCACGTACGCGTCGTCGTGCGCGAGTCGCAACTCGTGGTCGTCGGCGGCGCGCCCGGGCCGGACCTCGAGATCGTCGCCGAGCTCGGCATCGCGCACGCCGTCGAGTGCGGCGACGAGTCGTTCGGGTCGCTCGGGGTGCCCGCGCCCGGTGTCGTGCCGGTCGGGCCCGGTCGGGGTGACCACGAGCACGCGGGCGGTCATGACCCCTTGCTAGCGCACCTGGGCACGCCGTGCGAGCGCGCGATCCACCGATCCCACCGTTGTTACACGCGCAGGTCGATCACCCGGGGCACGCGGCCGCGCAGCCCGAGGCGACGCCCGGCGAGCAACGCGCCCAACACGAGACCCACGAGGGCGCCGGCGTCGACCAGCACGCGCAACGAGGCGGGGAGCTCACCGCCGAGGAACGCGAGCGCGGCGAGGTCGAGGGCGAGGTGCACGAGGAAGCCCGGCAGGATCGAGCCGGTGCGCAGCGCGCTGTAGCCGAGCAGCAGCGCCACGCTGAGGAACGACGCGACGTTCGCCGCGCCCGTCATCTGCTCGACGTGTCCGGGCAGCATGCCGAACAGCAGCGCGGATGCCAGCAGCGCGGCGAATGCCGGGCCTTCCCCCCAGTGCGCCGCGTCGCGCCACTCGCGACCGGCGAGGCGGGCGAACAGCGCGCCGAACAGCAGCAGCGCCGCGAGGCGGTACACGAGCTCTTCGGTGGCGACGGCCAGCACCACGCCTTCCATGTCGGCGAAGCCGAGCACCGAACGCGGATACGCCAACGCCCACACGGCCACGATCGGAGCGCCGAGCATCACCAGCTCTCGCCAGGCCCGCAGGGACCGACCGGCGCACCCCACCCGTTCGGCGCCCATCACGGCGACGAGCGCGCCGCCGAGGAACAGTCCCGGCGACACCAGGACCCGACCGACGTGCCAGGGCGGCACCGCGGCCCACGACGAGAGCAGGTCGGCCGCGATGGCCGCGGCCGCGAGCACGAGCGCGAGCGGGGTGACGGGCCACGACGGACGACGGGTCCAGCGCCACGCCCACCCCCGGGCCCGGACGTCGGCCGACTCGGCGGCCGTCAGGTCGATCAGTGCCTCACCCATGACCGCAGTCTCGCGGCCCGCGACCCAACGCAACCCCCCGTCGAGGGCAAGGAACGGGAAAAGTCGCCGAACGGCTGGTCAGCCCTTGCGGGTGTCCGCGGCCATCTTCACGGCCTTGATGATGTTCTGGTACCCGGTGCAGCGGCACAGGTTGCCCGACAGCCCCTCCCGGATCTCCTCCTCGGAGGGATCGGGGTTGGTGTCGAGGAACGCGGTGACGCTCACGACGAAACCCGGCGTGCAGAACCCGCACTGCAGCCCGTGGCACTGGCGGAAGGCTTCCTGCACCGGGCTCAGCGTGCCGTCGGGGGCGCCGATGCCCTCGACGGTGGTGATGTCGGCGCCGTCGGCCTGGACCGCGAAGACCAGGCAGGCGCGCACGGCGTCGCCGTCGAGCAGGATCGTGCACGCGCCGCACACGCCGTGCTCACAGCCGAGGTGCGTGCCGGTGAGACCGCAGTCTTCGCGGAGGAAGTCGGCGAGCGTCTTGCGCGCCTCGACGGTGCCACGGCGGGTCTCGCCGTTGACGGTGACGGAGATGGAGTGCTCGGTCACGAACGTGCTGCTCCCAGGGCTCGGTCGAGGGCACGCGCCACGAGGTGCGCACCGACGTGCAGGCGGTACTCGGCCGACGCGTGCACGTCGGCGGTGGGCTCGGTGTCGGCCACGGCGAGGCGACCGATCTCGGCGAGGTCGTCGGCCGACGGGTTGGTGCCGGTGAGCGCGGCCTCCGCGCTGCGGGCCCGCACCGGCGTGGGCGCCATGCCGAGGAAGGAGATCGCCGAGCGGGTGACGGCGCCCGAGCCGTCGACCTGGACCCCGGCGACCACGCCGGCCAGGGCGAAGTCGCCGCTGCGGCGGGCCAGCTCCTCGACGGCGAAGCCGCTCGCACCCTCCCAGACCGGGAAGTGCACCGCGGTGAGGATCTCGTCCTCGCCGATCGCCGTGGTCCAGGTGCCGAGGAAGAAGTCCTCGGCCGCGACCCGGCGGCTGCCGGCGCCCGACGCGATCTCGAGCTCGGCGTCGAGGGCGAGGGCGACCGCGGGCAGCTCCGACGCGGGGTCGGCGTGCGCGATCGAGCCGCCGACCGTGCCCCGGTTACGGATCTGGAAGTGACCGATCAGCGGGATGGCCTCGGCGAGGAGCGGCACCGCGGCGCCGGCGGCCGCGTCGTGCTCGACGGTGGACTGGCGGGTGCCCGCCTTGACGGTGAGCGTGCCGTTGGATCGCTCCACGCCCTGCAGCTCGGCGACCCGGTTGAGGTCGACGATGTGCTCGAAGCGCGTGAGCCGGAGCGCCAGCATCGGGATCAGGCTCTGGCCACCGGCGATGACCTTGGCTTCGTCGCCGTGTTCCGTGAGCAGGCCGGTGACATCGGCCACGGTCTCCGGTGCGTGGTACTCGAACGGTGCGGGCTTCATGGGCAGCTCCTGCGTGGGCGCGCGGGGCGTGAACCTAGCTCACCGGACGAAGGGGGCGCATCCCCGCCCGGGGATAGGGTCGGCGGGTGACCGTGACCCCGCCTGCGCCGCCCGACGACGTGGCCATTCCGGCTGCGACCGTGGTGCTCGCCCGCGACGGTCGCGAGGGCCTGGAAGTGCTCATGGTGCGGCGCGCGTCGCGCCTGGCGTTCGCCGGGGGCGCCTGGGTCTTCCCCGGCGGTCGGGTCGACGACGCCGACTTCCCGCCTGGGGTCCGGGCCGACGATCCCGACGCCCTGCTCGACGCGGCGCGGGCCGCCGCGGTGCGCGAGGCCGCCGAGGAAGCGGGCCTGGTCGTCGACGCCGACTCCCTCGTCTGGTTCTCGCACTGGACCCCGCTGGCCGCGACCGCCCGGCGCTTCGCCACGTACTTCTTCCTCGCCCCCGCGCCGGCCGGCAGCGTCGTGGTCGACGACGGCGAGATCACCGACCACGTGTGGATCACGCCCACCGAGGCGATGGCCCGGCGCGCGGCCGGAGAGATCGAGATGGTCTCCCCCACCTGGATCACCCTGCACTCGCTCACCCGCTTCACCGACGTCGACCACGCCCGTCGGGAGCTCGCGGCCGGCGAGCCCGCCGTCTACCGCACCAAGATCGTGGAGGTCGAGGGCGGGATCGCCACCATCTGGCAGGGCGACGCCGCCTACGACGACCTCGACGGCGCACGGCCCGGGCCGCGGAACCGCCTGGTGATGGTGTCGGACGGCTGGTTCCTCGAGCAGGGCGACTGACCGCCGGTCCCGGACCCGCGCGCGCGGGTGCGGCGGGCCCTGCCGCCTAACCTGCAGCCCGACCGGCCACGCGTAGGCCCTGCCCCCGCGCACTCCCTACGAGGTGTTCCGTGCTCCGATCACGTCCCCGCCCTGCCTCACTCGTCGTCGGCGCGTGCCTCGCGCTCGCGCTCGTCGCGACCGCGTGCGGCGGGAGTGGCGGTTCCGACGGCGCGCGCGTCGACCAGACGGGAGGCACCGCGGGCACCACGTCGTCGACCACCCCGGCGACCACCGCCGGCAAGGCGAAGGTCAACACGATCCCCGGCATGCCACCGGTCGTCGACCCCGACAACCTCTACAGCGAGGCCGGGGCCAACATGTTCAGCGACGCGGTCAAAGGCGACCTCGCGCGCGTGTACGTGCCCAACCTCCAGTCGAACAGCGTGTCGGTGATCGACCCGTCGACCATGAAGGTCGTGGACACCATCCCCGTGGGGATCAACCCGCAGCACGTCGTCCCCTCGTGGGACATGCGCACGCTCTGGGTCACCAACAACGCCGAGGGCCGCACCGACGGCACCCTCACCCCGATCGACGCGAAGACCGGCACCGCGGGCCAGGCGGTCGAGGTCGACGACCCGTACAACATGTACTTCACGCCCGACGGCAAGTCGGCGATCGTCGTGGCCGAGGCCCGCAAGCGGCTCGACTTCCGCGACCCGCACACGATGGCGTTGCAGCAGTCGCTCGACGTGCCGGAGTGCGACGGCATCAACCACGCCGATTTCTCGATCGACGGGTCCTTCGCGCTCTTCACCTGCGAGTTCACCGGTCGCGTCGCCAAGATCGACATCGTGAACAAGAAGGTGCTCGGGTACCTCGACCTCAGCCAGGGCGGCATGCCGCAGGACATCCGCACCGCGGGCAACGGCTCCACCTTCTACGTCGCCGAGATGATGCGCGGCGGCGTGTACACGATCGACGGCAACGCGTTCAAGGAGACCGGCTTCATCCCCACGGGCCCCGGCGCGCACGGCATCTACCCGAGCCGCGACGGCACGAAGCTCTACGTCGCCAACCGCGGTCAGAACCACGTGGGCAACAACACGACCAAGGGCCCGGGGAGCGTGTCGGTGCTCGACCTCGCGAGCAACGCGGTCCAGGTCACCTGGCCGATCGACGGAGGCGGCAGCCCCGACATGGGGAACGTCAGCGCCGACGGCAACCTGCTGTGGCTGAGCGGTCGCTACGACGACGTCGTGTACGTGATCGACACGAAGACCGGGAACCAGATCCAGATCCCGGTCGGCAACGAGCCCCACGGGCTCACCGTCTGGCCCCAGCCCGGCCGCTACTCGCTGGGCCACACCGGCAACACGCGGTAGCCCGCGCGGCGTCAGCCGTTCCAGACGCGCAGGACGCGTCGATCGTGTTCGTACCCGAGCACGGACACCGTCGCGGTGTCGAGACGCAGGAGCGCGCCGTCGGTGGGCGGGAGGCCGATCCAGCGGGCGCCCAGCACGCGCAGGAAGTGCCCGTGGGAGAACAACGCCACGTCGCCGGCGCGGGCCGCGCTCGCCGCGGTCGCGATCACCCGGTCGGCGCGGACGCCCACCGCGGCGGCGGTCTCACCCCCGGGCGGATCGCCGGTGAAGATCGTCCAGCCCGGCACGGTGGCCCGGATCTGGGCGGTGGTCAGTCCCTCGTAGTCGCCGTAGTCCCACTCCACGAGGTCGTCGTCGACCACGGCGGCGCCGCCGAGACCGGCCAGGTCGCACGTGACCCGGGCCCGCTCGCGGCGGGCTGGTGAACACCGCCGCGAACTCCCGACCGGCGAGCTTCGCCCCCGCGGCGCGGGCCTCGTCGCACCCGGTCGGGGTGAGCGGGAGGTCGGTGAACGAGGTGTGGCGGCCCGACCTGCTCCATTCGGTCTCGCCGTGGCGGACGAGGACGACTTCACCGGGGGTCGCACCGAGGTCGGACACGGTGGGCGTTGTACCATGCGGACGTCGCGACGCCGTGGCGCGTGACCACAACCGAATCCCCGGGGAGCTCGGGACAGCCGGGCTGAGAGGGCGACCGTCATGCGTCGCCGACCCCTCGAACCTGAACCGGGTAATGCCGGCGGAGGGACCATGGGAAGCAGCCCGTCATCCGGGCTCGCGGGCACACCCCGACGAGCTGTGGTGTTCGCCGGTGGGGATCCACCGCCGAGCCACACCCTCGAGCAGCTGTCGAGCGATCGAGACCACCCGCCCTTCGTGGTGGCCGCCGATTCCGGCGTGGAGCACGCGCTCGCGGCCGGGGTCCATGTCGATCTGCTGATCGGCGATCTCGACTCGGCGGCTCCGCGCACGGTGCTCGACGCCATCGCCGCCGGCACCGAGGTGGTCCGCCACCCGGCCGACAAGGACGCCACCGACCTCGAGCTCGCGCTCGACGCGGTGGCCGACCGCGGGTACGACTCCGTGCTCGTGGTCGGGATCCACGGTGGCCGGGCCGACCACCTCCTCGCCAACGCGCTCCTGCTCGCGTCGCCCCGCTACGCCGCGCTGCGCGTGCAGGCCCACCTCGGCGACGCCGACGTGATCGTGGTGCGCGACGACGCCGAACTGCCCGGCGCGGCCGGGCGCCTGTGCAGCCTGCTCCCGCTCGGCGGCGACGCCGAGGGGGTCACCACCACCGGCCTGCGCTACCCGCTGCACGACGAGACGCTCACTCCCGGGTCCACCCGCGGGGTGAGCAACGTCGTCGACACCGCGCCGGCACGCGTCGCACTGCGCGCCGGTGTGCTGCTCGCCGTCCTCCCCGACGGCGCCAACCCCCCATGCCGCCCTGTCATCGCCCGAGGAGTCGTGATGTCCCGCCCCCGCCGATTCCCTGCCCTGCCGCGTCTCGTTCGGTGCGCTGCTCGTCGCGTGCGCGCTGCTCGGCGCGTCGATCGCCGCGATCCCGGTGACGCCCGCGTCGGCCGCGACCGATCCCGTGACCATCACCCTCGTCACCCACGACTCGTTCGCGGTGTCGAAGCCGGCACTGCGAGCGTTCGAGCGCGAGCACAACATCAAGGTGAAGGTGCTCGCGCAGGGTGACGCGGGCGCCGCGCTCAACCAGGCGATCCTCACCAAGTCGAACCCGCTGGGCGACGTGTTCTTCGGGGTCGACAACACGTTCCTCACGCGCGCGCTCGGCGCGGGCATCTTCGCGAAGTACACGCCGGCCGCGGCGAAGGACGTCCCCGCGGAGTACCGGCTCGATCGCAGCGGGCGCCTCACGCCGGTCGACCACGGCGACGTGTGCATCAACTACGACAAGCAGTGGTTCGCCGACCACGACGTCGCGGTCCCCAAGACCCTCGACGACCTCACCAAGCCCGCGTACAAGGGGCGGCTCGTGGTGGAGGACCCGACGACGTCGTCGCCCGGGCTCGCGTTCCTGCTCGCGACCAAGGCCCGCTACGGCGACGGCTGGACCGGCTACTGGCAGAAGCTGCGCGACAACGACGTGAAGGTCGACTCCGGGTGGGAGAGCGCCTACGACGGCGACTTCACCCAGGGCGCCAACCACGGCGACTACCCGCTCGTGGTGTCGTACGCGTCGAGCCCGCCCGCCGCGGTGTACTTCGCCGATCCCCGGCCCACGTCGTCGCCGGTCGGCACGATGCTCGACTCGTGCTTCCGCCAGGTCGAGTTCGCCGGCGTGCTCCGCGGCACCGACCATCCGCAGCAGGCCCGCGCGCTCGTCGACTGGATGCTGTCGCCGGAATTCCAGGCCGACGTGCCGCTGCAGATGTTCGTGTTCCCCGTGGTCACCGGCACGCCGCTGCCCCCGGTGTTCGAGAAGTTCGCCGACGTGCCCACCGACCCGTTGACCCTGTCGCCCGCGACCATCGGGCGTCACCGCGACACCTGGATCGACCAGTGGCGAACGACCGTGCTGGGCTGACCGCCCCGGCGCGGGTGGCCCTCGCGCTGGTACCGCTCGCGTTCCTCGGCGTGTTCCTCGCCTACCCGGTGATCACCATCCTCGGGCGCGGCCTCGCGCCCGGCGGCGACCTCGACCTCGGGCCGCTCGGCGACACCCTCACCGATCCGTACCTGCGCCACGTGGTGTGGTTCACGATCTGGCAGGCGACGCTGTCGACCGCGCTCACCCTCGCGGTCGGGCTGCCGGGCGCGTACGTGCTCGCGCGCTACCGCTTCCCCGGGCGCTCGGTGGTACGCGCGTTGGTGACCGTGCCGTTCGTGCTGCCGACCATCGTGGTCGGCTCCGCGTTCGTGAGCCTGCTCGGGCCCGGCGGCCCGCTCGCCGGGCTCGGGCTCGACCAGTCGCTCGGCGCGATCCTCCTCGCGCACGTGTTCTTCAACTACGCGGTGGTGGTACGGACGGTCGGCGGCCTCTGGGCCCATCTCGACCCGCGTCAGGAAGAGGCGGCCCGGTCGCTCGGCGCGAGCCGGCTGCGCGCCTTCTTCGCGGTCACCCTCCCCGCGCTGCGCCCGGCGATCGCGGCGGCGGGCGCCATCGTGTTCCTCTTCACGTTCACCTCGTTCGGCGTGATCCTCGTCCTCGGCGGACCGCGCTTCTCGACGCTCGAGACCGAGATCTACCGCCAGACCGCGCAGCTGCTCCACCTCCCCGTGGCCGCCGCGCTCACCATCGTGCAGCTCGTGTTCGTGGTCGCGTTGCTGCTCGTCACCGCGCGCCTCGAAGGACGACGGGGCGGCGCGCTGCGACTGCGCTCGGCCGACGAGACGGCCGTGCGCCCCCGGACGCGCGGGGCCCGACTGCTGCTCGGCGCCAACCTCGCGGTGATGGCCGTCCTCCTGGGCGGACCGGTGCTGGTGCTCGTCGAGCGTTCCCTGCATCCGCCCGGTGGCTACGGCCTGGGCTTCTACCGGGCCCTGGGCGAGCTGCGCGCGGGGTCCACCCTCTTCGTGTCCCCCACGGAGGCCATCGCCAACTCGCTGCGCTACGCCGCGATCGCCACCGTGCTCGCGGTGGTGGTCGGTGGGTGCGGCGCGTTCGCGCTCGCGGCCCGGCGCAACCGCGGTCTCGACACCGCGTTCTCGCTGCCCCTCGGGGTGTCGGCGGTGACGGTCGGGTTCGGGTTCCTCATCGCGCTCGACCACCCACCCGCTCGATCTGCGCTCGTCGCCCTGGCTGGTGCCGATCGCGCAGGCCCTGGTGGCGATCCCGTTCGTGGTGCGCACGGTGACGCCCGTGCTGCGCGCCGTCGACCCCCGCCTCCGCGAGGCCGCGGCGACCCTCGGGGCGTCGCCGGCGCGGGTGTGGCGCGAGGTCGACCTGCCCATCGCCGCCCGCGCGCTGCTCGTCGCCGCCGCGTTCGCGTTCACCATCTCGCTCGGCGAGTTCGGCGCGACGATCTTCATCGTGCGGCCCGACCGGCCCACGCTGCCGGTCGAGATCTACCGCCTGCTCGGCACCCCGGGACCCCTCAACTTCGGGGCGGCGATGGCCGCCAGCGTGATCCTCATGGCGATCACCGGACTGGTGATCCTCGCCATCGAACGGGTGCGCGTCGGCTCGGTGGGAACCTTCTGATGCTGCACACCCGCGACCTGCGCCTCGCCTACGACGGCACGCGCGCGCTCGACGGCGTGAGCCTCGACGTGGGCGACGGCGAGATCGTGTGCGTGCTCGGGCCGAGCGGGTGCGGCAAGAGCTCGCTGCTGCGCGTGGTCGCGGGGCTGGAGCCGGACGCCACCGGGTCGGTGGCGTGGGATGCGGACGACCTCGCCAAGGTCCCGGCGCACCGTCGCGGCTTCGGGCTCATGTTCCAGGACCACGCGCTGTTCCCCCACCGTGACGTGGCGGGCAATGTCGCCTTCGGGTTGCGCATGCAACGCGTGCCCCGCGACGTCGCGCGCCCGCGTGTCGACGAGGCGCTCGCGCTCGTGGGCCTCACCGGCTTCGCCGACCGGCGCGTCTCGGAGCTCTCGGGCGGCGAGCAGCAGCGCGTCGCGCTCGCCCGGGCCCTCGCGCCGCGACCCCGGCTCCTCATGCTCGACGAACCGCTCGGTTCGCTCGACCGCGCGCTGCGCGACCGGCTCGTCACCGAACTGCGGGTGCTGTTCCTGCGCCTGGGGCTGTCGGTGTTGTTCGTCACCCACGACCACGGCGAGGCGTTCGCGCTCGCCGACCGGCTCGTGGTGATGCGCGACGGGCGCATCGAACAGGTGGGGGCGCCCACCGACGTGTGGCGCCGGCCGGCCAACGAGTACGTGGCGCGCTTCCTCGGCTGGAACGTCACCACCGCGTTCGGTGCGCGGCTGGCCGTGCGACCCGAGGACGTGCGCGTCGCCGCGCCCGGGACCCCCGGCGGGCGTGCGCGGTCGGGTGACCACGCGCACCTTCCACGGCGACCGCTACCAGGTCGAGGTCGATGTCAGCGGCGAGACGCTGCGCGTCGACGCTTCCGGTGCAGACGCCTGATGTGCCCGACGTCGGCGCGACAGTGACCCTCGACGTCGATCGCGCCACGACCGTCGAGCTCGAAGGCTGAGCCTCAGGCGACCGCGGCCCGGCTACTGCGCGAGGCGCCGCACCTGGTCGTTGGCGCGCCGCAGGCGGCCCGAGAGGTTGCGCACCATGTTCACCGCGAAGCGCTCGGTGATCCCCGGGTGTTCGTCGGCGAGGTGGCGGAACTCCCGGATCGGGAGCCGGGCCACCACCGCGTCGGTCTCGGCGACGACGTCGGCCGACCGGCGGGCCTCGTCGAGGAATGCCATCTCGCCGAAGGCGACGCCCGGCCCGAGCGTGGCCAACCGCTGCTCGCGCCCCGCGCCGAGGGGGAGGCGCACCCGGACGCGCCCCCGGAGCAGGAAGTACACCGCGTCGGACTCGTCGCCCTCGCCGAACACCAGCTCACCGGCCCCGAGCTTCAGCACCTCGGTCATCCGGTCGATGGCGTCGAGCTCCCCGGGCGACATCCCGGCCATGAGCTCCTGCTCGGCGAGCGACCCGAGCTCGTCGTCGCCAGCGTCGGCGGACCCGGCCGCGCCGAGCAGCAGGTCCTCACACCATTCGAGCGCGGCATCGACGTCGGCGAACACCGAGCCGCCCAGGATCGCCAGCGCGTGGTCGTCGTCGACGTCGGTCACGAGCAACGGTCGGCCCTGTGCCGCGAGCTCCTCGGCGAGCACCCGCAACACGATGAGCGACGCGTCGTCGACCGCACCGACGCGTCGGCAGTCGAAGATGACGTGACTGGCGTCGCCGAGCTCCCCGACCACGGTGCGGTAGAGGCGCTCCGCCGACGAGAAGAACAGGTCGCCCTGCAGTTCGAACACCACGATGCCCGCGCCGTGCTCGGCCAGCACCTCGTACTGGAGCGGTGTGCGCACCCGGTTCGACCGGGTCTCGGTGCAGCGGTAGGTGCGCCGCACCACCGCGCGCACCTCGGGCTGGAACCGCAACGGGTGCAGGTCGAAGTCGTGGGCGAGACGTTGGCACACCCGGATGCCGCGGGCGCTGTTGCCGCGTTCGTCGAGGCGCGGCGAGAACACGCCGATGCCGAGCTGGCCGGGCAGCACCGCGATCACGCCGCCGGCGACGCCACTCTTCGCCGGCAGCCCGACGGTGTACACCCATTCGCCCGCGTAGTCGTACATGCCGCACGTGCTCATGACGCTGAGCACGTTCTCGACGTAGCGCGCGTCGATCGCGTGCTCGCCGGTCACCGGGTTGACGCCCCGGTTGGCGAGGGTCGCCGCCATCGTGGCGAGGTCGACACAGTTCACGAGCAGCGAGCACTGCTTGAAGTAGTCGTCGATCACCGACGAGACGTCGCCGTCGAGCGCGCCGAAGCTGCGCATCAACCACGCGATCGAACGGTTGCGGTCGCCGGTCGCGCTCTCCGACGCGTAGACCTTCTCGTCGAGGCCGAGTGCGCGCCCGGCGTACCGGCCGAACGTGTCGAGGATGCGGTCCATGCGCGTCGCGTCGTCGGCCGCGTCGATGAGCCCGGTCGCCACGATCGCGCCCGCGTTCACCATCGGGTTGAACGGGCGGTTGCGGTCGTCGACCACGATCGCGTTGAACGGGTTGCCCGACGGCTCGACGCCGACCCGCTCCAACACCGGATCGCGACCGCGGTCCTCGAGCGCCATGCCGAACACGAACGGCTTGGAGATCGACTGGATCGTGAACTCGACGTCGGTGTCGCCCACCGAGTAGCAGTGACCGTCGGCGGTCACCACTGCGATGCCGAACCACGAGGGGTCCGCCGACCCCAGCTCCGGGATGTAGGTGGCGACCTCGCCGTCGTCGAGTGATCGGTACTCGTCGAGGAGGCCGCGGAGGTGTTCGAGGACGGGCGAACGTTCCACGACGAGATCCCACCCCATCGTCCCTTCCGGGCGGTTTCCCTCCGGTGTCGATCCCGTGAGCGCCCGCTGACGACACTCTGACTGCGCGGGGCGCGCCTACCCTTTCGCGATGCGCCGCGACCCGCTGCATCCCCCCATGCGGCCTTCGCGCTCGTCCCGGACCCTCCTGCTCGGGCTGCTCGTGGTCGCGATCGGAGTGGTCGCGACCGCCTGTGTCCCGCCGCCGCCGCCGGATCTGCCGCCGCTCACCGTGCTCGTGACCCACCCCGTCGCGACCGCGCACATCACCTGGACCGACACGAGCCGGGCCACCCCCGCGCTCGACGACTACCCGGGCTCACCCTCGCGGGTGCTGCCCACCTCGCTGTGGTACCCGAGCGACCGTCAGAACGGCCCCTACCCGCTCGTGATGTTCGTCCACGGTTTCGGCGTCACGCCGAGCACCTACTCCGCGCTGTTGTCGCGCATCGCCGCCGCGGGATACGTGGTGGCGGCGCCGACCTATCCGATCCTGAGTGGGCAACCCGCCGGCCCGAGTGACGTCGTCGGGTGGGACGACCTGTACCCCGACACCTGGTTCGTCACCAGCCAGGTGCTCGACGCCTCGGCGTCGGGCAGCGGGCCGCTCGCGAACCTCGTCGACCCGCAGCGCATCGCGGTGGCCGGTCACTCCGACGGCGCCGCGGTGTCGTTCGGCCTCGGGTACCAGCCGTTCCGTCTCGACTCGCGGATCCGCGCGGTGATCTCCTACGCCGCGGACCTCGACGGCACCGGGTTCTACGTGGCGAACGCCCGCCCGATCCTCCACGTGCTGAGCGACCAAGACGAGTACAACCCGTTCCCCGACGCGCTCGCGTGGGACAACGCATATCTCGCGCAGCCGAAGACCGTCATGACCCTCGTGAACGCGAGCCATCTCCCGCCGTACTCCGACCCGAACGACCCGCACTTCTCGACCGTGGTCACCGAGACGATCGCGTTCCTCGACTCGTCGCTGAAGTCACATCCCGAGATGCTGTTCTTCTCGAGCCTCGACATCGGGTCCAAGCCGAACATCGCACGCCTCGAGCCCTGACCGCCCGTGCCGCCCACCCATCCCGCCGGAGCGGAACGCGCCGCCTTCGTCGCGATCGCGGTCGTCGCCGCGCTCATCGGCATCGCGCTGGTCGCGCTCGGCCCCGACCGCAGCGCGTCGTCCGACGCGGTGGTCGCCGGCCGCATCCGCGTCGGACACTCCGGTCACCACGACGACACCGTCGACATCGTCGTCATCGGGCTCGTCACCGGGCTCGTCATCGGGTCGTTCGTCGGCGGCGTCACCCCGTCGACCACGACTGCGCCCACCACGACCGTCGACCCCGGCACCCTCCCCCAGACCGACGAGCGCCCCACCGCGAGTGGCGCGCAGTTCGACGCCGGGGTGCAGGGGCTGTGGCAGGCGATCGTCGCCGACGACCCCGCGCCCGCGCTGCCGTTCTTCTTCCCCCAGAGCGCCTACGTGCAGGTGAAGGCGATCAGCGACCCCGTCGGCGACTACCGCAGCCGGCTCATCGCGAACTACGAGCAGGACCTCCACGCGCTGCACGCGACAACTCGGCGCCGACGCGTCACGGGCGAAGCTCACCGGCCTCACCGTTCCGGGCGACCAGGCGGTGTGGGTGCAGCCCGGCGCCGAGTACAACAAGGGCTCGTACTGGCGCGTGTACGGCTCCACGCTGCACTACACGGTCGACGGCCAGGACCGCTCGTTCCCGGTGTCGTCGCTCATCTCGTGGCGCGGCCAGTGGTACGTGGTGCACCTCGGCGAGATCCGCTGACCTCCGCCGTGCGGTTCCGGGCGCGGCAACGGGTCGGGTTCGTCAGCTCGTGACCCAACTGGTCGGGCAACGTCATGATGACCGCCCCCGCGATGGTGCAGAGCACCGCCGCGAGCACGAGCCACTTCGCGCGCTTCTCGCCCTTGCGGTAGGCGAGGAGGCCGAAGATCGCCGCGAGCGGCCCGAAGAACCACCACAGGATGAACGGCGCCCACGCACACGAGATGACGCCCAGCAGCGCGAGTCCCTGGCCCGGTTCCGGCTTGCGCAGCGAACCCTGACGCGGCGGTTCCGGGAAGCGTTCGCGCACCGCGCGCACGGCCTCGCTGGGGCCTTCTTCGCTGGGGTCGTCGGCTGCTTCGCCGGGAACCGTCTCGGATTCGGCGACCGTCTCGTCGGCGGGATCGGGCACGGGCTCAGCCTAGGGGCCGGGTTCCTCGCCGATCTCACGGAGCGCGTCCCGCAGCGCCGTGCGCAGCCGCCGGGCGGTGGCGGGTGCGAGGTGCGCGACCAGGCCCAGACCGGCCTTTCCCGCCTCTTCCACCGTGAGCACGACCCGGGGCTCGCCCATGCCGCACGCGTCGCAGTCGTCGCTGAGCGCGACCGCCCAGTTCACCGGGGGTCGTTCGTCGTCGTCGGCCGGGTGGTCGTCGAGCGAATCGTCGATCGATCGTCGCACAGTGCTCCTCCGGAGTTCGCGGCCGTGATCCGTCGGGCATGGTATGACTGCGCCGACCCGCCGCCCCGACAGGAGCACCCGATCACCCGCCATCGCGTACGAGGCGCCTACGACTGGACGCGCGAGTTCGTCCGCCGGTTCGGCCTGCTCAACGGGCGGGCCAACGCGGCGGCGATCACGCTCTACGGCTTCCTCGCGCTGTTCGCCATCACCCTGCTCGCGGTCGCGGTGGTCGGCTTCTTCGCCGCCGACCGCACCGACGTCGCGCAGAGCATCGTCGAGTTCCTCGGCGTCACCGGCGCGGCGGCCACGACGGTGACCGACGCGGTCGACCGCGCCCGTCAGACGCGCGAGATCGCCAGCATCGTCGGTCTCGTCGGCCTGCTCTGGACCGGCAGCGGGTTCGCCTTGTCGATCGCCGCGTCGTACGACGTCGCGTGGCGGGTACCGCACCGCGCCGCACGCGAGCGACTCGTCGGGCTGGGCTGGCTCGCGGCGCCGGCGTGGTGATCGCGGTGAGCGTCTACGTGACGACGTGGATCGAGAAGCTCCCCGTCGCGGTGGCCCCGCTCGTGTTCCTCGCGGGCGCGGCGGTGAACACGGTGTTGTGGCTCTGGACGTCGTGGGTGCTGCCCAATCGCCGCGCGCCCTGGCGGGCGCTGTTGCCCGCCGCCATCGCGGGCGGGATCGCGTTCGAGGTGCTCAAGATCGCCGGTGGGATCGTCGTGCCGCGACTCGTGGCGCGGTCCTCCGCGCTCTACGGCACCATCGGCGTGGTGTTCGCGCTGCTCGCGTGGTTCCTCGTGCTCGGCCGCCTCGTGGTGATGATGACGGTGATCGAGGTGATGGGCTGGGAACGCGAGCACGGCACCGAGGTGGTCGAGCTGCGCGGCCCCGCGATGCCCGCAGGCGAGACCCGCGGTCCGCTCGTCACCTGAGCCGAACCCGAGGAGCCGGTCAGGGCTGGAGCCGCTCGACCAGCCAGCCGTCGTCGACCCGGCGGTAGCGCAGCCGGTCGTGCAGCCGGTCGTCGCGGTGTTGCCAGAACTCGATCTCGTCGGGCACCAGGCGGAATCCGCCCCACCCCGGCGGGCGGGGCACCGGCCCGTCCGCGAAGCGCGCGTCCTGCTCCGCGACTGCGGTCTCGAGCGCAGCCCGGTCGGTCACCACCTCGCTCTGGGCCGACGCCCAGGCCCCCACCTGGCTGCCACGCGGCCGGGTGGCCCAGTACTCGTCGGACTCGGCGTCGCTCACCCGCTCGATCGGGCCGGTGGCCCGCACCTGACGCCCGGTCTCCGGCCAGTGCAACACCACCGCGCCCCACGGATTCGCGGCGAGCTCACGGGCCTTGCGACTGGCGTAGTTGGTGAAGAACGAGAACCCGCGCCCGTCGGCGCCGCGGAGCAGCACCATGCGCGCCGAGGGCCGCCCGTCGGCATCGGCCGTGGCCACCGTCATCGCCTCGGGCTGGGGCGCGCCGCGTGCGACCGCGTCGTCGAACCACTCCTGGAACTGCACGAAGGGATCGGGAGCGAGGTCGTCCTCGAGGAGCGGTCGGTCGGCCACCGCGTCAGCGTACGGGCACGGGTACGCTCCGCGCGATGGACTTCACGCCGGGCCCCCGCACCGTCGAGCTCCTCGAGACGTTGCGGGAATTCGTCGACCGGGTCGTGGTGCCCGCGGAGCCGGTGTACCGCGAGCAGGTGGCCGCGAGCGGCGATCCGCACCACCACCCGCCCGTGATGGAGGAGCTCAAGGCCGACGCGCGCGCACGCGGCCTCTGGAACCTGTTCCTCCCCGAACCCGGGCACGGTGGGCCCGGCCTCTCGAACGTGGAGTACGCACCACTGTGCGAGCTGCTCGGGCGCGAGCCGCTGGCCCAGGAGGCCACCAACTGCGCGGCGCCCGACACCGGCAACATGGAACTGCTGCTCGACGCGGCCACGCCACTGCAGCGCGAGCAGTTCCTCCAGCCGCTGCTCGACGGCGAGATCCGCTCCGGATTCGCGATGACCGAACCGTGGGTCGCGAGCTCCGACGCCACCAACATCACCAGCACCATCGAACGCGACGGCGACCACTACCTGGTGAACGCCCACAAGTGGTTCACCACCGGCGCCGCGTCACCCCGCTGCACGTTCGCGATCGTGATGGGAGTGTCGAACCCCGACGCCGACCGTCACCACCGGCACAGCATGGTGATCGTGCCCTTCGACACGCCCGGCGCGCGAGTGGTGCGCTCACTCCCGGTGTTCGGGCATCGCGGCGGGGGCGGGCACTGCGAGACGCTCTTCGAGAACGTGCGAGTGCCGGCCGAGTACCTGCTCGGCGAGGAGGGCAGCGGCTTCGCGCTCGCGCAGGCCCGCCTCGGCCCCGGGCGCATCCACCACTGCATGCGCGCCATCGGCATGGCCGAGAAGGCGCTCGAGCTGATGTGCGCGCGGGCGCAGAGCCGCGTCGCGTTCGGGAAGCCGCTCGCCGACCAGGGTCTCGTGCAGGCCGCGGTCGCCGAGTCGCGCCTCGAGATCGAGCAGGCCCGTCTGCTCACGATGAAGACCGCATGGTTGATCGACACCGTGGGCAAGAAGGGCGCGCAGACCGAGATCTCCGCGATCAAGGTGGTGGCGGCGCGGCTCGCGACCACGGTGATCGACCGGGCCATCCAGGTGTTCGGCGCCGCGGGCGTCACCGACGACTGGCCGCTCGCCGAGATGTACACCCACGCCCGCACCCTCCACTTCGTCGACGGTCCCGACGAGGTGCACCTGCAGCAGATCGCCCGGCGCGAGCTGCGCGCCTACGAAGGGCTGCGGTGACGAGCGCAGTGCGGTGGTCGCGCGGTCGCCTGTCCGACCCCGCGGGCGCGCCGCGCGCCGGCGAGGTCACCGGCCACGTCGCCCGCGTCGGCGGGGTCGTCGTGGAGGAGATCCGCAGCGGCACCCTCGCCGCTCCCGCCGACTACTGCGCCGAGGTCGACGAGTGGGTCGTCGTGCTCGTCGGCGCCGCCACCCTGGTGGTCGACGGGGAGACCCTCGAACTGGGCGCCGGCGACTGGGTCCTGCTCCCCGCGGGCACCGCACACACGCTGGTGCGCACCGAGCCCGGCACCCACTGGCTCGCCGTGACCGCCGTCGCAACCTGACGGCATCGTCACGGTCACTCGGGGGCGTCGACCTCGGGCACGCCCGGGCGGCGGGACCGGAGCAGGACGACCAGACCGACGACGAGCACCACCGGCAACACCAGCAGGTGCACCACGACGCGGCGTCGGAACTCGCCGAGACCCATCTCCTGGCTGTCGGTGAGCACGTACTTCACCGAGTCGGGCAGGTCGACCACGCCACGGAGTGTCGTCGCCCGTGGTCACCGCGAACAGCGCGAGCTGTTGCCAGGCCAGTTGGGCGCCGGTCGCGATCGCCGCACCCGTCGCCACCAGGGCCAGCCCGCGCCGATCACCAGTCCCACGAGGCGACCGAAGCCCGGGCTGCGCAGCGATCGCCACCGCGAGGGCCACGAGCAGCAGGAGGGCGAGGCCGGCCGCGATCGGCGTGCACCCGTGTTGCGATCTCCACCCCCGTGGTGCCGGACTCGCCGAAGGCACGCGGGCGGTAGCGGAACGCGAGCAGCAGCCCGGTGGCCGCGAGCGCGACGAGGTCGACGACGAGCGCAGTCAGGAGCGGACGCACGAACGAGCGCCTGGTCGGCGCCTCGGCCGCGCCCGTCGGCGACGTCAGCGGATGCCGTGGTCACCGACGGTGCCGACCTTGAGGCCATCCGTGGAGAAGCGTTCGGCGAGCATCGGCAGCGCGCCGGCCGCCGAGCGCCACGACCCCGGGTACGACGTGCAGTCGGAGTCGTGCAGGAGGATCGTGCCGCCGTCGACGTAGCGGCGGGTCACGTCGGCCACCACCGTCTCGGGTGTGGCCTCGCGCCGCCAGTCACGACCCCAGGTGGTCCACAGCACGGTGGTCATCCCGCAGTCGCGCGCGGCGCGGATCGAACCGAACGACGAGATGCCGAACGGCGGGCGGAACCACACCGGCTCCACTCCCGTCGCCGCGGCGACGGTGTCGTACCCGCGGGCCACGTCGTCACGGGCCTGTTGCGGCGTGCGCCGCAGCATGTTGAAGTGCACGTCGCCGTGCACCGCGACCTCGTGACCGGCCTCGGCCACCTCGCGGGCCAGCGTGGGCGCCATGCGCACCATCTCGCCGAGCATGAAGAACGTGGCCGACCACCCGAGGTCGTCGAGCACCGCGAGGAACTCGGGCGTGGACGCAGGGTCGGGGCCGTCGTCGAAGGTGAGCGCCACGTGACCCTTGCGGCCGACACCCACCAGCCGGGGGGTGAAGCGCACACCGAAGGGCGACACCCCGCCGAGCGCGGGCGCGGCGTGCACGACCCCGGCCGTCAGTCCCACGAGACCGGCAGCGCCGGCCACCTTGGCGGGACGCGACCAGCTCAGCGGAGCTCCCCGTAGGTGGCGACCTGCACGCCGTCGTGATCGGCCCGCTTCACCAGCGTGGCGATCGCGTTCTCCATCTGGGCGACGTCGTGCTGCCGACCGTCGAGCAGGTAGACCTTGCCGTCCTCGAGATGGGCGGGCACATCACCGGGGTGCACGGTGTGGTTGGCGACCACCAGCTTCTGCTTGTGCCCGTGGGCGTAGATACTGGTCGAAGGCGTCGACCCGGCGGCCGGGGCAGAACTCGTGGGGCGCGGCCCCCGCCTCCTGGGCCAGGATCTTGCCCGCCTTGGCGACGTCGTTGTGGGCGCGGTTCCAGCGCAGGAACGCGCCGTGGCCCATCCCGCCGTTGGCGATGTCGACCCCCGACGCGGAGAGCAGCTCGAGCGCGCCGCTGCGGTGACGGGCGGCGTCGGCATCGACCACGACCGAACCGCCGAGGTCGCTCACCTGCGCGAGCAGCTCCGGATCGGCGAGCTGCTCGTGGCTCGAGTCGGACACCGACGTACACGGTGTTCGTAACGCCCTTCGGCGCCCGGGCGACGCCCACACCTGCGGCGGACACGGCCTGCGCACCGATCGTGAGCCCGGTGTAGAGCACCAGGAAGCTCGCCGCCGTCGACCCACACCGTGCGCCGCCCGCGCGGCGCACGCAGCGCGACGGTGCGGCCGTGCTTGTCGGTGAGCTTCTTCCCGGCGGCGAGCTCCTCGACGTCCTTCGCGGGATCGTCGACGAAGAGCCGGCGGGCGGTGTCGACGAGACGGTCGCGCTCCTCGCCGGGCACGGTGACCGCGCGCAGGATGGTGTGGAGCTCGTCGTCGTTGCGCGCGTAGCTGTTGACCCCGGCCTTGGCCATGGTCTCGGCGTTGTCCTTGCCGTGACCGGCGATCGGCCGGAACGTGATGACCGGCAGGCCGACCGCGAAGGCCTCCATGCAGGTGAGCCCGCCGGCGTTCTCCACGAGCGCGTCGGCCGCGGTCATCAGGGCCGGCATCTCGTCGGTCCACCCGATGACGGTGCCGTAGCCGCGCGCCTCGAGCTCGGCCTTGAGGTCTTCGTCGCGGCCGCACACCGTGATGGGGTGGAACTCGCCCGAATGACCGATGGCCTCGACCGTCGCGATGACGTCGCCGACGCCCCACGACCCGGCCACCACGAGCACGGCCCGGGCGTCGGGGGCGAGGCCGAGGTTGGTGCGCACCGCGTCGCGGTCGTACTCGACCTCGCGGAACCGGTCGCTCACGAGCGGGCCGCGGGCCACCGCATCCTTGCCGCCGCGCGACTCCGCGGTCTGCGCGCTGATCTCGCTCACCGCGAGGTGACGGTCGATGCCCTTGTGCACCCACAGCGAGTGCACCGCGAAGTCGGTGAGGTAGGTGAGCACCGGCACGCGCAGCAGCTTCTTGCGCCGCATGCGCCCGAGCACGAGTGAGGCGAGCGGGTACACCGACACGACCGCGTCGGGGCGGAACTCCTTGATGGTGCGCGTGAGGCTGCGCTTGGTGAGCCAGGTGTCGAGCATGATCGCCGGCGCGCGCAGCACCGGTGAGAGCTTGTAGCTCAGCTCGTAGCTCCAGGGGGCCACCCGGAGCTGGAACTCGTAGTACCAGCGGAGCAGCGGACCGATGTGGAGCGCGACCGCGTCGAGGAAATCGACCACTTCGACGTCGTGTCCCGATCGTTCGAGGCGGCGGCGCAGCTCGTTGGCCGCACCATCGTGTCCCGCCCCCATCGACGCGGAGACGATGAGGATCCTCCGGCGCACAAGAGAAGAGACTACCGTCCCCAGCGGATGTGGGCCGTGTTGCTGGCGTTCGGGGCGGCCGTGGGGTACGCCGGCGCCTCGGTGCTCCAGCACCGCGAGGCCGAGGCCGACGACGGCCTCCACGACGGTGGGCTGCGCCTGGTCCTCCGTCTCGCCCACCGGCCGCTCTGGCTGGCCGGCCTGGCCTGCGACGGCGCGGCCTACGCCTGTCAGGCCCTGGCCCTCGGCCTGGGCTCGCTCCTGGTCGTCCAGCCGGTCATCACCTCGGGCATCCTCTTCGCCCTGCCGGTGAGCGCCTGGTGGGCCGGACGACGACTGCTGCGCTCCGACTACGGCTGGGCCGCGGCCCTGGCCGTGGGGCTCACGGTGTTCCTCCTCCTCGCCGGGACGGAGGGCGGCAAGGACCAGGCGAGCACGCAGGCCTGGCTGTGGTGCGCGGCGATCGCGGTGCCGGTGCTCGGGCTGTGCTTCGCCGCCGCCGTGCGGTCGACCGGCACCCGCCGGGCGGTGCTCTTCGCCTTCACCTGCGGAGCCCTGTTCGGCCTCACCGCCGCGCTCACCAAGTCCACGGTCGTGCTGATCGGCGACGACGGCTTCGGCGCCCTCGGGCACTGGGAGCCCTACGGCCTGGCGGTGATGGGCGGCCTCGGGTTCGTGCTCAACCAGCGGGCGTTCCAGGCCGGCTCGCTCACCGCGTCGCTGCCCACCCTCACCGTGGTGGAGCCCCTCGTCGCGGTGCTGGTGGGGATCACCATGCTCGACGAGCGGGTGTCGGCCCACGGCGTCGCCGAGTGGTGCGCGATCGGCGCCGCGACGGTGGCGATGATCGTGGCCACGGTGCAGCTGTCACGCTCGGCGGCACGCTTCGACGAGATCCACGAACACGAGCTGGCCGACGTGCTCACCCGCGACGCACCCGACCGGCGCCACGACGCCGAGCAGTGACTCCCGTCAGTTCAGGCCGGCTCAGTTCAGGCCGTCGCGGAGCACCGCGACGATGACGCGCATCGCGAGCACCGTCGCGCAGAAGAGCCCGAAGTAGCCGAACACGCGCAGCAGCGACGTGTCGCCGATGAACTCGGGGCCGCCCTCGATCGCGATGAGCGCGACCGAGAACACGCCGATGGTGCCGGCGAGGAACGCGAGCACGAATCGGTTGACGAGCCGGCTGACGACGGCTTCGTCGTGGTCGTCGGCGAAGTGCGTGACCCGCACGCGGATGCCGTCGCGTTCGAGCATCGTGAACGCGCGGTCGACGTGGCGCGGGAGGCGGCGCAGGATCGGGACGGTGCGCATGATCTCGTCGCGCACGGCCTGCTGCACCGACCCGGGGTTGATCATCGCCTTGACCCACTTCGACGCGATCCCCTCGGCGGCGTCGATCACCGAGTAGCCGGGCGCGATGGTGATGAGCGTCCCCTCGAGCACCATCAGCGCACGGAAGAAGGTGGTCCACTCCGCCGGCAGCGTGATGCCGAAGTCGAACATCAGCCGCATCATGGCGTTGAACATCGCGGCGTCGGGCTGCGTGCCCGGCGCGAGGAATTGCGCCATGAAGCGGGCCAGCGCCCGCTCGAAGTCGCCGACGTCGACGCCGCGGCGCAACGTCGCGACCTCGAGCACCGCCTGGGTGACCATGTCGGCGTCGCGCCGGCTGATGCCGGCCATCATGTCGCGCAGCGCGGTCTGCTGGAGCGCGTCGAGCCGCCCGGTGGCGCCGAAGTCGATGAGGCCGATGCGGCCGTCGGTGAGCAGCATCACGTTCCCCGGGTGCGGGTCGGCGTGGTACACGCCGTCCTGCAGGGTCTGCTGGAAGAACGACTCGAGGAGCGTGTCGGCGAGCTTCACGCGGTCGGCCTCGGGCGCCGCGCTCCAGTCGATGTCCTTCACGCTCACACCGTCGAGCCACTCCATCACCAGCACCTTGGCGGTGCCGAGCTCCTCGTACACCTGCGGCACCCGGATGCGGCTGCCCTCGGCGGCGAGGTTGGTGGCGACGAGGCGCGCGTTGCGGGCCTCGATGCGGTAGTCGAGCTCCTCGCGCAGCCGGGTGGAGAACTCGGCCACCACGTCCTTCACGTGGTACTCCCGCCCCCAGCTGGTGCGGGTCTCGATGACCCGGGCCAGCTCGTCGAGCACCGAGAGGTCGACCTCGACCGCTTCGTCGATGCCGGGGCGCTGCACCTTCACGATGACGCGCGTGCCGTCGGGCCGGGTGGCGCGGTACACCTGCCCGAGCGACGCGGCGGCGATCGGCTCCCAGTCGAAGGAGGAGAAGAGCTGTTCGAGCGGCTGGTCGAGCTCCTCCTCGACCAGTGCGATCACCGACGCCGCGGGCGCGGGGCGCACGTGGTCCTGGAGCAGCGACAGCTCGCGCGCGGCGTCGGCGGAGATGAGATCGGTGCGGGTGGAGAGCACCTGCCCCAGCTTCACGAACATGCCGCCGCACTCGTCGAGCGCCATGCGCAGCCGGCGGGCGGGCGGGCGTCCCCCGCC
Organism: uncultured Actinomycetes bacterium; assembly: GCA_963782705.1. GTDB lineage: Bacteria > Actinomycetota > Acidimicrobiia > IMCC26256 > DASPTH01 > CAVRGQ01. The sequence continues at coordinate 110,469 of CAWAKX010000005.1, read as the reverse complement.
GGCATCGAGATCGTCCTTGCGCCCGAGCCCGAGGGTGGGGCCGAGGCCGTTGCGCACCGCGATGCGCGAGATCTCCGCGTAGCGCTGCACGCGCCTCCCCCGGCGGCGTACCGAGCGCAACGGGTGCGGCACCGACGAGAGGCCGGTCTGCGCGCGGGCCACGATCCCCGGGCGCGACACGAACTCGATCCACACCGCGGCGGCCATCGTTCCGAGCAGCGTGAAGAGGAAGAGATTGCGCGACCACTCCTCGGTGGGCGGGTCGGTCTTCGACGCGACCCACAACGAGATCAGGGTGCCCGCCACCCAGCCGATCACGCCGGTGAGCGAGCTGGTGGAGAACGAACGGTGGATGCCGAGCACCCGGCCGATGAGCGCGCCGGCGAGCAGCGCGAAGAAGAACGCGGGGACGATCAGCCAGAGGTCACGTCCCAGTCCCTGGAACACCGACTCCGCGACGACGGGAACGACCGCGGCCGCGGCTGTCACGAGAGCTCGTCGACGGCAAGCTCACCGTCGGCGTACAGGGCGCGCAGCACCTTCTTGTCGAACTTGCCCACGCTGGTCTTGGGCACCTCGGCGATGACCGACCAGCGCTCGGGCACCTGCCACTTGGCGACGCGCTCGCCGAGGAAGTCGCGCAGCTCCTCCATCGAGGCGCTCGCGCCGTCCTTGAGCACGACGCAGGCCAGCGGCCGCTCGGTCCACCTGGGGTCGGGCACCGCGATCACCGCGGCCTCGGCCACCGCGGGGTGGGCCATCAGGAGGCCTTCGAGCTCCACCGAGGAGATCCACTCCCCACCCGACTTGATGACGTCCTTCGAGCGGTCGGTGATGCGCAGATAGCCGTTGGGCGTGACGCTGGCGATGTCGCCGGTGCGCAGCCAACCGTTGTCGAACTTCTCCGGCGACGGGTCGCCGTAGTACGAGGCGGTGATCCACGGGCCGCGGATCTGGATCTCGCCCACGGCCTCGCCGTCCCACGGCAGGACGGTGCCGTCGTCGTCGACGATGCGAACCTCGCAGCCGGGGATGACCCGACCGGTGAGCGCGCGCCAGCCCATGCCCTCCTCGGAGTCGGGGTCGACGCCCTTGGGCGGCACCGACGACGCGGCGATCGGGCTGGTCTCGGTCATGCCCCAGGCCTGGAGCAGCCGGATGCCGAAACGGTCGCGGAACGCCTCCATCAGCACCCGCGGCACCGCGGCTCCACCGCACGCGATGCGCCGCACCGACGAGAAGTCGACCTCGTTGCTCTCCGCGAAGCGCAGCAGCTCGGCCCAGATCGTGGGCACCGCGGCCGACGCGGTGACCCGCTCCGCGGCGATGAGCCGCGCCATGGGCTCGGCGGCCATGAAGCGCGCCGGCATCACGAGGTCGCACCCGGTGATCCAGCCCGTGTAGGGCATGCCCCACGCCGCGGCGTGGAACATCGGCACGATCGTGAGGAGACGGTCGTTCCAGTCGAGCTCGAGTCCGCAGCCGGCCTTCACGCCGAACGCGTGCAGGAACGTCGAGCGGTGCGAGTACACGACCCCCTTGGGGTTCCCGGTGGTGCCACTCGTGTAACACATCATCGCCGCGCTGCGTTCGTCGAGCTCCGGCCACACCCACGACGACACGTCGGCCGCGGCGAGCAGCTCCTCGTAGCGCAGGATCTCGACACCGGGCACCGCGTCGGACAGCGCCGACGCGTCGCCGTCGCCCACCACGATGAAGCGTTCGACGGTGGGCAGCTCGGCCGCCACGCGCGCGAGCACGGGCACGAGGTTGTCGTCGACGATCACGACGCGGTCGGCGGCGTGGTTCACGATCCACGCGAGCTGCTCGGGGAACAGGCGGATGTTGAGCGTGTGGAGCACCGCGCCCATGGCGGGGATGGCGAAGTACGCCTCCATGTGCTCCTGGGTGTTCCACATGAAGGTGCCGACGCGGTCGCCCACGCCGATGCCCAACGCGGCGAGCGCGGCGGCGAGCCGGTCGGCCCGTTCGGCCACCTCGGCGAACGTCGCCCGGCGGGAGGAGTCACCCTCGAAGGTGATCACCTGGCTCTCGCGGCCGTGCACCGTGCGCCCGTGGCGCAGCATCATGCCGACGGTCAGCGGGAAGTCCTGCATGGTCGACAGCATCGGATCCACTCCCGTCTCGTGCTGCACCGGTGTCGCCTGGTCGCCGGTGTGATGCGGGAGCGTACTCGGACACCTGTCGCCGGGGAATGGGCCGGCGACCGCCGGCCCTCAGCCGCCGTAGTTCATGCGGGTGTCGTGCATCGAGAGCACGGCGGTGTCCTCGTCGGCCCGGAAGCCGGCGTCGACGATCTCCCCGATGAACAGCGTGTGACTGCCGAGCTCCACCTGTTGGCGGATCTCACAGTCGATCCAGGCCAGGGCGAGCTCGAGGATGGGCGCGCCGCTGCGACCGTCACGGAACGGGAAGCCGTTGAGGGTGCGCGCCGCGAGGTCGACGTCGACCGGCTTGGTGAACTTCCGCACGATCGCGCGGTCGTCCTGCGCGATGAGGTTGAGCGCGAACACGCCGCCGTCGGCCAGCAGCCCGTGACTGAAGGCCTCGTGCTCCACCGACACCGCGAGGAGCTTCGGGTCGGACGACACCTGGGTGGTCCAGTTGACCGTCATCCCGTTGCGCCGTTCACCGGCGCGGGTGCCGAGCACGTAGAGACCACTCGGCATGGTCCAGAGCACCCGGCGCCGGAGCTTGTCGTACTCCTCCGGATCGGAGTCGGGCGGGATCGGGCCGACGACACCGTGTTGGAGAGGCATGACCCGAGGCTACCGGTCCGACGGCAGGGCGCCACCGGGGAGTGGACGGGACGCGAGGTGGGGGACCTCGGCGTGTTCGGGTCGCTCGCCACCGAGGCGCGCCATGTGTTCGCCGTAGACGCGCGCGAACGGGCGCGCGCTCATCCCGTGCGCGAGCACGCTCAGCACCACGGTGAGACTGATGACCGAGAGCGCCAGGCGCGCGGCGTCACCGCTCAACGCGTCCGACACCACCAGCGCGAAGACCACCGACGCCAAGCCGCGCGGCCCGAACCAGCCGATGAACGCCATCGTCGACCGGTCGAGGCCCGACCGCAGGAGCACCAGTGCGACCGGCACCATCCGCACCACGGTGAGCGCGAGGACGGCGAAGAGCGCCGACTGCCAGGTGACGACGTCGAGCGCCTGCACGAGGAACGCGCCGAACATGAACCACACGATCAGCGAGAGCAACGACCCCATGCCCGCGTCGAACTGCAGCACCGTGTCGTGGTCCTCCGTCACGAACGCCGTGCCGAACGCGAGCCCGCCGACGAACGCGGCGATGAAGCCGTTGACCCCGAGCTGGTCGGCCCCGGCGAAGGCGAGCAACGCGAGGGCCACCACCGTGAACGACCGGTAGGTGGGGTTGGCCCACCCGCGGGCCGTGGCGACCTTCAGGAGCAGACCACCCCCGCCACCCACCACGATCCCGACCAGCGCACCGAACCCGAGGTCTCCGAGGGCGCCGAGGGCGCTCATCGCCGGGTGGACCGTGAGCTCGCTGACCGCGGCCGCGAGGAAGAAGGTCACGAACGGCGTGGCGATGCCGTCGTTGAGCCCGCTCTCCACGTTGAGGATCCGACGGATCCGGGGCGGGACGTGCGGGTCTTCCACCACCTGCGCGCCCAGCGCGGCGTCGGTCGGCGCGACCGCGGCCGCGATCGCCGCGAGCACCCAGACGTTCTCCCCGGGGAACAACAGCCCCGCCACGACGGTGCCGAGCGCGATGGAGAGGGGCAACCCGAGCAGCAGCAGGCGCGCGGGCACCGCGACGTCGCGGGCGAGCACCCGCAGGTTCACCCGGGCGGCATCGGAGAAGAGGAGGAGCGCGAGCGTGAGCTCGGCCAGCGAGTGCAGCGTCTCGCTGCGCGCCGACACGTCGACCAGGCCGAGCGGGTTCGCGCAGAGCAGTCCCAGCGCGACGAACACCATCGGGGCCGACACGTCGAAACGCTGCAGTCGCGACGACAGCAGCCCCCAGAGCACGATGCTCGCGGCGACACAGATGACGAGCTGGGTGTCGAGTCCCTGCACCTCAGGCCGGCCCACGTGCTGGCGGCCCGCCCGCCGCGGCCGCGAGGCGCGCCGCGACGTCGGCCTCGCGTGCCAGGCCCACCGCGAGGGGCACGTCGAGCGCCGACCACGCGAGGTGCTTGGCCGCCTGCACCGCCGCCGGGGGGCGGGCCGCCAGCGCGTCGGTGAGCTCGACGGCACGCGTGCGCAGCTCCGCGCGGGGCACGACCTCGTCGACGAAGCCGCGGGCGAGCGCCTGCGCAGCCGGGAAGCGCGCGCCGGTGAGCACCGCGTGCATCGCCGCGGAGTTGCCCACGATGCGGGGGAGTGTCTGCGTGGCGCCCCCGACCGGGATCATGCCCACCCGGGCCTCGGGCAGCGCGACCACGCAGTCGTCGGCCGCGAGGCGCACGTCGCAGTGCAGCGCGAGCTCGAAGCCGAACCCCACCGCGTTGCCCTGCATGGCCACCACCATCGGTGCCGGCACCGCGCGCAGGAGACCCCAGACGTCGCGCGCCCACCGCGCGTCGCGCATCGCGAACAGGCTGGGCGCGGTGCCGAACTCGCGCAGGTCGGCACCGGCCGAGAAGTGCGGACCGCTCGCGGTGAAGAGGACCGCCCGCACGTCGGGGTCGGCGATGACCGCGCCGAGCAGCTCGCAGAGCGTGTCGCGCGTGGCGACGTCGTACACGTTGATCGGCGGGTTGTGGAACTCCAGCTCCACCACCGCGCCGCGGCGGTCGGCGCGCACACGGGGTTCGCTCACGCGTCACCCCGTTCCACCGCGAGCAGGTGCCCGACCGCGCCTTCGAGCGAGACGCGGGCCGCGCCCGCGTCGGCGCCGAGCAGCGCGACGCCGGCCAACGCGCCGAGCAGGCCGGCCACCGGATCGGCCACCGAGCTGCGCCCGAGCCGCGGCGGAGTCGTGACGCGCGGCCCACCCGCCGCGGCACTCGGCCGCGGGGCCGTACCCGGGGCGGTCGTCGCCGACGAACGCGGCGATGCGCAGCCGTCGCAGCTGCGGGAATTCGCGATCGAGGTCCCCGTCGGCGAGCCCGAGGTTGGCGAGCACGCGCGGCGTGAACCCGTCGACGAGCAGGTCGGCGCGGCCCAGGGCGGCCACGAGCTCGTCGCGTCCGGCGGTGGTCGTGAGGTCGGGCGCGATCCGCGCCTGGCCGTCGGCGAGCGCGTCGCGGAGCGGGAAGGGGTCGATCCGGCGCGGGTCGTCGACCCGCACCACACGCGCGCCCAAGCGTGTGGAGCACCAGCCCGGTGAGCGGCGCAGCCCACGCGGTGCCGAGCACGACGACGGTCGCGTCGCGGAGATCGGGACGGGCACCGACGTCGGGGACGAGGCGGTGCCGCAGCGGCGGTCGCGCACCGCGACCGCGGGGAGCAGCCACGCGCCCGCCTCGGCGTCGATCGCCTCGGCGCTGAGCATCGACACGTCGGGCAGCGGATCGCCGGCGACGTCGCGCGCACCGAGCGACACCGCGAGCGCGCGGAAATCAGGCCAGGCGGTGTCCGGCCCGGGGTGCACCCACCCGTCGGCGGTGCGCAGCAACCGGGCCCGCGCCGGCCACCGGTCTCCGGCCCGGGTGCGGGCGTACAGATCGGCGCCCGGGCGCGCGACCGCCGGCAGCGGGAGACCGAGGCGGGCGGCGAGGTCGACGAGCGCGTGGTGCGCGACCCCGATCCCCGAGCGGGTCGCCACGGGCGTGCTCATTCGCCGGTGAAGCGCGGCGCGCGCTTCTCGAAGAACGCGGTGATGCCTTCCTCACGGTCGTGGGTGGTGGCGATGAGCAGGCCGAGATCGGCCTCCAGGCGCAGCCCGTCGACCAGCGTGAGGTCGCGCCCGCGCTGCACCGCGTCGCGGGCCGCGGCCTGCGCGCGCGGCGCGCCGTGCGCGAGCCGGTCGGCGAGGGCCTCGGCCTCGGCGACACCACCCGGCTCGGCCAGACCGACGCGCGCCAGCGCGTCGACACCGAACGTCTCCCCCACCATGAGCAGGCGCACCGCGGCCGCGATCCCCACGAGGCGCGGCAGCCGCTGCGTGGCCCCCCAGCACGGGATCGTGCCCAGCTCCACCTCGGGGAACGAGAGCGTGGCGCCGGGGCCGACGACGCGCAGGTCGGCGGCGAGCAGCAGCTCGGCCCCCGCGCCGGTGGCCGGGCCGTCCCACCACGCGACGGTGGGCGCCGGGAAGGCGGCGAGCACCGCGGCGGGGTCGCGCAACCCGACGGGTGTGGGCGGGCGGTCCTCGACCGCGCCGACGCCGTCGGGCGCGACGACGAGCAGCGCGCGCGGTGGATCGGCCGCGAGCCGGTCGAGCTCGGCGACGAGCGCGTCGGCTGCCGACGCGGTGACGTCGGCGAGGGGGCCGACCGCCAGCTCGAGTCGCGCCACCGCGTCGCCCGCTGTCGCGTCGCCCGCCATCGTGCGCCCGTCAGTCCTCGGCGACGCGCGCGAGCGCGTCGACCTCGGCCCGTTCCTCGGGGGTGAGGTCCCACGCGAGGGTGGCGGCCGCGTTCGCCCGCACCTGCTCGGGCGACGTCGCGCCCGCGATCACGCTGGCGACCACGGGATTGCCCGCCAGCCACGACAGCGCGAGCTCGTGGATGGTGTGGCCGTGGTCGCGCGCGTACGCGTCGAGGCGCTCGACCACCGCGAAGCGACTCGTCGGACTTGAAGTCGCCGACGCGATCGCCCCACGCGTGCAGCCGCGTGCCCTCGGCCGGCGCCTGGCCACGCGTGTACTTGCCGGTGAGCACACCGCTCGCGAGCGGGAAGAAAGGCATGAAGGTCAGGCCCATGCGCTCGATCGTGGGCAGCACCTCGGCCTCGACTCCCCGGTGGAGGAGGCTGTAGTCGTTCTGCACGTTCACGAAGCCCGGCACCCCGAGCTCGCGTGCGGCCCGGGCGGCGTCGTCGAGGTGCGCGGCGGTCACGTTGGAGCAGCCGATCTCGCGCACCTTGCCCGCCCGGATGAGCTCGCCGAACGCGTCGAGCGTCTCGCCGATCGGCGTCTCGGGATCCGGCGCGTGCAGGAGGTACAGGTCGATCCGGTCGGTGCCGAGGCGGGTGAGGCTCGCGTCGCAGGTGGAGAGCACGTACTCCCGGCTGCCCCCGCGGACACCTTCGGGCGGGCGCATCCCCACCTTGGTGGTGATGACCACCTCGTCGCGGCGGGAGCCGAGCGCCCGGCCGAGGAACTCCTCCGACTTCCCGCCGCCGTATCCGTCGGCGGTGTCGAAGTGGTTGATCCCGGCGTCGAAGGCGGCGTCGACCACCGCCTGGGTCGCCTCGGCGTCGAGCTTCATGCCGAAGTTGTTGCAGCCGATGCCGGCCACCGTGACCTCGAGCGAGCCGACCCTGCGTGTTTCCATCACCGTCATCGCGACCTTCCCGTTCGGTGCCTCACGCTACCCGGCACCACCCCGCCGGCTCCCGGGTGTCGCCCGGTAGCGTCGGAGGATGCCCGAGATCGCCGACGCCTACCGCGCCACGCGCGTGCGGGTGCGCGAGGTGCTCGCCGGCGCACCCGCCGATGCCGCGACCCGGACGGTGCCCGCCGCCCCGAAGTGGACCGTGCACGATGTCGTGGCCCACCTCGCGGGCGTCGCCACCGACCTGGTGGAGGGCCGCCTCGACGGCGTCGCCACCGATCCGTGGACCGCGGCGCAGGTCGAACGGGGCCGCGGCCGTTCGATCGCCGAGCTGCTCGACGAATGGGACGAGCACGGCGCGGCGGTCGACGCCTTCGCCGACGCCCTGGGCCCGAGCGGCGGTCAGCTCGTGTTCGACGCGACCACCCACGAACACGACCTGCGCGGCGCGTACGGCAACACCGACGCCCGTGATTCCGACGCGATCGCGATCGGGTTCGCGTTCGCGACCCACGCGATCGGCCGGGCGCGCACCCGGGCCGACGCGCCCGCGCTGGTGATCGCGCACGACGCCGGCGAGACCGTCGTGGGCGAGGGCGCGCCCGGCGCGCGCCTCACCGTGTCGCGCTTCGAGCTGGTGCGGGCCGCGAGCGGGCGGCGCAGCCTCGACCAGCTCCGGGCGTACGCGTGGGAGGGCGACGCGCGCCCCGAACTGCTCCCCCTCGCCCCGGTGTTCGCGCCCCGGGTCGACGCGTTGGTGGAGTAGCGCGCCTTGGCGCTCGGTCAGTCGCTGGCCCCGTTCCGGCACCGCCGGTTCGCGCTGCTGTGGTGCGGCGCGTTCATCTCCAACATCGGCACCTGGATGGAGACGGTCGGCGTCGGGATCCTCGTCACCGTCGACCACGGGGAAGGCCGGGTGGACCGGCCTGGTCGCCGCCGCGGCCTTCGTCCCTCAGGCCGTGCTGGCGCCGTTCGCCGGTGCGCTGGCCGACCGGGTGCCCCGACGCACCCTGCTGCTGGCCACGACCGCGGTGCAGATCGTCTTCGCCGGCCTCCTCGCGTTCCTCGCCAGCATCGGCACGCCGAGCCCCGCCGTGGTGACGCTCATCGTGTTCGGTGCCGGCTGCGCGTCCGCGATCGGTTTCCCGTCGTTCCAGGCGATGCTCCCCGACCTCGTGCCCACCCACGAGCTCCCGGGCGCGATCGCGCTGTCGTCGGCGCAGTGGAACCTCGGCCGGGTCATCGGTCCCGCGCTGGCCGGGATCGTCATCGGGTTCGGCGGCTACGAGCTCGCGTTCACCATCAACACGCTGAGCTTCTTCGCGGTGTTCGCGGTGTTGGCGTCGTTCACCCTGCCGCCACCCGCGCACCACGGCGACGCGTCGATCGTCGAGTCGGTGCGGGAGGGCGCACGGTTCGTGCGCGGCAACCCGGCGCTGCGGTTCGTGGTCGAGAGCCTCGCGCTCAACTCGCTCCTGGCCGCGCCGTTCATCGCGCTCATCCCCGCGGTGGCGCTCAAGGTGTTCCACGAGGAGAAGTTCGGCACGTCGGTCCTCGTCACCGCGCAGGGCATCGGCGCGGTCGCGATGGCGCTGTCGCTGGCGTGGTACTTCTCGCGCTTCGGCGCCCGGCGCACGCTGCTCGCGTTCCTGGGGCTGCTCCCGATCGCGCTCCTCGCGTACGCGCTCGCCCCCACGCTCGCGCTCGCGGCGATCGTCATCGTCGCCGTCGGGTACCTCTACATGGGGTGCCTGTCGAGCTTCACCACCATCGCCCAGCTCGTCGCCCCGCCCGGAGCTGCGGGGCCGCGTGGTGAGCGTGCTGATGATGCTGCTCGGGGCGCTCTACCCGCTCGGCGCGATCACGCAGGGCGCGATCGCCGACCAGATCGGCCTGCGGGCCACCACCGCCGGCGCCGCGATCCTGCTCGGGCTGTCGTTCGGGCTGCGCATGGTGCTGCGACCCCACAGCGCGGATGCCCTCGCCGAGGTGCGCACCCAGGACCGGGGACCGTCGGGAGCCCCCGACCCCGTGCCCGACGCCGGCTGACCCGGGCTCGACTCCGGGCCCCACTCGTGCGCCGCCTCCGCCGACTTCGACCATGGGAGCAACTGCTCCTAGAATGGTCACTCGATGGAAGCGACGGGCACCAGCACACGCGTCGAGACCGGCAGCGACCCGTCGATCCCCGCGGACGGCATCCGGGTGGAGGAGCTGGCCCGGCGCGCCGAGGTGTCGGTCGACACCATCCGCTTCTACCAGAAGCGCCAGCTGCTCCCCGCGCCCCGGCGCGTCGGGCGCATCGCCTGGTACGGACCCGAGCACGTCGAGCGCCTCGCCCGCATCCGCGAGCTGCAACGTCAGGGCTACTCGCTCGCGGTGATCCGCCGGCTCGTCACCGGTGAGCTCGACGCCGCCGACGCGCCGCTCGCCGCCGCGGTCGCCAGCGCGCTTCAGGGCGCGCAGCGACGCGCAGCAGGGCGACGAGCAACTCGGCGAGGCCGCGCTCCTCTCCCTCGACGACCTCGCCGCGCGCGTGGGCGTGCCCGCGCCGCTGCTCGAGGTGGTGGTCAAGGAGGGCCTGATCGTCCCGCAGCACCGCGACGGCGAGTCGGGCTACGTCGAGGCCGACGCCGACGTGCTGCGCGCCGGGCTGCGCCTCCTCGAGGCCGGCTTCCCGCTCCCCGATCTGCTCGCAGCTCGCGCGCCGTCACCACGACGCGACGCGCGCGATCGCCACCGACGCGGTCGAGATGTTCGACGAGCACGTGCGGCGTCCGCTGCAGGCCCGCGACCTCCCCGACGCCGAGAAGGCGCAGCTGCTCGTCGACGCGTTCCGCACGCTGCTGCCCACCGTCACCACGCTCGTGTCGCACCACTTCCGTTCGGTGCTGCTCGAAGTCGCCCAGGAGCACCTCGAGCACGTCGGCGATCCCGACGAGCTGGCGGCCGCGAGCAACGAGCCCGACTGGGAACCGGAGAGTGCGCCGATGAGCAACCCGGTGCTCGGCGCCGGCGGCGCGCTCCCCGAGGGCGACACCAAGTACCACGCGGTCGAGGGCATGTTCGACCGTCTGGCGCCGCGCTACGACCGCATGAACCGCGTCATCTCGCTGGGGATGGACAAGCGCTGGCGTCGCCACACCGTCGAGGCGCTGGGCGCGGCGCGCGGCGCGCGCGTGCTCGACCTCGCGTGCGGCACCGGCGACCTGTGCCGCGATCTCGCAGCCGCGGGCGCGCGACCGGTCGGCGTCGACTTCTCCGCGGGCATGCTCGCCAACGCGCGCACCGATGCCCCGCTCGTGCGCGCCGACGGCGCCCGCCTTCCCGCCGCCACCGGCGCGCTCGACGGCATCACGTGCGGGTTCGCTTTGCGCAACTTCGTCGACCTCGACGCGGTGTTCCGCGAGTGCGCACGCGTGCTGCGCCCCGGCGGTCGCTTCGCCGCGCTCGACGCCACGGTGCCCGCGAACCCGGTGATGCGCCTGGGCAACGCGGTGTGGTTCCGCGGCGCGGTGCCGCTGCTCGGCCGGGTGCTGGCGGGCGACGGCGAGGCCTACTCGTACCTCCCGAAGTCGACGGCCTACCTGCCCGCCGAGCCCGAGCTGATCGACCGGCTGCGCCTCGCGGGCTTCACCGACGTCGAGTTCCGCACCTTCACCGGCGGCTCGGTGCTGCTGCTCACGGGAACCCGCGCATGACCACCGTGCCGCGCGCCCGCGAAGCTGCGCGCGGTCACCCGTGAGGTGTGGCCGCTGGGCCAGACCGACGCCGACCTGCTCGACGCGCTCATCGACTCCTGCACGCCGCACGGGTTCGCGTGGCTGCACCACGACATCCGCCTCGTCGCCACCGGGGTCGCGGCGCGGGTCGCGCCCGCCGACGTGGCCGACGCGCTCGCCGCCATCGAGGTGGAGGACCCGCTCGGCACTTCCCGGCACCGGGGCGATCGCGGTGGGCGCGCTGCCCTTCGATCCCGGCGGTCGACGGCGAGCTGGTGATCCCGGCGCGCGTGCTCGGGCAGGCGCACGGACGCGCGTGGGTCACCGAGATCGGCCCCGCCGACGCCGAGGCGAGCAGCACCCACGCGGGCCCGGCCCGCTTCACCGTCGACGCCATCCGCACCCGCGCCGAGTGGGAGGCGATCGTGGCACGCGCCATCGACGCCATCCGGCGGGGCGAGCTGGAGAAGGTGGTGCTCGCGCGCGAGGTCGATCGTCGAAGGCGACCAGCCCTTCGACGTGCGCGACGTCATCGCCCGGCTCGTGCACCAGCAGCCCGGTTGCTTCGTCTACGCGAGCGACGGCCTCGTGGGCGCGAGCCCGGAGCTGCTCGTGCGCCGCACCGGGAGCGTCGTGGAGTCGCGACCGGTGGCCGGCACCGCGGTCGCCGAGGGCGAGGAGTCGTTGCGCGCGCTCGCGGAGTCGGTGAAGGACACGCAGGAGCACCGCTTCGTCGTCGACGGCATCGTCGACGTGCTCGCGCCCGTGTGCACGGAGCTCGACGCCGGCGCGCCCGAGGTCGCGGTGTTCGGACCCATCGCCCATCTCGCCACGCCGGTGCGCGGCACGCTCGCCGGCGAGGCGCCCGACGCGCTCGCCCTCGCGCGGCATGCTCAGCCCCACGCCCGCGGTCGGCGGCACCCCGCGCGCCGCGGCGCTCGACGCGATCCGCGAGCTCGAAGGGTTCGACCGCGGTCGCTACGCCGGGCCGGTCGGCTGGGTCGACGCACGCGGCGACGGCGAGTGGGCCATCGCGCTGCGCGGCGCCGAGCTCGACGGCACCCGGGCCCGGCTGGTCGCGGGCGCCGGCATCGTCGCCGGTTCCGACCCCGCGGCCGAGTGGGCCGAGACCCAGGCGAAGCTGGAGCCCATGCTCCGCGCCCTCGTCCGCCCCTGACACCGCACCGACCTTGCCGTCCGATCTGCGTCGCAGATGTACCGGGTAGTCAGCGACGCAAGTTCGGAACAGTGCGACGTGTCGGCGCTCGCGGCGGCGACCGCGGCCCAGACGTCGCGGTGGCGGGCGACGTTGGCCTCGCGGTCGGTGCGGACGAGGACCACGCGCACTCCCCCAGCTCCGATGGCGTCGAGCACCGCGGGACCGACCTCGGCTGCGGTCGTCGACGTGGGTCACCGGGATGTCGTGCAGCGCGCACAGGTCGGCGAGGTCGACGCCCTGCGGCGTACCGAACACCTCCTCGAAGTGCTCGGGCAGCTCGGCCTGCGGGAGGAACGAGAAGATCCCGCCGCCGTCGTTGTCGACCACCACGAACGTCGCGTCGATCCCGCGGCGCGCCGCGCCGAGCAGACCGTTGCTGTCGTGGAGGAAGCAGAGGTCGCCGGTGAGCGCCACCGTCGGCCCGTCGTGCGCGGCGGCGATGCCGAGCACGGTGGAGGTGAACCCGTCGATCCCGTTGACGCCCCGGTTCGCGTGGAAGGTGACGCCGTCGCGCGGCGCGGCGAAGCTCTCGACGTCGCGCACCGGCATGCTCGACGCGACGACCAGCGCGGTGTCGGCGGGGCACGACCGCGACGACATCGCGCGCGATGCGTCCCTCGAACGGCTCGTCCCACTCCTCCACCAGCGTGTCGATCGCCTCGCGCGCCCGCGCGTCGGCGCCGGTCCACTCGTCGACCCAGTCCTGGTCGACCATCACGTCGATGGCGTCGGCCAGCGCGCCGAGCAGCAGCTCGGGGTCGGCCTCCATGCGCCCGCTCGCCGCGTGCAGCGGGTCGAGCCACACGCCGTCGGGGTCGACGAGCACCTGGTCGACCGTGGCGTCGAGCCACTGCGTCGCGACCTTGTTGGTGAGCGGGCCGCCGATGCGGAACACGAGGTCGGGGCGGTGCGCGTCGCGGAACGCGGGATCGCGCAGCAACGGGTCGTAGGTGGAGATGGTGCCGGCCACCCGGCAGTTCGACAGCGGGTCGGCGAGCACCGGCCAGCCCGCAGCCTCGGCGAAGCGCAGCAGCGTGCCCGGCAGCACGCCCGCGCCCCAGCCCGCGACGATCAGGCCGTGGGGCCGGTCGGCCACGAGGTGGGCGAGCGCGTCGAGCATCCCGACCGACGGGGCGCGCACGCCCGGGCGCGGTCGCGGTCCACGGCCGGTCGTCGGACCGCCCGGGCGCGTCGACCAGCTCGTCGCCGGTCGGCACCAGCGGCTCGCGGAACGGCAGGTTGAGGTGCACGGGACCGGCGGGCGCGCCGGTCGCCGCCGCGACCGCGCGCGAGGCGAGGGCCCGCCACTCGGCGCCCACGCCCGGGCGGTCGTCGGGCACGTTCGCCTCGTGGAACCAGCGCACCGCGCCGCCGTAGAGCTTCGTCTGGTCGATGGTCTGGCCCGCGCCGGTGTCGCGCAGCTCGGGCGGCCGGTCGGCGGTGCAGACGATCATCGGCACCCGCGAGTGGTGGGCCTCCACCACCGCGGGCAGGAAGTTCGCCGCCGCGGTGCCCGACGTGCAGAGCAGCGGCGCGGGGAGCCCGGTCGCCCGGGCCAGCCCGAGTGCGAAGAACGCCGCCGAGCGCTCGTCGAGGAACACGTGGAGGCGCAGGCGCTCGTCGGCGGCCAGCGCGAGGGCCAGCGGCGCCGAGCGCGAACCGGGCGCGAGCACGGCGTCGGTGAGCCCGTGACGGGCCCACTCGTCGACGAAGGCGCGGGCGAAGGCGGTGTTGGCGTCGCGGGTCATGCGATGATCGCTCCATGGTGACGCGGCTGGTACCGGGATTCACGCAGTCGGCGTCGTCGTGGACGCCGGTCGCGACACTGCTGCGCGACGACGCCGACCTGCTCGACGTTCCGGTGCGGGCGGACTTCGTGGCGGCTGCTCGTGCGCTCGCGCGGCTTCCGCAGCACGTTCGTGGGCTACTCGCAGGGCGGGCGGTTGTGCCTGCAGCTCGCGCTCGACCGCCCCGAGATGGTGCAGCGGCTCGTGCTGGTGAGCGCGTCGCCCGGCATCGCCGACGGCGCCGAACGCGCCGCGCGTCGCGAAGCCGACGAGCGACTGGCGCAGGAGATCGAGCGTGACGGCGTGGACGCGTTCCTCGAACGCTGGCTCGCGCAACCCCTCTTCGCGACGCTGCCCCGCGAGCGGTCGGGCATCGACGAGCGCAAGGCGCGCAACACCGTCGAGCACCTCACCTACCAACTGCGGGTGCTCGGCCAGGGCGTGCAGCCGTCGAACTGGGACCGGCTCGGCGAGCTGCGCATGCCGGTGCTGCTGATCGCCGGCGAGCTCGACACCAAGTACGTCGACCTCGCGCAGCGCATGGCCGAGCGGATCGCCGACGTGCGCGTCGCGATCGTCCCCGGCGCCGGGCACGCGTGCCACCTCGAGCAGCCCGAGCACGTCGCTCAACTCCTGGCCTCGTTCGAGGCGGACACCGCGTAGCGGGCCAGCAGGTCGTCGTCGGGCACGATCGCGCGCACCGCGACCGCGCCGTCGATCGGTACGAGCGGCGTGTGCGTCACGTCGCCGACCAACGCGCCGAGCGTCGCCAGACCGCACGCGTACGGCAGCTCCGGGAGCGCGGCGGCCAGCGCGACCCCCGCCGCGAGCCCGACCGACGTCTCCATCATCGACGTGACCACCGCGGGCACACCCGCCGCGTCGTACACGTCGAGCGCGGCGCGCACGCCGCCGAGCGGCTGCTGCTTGAGCACGATGAGGTCGGCGGCGTCGGCGGCGCGCACCGCGCGCGCGTCGTCGACCGAACGGATGCACTCGTCGGCGGCGATGGGCACGTCGACCGCGCGGCGCACCCGCGCCAGGTCGTCGATCGACGCGACCGGCTGCTCCACGAACTCGAGGTCGTAGCGGGCGAGCCGTTGGATCATCTCGATCGCGAGGTCGACGCTCCAGGTGCCGTTGGCGTCGATGCGGATCGGCACCCCGGGCCCGAGCGCCTCGCGCACCGAGGCGACCAGCGCCACGCCCGCGGCGTCGCGGACCTTCACCTTCACCGCCGGGAAGCCGCGGATCTCCTGCACGAGGAACGGACCGTCGACCAGCGCGTTGACGGGGATCGAGTCGCGGACCGGCGCGGGGAAGCCGTCGCGCGCCGCCGACTCCGCCGCGGCGCGACACGCCGCGGGGTCGGCCGGGTAGCCGGGCAGCGGCGAGCACTCGCCCCAGCCGGCCGGTCCCTGCAGCAACGTGATCTCGCGGTCGCCGATGCGCAGCCGGTGCTCGGTCAGCTCAGGCACAACCCCACGCTCACCAGCACCGCGAGCACCAGTTCGAGGCGTGACGTCGCCACCAGCACCGAGATCAGCGCGGGCGGGTCGCTGCGGGTCCACAGCGTCTGCACCGGCTTGATCGCCAGCGGCAACGCGAGCAGGCCGAGCAGCGCCCACGGCTGCGTGATGCCGATCGCGACCACTGCGAGAAACGCGCCGAGGTAGCACGCCACGAACAGGCGCCGGGTGGTGGTGGCGCCGACGCGCACCGCGAGGGTGTGCTTGCCGGTGACCGAGTCGGTGGCGATGTCGCGGAGGTTGTTGGCGAGCAGGATCGCGCACGCCAGCAGCCCGACGACCAGCGATCCCCACCACGCCGCGCCGGGCACGTCCTCGACCTGCACGTAGGCCGAGCCCACGGTGGCGACGAAGCCGAAGAACACCAGCACCATGATCTCGCCGAGGCCGATGTAGCCGTAGGGCTTGGGGCCGCCGGTGTAGAGCACCGCGGCGGCGATCGCGGCGACGCCCACGAGCAGCAGCCACGGGTTCACCACGATCGACAGCACACCGCCGAACACCGCGGCGACGAGGAACGACAACGCGGCCGCCCGCTTCACCGCACCGGGGGTCGCGGTGCCGGTGGCGGTGAGTCGCAACGGGCCCTTGCGTTCCTGGTCGGTGCCGCGCACGCCGTCGGAGTAGTCGTTGGCGTAGTTGACGCCGACCTGCAACGCGAGCGCGACGACCAGCGCGAACGCGAAGCGCCACCAGATCACGCCGTCGGCGTCGGCCACCGCGGCCGCGGTGCCCACCAGCACCGGCGCGACCGCCGCGCCGAGCGTGCGCGGCCGCGCCCCCTGGACCCACTCCGACGCGGTCGTCATCGCGCTACGGCCGCTTCGGGAACTGGTCGAAGTCGGGGCGGCGCTTCTCGAGGTAGGCCCGCTTGCCCTCCTGCGCCTCTTCACTCATGTAGTAGAGGAGCGTGGCGTCGCCGGCGAGCTGCTGGATCCCGGCGAGGCCGTCGTCGGCCGCGTTGCACGACGCCTTGATCATGCGCAACGCGAGCGGGCTGTGCTCGAGCATCGTGCGGCACCAGTCGACGGTCTCCTCCTCGAGCTGTTCGAGCGGCACCACCGTGTTGACCAGGCCCATGTCGAGCGCCTGCTGCGCGTCGTACTGCCGGCAGAGGAACCAGATCTCGCGCGTCTTCTTCTGCCCGACCGAGCGGGCGAGCAGACCGGAGCCGTACCCGCCGTCGAACGAACCGACGCGCGGCCCGGTCTGGCCGAAGCGCGCGTTGTCGGCCGCGATGGTGAGGTCGCAGCACACGTGCAACACGTGACCGCCGCCGATCGCGTACCCCGCGACCATCGCCACGACCGGCTTGGGGATGCGCCGGATGAGGATCTGCAGGTCGAGCACGTTGAGGCGGCCGATGCCGTCGGGGCCCACGTAGCCGTCGTCGCCCCGGATGCGCTGGTCGCCGCCCGAGCAGAACGCCTGGTGGCCCTGGCCGGTGAGCACGATCACGCCGATCTCCGGGTCGTTGCGGGCGGCCTCGAAGGCGTCCTGCAACTCGAAGAGGGTGGTGGGCCGGAAGGCGTTGCGCACCTCGGGCCGGCAGATCGTGATCTTGGCGATGCCCTCGGACGTCTCGTAGCTGACGTCGCCGTAGCCACGGTCGTGGAGCTGCCAGTCGGCGCCGGGCCGGATGGGGTTGGGGGCGGTCATGGGACTCTCCACTCGTAGTGCCCGTCGATGGGCGTCTCCACTCTGGGAGCGATCACTCCTACGGTCGGTCAGGCTACCGCGGCCCCCTACCGTGGGGCACATGGGCGCAGCGGACCGGGCGGCAGCCGACGAGCGGCACTTCCGCGACCTGCGGCCCATGCTCGCCACCCTCGCCACCGCGCCGCCGCCCGACGACGGTCGCTGGGCCCACGAGATGAAGTGGGACGGCATGCGGGTGCTCGTCGCCGTGCGCGACGGCCGGGTGGCGGTGAGCTCGCGGGCGGGCAACGACGCCACCGAACGCTTCCCGGAGCTCGCGGGCCTCGCCGACGCGCTCGGCGCCGACGCGGTGCTCGACGGCGAGGTGGTGGCCCTCGGTCCCGACGGCGCGCCGAGCTTCGAACGCCTCCAACCCCGCATGCAGGCGCGCGGCGCGACCGCGGTGCGCGCGGCGATGGCCGCGCAACCGGTCGTGTGCATGTGGTTCGACGTGCTCGCCTACGACGGCCTCGACGTGACGTCGTTGCCGTGGTCGGAACGGCGCGCGCTGCTCGAACGGCTCGCGCTCTCGGGCCCGTACTGGCAGACCCCGCCGGTCGCCACCACCGACGGCGCGGCCGCGCTCGCCACCGCGGAGCAGCTCGGCCTCGAGGGCATCGTGTCGAAGCGCGTCGACAGCGCGTACCTGCCCGGTCGCCGCTCCGACTCCTGGCGCAAGGTCAAGGTGAGCGCGGGCCAGGAGTTCGTGGTGGGTGGCTGGCTCCCCGGGAATGGCCGCCTCGACGGCCGGCTCGGCTCGTTGCTCGTCGGCTACCACGACCCGGCATCGGGCGACCTCGTCTACGCGGGCCGCGTCGGCTCGGGCATCGACGAGCAGGAGCGCGTCGGGCTCGAGGCCGCGCTCGGGCCGCTCGCGCGCGCCGCGTCGCCCTTCGCGGCGGTTCCCCGACTCCCGGATCCCCACTGGGTGGAGCCGCAGTTGGTGGTCGAGGTGCGCTTCCACCAGTGGACGAGCGCGGGAATCCTGCGGGCGCCGCGCTACAAGGGTCTCCGCGACGACAAGCCCGCGGCCGAGGTCGTGCGCGAAGGCTGACGACGGCGTACCGTCGCCCCATGACCGACGACCTCGCCCGTCTCGACGCCCTCGACTCCGCCGCGCTCGTCCGTTCCGGCGACGTATCGCCGCGCGAGCTGGTCGATGCCGCGATCGCGCGCGTCGACGCGGTGAACCCGCAGCTGCACGCGGTGATCCACCCCCGCTTCGACGAGGCGCGTGCCGAAGCCGACGCGCTCAGTGACGACGCCCGCGAGCTCCCGCTGCGCGGTGTGCCCATCCTCGTGAAGGACCTCGACGGTTCGCTCGCCGGCGCGCCGCTGCACGAGGGCAACAAACTGCTGCGCGAGCTCGGCCACGTCGGCGACCACGACTCCTTCCTCTTCGCCAAGCTGCGCGCGGCGGGCTGCATCGTGATCGGCAAGACCAACACGCCCGAGCTCGGGCTGCTCCCCACCGCCGAGCCCCTCGCCGCGGGCCCCACGCACAACCCGTGGGACCCGAGCCGCTCACCCGGTGGGTCGAGCGGCGGCAGCGCGGCCGCGGTCGCGTCGGGCATGGTGCCCTTCGCGCACGCGGGCGACGGCGGCGGGTCGATCCGCATCCCGGCGAGCGCGTGCGGCATCTTCGGCCTCAAGCCCACCCGTGGTCGGGTGTCGCTCGGACCGGGCACCGGTGAGGCATGGGCCGGGCTCGTCGCCCGCCACGTGGTCACCCGATCGGTGCGCGACAGCGCGGCGGTGCTCGACGTGCTCGCGGGGCCGATGCCCGGCGACCCCTACTGGGCGCCGCCGCCGGCGCGGCCCTTCGCCGAGGAGGTCGGCGCCGATCCCGGCCGCCTGCGCATCGGCCTGCGCACCACCGCGCCCGCCGGCCTCGCGGAGGTCGACCCCGCGTGCGTGGTCGCGGCCGAGGACGCCGCCGCGCTGCTCGAATCGCTCGGCCATTCGGTGGAACCCGCCGCGCCCGCGGCGATCGACGAGCTCGAGCTCCTCATCCACTTCGTCACCGTGCTCGGCGTGAGCACCGCGTTCGACCTGCGCCGCCTCGGCGCGATCGCCGGACGCGAGCTCACCGCCGACGACGTGGAACCCGCCACCTGGGTCCAGGCCGAGGCCGGGCGCGCGATCAGCGGCGCGGAGTACGTGGAAGCGGTCGAGGCACTGCGCGCCTGGACGCGGCGCATGGCCGCGTGGTGGCAACCCCTCGACGGCAGCGACGGCTTCGACCTGCTGCTCACCCCCACGATGGCGAAGCCACCCGCGCCCCTCGGTGAGATCCGCGGCGACGACGCCGAAGGCGCGATGCTCGCGGCCACGCCCTACGCCGCGTTCACCGTGCCCGCCAACGTGACCGGTCAGCCCGCGATGTCGGTGCCGCTCACGTGGGCCACGGTCGACGGCGCGGAGCTGCCGATCGGCGTGCAGCTCGTCGCCGACGCGGCACGCGAAGACGTGCTCTTCCGCGTCGCCGCACAACTCGAGACGGCGCGGCCGTGGGCCGACCGGCGTCCGCCCATCCACGCCTGAGCGCAACTGAGGTTCAGGGACGCAGCGCGCGCGACCAGTCGGTCTCGGGGAGCCCGTCGCCGCGGATCCACGACGCGCGCGCTTCGGTGACC
The DNA here is from genome assembly GCA_963782705.1 of uncultured Actinomycetes bacterium. Taxonomy (GTDB): domain Bacteria; phylum Actinomycetota; class Acidimicrobiia; order IMCC26256; family DASPTH01; genus CAVRGQ01. The sequence goes on along the minus strand of CAWAKX010000005.1, from coordinate 90,437 downwards.
GCGGCCGCGGCCCGCTCGTGGGGCACCACGTAGAAGCGCGACTCGCGGATCGCGTCGACCACGTGGTCGGCGACCACGGTCGGCTCGATACCCGCCTGTGCGAGCGCGTTGGCCATCTGGCGCGTGACCTCCGCGGTCTCCGACGCCTTCCACTCGTCGAGCCCCTCAGGCGCGTTGCGCACCGACTCGCCGATCTGGGTCTGCACGAAGCCCGGGCAGAGCACCGACACGCCGACGTGCGAACCGAGCCCGTGGAGGTCGTGCCACAACGACTCGCTGAGGCCCACGACCGCGGCCTTGGTGGTGCAGTACACGCCGAGCCCCGGAACGCCGTGCAGGCCCGCGAGCGAGGCGGTGTTCACGATGTGGCCCTCGTCCTGTTCGAGCAGGACGGGCAGGAACGTGTGCACACCGTGGATCACGCCCCACAGGTTCACGCCCACCACCCACTGCCACAGTTCGAGCGGCGCGCCGAGGATCCCGCCCCCGGCGACCCCCGCGTTGTTGCACACCACGTGCACCGCCCCGAACTCGTCGAGCGCACGGTCGCGCACCGCGTCGACGTCGGTGGCGACCGACACGTCGGCGACCACGCCCACGACGGTGGCGCCGCCGGCCCCGAGGTCGGCGACGGCCGTGGCGAGCGGGCCTTCCTCCACGTCGGCGAGGACGAGACGCATCCCCTCGGCGGCGAAACGCTCGGCCATCGCCCGGCCGATCCCGCTCGCGCCGCCGGTGATCACCGCCACCCGATCACGCAGGTCGTCCATCACCGGAGTCTCGCACGAGAGCGCGATTCGGGCTCCGAGCGCCTCTTCGACCCCAAAAATGACACAATTTCACTAATCGTGGCAGTAGATTCACGCTCCGTGGTGGATTAGCGTCTGGGGTGCATGTCGAACAGTGCCGCGGGGGCGTCCGCGGCGACAGGGGCGGAGACGACGGACACCCGGGGCCACGGGTACGCCGTCGCCATCTGGTGCTTCCTCGCCACGGGCGTGGTGGGGTCGCTGCTCGTCGTCTTCCTGCCCGACGCCGAGCTGCGGTCGCTGCTCTGGGACGTCTTCGGCATCGTCGCCGCCCTCGGCGCGGTGTTCGGCCTCCTCCACAACCGTCCCGCCGCACGTGGCACCTGGCAGCTGCTCGCCGCGGGCATCGTCCTCCTGGTCGCCGGCGACGTCATCTTCGACGTGTGCGTGCGCGGCTTCGGGCTCGCCGACGGCTATCCGTGGTCCGACATCCTGTACCTCGCGTCGTACCCGCTGTTCGCGCTCGCGCTCTGGCGACTCGCCCGGGGGCACTTCACCCACGGCAGCACCGTCGACGCCGCGGTCGTGGCCCTCGCCGGCACCGCAGTCGTGTGGGCGCTGAGCCTGAGTCACGTGCTCGACGAGACCCAGGGTGCAGTCGGTGAGCGCGTCGTGGCCGCGCTCTACCCGGTGATGGACATCGTGCTGATCGTGGTCCTGGTGCTCGCGATCTTCGCGGTGCGCCGATGGAACGCGTCGGCCTGGCTGCTGTTCGCGGGGTTCGGCGTGCTCCTCGTCGCCGACACTGCATTCGCGCGCCTCGTCGCCGACGGCACCTACTCCGACGCCGGCCTCGTCGACTCGCTGTGGCCGGTGAGCTACTTCCTCCTCGCGGGCGCGGTCATGCACCCGTCGGTGCGCAACCTGTACGCGCGCGTCGAGACCACCGAGAGCAGCACGATCCGCCCGCGGATGGTGCTGCTCGGCGTCGCGCTGCTCGCGGCCCCGGCCATCGTGCTCATCGACGACTCGGCGTCGCCCACGGCACTGCGCATCGCGGCGATCGTCGGTCTCACCACCGGACTCGTGGCCTGGCGCCTCTCGCGCATCGTCGCAGAGAGCAACGAGGCGCGCGAGCTCGTCGTGGCGAGCGAGGCCCGCTTCCGCGCGCTGGTCCAACACGCGACCGACATCGTGATCGTGCTGAGCCCCAAAGGGATCATCGAGTACGTCACACCGTCGGCTGCGCACGTGTTCGCGTCGCCGGAGACCCTCGTGGGCACCCGCTTCTCCGCGTGGTTCGGCGACGACATGGTGGCCATGGGCCGCGAGGTCTACGACGAGCTCCTCGCGCACCCCGCCCGGATCGTGGTCAACGAGTTCCGGGTGGAGCACGGCGACACGGTCCACTGGCTCGAAGCCACCTGGACCAACCAGCTCGACGAGCCGGCGGTGCGCGGGCTGGTGGGCAACCTGCGCGAGATCACCGAGCGCCGCCGCGCCGACGAGCTCACCGAAGCCGAGACCCGGGTGCTGGAGCTGATCCTCACCGGCGCCCCGATCCCCGACGTCGCCCGCACCCTGCTCGAGACGATCGAGCGGTCGATCCCCGAGGCGATGGGCATCGTGCGCCTGCTCGACGAGGACTCCGGCCGCCTCGTCTGCGCCTCGGCACCCACCCTGCCCGCCGACTACGTGCGCTCCACCGAGGCGGAGATCGACGTCGCCGAGATGGAACGGATCATCAGCGCCCACGAGCTCACCGTGATCGGCGACGTCGGCACGCCGAACGCACACCCCGAACTCGCCCGCCTCTGCCGGGAGTCCGGACTCCGTACCCTGTGGTCGTTGCCGGTGCGCACCCCCGACGGCGAGCAATTCCTCGGAGTGCTGGGCGTGTACGTGCCCCGCGAGCGCCATCCGGAACCCGCCGAGCTCCAACTGCTCGAACGCACCCGCGACCTCCTCGCGCTGGCCATCGACCGGGCCGAGCACACCCGCCAGCTCGGTCACCTCGCGCTGCACGACACGCTCACCGGCCTCCCCAACCGCGCCCTCGCCCAGGACCGGCTCGAGCACGCCCTCACCCGACTCGCCGACGGCGACGGCGAGGCGCTGGTGGCGGTGCTCTTCGTCGACCTCGACCGGTTCAAGCTCGTGAACGACGGCCTCGGCCACGAGACCGGCGACGAGCTGCTCGTGGCCGCGGCACGGCGGTTGGTGAGCGTGGTGCGCCGCGGCGACACCGTCGCCCGCTTCGGCGGCGACGAGTTCGTGGTGCTCTGCGAGGATCTCGACGACGAGGACCAGGCCATCGAGCTCGCCGACCGCGCGGCGCGCGCCTTGTCGGAGCCGTTCGTGCTCACGCCACGCAGAAGTCACGGTCGCGGCGAGTGTCGGCATCGCGATCACCCGCAATCCCGCCGACCGTGCGGCGAGCATGCTGCGCGACGCCGACGCCGCGATGTACCGAGCGAAGCGTCGCGGCGGCGCGCGTCACGAGCTGTTCGACGAGGCCATGCACACGCAGGCCGTCACCCGGCTGCTCACCGAACGCGCGCTGCGCCAGGCGCTCGACCGCGACGAGCTGCGCGTCCTCTACCAACCGCAGTTCGACCTGCGCACCGACGAGCGCGTCGGCGTCGAAGCGCTGCTGCGCTGGGAGCATCCCGTGCGCGGCCTGATCTCGCCCATCGACTTCCTGCGGGTTGCCGAGGAGACCGGCGTGATCGTGCCGGTCGGCGAGTGGGTGTTGGCGCGCGTCTGCGAGTACGTGCTGCGGGCCCGCAACGACCACCCCGAAGGCACCGCGGTGCGGGTGAGCACCAACGTGTCGGCGCGCCAGCTGCAGCGGCCCGACTTCCCCGACGTCGTGGCCCGCACGCTGCACGAGTACGCGATCGCGCCCGAGCTGCTCGGCCTCGACATCAGCGAGAGCGCGCTCGTGGAGGAGCTCGACGCCACCGCCGAGAACCTCGCCGCGCTCGAGGCGCTCGGCGTGCGGCTCGCCATCGACGACTTCGGCGCCGGCAGCTCGTCGCTCACCTACCTGCGGCGGTTCCCCTTCGACGAGTTGAAGATCGACGGCGAGCTCGTGGCCGGTCTGGGCACCAGCGCCGCCGACACCGCGATCGTCGCCGCGACCATCGACATGGCCCACGCCCTCGGCATGGTGGTCACCGCCGAAGGCGTGGAGACCGAGGAACAGCTGGCCGGCCTCCGGGAGCTCGGCTGCGACCGCGCCCAGGGGTACCTGCTCGCCGTCCCCGAGGCGGTGCCGTCGCGGCGGCTGTCGCTCGTGCGCCGCCGCCCCGCCTGACCCGCCCCGCCCGACCCGTTCGGCCGAGTACCGGTTCCGGACCTCGCCGCCGGGCGGCATACTGGTCACATCAACGGCCCGCGCCCCACGCCGGGCGACCCCGATCCGGAGGAACACGAGATGTCGTTGCTCGACAAGGCCAAGGAAACGGCGAAGAAGGCCGGCGACAAGGCCAAGGAACTCGGTCAGGCCGGGCAGGAAAAGTTCGACTCCATGAAGGCGGAGAAGAAGATCAACGACCTCAAGGAGGAGTTGGGCGGCATCGTCTACGCCCAGCGCTCCGGGAACCCGCCCGAGAACGCGGAGGCCGAGATCGACCGCATCGTGGCCGAGATCGCCGAGACCGAGGCCGGCATCGCGGCCGCGGCCGCCGAGGGCGAGGGCGAGGGCGAGGGCGACGACGCCGCGCCCGCCGCGGAGGCCGGCTCCGACAGCTAGCGCGTGGAGGCCCGGTCGCGATCCGACACGGCGAAGCGCACCAGCACCATCGCCCCGCCGATCACCGAGTAGGCCACGAGACCGGGCCCGGCCGCCGGCCCCCACCACATCGGGAGGTCGGCGGCCCACCACAGCACCGACGCGGCCACCCAGAAGCACACCGCAGCGCGCATGGCGACGCGCGAGTTGCGGGTGACGAGCACCGTCGTGCCCGTGAACAGGCCGTCGAAGGGCACCATGGGCGGGAACACCGCGAAGAAGGAGCCGCCCGCCGCGGCCACGCCCTTCCCGCCGCGGAAGCCGGTCCACACCGGCCAGCAGTGCCCGGCGACCACGCCGGTGCCCGCGGCGTAGGCCGCGGCGTCGCCGAGGGCCAGACCCACGAACCCGGCGAGCACCCCCTTGGCGGCATCGAGCACGATGACGAGCAGTCCCCACTTCTTCCCGAGCACGCGGGCCGCGTTGAGACCGCCGGGGTTCCCGGAGCCCGCCTGCCGCAGGTCGACCTGCCCGCGTGACGCGAGGCGCGCGACCAGATCCGCGTTGGGGAACGTGCCGATCAGATAGCCGGCCACCAGGCCGACGAGCACCTGCAGCGGGTCCGACATGCCGGGGAATCTACGCCCGTGACCGTTCTGGCGGTGCGACGAGCAGCGTAGCGATAGTCGACGCTCGGAGAGCGGGACGCCAAAACGGAGCGACCTGGAAGGGCGAGCGACGGGGTCAGCCGCCGGAGACGTCGCTGGGCTTCTGCTTGCCGGCGCCGATCCACGGCATCATCGAGCGCAGCTCGCCGCCGACCTCTTCGATCGGGTGCTCGGCGGCACGACGCTTGAGCGCACCGAAGTACGGGCGGCCGGCCTGGTTCTCGAGGATCCACTCCTGGGCGAACTTGCCGGTCTGGATCTCGTCGAGGATCTTGCGCATCTCCGCGCGGGTCTCGTCGGTGATGATGCGCGGGCCGCGGGTCATGTCGCCGTACTCCGCGGTGTCGGAGATGGAGTAGCGCATGTTCGCGATGCCGCCCTCGTAGATGAGGTCGACGATGAGCTTCACCTCGTGCAGCGTCTCGAAGTACGCCGACTCGGGCTGGTAGCCCGCGTTCACCAGCGTCTCGAAGCCCGCGGTGATGAGCTCGACCAGACCACCGCAGAGCACGACCTGCTCACCGAAGAGGTCGGTCTCGGTCTCCTCCTCGAACGTGGTCTCGAGCACACCCGCCCGGGTGCCGCCGTTGCCCTTGGCGTACGCGAGCGCGATGTCCTTGGCCTTGCCGGTGGCGTCCTGGTGCACGGCCACGAGCGACGGCACGCCGCCGCCCTCCTCGTAGGTGCGGCGCACGAGGTGACCCGGGCCCTTGGGCGCGATCATCCACACGTCGATGCCCGCGGGCGGGACGACCTGGCCGAAGTGGATGTTGAAGCCGTGCGCGAACGCGAGCGAGTCGCCCGGCTGGAGGTTCGGCGCGATCTCCTCGCGGTACGCCCGGGCCTGCTCGGTGTCGGGGAGCAGCACCATGATGACGTCGGCCTCGGCCGCCGCCTCGCCCACGGTGAGCACGCGCAGGCCGGCCGCTTCCGCCTTGGCCTTGGAGGACGACCCCTCGCGGAGGCCGACCCGGACGTCGACGCCCGAGTCGCGCAGGTTCAGCGTGTGGGCGTGACCCTGCGAGCCGTAGCCGAGGATCGCGACCTTGCGGCCGTGGAGCAGGCCGAGGTCGGCGTCGTTGTCGTAGTAGATGGTCGCGGGCACGGGAATCTCCTGGTTCGAATCGTGCGGCGGGCAGGACAGTCTGTCAGACGGCCCGGTTCTTGACGGCACGCAGCTTGGCGGGGCGGCGGGCCAGCTTGGGCAGGGCGATGCGGCCCGTCCGCTGGAGCTCCACGATCCCGAAGGGCTGGAGCAGGTCGACGAAGGCGTCGAGCTTCTCGGGGGTACCGGCGGCCTGGATGGTGAGCGCGTCGTGGCCCACGTCGTCGATGCGGGCCTGGAAGATCGAGGCCAGCTCGGTGATCTGGCTCCGCAGCTCGGGCGTGGCCTTCACCGTCACCAGCATGAGCTCGCGCTCGACCGCCTCGTCGGGGTGCAGCTCGGCGATCTTGATCACCGGGATCAGCTTGTTGAGCTGCTTGGTGATCTGCTCGAGCGGCGCCGACTCCGCGTCGACCACGATGGTCATACGGCTGAAGCGGTCGTCTTCGGTGGGGCTCACCGCCAACGACACGATGTTGAAGCCGCGGCGCGCGAACAGCCCGGCGACGCGCGTGAGCACGCCGAACTTGTTCTCCACCAGCACGCTCAGGATGTGGTGCTTGCCACTCATCTCGGTGGTCGCCATCAGTCTAGTCCCTTCCACCCGGGCGGTCGTGCGCGGGGTCGAGGATGACCTCGCTGTTGCTGGTGCCGGAGGCGACCATCGGGTACACCTTCTCGCGGTAGTCGGTGCGGAAGTCGATGACCACCGGGCGGTCGTCGACCTCGTTCGCCTTCTGGATCGTCGTCTCGACGTCTTCGGGCGAGTCGACGCGGAACGCGACGCAGCCCATCGCCTCGGCCCACTTCACGTAGTCGGGCAGGTCGGGCGAGAGGTACACCTCGCTGTAGCGCTCCTCGTAGAAGAGCTCCTGCCACTGGCGCACCATGCCCAGGTAGGCGTTGTTGAGGATCGCGATCTTCACCGGGATGCGCTCGGCGCTCGCGGTGACCAGCTCCTGCGCGGTCATCTGGAAGCAACCGTCGCCGTCGACCGCCCACACCATGCGCTCGGGCATGCCGACCTTGGCGCCGATCGCCGCGGGCACCGCGAAGCCCATGGTGCCGAGGCCACCGGAGTTGATCCACGTGTAGGGGTGGTTGAAGCGCCACCGCTGCGCGGCCCACATCTGGTGCTGACCCACGCCGCTGGCGAGGATCGTGTCGTCGGGCGTGTTGTCGCGCAGCGCGTCGATGACGTACTGCGGCTTCAGCGGACCGTCCTCGAGCTGCTCGTAGTAGAGCGGGTGCTGCTCCTGCCACGCGCGCAGCTGCGCGATCCACGGCTCGAGCGACGGCCACTCCGTCTTCTGGCGCTCGGCGCGCACCGCCTTCACCAGCTCCTCGATCACCAGGCGGCAGTCGCCCACGATCGGCACGTCGGGCCGGCGCACCTTGCCGAGCTCGGCAGGGTCGATGTCGACGTGGATCACCTTCGCGCCCGGCGCGAAGCCGTCGAGCTTGCCGGTGACGCGGTCGTCGAAGCGCGAGCCCAGCGCGATGAGCAGATCGCTCTCCTGCATGGACGTGATCGCGGTGTAGTTGCCGTGCATGCCCGGCATGCCGAGGCACAGCGGGTGATCGTCGGGGAACGCGCCCCGCGCCATCAGCGTGGTGACCACCGGGATGCCGGTGAGCTCCACCAGCTCGCGCAGCGCCTCGGCCGCGCGGGCCTTGAGGATGCCGCCGCCCGCGTAGATCACCGGGCGCTTCGCCTCGCCCATGAGGCGCGCCGCGGCCTTGATCTGCTTGGCGTGGCCCTTGGTGTTGGGCTTGTAGCCGGGCAGGTCGACGTCGTCGGGCCAGTACCACTCCATGGTCTGGTTGGCGACGTCCTTGGGCAGGTCGACGAGCACCGGGCCGGGCCGGCCCGTGGTCGCGACGTGGAAGGCCTCGCGCACCACGCGGGGGATCTCGCTCGCCTCGGTGACCAGCCAGTTGTGCTTGGTGATCGGCATGGTGATGCCGACGGTGTCGGCCTCCTGGAAGGCGTCGGTGCCGATGACCGCGTAGGGCACCTGCCCGGTGATCACCACGAGCGGCACCGAGTCCATGTAGGCGTCGGCGAGCGGGGTGACGATGTTGGTGGCCGCCGGGCCGCTCGTGACCATGGCCACGCCGGGGCGACCGGTCGCGTGGGCGTAGCCCTCGGCCATGTGGCCCGCACCCTGTTCGTGACGCACGAGGATGTGGCGGATCGACGAGTCGATCAGCGGGTCGTAGACCGGGAGGATCGCGCCGCCGGGCAGGCCGAACATGACTTCGGTCTGCTCCATCTCGAGGCTCTTGATCAGTGCCTGGGCTCCGGTGAGCTGCATCGTGGGTCCTTCGGGTGTTCGGGTGCGTGACGGGGTTCGGGGACGGGAACGGGATCGACCTGCGTACGGGCAGAAAAAAACCCCCGCCGGGGCGAGGGTGAAGGCGCACGGTCGCAGTTCCCGGCGGTGGCCGGGTGCGTCGTGCGCTAGGGAACTACGAGGAGGGTGGTGCGGTGGGTACGCATCGGACGACCATTGTGCCCGATCACGCCGCACTTTTCAAGTTGCGTTTCCCGATCGGCAGGAAACCCTCTGCGCCGGCGGCCGCGGCGGCCACCGCCGGCAGGTCGCCGATCGAGCGGTACACGAGGTAGCGGGGCACCCAGACCGGCGCGAACTTGGCATTGAAGCGGAGCAGCGACTCGATCTGGAACCACGGCCCGAGCTTGCGCAGGCACCACGCCTGGGCCCGCCGAGGGCCCGTGATCCCGGCATCGTCGTCCACCAGGGCGCGGCCGAACGCGAAGTTCAGCGACACGACGGACACGCCGTGGGTGCGGGCCCAGTCGATCGTGTCGACGATGAGCCGCTCGTTCACCCCGTTGGGCACCTCGCACGCTCGGTCGCGGTCCCGGCGCATCGCGTCGAGCGACAGACCCTGCCCGCCCCGGCACGGCACGTAGCGCTGGAAGGCGAACGGCAGACCGGTGGCGTCGCGGGCGATCACGACGAGACAGTCGGTGTCGCGACCGGACAGGAGCCCGTCGAGCGCCATCGAGAACCCGCGCTCGGGCGCGCCCGCGCGGCCGCGCTCCGCGATGACGCGCAATTCGTCGCGCAGCGCGGCGTCGAGGTCGCCCTCCAGGACGAACTCGGTGGTGATCCCGTGCGTGCGGGTGCGATTCACGGCCTGGCGCACGCCGCGCATCGCCCGGCCGTCGAGCGAGAATCCGGCCACCTCGACGATCGCCTCGTCGCCGAGGTACTCGGTACGCAGCCCCGCCGCGACGTACATGGGGACGCGGTCACCACGGACTCCGAGGAGCGCGGGACGCCATCCGTGACGGTCGCAGTGCGCGACGAACGCGCGCACCGCCTCGGGAAACGCCTCGGGCGCGCCCACCGGATCACCCGACGCGAGCCCGACGCCCGCGACCACCCGGTACGCCAGCGCGGCCCCGCCGTCGGACGACCACACGAGGTGCTTGTCGGAGCGCCGGGCGAAGGGGTCGAGCGTGTCGCCGTCGCGGCGGTTCACGAGCTGGGGCGAGACCGCCGTGGCACCGTCGGCATCCTCGTGCGCCGCCGGCGCGAGCGCGACGAGGAGCACGGCGCCCGCGCTGGCGAAACCGAGCAGCACGAGCACCAGCGGCACGAGATGCGCCAGGCCGTGGAAGTGGGCGCTGCTGCCCGCACCGCCGAGGAGGTGCACCGTGTCCAGCAGCAGGCGACCGGGGCGCACGGGCACCCGGAGGCGGCTGCGCTCGCCGAGGACCACTGCGACGACGCCGACCGCGAGGTCGACCACGACCAGACCGGCGACCAGCAGCGCGATGCGGCGCACCCGGCCAGGCGGCGTCCGCACGACGAAGCCGGCCCGTCCCCGCACCAGGAGCACGGCGACGGCGACGGCCAGCATCGTCTCCTCCACGTCGAAGCCCTTCACGAGGTGGGTGATCGCCGACAGCACCAGGAGGACCACTGCGGCGAGGTACGCCGCGTGGTGGCGACGCGCGATTCCCCGTCCCAGGAGGAGCAGCACGAATCCCACCAGCGCAGTGGTCCCGGCCGCGAGGTGAACCGCTTCCGGATCGACGAGGCCCTCGACCAGTCCGAGCCGGCGCGGGAGCGAGGGCGTGAGCGCCGAGGCGATGCCGACCACGCCCACCAGGGCGACGGCGACGCCGAGCACGGCGGGGCGCGACAGCACCGACGACAGACGGGAGCGGCGGGACGTCCGCCGCGGGCGTCGGGGACGACCGGGGAACACAGGTACGTGGGAGGGCATCGACGCAGGCACCTCGGTCGGATTCCCGACGATCACAGCGGATCGTCCCGCCTGACGACCAGCATGTGCGCGCAGCCGTGAGAGCACGATGAGCGGAACCGAACACGCGGCGCTACGTGGGCAGGTGCGACTCCGCGCTCGCGGGCAGTGCGACGACCGCGCGGGCCCCGCCCGGCGGCGCGTCGTTGCGGAGGGTGACGGTGCCACCGTGCGCGGCCACGATCTCGGCGACGATCGCGAGGCCGAGGCCCGCGCCGCCGTGCGCGTCGGGGCTGTCCCCGGGCGCGAATCGGTCGACGCCCCGCGCGAGCACGTCGTCGGGGAAGCCGGGGCCGTCGTCCCAGACCGTCACCGAGGCGCCGGCGTCGTCGGCGCTCACCGTCACCTTGACGTCCGAACGCGCGTAGCGCAGCGCGTTCTCCACCAGGTTGCGGACCGCCCGCTCGATGGCCTGGGAATCACCCCGGGCCTGCGCCGACCCGTCGACCTGCACCATGACGGGCTGGGGGTCCGGGCTGTGGCGGTGCACGGCGAGCGCGTCCTGCGCGGCTCGGCGCACCGCGTCGTCGAGCGCGAACATCCGGTCGGGCGGCGGACCCGCGGCGCGCGTGCGGGCCAACACCAGGAGGCTCGACGCGAGGTGGTCGAGGCGGTCGACCTCCTCCAGCGCGGAGTCGAGCGACGCCGCGGTCTCGGTGCCGTCGGGCACCTGCACCCGCGCCAGTTCGAGCTCCCCGCGCGCGATCGCGATCGGCGTGCGCAACTCGTGACTGGCGTCGTCGAGGAACGCCCGCTCGTGTTCGAGCGCGTTCTCGATCCGTTCCAACAGGTGGTTGAGCCGGCGGGCCAGTTCCGCCAGCTCCTCGCCCGCGCCGTCCGGGACGGTGAGGCGCTGTCGGAAACGCCGGGCCGAACGGGCCGAGATGACGTCGGCGTCCTCGATCATCTCCTGCACGGGTCGCAAGGCCGCGCCGGCAACGAACCAGCCGACCACGGTGACCAACGCCGCGAGCAGTGGGAGGCCGACCCCGAGCGCGAGCTCGAGGCGTCGTTGCGCGCTCGCGACCTCTTCGAGCGCGGTGCCGACGACCACCACTCCGCCCGACTTGGAGGGACCGGCGAGGAGCCGCACGTGCTCGCCGCGCGGAGGGTGTCGGCGGTGACGTGGATCTTGTGACGCAGGGCCTCACGGAACTGCGCGCTCGGTGAGGACGGTCTGGCGGCGGAGCTTGCGCGGCGCGCCACCGATGATGTCGCCCTGGGCATCGAGCACCTGGGCGAACGCCTCGGCATCGGGGATCGCGGGCTTCACCGTGCTGGTCGACGACGCCTGCTCCACCTGTTGCAGCGCGGCCACGAAGCGGGTCTCGAGGCCCTGGTCGACCGCAGAGGTCAACGCCGAGCGGTACTGCACGTCGACCAACAGCCCGACCAGGAGCGACAGCGCGAGGGTGACCAGCGCGAACACGAGCGTGAGCCGCCCTCGCAGCGTGCGCGGACGGAATCTCACGACCCTCCGCATCCGGGCGCTCAGGCCGCGCTTCGCAGGCGATACCCGACGCCACGCACGGTCTCGATCGTCTCGCGTCCGAACGGCCGGTCGATCTTCTCGCGGAGGTAGCGCACGTACACGTCGACGACGTTCGACGTGCCGTCGTACGCGAAGTCCCAAGCATGCTCGAGGATCGTGGTGCGGGTGAGCACTTCGTCGGCGTGGCGCAGGAAGAGCTCGAGCAGCGAGAACTCCTTCGGGCTGAGCTCGATCTCGGTGTCGCCCCGCCGGACCCGGTGTGTGGCGGGATCGAGGCTCAGGTCGCCCACCGACAGGACGGACGGCCGTTCGATCGCACCGCGCCGCGTGAGCGCGCGCAGCCGCGCCGCGAGTTCCGCGAAGGAGAACGGCTTGGCCAGGTAGTCGTCGGCCCCGGCGTCGAGCCCGGTGACGCGATCGTCGACGCTGTCGCGTGCGGTGAGCAGCAGCACCGGTGCCCAGCGGCCACGCTTGCGCAGCTCCCGGCACACTTCGAATCCGTCGGGAGCAGGGATCATCACGTCGAGCACGACAGCGTCGTAGTCGTTCTCGGACGCGAGCCACAGTCCGTCCTCGCCGTTCCCGGCGACGTCCACCGCGTAACCCTCACGCTCGAGCGCGCGCTTCACGAGTGAAGCCATCTTCACTTCGTCTTCGACGACGAGGACTCGCACGGCTGCGATCGTAGGAGACGGGGACGAGGGCGCTCACGCGCCGAGGACCGGAACGACGGGGCGCAGGGGCGACGCGGCATGGGCAGTCTCCATTCGATGAGCGCCCCCGTACCGAGCGCGAGCAGGTGCTCGACGTCGGCGACGTTGGCCGAGGGGTTGGACACCGACCGCGAGGTGGACGAGGAACCAGGCGGCGACGGCGGCGAGCATCGACGACGCCGAGCACCGGCACCCGACGTCCGATGGCGACCGCGAGTCCGCCCGCGCACGCCGCCAGCGCGGCCGAGGCGCCGTAGTCGAGCGTGCGGGAGATCGCCGTCGCCGGCCGGCCACGCCCAAGGCGGCCGCGGGGAGCACCACGGCCGCGACCACCAGCGTGGACACCACGTGACCGGCCATCGCGACGACCCCGGCCCGGGCGATCCCGCGCCACAACGCGTACGGCAGGAACAGGAACACGACGAAGAACGTGGTCGGGCCGATCATCCGGGGGTGACCGAGCAGGAACGCCGACAGGGGCACCGTCCACACCCGGCCGGCGGCGAGCCGATCCGGTGAGTACTTCGCGAGCAGCTCCCACCACGTGCCGCCGTCGACGCGGTGTGCGACGCGACCGTGAACGCGGCGGCGCCCGCGAGCAGCGCGACGACCGCGCCGCGCGCGCGCCACCACCTTGGTCGCGCGCACCGACGGGACACCCGCCACGGTGTCGACGGCCGCGGTCACGACCCGAAGCCCGCGATCACTCCCACCGCGACCACGGTGGCGCCGACGAGGCCCGACGGCGAGCAGCGCCGCGTCGCGCGGGTTGACGGGCGCGCGCGATCGCGTATCCCAGCGGGAGGGCGACCGCGTGCCCCCAGTCCGACATCTGGTGGTGGAGGAGCAGACCGCCGACGGCGATCGCCACCGCGGCGATGGTGAGGCGCCGATCGCCGACGAACCCGACGAGCGCGCCGAGGCCGGCGGCGATCGCCATCGACCCGCCGTAGTCGACGTTGTCGGCCGCGTGCACGAGCATCGGCACGTGGGTGAGCGCCAGCGGCGCGAAGGCCAGCGCCACGATCACCGTGCCGGTCACGTGGCCGATCGCCGCGACGAGGAAGGTGCGCACGTGTCCCGCGCGTCGCTCGTACGCCGCGAGGCCCAGGACGAGACAGACGGGCATGGTCGACGCCATGAACCAGTCGCGGGTGAGCAGGAACGAGGTACCGAGCGTCCACCAGCGCCCGCGCAGCAGGGTCGGCCATCCGGTGCCGGCCCACGCGCCCAGACGCGCAGGCACCTCGTGCACGTAGGCGCCGGTGACCAGCGCGGTGAGCGCGACCGCGGCTGCGAGGCCCACCGCCACCGAAGGGAACACCGGCGCGCGGTCGCGTCCGAGCGACGCCGGGATCGCGGCCCAGGTCTCGCCGAGATTTCGCTCGATGCGACGCAGCGTCAGCGTCATGAGCGCAGGAGACCACCGGAGCGATGAGGGTCCGATGAGAGCCGGGGAGCCGGCAGCGGCTCAGCGCTGGTGCAACGGGCAGGAGAACGTGGTGCGGCCGCCGATGGTGCGGCGCTGGAGGGTCGTGCCGTCGCGCGGGCAGGGCAGGCCCGGACCGCGCGCGGAGGTCAGGTCGCCGGTGTGGGAACCACCGCGCTTGCCGAGCACGCGGAGCGTGTCGCGGATGGCCCGGTGCAGGCGGCGCACCTCGTCGTCGGTGAGGCTCGCGGCCTCACGTGCGGGATCGATCCCCGCCCGCCAGAGGGCCTCGTCGCAGAGCAGGTTGCCGAGCCCGGCGATGCGGGCCTGATCCATGATCACCGCCTTCACCGGCGCGCGGCGTCCGGCCAGCGCCTGGCGCACGTGCGCGAGGCTGACGGTGAACGCGTCCGGGCCGAGGCGTTCCTCGTCGGGATCGAGCTCGACTGCACCGAGTCGGCGCGGGTCGCGCAGGTAGAGCGAGCCGCCGTCGGCGAACTCGACGCCGAAGCGGTGCCACGCGGTGTCGGCCCGATTGCTCGCGTACACCAGCGGGTCGCCGGCGGCCTCGCCGTCGATGATCACGCGCCCGCTCATGCCGAGATGGAGGCCGAGCGTCGCGCCGCTGGTGACGTCGACGAGCAGCAGCTTCCCGCGCCGCCGCGCCTCCACGAACGACTGTCCGCGCAGCGCCGCCCGCACGCCGCGTGGCGTGAGACCCCGCTTCAGGAACCAGGCGTCGGGCGCGTGCACCCGGGCGATCTCGCGACCGATCGCCCGCTTCGCGATCAGGACACGCGCCGCCTCCGCCTCGAGAATCTCAGGCAGGCGCCGGATGACGACCGGCAGTCAGTCGTTGATCGACGCCGGCGCCGCGCAGCGCGTCGCTGGCGGTGGCGCGGATGCGCTTGAGCACCCGGGTGTCGGCCGGCGGGGCGCTGGGGTGGACACCGCCGTTGGCGGCCACCGCCGCTTCCCACTGCTGCGTGCGCTGCCGCACGATCTCGGGGTCGTCGAGCTCGCGACAGTCGAGCCGGTCGTCGTCGAGGTCGACGGTGATCGTGTCGCCGTCCTCGATCAGCGCGATGGGGCCGCCGACGAACGCCTCCGGCGACACGTGACCGATGACGAGCCCCACCGAGCCGCCCGAGAACCGGCCGTCGGTCATGAGCGCGATCGTGATGTCGCGCGCCCGGCAGAGCGCGGTGATCCGCGACGTCGGGTCGAGCATCTCCGGCATCCCGGGCGCGCCCCGCGGGCCCTCGTAGCGGACGACGACCATGTCACCGTCGCTGAACTGCTCCGGCGCATCCTCGAGCGCGGCGATGAGCGACGCCTCGGTCTCGAACACGCGGGCCCGACCGGTGAACCGGCCGTCGACGATGCCCCGCTCCACGCCGGCCACCTTCAGGATGGCGCCGCCTTCGGGCGCCACGTTGCCCTGCAGCAGGCGCAGGCCCCCGGTCGGCTTGAACGGGCTGGCGACGGTGTGGATGACGTCGCCGTCGGGCGCCGGCGGATCGATGCGGGCGAGCTGCTCGGCGAGGGTCTCGCCGGTGCAGGTGAGCGCCGATCCGTCGAGGGCGCCGGCGCCGAGCAGCTCCTTGACGATCACGGGGACGCCGCCGATCTTCTCGATGTCGACCATCGAGTAGGCGCCGAACGGCCGCATGTTCACCAGCACCGGCAGGTCGCGCGAGAGCTGGTTGAACTCCGCCTGGCTGATGACGTCGGCCCAGAGGTCGAAGCCGGCCGCACGCGCGATCTCGGGTCCGTGGAGCGCGACGTTGGTGGACCCACCCATCGCCATCACCACGACGAACGCGTTGCGCATCGACGCCGGCGTGACGATGTCGCGTGGGCGGATGTTCGCGTCGGTGATGCGCGCGAGCAACGCCGCGAGCTCGTCGGGGAACGACGCGGTGCGCCGATCGTCGTCGGAGGCGGGGGCCACCATGTGCAACGGCTCCATGCCGAGCACCCCGATGAACGTCTGCATCGTGTTGTAGGTGAACATCCCGCCGCAGCTGCCCTGGCCGGGGCAGGCGTGCAGCGCGAGACGCGCCCGCACCTCGGGATCGGGGTCGGCGGCGAACTGGAACGCGGTGACCAGGTCGATCGGCTCGCACGTGACGGGGTCGACCCCGGGGTGGATCGAGCCGTCGGAGAGCATGAGCGCGGGCGCGTTGTGCTCGAGCAGCGCGGCGAGGGTGCCGACCGGCGGCTTGTCGCACGCGACGACGGTGATGACGCCGGCCATGTCGTTGGCCTTGAGGTGCACCTCGGTGCTGTCGTTGACGAGCTCGCGGGTGGTCAGCGAGTAGCGCATCCGGTCGGTGCCGTTGAGCTGACCGTCGGACACGCCGAGGGTGAACGCCGGCGCGATGAGCCGCACCGGCAGGTCGTCGTCGTTGATCCGCTTCGCCAGGGCCGCGTGCACGGCGTCGACCTTGGAGCGCACCCCGAGGTAGCACTGGCTGTCGCCCAGGGTGCCGATGACGCCCCACACGGGGTCGTGCACCTTGGCGACGTCCTGGCCGAGGAAACGGGCAGTGCCGACGCGTTGCACGTCGCGCCCCGGATTGCCCGCCACGAACTCACGCGACACGTCACCCACACTCGCCTCCGTACACCTCGCTGGGACGTTGCGCAGCGTACCCGGCGCCCACCGCACGCCTTTCCCCCGCAACGGTCTCCGGACGGCGCCCGGGAACCCCGGTATCCTCCCCGTGCGGGCCGCACCCGAGGGAGCACCGATGAGCCAGACCACTGCGATCGGCGTCGTCACGGCCAGCTCGGTCGTCCCGCGCACGTTCGCGTGGAGCGGCGAGCCCACCGGCACGCGCTCCCGGTGGCTCGCCGAGGGCCTGCGCACGGCACTGCTCGAGCACGGCTACACCGAGGTCGACACGCCCGGTCCCGAGGTGGCGGTGGTGCTGCACTTCGTCGACCCCGAGGCGGCGCGCCCCTACCGGCGCAAGAACGCCCCCACGTTCGTGGTCGCCCTGGCCGAGTTCCCCTCCACCCCCGCCGACATGTTGCGCACCGGGTACCCGCTGCTCGTACGCGGTCTGGCCAACCTCTGCGTGATGGTGAGCCCCGACGGCGAGCGCGGCGCGGTCGCGCAGTTCGTCACCCTCGAACAGGGCACCTACACGCTCGGCACGAACGGCAACGACGACGCCACCTTCTTCAAGGGCGTGTTCGCGCGAGTGGAGCCCCTCGCGTCGTCACGCCTCGTGATCGGCAACGAGTTCACCGACGACCTGGCGCCCGAGCTCTGGGACGGCGACGACATCACCGCGCAGATCACGCGCGCGGGGCAGCAACTCGACGCGCTCGACCTGCTCCCGGCCGCGTTCCCGATCGAGGAGATCCTCGCGCCGCGCGACCTCCGTCACGTGAAGCTGCTCTACGGGATCGGCGGCCTGAGCTACGGCAACGTGAGCGCGCGACGGCAGTTCCCCGGCGGCGTCATCCCCGACGGCGAGCCCACTCCCCAGTACTGGATGAGCGCGAGCGGTGTCGACAAGGCCGCGCTGCACGAGATCGGGCGCGACATCCTGCTCGTGAACGGCTACGACGCCGATCGCGACGTGATGCGCATCAGCGTGCCGCCGGCGGTCGAGCCGCGTCGCGTGTCGGTCGACGCGATCGAGCACTGGATCATCTACCGGGAACATCCGGAGGTCGGCGCGATCCTCCACGTCCACGGATGGATCGAGGGCACCCCGGCCACCGAGATCAACTACCCGTGCGGCACGGTCGAGCTGGCCGAAGCCGTGGCCGACCTCGTGCGGATGGCGCCCGACCCCGGCCGGGCGGTGGTGGGCCAGCGCAACCACGGTCTCACCATCACCGGGCACAGCCTCGACGAGATCTTCGAGCGCATCGACGGCCGCATCGTCCGCAAGGTGCCGATGGACTGAGCCGCGGAGCGGCGAGGACCAGGCTGGACTGATGAGCGTGAGGCTCAGCCGAGCTTCTCGTCGAGCAGCTTGTTGAGCACCTGCGGGTTGGCCTGGCCCTTGGTGGCCTTCATCAGCTCGCCCATGAAGAAGCCGCGCTTCTTCTTGCGCACCTTGTCGTCGCCGGCGCGGTACTCGTCGACGTCGCCAGCGTTCGCGGCGAGCAGCGCGTCGATCGCGGCGGCGAGCTCACCCTCGTCGCTGACCTGCACGAGGCCGCGCTCCGCCACCACCTGCTTCGGTCGCTTCGGCTCGGCGAGGCACTCGGCGAGCACGTCCTTGGCCTGCTTCTTGGAGATCGTGCCGTCGGCCACCAGCGCGACGAGCTCGGCCAGGCCGTCGGGCGCGAGGGGCAGCACCACGGCCGACAGGTTCGTCTCGTTGAGGTGACCGAGCACCTCGCCGAGGCACCAGTTCACGACGTCCTTCGCCGAGCCGGCGGTGAGCGCGACCACTGCGGCCTCGGCGTAGTCGGCGAGCGCCTCGTCGGCCACGAGCGTGCGGGCGTCGTGCTCGGTGATGCCCCACTCCTCCTGGAGCCGGGCCCGGCGCGCGGCCGGCAGCTCGGGCATCGACTGCGCCACCGCGGCCCGCATCTCGGCGGTGGGGGCCACCGGCACGAGGTCGGGCTCGGGGAAGTAGCGGTAGTCGGACGACCCTTCCTTGCTCCGCATCGAATGCGTGCGGCCGTCGGCCTCGTCCCAGTGGCGGGTCTCCTGCACGAGCGAGTCGCCGGCTTCGAGCACCGCGATCTGGCGTTCGATCTCGTGCTCGATCGCGCGCCCGAGCGAGCGCAGCGAGTTCATGTTCTTGACCTCGACCTTCACGCCGAGTGCCTCGGTGCCGACCGGGCGCACCGACACGTTGGCGTCGACGCGCATGGAGCCTTCCTCCATCTTCACGTCGGAGACGCCGATGGCGTACAGCACCGCACGCAGCTCCGCCGCGTACGCGCGCGCCTGCTCCGCGGAACGGATGTCGGGACGGCTCACGATCTCCATGAGCGGCACACCGGCGCGGTTGTAGTCGACCAGGGAGTGACTCGCCTCGTGGATGCGGCCGCCGCCGCCGACGTGCATCGTCTTGCCGGTGTCCTCCTCGAGGTGCGCGCGTTCGATGCCGACGCGCGCGCCGCCGACGTCGATCCAGCCGTCGACGGTGATCGGCTCTTCGTACTGCGAGATCTGGTAGTCCTTCGGCATGTCGGGGTAGAAGTAGTTCTTCCGCGCGAACACCGACTGCTCGGGCACGTGCAGGTGCACGGCCTCCGCGAAGCGCAGCACGAACTCCACCGCCTTGCCGTTGAGCACCGGCAGCGATCCAGGCAGGCCGAGGCACACCGGGCACACGTTGGTGTTGGGCTCGGCGCCGAACTCGTTGGGACACGAGCAGAACATCTTGGTGGCGGTCGAGAGCTCGCAGTGCACCTCGAGTCCGATGACCGTCTCCCAGGTGACGATGTCGGTGTCGCTCACAGCGCGGCCTCCTTGTTGCCGCGAGCGGTCTCGAGCACCCGGGCGGTGCGGAACATCACGCCTTCGCCCAACGCGGGCGCCAGCACCTGTACGCCGACGGGGAGCCCGCCCTCGCCGGTGCCGAACGGCACGCTCATGGCCGCGTGGCCCGCGAGGTTGGTGGGGATGGTGCACACGTCGGACAGGTACATCGCGAGCGGGTCGGACGACTTGGCGCCCAGTTCGAACGCGACGGTCGGCGACGTGGGCGAGAGCAGCACGTCGAACTGCTCGTAGGCGCGGGCGAAGTCGCGGATGATGAGCGTGCGGACGCGCTGGGCCTGCCCGTAGTAGGCGTCGTAGTAGCCGGCCGAGAGCGCGTAGGTGCCGAGCATGATGCGGCGCTTGACCTCGGGACCGAAGCCGGCATCACGCGTCCGGGCGTTCATCGTCGCGAGATCCTCGGCGTCGACGCGCATGCCGTAGCGCACGCCGTCGTAGCGGGCGAGGTTCGACGACGCCTCGGCGGGCGCGATCACGTAGTAGGCCGACAGCCCGTACTGCGCGCTGGGAACGCTCACGCGGTCGACGGTGGCGCCGGCCTGCTCCAACGCCGCAGCTGCGCCCTGGAGCGCGTCGAGCACCGCGGGTTGGAAGCCGTCGCCCTCGGCCAGCTCCTCGAGGATGCCGACCCGCAGACCCTGCGACGCCGCGGTCGAGCTGCGGCAGCACCGCCTCGGGCGCGTCGGGGATCGACGTGGAGTCGGCGGGATCGGGCCCGGCGATCACGTCGAGCAGGAGGGCGGCGTCGGCCACCGTTCTCGCGAAGGGGCCGATCTGGTCGAGCGAGCTCGCGAACGCGATCAGGCCGTATCGGGAGACGAGTCCGTAGGTGGGCTTCACCCCGACGACACCGCAGAGTGCGGCCGGCTGACGGATCGAACCACCGGTGTCGGAGCCGAGCGCGAGCGGCGCGTACCCGGCCGCCACCGCCGCGGCCGATCCGCCACTCGAACCGCCCGGCACCCGCGACGGGTCGCGCGGGTTGCGGGTGGGACCGAACGCGGAGTTCTCGGTGGACGAACCCATCGCGAACTCGTCGAGGTTGGTCTTGGCGACGGGAACGGCGCCGGCCGCGAGCACCCGCTCCACCACCGTGGCGGTGTACGGCGGACGCCAGCCCTCGAGGATGCGCGACGAGCAGGTGGTGGGCACGCCGCGCGTGCAGAGGTTGTCCTTCAGCGCGATCGGCACCCCGGCCAGCGGGCCGGGATCCTCGCCGCGCGCCACCGCGGCGTCGACCGCGGCGGCGGCGTCGCGCGCGGCATCGGCCGTGACCAGGTTGCACGCGTTGAGCTCGGCGTCGCGCGCGTCGATGACCGCGAGGTGCTCCTCGACGACCTCGACCGCGGACCGTTCCCCGCGACGGATCGCGCCGGCCAGCTCGAGGGCACTCATGCTCGCCCGCTCTCGATGCTTCGCATCGGGCCGCTCGGGCCACGCTCCGCTGCTCGCCGGGATACCCGGCTCACCGTCGCTCCGCTCATGCTCGCCCGCTCATGGCGCGTCGAGGATCCGCGGGACGCGGAACCGGCCGTCCTCCGCAGCAGGGGCCATGGCCAGCACCTCGTCGCGGTCGATCCCGGGGCGGGCGACGTCGGCCCGCAGGACGTTGACCAAGCGGCAGCGGGTGCGCGGTCGGCGGCACGTCGTGGGTGTCGAGGGCCGCGATCTGGTCGGCGTGCTCGAGGATCACCGCGAGCTGCTCGGTGAAATGGTCGAGCTCGTCGTCGGTGAGCGCGAGGCGGGCCAGGCGGGCGACGTGCTCGACGTCGGCGCGGGTGAGCTGCGACATGGCGGCGAGTCTAGGAGTGGCCACGACTTGGCTACGATGCCGCCCGTGGCGACGTACCCCTTCCTCTCCGACGACTGGTTCGGCGCGGTCGAGCAGATCGTCGCGGCACGAGACGATCTGCAGGTCCCGGCCCACGCCAGCCTGCTCATGAATCTCACGGTGACCGGGACGCCCTTCGGGGAGGACCGTCTGCTCCACATCGGGGCACGTGACGGCGGCACCCAGTGGGGCCAGGGGCACCTCGACGGCGCCGATCTCGCGCTCACCACCGACTACGAGACCGCCCGGTCGATCTTCGTGACCGCCAACCCCGCAGCTGGGATGCAGGCGTTCATGGAGGGCCGCGTGAAGGTCCAGGGCGACCTCACCAAGCTCATGGCCGCGCAGGCCGCCGGCACCGGCCCGGGCGCTCCGGGCCTGGCCGAGGCGCTCGCCGCGATCACCGAGTAGCCCGCTCCCGCTCCACCGTTCCGTCGCGTGCCAGGTCGCGTGCGGGCCGACCGAGCAGGCAACGCTCCCGCTGTCGGTCCGGACCCGGACGACCGGGCGCCCGTCCGAACCCGGCGGTGGGACGGCACAGCCCCGGCCGCACACTGCCCCCGTGCGGCGGTCGCCACATCATTGCTCCCACGATGCCCTCCACGTGTCCACGCCCTGCGGGAGCCCCCGCGCCCCCGTCCCGGGGACCTGACGAACGGAGCCGCCGCGTGTCACGCGCCCGGCCCGCCGCTCAGAAGAAGAGGGTGACCTTCGTGCCCTTGGGCACCTGGGTGCCCGAGGCGGGGTCGGACGCCCGCACCACCCGACCGGGCAGGTAGCTCTGGGTGTCGACCACGAACCCGAGCCCCTGGAGCTGCGCGGTTGCCGCCTCGAGGGTCTTGCCCACCAGGGTGGGGACCGCGATCAGTTCGGGACCCTTGCTCACGTTGATCGTGACCTGCGACCCGCGCGGCGCCGCAGTGCCCGCCGCGGGCGTGGTGCCCACCACCTGGTCCTTGGGGATCGTCGCGTCGAACACGTCGGCCCGCGTCACCGTGAAACCGGCGCCGGTGAGCGCGGCCGCGGCCTGGTCGTAGGTCTGCTTCGCGACGTCGGGCACGGTGACCGGTGCGGGCCCGTTGCTCACCAGCAACTTCACCGTGGAATCGCGCGGCGCTGCCCGCGCCCCCTTGGGGTCGGTGCCGATCACCGTGCCCGCCGGGACGGTCTCGTCGTAGGGGGTCTCCTGCTGCACGAGGAACCCCGCGGCCTGGAGCGCGGCCGTCGCATCCTCGGGCGACTGGCCGGCGACGTCGGGCACCGCGACCGGCGGCGGGCCGCGCGAGACGATCAGCTCGACCTCGCTGCCGTCGGCGGCATACGCGCCGGGCGCGGGATCCTGGCCGATCACCGTGTCCTTGGGGTCGTCGGAGTTGCGCAACACGATGCGCAACGACAGGCCGGCCGCGGCCGCGCGGTCGGTGGCGGTCTTGGTGGTGAGGCCCACGAGCGACGGCACCGCGACCGTGCTCCCGTTGACGGTGCCCGCCACTGCGACGCCCGCCGCGGCGAGCGCGATCACGAGGACCGCGGCCACGACAGCCGGCACCCAGCGGAACGTCCCCGGCGTGCGCGCCTTGCGCGGCGCCGACTCCACGACGACGGGTTCGGGTTCGGCGGCGGGGGCGTCCTGGTCGAAGAGGCGCGACGAGCGGCCGATCTGCGTCGGTTCACCGGTACCGATCTCGCCGCTGAGCCCGGCGAGCACGAGCGCGTGCGGCGGCGGGAGCGCACGCGTCGCGTCGGACAGCGCGGCGCGCATCGTGGCCGCGTCGGGATAGCGGTCGTCGGGGTCCGCGCGCCCGGCGCGCTCGACGACCGGGCCGAGCCGTCCCAGCGAGAGCGGCGCGACCAGCGATGTGTGTGTGCGTTGCGCGAGGGTGCCGATCGCGGTGTCGGCCATGCCGGGCACCGCGCCGGTGACCGCCTCGACCAGCACCACGGCGAGCGAATACAGGTCGGCGCGACCGTCGAGCGGCCGACCGGTGGCCTGCTCCGGCGCCGCGTACCGCGCGGTGCCCACCACCGCGCCCGCGGGCTCGGTCCAGCTCGCCTCGGCCAGCGCGCGCGCCAGACCGAAGTCGGCGACCCGCATGATGCCGTGCTCGTCGAAGAGCAGGTTCGCGGGCTTGATGTCGCGGTGCACGAGGCCACGGGCGTGCGAGTACTCGAGCGCGCTGGTGACCTGACGCCCCACGTGCGCGGCCTGCGACGGGCTGAGGCGCGTGCCCGCGTCGAGCATCGAACGGAGGCTGCCCCCGGTGAGCAGCTCGAGCACCATGAACGGCACGTCGTCCTCGCCCCAGTCGTACACCGCCATGACGTTGGGGTGGTTGAGGCTCGCCGCGACCTGGGCCTCGGCCCGGAAGCGGCGCAGGAACCCGGCGTCCTCGGCCAGCGCGAGGTGCAGCACCTTGACCGCGACGCGCCGCCGGAGGCGGACGTCGTCAGCCACGTAGACCCGGCCGGATGCGCCCGCGCCGATGGGGGCCAGCAGGCGGTAACGCCCGGCGAGGACGCGTCCGGTGAGGTCACCGACGCCGCTGCTCGCCATCGAGCCAAGGTACCGGCCGGCCCCGCCGCAGACGCGGCACCCCGGTCGGGGTGGTGGACGCGATGACCACGGCTCCGGACCGCGGCGTTACCCTCGGACCGTGCCCCCCGCCACCCCGAGTGCCACCCCGAACGCCGCCCCGACCCGGCGGCGCGCCATGCAGCACCCCGGACGGGTGGCCATCGTGCTCGGGGTCGTGCTGCTCGTGCTCAACCTGGGTGTGATCCTGCTCGCCACCGCCGACACGTCGGAGAAGGGCCGGCGGCCGCTCCCCAACGACATCGAGTCGATCAACCCGGAACGGGGCGAGCTCACCGGACTCGTCGACACCGTCACCGTGAACCTGCGCGACGACATGACCGGCGTCCTCGTGGTCGACGGGATCGAGATCCCCGAGGACCAGCTCGACCGGGTGGTGGGCCTGCAGGTCGTCAGCTTCCGGCCCGGCCCGGGCAAGGAGATCCCGCGCTTTCGCGCCGGTGACAACACGGTGCTCGTGAGGTACTGGCGTGGACGCCTGCAGGACCGTCCCGCGGACCCCTTCACGTTCGGCTGGTCCTTCCGGGCGTCGGCGTAGCTCAGTCGATCGCGAGCAACGACGGCTCAGACGACGAAGGTCGCCGAGCCCTTGATCGCGGCGCCGCCCGACTCCACGCGCGTCACCAGCAGGTCGAGATCGACGCGGCGCTCACCCTGGTGTTCGTACCGCCGCGCGATCTTCGCGGTGCACACGAGCCGGTCGCCCGGCCACACCTGTTCGCGGAACTGCACCGAGAAGGCGCGCACGTTGGCGGCGCCCAGCCAGTCGGTGACGTACGACGCCAGGATGCCCGGCCTGGAGCATGCCGACCGAGAACACCGACGGGAAAGCCCGCGGCCTGCGCGAACTCTCGTCGTGGTGGATGGGGTTGAAGTCGCCCGAGGCGCCCTGGTAGCGGACGAAGTCGGTGCGCGAGAGCGGCCCGTACTCGCGCGGCGGGCACTCGGCGCCTTCGTGGAGCTCGTCCCAGGTGGGCATCACGACGCCTCCGTGGGCGCCTGGCCGGTGACGATGAGCACGATCTTCGCCTCGGCGACCAGCGTGCCGGCAGTCGTCGTGGAAGTCGGTGACCACCTCGATGAACGACATGGTGCCGCCGCGTCGCCCTTCCTTCTCGTAGGTGTCGGTGACGCGCATCTGCCCGGTGAGCTTCGTGCCCGCGCGCGGTGGTGGCCCGTGGAACGTGAACTCCTGGCCTCCGTGGAGCAGGCGCGTGATGTCGATGTCGAGCCCCAGGGTGGGCATCGTGCCCGCGGTGTTCCACAGCGCGCTCGTCATCAGGAACGTCGGCGGGGAGACGGCCACCGGGTCGTCGAAGTAGTCGGGGTTGCGTGACATCGTGGCGCGTGCGAACTCGCGGATCTTGCCCCGCTCCACCACCATCTCGAACGGCTCACCGAGGTTGCCGATCGCGGCTGTGTCGACCATGGCGGTCTCCTCTCCTCCGCGCGCAGGCTAGGCCGGTTGGGTGGGCGGCCCGTCTTCGAGCAGCGCTCGCAGCCCGGTTTCGTCGAGCACCGGCACACCGAGCTGCTCGGCCTTCGCCAACTTCGAGCCGGCGCTCTCGCCGGCCACGACGTAGCTGGTCTTCTTCGACACGCTGCCCGTGACCTTCGCGCCGCGCGCCTCGAGCTCGGCCTGGGCCGCCTCGCGGGTGAGGCCGGACAGCGTGCCGGTGAGCACGAACGTGAGGCCGGTGAGCGTGGCGTCGGCGACGTCGGCCACGATGCGCTCGGGGCCCTGGAAGTTGACCCCGGCGGCGCGCAGCTTCTCGATCAGCGCCCGGTTGCGCTCGTTGGCGAAGAACGCCTGCACGCTCTCGGCGATGACGTCGCCGACGCCGGGTACCGCCGCGAGCTCCTCGCGGCTCGCGGCCGCGATGGCATCGAGGCTGCCCAGCTCCCGGGCCAGCGCGATGGACGCGGTGGGGCCCACGTGACGGATCCCCAGACCCACGAGCAGCTTGGCGAGCGGGCGGGTTCGTGACGCGTCGATCGCCGCGACGAGCAGCTCTGCCGATCGCTCCCCCATCCGTTCGAGCGGCACGAGCCGCTCGACGGTGAGGTCGTAGACCTCGGCGGCGTCGCGCAGCAGGCCCGCCTCCACGAACTGCACGACGCGTTCCTCGCCCAGGCCCTCGATGTCCATCGCCGAGCGCCCGGCGAAGAACACGATGCGCTGCACGCGCTGCGCAGGACACTCGAAGTTGACACAGCGGGTGTCGGCCTCCCCTTCGGGTCGCACGAACGGCTCCCCGCACACCGGGCAGTTCGTCGGGAACACCCACTTGCGCGCGCCGCGTCGGCGCTTCGCGAGCACCGGGCCCACCACCTCGGGGATCACGTCACCGGCCTTGCGCACGATGACGGTGTCGCCCTCGCGCACGTCCTTGCGCGCGACCTCGTCCTGGTTGTGGAGCGTGGCCATGCCCACCGTGGAACCGCCCACGAACACCGGCTCCAGCTCGGCGAACGGCGTGGCGCGACCGGTGCGGCCGATGCTCACCATGATGCGCCGCAGCACGGTGGTCTTCTCCTCGGGCGGGAACTTGAACGCGATCGCCCACCGCGGGGCCTTGCTCGTGGTGCCCAGCTCGGCCCGCTGCGCGAGGTCGTCGACCTTCACCACTGCGCCGTCGATGTCGTAGCCGAACGAATGACGATGCTCCTGGGTGCGTTCGCAGAACGCGAACACCGCGTCGAGGTCGGCGAGCGCCTCGATGTGCTCGTTCACCGGGAGGCCGAGCTCGCGCAACCACTCGAAGGTCTGCAGGTGCGACCGCAACGCGGGGCCACCGTCGACCGCGCCGAGTTGGTAGGCGTCGAACGCGAGATCGCGCGACGCCGTGACGCGCGGGTTCTTCTGGCGCAGGCTGCCCGCGGCCGCGTTGCGCGGGTTGGCGAAGAGCCGATCGCCGGCGTCGCCCTGGCGACGATTCAGCTCCTCGAACGACGACAGCGGCATGAAGATCTCGCCGCGCACCTCGAGGCGGGCGGGGACGCGTGCTCCGGAGAGGCGCGCCGGGATCGCGCCGATCGTCGCGACGTTGGGGGTGACGTCCTCACCGGTCTCGCCGTCGCCGCGGGTGGCGCCGCGCACGAGGCGCCCGTCCTCGTAGAGCAGCGAGATGGCGAGACCGTCGAGCTTGGGCTCGCCCACGAACGTGACCGGGTCGGTGATCGTCTTCTCGATGCGCGCGTACCAGGCGACGAGCTCCTCGCGGTCGAACGCGTTGTCGAGCGAGAGCATGGGCACGACGTGGCGCACCGGGGCGAAGGTGGCCGACGGCGGCGCGCCCACCTCGGCGAGCGCGGTGTCGGCGGCGTCGAGCGCGGGATCCGAGGCGACGAGCTCCTCGAGCTCGCGGACCAGCGCGTCGAACTCGGCGTCGGAGATCTCGGGATCGTCGTGGAGGTAGTAGCGATCGCGGTGGTGACGGATCTGCGCGCTCAGCTCGGCGGCGCGCTCACTGGGCGAGGGGGCCATGCCCCAACGCTACCGACGACCTGCGACGTCGACCCTGGTCAGGTCGTGGTCGTGGTCGCCGGGACCGTGGTCGTGGTGGTCGGCGGCGCCGTCGTGGTCGTCGTCGGCGGCGCGGTGGTCGTGGTGGAGGACGTCGACGTCGTGCTCGTGGACGTGGTGCTCGACGTGGAGGTGGTGCTCGACGACGTGGTCGACGACGACGTGGTGGGGGTGGGCTTCGAGTCGTCGCCGCTGTCGGCGAGCAGGAAGATCACCACCACGACCAGGACCACGGCCAGCGCCACCAGCGCGCCGATGAGCCACTTCATCCCGGTCGACATGCCGCCTTCGTCGGGCGGGGGCGTGCCCGGACCACCGGGTCCGCCGGTGCCCGCACCGCCGCCGGCCGCGCCGGCTGCGCCACCGGCCGCCGCAGCGGCGGGCATGGCCATCGTGGAGTCGGCGCCGGCGACCGGCCCGGTCGCGGCGTCGCCGGGCCCGGTGGCCGCGCCCGCGGCGGTGGCCCCCGTCGCGCCCGCGGCTCCGGCTGCTCCGGCGGCGCCCGCCGCGGCTTCCTCGACCGGTGCCCCGCAGTTGCCGCACTGGGTCGCGCCCGGCGCGAGCGGATCGCCACAGACTCCGCAGTAGCGGTACGGCGTCGTGTCCATCAGGCCCCCAGGGTCAAACGAGCCGCGACGGCCTGGTCGTGTACCCGCCCGGCCAACTCGTGTGCGATGCCGAGCACCCGCTCGGCCTGCGAGGCACCGTAGCCCGCCAGGCCGCACGCCGGGGTGACCAGTCCGCGGGTGCGCAGCACCACGGGGTCGCACCCCCGGCGGGCCAGTTCGCACCACACCCCGGCGAGACGCCGCCAGTGCGGATCGACCGACTCCCCGACCGGGCGGTCGGTGGGCACCGCGCCCCAGGCCACCCAACCCTCGCCGTCGAGGAACCGCGAGAGCGGCAACGCGTGCTCCGCCAGGTCGTCGCCCACCGTGACCCCCAGCACCTGGGGTCCGGCGGCCGCGGCCAGGCCCACGTCGCCGTCGCCGCAGACGTGCACGCCCACCGGGCTGTCGACCGCCGCGAGCGCACCCGAGAGCACGTCGATCGCGGCGTCGCGTTCGAGGGTGGTGTCGCCCCGGCGCCAGCGCACGAGCGCGGGTTCGTCGAAGAAGACCACGAGACCGGTGCCCGGAAGGCGGGTCGCCACGAGCGCCTCGATCGCCGCCGCCCAGTCGCGACTCAGACGCGCGCCGCGTCGGAACGCGCGAGCCGTGGCGACGCCCTGCGCCTCGAGCGCGCTGCCGAGCGTGAGCGGACCGGTGAGCTGCACCTTGATCCGATCAGGCTGCGGACCCGCAGCGGCGCGGTCGAGGAACGCGAGCAGACCGGCGTGCGCGACCCGGTCGAAGCGGCATTCGGGCGCCGCGTCCGAGGCGCCGAGCACGTCGTAGGTGCCGTCGGGCGCGACCGTCACTTCGGGCAACGCGCCGAGCCACTGGGCGAGCATGCCCTCACGCGGGTCGCGCTCGGGGAGCTGCGGCGCGGCCGGGAGCTCGGGAAGGAGGCGCAGGACGACGTCGGCCGCTTCCATCGGGTCGGTGTGCGGAAGGCTCCCGATCCCGGTCGCGAGACCGGGAAGCAGCACCGGCGCTCGGAGCACCTGCGTCATGCCGCCGTACTATACGGACGCCTTCTCCGCGTGCTCCAAGCGTGGCACGTGCTCACGAACGGAACGACCGCTGGCCCGTCCCCTCCCTCTCTGGTTGCTGCGCGTGGTCTGGGTCACGCTGCCCCTCACCGCCGGTCCGGCCGCGTCGGCCGCGCTCGGCGAGTGGGCGTCGGCCCCACGTGTCGTCGCCGAGGTCCTGCTGTGGCTTGCCTGGGCCATCGGTCTCCTCGCCACGTTCGCGCCGCGCCCCGCGACGCTCACCGCACTGCGGGTGGTGGCCCCCGCGTTCGTGATCGCCGCGATCCTCGCCGCGATCGGAGACGCGCCCTCCGCGGCCGAGAGCGTCGCGGCGGTGGTCGCGACCCTGGTGGGTTCGGTGCTGGCGTCGGGCCACGACCTCTCGATCGCGTCGGCCAACGCCACGTCCTACGGCGACGAGCTGCGCTTCCCGTTGCGGGTGCCCCCCGCGCTGTTCCTGGCCCCACTACCCCTCGCCCGCGTCCTGGTCGCCGCCGCGTGCGCCACCGGACCGTTGCTCCTCGCCGACGGCGAGCTCGTGCTCGGAGTCGTCGCGGTGCTCCTCGGCGCGCCGTTGGTGTTCGTGCTGTCGCGATCGCTCCTCGGGCTCGCACGCCGCTGGGCCGTGCTCGTCCCTGCAGGCTTCGTGGTGGTCGACCCCTTCACCCTGACCGACCCGCACCTGTTCCTGCGCGAGCACCTGCGCTGGATGGCGCCGGTGACCGGCGCCGCCGCGCCCGCAGGGGTGGCCGACCTCCGGCTCGGCGCGACGGCGGGATCGGTGGCGGTGCACTTCGACTCGGCGGCCGACCTGTTCCGCCGGTCGCCCACGCGCCGCGAGACCGAGACGGTCGCGGCCGAGGAGATCTGCATCGCGGTGGTCCGCCCTGCCGAGATGCTCACGCTCGCCGCGGAACGTCGCCTCCCGGTGCGCGTCTGACGTCGGTCGCCGGAGCGTCGATCGCCGGAGCTTCGACGGTCGTCAGACCGCGATGCCGCCGCCGAGCAGCTCGTCGGCGTCGTACAGCGCCACCACCTGGCCCGGCGCGACGCGAGCGTGGGGCGAGTCGAACCGCACCACGGTGCCGTCGAGCCGGCCCGGGCGCGGACGGCCGTGCGCGCTCACCTGCGCCGAGACCGGCCGGTCGCCGGGATGATCGTGCACGAAGACCAGGTCGCGCAGCTCGACGTGGTCGCGCAGCAGGTCGTCGCGGGTGCCGATGGTCACGGTGTCGGTCGCGGCGTCGACGTCGACGACGTAGCGCCGTTCCCCACCCGACACCCGCAGACCGCGTCGCTGTCCGACGGTCACCAACGCGACGCCGCCGTGCGCGCCGACCGTCGCGCCGGCGGTGTCGACCACCGGGCCCGGTCGCAACTCGGTGCGCGCCGCGAGGAACGCCTCGCGGCCACCCCGGGTGATGAAGCACACGTCCATGCTCTCGGGCTTCGTGGCCGTGCGCAGCCCCAGGCGCGTCGCATGCGCCCGCACGTCGGCTTTGGTGAGCTCGCCGACGGGCAGCACCACCCGCGAAAGCTGCGGCGCGCGCAACATGTAGAGGACGTAGGACTGGTCCTTCGCCGCGTCAGCCCCGCGCAACAGGTGCGGGCGACCGCGTTCGTCGTTGACCACGCGGGCGTGGTGGCCGGTGGCCACCGAGTCGTACCCCAGTGCCTCGGCCCGGGCGAGGAGCCGACCGAACTTGATCGAACGGTTGCACTCGACACACGGGTTCGGCGTCGCGCCGGCGGCGTACGCATTCACGTACGGGTCGACGACGTGCGCGTCGAATTCGGCGGAGAAGTTGAACACGTAGTGCGGGATGTCGAGCTGCGCGGCCACGCGACGCGCGTCCTCCACGTCGGACACGCTGCAACACCCGGAGTCGGAGTCGCCACCCCAGAGCTTCAGCGTGACCCCGGTGACGTCGTGACCCTGCTCGAGCAGGAGCGCGGCCGCCACCGACGAGTCGACCCCGCCGCTCATCGCGACCAGCACCCGAGTCGGCGCGGGACCGACGCTCATGCCGCGACCCCCGCGGCCCGCAGGCGTGCGACCGCGGTCGGGATCACCGCGAGCGCGGCGTCGATCTCGGCCTCCGTGGACGCGTAGCCCAGCGTGAGTCGCACCGACGCCGCCGCCTCCTCGCGCGACAGCCCGAGGGCGGCGAGCACGTAGGACGGCTCGGTGGCGCCCGACGCGCACGACGACCCGGCCGCCGCGCACACCCCTTCCACGTCGAGCGCGACGAGCAGCGCCTCCGCCTCGACGCCCGCGAAGCGGAGATGTCCGTTGCCGGCGACCTTGCGCGAGCGGTCGCCGTTCTCGACGCTCCCAGGCACCTTCAGCAGCAAGGAGTCGACGAGGCGGTCACGCAACGCCCCGACGCGCGCGACGTCGGCGTCGCGCTGCGCACACGTGACCCGCAAGGCGGCGGCGGTGGCGGCCGCGCCGGCCACGTTGGACGTCCCCGAACGCAGTTCGCGTTCCTGACCCCCACCTTCGATCAGAGGTTCGAGCACGACACCGTCGCGCACCACGAGCGCGCCGAAGCCCTTGGGCCCGCCGAACTTGTGGGCCGAGATCGCGACCAGGTCGGCAGCGCGCGCGCCGGAGGCGACGTCGAGCCACGGCACGGCCTGGACCGCGTCGGTGTGCAGCACGGCCCGCGGCGCACGCTCGCGCACGATCGTCGCGATCTCGTCGAGCGGCTGGATGGTGCCGATCTCGTTGTTGACGAGCATCACCGACACCACGACCGTGCGCTCGTCGATCGCGTCGGCCAGCGCGTCGAGGTTCACGATGCCGTCGGCGCCGACGCCGACCTCGGCGACCCGGAATCCCTCGCCGGCCAGGCGATGCGCCGACGCGAGCACGCCCTTGTGCTCGAACGCGGTGGTGACCACGCCGTCGCCCCAGCCCGCGTCGCGAGCCGCGCGCGCCGCGCCCTTGACCGCGAGGTTGTCGGCCTCGGTGCCGCCGCCGGTGAAGACGACCTCCGCCGGCCGGGCACCGAGCAGGTGCGCGATCTCCTCGCGCGCCGCTTCCAGCGCGGTCTTCGCCGCACGGGCGATCGCGTGCCCACCCGAGGGGTTGCCGTAGGTGCCCGCCGAGGAACGGCGCCATCGCGGCCACGGCTTCGGGACGCATCGGGGTGGTGGCCGCGTGGTCGAGGTAGATGACCGGTCGGGGCATGCCGCCAGTGTACGGGCGGGGTCGCGCCCGCCCTTCAGGGTTCCCGGTGCGGCGTCAGGTCGCGTGCAGCACGTCGGGTGACGCGGCGGGCGCACGCCCGGTCGCGCCCGGCGTCCTTGGCGCGGTACAGCGCGAGGTCGGCGGCCCGCAGCAGATCGTCGAGCGACGCGTCGCGGTCGGCCACACCGACGCCGATGCTGAGCGTCACCGGCACCGGGCCCGCGGGCGTCGACACCGGTGTGCTCGACACGTGGGTCCGGAGCCGCTCGGACGACCGCGTCGACCTCGTCGGGACCGGCGCCGACGAGCAGCCGCGACCAGCTCGTCGCCGCCGTAGCGCGCGAGAAGATCGGTGGGGCGCACGACCTCGGCGCAGCGGCGGGCGACCTCGCGGATCACGAGATCGCCCGCGGGGTGACCGAACTCGTCGTTGATGAGCTTGAAGCGGTCGACGTCGATCATCACCGCGGCGGCAGGGCGCGCCCCGGCCCCGCTCGAGGCAGCGCGGCCGCGACGTCGAAGAAGTGACGACGGTTCGCGAGATCGGTGAGCGGATCGGTGTTGGCGAGACGGCGCAGCTCACCGGCGAGCCGGTCGTTCTCGTGCAGCACGGTGAGCTGCCGGGCGACGACGATCGCGGTGAGCGCCAGCGCCGACAACACGAGCATCGCGAGCGGCCCCGCCGCGTCGCGGCGTCGTCTCGAAGAGCACGAGGCCGAGGCCGGCCACCATCGCGAGGTACGGCAGCTTGCTGACGCTCGTGTAGCTGCGCTCCCGGCCGACGAACGGCGCGGCCGGGGGGGCGAAGCCGAGTTGGGCGAGCGCGGCCAACGCGACGAGCAGCAGCGCCGCGACCCAGAGACCGTCGGGCAGCGAGCCCGCCTCGTACTGACCCGCGAGGTCGAGCCGCGCGTAGAGCACGTCGGCCGCGGCGAGCGCGGCGGTGGCGGCCACGAGGAACCACAGCACCGGGCGGTTGTCGGCGCCCGATCGCCGACGGAGCAGCACCCGGGCGATGGCCAGCACGAGCATCGTGTCGGCGAGCGGATAGGCGAGCTCGATGACCGCGGCGAGGTCGATCGCGCCGGCGCCGTGCAGCGTGGGGAGCGCGACCAGGTACCAGACGAACATGAAGGTGACGACCGCGACGGTGGCCAGGTCGAGGCCGAGCGCGACCCGTTCCGCGCCACGCTCGCGGCGGGCCGGGAGGCGCAGCAGCCCGACGAGCACGAGCGCGTAGAAGAGCGAGGTAGAACGCGTCGGCGGGAGACGGCGACGGCGTCACGTGCCGGACCGCCTCGAGGTACCACCAGATCACGTCGGCGAGGAACCAGCTGACGCAGCCGAAGGCGATCCACCGCCACGCGTCGCGACGGCGCGCGGCCACGCGCGGGTCGTGGGCCGCCCACCAGGCCAGGCACCGCCGCCGCCGCGCTGACCGGCAGCACGGCGACGTCGCTGAGGGCCACGCCGAATCCCGGGCCCGTGCAGGCGCCACCCAGAGCATGTACGCCAGGCCGTAGACCCCCAGCGCCGCGGCGATGACGGCGAGCCTGCCCCGACGCGTGGCCCCCGACGCAGGCCGGGCCGCGGGCCGCGTCCGGGCCGCAGCGGGTGCGCGCCGGTGTCCGGCGCCGTGCCCGGCCGGTGCGGCCGGTGGAAGGCCGACCACTCGTGTCACGTCGCGCCCCTCTTCCCCACCCGTTCCGTTCTGCATGTGACTTCGACCACGGTGTGAGGCCGCCCAAGGGACTTCCGGCCCGGTCCGGAAATAACTGTCACACCCCCGGACGATGATCATCACGTGACCACGCAACTGCGCCTCGTCGACACCCCCGAAACCCCCCCGGCCCCGGCGTCCCGGGCCGGCAAGCCGTCGCGTCCGGCCGCGGCGCGCCCGTCCGGCACCCGCACCTCGGGCCCGCGCTCGGTGGGCCGGCGTGCGGTCCGCTGGGGCGACTGGCAGCTCGATGCCGGCACCCGCCGGGTCGGGCGCCAGGGCGTCGCCGCCGCCCGCGAGGCGCTCGAGCGGGCCGCCGCCGAGCAGGAGCGGGCCCGCGCCGGTCGCGGGTCGGGATCCCAGCGCCTGGCCAGCTGAGCAACCCACCGGCACAACTTCGCCCACTCGACGGGAGGGCCGTACCCTTTGCCGCATGGGTGACACGCAGCGTCCGACACCGTCCGACTGGCAGGAGCTCGCCGCCAGGGAGCTCCGGGGTACCGATCCCGCATCGCTCACCTGGAGCACGCCCGAGGGGATCCCGGTCAAGCCGCTCTACTCCGCCGAAGACCTCGAGGGCCTCGAGACGGTCGGCACGCTGCCGGGATTCGACCCCTTCGTGCGGGGCGTGCGGGCGACGATGTACGCCAACCGCCCGTGGACGATCCGCCAGTACGCCGGGTTCTCCACCGCGGAGGAGTCGAACGCCTTCTACCGGGCCAACCTCGCCGCCGGGCAGATGGGCCTCTCGGTGGCGTTCGACCTCGCCACCCACCGCGGCTACGACAGCGACCACCCGCGTGTCGTCGGCGACGTCGGCAAGGCGGGCGTGGCCATCGACTCCGTGGAGGACATGAAGGTCCTCTTCGACGGCATCCCGCTCGACAAGATGACCGTCTCGATGACGATGAACGGCGCGGTGCTGCCCGTGCTCGCGGGCTACGTGGTGGCGGCCGAGGAGCAGGGCGTCGACCAGTCGGTGCTGGCCGGGACCATCCAGAACGACATCCTCAAGGAGTTCATGGTCCGCAACACCTACATCTATCCGCCGGCGCCGAGCATGCGGATCGTGTCCGACATCATCGAGTACACGGCCGAGCACATGCCGAAGTTCAACTCGATCTCGATCTCCGGCTACCACATGCAGGAGGCGGGCGCGACCGCCGTGCAGGAGCTCGCGTTCACCATCGCCGACGGGCTGGAGTACGCCCGCTACGCGATCGACCGCGGTCTCGACGTCGACGCCTTCGCAGGACGTCTCTCGTTCTTCTTCGCCATCGGCATGAACTTCTTCATGGAGGTCGCGAAGCTGCGGGCCGCGCGCCTGCTCTGGGCGCGGGTGATGACCGACCTCGGCGCGCAGAAGCCGGGATCGAAGATGCTGCGCACGCACTGCCAGACGTCGGGCGTGTCGCTCACCGAGCAGGACCCGTACAACAACATCGTGCGCACCACGGTCGAGGCACTCGCCGCGGTGCTCGGCGGCACGCAGAGTCTGCACACCAACTCGTTCGACGAGGCCATCGCGCTCCCGAGCGACACCGCGGCGCGCATCGCCCGCAACACGCAGCTGATCATCGCCGAGGAGACGGGCGTCACCCACGTGGTCGACCCGATGGGCGGCAGCTACTACGTCGAGGCGCTCACCCACAGCCTGGCCACCGAGGCGTGGAAGCTCGTCGAGGAGGTCGAGGCGCTCGGCGGCATGACCAAGGCGGTCGAGTCGGGCATGCCGAAGCTGCGCATCGAGGAGGCCGCGGCCCGCAAGCAGGCCGCGGTCGACCGCGGCGACGAGGTGATCGTCGGCGTCAACAAGTACCGCCTGGCCGAAGAGCCCGAGGTGGAGGTGCGCGACGTCGACAACACCGCCGTGCGCGAGCAGCAGCTCGAGCGCCTCGCCCAGCTGAAGGCGAACCGCGACGAAGCCCGCTGCCAGGCTGCCCTGCAGGCCCTGGAGGACGGCGCACGCGGCGACGGCAACCTGCTCGCACTCTCGATCGAGGCCACCCGCGCCCGGGCCACCGTCGGCGAGATCAGCGACGCGATGGAGCGGGTGTTCACCCGTCACCGCGCCACGATCCGTAGCATCGCGGGCGTGTACGGCTCGGCCTACGAGGGCGACGAGGAGTTCGAGGGTGTGCGCCACGCGGTCGACGAGTTCGCGGCCGAGGCCGGCCGCCGCCCGCGCATCCTCGTGGCCAAGCTCGGGCAGGACGGCCACGACCGCGGCGCCAAGGTGATCGCCACCGCGTTCGCCGACCTCGGCTTCGACGTCGACGTGGGCCCGCTGTTCCAGACGCCCGAGGAGGCGGCGCGGGACGCGATCGAGAACGACGTGCACGTGGTCGGCGTGTCGAGCCAGGCCGCGGGCCACAAGACGCTCGTGCCCGAGCTCATCGCGCAGCTGCGCAAGCAGGGTGGCGACGACATCCTCGTGGTGGTCGGCGGCGTGATCCCCGCACCCGACTATCCCGAGCTCCGGGAAGCGGGCGTGGCCGCGATCTTCGGTCCCGGCACCAACATCCCCGCCGCCGCCCGCGAGATCGTCGGCCTGCTCCGGCGCGGCTGACGGGCTCGCCGGTGTCGGAGCTCGCGCAGCAGCTCAGCCAGCAACTCGCGGCCGGGGACCGGCGGGCGCTCGCGCGCGCGATCACCCTCGTCGAGTCCACGCGGGGCGACCACCGCGGCGACGCCGAGACGCTGCTCGCCGAGGTGCTCCCGCACACGGGCAACGCGGTGCGGGTGGGCATCTCCGGCGCGCCCGGCGCAGGCAAGTCGACGTTCATCGAGGCGTTCGGCGTGCACATCGTCGACGCCGGCCACCGCGTCGCGGTGCTCGCAGTCGACCCGTCGAGCGCGCGCACCGGAGGATCCATCCTCGGCGACAAGACGCGCATGGAGCTGCTCGCACGTTCGCCGCAGGCGTTCGTGCGCCCGTCGCCCACCGCGGGCGCACTGGGCGGCGTGGCCCGGCGCACGCGTGAGGCCATGCTGCTCTGCGAGGCCGCAGGCTTCGACGTGGTCCTGGTGGAGACGGTCGGGGTCGGGCAGTCGGAGGTCGACGTCGCCGCGATGGTCGACCTCTTCATGGTGCTGGTGTCGCCCGGTGGCGGCGACGAGCTGCAGGGCCTCAAGCGCGGGATCATGGAGCTCGCCGACCTGGTGGTGGTCAACAAGGCCGACGGCGACCTGCTCGCCACCGCGCGGACCACCGCGTCCGACTACGCCGCCGCGCTGCACCTGATCCGGCCCCGCACCCGGGCCTGGGCCCCGCGGGTGCTCACCTGTTCGGCGCTCACCGGCGCCGGCGTGGGCGACGTGTGGGATGCGGTGGGCGAATTCGCCGCCACCCTGACCGACGAGCTCCCCAGCCTGCGGGCGGCCCAGAACCAGGCCTGGATGTGGTCGGAGATCACCGGGTCACTGCTCGAGGCGCTGCGGGCCGACACCTCGGTGGCCGGGCTCGCGGAGCGCCTGGAGCACGAGGTCGCCGCCGGGGTGCTGACCCCCGCGGCGGCCGCCCGGGTGGTGGTCGAGGCCTTCCTGGGCCGCTCCCGCTGACCCATCCTGGGGGGCCGGCGGCCGGGTCGGCCGGTGACCACGCTCAATCGCCACCCAGCAAGGGCTCAAGCCGGGGCCCTGCATCCGTCGAAACACCCTCGATGGGCGACGTCGGCACAATCCTCCTCCTGCTCGCGATCTGCGGGTTGGTCGCGGTCGCGCTCGCGTCGATGCGGATCGTCGGACGGCGCGCCGCCCAGACCGTCGCGCAGGTGAACAGCCTGCTGCAGCGCAACGAGGCGCGCTTCCGGGCCATGGTGCGCGACTCCACCGACATCATGGCGATCGTCGACAGCAACGGGTTCATCACCTACGTGAGCCCCGCGACCGAGGGAACGCTCGGCCTCGAGTCGGAGCCGCTCATCGGCACCTCCATGTTCGACCTCGTGCACCCCGACGACCGGACGCGCGCCGCCTCGCGCTTCGACGCCGCGCGCAACGGCCGTGACGTCGACCGCCTCGAAGTGCGCCTCGCCCACGCCGACGGATCGTGGCGCCTCATCGAAGCGGTCGGCACCAACCTGCTCGACGACCCGAGCGTCGAGGGCATCGTCATCAGCGCCCGTGACCTCACCGACCGCCGGCGCGCCGAGGCCGACCTGCGCGAGGCGCAGGAGCGGTTCCGCAGCGCGTTCGAACACGCGCCGATCGGCATGGCGCTCGCCGCGGTCGACGGGCACATGTTCCGCGTGAACCGCGCGCTGGTGCAGATCGTGGGGCGCGGCGAGTCGGACCTGCTGGCGTCGAGCATCCTCGACCTGATCCACGAGGACGACCGCGGGCAGTGTCGCGACGCGGTGGCGCGCCTGCTCGCGGGGCGCACCGCGAACTGTCAGCTCGAGGTGCGCTACGTCCACCACGACGGCCACCCGGTGTGGGTGTCGCTGAGCGCATCAATCGTGCGCGACCTGAACGGCGACCCCCTGTACCTGGTGTGCCAGACCGAGGACATCACCCAGCGCCGCGCGAGCGGTGAGGCGCTGGCGCACCAGGCCGCCCACGACCCGCTCACCGGGCTGCCGAACCGCACGCGGTTCATGGAACGCCTCGGTCACGATCTCCGCGCCGCCACGCGCGCCGACGAGAAGGTTGCGGTGCTGTTCCTCGACCTCGACCGGTTCAAGGTCGTCAACGACAGCCTCGGGCACTCGGCCGGCGACCGGCTGCTGGTCGCGGTGGCCGACCGGCTGGCGCGCCTGATGGGCCCCGACGACGTGGTCGGGCGGTTCGGCGGCGACGAGTTCACGATCCTGTGTCACGACATCACGAGCGCGGAGACCGTCGAGCTCTTCGCCGAACGGATCGTGCGCGACGCTCGCGCGGCCGGTGACCCTCATGGAGGGCGAGGTGTTCGTGACCGCGAGCATCGGCATCGCCGTGTCGGACGCGCCCACCGACACCCCCGAGACGCTACTGCGCAACGCCGACGCCGCGATGTACCGCGCGAAGGACCATGGGCGCGACCGGGTCGAGCTCTTCGACACCCACGCCCACCACCGGGCCGTGTCGGTGTTGCGCACCGGCAACGAGCTCCACCGCGCGATCGAGCGCGGCGAGATGCGCGTCTTCTACCAGCCCATCGTCAAGCTCTCGACCGGGGTGCTCAGCGGCTTCGAAGCGCTGATCCGCTGGGAGCACCCCGAACGCGGGTTGGTGTCGCCGAACGACTTCGTGCCGCTCGCCGAGGAGACCGGCCTGATCGTGCCGCTCGGGTCGTGGGCGATGGAGGAGGCATGCCGCCAGCTCGTACGTTGGCGCGAGGCCTCGTCCGAGAACGTGCCGCTCACGATGAGCGTGAATCTGTCGCCGCGCCAGCTGCTCGAGCCCGGCCTGCCCGGTGAGGTGGCACGCGTGCTCCACGACACCGGGGTGGAGCCCGACGCGGTGTGGCTCGAGATCACCGAGAGCACGCTGATGCGCGATGCGGAATCGGCCGTCGGCGCGCTCGCCGCGCTGCGCGGACTGGGCGTGCACCTCTCGGTCGACGACTTCGGCTCGGGGTACTCGTCGCTCGCCTACCTGCAGCGGCTCCCGGTGGAGGCGCTGAAGATCGACCGCGCCTTCGTCGACGGGGTCGGCCGCGACACCGGCAGCGCCGCGATCGTCGAAGCGGTCGTCGGCCTGGCGCGCGCGCTCGGGCTGGCCACGGTGGCCGAGGGCATCGAGACCGGCGACCAGTTGCGCCGTGTGCGCGCCACCGGTTGCGGCCTGGGTCAGGGCTACCTGTTCGGCCGGCCCCAACCCGCGGACGTGTTCGGCGACCGGCCGGTGCAGGTCGTCCGCCCGCGCAAGCGCACCGCCGACGGGGAGTCGCCCCGCCCGCCGCGCCCCGCGCCCGAGCGTGCGGCGCGCGAGCTCTCCGCGCCGTCTTGACCGAAGAGGGCATGTTTCGTACAATCTGTCACAATCTCCCCACGGCCCGACGGGGCCACCGGCCACACAACGTCCCGGACTTCCGGAGAGCACTGCGCTTCCCCGCCGAACGCGTCGACACCCGACCGCATCGCGGAGGAACCCCATGCCCGCCACCATCACCGTCAAGCCCTGGCACGACCCCGTCGTCGACGTGCTCGGTCACGATCCTCGCTCCCGCTACGTGGAGACCTTCTGGCTGCCCACCCTCGGGCCCACCGCCGTGCTGCTGCTGCGTCACCTCGCCGACCGCTTCGACCGCGATCCGCAGGGCATCGAGCTGACCGTCGCCCACACGTCGCACGCGCTGGGCCTCGGCCAGCGTGACGGCACCAGCTCGCCGATCCTGCGCACGCTGCGCCGCCTCACCCAGTTCGACCTCGCGTGTGAGGACCCGATGTCCGACCTCATCGCGGTGCGGCGCATGGTCCCGCCGATCGGCGTGCGTCATCTCCGCCGCCTCCCCGCCGACGTGCAGGCCGCGCACGCGGAGTGGACCGAGACCCGGCGCGACGACGCGCCGATCGACGAGGCCCGCCGCCGCGCCCGGCGCATCGCGTTCGCCCTGCTCGAGCAGGGCGACGACCCCGACCACGTCGAGCGGGTGCTGCACGCCACCGGGTTCCATCCCGCGCTGTGCCACGAAGCCGCGCACTGGGCCTACCAGCGCCACCGCGACGCGCTCGACGTCGCGCCCGCGTACGCACCCGGTGGGCCGGCGACCGCGACCACCACCTCGGCCCCGGTGGCCGCGACCGGCTGACCCAACCGGCCGGCAGGCATCCGAGCGTCCGGTTCCTCCCCCCGGCCGGGCGATCGTCGGGCGGCGCGTCCTCTCCCCCGGGACGCGCCGCCCGACTCGGTTCGGCCTGATCTGGTCGCGATGCCCGGCGGGGCGGCTACCCGGCGGCGAATGCTGCGTTTGCCTTGGCCTGTTGGACGTCGAGGATCGTCTGGCGATCGATTGCGAGCAGGGAGCTGTTCTTGATCGCCGCGTCGAGGGCCTTGGTGAACTTCGTCATGTATCCCTGGGCGTCTCCGTAGAGTTGCCTGAGCGTGTCGGCGGGGAGCACCGTCTCGTTTCCGGTCTGCCAACAGCTCGGTGTGCCGGTACTGCGAGCGTCGTACTTCGAGAGCGGCACGTCGAGGAGTGGCGAGCGCAGCCCGCCGAGGGCATTGCCGTACTGGTCGGTCTTCGACGTCGACACCTGCGCCGACGTCGCCAGATCGATGCGGGGGACGCTGGCCGGCGCCTTGGCCTTCTCGGCCCAGCGGACCAGATTCGCGCCTGATGCTGCGAAGAAGGCACCGACGGGGAACGTCGATCCGTTCCCGTCACAGCCGGAAACGGCACCGGCCGCGTGCGGCGAGCCTGGGACCTCGACGAGTCGGAAGCGATCCGTCTTGGTGTTCGTGTCGGGACGGCGCACGTACGCGCCGCCGGACACCGTATAGGTGGAGGTCGGCGTCGTGATCTTGTCCGCTCCCGCAACACCGGCCTCCACCAAGAGGGTGGTGGGCACGGTGATCCCCGTACCCTCGACGTTCGATTGGGCTTCGAAGTCGATGAGCGGACTGTCGACCGGTCGGGGCTTCGCGGTCTCGAAGCTCGGAATGATCGAAGCACTCGACTGCAGAGGAGTCAGGAACCCACCACGACCACCGACCAGATAGCCATCGAACACCGGCGACCCGTCACGGAGACGAGTGACCTCGTTGAACGCGCTGGCCAGCGTCGCCGCGTCACTACCGCTCTGCGAGTACCCCGCGACATAGACCTGCTTCACCTTCATATCGGCAAGGGG
The DNA here is from genome assembly GCA_963782705.1 of uncultured Actinomycetes bacterium. Classification (GTDB taxonomy): domain Bacteria; phylum Actinomycetota; class Acidimicrobiia; order IMCC26256; family DASPTH01; genus CAVRGQ01. The sequence goes on along the minus strand of CAWAKX010000005.1, from coordinate 48,478 downwards.
ACCCTTGGGACTGTTCGTCTTCACGAGTGCCCCGACGTCGCGCAGCATGTCCCACGCGTCGCCGTTGCTCGGGATGTTCAGGTCTGCGTATCGAGCTGCGTCGAACGCCTGAAGCCGGGGAACCTGACCCGCGCGCACGGTCACACCGATCCACGCGTCACCGCGATCGGCAATGAGCGGCGCCACCGACCTCCACACCGCGTCGGAGTCGCCCCCGCTCGACGTGTTGAGCGGCTCCACCCAGACCGTCCCACTGAAATCGGCCGAAGATTTCGGTGCACGCACCAACACCCGCGTCACGAACGGGTTGCCCTTGGCCTCCACCTTGACCGGACCGGCCGCGGGACCCTTGTACGCGGCTGCCTTCCCTTCCAACAGGAACTCCGTCTCGGCGTAGTTCGAAGGAAGCGGCTGACGCGCCGTCGGATCCGTGGCCGAACGCTGAGGAACACCGTTGCCCGCCGGCATCGGCTTCACCACCACCCCCGTCAGATCCACCTGCGGGCTCGGCGCCTTCGCCGTGGCGGCGTGCGCGACACCCACCGACGTCGCCAGCCCCACCGCGACGACGAGCACACCGATTGCCGACCGCCCGAACCGAACCCTCATCGGCCCGTGCTGCTTTTGGCGGCAGCGATGGGCAACCAGTCCTTGCCGGCGACTTGCCGGTGGACCCAGCAACTGAGCGGGAGCGGGCAGCCGTTGTACTTGCCGTCGGCACCCTTGGGCGTGTTGTGGTCAGCCGGGTGGAGGTCGACGAGGTTGATGTTCTTCGCCACGTACGGCTGACCTGGCGCGAAACCTCCGTCGCCGTCCGACATGCGCGCGACATCAACCTTCGACTGCGCCAAGATGTTCGCGTACACCTTGTCCCAGGTCAGATTCTTTCCTGCCTGCTTGATCGCCGGAAGCAGGAAGTTGGCGATCGTGCACTCTGGGTATGGGAAGTCCTCGGAGTAGACCACGCCGTCGATCTCAACGTCGCCAGCGGGTGCGCCCGGCGTGCTCTTCGCTCCGGTGAATTCGTCGAACTCCTGTCGGCACTTCGCCTCGATCTTCGTGTCAGGCGTCGCCGCCGACGAGTAGGGAGTGATGCATTCGGCGCCCGCCGCGGTGGGCGGAGCCGCCGCCGCTGAGCTCTGCGTGCAGGTGTTCGGCTGCCCGTCCATGGAGATCACCTTCCATTTCGCTCCAAGCTTGTCGCTCTCGTCGAAGAAACCGCGGAGCCCGGTCAACGAGTTGACATTGAGCACCACGTCGGCGCCATCCGCCTTGAACGTGTCTGCCGCAGCGGTGGCCCCGGCGCCGAGCACCCCGACATTGGCTGCGAGACCGTTGAGCTCGATCGTGTCCACGATGTTGTACTTCCGCTTCTTCAACTCCTTGGCGAGCATGTCGGCCGTTGCTTTCGCCGAGGGCTCATTGTTCGACAGGATGCCGACTTTCTCCGACTTCTTGACCACGCCACCCTCGTCGAGCACCCCGGCAACCGCGCCGGCGATGTGATCGCCCGGAGGGATCAGCGTGACGAGGTTCTTCCCGGATCCCTTGAGCAATTTCGAGTCGACCTGGCCGGACATGACGACCGGCGTGTTGTTCTCGACGGTGAGACAAGGAACTTCCGATGACTGGAACCCGCTCGTGTTCAACACGAGAAAGGGCTTGGTGTCGATGGTCGCGGCCGTGCACGCCTTCGACAAGGTCGTGACGTCGATCGGATCCCAAGGGATGGGCTTCACGGTGATCTTCCGGCCATTGATCGGCCCGAAGGCGTCGAAGTAGGCCTGCCAACGACCGATGAATCGGGCGTTGCTACTACGCGACCCCGTGGAGATTCCTTTCGCTTTCAGGCCGTCGATGTCGGCGATGAGGATCGCGATGGTGATGCCATCCTTGGTCACGCCAGGAGCCGAAGCGCGGGACACCGAGGCTCCCGAAGGAAGGGCGAGCAGCGTCGCGCTGAGCGCGGCGAGCGCCAGCGCCGCGAGCGACCGAGACAGCGTCCGTGTCATGACCGAGTCCCCCCCATGTTGATGACGACGACCTACAACCGCAGGCAAAGGGGGCACTCGTCAGGCGAGATCCGCTTCGGCCTGCACCGTGTCGAGGTCCCCAGGAGACCTTGACACACGGCTCCCGTAACGGCGAGGTCTGAAATCGACTGCGGTAGATAAGGTCTTGTTATGCCTTTCGACTTGGTGTGGCTCCGTTCGTTTCTCGAAGTCGCAGAGCGGGGATCGGTCGCCGCGGCCGCGTCGGCACTGGGCTACACGGCCCCCGCGGTCTCCCAACACATCGGCAAGCTCGAGCGCGGCCTCGGGACCCTGCTGTTCGACCGCGTCGGAAGCCGGCTGAGGATCTCGCCGGCCGGAGAAGCGCTGATCCCGGTGGCTCGACAACTTCTGGAGCTCGCGTTGCTGGTCCCGGAGACCGTCCGAGCGCCAAGGTCCCATCCGGAGGTGGCAGTCGCCGGGTTCGCCTCGGCGATCGGGGCCTTCGTGACGCCGAACCTCCTCCGTCTCACCGAGCTCGCATCAGTCCACGTGATCGAGGCCGAGGACACCGACGCACTGCGAGAGCTTCGACTCGCGCACATCGACATCGCGCTCATCCAGGAATACTCGGACGACGGCTGCCACCGGGATCCGCGGTTGCAGTACGCGGAGGTCGCACTCGACCACCTCCGGCTGGTGCTTCCGCCCTCGTACCCCTCCGAAGCCACGATCCAGGACCTCGACGATCTGCCCTGGCTGATCAACGGCGTCGCGACGAAGTGTGCCGCGGCGACGCACAAGATCCTGCAGGACAACGGACTGGACGTTCGTGTGAGCGGTGCTGTTTCGGACAATCGCACACTGCTCGGCCTCGTGGCAGCAGGGCACGGCGCCACCATTCTCCCCGACCTCATCCTCGACGACGCCGCCCCCAACGTCACCATCGCCACACAAGCGCTCGGAGTGCAGCGCAACATCCTCGCCGTCACGCGTGAGTTCCCGACTGCTGCGGCGCGCGGTGTCATCGAGGTCATCGTGAACGCCTCGCCGAGCAGAGCGAAGGAACACCTTCGCGCATAAGCAGATCTTCTGGTGAGCGATCGGGATCGGACCTAGTCGTTACGGGCCACTCCTGTCACGCTCAGCGGATGACAGCACCTGCCGACCTCCGCGGACTCTGGGTACCGGTGATCACGCCGCTCACGCAGGACGGCGACGTCGATCACATCGGGCTCGAGCGCCTCGCTCGTCGGCTCCTGTCCGACGGGTGTGCCGGGCTCGTGGTCCTCGGAACCACGGGAGAGCCGGCAACGTTGTCTGCCGCGGAGAAGCAGCGAGTGATGGAGACGTGTGCCACGGCCTGTGCCGAAGCGGGAAGGCCGATGATCGTCGGAACGGGATCGAACTGCACCCGCTCGACGATCGAGGACGCGTTGCGGGTCGAGAACCTCGTGCATCCGGCAGCGCTGCTCGTGGTCGTTCCGTATTTCACCCGGCCGTCCGAATCATCGATCGTCGAACACTTTCGAGCCGTCGCGGGTGCGGTGGCGACACCCCTCGTCGTCTACAACATTCCGCACCGAACCGGTCGCGGGCTCGGCGCTGACTCGATCCTCGAGCTCGCCGAAATGCCGGCGGTGATCGGTCTCAAGCAGTCGGTCGGAGGCCTCGATCACGACACGCTCGAAATCCTGCGCCGACGCCCCGCCACCTTCGAGCTTCTCACCGGCGACGACGCCTATATCGTGCCGACGGTACTCATGGGAGGTGCGGGGGCGATCGCGGCGAGTGCGCACCTGTTCACCGCGCGCTTCGCGCTGATGGTCGACGCCGCGCTTCGCGGCGACGTCGACACCGCGGTGGCGATGACGAACTCGCTCCTTCCCGTCGTCGACCACGGTTTCGCAGAGCCGAATCCGGCGCTCTGGAAAGCTGCGCTCCACGCTGCCGGCGAGATCGCCACGCCTGAGTTGCGGCCACCCATGGCCAAGGCCTCGCCGGAAGCCACCGTCGCGCTCCTCGAAGCGGTCGCGAGCGTCGCCACCAGCCCACTCGCAATCACCTAGTGGATCACGGGAAGTCACCCGAGATGGCAGATCCGTCCTTCGCGAAGCCATTCAAGAAGGCCCGCTGTGTCGGCCTGCACGAAGCCTGAGCGAGGCCCGCTGTGTTCACCGTCTTCGTCGACGTGCTCCTTCCCGTCGTGCTCGTCGCCACCCTCGGTGGAACGATCGCCCATCGGGCCGGCATGCGCGTCGAGGCGCTCGCGGGTCTGACGTTCACGCTCTTCACCCCGGCGCTCATCTTCGACTCGCTCAGCCACATCCACACGAACGGCGCCACAGTCACCCGCATCGTGACCGTGGTGGTCGTCGGCTTCGCCGTCATCGCCGCCACGAGCCTCTTGTGGTCACGGTGCGTCGGCCAGGACCGTTCGACGCTCGCGGCGGCGGCTCTCTGTTCCGCGGTCGCCAACCTGGGCAACATGGGTCTGCCGATCACGCGTCTGGCGTTCGGGAAAGCAGGGCTGGAGATCGCCGTCGTGGCGCTGGTGGCGTCGTCGATCCTCACCTACTCAGCGGGGGTCTTCCTCGCGTCGATGGCGTCTGGCTCTGCACGCGCCGCACTGAGCGCTCCCCTGCGGGTGCCGGCCCTCTGGGCGGCAGTGGCAGCCCTCGTGGTACAAGCGAGTGACATCGGAGTACCACACACGGTCGAGTCTGCGACGTCGACACTCGCGGGCGCGGCGATCCCGGCGATGCTCGTGGTACTCGGCCTCCAGGTTCGCGAGCACTTGCACGGCATCGATGACTTCCGTGTCGCGATCGTCCCACTCGGACTCCGGCTCTGCGCGTCGCCCGCACTGGCCGGAGCGATCGCGCTCTCTGTCGGGCTCGGCGGAGTGGCCGCGCGCACGCTGATCCTTCTCGGCGGCATGCCCACGGCGGTCAACACGACGATTATCGCGACGCGGTACCGCGCACGCCCGGTATTCGTCACGCAAGTCGTTGTTGCTTCGACGATCCTCAGCGTCGTCACCCTGACCATGCTCACCACGCTGCTCCGCTGATACCACCAATCGACGCGTTCGAGCTCGGCGTGGCGACGACGGCTGTGGCGGTGGCGTGGACCGTGCTCGACGAACCTCCGTCAGCTGACGACGACGCGCACCCGATCGAGGTTCTCGAGGTTTGGAACTCCCGCTCGACGGAAGGCAACGCCTTCCGGTTCGGGGACCACGGGCCAGTCGAAGGTCTCCGGTCGCCTGGCCACGACGTACACGCAGGGGAAGTAGGTGCCTGGCCGATCGAAACGGTGTGTGGTCGTCACCCGGAGCTCAGCGTGGCCCGGTTCGATGTCCTGCTCGTTCCCGAACCGTCCCAGGCCGTCGAAGTCCCAGTCGACGCTGGTGACCACGCCACCGCCGGGAGGTACCTCGATCCGGACTTCCATCGTGACCTCCTCACCGACGCCCACCTGGGCCCGCGTACCGCCGTTGGCGGTGGCGACCACCACGGGCTGCACACCTCGGCGATCAGACGCCGCTTCTGGGAGCTCGAGCTGTCCCTTCTCGTAGCGGTACAAGGTGTCCGCCGCCGGTTCGACACCACGCTCCACCCAGTCGACGACGTCGCTCAGCGCTTGACAGATGATTCCCCAGTAGTCGATGACACGCGTCGAGGTGATGGGAACCGGTCCCGGGGGACCCATGCGTCCGCTGTGACCGGTGTTGTCCACCCACCACAGTCGGAACCGGTCGTCCGCGGTCGCGCCGTAGGCGTCCTTGACCTTGCGGTCGTAGAGGACGCCGGCGTACGGAGGCACGGTCCCGTCGGTCGCCGCATTGACGACGATCATCTTGCCGTGGAACCGACCCGTGAACGGGATGCCACCCGTCACCTCGGTCTCGCCGTAGAACGCCTTGGGCAGTCGTTCCGGGTAATAGCGGTGGCGGTGACACGCGGCGAGGTAGCCACGGTTCTCCAGCACGAATTCGTCGCCGACTGCGAGCTTCGTGGCCGGAGGTCCGAGGAGCACGACCACGTCGCCGAACGTTCCGAAGCTCGTGAGCTCCGCACCCCCTGCGTTCCCCGTGTGGATCTGCGCGGTCGCCGACGTCGAGTCCGCGTCCGGCAACGGCGTCGTGACTCGGACACCCACGGTGAGCGCGCGGAACGGGTTCACGGTCGTGTCGTTCGATCGGTCGCCCGACATGAACCCGACCGGCAGGCCGACACCCAAACGCTCCAGCTGCTCGGCGTGCAGGACCTCGCTGATGACCAGCTGCTCGTCCACCACCCGGTCGTCGAGCTCACCGTCGGCGCCGGCGTAGCCCGGAACCGTCCAGAAGTCCTCGACCCATTCGGGGTCGGCGAGGGGCGCGTTCCATCGTGGCGCGGCGAGCGTCACGTCGGACGTACGTCCGATTCGCCAGAACGCTCGCCTCGGGAAGCCCGAGACCTCGAAGAGCTCCTGCACCGACTTCCGCTGGGCGTCGCTCAGACCCTCGTATGGGTCTCCACCCCCCGGCTCGAGGGCGTCGATCACCTGGTCGAGCTTCGGGCCGAGGACTCCCGGCATGGCCGCCGCGTGCGGCCCGACGATGTCGCTGGCGTCGAGGTCACCGGCGACGAACGGCACTGCGCCATCCCACACGTCGGTGACGTGCTCCAAGCACATCCACGACCGCAGACCGCCACCGCTGCCTCCGTACACATATCCGTGATGAGGGGCCCAGCCGTACATCTCGGCGGCGAGCTCACGGGCATAGCGAGCCGACTGCGCGCTGGCGCGGTACGCGTAAATGCTCGGGTTCTTCGGCCAGGGGTTCGTGCCGATGTGACCTTGGTTCGACTCGAGGTAGTACGCGCCGAACTTCTTCGCGTACCACCCGATCGATGCCGCGATCTCGTCGGGACTGATCCGATCGTCGCCCTCGTGGCCGCCGAAGCCTCCCTCGAGCATCTGGAAGAAGCGGCCGTCGTAGTACCGGGTCTCGGGAAGGTAGATCGCGAAGCGAGTGTCGGTGTTCTCGAAGCCTCCGTGCACGTAGCGGTAGCGAACGGCTGCGTCGCGCCATTCGTCCACGTCGATGTACGCCGGACCAAAGTACGGGTCTGTCACGGGTCCTCCTGGCTCACCGCTCGGACTTCTGACAGCAGTTGCCGCGCCCATCGCGCCGAGCGACTGAACCCGCGCAGGGCGGATGGAATGTACAACGCACTGGCTTCAGCGACTAGGTCCGATCCAAATCGCCGGGCAGAAGCTCTCGTTAGTGCGAACGCTCGCGCCCGCCCATCCTGGGTCGCCGCTGCGGGCACGTGAGACGTACCGGAGGCGGGTGGAGCCCGGGCATGGATCCTCGCCTAGGAGGCGAGCTGCAGCACCATGACGATCTCGTCGCGATCATCGTCCGGAGCTACGCGAAGTGCTCCAGGAACGCGGCCGACCTCCTGGTAGCCAACCCGTCGGTACAGCGCATCGGTCCCAGTCCCGCCCCGCACGGTCAGCATGAGGAACGACAGGCCCAAGTCCTGTCGGGCGAAGCGTTCCGCCTCACGCAGCAGTGCAGTTCCCACACCACGCGACTGCTCGACGGGATCGACTTGGAGGCGTTTCAACGTCCTCCAGTGCGAGGCGAACGTGCGGGCGTCGCGTTCGAAGACGAGCCAGCCGACGACGGAATCAGCCGCCTCGACCACCAAGAGATCGTCGATCTCCGAGCTGACTCGCGCCAACAACGCGTTCGCGGTTTCGGCAACCATCGATTCGTCGACCGGCGCGAGGAAGCCGACCGCGCCACCGGCATTGGTCGCCGAGACCCAGATCCTGAGCAGCTCGGCTCGGAGGTCGCCGTCGATCGGAGGGTTCCAACGAAAGGCCAGACCACTCGGGGCACCGAGACGCGCGCTGGACCGTCCGTCCCCCGCGCGGAGGTCATCTTTCACGAGCGGACCGTACCATCGAAGGAAACCCGCTTGGGTGGGCATTCGGTTTTGTGCAGCCACCGGCCTCGGGGCGTTCCCGGTCGCGCGTACCCTCGCCCCATGGCCGGCCCCACCCACGGCGACCTCGACGACCTCGCGGCGCGTCTGCGCGACGCGCGCCGGATCGTGGTGCTCACCGGCGCGGGCATCTCCACCGAGTCGGGCATCCCCGACTTCCGCGGCCCGCAGGGCGTGTGGACGAAGAACCCCGCGGCCGAGCGCAAGGCCAACATCGAGCACTACGTCGCCGACGCCGAGCACCGGCGCACCGTGTGGCGCGACCGCGCCCGCGGCGACCAGTACCGCGGCGAGCCCAACGACGGCCACCGCGCGCTCGTCGCCCTCGAACAGAAGGCCAACCTCCACACGCTCGTCACCCAGAACGTCGACGGCCTCCACCAGGACGCGGGCACGTCGCCCGAGATCGTCATCGAGATCCACGGCACGCTGCGCGCGGTGAAGTGCCTGTCGTGCGGTTGGCGCGGCCCGATGGAGGACACCCTCGAGCGCGTCCGCGCCGGCGACGACGATCCCGCCTGCCCCCAGTGCGGCGGGATGTTGAAGTCGGCCACCATCAGCTTCGGCGAGCAGCTCGTGGCCGCCGACCTGGGGCGGGCGCAGCAGGCGGCGTCGAAGTGCGACGTCTTCCTGGCCATCGGCACGTCGCTGGGCGTCTACCCGGCGGCGGGACTGCCCGACGTGGCGCTGCACAACGGGGCCTTCCTGGCCGTGCTCAACGGGGAGCCCACGCCCTTCGACTCCGCCGCCGGCTACGTGGGCCGGGAACGGCTCGGGCTGCTCCTCCCGGAACTGGTCGCCCGCATCTGACCGCCCGCCGGCGCCCGCTTGGGAATACCTGACCCTTGCGGTAGCATTTTCTTCCCTTCAGAGGGCCGTCCCGCGGCCCCGCCCGGAGAGGAACCGAGATGGCGAGCTACCGCGATCTGCTGCGGCAGGCCAAGGAGCACATCAACGAGATCGAGCCCGCCGACGCCGAGGCGCGCCTCCACGAGGCGACGTTCCTCGACGTGCGCGAGCAGGACGAGCACGACCAGGGCACCATCCCCGGCTCGGTGTTCATCCCCCGCGGTCACCTCGAGGCCCAGGCCGAGACCCGCCTCGACCGCACCAAGCCGGTCGTCGTCTACTGCGCGGGCGGCAACCGCTCCGCGTTCGCGGCCGAGACGCTCAGCGCGCTCGGCTTCACCGACGTCGTGTCGATGGCCGGCGGCTTCGGGCGCTGGAAGAACGAGGGGCGCCCGTGGATCACGCCGCAGACCCTCACCGCCGAGCAGCGCGACCGCTACGGCCGTCACCTCCTGCTCCCCGAGGTCGGTGAGGAGGGCCAGCAGAAGCTGCTCGAGAGCCGCGTGCTGCTCCTCGGCGCCGGCGGCCTCGGCTCACCCGCCGCGCTCTACCTCGCGGCGGCGGGGGTGGGCACGCTCGGCATCGTCGACATGGACGTCGTCGACGCGTCGAACCTGCAGCGCCAGATCCTCCACAACATGGACCGCATCGGCGAGCGCAAGGTCGACTCCGCGAAGAAGACCCTCACCGCGCTCAACCCCGACGTCGACGTCGTCACCTACGACGTGCGCTTCGGCGCCGACAACGTGCTCGACATCATCGACGGCTACGACGTGATCGTCGACGGCACCGACAACTTCCCCACGCGCTACCTCTTGAACGACGCCGCGCTGCTGAAGCGCATCCCCGTCGTGCACGGGTCGATCTTCCGCTTCGAGGGCCAGGTGTCGGTGTTCCAGCCCTACGAGGGCCCCTGCTACCGCTGCCTGCTCCCCGAGCCGCCGCCGCCGGAGCTCGCGCCGAGCTGCGCGGAGGCCGGCGTGCTCGGCGTGCTGCCCGGCATCGTCGGGTCGATCCAGGCGCTCGAGGCGATCAAGATCATCCTCGGCCTCGGCGACCCGCTCATCGGGCGGCTGCTGGCCTACGACGCGCTCGAGCAGTCGTTCCGGGCCTTCAAGGTGCGGCGCGACCCGCAGTGCCCGGCGTGCGGTCCCGACGCGGGCGAGATCGTCATCGCCGAGTACGACCAGCACTGCCTGCCCCACGCGGTCCTCGCCGACGGCAGCACCACCGGTCACTGATCCCGGTCACCGTCGCCGTCGCGACGGTCAACGGGCGAGCCGCTCGGCGACCGTCGCGACGAGCTCGACGAGCTCCGGCGGTTCGCGCACGGTCACCGGGAACGCGGCCGCGAGCAGCGTGACCATCACGAGCAGCGCGTGCTCGTGCCCGGCTGCGATCCGCACGCGCACCCGGCCCGCGCCGAGGTCCTCGACGTCGGCGTCGTCGCGGCGCAACACCGCGCGCACGTCGCTGGGCGCGCCACGGACCTCGACCACCGCCGCGTAGGGCATCGGCAGCGAGCGCAGCGACTCCGCGACGAACGCGGCGGCGTCGCCACCACCGGGAAGGGTCCGGGGCGCGAAGCGCACACCGGCGAGGCGCGCGTCGCGCAGTCGGTCGAGCCGGAACATGCGCCAGTCGTCGCGCCGCGTGTCCCACGCCACGAGATACCACCGCCGGCCGGTGGCGACGAGCTGGTGCGGCTCCACGAGCCGGTGCGCGGTCTCGCCGTCGCGGCGTTCGTAGTGGAAGCGCACCTGCTCGCCATCGCGGCACGCCAGCGCGAGCACCGCGAGCGCGTCGCCGTCGACGAGCGTGTCGGTCGGCCAGTGCAGCGCGACCACGTTCGAGTGCACGGCGCGCACGCGACGCCGCAGCCGATCCGGCAACAGCTGCTCGAGCTTCGCGAGCGCGCGCAGCGCGGTGTCCTCCATGCCCTCGATCGACGCGCCGGCCGCCGACCGCAGCCCCACCGCGATCGCGACGGCCTCGTCGTCGTCGAGCAGCAACGGCGGGAGGTGTGCACCGGCCGCCAGCCGGTAGCCGCCGGAGGGCCCGGGCGTGGCGTCGACCGGGTACCCCAGCAGCCGGAGACGGTCGACGTCGCGCCGCAGCGTTCGGGCGCTCACGTCGAGACGCGAGCACAGCTCGCGACCGGGCCAGAACGTGTGGGTCTGCAACAGCGAGAGGAGCTGGAGCGCCCGGTCGGTGGGATGGTCGGGCATCGCGCTCCCGTCGGTCGATCTCACGCCGGCCCCGAGAGGGTGTGTCTCCGGACCTGGTCAGGAAATCCTCTCATGCGGCCAGGTTCTGACCGCAATTCCCGGCAGGATGGCCCGCCATGCACACCCAAGCAGCACCCGACCCCCACGACTCCCACCGCCCGGTCGCCGCGACCACCGGCGGCGGCGCGATCTCGGCCCGTGGCCTGCGCCGCACGTTCGGCGACGTCGTCGCCGTCGACGGTCTCGACCTCGAGATCGGCGCCGGCGAGATCTACGGCCTCCTCGGGCCCAACGGCGCAGGCAAGTCCACGACCGTCCGGATGCTCTGCACGCTGCTCGCGCCGAGCGGCGGCGAGGCGACCGTCGCCGGGCCACGAGATCACCACCCAGGCCCAGCAGGTGCGCCTGCGCATCGGCGTCGCGCTCCAGGACGTGGCGCTCGACCCGAAGCAGACCGGCCTCGAGCTGCTGCGCCTCCAGGGCCGCCTCTACGGACTCTCGACATCGGAGATCGAGCTGCGGGTCGCGGAGCTGCGCACCCTCGTCGACCTCGGCGACGCCCTCGATCGCCGCATCGGCACCTACTCCGGCGGCATGCAGCGGCGGCTCGACCTCGCCGCCGCGCTCGTGCACAACCCGCACGTCCTCTTCCTCGACGAGCCCACCACCGGCCTCGACCCCATCAGCCGGGCCCGGGTGTGGGACGAGGTGCGCCGCCTCAACGAGGAGCTGGGCATGACCATCCTGCTCACCACGCAGTACCTCGAGGAGGCCGACGAGCTCGCGGACCGGGTCGGCATCGTCACCGACGGTCGGCTCGTGGCCGAGGGCACGCCGGCGGAGCTCAAGCGGCGCGTCGGCACCGACCTCGTGATCGTGCGCATCGACGGCGACGTCGCCGCCGCGCGCCGCGCGCTCGGCGACCTCCCGCACGTCACCTCGGTGGAGGGCCACGGTCGGGAGCTGACGGTGAGCGTCACCGAGGGCTCCACCACCGTCGGGCCGATCGCGGTGGCCCTGCACGACGCGGGCATTCCCGTGCACGACCTCACCCTGCGCACGCCCACGCTCGACGACGTCTTCCTCGAGCTCACCGGCGGGCACCTGGCCGACACCGACGACCTCGAACTCGAGGAGGAGTACGCATGACCGCCCCGACCCTCACCGACACGGCCCCGCCGCGCATCGGGCCCGTCATCCGTCCCCGGCCCGCGGGGGCGTTCCGCGACGTGATCACGATCGCCGGGCGGGCGCTGCGCGGCGTGCCGCGGGATCTCGAGGCCGTGCTCCCGCCCGTGTTCATCGCGTTCTTCTTCTTCGTCGTGAACATCGGCACGCTGTCGAACCTCACCCAGGGCAGCATCCAGGGCTTCGACTACAAGTCGTTCGAGATGGCCACCGCGGTGCTGCTCGGCGTCACCGGCGTGTCCCGCGCCCAGGCACTCGTCGTCGACGTGCAGAACGGCTACTTCGACCGGCTGCTCCTCACGCCGGTGCGCCGCAGCGCGATCCTCGTCGGGCACATGGTCGCCGACGTGACCGTGTCGTCGATGCTGTGCATCCCGATCCTCGGCCTGGCGTTCGCGCTCGGCATCGACTTCCGCACCGGAGCGCTCGGCGTGGTCGTGTTCATCGTGCTCGCCGCGCTCTGGAGCCTGACCTTCGCCGGCTTCGGCTACGCGATCGCACTGAAGACCGGGAACCCGGCTGCGGTGAACTCGAGCTTCCTGCTGTTCTTCCCGTTCCTGTTCCTCACGTCGTCCTACGTCCCGCGAGAGCAGCTGAGCGGCTGGCTCGACACCGTCGCCGGGTGGAACCCGGTCACCTACCTCCTCGGAGGCCTGCGTTCGCTGGCCCTCACCGGGTGGGAGTGGGGCGAGCTCGGCAAGGCCCTGCTCGCGCTGCTGGTGGTGTTCACGGTGAGCTTCGGGCTCTGCTTCGCCGCCCTGCGGGCCCGGATCCGCCAGCGCTGACCGCCCACCGACGCGGTGTCGGCATGACGCGCCCGGTCAGCTCGACGCGGGCGGCACCGTGATCGCGGCGAGGTCGACGGCCACCGGCGCGCCCGCCGGGCGAGCCCGGGCGCGGGTGGCGCGGCGGCATGTTCGGCTGACGCGGCGGCACCGGGGTGGCGCGGAAGGGCCGGCCCTTCGGGTTCGCCGAGCCGTCGAGCAACTTGGCGAGGTCGAGCGCCCCGACCGACGGGTCGGCGGTCGGCGCACCGCTGCACGGGTACACGGCCTCGATGTCGCTGGGCGCGCTGGTCGAGAACGTATTGCCGCCGAAGCAGTTCCCGTCGCCCTGGGCTGATCAGCACCGAGCCCAGGTCGGCGAGGCCCGACCGCTCCACCACGTTGTCGGTCACCCGGTTGCCCGTCGCCGGCCACGAGTTCTCCTGCAGTCCGGGGTTGGCCGCGACTCCGAGACCGACGCGTGCGCTGTCGATCACCCGGTTCTTCGTCACGGTGTCGTCGACCCCGCCGAACACGATGATGCCGAAGCCGAAGGCGGGCGACCACGTGTCGTCCGTCGGCCGGGCCGCCTTCAGGTTGCCGTCGTCCGCGACGAGATTGCCCGCGATCGTGTTGCCGCCCTGGGGAGGCAGCTCCTCGGAGTCGATGCTGTTGGGGACGATGCCGCTGCGGTTGTGCCGCCATTGCGAGTTCACGATGAACAGGTCGTTGCTCGAGTTGCTGCCCGAATAGCCCAGGAGGTTGTACTCCGAGACCACGTCGGTGATGACCGCGTGGCACGGGTTGCACTGCCCGATGTAGAAGCCGGAGTCGGGACTGCCCGACGCGTACGAGTGGTCGAACTGCCCGTACTGCGAGTCGTACGCGTAGATGCCGTAGTCGCCGTTGCGGTACGCGGTGAGATACGAGCCGCGGTAGCCGAGCACCGCGTTCCAGAAGAACCCGTTCACCTTGTAGTTGCGCGCGGTCAGGTTCTCCACGGCCACACCGTCGGCGCCGACGACGAAGATCCCGTTGTCGCGCGTGAACTCGCCGTCGAGGATCGTGGTGTTGCGGTTCACGCCGCGGATGACGATGCCGTCGGTGGTGACCGTGACCGCCTCCTTGTAGACACCGGGCGCGACCAGCACGAGGTCGCCGGGCTGCGCGCGGTCCACTCCGGCCTGGATGGTGGGCGCGTCCTCGGGCACGTTGATGGTCTTCCCGGTGGGCGCGATCTTCGGCGCGTCGTGCTCGCCCGCGCCGGTGGGCGGGGCGGCATCGGGCGCCGCGGCGTCACCCACCGCGAGGTCGGCGTGCTGACCGCTCGTGGGGGTGCCGTGCAGCGTGCAGTAGTAGGCGAACTCGCCGGCCTTGGGGAACGAGCGGGTGAACGACTTTCCGGGCTTCAGGTTGCCGCTCCGGAACTGCCCCGTCTGTCGCCGACGTGACGTTGTGGGTGTTGCGGCCGTCGTTGACCCACCGCACCGTCGCCCCGGGCTGCACCGTGAGCGGGGTGGGGGCGAAGGAGTTGTCGCGGATGTGGATCGTGACGACCTGGTACGCACGCGGCGTGGCCGCCTCCGCCACCGAGCGGCCCCGCGACGGCGAGGCCGGCGAACAGGGCGGCGAGCAGCGCGACGAGCCCGGCGGCGGCGCCCACGACGCGGCCCGCGACGCGGCCCACGACCCGCTGCATCAGCGGCGCGTCCGCTTCGCCGGCTTCTTCGTCGCTGGCTTCGTGGTCGGCTTCTTCGTCGCCGGCTTCTTGGTCGCCGGTGCCTCGAAGCGCTGGACGAGCTCCACCAGCGTGCGCACGCCGAAGCCGGTCCCGCCCCGCACGAGATAGCCGTCGTCGCTGTTCGCGCGTGCCGGTCCGGCGATGTCGACGTGCGCCCACGGCGTGCCCGCGGTGACGAACTCCTCGAGGAACAGCCCCGCGGTGATCGCGCCGCCGTAGCTGCCGCTGCTGATGTTGCGCAGGTCGGCGACCTCCGACTCGAGCAGACGGCGGTACTGCTTCGGCAGCGGGAGCGGCCACACCGGCTCGCCCGCGCGGTCCGCAGCCGCCTGCACCTGGTCGCGCCACGCGTCGTCGTTGGCCATGAGGCCGGCGATCTTGTCGCCGAGCGCCACCATGCACGCGCCGGTGAGCGTGGCGAGGTCGATGATCGCGGCGGCGCCGTCCTCACAGGCCAGCGACAGCGCGTCGGCCAGGATCAGGCGCCCCTCGGCGTCGGTGTTGAGCACCTCGACCGTCTTGCCGTTGCGGATCTTCAACACGTCACCCGGGCGGATCGCGGTACCGCTCGGCATGTTCTCGACGAGCGGCACGTACGCGTGCACCTTGTGCTTCACACCGAGCTTCGCGAGCGTCGACATCGCGGCGATCACCGCGGCGCCGCCCGACATGTCGGTCTTCATCGTCTCCATGCCCGCGCCGGTCTTCAGCGACAGGCCGCCGGAGTCGAACACCACACCCTTGCCCACCAGCGCGAGCGCGGCGCCCCGCGCGCCCGTGGGCGTGTAGGTCACCTTGAGGAAGCGCGGGGTCTGCGGCGAGCCCTGCCCGACGCCGAGCACACCCCCGAGACGCTTGGCCCGGATCGCGGCGACGTCGAGCACCTGGACGCGGACCCCGGTGCCGCGCAGGAAGCGCTGCGCAGCCGCGGCCATGGCCGCGGGCGACTTCTCCTTGGCCGGACGGTTCACGAGGTCGCGGGCCCACACCACCGCGTCGCCGATCACCGAGCCGCGCTCGATCGCGCCGCGCACCGCCGCGGTCGTGGGACCGAGCAGCGTGACGCGCCGCAGCTTCGTGGGCTTGGCGTCGCCCTTGTAGTCGAGGTACTGGTACCCACCCAGCGCGAATCCCTCGGCGACCGCCTGCGCGGCGTCGACCGCATCGAAGTCGGCGCCGGCCATGGTCGCGGCCTGGGCCAGCGTGGTCGCGACCGATGCGGCCTTGCGCGACCTCTTCGCCACCGCGGCCGCGGCGCGGCGCACGCCGTCGACGGTGAGCTCGGACGGGTCGCCGACGCCGACGATGATCGCGGCCTGGGCGCGCAGCCGACCCGCGGTCGGCACCGCGAGGGTGTCGCCGAGCCGGCCCTCGAACCCGGTCTCCTCGAGGAACGCGGCCAGCCCGCCGTCGAGCGCGGCGTCGACGACATCGGCACCGGGGCCGAGCGCGCCGATGGCGCCGTCGTCGGACTTGGCGACGGGCACCGCGAGCAGCTCCACGGCGACGCGGTCGGGGGCGGTGCTGGAGGCGGTGATCGAGAGCGGCACGGGGTTCCTCTCCGGTTGAGACGGTGGGGGTGGGGGCAGAAACGGGCGGGCGGTGGGATCAGGGGCGCTGACGGACGGGCCGGAAGTGGCCCTCCTGCCAGCGGGCGAGCGTGTAGACGAGATCGGCGAGACGGTTCAGGTAGGGCACCACCTGGCTGTCGGTGCCCAGCCAGCCGGCGTGCGTGGCGGCGACGGCCTGCCGTTCGGCGCGCCGTACCACCGTGCGGGCGAGGTCGAGCGCGGCCGCGGGCCGGTTCTCCCCCGGCAGCACGAACTCGGTCGGGGCCTCGTAGCGCTCCGTGATCCGGTCGATGGTGGGTTCGAGCGCGACGACCATCTCCGCAGTCACCAGCGACACCCCGGGTTCGAGCTTCGTGCGGTTCTCGGGGGCGGTGGCGAGCTCCGCGCCCACCACGAACAGCTCGCGTTGGAGCGCGACCACGATCTCGTCGAGCTCCGAACCCCGGTCGACCTCCGCGCGGGCCAGGCCGAGCGCCGAGACCGCTTCGTCGACGGCGCCGTAGGCGTCGGGTCCGGCGGTGTCCTTGCCGACGCGGCCGCCGTACAACAGACCGGTGGTGCCGTCGTCGCCCTGTCGGGTGTAGATCTTCGGTGCCATGTGCGCCGGAGTCTACGACCGGCGGCCCGGGTCACCACGAGGGTTCGCCTAGCCTGGCGCCCGATGCCCGCGGCCAACGATCCGGCGGCCGAGTCGACTCCCGCGCAACCTCCCGCGAGCGACTCGGTGAATGCCTCCGCGAACTCCCCCGCCTCCGGGCGCCCGTCTGCGCTGCGCGCCGCGGTCAAGACGGCCCGACCGAAGCAGTGGACGAAGAACGTCCTCGTGTTCGCGGCCCCGGCGGCGGCCGGGGTGCTCGACCAGGGCGACAAGCTGCTCGAGACCGGCATCGCGTTCGTGGGCTTCTGCCTCGCGGCGAGCGCCACCTACTTCCTCAACGACGCCAGCGACTACGAAGCCGACCGGCTCCACCCCACGAAGCGTCACCGCCCCATTGCGGCCGGGCACCTCGCGCCCCGCACCGCGCGGATCATCGCCGGCGTCCTCATCGTGCTCGCGCTGCTCGTCACCGCGCCGGTGAACGACGGCAAGCTCACCGCGGTCGTCGCGGGCTACCTCGTCCTCACGCTCTCCTACACGCTGTGGCTCAAGTACGAGCCGGTGATCGACCTCGCCGCGGTCGCCGCCGGCTTCGTGCTGCGCGCGATCGCAGGCGGTGTCGCCACCGGAGTGCCGCTCTCCGACTGGTTCCTCATCGTGGCCGGCGCCGGGTCGCTGTTCATCGTCACCGGCAAGCGCCACGCCGAACAGGTGGAGCTCGGCTCCGACTCGCCCGTGCACCGCAGCACGCTGGCCGCGTACTCCACCGCGTTCCTCGGCTACGTGCGCGCGGTCGCTTCGGGCGTGATGATCACCGCGTACTGCCTGTGGGCGTTCGAGAACGCGGCCAACACCGGCGACACCACGTGGTTCCGCCTGTCGATCGTGCCGTTCGTGATCGCGGTGCTCCGGTACGCGCTCGTGGTCGAGCAGGGCAAGGGCGGCGCACCCGAGGAAGTGGTCCTCTCCGACCGCGTCCTGCAGATCGTCGGCCTCGTGTGGGCCGTGACCTTCGCCCTTGGTGTCCGTGGCTGATCCGGCGGCCGAGCGGCCCGTCGAGCTGCTGACCGGGTGGAGCCGCACGGCGCCCACCGCGGCGCGGCTCGTGCCGCTCGCCAACGAGTCCGATGCCGACGCGTTGCTGGCCGAGAGCGGTCCGCGCGGCGTGCT
Organism: uncultured Actinomycetes bacterium; assembly: GCA_963782705.1. GTDB lineage: Bacteria > Actinomycetota > Acidimicrobiia > IMCC26256 > DASPTH01 > CAVRGQ01. The sequence continues at coordinate 30,370 of CAWAKX010000005.1, read as the reverse complement.
CGCCCGCGGGCTGGGCCGCAGCTACGGCGACGCCGCCCAGAACGCGGGTGGCACCGTGATCGACGGCACGTCGCTCGCCCGCATCCACGCGGTCGACGTCGAACGGGGCATCGTCCGTTGCGACCCGGGCGTGAGCCTCGACGACCTCATCCGTGCGATGTTGCCGTTCGGCTGGTTCGTGCACGTGACGCCCGGCACCCGCCAGGTGACGGTGGCCGGCGCGCTCGCCGCCGACGTGCACGGCAAGAGCCACCACTTCGACGGCAGCTTCGCCAACCACGTCGAGTCGTTCACGTTGCACACCCCCACCGGCACGGTGGACGTCACGCCCGAGTCCGACCCCGAGCTGTTCTGGGGCACCGCGGGCGCGATGGGCCTCACCGGTGTCATCGGCCAGGTCACCCTGCGAATGCTGCCGGTGCACACGTCGATGATCCGCGCCGAGAACGTGCGCTTCCCCGACCTCGACGCGGTGATGACCGCGATGACCGAAGACGACGCCGACGTTCGTTACTCGGCCGCGTGGATCGACTGCCTCGCGCAGGGCGCGTCGCTCGGTCGCTCCATCCTCTCCCGCGGCGACCACGCGGAGATCGACGACCTGCCCGCGAAGCTGCGTCGCGACCCGCTGCGCTTCCCGCCTCCGGGCAAGCTCTCGGCGCCGCCGTGGGCGCCCAACGGTCTGCTCAACCGACTCAGCATCGCCGCGTTCAACGAGCTGTGGTTCCGCGTGTCGCCCGCGTTGCACGGGGCGCACGGCGTCGAGACGATCTCGTCGTTCTTCCACCCGCTCGACGGCGTGCGCGCCTGGAACCGGCTCTACGGCAGTCGCGGGTTCCTGCAATACCAGTACGTGGTGCCCGACCGCGAGCACGAAGCGGTGCGCCGCTCGATCGAGATGCTCAGCGAAGCACGCGCCGCGTCGTTCCTCGCGGTGCTGAAGCGTTTCGGCCCCGGCAATCCCGGACCGCTGTCGTTCCCCCAGCCCGGCTGGACCCTCGCGCTCGACATCCCGGCCACCGTGCCGGGCCTCGACGCGCTGCTCGACCGGCTCGACGAGCTGGTGGCCGAGGCCGGCGGGCGCATCTACCTCGCCAAGGACTCCCGCCTGCGCCCGGAGCTCGTACCGGTCATGTACCCCGAGCTCGACCGCTTCGCCGCGCTGCGGGCGCGCGTCGACCCCGAGTGCGTGCTGCAGTCCGACCTGCAGCGCCGCCTCTCCCTCCCCTAGCCCCACACTCAGCCACGTTTTGGCGCTCCTCGGGCGTGACTATCACGCCGCAGCAGCGCAAGAAGAGAAGAAAGAGGACGGACATGCAGGACGCGCTCGGATCGGTGCAGTCGGTGTTGGTGCTCGGCGGCGGCTCCGACATCGCGATGGCCACGTTGCGCGAGCTGGTCAAGCGCCGCGCCCGCACGATCGTGCTCGCGGCGCGCGATCCCGGCGCGCTCGGCGCCCAGGTCGAGGAGCTGCGCGCGCTCGGCGCCACCACGGTCGAGGCGGTCGCGTTCGACGCCCACGACACGGCCACCCACACCGCCTTCGTCGACGAGGTGTTCGGCCGGATGGGCGACGTCGACCTCGCGCTCGTCGCCTTCGGCGTGCTGGGCGACCAGGAGCAGGCCGAGCAGGACGGCGCGGCCGCGGTCGACATCGCCACCGTGAACTACGTGGGCGCGATCTCGGTGACCGTGCCCATCGCCCAGCGGATGCGCGACCAGGGACACGGCTCGATCGTCGCCCTGTCGTCGGTGGCCGGCGAGCGGGCCCGCCGCTCGAACTTCGTCTACGGGTCCTCGAAGGCGGGCATGGACGCCTTCTTCCAGGGCCTCGGCGACAGCCTGGTGGGCAGCGGCGTGAAGGTGATGATCGTCCGCCCCGGCTTCGTCCACACCAAGATGACCGAGGGCATGGACGCCGCCCCCCTGTCGACCACCCCCGAAGCGGTGGCGGCCGCCATCGTCAAGGGCCTGGCCCGGGGCTCCGAGCAGGTCTGGGTGCCCTCCACCCTCCGGTACGTCATGTCGGCCCTGCGCCACGTCCCGCGACCGGTGTTCCGCAAGCTCCCGATCTGATCCTCAAGGCGCCCTCATCGGCGGTCGATCAACCCTCCAGGAGATCGGAGGGGTGGCAGATGGCGAACGCGACCCACCACATCCGCGTCGAAGCGGATCCGGTGCAGTACGAGAGGATGTTCGACCGCGAGACGGGGCTGCCGCGCTGGCCGCTCCTGCTCGACCGGACCACCATCGCGCTCGCGCGCGCCCACCGCGTGAACCGTGTGGTCGCGGTGTTCGTGCTCGACGACCCGCGGACCTTCGACGGCGAGCTGCCCGACTTCCGTGACCTGGGGCAGCGACTGCTCGGTCGGGTCCGCCCCGACGACACCGTCGCCCGCGTCGCGCGCCGCACCTTCGTCGTGGTCTGCAACGACATCCGCCGCGACCAGGACGCCGCCACCGTGGCGCAGCGCCTGCTGCAGAGCTCGGGCGTGATCGCCCGCCTCGGCGTGTCGCTCGGCGTGCCCGGTGACACCGCGGAGAGCCTGCTCGCCCGGGCCCTCGACCAGGCGGCGATGCCGCTCCAATGAGGTCCCGTCCGTGAGGAACGCCGATCTGGCGACGCTCGAGCTCCAGCGTCGTGCCTACGACCACCTGATCGACCGCATGACCGGCCTGCCCAAGTGGGCCCTGTTGATCGACCGCACGATGATGGGCCTCGCCCGCGCGTCGCGCACCGACCACCACGTCGCCGTGATGGTGCTCGACGAGCCCCGCCTCGGCACCCGCGACCGCCGCGCCGACCCCGGTCTGGTGCCGGTGGCGCGTGCGCTGCAGGCGCGGCTGCGACCCGACGACACCGTCGCCCGCATCGGCGACCGCCGCCTCGCCGTGGTCTGCAACGAGATCCGCGTCGACGAGGACGCCGCCCACATCATGCGGCGCATCCTCGTGGACGTCGGCGTGAGCTGCCGGCTCGGGGTCGCCCTCGGCCAGGCCGACGACACCGCCGAGCAGCTCATCGGCCGGGCGCTGCTCACGGCCACCGAAACCGTCGAAGCCGCCTGACCCGGCGCGTTCCGGACCGGCGACGCGCCAGTGGGCGTCGTCAGCGTGAGCGGTCGAAGCTCGTGACCTGTTCCCGCCCGAGCTGGTAGTCGCGCGCGATCGACACGTTCGCCACGCAGCTCCACAGTGCGAGCGCGCCGAGCACCACCGACACCGCGAGCACCTGACCCCGGCGCGAGGTCGGCGTGCGGGCCCACCGGACGAACACCGCGATGCCTGCCAGCGCGGGGAGCACGAGCACCGGCACGAAGTCGGCGGTGTAGCGCTCGGTGATGTACACGAACACCAACGTGGGCACTGCGGCACACGCGGCGCCGAGCACCGGCAGCGCGAGCGATCGCAGCGTCGCGCGGGTGCTGCGCGCCGCGGCGCGGATCATCGCGACCACACCGAGCACCGCGAGCACCACGAACACCGGCATCGCGGCGGTGACGCTCGACGTGCGGTCGAGCATGTCGTACTGGAGGTCGCCGAACACGTGCGGCTGCCAGGTGGGCAGGCGCACCCACGGCCAGCTGCCGCTCAGACGGAACGCGTCGGGGCGCACGTATTGCCACAGGTTGGTGGGCAGCGCCTTCGGGTTCACCAGCGTGCCCCCGTTGGAGGCGAGCATGGCGCGCCGTCCTGCGACCAGCTCGTTGGCGGCCTGGTGGTCGTAGGGGACGCTGAACAGGGTGCCGAACTTCGCCAGGTTGACCACCGCGTAGAGGCCGAGGGGCACGGCGGCCGCGGCGACCAGCCAGCCGACCACGCGCCAGGAGATCCCGTCACCGGCCACCCCGAGGTGGGCGGCGAGCCCGCGCGCCTTCGGCCACAGCCGGACGATCGCCAAGATCAGGGCGAGCAGCAGCAGGGCGACGGCGGGAGCGATGCCCACCGCCAGGCGGCTGAGCAGCGCGAACAGGGTGAGCGCGCCGGCGGCGAGCAGCAACCGGGGACGGGCGGTCTCGATCCAGCCGAGGATCGCCGCGAACGCGGCGAACGACAGGGCGACGCCCCACATGATCGCCTCGTGATACACGTACGCGCCGACCCCGAGGAAGACGACGGTGGTGCCGGCGCCCAGCGCGAATGCGGTCGCGGCGGCGAGCACCTCGTCGAGGGCGTCGACCGCACGTCCCTGCCGTCGCCGCCCGCGTCGGTGCCCGCACCGCCGAGGGCCCACCGCCGGATCCGCCACGCGATGCTCCCCAACGCCACCATCAGCACGACGAAGGCGAGCAGCATCGACACGACGCCGGTGCGGCCGTCGAGGGAGTCGCTGAGGGCGGCGGTCGGGAGTCGCAGCAACGCCGGCGCGGGCCCGAAGTACATGTACCAATTGCCGTCGTGCTCGTAGCCCTCGATCGAGAGCACGTCCTTCGGCATCGAGAGGTGGCCCTCGAGGATGCGATGGGCCTGCACGTCGTAGAAGTTGCCGGCGAACGGCACGCGGTGCCCGGGGTCGAAGGTGCCGTCGGTGACCATCCACGCGAACACCAGGCCCGCGAGGAGCGCGCCGATCGCGAACCCCCTGGCGTAACGCCGGCCCCCCGTCACGTGCTCACCCCGACGCCGAGTGCACGCTGGCCGAGAACCAGTCGCCGAGGAACGGCAGGTCGACGAACAGCAGCACGACCATCACCACGACGGTTGCCACCAGCACGATCATCAGGCCGCGCTCGCGGTAGAGCTTCTCGGGGTTCTCGACCGGGCTGTCGGGCCGGAACGCCAGATGCAGGTACATCGCCATGATCACCGCGACGAGCGGGAACGACAGGATGAGCTCGAGGCGGTAGCGCACGATGAACGCGCCGAAGAACAGCATCGCGGCCGACGCGTAGAACATGATCGACACGAGCAGCCGCTCACTCGTGTAGTGCGCGAACGACTTGCGGTACCGGGCCGCGTCGTCGCCGGTGCGCTGGAAGTCGTTGTACTCCGCGAAGCGCTTGGCCGCCATGAAGTAGCAGCCGATCATCCAGTAGCTCACGAGCAACGAGAGCGGCGGGACCACGGTGGCGGTCACGATGTACCAACCGGCGAGCATGCGCAGCGGGTTGTTGATCGCCTCCGACGCGACGTCGACGTAGGCGTGGTCCTTGGTGCGGATCGGGGGCAGGTTGTAGAGGCACCCCGCGATCCAGAACGCGAACAGCGTGAGCGCGAGCTTCCAGGTGACGATGCCGCCCAGCCCGACGCCCACCACCATCAGCACGATCCACTGCACGTAGGCGAGGGGCACGTTCACCAGACCCGACGGCACCGGCCGGAACCGCTTGGTGGGATGGTGCAGATCGAACGGCGCGTCCTGGATCTCGTTGATGACGTAGTTGCTCGACGCCACCAGGCACACGCCGAGCATGCCGACCACGAACCGCCACCAGAGGTCCGACTCGTCGATGTGGGGCGCGATGCCGATGGCGACGATCACACCCGGCAACACGAAGACGTTCTTGAACCAGTGGTCGACCCGGCAGATGCGCAGGTGGGCCCGCCAGCGCGCCCCGGAGGACGGAGCCGGCGACGGGGCGGCGTCGGTGGCGGGCGGGGGCAGCGTCATGGTGGGTCGCGGCGGGCCGCGGGTGGTTCACCGCGCGGGCGCCGGGTGGGGGCCGACGTTACCGGTCGTCGGTACCCTGTGCAGGCAATGACCAGCGGCGGGGGGACGGACGGAGTGGAGCAGACCGGGGCCGGCGCCACCACCGTGGTCGCCGCGTTCGACTTCGACGGCACCCTCTCCACCCGCGACAACTTCGTGCCCTTCCTGCGCGAGTTCGCCGGCGGCTCGACGTTCGTGCGGGAGATGACGTCCGCGGCGGTGCAGGTGCTGGGCGGCGGGCGCGACCGTTGGACCCGCGACGAGCTCAAGGCCGCGGCCCTCGCGCACATCATGACCGGCCGGCGCGCCGACGACTTCGAGGCCACCGCCCGCCGGTTCGCCCGCGAGATCCTGCGCGACCACCTGCGCACCGAGGCGGTCGACCAGGCCCACTGGCACCGCGAGCACGGGCACCGCCTCGTGATCGTGTCGGCCTCGCTGGCCGCGTACCTACGCCCGGTCGCCGACGAGCTCGGCTTCGACGCGGTGCTCGCCACCGAGCTCGAAGTCGGCGACGACGGTCGCCTCACCGGTGGCATCGTCGGCCACAACGTGCGGGGCGAGGAGAAGGTGCGTCGCCTCGACGCCTGCCTCGCCGACTGGGGCTGCGGCGCCGATACCTACGTGTTCGCGTACGGCGACAGCTCCGGCGACAAGCAGCTGTGGGCCCGGGCCGACCGCGCGGTGCGCATGGGTCGCCGCGCCCACCTCGGCGTCGGCTGACACTCGGTCGCGGTTTCCACTCCGGGGCTGCCTCCGGCGCCCCGGTAGCCTGAGCCCCATGTCGGAGTTCCTCGCCGCCCTCGATCAACGCGTCCTCGTGTTCGACGGCGCGTTCGGAACCTGGGTGCAGGACCGCGACCTCGGCGCCGACGACTTCGGCGGCCCGGCGCTGGAGGGGTGCAACGAGCGCCTCGTGCTCACCCGCCCCGACCTCATCGCCCAGATGCACGCCGAGTACCTCGAGGTCGGCGTCGACGCGGTGGAGACCGCCACCTTCGGCGCCTTTCCCCTCGTCCTCTCGGAGTACGGGATCGCGGAGGAGACCTACGCGATCAACGAGGCCGCGGCGCGCATCGCCAGGGAGGCCTGCGACCGCTTCTCCACCCCCGAGCAACCCCGGTTCGTGATCGGCTCGATGGGCCCCGGCACCCGCCTGCCGTCGCTCGGCCAGATCCCCTTCGTCCAACTCCGCGACGACTACGAGGCCATGGTCGCGGGCCTCCTCGCGGGCGGCGTCGACGTGTTGCTCGTGGAGACGGTGCAGGACCTGCTCCAGGCCAAGGCCGCGATCATCGGCGCGCGCCGCGCGATGGCCACCGCGGGCGTCACCGTGCCGATCATGGTGCAGGTGACCGTGGAGACCACCGGCCGCCTACTCGTGGGATCGGAGATCGGCGCCGCGCTCACCTCGCTCGAGGCGCTGCGTCCCGACGTGATCGGGTTGAACTGCGCCACCGGCCCCGCCGAGATGACCGAGCACCTGCGCTACCTCGCGCAGCACGCCCGCACCTACCTCAGCTGCCTGCCGAACGCGGGCCTGCCGTCGATCGTCGACGGGCACACCCACTACGACCTCACGCCCGACGCGTTGGCCGAGGCCCACGAGCGCTTCGTCGAGGAGTTCGGCCTCAACATCGTCGGTGGGTGCTGCGGCACCACCCCCGCGCACCTGCACGCGGTCATCGAACGCCTCGGCCCCCGCGCCCCCAGGGCCCGCACGCCACACCCGGAGCCCGGGTGCTCGTCGATCTACAGCCCGGTCACGTTCCAGCAGGACCTCGCCTACCTCGCGATCGGTGAGCGCACCAACGCCAACGGCTCCAAGAAATTCCGCGAGGCGATGCTCGAGGCCGACTGGGACACCTGCGTGCAGATGGCGCGCGAGCAGGTGAAGGAAGGCGCGCACGTGCTCGACGTGTGTGTCGACTACGTGGGCCGCGACGGCGCCGCCGACATGGAGGAGATCGCGAGCCGCTTCGCCACCCAGGCCGCGCTCCCGCTCGTGTTCGACTCCACCGAGCCGGCCGTGTTGGAGGCGGGTCTCCGTCACGCGGGCGGCAAGTCGATCCTCAACTCCGCCAACCTCGAAGAGGGCGAGGAGCCCGGCAAGCGCTTCGACCGGGTGATGAGCCTGGCCGGCGAGTACGGCGCCGCGGTGATCTGCCTCGCCATCGACGAGGAGGGCCAGGCCCGCACCGCGGACCACAAGATCGCGATCTGCCGGCGCATCCACGACCTCGCGATCGAGCGCTACGGCCTCGACCCGAGTGACCTCATCTTCGACGCGCTCACCTTCCCGCTCGGGTCCGGCCAGGAAGACCTCCGCCGCGACGCCATCGAGACCATCGAGGCCATCCGCCGCATCAAGGTGGAGCTGCCCGGCGCGTCGACCGTGCTCGGCCTCTCCAACGTGAGCTTCGGGCTCAAGCCCGCGATCCGTCACGTGCTCAACAGCGTCTTCCTCCACGAGTGCCGCGAAGCCGGCCTCGACGCCGCGATCGCGCACGCGGCGCGCATCATCCCGATGCACAAGATCGACGACCACGTCCGCGAGGTCACCCTCGACCTGATCTACGACCGCCGCCGCGACGGCTACGACCCGCTCACCGAGCTCATGGCCCTGTTCGAGGGCGTCGACGCGACCGCCGTGGAGCGGGAGGACCGCTCCGGCTGGTCGGTCGAGGAGCGGCTGAAGCACCGCATCATCGACGGCGACCGCGACGGTCTCGAACCCGACCTCGACGAGGCGCTGCAGACCCTCCCCGCGCTGGCGATCGTCAACGACGTGCTGCTCGAGGGCATGAAGGTGGTCGGCGATCTCTTCGGTCGCGGCGAGATGCAGCTGCCGTTCGTGCTCCAGAGCGCGGAGACGATGAAGACCTCGGTCGCCTACCTCGAACCGCACATGGAGAAGGCCGACGACGGCGGCAAGGGCCGCGTCGTGCTCGGCACGGTCAAGGGCGACGTGCACGACATCGGCAAGAACCTGGTCGACATCATCCTCACCAACAACGGCTACGAGGTGCACAACATCGGCATCAAGATGCCGCTGTCGGCCTTCGTGGACAAGGCGCGCGAGGTGGGCGCCGACGCGATCGGCATGAGCGGCCTGCTCGTGAAGAGCACGCTCATCATGCGCGAGAACCTCGAGGAGATGAACACGCTCGGGCTGGCCGAGATCCCGGTGCTGCTCGGCGGCGCCGCGCTCACCCGCAGCTACGTGGAGCGCGACCTGCGCCAGGTGTACGACGGGCGTCTCTTCTACGGCAAGGACGCGTTCGAGGGTCTGCACACCATGGACCAGCTCATGGACGGCAAGCGCAGCGGCGCGCTCGACCCCGAGTTCGGCCGGGCGCTCGGCGGCCGGGTGCTCCCGCCCCGCCGGTCCGAGATGGAGGCCGAGCGGGCCGAGACCGCGGCGGGCGTGCGCTCCGACGTCGCCACCGACGTCGAGGTGTTCACGCCACCGTTCCTCGGGTCGCGCGTCGCCAAGGGCATCTCGCTCGACGACATCGCCGGCTTCGTCAACGAGACCGCGTTGTTCCGCAACCAGTGGGGCTTCCGGCCCGACAAGACGATCACCGAGAGCGACACCGACTTCAAGGACCGCATCCGCTCGGTGCTGCGCGAACAGCTCGACGAGGCGAAGGCCCAGGGGTGGCTGGTGCCCGCCGCGGTGTGGGGCTACTTCCCGGTCAACGCCGACGGCAACGACCTCGTGGTGTGGACCGACGACGACCGCCGCAACGAGCGGCTGCGCTTCTCGTTCCCGCGCCAGCGCGGCGAGCGCTTCCTGTGCATCGCCGACTTCTTCCGCTCCATCGACAGCGGCGACGCCGACTACGCGGCGTTCCACGTGGTGTCGATGGGGTCACGGGCCACCGAGCGCGAGCGCGCGTTGTTCGACGCCGACCGCTACCAGGAGTACCTGCTCACCCACGGGCTCTCGGTCGAGATGACCGAGGCGCTCGCCGAGTACTGGCACCGCCGCATCCGTGAGGAGTGGGGGTTCGCCAACGAGGACGGCCCGTCGCTCGCCGGCCTGTTCCGCCAGCAGTACCGCGGCTCGCGCTACTCGTGGGGCTACCCCGCGTGCCCCGACCTCGACGACCAGGCCAAGCTCGACGACCTGCTCGAGCTGCACCGCATCGGCGTGAAGCTCACCGAGGAGTTCCAGCTCGACCCCGAGCAGAGCACCTCGGCGATCATCGTCCCCCACCCCGAGGCCAAGTACTTCATCGCCTGACCGGGCCCTGACCGACCAGCGATCAGGCGCGGCTGCTCGTGAGGCACTTGGCGAAGATCTCCTGCACCCGGGCTGCGCAGGGCCGACAGCGAGTCGGGGTCGGGCTCCGCGGTGGGATCGGCCGCCGACTGCGCGAGCAACGGCTGGAACAGCGGATCCGCCACCGTGTCGTCGGCGGCACAGCTCGCCACCGCACTCGGTGCGCCCTGGTCCATGAGCACGCCCAGCAGCCCGTTGCGGTTGGCGGCGAGGATCAGCGCCTCGTCGGCCGTGTGCTTCGGCGCGGCCCGCGCCTCGGCCACGTCGCACGCCGAGAGCACCACCCGGCCTCGGCCCTGCTCGACGGCGGCGCTGCCTTCGGGTTGCGCCGCCGCCCAGGTCTGCAGACCATCGGCGATCGCGCCGGTGTCGGCGGGCGTGCGGCCGGCGAACGCGGCGCGCACGCACTGCTGCCCGTCCTTGGTGTATCCGACCATCGCGTCACCGCCCCAGCCGTCGGCCACGCGCAGCGCCTCGTCGACGGGAAGCTGCTGCGCGAGCACGAGGTAGAGCGCGAAGGCGCCGAAGCTGTCGGGCTTGCCCACCTGCTTCTCGCCCTTGCTCAACACCGGCGTCGAGACGTCCGTGAACTTCGCGCCGTCGACCAGCGTGACGGGATCGAGGTAGGCGAGGTCGTTCTTCGGGGGCGAGCGGAACTGCGCATCGAGCTCCGACTCGTGCCCGTCGGCCAGCACGACCTGCAGCATGGAGTCGCCGAACGCGTACGGCGCCTCCAGCAACACCTGCAGCGCCTCGGGCACGTCGGCGGCATCGGACTGGTCCTGCGCCTGCTTCACGTCGGAGGCGTTCTCACTGTCGTAGGTCTTCTGCTCGGCGTCGGGCAGGGTCTTCAGGTACAGCTTCTGGATGCGCACCGCGTCGCCCTCCACGAGGGACCGCAGCGCGTCGGACGAATGGGTCTTCGACGCCTGCTTCTCGAGCTTTGTGAGGTCGAAGTGCTGGTCCTGCAGCGCGTGGGTGAGCTCGTGGGCGATGGTGACCTTCGCGTTCGGCGTGTCGACCTCGGTACCGCGCACGTAGAACTTCTTCTTCCCCGGCGAGTAGAACGCCAGCACCGACGAGCTGTGCAGCGCGTTCTCCGACTCCACGAGATCGGTGTCGTGAGGCACCAGGCCCAGCGCGGCGAGCTGGCCCGTGGACTGCGCGTAGCTCTGCTTGGCCTTCTTCGAGAGCTTGTCGGCGTCGACGGTGACCTTCTTGTCGAACTCGTTCGAGCTCAGGAAGGTGACCGGCACCGGGTGCTCGAAGTCGAGCTTGCGCAGCTTCGCCACTTCCTTGGCGATGCCCGCGATGCGCGGGTCCCACGTGGCCTTCTCGGCGGCGCCAGCCTCGGGCGCGAGGGTGGCGCCCGACAGCGTGCCCGACACGAGGAGCGTCACGATGGCGAGGAACGCTCCCGCCCGGCGGATGGCCATGCGCAGGCGAGCCTACCGACCGTCGAGACGACTCAGGACGCGCGTCGTTGGAGACAGCCGAGCGCGTCGATCACATGTTGGAGGTCGAGGTGATCGCCGTGCCAGCGCGCGACGGCCGTGCCCGCATCCACCGCGGCGCCGCGGCTGCGGGTGTGGCGGCGGAGCCCGTCGACCGATCCGCTCGTGCAGGGGACCGCGGGGAGTGGCTCACCGTGAGGATCGACCGCGACGAGGTTGCGGCCGCCGTCGAAGCGGAGCGTCCAACCGCCTTCGTGGACGAGGCGGTGGTGGTGCCAGCAGAGCTCGACGAGGTTGGCGAGCGTGTTGCGGCCACCGTGGGCGCGATGGCGAACGTGGTGCACGTCGACGAAGGACCGTTCCCCGCATCCGGGGAATCGGCATCCCTGATCGCGGAGATGCACCGCGCGTCGCAAGGCGGCGGGATGGTGCGGGCCCGGTCGCTCGCATTGACCACCTGGACCGCCGTGGCGTGCATCGCGAGGTCGGCCAGCTCGGCGTCGTTGCCCGCGGTCGCGATCCTCGTCAACGCCCGGACCTTCGAGTAGCTCAACCGGCCCGCCGCGAACTCGCGGGTGATCACCGGCAAGGAGTCGAGCGCGTGCGCGACCCTCAGCTTCTCCCTCGCCGGGCGCCCGCCGAGACCGCACTGCCATGACAGCCACTGCACGCACGACCGGCACCCCCACTGCTCCCAGCCCGCGCGCCGGTCGAACTCCGCCACCAACAACAGCCAGCGGCACTCGCCGGCCGCCAGGTGCCCGGCGAGTTCGGTGAGCTCCGCCTCGATCCGCTCCAGCGGAAGGTCCCCAGGCGAGCCCGATGCGTTCCGTACGTCTTCCCGCATCGCAGTGAGCGCCATCACCGGCTCCTCGACTCGAATGGGGAAGTGGGCACGAACGTATGTTCGTCTACTACCCGGACAAGCGCGCACCAGGCAAGGCGCGATGCGCTCCCGCGGGACCGCATCGACGGCTGTTCCGTCAGCTCGCGGCGCGCAGGTACGTGACGACCTGGTCGCCGTCGCCCTCGCGGTTGAGCTCGTCGGCGCGCTTGCGCCAGCCCGCCAGCTCCGAGCGGCTGAACGACGACGCCTTCGCGTCGCGGAAGTGCGACGTGGGATCCATGAGCACCACGCCGCGGCGTACCTGCTCGCTCCCCCAGAACTGGAACTCGCTGGCGTCGTCGTAGCTGCTCACCACCTCGAGGCCCGCGAGCTCCGCGGCGCGGGCCAGCCCGTCGCGACTCGGGAGCCACACGTGACGGGGCGGGTCGAGCTGCACCCAGTCGACGCCGTATTCGCGCCACGCGTACGACGAGACGGTGGGCACCCGCACCAGCACGGTGCCGCCGGGCTCCAGGCGCGCCGCGGCGTCGCGCAACGTCGCGACCGGGTCGGGCACGTGCTCGAGCGAGTGGTGCAGCATCACGAGGTCGTAGGCGCCGTCGACCTCTTCGAGCCCGACCGCGCGCAGCTCGGCGTGGTCGCCGAGGCGGCGACTCTCGGCCGCGAACGGGTCGATGCCCACCACCTCGAAGCCACCGGCCGCGGCGATGGCGACCGGCACCATGCCCGAACCGGTGCCGACGTCGAGGATGGTCGCCGGCCGGTCGCCGGGCACGCGCGCGACCGACCGGAGGATGGTCACGAGCGTGCGCAGTTGGCGCGCGGGCACCAGCGTGCGGGCCGTCGCCGCGACCGTGCCGTTGCCGCGCAGCATCGACTTCGACACCACGCGGATCGCGGTGCGCACCGGCGTGGAGAGCGCGGCCGGATCGGTCGTCATGCTCAGATAGTCGGCCGGGTAGTACGGCGCGAGGTCGTCGGGGAGGTCGAGCAGGGTGAGCGAGCCGCACCGTGCGCACTCGCCGTAGGTGAAGCGCTCGCCCGTGCCGTACATGGTCTCGGGGGCCTCGTGCCGTGTGACGAATTCGCCCGCACCGCATGCGCGGCACGCCGTTGTTGCACCCACGTGCCTGCTCCCGTATCCCGGCGCTCGGCGAAGCGCCGATCCTAGGGGCCGGTCCGCGCCCCGGGCGTCACAGGGCGTGCGTCTAAGGTACGGAGCCAGCCGCCGCCCCGCGCCGTTCGCGGACCCCGGCCGCACTCCTGCACATGACCTCGTCTCCCCCGACGCACCCGGAACCCCTCGTGACGGCCGAGACGCCCGACGGAGCGATGGTCACCCGCCCGGCCGAGCAGCCCGTGGTGTGGACCCGTCGCTGGTGGCTGCTCCAGGCCCGTGACGGCGCGATCGTCACCGCGATCTCGGCGCTGCTCACCGCGTGGATCTTCCGCATCTGGGACATGCCGCTGCGGCTGCCCTTCCTCTACCAGCGCGACGGCATCGCCCAGATCGCCGAGGTGAAGTCGATCATCGAGACGGGGTGGTACCAGTACAACCCCCGCGTCGGTTGGCCCGTCGGGTACGACCACCACGACTTCCCGATCGGCGCCGACAACCTGCAGTGGCTGGCCATCAAGGTGCTCGGGTTCTTCTCCCACGACCCGGTCCTGGTGACCAACCTCTACTACTTCGCCACCTTCGTGCTCGTGGCGTTGAGCGCGTTCTTCGTGGTGCGCTACCTCGGCGTCGTCGCGCCGGATGGCGTTCGTGGTCGCGATGCTCTACACGTTCCTGCCGTACCACTTCCTGCGCGGCACCTGGCACCTCACGCTGTCGGGCTACTTCATGGTGCCGGTCGCGTGCCTGCTGTGCGTGATGGTGTGGCGTCAGGCGCCGCCGTTCTTCGCCGAGGTCGACGGGCCCGCCGAGACCGGCAACGGCGGCACGCACGTGCGTTTCCGCGTGAAGCGTCTCGCCACCGTGTGGCTGGTGATCGCGTGTCTGGTCATCGCGTCGACCGGCGTGTACTACGCGGCGTTCCTCGCCACGCTGGTCCTCACCACCGGCGGCGTGCGTCTGCTGATGGCGCGCGAGTGGCGACCGCTGGTCTCGGGCGTGATCCTCATCGGGATCATCGGCTTCGGACTCCTCGTGAACCTCAGCCCGTCGCTCCTCTACTGGCGCGACCACGGCAAGAACGAAGTCGTCGCGCAGCGGTCGGTGGAGGAGAGCGACTTGTACGCGCTGCGCCCCATCCAGATGCTCAGCCCCATCCCCGGCTACCGCGTCGATCTGCTCGGCAAGATCACCAACCGGGTGTTCCGGGCGGCGAACAACTCCGAAGCCACACAGTTCCTCGGCGTGATCGGCGCGCTCGGGTTCCTCGGGCTGCTCGTCCTGCTCCTCGCCGGAGTCGGACGCCGCGACCGCGACCGCTCGCCACCGCTGCTGTTCCGCCTCGCTGCGCTCACCGCGATGGCAATGCTCTTCGGCGTCACCGGCGGGTTCTCGTGGGTGCTCGGCTTCGCCGGCCTCAAGGAGATCCGGGCCTGGAACCGCATCAGCGTGTTCATCGCGTTCTTCGCGCTGGTGGCCGTCGCCCTGTTCCTCGACCGGGTGGTCGCCCGCACGCGTGAGTTCCCGTACAAGCGCATCGTGGCCGGCGCGTTCGCGCTGCTGCTCGTGGGCATCGGCATCTTCGACCAGACCAGCAAGGCGATCGTCCCCAACACCAACAACTTCGCGAACGAGTGGAACTCCGACGCGGTGTTCGTGAAGGAGATCGAGGACACGCTCGGCCCCGGGCAGTCGGTGTTCCAGCTCCCGTACCTGCCGTTCCCCGAAGGGGAGCTCGACGTGCCGCCGTACGGGATGATCGACTACGACCCGCTCCGCGGCTACGTGCACTCCAGCGATCTCAACTGGGGCTACGGCGGCGTCAAGGGCCGCGCCGCCGACTGGCAGGCCCAGGTGGTGAAGAAGCCCACGCCCGACATGCTCGCTGCGATCACCGCGGTCGGCTTCCGGGGGCTGTGGATCGACCGCCTCGGCTACCCGGAGCGCGCAGCCGAGATCGAGTCCGAGGTGCAGGCGGCGATTGGCGACACGCCCGGCGTCCGCAAGTCGTCCGAGCCCCAACGGGCGCTTCGTGTTCTACGACCTACGCGACTACGCGAAGCAGGTGCGCACCGAGCTCGGCGACGCGGGCGTGGCGAAGCTACGGGCCGAGACGCTCGCGGACCTCGGCCGCTGAGGCCGTGTCCTCGTGGTGCTCGTGCTCGGGCAGCTTGGGGCTGAACGCGAACACCGCACGCCGCGCCAGCGACAGCAGCGTGGGCTTCGGGTACCCGATCGCCAGGTCGACGGCGCGCACCGCCTCGGGGTGCTCGGCCCGGATCGCCTTCAGCGACCGGCGCGCCTCCTTGGCCTGGTGCCGGGCGAGCTGTGAGCTCCACGACATGCGCGACACCCGGAAGGTGCACAGCGCCTCGCGGATGAATGCGAGGTTGCCCTCGCGCAGCAGGCGCATCCAGAGGTCGAGGTCGACCATGTAGCTCTGGTCGAGCGAGTAGCCGCCGACCCGTTCGAGCACGTCGCGGCGGCAGAGCGTGGCCGACGGCTCGCCGAGCACGTTGGTGCCCGCGCGCACGTTGGCCCGCATCGCCTCGCCGCCGTCGACGATGCCGGTGGGATGCTTCCAGCCCCGGTCGCGGTACACGACGCGGTCCTGGTCGTCGACGATGTCGCGCTGGCACGACACCATCACGACGTTGCGATCGGCGCCCGCCTCCATCGCCGCCACCTGCTTCGACAGGCAGTCGGGGTAGAGCATGTCGTCCTGGCAGAGCAGCTTCACGTAGCGCCCGCGGGCCGCGTCGATGAGCCGGTTGAAGTTGGCAGGCGCACCGAGGCCCGACACGCCGGGCACGATGCGGGCCCGCTCGTCGGTGACCGCGTGCAACACGTCGAGGGTGCCGTCGGTGGAGCCGTCGTCGCCGAAGACGATCTCGTAGTCGTCGAAGTCCTGGTCGAGCACCGACGCGATGGTGCGCCCGACGAACTCCGCCCCGTTGTAGGTGGGGATGCAGACCGAGACCGTCGGCTCGCACCCGTCCGACATGCGTTCGTCGCTCACCGCGCGTCCGGTGCGGCGTCGGCGTCGCGGCCCACCACGTCGGCGACGATGTAGAGCGGTCGGCCCTTGGTCTCCCGGTAGATGCGCCCGACGTACTCGCCGAGCACGCCGATGCACAGGAGCTGGATGCCGCCGAGCAGCGCGACCACAGCCATCAGCGACGGCCAGCCCTTGCCGCTCGAGTCGTCGACGATCGTGGAGACGATCACCCACGCCGCGAACAGGAACGCGACCGCCATCACCAGCAGGCCGAGGTTGGTGGCCAGGCGCAGCGGACGCTCCGAGAAGCTGGTGATGCCGTCGAACGCGAGGCGCACCATCTTGCGCAGCGTGTAGTTCGTGCTGCCGGCGAAGCGCGGGTCGCGGTCGTACTCCACCGCGCACTGCCGGAACCCGACCCACGCGACCATGCCGCGCAGGTAGCGGTTGCGCTCCGGCATGTCCTTCAGCACGTCGACGACCTGGCGGTCGAGCAGACGGAAGTCGCCCGCCTGGTGCGGGAGGCGCACCTCGGCCATGCGGTCGATGAGGCCGTAGTAGAGCTTGCTCGTCCACAGCTTGAAGCGGGTCTCGCCCGCGCGCTTGGTGCGCACGCCGTAGACGACCTGGTATCCCTCGCGCCAGCGCTCGATCATCTCGGTGATGACCTCGGGCGGGTCCTGCAGGTCGGAGTCGATGGCCACGACCGCGTCGCCCACCGCGGTGTCGATGCCCGCGCTGAGCGCGACCTGGTGACCGAAGTTGCGGGCCAGGTTCACCACGGTGCACGCGCGCGTCGGCGGCGGCGATCGCGTGCAGCCGAGCGAGCGACGCGTCGGTGCTGCCGTCGTTCACGTAGACGACCTCGAACGCGACCCCGGGGGCGAGCGGCTCCAGCGCGGCGACGAGGCGGCGGTGGAACTCGTCGATCCCCGCTTCCTCCTGGTACACGGGCGAGACGATCGACACCAGGGGGGTCTGTGGCGTCATAGCGCCGGTACTCTATGCCCCGATCGTCGAGCCGCCCCGAACCTCACGCGCCCGAAGGCTCCTCCCGATCGCCGGGTCGCCACCACACTGGCGTTCAGATGTCCGCGTGCACCCGTCGACCGCGTTGCTCGGCATGGGCGTGCCTTCAATGCCGGGTCGTCGAACCAGTACTCGACGTTCGGATGGGTGGCATGGGACCCGCGCCTCAGCCTGCCCAGGGTCCCGGCGTAGGCCCGCTCGTGCTCGCCTCCGCCTGCCCGAACCCTCTTCCGGTCGACCAGGCCGGCCCGACTGCTGCCAGGGCCGCGGCATCCCGCGAAGCCTGGCGCTTTGATCCCTCGTCGTTGTGGGACTCGACCCACGACAGCCCCGCGACACACCAGGTGGCGCAGGCTCCGGCCTGGTCATGCTGCTGGCCGCCGCGGACTGGGTCCACCTGGCGCTCGGCAGGCGACGCGGCGACGGGCCGTAAGCGGGACCGGAAGCGAAGCGACGCCCCGGCAGGTGGTAAACCTGTGCCCTCATGAAGGGCTTGATCCTGGCGGGCGGGGCCGGCACGCGTCTGCGGCCCATCACCCACACGAGCGCCAAGCAGCTGGTGCCGGTGGCCAACAAGCCGATCATGTTCTACGGCATCGAGGCCATGGTCGAGGCCGGGATCACCGAGATCGGCTTCGTGGTGGGCGACACCCGCGACGAGATCAAGGCCGCGGTCGGCGACGGCTCCCGCTGGGGCATCACCCCCACCTTCATCCCGCAGGAGGCCCCGCTCGGCCTCGCCCACTGCGTGCTCATCGCTTCCGACTTCCTGGGCGACGACGAGTTCGTGCTCTACCTCGGCGACAACATGCTCCAGCAGGGCCTGGTGGAGCTGGTGCAGTCGTTCGGCGCGTCACGCAGCACGGTCACGGCTGCAGCCGACGGTCCCTCGGCGCAGATCCTGCTCGCCCACGTCGAGGATCCCACGCAGTTCGGCGTGGCCGAAGTCGACGCCGCGGGCGAGGTGGTGCGCCTCGTCGAGAAGCCCAAGGACCCGCCGTCGGACCTCGCGCTGGTGGGCGTGTACCTGTTCGACGCGTCGATCAACGAGGCGGTGCGCTCGATCGAGCCGTCACCACGCGGCGAGCTGGAGATCACCGACGCGATCCAGTGGCTGCTCAACCACGGCCACCGCGTCGTGCACTCGGTGCTCGAGGGTTGGTGGCTCGACACCGGCAAGAAGGACCCGCTGCTCGAGAGCAACCGTCGCATCCTCGAGACCATCACCACCCGCATCGACGGCGAGGTCGACGACGCGTCGAAGCTCGAGGGCGAAGTGATCGTGGAGCGCGGCGCGCGCGTCACCGGCTCCACCATCCGCGGCCCCGTCGTGATCGGCGAGGGCGCGATCGTGGCCGACAGCGAGATCGGGCCGTTCACGTCGATCGCCGCGCGCTGCGAGATCCGGGGCAGCGAACTCGAGCACTCGGTGGTGCTCGACGACTGCCGCATCACCGGCGTGGGGCCGATCGTCGACTCGCTCATCGGCCGGGAGGCCGAGGTGACCGGCTCCGGGGCCCGCACCGCGGCCCTGCGACTCATGCTCGGCGATCATTCGGCCGTCGACCTCGACGAGGAAGGGCACCGTGGCCGACGTCCGTGAGTGCGACGCCATCTCGGGCGTCTACATCGTGGAGCCGCAGGTGTTCGGCGATGACCGCGGCTTCTTCGTGGAGACCTACCGCCGCTCGTGGGTGCCCGGCGCCCGGGAGATGATCCAGGCCAACCGGGCCGACCGGCAGGCCGGCGCCATCGTGGGCCTGCACTACCACCTGCACCAGGCCGACTTCTGGTACGTGCCGTTCGGCACCGCGCGCATGGTGCTGCACGACCTGCGTGACGGTTCGCCGACCGACGGCGCTACCTTCTTCCTCGACCTCGGCCGCCGCGCGGATGGCAGCCACGACCACACCGGCGTGTTCATCCCGCCGGGCGTGGCCCACGGGTTCTCGGCGCTCACCGACATGACCATCACCTACCTCGTCGACGGCTACTACAACCCGGCCGACGAGCTCGGTGTCGCGTGGGACGACCCCGCGATCGGCGCCGACTGGGGCGTCGCCTCGCCCACCCTCTCGGCGCGCGACCAGGCCAACCCGCGCCGCGCCGAGCTCGACCCCGCGCTGCGACCCCACGCGTCGCTGCGCATTTGACCTTCCCTTCTCGGAGCGTTCGGACGATGCGCATCTTCGTCACCGGCGGCGCCGGGTTCATCGGTTCCAACTTCGTACGTCACGTGCTCGCGCACAGCGACGACTCGGTGACCGTGTACGACGCGCTCACCTACGCGGGCAACCTGTCGACGTTGCGCGACGTCGACGACGACCCGCGCTACTCGTTCGTGCAGGGCAACATCTGCGACCGCCCCACGATCGAAGAGGCGATGCGCGGCCACGACACGGTGGTGCACTTCGCGGCCGAGAGCCACGTCGACCGGTCGATCCTCGGCCCCGACGACTTCGTGCACACCAACTGCTTCGGTACCAACGTTGTGATGGACACCGCGCGCATCCTGGAGATCGGCCGGGTGTTGCACATCGGCACCGACGAGGTGTACGGCTCGGTGGAGGTGGGCTCCTCGAAGGAGACCGACCCGCTCGAGCCCCGCTCGCCGTACTCGGCGTCGAAGGCAGGCTCCGACCTCATCGCGCTGTCGTACCACGCCACATACGGGCTGCCGGTGCTGGTGACGCGTTGCACCAACAACTTCGGGCCCTACCAGTACCCGGAGAAGGCGATCCCCCTGTTCACCACCAACCTCCTTGACGGCAAGCCGATCCCGCTCTACGGCGACGGCCTCAACGAGCGCGACTGGATCTACGTCGACGACCACTGCTCGGGCGTTCGCGTGGTCCTCGACCACGGCGAAGCGGGCGAGATCTACAACATCGGCGCCGGGAACGAGACCCCGAACCGCGAGCTGGTCGACAAGCTGCTCGCGCTGCTCGGCAAGGGCGAGGAGTCGGTGAGCTACGTGGAGGACCGCCTGGGCCACGACCGTCGGTACTCGGTCGACATCACCAAGGTGACGGAGCTCGGCTGGCGCAAGGAGCGCTCCCTCGACGAGGCCCTCGAGGAGACCGTTGCCTGGTACCACGACAATCGATGGTGGTGGGAACCCCTCGCCGCCAGGACCTGAGCGCAGCTGCGCGACCGCGTCAGCTCGGGCGGGCGACCTTCTGGGCGTCGAAGACCAGCGCGTTGGGGCCGACGATGCCCTGGACCGGGTTCCACAACCGGTACATCTGCGTGTCGAACCCCAGCTCGGCCAGCTTCACGAGCATCTCAAGCCCGAAGATGGTGAACACCAGCACGCCCTCGGGGCGCACCGGGTCGTCGTGGTTGATCGGCTCCGCGAGCAGCTCCAGCTCGCCGTCGGCGGTGATGCGGGCCCGCACGTCGTC
Organism: uncultured Actinomycetes bacterium; assembly: GCA_963782705.1. Taxonomy (GTDB): domain Bacteria; phylum Actinomycetota; class Acidimicrobiia; order IMCC26256; family DASPTH01; genus CAVRGQ01. The sequence goes on along the minus strand of CAWAKX010000005.1, from coordinate 9,583 downwards.
GAGGTGCGAGTGCTGGTGGAACGGCACGGTGAACACGTGGTGCCCGCCGCTGCCCAGCACCCGCCAGATCTCGGCGTGGCCGCGGTACGGGTCGGGTACGTGCTCGAACACGTCTGACGAGAGCACGAGGTCGATGGACTCGTCGGCGAACGAGAGGCTCTGCAGGTCTTCGTGACGGGTGTGGCCCACCACCTCGCCGGGCTCGTGGTCGGGACCCAGGTACTCGCTGCAGAGGTAGCCGGGCATCGTGTGCAGCATGTCGTGCAGCGCGCCCTGCGCCTCGGTGTTGTAGACGACCACGCCGGACAGCGACCGCAGGTCGACGAGACTGCGCAGCCCCTTGTGCGCGCGATCGGCGAGAGCCTGGCACGCGGCCGCGGCAAGCTGCCGGTTGCGATTGGTCGCGCCGCAACGGGAGCAGCGCCCGGTCTCGCGCAGGTTCGCCCCGAAGCCGCGAGCGAGACCGGCGCGTCCGCACACCGGGCACAGGATCGCCAACGTGCCGAGGCGCGTCACGACCTTGTCGGCCGTGCTCGGTGCGGCCGGGATCGGATAGCGCGGTGTCGCGCGGAACATCATCATCAGTCCCCCCCTCGACGCGGCGGACCACGTCGTTGATGCGGTCCGCGAACACGTCGAACGCGAACCGCCCCGCATAGTCGCGCGCCGCCTGGGAACAGCGGGACAGCTCCCCCGGGGTGCGCAGCAGCGAGATCGTTGCACGCGCGAGGTCTTCGGGGGTGGAGTAGGTACGCCCGCACCCGCCCTCGGTCACGAGGTCGGCGGGACCGCCCTCCTCGTAGACGACGGGCACCGCGCCCGCCGACATCGCCTCCACCGTGGAGATGCCGAAGTGCTCCAGCCGGTCGGGATGGGCGTCGAGGTCTTCGCCGAGACCGGCGGCGTGCCAGAACACCGACGCGGCCTCGTAGAGCTCGCCGAGGTCCTCGCCGCGTGCGTTCACGTGGAACGACACGGGCAGGCCGATCGCGGCCTCGCGCACGTCTTCGACGTAGCGGCGATGGTCCTTGTTGCAGCCGCCGACCAGCGCGAGCTCCCAGCTGTCGTCGAGGCCCTGCTCGCGCGCGGCGCGGAACGCCTGCACCAGCTCGAGCTGTTTCTTGCAGTGACCCTCGCCCGGCGGGAAGAACCGACCGACGGAGAGGATCAGGTTGCGCTTGACGCCCGGAGCGCGCAATTGCACGGGCGGTGGCAGCACCTCGGCGGCACGACCCCACAGCTTCTCCGTCCAGCGCGCGGTGTAGGGCGAGTTGGCGAGCACGGTGTCGTACGACTCGAGGAACTCGTTGGAGAAGCCCTGCATCGGCGCGGTGGCGATACCACCTGCGCGCCGGGGCCAGGGCTGCGGCCAGCGGCGGCCGAGGTAGGCGTGCGACACGACCACGCCGAGGTGACGGTCGTCGTCCCCCCCGACGTCGAGGCGCGGCACGAACGTGTCGGACTCGACGTGGACGCGCACGGGGTCGGCGACACCGCGGCCCGTGACGACGCGACGGATCGGCACCTTGCCCGCGACCGAGCCCTCGAACACCACCTCGTCGTCGATCGTCAGCTTGACGAGAGGGCTGCGGCCGGGCGGCCATGCGGTCGCGCCGATCCGACAGCCGAACTCCAGCTCCACGCCGCGGGGAATCACGAGGTCGATCCAGGCGTCGCCCATCGTCCAGCTGCCCTGGCCCGAGAATTCCGCGAGCCAGAAGCCGTACGATCGCTCGATCCAGCCCGCCAGCGGGTTGGGAAGCCCGTAGCGCCACCAGAGCGCGTCGCGGCCCACGGCGCGGCCGTCGGGCACCGGGAAGTGCACGTAGTACAGGCCGCGGCGCGCGCTGTGCGCCGAGGTGCTCGCGAACGACGTGTTGACAAGCAGGTCGAAGCCCGCGGTGGCGTCGAGCAGCGAGCGCTGCCCGGGATTGATCTTCCGCTGCGGCAACTCGGTGAGCGCGAAGCCCAGCCGTTCCGACGCGTGGACCGTGTCGAACGGCTCGTTCACCAGCAGCTCGACATCGTGATGACGGGCCAGGGCCGCGGCGATCCCACCCGCGAGCTGCTCACCCCCGCCGAGGGTCGCCCAGTGCGCGTTGAACACCGCGATCCTCATTGCGGCACTGCCCACCGGTCGACGATCGCCTGGCGCTCCTGCGCCGACACGCGCTGGGCGCGTCGGGCGCGCAACGTGGCGGGCATCAGCTTGGCGAACGCGAGCACCGCGCGCAGGCGCCGCTTCACCAGATCGGGGTCGGGCAGGCCGCGGCGGCGCACCGGCGCGAGGACCTGGTGCTTGAAGATCACGAGCGTGTCGCGCAGGAACACCCGCAGCGCCTCGGTGAGCATCGACCACGGCGCGTTGCGCGCGAGGGTGAGGAACCGGTTGCGCTCCACGTAGTGCGTGAAGAGCGTGGAACCCTCCTTCGAGCTCGCGGCGTGCTCGTGACGCACCAGCGACTCGGGCACGTACTGGTAGCGCCATCCGGCGAGGCGGCCGCGCCAGGCGAGATCGGTGTCCTCGTAGTACATGAAGTAGCGCTCGTCGAAGATGCCGACCTCGCGCAGGTAGCGCGCCGGCAGCAGCGCCGCGCCGCCGCACCACGCGAAGACCTCTTCGGGCTGCGCGTACTGACCACGGTCGGGTTCGAGGAAGCCGCGGTCGCCGCCGTAGCCGCCGAGCACGAGCCGCGACCCCACGTTGTTGATCACGTCGAACGCCTCGCCGGCGATCGGCACCGTCACCCACGCGGGGTCGGCGCCCACCTCCACCGTGAGCGGATCGCCGCCGGCGATCAACGTGACCCGCTTCGCCTTCTCGGCCGAGAGCTCGATCTCCACCGCGGCGGGCACCGGAGCGCCCGGCGCGACCGGCACCCGCACCTCGGCGTGGGCATCGGTCCAGCACAGCTCCTGGTCGCCGGTGCCCCGCGTGTTGGTGACGTGGCAACCAGCGGCGAACTGCGTGCTCCCCCACACCTCCGCGCCGTCGACCGCGAGCCCGGTGATGCGCACGCCGAGGTCCCGACCGTCGCCCTGGGCCCGGAAGGTGGGGGCGTCGACGGTGAGCGCCACGAACGACGGGGCGAAGACCATCTTCGAGCACGCGGCGCCCAGGCCGGCATCGGCTTCCAGCGCGTCGACGAGCGGGCGCAGCCAGTTGCGATCGGGGACGGTGTCGTTGTTGAGCAGGGCCACGTAGTCGACGTCGTCGAGGTCGCGGAGGCCGGCGTTGGATCCGCCCGCGAAGCCTCGGTTGCGCGTGCAGCTCCTCCACGCGCACCCACGGGCAGTTCCTTGCGCACCCGCGGCACCAGGCCGTCGATCGACGCGTTGTCGACCATGAGCACCTCGAGGCGGTCCTGGGGCCAGTCGAGCTCGCGCAGCGCGCGCAGGCAACGGACGGTCATGTCACCGCCGTCGTAGTTGAGCACGACGACCCGAACCTTCGGGGTGGCCGACCCCATCAGGTGAGGTGATCGCTCGACAGCCGCGGCGCGATCGTGATGTGCACCGGGAAGTCGACGGTGTCGAAGCTGCGCTTGGGGTCGCGCACGGTGAAGCGGTAGCGCTGCTCGTGCCAGTCGTAGATGTAGTTGCCGTCGCTCGACGTGGCGCACAGCGTGATCGCGTAGTCACCGTCGAACAGCGGGATCTGGTCGAAGTGGAACGACACGCGGCCCGGCCCGTCGCAGGTGCCGGCGTGCACGTCCTCGGCCGCGGTGCTCGAACCGTGGATCTGACGGCCCTCGCTGTCGTGGATGAGCATCGTGAACACCGGATCGGTGACCGGCAGGTCGACAACGAAATCGGCGCGCACCTCCAGCGGCTCACCCGGCTCGAGGTGGTCGCGCCCGGGGCGGCCCGGGTAGAGCAGCTGCACGTCGGTGATGCGCAGGATGTCGTGGACCGCCGGCGCCTCGCCCGGCTTGGGCGGCGGCGGCGTCATGCGTAGGTGCTCGCGGAACACCTTCACGCACTCGTCGGGGTCACCCCACGCCACGAGATCGCCGTGGTCGAGCACCGCCGCGGTCTGGCAGATGCGCCGCACCAGGTCGGGCGAGTGTGACACCACCACGATCGTGCGACCCTCGCGCTGGAACTGCTCCACGCGGTCGAGGCACTTGCGCTGGAAGTTCTCGTCGCCGACCGCGAGCACCTCGTCGACGAGGAGGATGTCGGGCTCCACGTTCACCGCGATGGCGAAGCCGAGCCGAACGTACATCCCCGACGAGTAGAAGCGCACCTGGGTGTCGATGAACCGTTCGAGCTCGGCGAAGGCGACGATGTCGTCGAAGCGACGCGCCAGCTCCTTGCGCGACATGCCGAGGATCGAGCCATTGAGGTAGATGTTCTCGCGCCCGGTGAGCTCGGTCTGGAAGCCGGCGCCCAGCTCGAGCAGCGCGGCGAGGCGTCCCCGCGTCGTGATCTGCCCGCTCGACGGGCGCAGGATGCCGGCCACGCACTTCAGCAACGTGGACTTGCCCGAGCCGTTGTGGCCGAGCAGGCCGGCCGTGGAGCCCTGGGGGATCTCGATGCTGACGTCGCGGAGCGCCCAGAACTCCTCGTGGGGTGTGCGCCCGAAGTGGATGAGCCGCTCCTTGAGCGACGGATACCGCTCGTGGGCGAGGGTGAAGTGCTTCGACACACTCTCCACGGTGATCGCCGGGGTCACGTCAGAGCTCCTCGGCGAAGTTGCCCTCGGCCCGCCCGAACACCGAGAGCGCGATGACGGTGAGCACGACCGACGCCAGGATCACCAGGCCGAGGTGCCACAGGTACCACCACTGGTCGGCGCCGGCGGGGAGGATCTTGGTGACCGCGGTGACGCCGTTGGTGGTCTTCACGCCCTCGGTCGTGCCGTAGATCGCGCGCTGGAACGTGATGACGATGTCGGTCATCGGGTTGAGCAGGAACACCCAACTCTTGGAACCGAGCTTGCTCGCCACCGTCTCGTACGGGTACACGATCGGCGTCATGAAGAACCACGCGATGAGGATCAGCTCCACGAAGTGCGCGGTGTCGCGCAGGTACACGTTGATGGAGCCGAGCAGCACGCCGACCGCGGCCACGAAGAACAGCAGCGCGAACAACGCGACCGGCAGCAGCGGTACATACGACCACGCCACGGGCCACACGAAGATCACCAGCGCGATCACCAACACGATCGACTGCAGGAAGAAGTGCACCAGGGCCGCGCCCACCGCCGCCAGCGGGAGGATCTCACGGGGGAAGGCGACCTTGCGCACCAGTCCCGCGTTGGCGACCACCGAGCCCGTGGCGCCGCTCAACGAGGTGGCGAAAAGGTTCCAGACCAGGATGCCGGCGAGCAGGAAGATCCCGAAGTGCGGGATGCCCGAGCCCAGGATCAGGTCGAAGACGACGTAGTAGACGACGAGGTACATCGCCGGGTTGAGCATCGACCACGCGAAGCCGAGGACGCTGTTCTTGTACTTGACCTTGAGCGCTGTGCGGGAGAAGGCCACGAGCAGCTCGCGGTAGCGCCAGATCTCCACGAGGCGGGCGAGCAGCCCGACCCGGGACGTGCTGACGCGGATGGACTGCTCGGATGCGGTCGAAGTCATAGGGGATCTACCGACCGACGGTACCAGGCCGGACTCCGCCGCCTCGCGTCCGGAAGTGGGCCCCTGGCAATAGGCTCCGGGCGCCATGACACCGGGGCCCCGACTGCGAATCGCCCTCGACGCGGCCGCCCTCCTCGGGCCGCGGACGGGGATCGGCCAGGTGACTGCGCGCCTGTTCGAGGGCCTCGCCGCCCGCGACGACGTCGAGCTCCACGGGTACGCGATCTCCCGCCGGGGCCGCGACGACCTCGCCGGGGTGCTGCCGCCCGGCGTGGTGCCGGCCACGTCGTCGGTGCCGGCCCGCGCGGTGCACCAACTGTGGGCCCGGGTGCCCTGGCCCACCATCGAGCACTGGACCGGGCCGGTCGACGTGGTGCACTCCCCCAACTTCGTGGCCCCGCCCGCGAAGGTCCCGGTGATCGTGACGGTGCACGACATGACGTTCGTGTCGTCGCCCGAGTTGTGTCGTCCCGAAGCCGCCGAGCTGGTGCCCCTGCTTCGGCGCGCGCTCGCGCGCGGGGCGACCGTCCACACCGTGAGCGATCACGTGGCCGACCAGGTGCGCGAGTTCTTCGGGTTGGCGTCCGAGCGGGTCGTGCGCGTGTATGCAGGCGTCGCGGGCGAGGAGCTGCCGGGCGACGCGTCGCGCGGCCACACGCTCGCGGGCGGCGACCGCTCCGTGATCGCGATCGGCACCATCGAGCCCCGCAAGAACCTGCCGTCCCTGGTGCGTGCGTTCGACGCGGTCGCCGCCGACGACGACCAGCTCCGCCTGGTAGTAGTGGGCGCCGACGGCTGGGGGGTCGACGCGTACGACGCCGCGGTCGCCGCCGCCGCGCATCGCGACCGCATCGTGCGGCTCGGCTACGTCAGCGAGCAGGAACGGGCCGACCTGCTCGCGGGCGCGGCGGTGCTCGCCTATCCGTCGCTCGACGAAGGCTTCGGCCACCCACCGTTCGAGGCGATGCGAGCCGGGATCCCGGTGGTGACCACGAGCGCGGCGCGCTGCCCGAGGCGGTGGGCGACGCCGCGGTGCTCGTCGACCCCGGCGACGACGACGCCCTGGCCGATGCGCTCGCCCGGGTCCTCACCGACGACGCGTTGCGCGCGGAGCTCGTCAGCCGCGGCCACGCCCGCGTCGCCCGTTACTCCTGGCCCCGCGCCATCGACGAGTTCGTCGCCCTCTACCGCCGCCTCGCGGGTTCCCGCTAGGAGAGGAGGGCGCGGGGGAGGAGGTCCATGCCGAAGCCGGTGAGGATCGCGAGGTACATGAGGCCGGTGGCCGCCATCACCGCGGAGTACGACTTCTCCTTCAGCGCATACCAGGTGGCGATCACCAGGCCGATGGTGGTGAGCGCGGCCACCACCCACATCCAGCCCATGAGCCCGCCGTAGCCGTCCTCGACGGTGCCGTCGAGCACCGAGATCATCCCCGGCGGGATCAGCCACACCACCAGCTCGAAGGGCCACAGCCCGCCGACCACCCTCACCAGCTCGCGGATCGGATCGCGCGAGAGGCCGGGCTGCACGAGATACCAGTGGCCGAGCAGCATCGCGTCGGACACGGCGCCGAGGAACAGCGCGCCGATCAGCAGCCGGGCAAGGGAGAGCGAGTAGTCGCCCCCCACGAACGTCGCCGCGCCGAACAACCCGAGCAGGCCGGCGATCGGCGCGACGAGGTCGAGCCGGGGATCGAAGGCCCCGATGCCCTGCGCGCGGCGCGCGGTACGACACGCCGAACGCGAACACAGCGCCGAGCACCATGATCGCGGTGCCCACGTTGCGCACGATTGCACCCGCGCCGCCGTCGCCGACGCCGGCGACGAGCGACAGTCCGGCGAGCACGCCGTAACTGATCCGCAGCAACCAGCCGTAGCCCAGCCCGAGCTCGCGGCGGCGGGTGGTGAGCCAACAGAACGCGAGACCACCGGCCGCCCACTGGGCGAGGAGCGTGGCGACGTCGAACTTCACGTCAGTGCACGATCGCGAGGTCGCGCGGCGCGTGGGTGAGGCGGCGCGGGCCGTCGATCGTGGCGACGACGATGTCCTCGAGCCGGAGGCCGAAGCGTCCGGGCAGGTAGATGCCGGGCTCCACGCTCCACGCGAAGCCGGGCGCGATGGGCAGGGCGTTGCCCGCGACCATGTAGGGATCCTCGTGCTCCTCGGTGCCGATGCCGTGACCGGTGCGGTGCACGAAGGAGTCTCCGTAGCCCGCGTCGACGATCACCGCGCGGGTGACGGCGTCGACCGTCTCGCAGGGCGCGCCGACGACGCCGGCCTGCACGCCGGCCTCCTGCGCGGCGACCAGCACGTCGTAGACGTCACGCACCTGGGCGTTCGGCTCCCCCACCACGAACATGCGCGTGATGTCGGAGCAGTAGCCGCCGATCGTGCCGCCGAAGTCGCAGAGCACGACGTCGCCGGGAGCGATCACGCGGTCGGTGGGGTCGTGATGGGGGCTCGCGCCATTCGGTCCGGTGGCCACGATCGCGAAGTTCGCACGTTCGTGTCCTGCGGCCAGCATCGACTCCACCAGCTCCCGCGACACCTCCAGCTCCGAGCGCCCGGCGAAGGGGCGATCACGCAGGGCGAGCGCGATGGCGTCGACCGCGTCGGCGCCCCGCTGGAGCGCGGCGATCTCGGCCGTGTCCTTCACCATCCGCAGCGGCCCGGTGACCGCGACCGCGCGCTGCAGCGCCAGGTCGGGCCGGGCGGCGAGCAGCTCCACCACGAATCGGGCCCAGGTGTGGTCGCCGACCGCCACCTGGGTGGCGCCGCCGAGCAGGCCGGCCACCAGGGCCACCGGGTCGTCGGTCTCGTCCCAGGGGTGCACCAGGAAGGCCTCGTGGGGCGTCACCCGCGGCGCCTCCAGCCGGGGCACCACCAGCACCGCCTCGCCCGCGGCGGGCAGCACCAGCATCGTGAGGCGCTCCAGCGGCATGGCCTCGTAGCCGGTGAGCCAGGGCAGGTCCGCCCCGTTCGAGAGCAGCAGCGCCTCCACCCCCACCTCGGCCATGCGGGCCCGCACCCGGGCGAACCGGGCGCCGATCACGCCGGGTTCGGAGGAGACGATCACGAACGCGCCGCTCCGAGTGTGACCGGCACCGGCGTCACGGCGGCGACGGTGCCCGCCGCGGCCCGCTTGGCGTGGTAGCTCGACCGCACCAGCGGGCCCGACTCCACGTGCCCGAATCCGAGCGACTCCGCGTACGCGCCCAGCGCGGCGAACTCCTCGGGGGTCCACCAGCGGGCGATCGGCAGGTGCTGCGCGGAAGGCCGGAGGTACTGGCCGAGGGTGAGCACGTCGACCCCGACGTTGCGCAGGTCGGCGATCGCGCCCCGCAGCTCCGCCTCCGACTCGCCGAGACCGAGGATGATGCCCGACTTGGTGAGCAGTCCGTGGTTCTTGGCCCGGGCCAACACCGCGAGCGAGCGTGGGTACGCGGCCGACGGGCGCGCCGCGTGTTGCAGGCGCGCCACCGTCTCGAGGTTGTGGTTGAGCACGTCGGGCCGCGCCGCGAACAGCGCGTCGAGCGCGTCGGGGTCGCCCTTGCAGTCGGGGATGAGCACCTCGATCGTGGTGGCGGGCGTACGGACCCGCACCGCGGCGATGGTGGCCGCGAAACGCGCCCGGCGCCGCCGTCGGCGAGGTCGTCGCGCGCCACGCTCGTGATCACCGCGTGGTCCAGCCCGAGCCGCGCGACCGCCTCGGCGACCCGTTCGGGCTCGCTCGCGTCGAGCGGCTCCGGCTTCCGGGTGTCGACGAGGCAGAACCCGCACGCGCGTGTGCAGCGCTCGCCGAGGATCATGAACGTGGCCGTACGGTCGGCCCAGCACTCGTAGATGTTGGGGCAGCCGGCCTCCTCGCACACCGTGACGAGCGAGAGGTCGCGGATCAATGCGTCGCGTGGCGGCAAAGTCGCCCTCGAAACGCGCCTTGACGCGCATCCACTCGGGGCGGCGCACCCCCGGCGTGTCGACGCGGTCGGTGACGC
>CAWAKX010000004.1:0-50188 GCA_963782705.1 uncultured Actinomycetes bacterium | reverse complement strand
GTCCACGTCGTCGACGCGCCGGTGAGCGGCACCGACACCGGGATCGCGCAGGGCAAGCTCACCGTGATGCTCGGCGGCGAGCCCGCCGACCGCGACCGCGTGCGCTGCCGTGGTGAGCACGTACTCCGACAACGTGTTCGACGTCGGCGCGCTCGGCACCGGGCAGTGCGTGAAGCTCGTGAACAACGCGGTGCTCGCCGCGAACCTCCAGATCGCCTGCGACGCCGAACGCGTCGCGCGCGAACTGGGCATCGAGCTGTCGGCGCTCGCCGCGGTGCTGCACGTGTCGAGCGGGCAGAGCTACGCGCTCGACATGATGGCCAACCTCGGCGGCACCGAGCGGGCGGTGAGCCTCGCCGGTCACTTCCTGCGCAAGGACGTCGACGCGGTGAAGGAGGCGGCCACCGAGCTCGGTCTCGACCTGGGCCTGCTCGCCCAGGTGGCCGACGGGCCCATCCAGTGGGAGGGCCGGGCCTGACGCCCGCCTGAATCCCGACGGCCGGAATCCCGACAGGGGGACCGGCAGGCCGGGCCGGTATCCTGCATCCTTCGGCGCGCAGGGCGGTGCGCCGGGCCATGGTGACCGTAGCTCAGTCGGTTAGAGCGCCGGGTTGTGGTCCCGGAGGTCGGGGGTTCGAAACCCCTCGGTCACCCCATTCGACGTTCGCGGCGCAGGCTCCCCGCAAGGGAACGGGCCTGCGCCGCCGTCGCGTTCGGAGGTCGCGTTCCGACCTCTCAGTGCGCGAGCACCGCGCGCAGCGCGTCGGGCAGCTCCGGGTGCGCGAACGCGTAACCGCGCGTCTTCGAGCGCACGCGGCAGCACGCGCTGGCCTTCGAGCAGCAACGACGTCGACCAGCTCACCGCCGTAGAGCAGCTTCAACGGCAGCATCGGCGTGGGCAGCTTGGTCGGGCGGTGCAGGGCGTCGCCGAGCGCGGCGGTGAACTCGGCGTTGGTGGCCGGGTGCGGCGCCGTGAGGTTCACCGGCCCGGCGACGTCGGCGCCGAGGAGGTGGACGGTCGCGCCCACGTGGTCGTCGATGGCGATCCAGCTCATGTACTGGCGGCCGCTGCCCATCCGCCCGCCGAGGCCGAGCTTGAACGGCGGCAGCATGCGCCCCAGTGCTCCGCCGTGGGCGGCGAGCACGATCCCGGTGCGCAGGTGGGCGACCCGGATCCCCGCCTCGGCAGCCGGTGCGGTGGCGGCCTCCCAGGCGGTGCACACCTCGGTGGTGAACCCCTGCCCCGGGGCGCTGGCCTCGGTGAGCTCCTCGTCGCCCCGGTTGCCGTAGATCCCGACCGCGGAGCCGGAGAGCAGCACCGCGGGCGTGCGGTCGAGCCCGGCCAGCGTGGACGCGAGCAGCGCGGTGCCCCGGGTGCGGCTCTCGAGGATCAGCGCCTTGCGCTCGGGCGTCCACTTCTTGTCGCCGATGCCCGCGCCCGCGAGGTGCACGACGGCGTCGATGCCCTCGAGCCCCGCGGCGTCGATGGTGCCGGCGTCGGGATCCCAGCGCAGGTCGTCGCCGCCCTCGGGCGCGCCGCGCACGAGGCGGGCGACGCGGTGGCCCTCGGCGCGCAGGCGCGGGATGAGCGCCGAGGCGATGAGGCCGTGGCTTCCGGTCACGAGTACGTCCACGGTGTCCTCCATGATGGGGTGGGTCGGGCGAGGCGCGGTCGGAGCGCCGACGGGCGTGGGAACACCACGACCCCCGAGTCCTTCCCCGATCGTGCCCGATGATCAGTCGGCGAGCGCCACCAGCACCGCCGCGAGCTCGGCGGGGCGGGCGAGGAACGGCGAATGGCTCCCGGGCAGTTCGATCGCCTCGACGCCCAAACGCAGGGCGACGCGGCGTGAGAACTCGGGGTTGCGGGAGCGGTCGTCGGCACAGACGATCACCGAGACCGGCACGTCGGGCCACGGCGCCACGAGCGGCGTGGCCGGCGCGCGGTTCTGCGGCCGGAGCCGGTCCAACGCCCACTCCACGTCGTCGGGCGCGCAGTCGTGGAAGAAGGCGGCGACCGCGCCCTCGCGCGAGATCGTGGTCACGCGACCGTCGGACGAGAGGGCGGCGCGGTCGATCACCGATTCGGGCACCTCGTCGAGCCCGTCGTCGCCGGCGCCGGGCGGAAGGTTGTCGAACATCGCGGCGAGGTACACCAGTCGACTGACCGGACGGCGCGCCGCGACGTGCGGGATCACCAGTCCGGCCATCGAGTGGCCGACGAGGACCACCGGCCCGTCGACTCCGGCGAGGGCGTCGACCACCGAGTCGACGAAGTCGGTGAGGGTGGCGTCGGGATCGTCGACGGGCATGTCCATCGCCACCGCGTCGTGCCCGCGTGCCTGCAGTTCCGGCACGAGCCGATCCCAGCACCACGCGCCGTGGAACCCGCCGTGCACCAGACCGAAGGTTGTCATCGGGCGCGCTTCCTCTCGTCGTTCCGTGGGTGTCGTCCGGTAGGATTCCCGGTCGAGCGCCCCTAGCTCAATTGGTTAGAGCAAATGACTCTTAATCATTAGGTTCCGGGTTCGAGTCCCGGGGGGCGTACCACTGCAAGGCGCACCGACTGCAAGGCGCACCGACACCCAGGCCGCAAGCGTGGCCTGGGTGTTTCGCGTCCGGGCCGTCAGTCGAGCCGGGCCCGGTAGCCGGCGAGGAAGGTGCGCAGACCCCGCTCGCCGTCGCGCATCATGCGCGAGTGGTTGGCCTTGAACGCGGGGCGGGCCACCGGTTCGAGCCGGCGCAGGAGCGCCTTGGTGGCCACCACCTCCTCGTCGAACGTGGCGGCGGTTCCGTCGCGGTGGGGCGCGATGGTCCAGCGGGAGAAGCCCTCGAGGTCGCCGGCCATCGTGGCCTCGAGCACCCGGGCCACCGGGTCGCGCACCGCCTGCTCGGTGGTGAAGCGCAGCTCGTAGGGCAACGACGAGCGGCACACCAGCTCGTACGCGTGGTCGTTCGCCAGCGTGACCGACCGGACCTGTGGCCACCAGAGCGGATAGTCGGGCAGGCGTTCGAGCACCGCGTACACGTCGTCGGGCGCGGCGCCGACGTGCCACGTGCTGCTGAACTGGTAGCGGGATCCGGCCATCGCAGCAGTGTCGCGCGGATCTCCGGCGCGCGCCGTCACGGCGTTCGCCCCAAGTCAGCGCGGCTCGACGCCCTCGGGCAGCGTCGCGGCGATCGACACGTCGACGAGGCGACACGGTTCGTCGCCCCGGTTCACCCACGCGTGGTGGATCCCGCGCTGCACGACCGTCTCCCCCGCCGCGACGGTGAGCTCGCCTCGGGCGCGTCGGGGTCGCCGTGGAGCAACGTGGCCGTGCCGCTCGCCACGTAGACGAAGTCGACCGACGCGGTGGTGTGCCACAACGGCGCGTGCTCGCCGGGCGCGAGCTCGATCACCCGGAACAGGCTCCCCGGCGGCATGAGCGTGAACGGCGCGTCGACGGTGGGATCGGCCGCGCCGACGGTGCCGAGCGGCAGCGTGTCGGAGCGCCAGAGGTCGACGATCGACGCTCCCACCTCCGGCGGGAGGTCGACCACCGCCGGGGCGGGGCCGTCGCTGCACACGGTCGGGCGCCCGGCGTCGTCGTAGCCGGTCACGATGCGACGGATCTCCATGGCGGGATTCTCGCAGAACCGGGTGACCGGCGAGGCCGTCTGGGATGGCCCTATCGTGACCCGGTGCGTCGCTACGTCATCGCGGGGATCGCGTCGGTCCTCATCATCCTCGCAGCGAACGTCATCTCGTCGCGCATGGGTGGCGGGCCGAGCGTCAGCAGCGCCCCGGTGGTGACCACCGCGCCGGTCGACAGCACCAGCCACCGTGCCGGCGACCGCCCCCGCGGCGCCGGTCGACACCCGCAGGGGCAACGGCACCCCGATCACCTTCGCGTTCGCCGGCGACGTGAACTTCCCCGACGAGTGGGACACCGAAGGCGGCAGCGCGCCGAACGCGCCGACGCTGCACGACCAACTGCTCGCCGACCCGCAACACGTGCTCGACCCGGTCGCCCCGACGCTGCGCAAGGCCGACATCGCGATGGTGAACCTCGAGACCGCGATCACCGACCGCGGCACACCGGTCGAGGGGAAGAACTACCACTTCCGCTCCCCCGCCAAGTCGTTCGCCGCGCTCAAGTCCGCCGGCGTCGACGTGGTGAACATGGCGAACAACCACGCGCTCGACTACGGCCCCGAGGGCATGGCCGACACGTTCACCGCGATCGGCAAGTCGGGGCTCGCGGTGATCGGCATCGGCCACAACGCCGCCGAGGCGTACAAGCCGTACACCGCGACGGTGAAGGGCCAGCGGGTGGGCATCGTCAGCGCGACCGACTGGCTCGAGCCCGACCTCGTCGACTCGTGGTCGGCCACCGACACCCAGGCCGGCCTGGCGTTCTCGATCGACCGCACCCGCCTGCTCCAGGAGGTGCGCGACCTGCGCCCCAACGTCGACACCCTCGTGGCCTTCCTGCACTGGGGCACCGAGGAGACGTGGTGCGCGTCGTCGGAGCAGCAGGACCTCGCGCAGGCGCTGCTCGACGCCGGCGCCGACATCGTGGTCGGCAGCCACACCCACCGGGTGTTCGGCGCGGGCAAGTCGGGCCCGTCGCTCGTCGCCTACGGCCTCGGCAACTTCGTGTACTGGCGCGAGGACGGCGAGTCGGGACGCAGCGGCATCCTGCAGGTGACCGCGACCGGGCGCGACGTCGACAGCTACTCGTGGGTGCCGGCGCGCATCACCAACGGCGTGGCCACGCCCGAGACCGGCGACGCGGCGGCGACCGACCTCGCCGAATGGGAACACCGCCGCTCCTGCAGCGGCATCGCGCCGTAGCGCGCGTCACCGCGCGCGTCGGAGCGCGTCAGAGCGTGAAGAGCACGAGCGCCGCGACCGCGTTGAACACCGCGTGTGCGGCCATCCCGGGCCCGAGCTTCTCGGCGTGCCAGCGCAGCGCGCCGAGCACCGCTCCGGTCACCCCGATGGTCACGACCGTGACCGTCGTCTGGGCGAGGCTCATGCCGAGGTGGTAGTGCACCGCGCCGAAGCACACCGCCTGCGCGAACACGGCGAAGCGAGCGCCGGTGCGGGCGGTGAACGCGCCCTGCACCAGACCGCGGAAGAACAGCTCCTCGAAGAACGGTGCGCCCACCACGAGGATGAACGTGAGCACCGCGATCGTCAGCGCGTTGCGGTCGATCGCGGTGCCCGGAGCTGCGGAGTTCTTCCACTGCTCGCCGGGGAACAGCTGCGCGATCGCCACGGCCAGCGCGCCGGCGACGAAGCGCATCACGATGCCGACCAGCGCGCCGAGCCCGACCTGACGCCACGAGAGGCGCGTGAGCCCGAGGTCGCGCAGCGACCCGCTGCCGTGGCGGACCACGGCGACCTTGCACGCGACGATCAGCGACAACCACAAGCCGGCCTGGCTCAGGCAGAGCGCTTCGAGACTGTGCACCGAGCCGCCGAACGGCAGCACGATCAGCGCGCCGAGGAACGACAGCACGATCGCGCCCACGAACCCGAGCAGGGCGATCAGCCCGCCGCGCAGCGCGCCTTCACGGGTGTGGCGGGGCGGGATCCACCCCCGTTCCGGCTGCGGCGCGGCCGCCACGTAGCCGGTCCACGCCGTGCCGTCCCACCACCGCGCCGGGGTGAGGCCCCACGGGTCGGGATACCAGCCGGGCGGCGGCAGCACGACGACGGGAGGCGGGGGCGGCAGGAACGCGGCGGTCTGGGCGACGCCGGTTCGGAGCTCCGGCGCGTCCGGTGGGCAAGGTGGGCGATGATCGCCTCCACCTGGTCGCGCCGGTCGGCGTCGACGTAGAGGTCGCCGTCGCGCCATTCGTGGGCGACGGTGGTGTGCTGGAGCCGGGCGGCGAGGGCCCGGCGGTCGGCCACGGGCCAGTGCCCGAGCCGGAACTGCCACTGCGCGGCCGCGTCGGGCGGGGTCGTCACGGCGCCATCTTCGCGGAACGGACGCTTGCCGCGCGTGATGCGTACCGGTAGCGTGCGCGCATCACGCGGTCGACCCGCCGCGGAGCGCGAGTGACAGCGCGAGAGTCAGGCCGAGAGGGAGGTCTCCGGTGACCGACGAGCAGCCCGAGGCACAGGACGGCGTTCCGCCGTCACGCCGCCACCTCCCGCCGGACGGCTCCGCCGTCTCGCCGCCACCGCCTCCTCCGGTGGGGTCGAGCGCGCCGCCGCCCCCACCGCCGCCCGGGCCCGCAGCGGCTGCGCCGGCCGTACGCCCGCGCCCGGGGCGCCGGCGCCCGCCTACGCGCCGCCGCCTGCGACCGTGGTCGCGGGCCAGACCGCGCAGTGGCGCAACCAACGCCCGCTCACCACCGCGCTCGTGGTGGTCCTGGCGCTCACCATCGTCGCCGCGGTCGTGTCGTTCGTCGCCTATCTCCAGCGCGCTGCCGCGCTCAGCGACATCGTCGACCACGGCCTCACCTTCGACCGTCATCCACACCGCCGACGACGCCGACGACTTCGTCGGGGGCGCGGCCGCGTTCGTGGTGCTGTGCTCGCTGGTGCTCCTCGTGCTCGTGATCATCTGGACGTGGCGGGCGGCCAAGAACGTCGAGGCCCTCGGGCGGCCGAACCCGCGGTTCTCGCCCGGATGGGGCATCGCGGGCTGGCTGATCCCCTTCGCGAACCTCGTGATCCCGGTGCTCATGCTGCAGGACTTCTGGCGGGCCAGTGACACCGCCAGCCCCCGTGGCGATCCGGGGTGGCGTCGGAACTCCGGTTCCGGACTCGTCGGCTGGTTCTGGGTCGGTGTTCGTGCTGTCGTCACTCGGGCGCGGCTTCATCGGCCAGACGTCCGCGCACTACACCGACCGGGACGAGCTGCGCGACCTCGCCACCCACGACTACATCACCGCGGCCGGCGCCCTCGCGCTGATCGCGGCCGCGATCCTCGGCATCCTGGTGTTCCGCAAGATCACCGCCCGCCAGGAGGAGTGCCTCGCCGCCCAGCAGGCCGCGTGGCAGGCCACCCCACCGTCGTCGTCACCGCCGCCGAGCGTCCCGCCGACGGTGGTGCCGCCGCCCGCCTGAGTCAGACGCCGGCTTCCTCGCGCGCGAGCTGCGCGAGCTCCTCGTCGACGTCGTCGATCGCCTCCACGTGGAGGCGGGGCACGATGCGGTCGAGCCAACCCGGGAACCACCAGTTGCGGTCGCCGAGCAGCTCCATCGTCGCGGGCACCAGCACCATGCGCACCACCGTCGCGTCGATGAAGATCGCGAACGACAGCCCGACGCCGAACAGCTTGATCGCGGTGTTGTCGCCGAGGATGAAGCTCGCGAACACCGTCACCATGATGAGCGCGGCCGCGGTGATGACGCGCGCCGTCGCCGCGAGACCGTCGGCCACCGCGGTGGCGTTGTCGCGCGGTGCGGTCGTACTCCTCGCGGATGCGCGAGAGCAGGAACACCTCGTAGTCCATCGAGAGCCCGAAGAGGATGGCGAACATCATCATCGGGATGAACGGCGCGATGGGTCCCGTCTTGTCGATGCCGATGAGCTCGGCGAACCAGCCCCACTCGAACACCGCGACCACCAGGCCGTAGGCCGCGCCGATCGAGAGCAGGTTCATGATCACCGCCTTGAGCGGCACGAGCAGGCTGCGGAACACCGCCATCAGCAGCAGGAAGCTCAGGAACAGCACCGCACCGATGAACCACGGCAGGCGCGACGACATGCGTTCCGACACGTCGATGCTCGCCGCGGTGAGTCCGCCGACCTTCACCGCGATGCCGCTGCCCTGCATCGCCTTCGGGATCACGTCGTTGCGCAGCGTGTGGACGAGATCCTCCGTGGCCGCCGACTGCGGCGCGGTGGTCGGGGATGACCCGGATCACCGCGGCGTCGCCCGAAGGGCTGAGTGACCGGCGGGCTCGCGAACGCCACCCCGGGCGTGTCGTTCAGCTGCTGCGAGAGCGCGGTGAGCGCGCTGGTGTCGGCTCCCTTCGGGAACTCGGCCGCGAGCACGAGCGGGCCGTTGAACCCGACGCCGAAGCCCTCGGCCACGAGGTCGTAGGCCCGGCGGGTGGTGTCGGCGTCGGTCGGGACCCCTGGTCGGGGAACGCGAGGCGCATCGACAACATCGGGATCGCGAACACCAGCAGGATCAGCAGGCCCGGCGGTGGCCGAGATCCACGGGTGGTGCTGCACGACCCGGCTCCACCGGAACCACATGCTGCGACTGTCCCGGTGGTCTCCGTCGTCGGCGTGCGGTGGATCGAGAACTGGTCGATGTTGCGGCCCGACGAACCCGAGCAGCGCGGGCAGCAGCGTGATCGACGCGAGCATCACCACCGCGACCGTGAGCGACGTGCCGACCGCGAGGCCCTTCACGAAGTCGACGCCCATCACGAACAGGCCGAGGATCGAGATCACCACGGTGCCGCCGGCGAAGAGCACCGCACGGCCGGCGGTGTCGGCCGCGCGCACCGTGGCCGCGTGGGGGTCCATCCCCTCCGCCAGGCTCTGCCGGTACCGGGTGACGATGAACAGCGCGTAGTCGATCCCCACGCCGATGCCGATCATCGACGCGACCTGCACGGTGATGTCGGGCGTGGTGATCCCGTGGCTCGTGAAGACGATCAGCCCGAGGCCGATGCCGATGCCGAAGAGGGCCATGACGATCGGCAGGCCCATCGCGAGCAGCGAACCGAACGCGACGAGCAGGATGAGGATGGCCGCGGTGATGCCGACGAGCTCGGCCGGCCCGACCGCCGGCTTCCCCTCGAAGATCTGACTCGCCGAGCTCGATCTGCAGGCCGTCACCGCGCGCCTGCTTCGTGATCGACTTCACGTCGGCGATCGTCGACTTCGGGATCTCGAGCGCTCTTCTGGTCGAACTGGATCGTCGCGAACGCGACCTTGCCGTCCTTCGCGGTCTGGCCGATGCCCGCCGCGGTCGTACGGGCTCGACGATCGAGCGCACGCCGGGCAGCGCCTCGAGCTTCGTGAACAGCGTCTCCATACGGGACTGGACCGCGGGGTCGGCCACGCCCCGGGGATCGGTGAAGACGATCTGTCCCTCGTCGCCGGCCGGGCGGTGAAGCGGGCCTGCAGCAGATCGCCGAGGCCTGCTGCGACTCCGTGCCCTTGATCTCCGAGCCCTGGCCGTAGTTCGGCACCGACCACGTTGCCGAGCGAGCGTGACGCCGACCAGCGCGATGCAGCCACAGCAGCACGACGATCCGTCGGTGACGATGGCACCAGGACGCGAGACGACGCAGCACAGGATCTCCTCGATGAGGGGTGTCGAGGCCGGGCGGGGGGTCCCGGGACCCTCCCGACGGTACCAGCGCCACCTCGGCGGTACGGTGTCGCAGGCGCGTGGCCGTCCGGGGCCCGCCCCCACGGACCGGAGGACGCCGACATGGCCGAGGACCACGAGGTGCGCATCTTCGCCGGGCGGTGGTCGGCCGCCGAGCGCACCGAGATCCTCGCCGAGCTCGACCGGCGCGACATCCCCGTGACGGTCGACGGCGACGACATCGTGGTGCCCCGCCACCGCCAGCGCGAGGTCGACATGATCGTGGAGTCGGTCACCGAGGAGTAGGCCGTGGCCACGCTGTTCCTCTTCTGCGGGCTCCCCGGTTCGGGCAAGAGCACCGTCGCCCGCGTGTTGGCCGACGACAACGGCGCGATCGTGCTGTCCCCCGACGCGTGGCTCCACGCGCTCGGTCACGACGGGTTCGACGCGCTCGCACGCGAACGGGTCGAGACGTTGCAGTGGACCCACGCGCAGGAGCTGTTGTCGCGCGAGCAGTCGGTGATCCTCGAGTTCGGGTTCTGGACCCGCGCCGAGCGCGACGAGAAGCGCGCCCGCGCGCGCGAGCTCGGCCATCGAGTCGAGCTGTGGTTCCTCGCCGACGACCTCGAGGTGCTGTGGTCGCGCGTCGAACGACGCAATGCCGTCGGCGGGGCCGACTCGTGGCCGGTGCCGCGCGCCGAGTTCGACGCGTGGGCCGCGGCGTTCGAGCCCCCCGACGCCGACGAGCTCGCGCGCTACGACCACGACGCGTAAGGCAGACTGCGCGCATGACCGACACCACTCGCAGCAGCAACGAGGCCACCCGGCAGCGCATCGAGGCATCCGTCCAGGGCTTCCCCTTCGCCGACACACGCGACCTCGACGACGCCACCCGCGGCTTCGTCGCCCGCAGCGACGCGCGCCAGATCCACGCCGCCGACGGCCGCGTCGTGTGGGACCTCGACGCCTACACCTTCCTCGACGGCGAGGTGCCCGACACCGCGCACCCGAGCCTGTGGCGCCAGAGCAGGTTGTGCGCGCTCGACGGCCTCTTCGAGGTGGTGCCCGGCATCTACCAGGTGCGCGGCTTCGACCTCTCCAACATCACGTTCGTCGAGGGCGACACCGGCGTGGTCGTGATCGACCCGCTCATCAGCGCGGAGACCGCGGCGGCTGCGCTCGCGCTCTACCGCGAGCATCGCGGCGAGCGCCCGGTCACCGGCATGATCTACACCCACTCCCACATCGACCACTTCGGCGGCGTGAAGGGCGTGATGACCGACGACGACGCCGCGAGCGGACGCATCCCGGTGATCGCGCCCGAGGGCTTCATGCACCACGCCGTCGCCGAGAACGTCTACGCCGGCACCGCCATGGCCCGACGCGCGGGCTACATGTACGGCGCCGCGCTGCCCAAGGGCCCGGCCGACCAGATCGGCTCGGGGCTGGGCCAGACCACGTCCACCGGCACCGTCACCCTCATCGCGCCGACGGTGGAGATCACCACCACCGGCCAGGAGCTCACGGTCGACGGCGTGCGGATCGTGTTCCAGGTGACGCCGGGCACCGAGGCGCCCGCCGAGATGAACTTCTACTTTCCCGACTTCCGCGCGCTGTGCATGGCCGAGAACACCTCGCACACCCTGCACAACCTGCTCACGCTGCGCGGCGCGCTGGTGCGCGACCCGCACGTGTGGGCCGGGCTACCTCACCGAGACCATCGAGCTGTGGGGCGACGAGCTCGACCTCGTGTTCGCGTCGCACCACTGGCCCACCTGGGGTCGAGAGGACGCGGTCGAGTTCCTCTCGATGCAGCGCGACATGTACGCGTACCTGCACGACCAGACCCTGCGCCTGCTCAACCAGGGCTACGTCGGGTCGGAGATCGCCGAGATGCTCGAGCCGCCGCCCGCGCTGGTCGCGGCGTGGCACACCCACGGCTACTACGGCTCGGTGAGCCACAACGTGAAGGCGGTCTACCAGCGCTACATGGGCTGGTTCGACGGCAACCCCGCGCACCTGTGGTCCCACCCGCCCGAAGCCGCGGCGCGGCGCTACGTGGAGGCGATGGGCGGGCCGGAAGGCACGCTCGCGGTCGCGCGCCGCGTGGTCGACGAGGGCGACTACCGCTGGGCCGTCGAGGTGCTCAACCACCTGATCTTCGCCGACGAGAGCAACGAGGCCGCCCGCGCGCTGCAGGCCGACGCCTTCGAGCAGCTCGGCTTCGGCGCCGAGAACGGGCCGTGGCGGAACTTCTTCCTGTCGGGGGCACGCGAGCTGCGCCACGGGCGCTTCGGCACTCCCGCCACCGCGGCGGGCGACGTGCTCGACGCGCTGTCGATCGAGCAGCTGCTCGACGGCATGGCCATCCGCGTCGACGGACCACGCGCGTGGGACGAGCGGCTCACCGTGGCGTTCGCGGTGACCGACACCGACGCCGTCCACGTCGCGGAGCTCCGCAACGGCGTGCTGGTGCAGAAGCTCGCGGTGGCCGCACCGGAAGGAGCGACGGTCGTCACCGCGTCGCGCGTCGACCTGGTGCGTCTCGCCACCGGGCGGCTCGACCTCGCCGCCGCGCTCGGCGACGGCACGGTGCGCATCGACGGCGACGCCACCGTGCTCGGTCAGCTGCTCGCGGTGCTCGCGCCCGTGGACCCGGGCTTCGCGATCGTCACTCCCTGAGCCCGCGTCCCGGCGAGTCCGCGCTCAGGGACGGCCGGCGCCCGGGACGTCGACGCGCACCTGCTCGATCCGGCCTTCCGACTCGCCGGTCGCCATCTTCTCGTACGACGTCCGGTTCACGACCATGTAGAGCGTCCGGCGGTCGTCACCACCGAGCGCCGGGGCGACGGCCCAGTCGCCGCCGGTCGCGACCCGGTGGGTGATCTCGCCGCCGTCGAGCACCCGGAGGAACTCGCTCGACTGGTGGCAGCCGACCCACACCGCGCCCTCCTCGTCGAGGCACACCCCGTCGGGGCCGTGCCCCTCGCCGAGGTCGGCGTACACCCGCTCGCCCGAGAGCGTGCCGTCGGGCGCGATGGAGTAGGCGAGCAGGCGGTTGCCGAAGGTCTCGGCGACGATGAGGGTGGCACCGTCGGGCGTGATCCCGAGGCCGTTGGGGGTGGAGAGACCCTCGGCGACGGTCTTCACCTCGTCGTCGGGGGTGATCACCACGATGTCGCCGGTCGGCAGCTCGCCTTCGACGTAGGGACGGTAGAGGTCGAGGTAGACGAAGCCGTCGGCGCTCACCACGATGTCGTTGGTGGAGGCGGCGCGGTCGCCGAAGTCGTGGGCCACCACCACGCCCTCGGGGCGGGCGAGCTTGATCTGCGCGGAGTGCAACGTGCTGATGACCAGCGTCCCGTCGGGGAGCCAACCGAGCCCCGACGGGTGCCCGGTCTCCAGCGCGACCTCGATGCGGCCGTCGGGGCCGACGGTCTTCACCGCGTCGTTGGGGCCGTCGGTGAACCAGAGCCTGCCCTCGTGCCAGCGCGGTCCCTCGCCGTACCGGAAGCCGTCGACGAACAGGGTCGGGTGAAGTGTCTTCCATGGACGGCAGTCTGCCCCGCGCGGCGGGTGGCGCGCGCCACTCGGGCGAGTCATACGCCACATTTCGGTAGTTCCGGCTCGCGCGATCCTTGCTCCCGCAACCGTGACCGCCCATACTGCGCAGCGCGTCAGGACGCGCGCGGGAACGACCAGGGAGCTCCGATGACCGACAGCACTGCATCCGTGACCTTCGAGCCGGCGGGGCCCGGGCACGTGGACGCGCGACAACGTCCACTTCCCCCGCCCCGTCACCCGCTACTGGGTCGAGACCCACCCGGCCCCGTTCCGGGCCGGCACCCAGGCGATGCCGAACTTCTACGGGCTGCTGATCGACGGCATGGCCAGCAGCTACCCCAACGGGTTTGCCTACAACCAGGTGCGTGCCCGCGCCCGACGACCAGATCCCCGCAGCGCTTCGCCCGCGCCGACGAGGTGGTCGCCGGTCACCTGTGGCGCGAGCAGCTGCGCGAGTGGGACGAGGAGCGCAAGCCCGCGGCCATCGCCAAGCACCGCGAGATCCAGGCGGTCGACCCCGACGCGTTCTCCGACGACGAGCTCGTCGACTACCTCCGTCGCTGCCGCGACCACCACGCGGCGATGATCACCCAGCACATGACCTTCACCGGCGGGGCGGTGATCCCCACCGGCGACTTCGTCGCCCACGTCGGCGACTGGACCGGGATGCCCGCCGCCGAGCTGCTCACGTTGCTCCGCGGCTCGGCCGAGGTGTCGGCGGGCGGTTCGAGCGAGCTCGAGGAGCTGAAGAAGATCGCCGGTGACGCCGACGCGGTCGCGCTGCTCGAGTCCGACGGCGACCCCGCGCGAGATCCTCGCCGCGTTGCGCGCCCGGCCCGGCGACACCGGCGCCGCGGTCGCGGGCTACCTCGACCTGGTGGGCAACCGCCTGCTCGACGGGTTCGACATCGCCGAGCCCCGCGCGATCGAGATGCCCGCCGCGCTGCTCAAGTCGATGCGCATCACCGTGGCCGGGTCGCGACACCGGCGGCGACGACGTCGAGCAGTTGACGGCCCGCGTGCGCGAGCAGGTGCCCGCCGAACACCGCGACTTCTTCGACGAGCTGCTCGGCGAGGCGCGCCTCACCTACCGCCTGCGCGACGAGCGCGGCATCTACAGCGACATCTGGGCGTCGGGCCTCATGCGTCGGGCCGCGCTCGCCGCCGGACGGCGCGCCGCGAGCCGCGGTGCACTCGCCGACCCGGTGCACATCGTCGACGCCACCGTCGACGAGATGTGCCGCGCTGGTCACCGGCGCCCGCGATGCGCCGACCGCCGACGACCTCGCGGCCCGGGCGCAGTACCGCGCCACCGTCGACACCGCGAGCGCGCCGCTGTTCCTCGGCGACCCGCCGCAGCCGCCGCCCGACCCGTCGGGGCTGCCCCCGGGCATCGGGCGCATCATGCGGGCCACCGGTCTCGCGCTCGACATGTTGTTCGGGTCGTCGGACGCCGAGCACGCGCACGACACGCTGCGCGGCCTCGCCGCCAGCCCCGGCGTGTACGAGGGCCCGGTCCGTCTGATCGCAGGGCCGGCCGAGTTCGGGCGCATCCAGCAGGGCGACGTGCTGCTGACCCCGGCCACCACCGAGGCGTTCAACATCCTGCTGCCGCTCCTCGGCGCGATCGTCACCGACAACGGCGGGCTGCTCTCGCACTCCGCGATCGTGGCGCGCGAGTACGGCATCCCCGGCGTGGTCGGCACCCGCGAGGCGACGCGACGGATCGCCGACGGCGCCCGCGTCCGCGTCGACGGCGCGGCGGGCGAGGTGACGGTGCTCGGATGAGCGGCCCCGTCCCGCTCGCCGACGCGCACGACACGTCGCAGTTCGGGTCGAAGGCCGTCGGTCTCGGCGACGCGATCCGGGCGGGGCTGCCGGTCCCGCCCGGGTACGCGCTGGCGGGCGACCTCGTCGAAGCGGTGGCCGCCGAAGACGCGGAGGCCACCGCGCGCGTGGTGGATGCCGTGCGCTCACTGCGCACGCCGCTCGCGGTGCGCTCGTCCGCGGTCGACGAGGACGGCAAGGACGCGAGCTTCGCCGGCCAGCACCTCACACTGCTGAACATCGCGTCGGTCGACGCCGTGCCCGACGCGCTGCGGGAGATCTGGTGGTCGGCCAACTCCGACTCCGCGATCACCTACCGCCAACGCGTCGGGCTGTTCACCCGCCCGAGCGTCGGTGTCGTCGTGCAGTCGCTGCTCGACCCCGAGGTCGCGGGCGTGATGTTCACCGAGAACCCGGTCACCGGCGCCGACGAGCGGGTGATCGAGGCCAGCTGGGGCCTGGGCGAGGCGGTGGTCGCCGCGCTGGTGATCCCCGACACGTTCCGCATCGACCGCGCCGGCACGGTCGTGGAGCGCTCGCCCGGTTACAAGCGCATCGCGATCCGCGCCCTGCCCGACGGCGGCACGTTCGAGGACGAGGTGGCCGAGGAGCTCACCGAGGCGCTCTCGCTCGACGACACCCACCTCGGCGCGCTGCACCAGCTCGCGACGCGCTGCGAGGAGGTCTACGGCAAGGCGCGCGACATCGAGTGGGCGATCGCCGACGGCACCCTGTACCTGCTGCAGTGCCGCGCGGTCACCACCTCCACCTCGGAGAAGGCGGCCATCGACCCGACCGCCGCGGTGGCGGTGAACGACCCCGCCGACGTGTTGCCCGACGTCCCGCTGTTCGCGGGGCTGAGCGACACCGAGGTGGAGCAGATCGCCCGGCGGTTCAAGGCCCGACGCTTCCCGGCGGGCGAGACGGTGATCCGCGAGGGCTCGGGCGGCGCGTCGTTCTACCTGATCGACTCGGGCGAGGCCACGGTGAGCATCCGCGGCGAGGTGGTCGCCACCCTCGGGCACGGCGACCACTTCGGGGAGATCGCGCTCATCGACGAGGGCGAGCGGCTGGCGACGGTCACCGCCACCACCGACCTCGTGTGCCACGGCCTCACGTACTGGGAGTTCCGCCCGCTCGTGCAGCAGAACGGCGCGATCGGCTGGAAGCTGCTCCAGTCGCTGGCCCAGATGCTGCGTGACGCGCAGTCCCGCGGGTGATCCTCGAGGTCCTGCCCTTCGCGCTGGTCGTCGCCCTGTCGCCGATCAACATCGTCGCCGCGATCCTGCTGCTGTTCTCGCCGCGGCCGGTGCCCGCAGCGGCCGCGTACCTGGCCGGCTTCGCCGCCGGGGTCGCGGTGGTGGTCGTCGGCGTTCGACCTCGCGGCGAGCGCGTTCGACTGGGGCGACGACTCGTCGACCAGTCGCGCCGCCGCGGTCGCGCGCATCGTGCTCGGCGTGGTGCTGCTCGGACTCGCGGCGTACAAGGTGTGGAAGCGCCGGACCTCGGAGCACGAGCCGAGCCTGCCGAAGTGGATGGACGGCATCACCAACCTGCCACCGGCACGGCGCGGCCCGCACGGGCTTCCTCATCGGCGCGCTCAACCCCAAGAACGTCGCGATGGCCGCGGCCGCGTCGTTCGCGGTGGGCGCCGCCGAGCTCCCGACCGCGCAGGTCGTCGCGGTCGCGTTCGTCTACGTGCTGCTCGCGTCGGCGGGTGTCGCGGCGCCGCTGGTGACCACGCTGGTGCTCGGCGACCGCGCCCGCCCGGTGCTCGCGGGATGGCGGAGCTGGCTCGAGGCCAACAACGACCTGGTGATGGCCGCGCTCTACCTCGTGCTCGGCGTGCTGCTCGTCGTCAACGGCATCGCCAAGTACTGACGGGTCCGCGGCCGAGCAGCGGCACGTGTGCACGCTCAGGCCGTCGCCGGCATCGGCCGGCGCAGGCACACGATCGCGGCGACGAGCACCCACAGCACGAACAGCAGCACCGGCATGAAGAACGCACCCGGTGAGGAACACGATCACCCCGACCACCACGCCGGCCCAGCCCAGCCACTTCGGCAGGGCCTGCGTGCGTGCGGCCGCGGCCCCGCCGGCGATCAGCATCAGGGCCGCAGCCGCCATGCCGCCCACCAGCAGGAACCCGAACGCGAGCTGGGGCGCCAGGTAGGCGAGCTCGCCCTTGGGCACCGGCACGTTCCCGAACGCGACCGCGCCCGGCACCCACGCGTACGCGAGCGCGCCCACCATGGTGAGCGCGGCGAACAGGATCGAACCGGCGAAGGTGAGTCGCCCCGCGCCCGGCGCCCCGCTCGCCGCGAGCCGGTCGCGGAGGTGGAGTGCGAACACGACCATCGCGATGCAGGCGAGCATGACGAGGTACGCGCCCACGATCGCCGCCGTGCGCTTGCCGCTGTCGTCGAAGTACTTCGTGTAGTCGGCCGCGAACTTGACCGGATCCTTGTGGTGCTTGTCGTCGGGTGATCCCGCGAACATCGTGAGCACTCCGGCGACGTACAGGACGGCGGCGACGATGCCCGCCCACGCGGTCGCCCGGCTGGCGCCGCGCTCCGACGGCTGGTGTCCATGATGACCCCCTGCCGCCGTCCGGTGCGGGTCCCCGCCCCGCGTGTCGACCGGACCGATCGGCGGGCGTGATCCTGGTGCAGCGGGCGCCGCTCGTCCACCGTGCCCACGAGGACTCCGGGTGCCAGCACCGCCGGGCCAGCGGTCGCCGGATGGCTCAGGGCAGCGGGCCCTCCACCGCCACCAGGCGACGGCCGGGACGGTTGGGCGCGCCGGGCATGGCCACCGAACGGAACAGCACGGCGTCGAGCGCGGCCTCGCGGGCCCGCGTGAGCGCGTCGGACCAGGCCTGGGCCTCGACCGCGAGCTGCGGCGAGCTCGGGTCGGCGTTCCACCGGCGCGGGTCGAAGACCGGCGCCAGGCGCCGGTAGGCGGCGTTGATCTCCGCCGCGGTGGCGTCGCGGCCGACACCCAGCAGTTCGAAGGGATCCACGTTCACGCTCGGAATGTCGGCGCGAACCGCGGGGGGCTGAAGCGCCGGCCCGCAGCGAGCGCGCCGGGGCGGGCCGGGGCGGCGGTGACCGACCGGGAGCTCAGCGACCCCGGAACTCGGGGTCGCGATGGTCCTTGAGCGCCGCCAGGCCCTCCCGGAAGTCCTCGCTGCGCGACGTGAGCTCGAGCCCGAACGCCTCGTCGCGGAGCTGCTCGTCGAGGGCCGACGACCGGCCGTTGTTCACCAACCACTTGGTGAGCCCGAGGGCGACGGTCGCGGCAGCGCGCGAGCCGGGCGACGACCGCGTCGACCGCGCCGTCGAGCTCGGCGCGCGGCGACCGACGAGTGCACGAGCCCCCACTCGGCCGCGTCGGCCCCGGTCAGTTCGCGGTCGAGCAGGAGCAACTCCCGCGCCCGCACCTCCCCCACCCGGCGCGGCAACAGCCAGCTGAGCCCGGCATCCGGTGTGGTCGCCCGGGAGGTGAACCCGGCCCGGAGCCGGGCGTCGTCGGCCACGATCGTGAAGTCGGCCGCCACCGCGAGGGCCAACCCGAGCGCTTCGGCCCGACCCTGCACCGCGCAGACCACCGGGGTCTGCACACCGACGAGGAGCGGCACCAACCGGTGCTCCTCCTGCGGGAGCTGCCGGGTGAGCGTGGTGACCCGGGGCCGGGGTGCGTCGCGGTCGCGCGCCGGCGCGACCTGACCGGTGCAGAAGTCGTCGCCCGCGCCGCGCAGCACGATCGCGCGCACCGCCTCGTCGCGCTCGCCCGATTCCAGGAGCGCATTGAGCCCGGAGACCATCGTCGGCGTCGAGGGCGTTCCCCCGCTCGGGGCGGTCGAGGGTCACGTCGAGCACGCCGTCGCGGCGCGTCACGGCGAGGCCCGGTGTGTCGTCCAGGTCGCTTCGTCCCCCGCTGCTCACCGGCCGACTCTAGGACGGGCCATTCGGCCCTGGCCTGCGGGACCCCGACTTTGTGATAATTTTCACAAGGTCGGTCGGGCCCGGTGTCGGTCCCGGCGGACGAGTACGAGTGTGAGGGGACGTCATGACCATCTTCCCCATCGGCGAGCCCATCGAGCGCCTGCACGTCGCGGCGGCCACGGGCACCCGGCGCGACCACCTCCGCCACCGGCGGGCGCGCGTGCACGCGGTCTCTGCGTATGCACGCATCGAGCGGCACCCCGTACGCCCGCCCCGCGCTGCTCAGTAGCCGGCCTCGCGGTCGACGACACCCTCGAGCGGGGCACCGGCGCGGTAGCGGGCCACGTTCTCGGTGAAACCCTCGTAGTTGCGCAGCATCGACCCCGGTGCGTTCCACGAGACGTGCGCGCTCACGAAGACCTTCGGATGGGCGTAGAGCGCGTGGCCTGCCGGCAGCGGCTCGGGATCCACGACGTCGAGCGACGCGCGTGCGACACGACCGTCGTCGAGCGCGGCGAGCAGGGCATCCTGGTCGATGAGCGTCCCCCGAGCCACGTTCACGATGTGCACGCCGGGCTTCACCACCGCGAACGCCGCCGCGTCGAGCAGGTGGTAGGTGTCCGGGGTGGACGCGGCGGCCACGACGAGGTGGTCGGCCTCGGCCAGCACCTCCGGCAACGACGTCACCACCTCGATGCGCGGGTCGTCGGCCGGCACCGCGCGGCGCCGGTAGCCGAGGATGCGGGTGTCGAAGCCGGCGAGCCGCCGGGCCACGTTCGTGCCGATCGAGCCCACGCCGACGAGGCCGACGGTGGCGCCGTCGAGGGTGCCGAGCCGCGCCATGTTCCACTGCTCGGCCGGCTCCTCGATCCAGATCTCGGGGACCTGCTTCACGTGCGCGAGCATCATGGCCAGGCACCACTCGGAGATCGGGATCGCGCTCGCGCCACGCGAACACGTGACGGTGACGCCATCGGGCACCACGTCGAGCGGGACGTTGTCGACCCCGGTGCTCATCACGTGCACCCACTCCGTGGCCGGGCCCATCGAGCGCGGCGAGGTGAGCACGAGCTTCCCGGTTGGGGCGCGGTGACCAGCGCCACCGCGCCCGCGCTGAGGTCGACGTCGTCGGGCCGCGCGAGGAGCTCGTCGGGCAGCAGCGACCGGAGCTTCTCGAAGGTGCGCTCCGGGGCGTCGACGACGATCGGGATCGGTGAGGTCATCGTGGGAGTCTGCCGTACCGCGTTCGACCGAGTCACATGGGGGACGCGGCCGCGGCCCCGATCAGGCCTTGCCGGTGAGGATCAGCACCGGCGCCGGGTGCTCCGGCTCGGGCGTGCCCTTCACGACGGGCTCGATCCAGCTCACGACGGTGCCGTCGCTGTAGGTCTGCACCGCCTTGAAGACGACCTGCTTCCCCTTGGCCGGCAACGTGCCCACCAGCAGCGTGAAGGCGCCGAACTCGCCCGGTGCGACCGCGTCGGCCGGGTCGTCCGCCGTCCACGTGACCTTGCTGGCGGCCTCGGTGATCGTGCCGTCGTCGGTGGTCACCGGCTTGGCGAGCTTCGCGGTCTCGACGGTGATCGTCCAGCCCGCCATCGCCTGCGCCCGCACCCCGAGCAACGGCGTTGCGGTGGGCAGCGTGAGCTCCAGCTTGGTGGTCGACGCGCTGTCCTCCTCGTTGGGCACCGCGAACGTGAGCAGCACGTCGGAGGCGCCCTTCTTCTCGGCGCCGGGGTGCACGGTCACGTGCGCGCCCGCCGCCGACACGCCGATGCCGGCCACGACCACGGCCACCACCACCATCAGCGTCGCGACCATCCGCGTGCCGCGCGTCGTCCTGCCCAGTGCCCGTCGCATGGTTGCTCCCTCGTCGCACTCGTGGTTTCGTGACGACAGTCGTCGCCCGACCGCCCGGAGTTCCCGAACTGGACGAAACCGCAGCGGGCGGCGCGGGTCCGGGGCCACGGGCGCTACCGTCGGCGCGCGTGGAGCACCGACGGGTCGACCTGAGCGCCGAGGACTACGACCGCCGTTGGGAGGCGCTGGCCGCCGAGGGCCACGCGGTCCACGGCGAGGCCGACCTGGTCGACGCCCTGCTCGCGGAACACGGGCTCGCGGGCACCGACCCCGGGGATGCCCCGGTGCTCGACGCGGGCTGCGGCACGGGACGGGTCGCGGTGGAGCTCCACGCTCGCGGCTACGCGGTCACCGGCGTCGATCTCGATCCCGCGCTGCTCGACACCGCGCGCCGCAAGGACCGCGCCGTCGAGTGGATCACCGCCGACCTCGCGACCCTCGATGCCGAAGTCGCGCCGGGCCCGCTTCGCGGCGGTGGTCGCGGCGGGCAACGTGATGATCTTCGTCGCACGCGGCACCGAAGCCGACGTGGTCGCGAACCTGGCTGCCCGGCTGCGCCCCGGCGGCCTGTTCGTCGCGGGGTTCCAGGTGCTGGCCGGGCGCCTCACCATCGACGAGTACGACGCGCACTGCGCGGCCGCGGGGCTCGAACCGGTCGCGCACTGGGCCACCTGGGACCGCGCCCCACTGGCCAAGCGCGTCGACTACGTGGTGGCCGTGCACCGCGTGCCCGACGGGGCCACCGACTGACGGCTTCAGGCGTCCGGCCCGCCCGGCTCGAAGCGGTAGCCCATCCCCGGCTCGGTGAAGAAGTACCGCGGCCGGCCCGGCTCGGGCTCGAGCTTGCGGCGCACGTTCGCCATGTGGACGCGCAGGTAGGCGGTCTCGTCGTGGTATTCGGGACCCCACACCTCCTGGAGCAGCTGCTGCTGCGACACGAGTCGGCCCGGGTTGCGGACGAGCACCTCCACCAGATGCCACTCCGTGGGAGTCAGCCGCACCTCGGCGCCGTCGCGCCGGACGCGCTTGGCCGCGAGATCGATGTCGAAGTCCACGGTCTCGATGACCGGCTCCTCCTCGGCCGGAGTCGCCCGTCGCAACGCGGCCCGCAGACGCGCGAGGAGCTCGTCCATCCCGAACGGCTTGGTCACGAAGTCGTCGGCACCGGCGTCGAGCGCGGCGACCTTGTCGGCCTCCGCGTCGCGGACCGACAACACGACGATCGGCACGTGACTCCACCCGCGGAGGCCCCGAATGACGTCGACACCGCCGATCCCCGGGAGACCGAGGTCGAGGATCACCACGTCGGGGTGGTGGCGAGCGGCGAGTTCGAGCGCCTGCTCGCCGTCGGGCGCGAGGTCGACGTCGTAGCCGCGGGCGCGCAGGTTGATCGACAGCGCGCGCAGGATCTGCGGCTCGTCGTCGACGACCAGCACGCGGGTCACGGCGATGCGATCGGGAGGCTGATGACCATCGTGGTGCCGCCGCCCGGGGTGTCGTCGACCTCGATGGCGCCGTCCATCGCCTCGACGAAGCCGCGCGCCACGGCGAGGCCCAACCCCACTCCGGTGTCGGTGGAACGGTCACCGAGCCGCTGGAACGGGAGGAACACGTCGTCGCGCTGTTCGCGCGGGATGCCGGGACCGCGGTCGACCACGCTGAGCTCGACCCTCGACTGGGTCGCGCAGGCCTCGATTCGGACCGTCGCGTCGGGCGGCGACCACGACAACGCGTTCTCGACCACGTTGGCCACGACCCGCTCGAGCAACGCGACATCGGCTCTGACCCGGGGCAGCGTCTCGGGCACGTCCACCGCGAGCCGGGCGTCGTCGAGGCCCACCAGCGCCGCGGGCACGACCTCGTCGAGGCCGACGTCGCGCATCACCAGCTGCAGGGCGCCGGTCTGGAGGCGGCTCATGTCGAGCAGGTTGCCGATCAGGTGGTTGAGCCGGTCAGCGCCTTCGTCGATGGTCTCGAGCAGCTCGCGTGTCGCCGCCGGCGAGAAGTCGACGTCGCGCTGCAACAGGCTGCTGACCGCAGCCTTGATCGACGAGAGCGGCGTGCGCAGGTCGTGCGACACCGCCGCGAGCAAAGCCGTCCGCAGCTCGTTGGCCTCCTCGAGCCCCGCGGCCCGCGCCGACGTGGCCCGCAGCTCCCGGCGCTCGAGCGCGGTCGCCACCTGGCCCACGAACGCGCGCAGGATCTCGGGATCGGCGTGCGCGACGGCGGCGCCGTTCAGGACGAGGAGCGCATCGCCGTGCAGCCCGACCACGAGCTCGCCGTCGTCGGGGCGGGCCGGCACCGGCTCACCCGACGACGCCAGCACCGTCCACGCGATCGGGCCGCCGCTCAGCACCGCCACCGCGTCGGCCTCGAACGCCTCACGCACCTGCGCCACGAGCTGCGGGAGCGGCTCCTCGGCGGCGGCCAGCGTGCCGCTCAACGCGGCGAGGGTCTCGGCCTCCGCGCGCGACTGCGCGGCCTCGACGCTGCGTCGCGATGCGGTCGACACCAGATAGCTCACCACCCCGCCGACCACCATGAAGATCACCAGCGCGAGGACGTTCTCGCCTTCGGCCACCGTGAACTCGTGGACGGGAGGCGTGAAGTAGTAGTTCGCGAGCAGGAAGCCCAACAGCGCGGAGACGAACGCGGGCCCCATGCCGCCGAGCGCGGCGACGACGACCACCACGAGCAGGAACACCAACAGGTCGCTCGGCAGGGTGAGCGCACTGTGCATCTGCGCGAGCACGAGGGATGTCAGCAGCGGGAACACGACCGCGAGAATCCAGGCGAGCAGCTGCCGGCGGGGCGAGATCGCGGCTGGGCGCCGTGGCGCGCGATTCGTGGTCGCGCCGCGCCGGGATGTCCGGCGGGCGCGTCGGGCTGGGTCGCGGCGTCGGGCTCGGCGGTGCACCCGGCCGACGGACACATGGTCGGCCGACGCTTCGGCCGAGATCACGTGCACGTCGATCTGGCCCGACGCGCGGATCACGTCGTTGATCACCGAGCCGCGCAGGAACTGCGACCAGCGCGACTGACGGCTCGCGCCGAGGATGATCTGGGTCGCGTTCTCGCCCCGGGCGAATTCGACCAGCGCGGTGGCGATGTCGGCGCCCGCGAGCTCGTGGTAGGTGCCGCCGAGCTCGGCGAGGAGAAGCCGCTGCGCGGTGAGCGTGTCGCCCGCCGGACCGCGGAGTCCGTCGGCCGGCCGGACGTGCACGCCGACGAGCTGACCTCGCGTGCGGGCGGCCATCCGTGCGGCCCGCCGGACGACGTCGTGCCCGCCCGGGGCGCCGGTGATCGCGACCAGCACGCGCTCGCGGGTTTCCCACTGGCCCGAGATCCCGTGCTTCTCCCGGTAGTCCTCGAGCGCCTCGTCGACCCGGTCGGCGACCCACATCAGGGCCAGCTCGCGCAGGGCGCCGAGGTTGCCCTCCCGGAAGAAGTTGGCGAGCGAAGCGTCGACTCGTTCGGCCGGGTAGATGTTCCCGTGGGCCATGCGCCGGCGCAGCGCCTGGGGCGTCATGTCGACGATCTCGATCTGGTCGGCGGAGCGCACGACCATGTCGGGGATCGTCTCGTGTTGCTTGATCCCGGTGACCTCTTCGACCACGTCGTTCATCGACTCGAGGTGCTGGATGTTCACCGTCGAGATCACGTCGATGCCGGCGGCGAGGATCTCCTCGACGTCCTCCCAGCGCTTCTCGTTGCGCGAGCCCGGCACGTTGGTGTGCGCGAGCTCGTCCACCAACGCGACCGCGGGTGCCCGGGCGATGATCGCGTCGACGTCCATCTCCTCGAACGTCGTGCCGCGGTACTCCATGCGCTTGCGCGGCACGACCTCGAGGTCGCCGATCTGCGCCTGGGTGTTGGCGCGACCGTGGGTCTCGACCAGCCCGACGACCACGTCGGTCCCGCGGCGGTTGCGCCGCGCGCCCTCGTTGAGCATGGCGAAGGTCTTGCCCACGCCCGGGGCCGCCCCGAGATAGATGCGGAGTATGCCCCGGGCCATGGCCGAACGCTACCCCTGGCTCAGACGGTCGAGCGCGAGGTTCGTCTCGAGCACGTTCACCCACTCCTCGCCGAGGAAGCCGAGCTGACGGGCAGTTCGTGTGGTCGTCGATCACCTTCGTTCACCTGGGCGTCGCTCAGCCCGCGGCGTCGGCGACGCGCTTGGCCTGCAGCTTCGCGTTGGCCACCGAGATGCCGGGGTCGAGTCCGGAGCCCGACGACGTGACCGCGTCGATCGGCACCGAGTACCCGGCCGGCAGGCCGTTCTCCTTGCGGTACGCCACCGCGGCCTTCTTGACGTTGTCGATCAGCGTCGGGTTGGTGGGCCCGAGGTTCGACGCCGAGCTCGCCGAGCCCGTCGTAGCCGTCACCCGCCGCCGACGGCCGCGGGTGGAAGTACTTCGCCTTGGTGAAGGTCTGCCCGATGAGCGACGAGCCGACCGCCTTGCCGTTCACCGTCACGAGGGAGCCGTCGGCCTTGTCGGACCAGAGGCCCTGCGCGATCCCGGTGACGACCAGCGGGTAGGCCAGGCCGAGCAGCACCGTGAACACCAGGACGATCCGGAGTGCGGGAAGCAGTTGCTCGTACTGCATCAGTGCACTCCCAGGGCCGTGATGACCATGTCGATGAGCTTGATGCCGATGAACGGGGCGATCAGACCGCCGACGCCGTAGATCATGAGGTTGCGGCGCAGGATCGCGGCCGCGCCGGCAGGTCGGTACTTCACACCCCGCAACGCGAGCGGGATCAGCATGACGATGATCAGTGCGTTGAAGATCACCGCGGACAGGATCGCCGAGTTCGGCGAGCCGAGATCCATCACGTTGAGGTCGCCGAGCGCGGTGAGGCCGGCGAACCCGGCGAACATCGCCGGGATGATGGCGAAGTACTTCGCCACGTCGTTGGCGATCGAGAACGTGGTGAGCGAACCCCGCGTGATCAGGAGCTGCTTGCCGATCGCCACGATGTCGATGAGCTTCGTGGGGTCGGAGTCGAGGTCGACCATGTTGCCGGCCTCTTTGGCGGCCTGGGTGCCGGTGTTCATGGCCACACCCACGTCGGCCACCGCCAGCGCGGGCGCGTCGTTGGTGCCGTCACCGGTCATGGCCACGAGGTGGCCGCCGGTCTGCTCCTTCTTGATCAGCGCCATCTTGTCTTCCGGCGTGGCCTCGGCGAGGAAGTCGTCGACGCCGGCCTCGTTGGCGATGAACGCCGCGGTGCGGGGGTTGTCGCCGGTGATCATCACCGTGCGGATGCCCATCTCGCGCAGCTCGTCGAAGCGCTCGCTGCATGCCGGGCTTCACGATGTCCTTGAGGTAGATCACCCCGAGGGCGCGGGCGGCGCCCGGTCGCCGCCGCCGAGCTCGGCGACCACGAGCGGCGTGCCGCCCTCGCTCGACACGCCGTCGACGATGGTCTGCAGCTCGGGCGGCACCGCGCCGCCCTCTTCCTGCACCCACACCTTCACCGAGTCGGCCGCGCCCTTGCGCACCGAGCGGGCCGCCACGCCGTTGGCCGGGATGTCGACGCCGCTCATGCGGGTCTGCGCGGTGAACGGCACCAGGGTGGCACCGACCAGCTCCTTGCGCTCGAGGCCGAAGTGCTCGACCGCGAGCTTCACGATCGAACGACCCTCGGGGGTCTCGTCGGCCAGGCTCGAGAGCAGCGCCGCCTCGGCGAGCTCGTGCTCGGTGACGTCGCCCACCGGGAGGAACTGCGCCGCCTCGCGGTTGCCGATGGTGATGGTGCCGGTCTTGTCGAGCAGCAGCGTGCTCACGTCGCCCGCGGCCTCCACCGCCCGGCCGCTCATGGCCAGCACGTTGTGCTGCACGAGCCGGTCCATGCCCGCGATGCCGATGGCCGAGAGCAGCCCGCCGATCGTCGTGGGGATCAGGCACACGAGCAGCGCGGTGAGGATCACCAGCGTCTGCGGCGCGCCGGAGTACACGGCGAAGGGCTGCAGCGACACCACCGCGAGCAGGAAGATGATGGTGAGGCCCGAGAGCAGGATGCTCAGCGCGATCTCGTTGGGCGTCTTCTGCCGGTCGGCGCCCTCGACGAGGGCGATCATCCGGTCGAGGAAGGTCTCGCCCGGCTTGGCGGTGATGCGCACCACGATCTCGTCGGAGAGCACCCGCGTGCCGCCGGTGACCGCCGAGCGGTCACCGCCCGACTCGCGGATCACCGGGGCCGACTCGCCGGTGATGGCCGACTCGTCGACGCTGGCGATGCCCTCGACCACGTCGCCGTCGCCGGGGATCACCTCGCCGGCGGTGACGACGCACTCGTCGCCGACGGTGAGCAGCGTGCTCGGCGCACTCCTCGATGGAGCCGTCGGGGAGGCGCTTGCGGCGCCACCGTCTCGCTGCGGGTCTTGCGCAGCGTCTCGGCCTGGGCCTTGCCCCGGCCCTCGGCGATCGCCTCCGCGAAGTTGGCGAACAGCACCGTGAACCAGAG
Organism: uncultured Actinomycetes bacterium; assembly: GCA_963782705.1. Lineage (GTDB taxonomy): Bacteria > Actinomycetota > Acidimicrobiia > IMCC26256 > DASPTH01 > CAVRGQ01. Next base: position 23,239 of record CAWAKX010000004.1, on the reverse strand, counting down.
GAAGACGGTGACGAGGCCGGTGAACACGTCGGTGTTGCTGCCGTGCTTGCCGAGGTCGCGGAAGAAGATGATCGTGGTGAGGACGCTGCCGACCTCGACCACGAACATGACCGGGTTGCGGATCATGTTGCGCGGGTCGAGCTTGCGCAGGCTGTCGACCAGCGCGCGACGCACGATCGCCGGCTCGAACAGCGGGCGGGCGGATGTGGTGGAACCAGCCACTCTTCTCTCCTCCTCAGAGCCCGAGGTGCTCGACGATGGGGCCGAGCGCAAGGACGGGCAGGTACGTGAGGCCGACGACGACCACGACCACCGAGACGAGCAGTCCGGTGAACAGCGGCGTGTCGGTGGGGAACGTGCCCGAGGACTCGGGCACCGTCTGCTTGCGGGCGAGCGATCCCGCGACCGCGAGCGCGGCGACGATCAGGATGAAGCGCCCGATCAGCATGCAGAGCGCTGAAGGTCGTGTTGTACCAGTCGGTGTTGCCGCCGAGTCCGCCGAACGCCGAGCCGTTGTTGTTCGACGTCGACGTGAAGCCGTAGACGACCTCGCTGAGCCCGTGCGCACCGGGGTTGAAGATCGACGCCTGTGGTGTCTTCATCACCACCGATGCGCCGGCGAACACGAGGATCACCAGCGGCACCGCGAGCAGGTAGATGACGACGAGCTTCATCTCGGCCGCCTGGATCTTCTTGCCCAGGTACTCGGGCGTGCGGCCGACCATGAGGCCGGCGATGAACACCGACAACAGGGCGAAGATCAACATGCCGTACAGGCCGGCGCCCACCCCGCCGGGGCTGACCTCGCCCAGCATGATGTTCACCAGCGCGACGCCGCCGCCGAGCGGGGTCATGCTGTCGTGCGCACAGTTGACCGCGCCGGTGGACGTGCCGGTCGTCGACGACGCGTACAGCCCGCAGCCCGCGGCGCCGAAGCGCGTCTCCTTGCCCTCCATGTTGCCGCCGGATTGGCTGGAGGTGGTCTGCTGGTTGACCTTCACCGCGTCGAGCGCCGAGTTGCCGCCCGTCTCGAACAGCATCGCCCCGACCGACGCGGCGAGCCAGATCGCCAGCATCGCCATCAACACGGCGATGCCCTGCTTCTTGTTGCCCGCCATCTTCCCGAAGGTCCAGGCGAGCGAGAACGGGATCACCAGCAGCAGGTAGATCTCGGCGAAGTCGGTGAAGCCGTTGGGGTTCTCGAACGGGTGGGCCGAGTTCGCGTTGCGTGAGCCACCGCCGTTGGTGCCGAGCTCCTTGATCGACTCCTGGCTGGCGACCGGACCGCCCTGGATCACCTGGGACTTGCCCTCGACGGTCGTGACCGTCGTGTTGCCGTCGAAGCTCTGGATCATGCCCTGCGTGACGAACACGATCGCGAACACGAAGGCGGCGGGGAGCAGGATGCGGATGATCCCGCGCGTCATGTCGACCCAGAAGTTGCCGATCGTGCCCGCCCGGTGGCGCGTCGAGTCCGCGGATCAGCGCGACCGCGACGGCGAGACCGACCGCCGCCGACACGAAGTTCTGCACGGTGAGGCCGGCCATCTGGGTGAGATGGCTCATCGTCGTCTCGGGCGAGTAGTTCTGCCAGTTCGTGTTGGTGATGAAGCTCACCGACGTGTTGAACGCGAGCAGGCTCGGGACGCCCTTGACGTGCGTGGGGTTCAGCGGCAGGTGCTCCTGGACCCGCTGGAGCAGGTAGAGGAAGGCGATCGACACGCGCGCTGAACGCGAGCAGTGACAGCGCGTAGATCGTCCACTGCTGCTCGCGCTCCTCGTCGATGCCGCCGAGCCGGTAGATCACCCGCTCGATCGGCCTGAAGACGCGGTCACCGGGCGCCTTGCCGCCGCCGAACACCTTCGCCATGTAGGTGCCGAGGAGCGGAATCGAGATCCCGAGCGCGACGAGCAGCGCGACGAGCTGCAGCCAGTTCGCGGCGGACATCAGAGCTTCTCCGGAATCACGAGGGCCGCCACGAGGTACGCGGCGAGCAGCACGGAGAGCACGAGCCCGATCCAGTCGTCGCCGCTCATGCCACCACCTCCTCGACCATCGTCGTCGGAAGCGATTTCCTCGCCGACGAGATCGTGGGCGCCGGTCGAGAGACGCACTCCCTCCGGATCCGGCCCGATGATGCGTTGGCACACTGCGACGAACCCGGCGCAGAGGGCGAAGAACGCGATCAGGGCGACGATGACCAACACGTCGGTCATGCCTGGTCCTTTCCTTCACGGTCGTCAAGGCCGTTGGTCACGGGTGGCGCGGCCAGCGCGACACCCAGTTGGTCGGCGAGCGCCACCGCGGTCGCGCGCGCCTCGACGGGCAGCGCGACGCCGGTGGTCGGCTCGGCGAATTCGAGGACGAAGCGGCCGCGCACGCGCCCGCCGCCGTACACGGGCAGCTCGACGAGCCGCGACGGTGTCGGATCGAGCGCGCCGATGGCCGGGTCGCCCGGGGGGACGGCGACCCGACCATGGCGCAGCTGCGGCATGACCGTCGGGAACGGCGGACGCTCGAACCACACCCGCTCGACCGGGAGCAGGCTCTCGAGCTCACTGCGCACGCTCTGGATCAGCCGCGCGGGAGTGTCGCTCCCCGCCCCGACCTCGGCCACGCGCCGCATCCGCTGGACCTCGCGCCGGCTCGTGGTCGCAACCTGGCGGCTGCGGCGGAAGCGGGTCACGAGCTCGCCGGTGACGAGACCCACGACCAGGAGCAGCGCCGTGGTCTCGATGTCGTCGCGCGTGTTGATCCGCAGTGAGTTGTAGGGGCGGGTGAAGAAGAAGTCGAAGCTCAGCGCGGCGGTCAGCGCCGCGACCGCACCGCCCCCACGGCCGCCGACGATCGCGGCGACGAGCACGACCACGACCAGCACGAGGGCGACGTTGACGTCGCGGATCTCCGACCGCAGCGGCACCAGTGCGACTGCCACGACGGGGGGCCCGGCGAGGGCCAACGTCCAGCGCCTTCCAGTCGAGTCGCGCCCCGTGCATGGGTACTGGATACACCTGGCGCTCCGGCACCGTCACCAGGGTCCGATCGGTCGATCTTGACGGGTCCTTGACGCGCCGCGCGGGGATCTTGACGCGATCGACGCGACGGGTGTCAGGCCAGCGAAGCCAGGAGGAACCCGGCGGTGGCCAGCACGAGGCCGGCGACGACGCTGCCGACGGCGTTCAGCGCCGCGGCCACCGGGAGCCCGTCCTCGACGAGCCCGAACGTCTCGAACGAATACGACGAGAAGGTGGTGTAGGCGCCGAGGAAGCCGGTGCCCGCGATGGTGCGCACCTCGGGATCGAGGCCCTGGTACACGACGAAACCGACGAGCAGCCCGAGCACGAACGAGCCCGAGAGGTTCACCACCACGGTGCCCCACGGGAAGCGCGGCTGGATCCGGGCTGCACTCCGGGTCGCGACGCGCGTCTGCACGACTGCGTGCAGTCCGTAGCGCGCCAGCGCGCCACACGCGCCGGCCAGCGCGACCCACAGCCACGTCATCGTGTCGCCACCGTCAGTCGTCCTCGGCCGGATCGAACACGATCGGCGCGCGACTCCCGAGCGCGGCCCGGATTCCCAGCACACCGACGGTCACCGCGACGACGTCCGGCGACCAGGCTGGTGACGACGTAGATCGCCGCGCTCGCGCCGTGACCGTCGCGTGTGAGCAGCACCGACTCCACCATCCAGGTGGAGAACGTGGTGAGGCCGCCGCACACGCCGACCGCGAGGAACGGGCGCGCGACCGTCGCGCGCGCCGGATCGCTGAGCACGCCGAGCACGAGGCCGAGCAGCAACGCGCCCACCACGTTGACCCCGAACGTCGTCCACGGGAAGCGGCCGCTCGCCACCGGCTCGGCGAGGGCGAGCTCGTAGCGCACGAGCGTGCCGAGCGCGCCGCCGATCGCGACCGCCGCGACGACGGTGGGGCGGAGCGCCCGCGCGGGGCGCGGGGTCGGGATGGGCACGAGCGGAGGCTACGCGGCGGGCCCCGCGCGAGACTGGAGGCGACGCGAGCGTGGCGGAACCGGCAGACGCGCCAGGTTTAGGTCCTGGTGTCCGCAAGGACGTGGGAGTTCAAGTCTCCCCGCTCGCACGAACCACTGGGGGGCGGTCGCGAAGTTGCGGCCGGCGAACCGTCGCTCGATACTTGGCCGACCGATCGAACCCTGAGGTGGTGCGTCAATGAGCCAAGGCATCGCAGCGACCGACGAGAAATCGATCCTCGGCGCGCTCGACGAGCAGGGATACTGCGTCGTCCCGGGGGTGCTCGACGCCGACGAGGTCGCGTCGGTCCACGAGGCGATCGAGCGCGCGGCCCACGAGGACGATCTCTCCGGCCGGGCGAGTCTCTACGGGCCCGACAACGTCAACCGGCGCATCTGGGCGCTCCTCAACCGGGGCGAGGAATTCATCCGCCTGGGAACCCATCCCCTCGCGCTGTCCATCCTGCGGGCGCGAATGGGTCCGGACATCCTGCTGACCAACCTCACGGTCAACATCACCGCCCCCGGAGGCGACCGGGAGATCGGTCGGCTGCACACCGACCAGAGCTTCCTGCCGGAACCGGTGCCCTACCTGTTCGCGATGAACGTCACCTGGTTCATCGACGACTTCACCGAGGAGAACGGCGCCACGCTGATCGTCCCGGGCAGCCACAAGCTCACCTCGTTCCCGTCGTTCGAGCTGGCCCCGTCGGCTCCCGCGCAGCTGACCGGCCCGGCGGGGAGCATGGCGGTGCTCGACGGCCGCATCCACCACGCGACCGGGCTGAACCGGACGACCGACCAGAAGCGTCGCGGGGTGATCGGGACCTACAGCCCGCCGTTCATCCGCAGCCAGGAGAACTGGTCGCGGTCGCTCCTTCCCGAGGTGTTGGAGCGCCATCCCGAGCTGGCCGAGCTCACGAGCTTCGAGGTGTGGCACACCCTCGGCCTGGTCAACGGGCCCGACGAGGCGTTCAACGCCTGACCGACCCGCGGTCGGCGCGACCGGGCCCCGGCCGAAGCCGGGGCCCGTGGATGTCGCTCCGCTGCGGATGCACCCGCGGATGACCTGAGCGGCAAGTCCGACGCGGTCAGCCCGCGTACGGGGGCGGGACCACGACGGGCGGAGTGACCGGGGTCTCCGGAACGAACGGCACCGTGGGCGAACCACCGCCCGGCGTGCCACCACCAGGAGTTCCGCCGCCTGGCGTGCCACCACCGGGAGTTCCGCCGCCGGGAACCGACGTGTCGATGACGTTGGTCGTGATGGTCGTCGTACAGGTGACGAAGCTGCCGCCACCGTTCTCGGAGCCGTTGCACTGGTCGACCGACACCGGGAACGCGGCGCTCGTGGTGCCCGAAGCGGTGCAGGTCATGAGTCCACCGCCGCCGTTGCCCGATCCGTTGCACTGGGTCACGGTCGGCGATCCCTGTGAGCTCGGGATGCAGGCGGTCATGTTCGTGCCACCGCCGCCACCCGAGCCGACGCACTGACTCACGGTGATTGCGGTCGGCGCCGCCGGCGAGTCAACGCTGATGTTGTTGACGATGTCGACGGAGCAGATCGTGGTGCTGCCACCGACGTTGTCCGAGCCGTTGCACTGGTGCACCGCGTTGATGACGTCCGACGGGCTCACGATGTCGCCGGTGCACGCGTTCAGGGTGCAGGTCCGCTGGTACACGACCTGGGAAGTCCCACCGTTCGCGTCGATCGTGTTGACGATCGAAACCGAGCAGGTGACGGTCAGCGGCGCGCCACCCGGGCCCGCCTCACGGTTGTTGCACTGCGAGAACGACACGGTCGCGGCCGACGCCGGGCTGATGTTCGACTGGAGTGCGATGACGCCCAGCCCCGCGGTCAGCGCGACCAGCGAGCACAGAGCGAGAAGATGACGGAGACGCGGCCGCGCGCGGCGCGGCTCGAAGGTCGGTGGTGTCATGGCAACGATCCCTTGAGTCAGGAGCGTTGGGGGCCTCTGCAGGTTCCCGAGACATCACCGAGTCAGTGACATGGCCGCGCCGGGTAATGCGGTGATCGCCCGGACGAGCGCTCTACCCCTAGGACATCGGCACGTGCACACGAGACTTGAGCGCGAACGCGCGATCGGCAGACGTCGATGCGGTCAGCCCGTCGTGAGCACCACCAACGCCCGGGCGGCCCACCCTCTTGCGCTCCCCCGCGGCGACGTGTCCGGGGCGGCACGACAGCCTGGGAGGTGGACCCGGCCCGGGGGTACCGTGACCGGGCCGGGTACCCGCCGAGTACGGCGGGACACGAGAGATCGGGAGTGGTCATGAGCGACGTCGTCGTGGTGGAGTCGGTCCGCAGCCCCGTCGGGCGGCGCAACGGTGGCCTGTCGGGCATGCACTCGGCCGATCTCCTCGCCGACGTGCTGCGCGCGCTGGTCGAGCGCACCGGCATCGACCCCGCCCAGGTGGGCCAGGTCGTCGGCGGCTGCGTGGGCCAGGTGGGCATGCAGACCGGCAACGTCGCCCGCACCGGATGGCTCCAGGCCGGCCTGCCCATCACCACCGCCGCCACCACCGTCGACACGCAGTGCGGCTCGTCGCAGCAGGCCACCAACCTCGCCTACGCGCTGGTGAAGGCCGGCGTGGTCGACAGCGCGGTCGCCTGCGGCGTCGAGGTGATGAGCCAGGTGCCGATGGGCGCCACCGTGCCCAAGGACCCCTTCGTCGGCAAGCCCTACAACCGCAACTACTGGAAGCACCACGAGGTCACCTCGCAGTTCGAGGGCGCCGAGCGCATCGCCGAGCAGTGGGGCATCACGCGCGAGGAGCTCGACGCGTGGGGCGCGCAGTCGCAGGCCCGCGCGGCCGAGGCGTGGGCCGAAGGCCGCTTCGACTCGCAGATCGTGCCGATCGAGGCGCCCGACGGCGACGACGCCACCAAGCTCGTCTCGCGCGACGAGGGGCTGCGCGAGACCACGCTCGAAGGCCTCGCCGCGCTCAAGCCGGTGCTCGCGGATCGCGACCCCGCGTTCCACACCGCGGGCACCGCGTCGCAGATCTCCGACGGCGCCGGTGCCGTGCTGCTCATGACCGAGGAGAAGGCCGCCGCGCTCGGGCTCACGCCCAAGTTCCGCATCGTCGACACCTGCCTCGCGGGCAGCGACCCGGTGCTCATGCTCACCGGGCCCATCCCCGCGACCGCAGCAGCTGCTCGCCCGCACCGGCTGGTCGATCGACGACATCGACGTCGTCGAGATCAACGAGGCGTTCGCGTCGGTGGTGCTCGCGTGGCTGCGGGAGACCGGCGCCGACCCGGCGCGCGTCAACCCCAACGGCGGCGCCATCGCGCTCGGTCACCCGCTCGGCGGCACCGGCGTGATCCTCGAGACCAAGGCCATGCACGAGCTCGAACGCAACGGCACGCGGCGCGCGCTCGTCACCATGTGCTGTGGCGGCGGGCTCGGCACCGGCACGCTCATCGAGCGGCTCTGAAGCCGGCGGCCGCCATGACCTCGGAGGCGACCCGGCCGCGACCCAAGCCCCTGCCCGGGGTCGAACGGGTGCGCCCAGGGCTCTGGAGCATCCCCGTTCCCCTCCCGATCGCGCTGCGATACGTGCTCGTGTACGCGTTCGAGACCGAGCGCGGCGTGTACCTCGTCGACGCGGGCTGGAACACCGACGACGCCTTCGGCAGCCTCGACGCCGGGCTCCGGCAGGCCGGGTACTCGGCCGACGACGTGCGCGGCGTGCTCGTGACCCACGTGCACCCCGACCACTACGGCCTCGCCGGTCGCCTCCGCGACCACTCCGACGCGTGGATCGCGCTGCACCCGGCCGACGCCGCGCTCGTGCAGGACCGCTACGCCGATCCCACCGAGCTGCTGCAGCGGATGGGGGCGATGCTGCGGCGGCTGGGCGCGCCCGACGAGGAGCTCATGGGCCTGCGCGACGCGTCGATGGCCGTGCGCGGCTTCGTCGACCTCGCCACCCCCGACGTGCTGCTCGAGGACGGCGACCGGCCCGACGTCCCCGGCTGGGACCTCACCGCGATCTGGACCCCCGGCCACACCCCCGGTCACCTCTGCTTCTGGGAGGCCCAGGGACGGGCCGTGCTCACCGGCGACTGCGTGCTGCCCCGGATCACGCCGCACGTGACCCTCAACGCGCAGAGCACCGACGACCCGCTCGGCGACTTCCTCCGCTCCCTCGATCGCCTGGCCGGCTTCGACGCCGTCGAGGCGCTCCCCGCACACGAGTGGCGCTACGACGACCACCAGGGCCGGCTGCGCGAGATGCACGCGCACCACGAGGCGCGCCTCGCCGAGGCCCTCGACGCGGTGCGCGCCGGACTCCACAGCGCCTGGGACGTCGCCCCGCGCATGGACTGGGCCCAGCCGTGGGACGACATCGACCCGCTGCAGAAGCGCCTCGCGGTGGGCGAGGCGGCCGCGCACCTCCGCGCGCTCACCCGTCGCGGTGCACTGCGCGAGGTCGACGGCGACGTGATCAGCTGGGAGATCCTGCAGGAGGACCGCGCATGAACGACCCTGACGTGACGAGGTTCCTGGCGCTCCTGGCGAGCTGGGCCGAGGGCAACGAGGCGTTCGCGGCCGGGATCCGCGAGCTCTTCGCCGACGACTGCGTGTGGGACCAACCGCCGATGGCGACGACCACCGGGTCCCGACGAGGCGATCGCGCTCGTGCAGGGCATGGACGCCGCGGGCCTCGCCACCATCCGAGTGCGGTGCGACCACGTCGCGGTCGCCGACGGTGTGATCTTCACCGAGCGATTCGACGAGGTGTTCGGCCCCGACGGCTCCCTGGTGATGGCACTGCCCGTCGTGGGCGTGACCGAGATGCGCGACGGCAAGATCCACGCGTGGCGCGAATACTTCGACAGCGCCCGGCTGCCCTCGGCCGGCTGACGTCGCCCGCGCGTTCCCGCGCCGGCCCTACTTGCGCTTCTTGCGACGCAGGAACTTCCGACCGCCCTGCTTCTTCTCGAACTCCGAGAGGATCTCGGGCGCCGCGGAGTTGACGATCTCCTCGGCCGCGTCGAGCAGCGCGGCGACGTCCTCACCGGCGGGCTCGGGCTCGGCGGCCGGTTCGTAGCCCTTGTCGAGCGTGCCGACCTGCCAGCCGGCGTCGTACATGCGCTTCTCGAAGCCCACGCAATTCTCCGGGCAGCGCCACGGCGCCTCGGGCGCGAAGTCGATCCGGCACTTCCGCACGACCTCGCCCGAGGAGTACGTCCGGCTCTCGTAGTGCTTGCAGTCGGTCCGCATGGCCATGGCGACATTCTGGCCGACGACGCGCCCGCGGTGGGGATGCACCCGGGGACGGGGCTCAGGCCAGCCAGGCGTCGGAGCGTTCGAGCAGGAACCGGCTCACGTCGAGGCAGCGGTCGAGCACCTCGCACGACACCGCGTCGCCGTCGCGGATGTGCAGCAGCGACACCGACTGGCGGGCCACGATGCGCAACGACCGCTCCGACGCGTCGGTGGCCGCGGGGATCGAGTCGATCTCCGAGACCTCGAGCGGGAGGTCGGGCCCGCCGCGCCCCGCGAGCTCGGTGGCGAGCACGAGCAGGTCGGGACCGTGGGTGAGCGGCGGCAGCGCCCAGGTGAAGTTGAGCGGGAAGTGGAACTCGTCGGGCGGGTCGTCGACGTCGCCGAGCTCGATCACCGCGTCCTCGAAGCCGAGCAGCACCCGCGGGTCGATCTCCAGGGAGAGGTAGAGGTCGACCGGGCCCTCACAGCCCTCCTCCGGGTGGAGGTCGACCTCCCAGTTCTGGCGCAGCGAGTAGCTCTCCACGAAGTGCCGCTCGTCGTGCACGTGGAAGCCGTGCTCGACCGCGTGGTCCTTGAGGTCGGCCACGAAACCCGCGATGTCGATGACTGCCACTAGTCCTCCAGGGCCTGCGGCGATCCGCAGCCCGTCGGCCAGGGTACGGAACGCACGGCCGCGGTGCGACACCGCGTGCTTCTCGTCGGCCGACATCTCGGCGAAGGTGCGACCGTCACCCTCGGCGGGCCGGAACACCGGGTCGTAGCCGAAGCCGCCCTCGCCGCGCGCCTCGGTGACGATGTGGCCCTCGACGTTTCCGATCGCCGCCACCTCACGGCCGTCGGGCCAGTGTGCGAGCGCCACCGTGGTGAAGCGCGCGGTGCGACGCTCGGCCGGCACGTCGCGCAGCTCCCGCAGCAGCTTCTCCACGTTGTCCCCATACGTCGCGTGCTCACCCGCGTAACGCGCCGACCACACGCCGGGCGCCCCACCGAGCGCGTCGACCTCGAGGCCGGTGTCGTCGGCGACCGCGGGAAGGCCGGTGGCCTCGGACAGCGCGACCGCCTTCAGGCGGGCGTTGTCCTCGAGGGTGAGGCCGTCCTCCACCACCTCGGGCACGTCGGCCGGGCGCGGCACCAGCTCGATCACCAGCCCGGCCGCCGCGAGGATCTCGCCGATCTCCGCGGCCTTGTGCGGATTGGCGCTGGCGAGCACGAGCTGCATGCAGGACGCTCCGGTCACGGGCGGCGCGGGGCCGGCGGCACCGCGACGATCTCGCGCTGCACCGCGAAGATCTCGGTGATGCCCGCCTCGGCGAGCGCGAGCATGTCGGTGAGCTCACCGTGTGAGAACGGCGTGCCCTCCGCGGTGCCCTGCACCTCGACGAAGCGCCCCGCGCCGGTCATCACCACGTTCATGTCGACCTCGGCCCGCACGTCCTCGGAGTAGTCGAGGTCGAGGTGCGGCAGGGCGTCGACGACCCCGACCGAGATCGCGCCGCACTGGTCGGTGACCGGGTTGGCGCCCAGCGTGCCCCGGGCGACGAGTCGCGCGCAGGCGTCGTGGAGGGCGACCCAGCCGCCGCAGATCGACGCGGTGCGGGTGCCGCCGTCGGCCTGCAACACGTCGCAGTCGACGGTGATCTGCACCTCGCCGAGCATCTCGAGGTCGGTCACCGCGCGCAGCGACCGGCCGATGAGGCGCTGGATCTCCTGGGTGCGCCCCGACTGCTTCCCCTTGGCCGCCTCACGGTTGGCCCGCTCGGGCGTGGAGCCCGGCAGCATCGAGTACTCCGCGGTGACCCAGCCCCGGCCCTTGCCGCGCAGCCACGGCGGCACCCGCTCCTCCACCGAGGCGGTGCAGAGCACGCGCGTGCGGCCGAACTCGACGAGCACCGAGCCCGCGGCGAACTCCGTGAAGTCGCGGGTGAAGGTGATGGGGCGCAGCTCGTCGGGCTCGCGCCCGTCGCGTCGGATTCCCACAGGGGCTCCAGTCGGGGTCCGGGGCCGGCGACCGGCCCGGGTGAGGAGAGGTGAACGAGGAACGAGGCAGTTCGCTCCGACCGCTCGGGTCGCAGCGCCTCAGATCGTAGTGACGAGGCCCTGCGCGGCCAGGGTGACCGCGTCGCCGTAGGCCTCGGAGCCCTCGAGCACCACCGCGTCCTTGTCGACGAAGGGCCAGAGGTGGGTGAGGATCAGCCGCTTGGCCTTGGCCTCGCGGGCCGCGGCGCCGGCTTCGTGCGCCGACAGGTGGATCGCCGAGCGCCGGTGCTCGTGCAGGTAGCTCGCCTCCGACACCACGAGGTCGGCGCCGGGCGTGAACGCGTCGACCGACCACTCGGGACCGGTGTCGGCGGTGTACACGAGCCGCTTGCCCCCGCTGCTCGCCTCGAGCGCGCAGGTGGGCGGCGGGTGGTCGGTGCGCGAGAAGCGCAGGTCGACGCCCCCGATCGTGGTGCGGTCGCCGTCGCCGACCGCGTGCCACTTGAACGTGTCGCCCCAGTCGGACACCAGGGAGGCGAGCGACTTCTCGAGCCCCTCCGGCGCGTACACGGGGAGGTTGCCGATCTCCAGGCCGTAGCGCAGCAGCACGTGCAGGCCGTAGATGTCGACGCAGTGGTCGGGGTGGCCGTGGCTCAGCACCACCGCGGTGAGGTCCTCGGGCGCCACGTGTTGCTGCAACTGCCCGAACGTGCCATTGCCGCAGTCGACCCAGATCGCGGTGGCGCCGTCGCGCAGCAGGTAGCCGCTGCACGCCTCGCCGTGGGGTCCGTTGAACGACCCCGAGCAACCCAGCACCGTCAGTTCCATGGAACGCCCTCGCCCCTCCGGCTCGTAGGAAGGCAACAGTTCACCACTCGTGGGCCTCGACGTCGGCAACCTCGGGCCCGAGGAAGCGGGCGCCGAGGGTTCGGAAGGTATCGACGGGGCCGCTCGTGAGGAAAACGTGGCGTGGGTCACGCGCCGGCCCGCCGGCCCGCAGGCCGGCGTCGTCGAGCATCCGGCGCACCGCGAAGGCGGTCTCGTCGGCGCTCGACACCAGCACGACGTCGCGGCCCATGACGTCACCGATGGTGCGGGCCAGCAACGGGTAGTGGGTGCAGCCGAGCACCAGCGTGTCGACCGCGGCCTCGCGCACCGGGGCGAGCAGGCGCTCGGCGAGCACGTGGACCTGGTCGGAGTCGACGTCGCCGGCCTCGACGAACTCGACGAAGCCGGGGCAGGCCGCGCAGGTGAGCTCGATGCCGGCGTCGCTCGCGGCAGCCACCTCCTGGTAGGCGCCCGAGGCGATGGTGCCGACGGTGCCGATCACCCCGACGTGACCGTTGCGGGTGACGCGCATCGCGGCGCGCAACCCGGGCTCGATCACTCCGAGCACCGGGATGTCGAGCTGCTCGTCGAGCACGTGCAGCGCCGCGGCCGCCGCGCTGTTGCACGCGACGACCAGCGTCTTGATCTCGTAGTCGAGCAGCACGTCGGTGATCTCGAGCGAGTACTTCAACACCTCGTCGCGCGGCTTGGGGCCGTAGGGGAACCGGCCGGTGTCGCCGAAGTAGACGATGCGCTCGTCGGGCAGGAGGTCGATGAGCGCCCGCAGCACGGTGAGCCCACCGAGGCCGGAGTCGAACACGCCGATCGGACGGCCGGGCATCAGGCGCCTCCACCGTCGCGTGCGGTTCCCCGGCCGGCGGCGCGCCGGAGCCGGTCGGCGACCGCGGCACCCAGGCCCACGTCGTCGGGTGCGAGCGCGAGCACCACGTCGAGGTCGAGCGCGTCGGCCCGCCGCAGGTGCGCGTAGAGCTCGCGGGCGAACTCGTGGTCGTCGGCGGGCCGGGCCAGCACGACCACTCCGTCGGGCAGGTCGTCGGGGAGCTTCTCGCCGATCACGCCGACGCGTAGACCGCGGTGGAGCGCATCGGCCGCGGCGTCGGCCAGCGAGTCGGCGTCGACGAGCAGCACCTGCGCGTCGGGCGCGTAGTGCGACACGAGCGTGCCCGGGGCGCGCACGCCGGCGTTCGCCGTCGGCGCCGGAGCGCACCGGCACCCGAGTGCCGAGCAGCTCCTCGACCGCTTCGCGGGCGATGCCCCCGAGGCGCAGGATCGCCGGCGCGTCGCCCGAGCAGTCGACGATCGTGGACTCCACGCCGACGCGGCACGGGCCGCCGTCGAGCACGAGGTCGACCGCGTCGCCGAGGTCGGCGACCACGTCGGCCGCGGTGGTGGGGCTCACCCGCCCGAAGCGGTTGGCCGAGGGCGCGGCGATGCCGTCGCCGAGCGCGCGCAGCAGCGCGAGCGCCACGGGCTGGTCGGGGACGCGCAGGCCGACGGTGTCGAGGCCGCCGGTGACCTCGTCGGGCACGTGGGCGGCGCGGCGCACGATCACGGTGAGCGGCCCCGGCCAGCAGTGCTCGGCCAGGGTCGCGGCCGCGGGCGGGAACGACGCCGCCCATTCGATCGCCGTCGCGGCGTCGGCGAGGTGGACGATCACCGGGTGGTCGGCCGGGCGGCCCTTCGCCGCGAACAGGCGCCGGACCGCGTCGGCGGAGCGGGCCCGGGCGCCGAGGCCGTAGACCGTCTCGGTGGGGAACGCGACCAGGCCGCCGGCGCGCAGGATCCCCACGGCGCGCTCGATCACGGCGTCGGTGCGGCATCGGTCGGGGGCACGGGGACGGGCGGCACTCCCCCATTCTCCCCGATGGCGTACCCCCGAACGGGGCTCCGGCTACCAGCAGACAGGCCCGGGATCACCCGGGCGGGGCGTCGAACAAGGCGAGCTCGGAAGGCTCTGGCGGCTGGAAGGTGCCGATCCACTCGTCGAGGTGGGCGCGCTGGATCGGAAAGGCGTCCCAAGGCGGCGCAGCGTTCCGGGCTTCGATCCGCCGCCAGAGCTCGTCGGCAGGCACGTCGAGGAAGTGCAGTTCGACACCGACCCCGAGGTCACGAGCAGCGGTCCGCAGCTCGTCACGTTCGACCCGCGCCCAGAGCCCGAAGTCGAGGACGACGCTCAGGCCGAGTCGCAGAATGTCCTGGGCGAGCTGCCAGAGCTTCTGTTCGACCTTCACCCGGGTGGGCTCATCCCATGGGCTGGAGCCGATGTCGACGAGCCACTCGTCCTTCGTCAGGCGAACTGCACGCCGGTCCGTGGCCAGCCGCTTCGCGAGCGTGGTCTTTCCCGAGCCCGGCAACCCGCAGGTGAGTATCAATCGGGGTTCGCTCACGGCGCGTCAGTCAAGCAGGCCGGCGTTCCGCGCTTCTCGGCTTTTCCCGGCCGCCGAAACTGGGCTCCGGCTACCAGTAGTTGATGCGGGTGGCGCGCTCGACGACCTCGTCGAGGTCGTCGGTCCAGGCGCCGGAGGAGAGGTACTTCCAGCCCGCGTCGGGCAGCAGGGTGACGATGGTGCCCGACTCCATCTGGGCGGCCATCTTGGCGGCGCCGGCCACCGCCGCGCCCGACGACACGCCGGCGAACACGCCGCACTCGTCGAGCAGGCGACGGAGCCACTCGATCGACTCCCGCGGGCGCACGATGAACTTCCGGTCGAGCACCGCGGGATCGAAGATCGGCGGCACGAAGCCGTCGTCGAGGGAACGCAGTCCCTGCACCAGCTCACCCGCGGGCGGCTCCACCGCGACGACCTGCACGCCCGGCTTCTGCTCCTTGAGGTAACGGCCGACACCCATGAGCGTGCCGCTCGTGCCGAGGCCGGCGACGAACACGTCGACCTCGGGGCAGTCGCGCCAGATCTCGGGGCCGGTGTGCTCGTAGTGCGCGAGCGGGTTGGCCGGGTTGCCGTACTGGAACAGCGTGACGAGCGACGGGTCGTCGGCGGCCAGCTTCTCCGAGAGGCGGATCGCGCCGTTGGAGCCCTCGTCGGCGGGCGAGTCGATGATCTCGACGCCGAAGATGTCGAGCAACTGGCGCCGCTCGATCGACACGTTCTCGGGCATCACCACGCGCAGCCGGTAGCCGCGCAGCTTGGCGACGAGTGCGAGACCGATGCCGGTGTTGCCGGAGGACGGTTCGAGGATGGTGTCGCCCGGGTGGAGCTGGCCCTGCTCCTCGGCGAGCTGCACCATGCGCAGCGCGATGCGATCCTTCGACGAGCCGCCGGGGTTCTGGCCCTCGAGCTTGGCGAAGATGCGGACGTCGGGATTCGGCGACAGCTGGTGCACGCCGACCAGCGGCGTGTCGCCGATCAGGCCGAGGACGTCGTCGTGACGCATGGAAGTGCCCGGCGTGCGGGCCTCAGCCGCCCGCGACCGCAGGCAGGATCGACAGCGTGTCGCCGTCGGTGACCTTGGTGTCGAGCTGCTCGAGGTACCGGATGTCGTCGTCGTTGCGGTACACGTTGACGAACTTGTGCAGGTCGCCCTGGTCGTCGATCAGGCTCCCCGCCAGCCCCGGGTAGCGGGCGACGAGATCGGCGAAGACCTCTCCGACGGTCGCGCCCTCGGCGGCGACGCTCGACGCGCCGTCGGCGTGGGCGCGCAGCAGGGTGGGGAGACGGACGTCGACGGCCATGGGGGTCATGCTACAAGTCCGACCGGGCGGGTCGGAATTGCGCTCAGCCCACCTCGACCGGGCATTCGGTGATCACGCCGTCGCGGATGAAGTAGCCCCGCAGCACCGGCTCGCCGGTCTTCAGGCTCACGATCACGTAGCACCACGTGGGGTCGACGGCCTGGCGCACGTCGGTGGCCGACGGGTAGGCGTCGGTGTGGGTGTGGCTGTGCCAGACGCCGACGATCTCGTGGTTGCGGTCCTCCGCCGCGCGCATCGCGGCCAGGAGGTCCTTGGAGTCGACGGTGTAGGTGCGGGCCGACGCGTCGGCGTTGCGGCACGGGTGCGCGTCGGCCACCTCCCCGGTGGGGAAGCCGTCGACGTAGGGCCCGGTGAGCAGGCCGCACGCCTCGTCGGGGAAGCCGTCGAAGCAGTGCGCGACGACCACGTCGTACTGGGCGTGGGTCAGCCGGAGGACGGGTTCGGCGAGGGTTTCGGCCACGGCGGCATGCTAACGGCGAGCGGCGACGAGCCGGTCGCCCATCACGGCCGGCGAGCGGCGACGAGCCGGTCGCCCATCAGGCCGGCGAGCGGCGACGAGCCAGACCGGAGCCGGGCGCGACTCCGTCGGGACCGTCGTGGGCGGCCAGCGCCTCGCGGATGCGGGCGAGCGCCGCGTCGTGCTCCGCCGGGTCGAGTCCCTCGAGCACGGCGCGCACCACGCCGACCTCGGCGCCGAAGCCGACCGCGTCGTCGAGCGGGCCGAGCACGAACGGCACGTCGAGCGGCGTGAGCTCCACGTCGGTGAACCCGGCCGCGGCGAGCACCTGCGTGACGTGACCACGCTCGGCGAGGCCGAACATCCCGGGGCCGCCCATCGGCGGCGGAGGCACGTCGGGTCTGCCGGCGGCCGCCTCGCGCAGCACCCGGATCCACTCGTTCTCGGCCGGGTCGCGCCACGACACGAAGACGAGGCGCCCACCGGGGCGCAGCGCCCGGGCGAAGTTCGTGAACGCCGCCACGGGATCGGCGAAGAACATCACGCCGAACTTGCTCATCACGAGGTCGTAGGCCTCGTCGCCGAGCGGCGCGACCTGCGCGTCGGCCTGCACGAAGGTCACCGTGGTGAGCCCCTCGGCGGCGGCGTGCTCGCGGGCCCGGGCGAGCAGCGGTTCGGAGATGTCGAGGCCGACCACGCGCCCGTCGGCGCCCGCGGCCCGGGCCGCGGCGAGCGTGGTGGCGCCGGTGCCGCAGCCGACGTCGAGCACGTGCTCGCCGGGCGCGATCGCGGCCGCGTCGAGCAGCGCCTCACGGTGCGCGCGTGCCGCGGTGGCGTGCTGGTCCTCGCGGTCGAGCCACGACGTCGACTGCCCGCCGTTCCAGGCTGCGGCCTGTTCGACGTTCACGATCTCCGCCATGGATCGAACCTAACGGGACGGCGGTGCCTCGGTCCACCCGGTACCGTGCTCGCGTGGCGGCCGCAGCAAAGAGCACGAAGCAGGCTGGCGCAAAGGCGGGGAGCCGCCGGGGCGACCAGGTGGTGATCACCAACCGTCGCGCGCGGCACGACTACCACGTGCTCGAGACGTGGGAGGCCGGAATCGTGCTCGCCGGCGCCGAGGTGAAGTCGATCCGCGACGGCCGGGCCAACCTGCAGGACAGCTACGCCCGGGTGGAGGACCACGAGATCTGGCTGCACGGCATGCACGTGTCGCCCTACGCGTACTCGCGCGGCGATCTCGACCCGGTGCGCAAGCGCAAGCTCCTGCTCCACCACGGCGAGATCGACGAGATCGAGCGCGGCACGGCGGAGCAAGGGCGTCACCCTCGTGCCGATGCGCGTCTACTTCAAGGACGGGCGGGCGAAGGTGGAGCTGGCGATGGCGCGGGGCAAGAAGGCCTACGACAAGCGTCACGCGCTCGCCGAGCGCGACGCCAAGCGCGAGACCGAACGCGCCATGAAGGGCATCCGCGACTGACATCCTCCGTCGCTCGCGTCCGCTCGCTCCGTCCCGCGGCGGCAGCCGGGCGGAGCCCGACAACCGCCGATGCGGCAGACCGAAAGCGGGTCAGGGGCGGCGGTAGGCGTAGATGGCGAGGGGCGCGAACACCGCGATGATCGCCACGCACCAGATGATCGACGTGATCACGTAGTGCGTCGTGGACTCCGGGTTGAGCGCCGCCCCCGCCGGACCGCCCATCAGCCCGCGCATCGCGTCGCACACCTGGCTCAGCGGCTGGTTCCGGGCGAAGGGCTGGAGCCACCCCGGCAGCGTGTCGACGAGGATGACCGACGACGACACGAACACCAGGATGAAGAAGGGCGTCGACGCCGCCTGCGCCGTCTCGGTGTCACGCACGAAGAGCCCGATGGCGGCGAACACCCAGAACAGCGCGAAGCCCCAGAGCAGCGCGAGCAGGTACGCGAGCAGGATGCCGCCCACGCTGCCCGCGAACCCGTACCCGGTGGCGACCGCGACCAGCGTCACGATCGCGAGCAGCGCGGCCTGGCGCAGGATGTCGGCGATCGCCCGGCCGCCCACCACCGCCGAGCGCGCCATGGGCAGGGCGCGGAACCGGTCGATGAGCCCCGACTTCGAGTCCTCGGCGAAGAAGATCGCGCACGCCGAACCCGTCGAAGATCGCGATCTGGGCCAGGTACCCCGGCACCAGGTAGTCGACGAAGCTCATCCCCGGGATCTGGATCGATCCGCCGAACACGTAGCGGAACAGCAGGAAGAACATCACCGTCTGCACCACGCTGAACACGAGCAGCTGGGGGGTGCGCAGCAGGTGCTTGATGTTGCGGGTCGCGATCACCCGCGCGTCGCTCAGCGCAGCGCCGCGCGGGAGGTGGTTGGAGACCGGTTCGGTCGTGGCGGCCGTCATCAGGCGTCCTTCTCGTTGGTCACGTCGGCGCCGTCACCCGTGGTGTGGCCGGTGAGGGCGAGGAACACGTCGTCGAGCGACGGTCGGCGCAGGGTGATGTCGAGCACCGAGACGCCGAGGTCGTCGAGCCGGCGCACCGCTTCGACGAGGTCGTGGGCGCCGTTGGCCACCGGGAGCGACACCTGGCGCGTGTGCCGCGTCGACCTGCGGCGGGGCGCTGCCGAGCTCGGCGAGGGCGGCGGCGACCGGCTCGAGGTCGGCCGAGCCGACGGTGATGTCGAGCACGTCGCCCGCGAGCTGGCCCTTGAGCTCGATCGGCGTCCCGTGGGCGATGACCTCGCCGTGGTCGATGACCACGACGTCGTTGGCCAGCTGGTCGGCCTCCTCGAGGTACTGCGTGGTGAGCAGCACGGTCGAGCCCTCGTTCACCAGGTCGCGCAGGTAGTCCCACAGGTCGAGACGGTTGGCCGGGTCGAGGCCGGTCGTGGGCTCGTCGAGCAGCAGCACGCGAGGTCGGGCGACGAGCCCTGCGCCGAGGTCGACGCGTCGGCGCATGCCGCCCGAGTAGGTCTTCAGCTGCCGATCGGCGGCGTCGACGAGGTGCACGCGTTCGAGCACCTCCTGGGCCCGGCGGGCGGCGATCCGCTTTGGACAGGCGCGACAACCGGCCGACCATCTCGAGGTTCTCACGACCGGTGAGCGTCTCGTCGACCGCGGCGTACTGGCCCGGCGAGCCCGATGCAGCGTCGCACCGCGATCGGTTCCTTCACCACGTCGAACCCCGCGACGCGGGCGTGACCCGCGTCGGGATCGATGAGCGTCGACAGGATCCGCACCAGCGTGGTCTTGCCCGCGCCGTTGGGCCGAGCAGCGCGACCACTCCCCCCTCGGGCACGGTGAGGTCGATGCCCCGCAGCGCGTGCGTCTCGCCGAACGTGCGCGTCGACTCCCTCCACTTCCACGATGTCGGGCACGACCCTCCCTTTCCGGGTTCCCCTGCTCCGAGCCCCCTGACGGCTCGCTGCGACGCTAGGCGCGGCGTCGGGATCCCCGCGCGTCAATTTGCGCGTGGGATCCGGGTCTCGCACCGAGCAGGCCGACGCGGGCGCCGCGCTTCAGCCGGTGCCGTGCTCGAGCTTGTAGAGCGCCATCGACTCGACGAACTCCACGAAGGAAGCCTCGCGGTGCAGGCGGCGCGCCAGATCGTCGTACGGCATTCCCTCGGCGAGGCGGTGCAGCACCGCGCGTTCGAGCGGTCGCAGTCGCCCGAAGTCAATGCTGTCGTCGGGAGTCGCGGCCTCGTCGGGCCCACCGCGCCGGATCGCGACTCCATCCGGTCAGCCTCCGATGTAGGCGACGAGACCGTCGCGTTCCGATTCGAGCTCGCCGATCCGGCTCTTCACGACGTCGCCGATGCTCACGATGCCGACCAGCTCGTCGCCGTCGACGACGGGCACGTGGCGGATCCGGCGCTGGGTCATCACCGTCATGAGATCCTCGATCGCCGCGTCGCGCTTGCAGGTGACGACCTGCCGGGTCATGAGCGACTCCACCGGTCGATCCAGGACGGAGCGGCCGTCCTGCTGCAGCCCGCGGACGACGTCGCGTTCCGACACGATGCCGACCACGCCGCCCCCGTCGTCGACCACGACCGCGGCCCCGATCCGGTGGCTGGCGAGCACGTCCAGGAGGCCCAGGACCGTGTCGTGCCGGCCCGACGGTCACGACGTCGCTGCCCTTGCCTCGGAGTACCTGGGTCACCAGCATGGGGATCACCCTTCTGCGGGTCTGCGAGCCCGCAACGGTGCCGCGATCTTCGCGCCTTCCGCGGCCGACGGGAAGGGGCTACCCGGCGACCGTTCCCCGCACACGCAATCCGGCGATTTCGTCGTCGGTGAAACCCAGTTCCGCCAGCACCTCGTCGGTGTGCTCGCCCACGATCGCCGGCGGGCGAAGCTCGGCCGGACCGGGGGTGGCGGAGAGCCGCACGAACCCGCCCGGCTGCTCGAGGCGCCCCCACACCGGGTGTTCGGTGGCGACGACGTAGCCGTTGGCGACGGAGTCGGGGTCGTCGCACCAGTCGTCGGTGCGGCGGGCCACGACCTCGCACGGCACGCCGACGGCGTCGAGCACGGCGAACCAGTCGCGCGCGGCACGTGAGGTGAACGCGCGCGCGAGCGCGTCGAGATCGCCCGGCGCGACGCCCACCGCCCGGTGCAGCGCGTCCTGGTGCGCGGCGGTGAGCGCGACCACGCACAGCCAACCGTCGGCGGTCTCGTAGATGCGGTGGTAGGGACCGATCCCGGTCTGCTCGACGTCGAGCGCGGGCCGCGGCGCGAGCTCGTCGTCGACGAGATGCGCGTCGGACACGAAGAGCAGGCCGGCGTCGAGGATGTTGGTCTCGACCGTCTGGCCCTCGCCGGTGCGCTCGCGTTCGGCGAGGGCCTGGAGCACGCCGATCACCGAGAGCATCCCGCTCGCGGCGTCGGTCATGCCGAAGCGGTACCAGATCGGGTCGCCGCCGGCGTCGACCGCGCCCTGGTCGTGTTCGAGGCCGCAGAGCGCCTGCGCCATCTGGTCGGTGCCCGGGTAGGCCGCGAGCGGTCCGTCGGCGCCGTACGCGCTGAGGTGACTGAACACGAGGCGCGGGTTGATCGCCCGTGCTTCGTCGGCCGAGAACCCGAGGCGCTCGGCCACGCCGGGACGCAGGTTGTAGTGCAACACGTCGACGGCGGCGATGAGCCGTCGGAGGATCTCGCGGCCGTCGTCGGACTTGAGGTCGATGGCGATCGACCGCTTGCCGCGCGCCACCGCCACCCACACCGCGTCGCTCGGCGTGCCCACGACCGCGCGACAACGGGTCGAGCTTGATCACGTCGGCGCCGAGGTCGGCGAAGAGCATGCCGCCGAACGGTCCGGCGATCGCGGTGCCGAGGTCGAGGACCCGGATCCCCTCGAGCGCGTGCGCGAGCGGTCCACGGGTGGTCGCGGGCGCCGGAACCGACGGGTCGCGCTCGCGCCACCCGTGCGCGAGCAGCTCGTCGCGGTGCGCGTCGACGTCGGGGGGCGGCGCGGCGACCGCGTCGACGTGGTTCCCGAGTCGGTAGGTGTGCCCGAGCTGGGTGACCGCGCCGAGGCCGGGCACGTCGACGGTGACCACCGACCCGTTGTGCAGCGCCTGCGGATGACGCAGTCCGGCGTCGACCGCTTCGATGGGCTGCACCGGGATGTCGGCCGCGCGCACGACGTCGATCCACTCGGCCGCCGGGCGCTCGCGGAACACGGCGCGCGCCGCGGCGAAGTTGCGCTCCCTCGCCTCACGGTCGCCGCTCGTCATCGCGAGGATGTCGATCTCGTCGGGGTCGCGGCCGAGGTGCACGAGCGCGGCGCGTGCCGCGGTGACCATCGGGTGGAACCACTTGCCGTCGGAACCCTCGAAGCACGGGGTCGGGACGAGGTCGCGGTAGCGCCACAGGATGTCGAGCGGATCGGTGGGGTGCTCGGCGCGCTTCCAGATCTGGGTGGTCCACAGCAGCGCACCCTGGAGGAGCGACGTCTCGACGCGCTGCCCCGCGCCGGTGCGCTCGCGCGCGAACAGCGCGGCGTGGATGCCCGTGGACGCGAGCAGCGCGGCGCCGTAGCTCGGCAGCGCGAGGCGCAGGAACACCGGGCCGTCGACGCGGCCGGGCTGCTCCCACATCAGCCCCGAACGGGCCTGCACGAGGGCGTCCCATCCCGGGCGATCCGCCGCGCCGCCGGTGCGGCCGTACCCGGTGATGGAGCAGTGGACGAGGCGCGGGTTGCGGGCGAGCAGCGCGTCGCCCCCGATGCCGAGGCGCTCCGCCACGCCGGGCGAGAAGCTCTCGAGCACCACGTCGGCGCCGTCGGCGAGCTCGAGGAAGCGTTCGTGGTCGCCGGCGTCCTTCAGGTCGAGCACGATGCTGCGCCGGCCGCGCAGCCACACCGTCGACGCCGCGAACGAGCGGAACGGGTCACCGCCGGGCGGTTCGACCTTGACGACGTCGGCGCCGTGGTCGGCGAGCAGCATGCCGGTGAGGGCCCCGGCCATGCCCTGTCCGAGGTCGAGGACCCGCAGTCCGGCGAGCACGGGATTCGTCACGGGGGCAGGGTACGTGCCCCCGTGACGTGCGCGCCGGGAAGCCGGTGCCAATCCGGACGCGGGCGCCGGTATCCTGGAGGGGTCGCGCCTACCGACATGCACCGGTGCGGCACTTGACATGGGGGTGCGTGGCTTCGATTTCGAGGATCGAGGTGGGGGAAGCGAGCCGACGTTGTCGAATCGTCGTAAAAGAGTCGACACAACCATTAAATGCGAACACGACTGAGGGCAACCTCACTCTCGCTGCTTAGTACCAACTAACAGCGCGTCCCTCCCGACCCAGCCACTCGGTCGGAACCGGGGCGCCATCAAGAGTGGCTCACCGCACGGACATGGTCCCCAGGGCCGTGCGGGACATCGAACTGGGGCTGGGGTCGCCGTAATCCGCCGGTGAGCGCGGCGACCCGAGACTCATCACCGGCTGCGCTCGGAGAAGTCCCACTGAGGTATCGGAAGACCCGGGTTCGACTCCCGGCACCTCCAAGA
>CAWAKX010000003.1:0-37632 GCA_963782705.1 uncultured Actinomycetes bacterium | reverse complement strand
GCCTCGAGTCGCCCCCGGCCGAATGGCCGTCGTCCGCCGACGCCCAGGCTGGCTGACTCCATCCGATCGAGTGCCGCGTGAGGCAACGTTGCCGTGTCCTCCAACGGCACTTCGGTGACACCACAAACAGCGATGTGACGATGCCGTACAGTGGCACGTCGGTGACGGTCCTCAAGGCTCGCTGACCGCTCGCTGGCGAAGCGCATTCGCCTCGTTCGTGTGGCTCGACCCAAGGCCCTTCAGGGCAAGGCACACGTAACGCACCGAAGGCAGCTGCTCCATGAAGCTCACTGTCCAGACGTTCCTGACCCTCGATGGCGTGATGCAGGCCCCCGGCGGACCCGAGGAAGATCCCAGCGACGCCTTCACCCACGGCGGCTGGCAAGCCCCGTTCCCCGACCCGACCGTCGGCGAGTTCGTCACCGAGCTCAACAGCCACGCCAGCGCGTTCCTGCTCGGTCGCAGAACGTTCGACATCTTCCGCAGCTACTGGCCTGACCAGACCGACCCCGCCAACCCCATTGCCTCGGCGATCAACTCGCGACCCAAATATGTCGTGTCCAACTCGCTCAGCGAGGCCGATGCCGCGTGGCGCGGCGAGCACCCCGACACCGCTCGCCTCGTGACCGGCGACGTCGTCGCGGCGGTGCAGGCGCTGAAGGACGAACCCGGCGACGAGCTGCAGATCTGGGGAAGCAGCAAACTGCTCCAGACGCTGTTGCGCCACGAGCTCGTCGACCGCTTCCGCCTGATGACGTTTCCGCTGATGCTCGGCTCCGGTCGCCGCCTGTTCAACGACGGCATCCTCCCGGCGACGATGCGCCCCGTCGACCTCACCGTCACCGATCTCGGCATCATCCTCGGCACCTACGAACCAGCCGGTCCGGTTCGCCACGGTCATATGTAGCCGGCGGCCGAACGCGATGGGATGAGCGGCGAGCCACGCGATGGTTTATCTACGGGACCGCTCAAACCTCCTAGTACTGCCCCCTACCGCCGGGTGCCGGCCCGTCAGAGCTGCGTGATCACCGTGGTCAGGAACCGCTGACGCTGCTTGACCGTGTCGATACCTCGGGCGAGCGCGTCGACGAGCCCGGCGGCGAGCCGGTCGTGATGCTGTGAGGGTTGCGCGATGGCGATTTGAACGTTGCGTTCGGTCCACCACGTCACGCCGCTCAGCCACAGCGGGAGCGAGTCTGGGTCGTCTGGCTCGATGATTCCGCCGTCGTCGCGGTAGCCGCGTAGGAAACCTGCCGCGACGTCACGGTCAAGCCGACCGTCATGGCGTTGTGCCCACAGGGTCGCCGTAGAAGCTCGTTCGTAGGTCATCGACGCGGGGCCGGCGGCGTCCCAGTCGATGAGCATGGGACCTTCGGTGGTGAACAAGACGTTGTGGGCGTTGAGGTCGCAATGGCTACCCACGGTCTGCGGGTCTCGAAACGCAGTTCCGAGCGTCTCTGCCGCGACGATGCCGTCGATGTGGTGCTCGATCGACCGTGCCCAAGTCGTCCGGGGACGACTGCGCGCGAGGTCGAGCCAATGATCTCGACCGAACCCGTGCGCCAACGGTGCTGGTCGCGCGGGGATTTCGAGACGGTGCAAAGCGGCCACGACCTTGCCCGTCCCGTACGCATCGTCGGCCGTGGCGTCCTCGTTGTGCTTCGCCGTGCCGTCCACCCACCAGTGACAGCGGAACCAGCGATCCCCGACCCACTCGACGACTGCACCCGTCGACGAGCGGACCGGAGCGGGGCTTGGCACACCACCATCGTGGGCGAGGCGCTCGATCCGATACGCCTCGTCCACGTTCTCCGGAAGCAACTCCGCGATGGCATCTTTGATCGCGAACACTCCAACCGTGGTCTCCAGGCGCCAGACTCGATTTCGCTCTCCCCACCCTGCGGCGGCCACCACCGGTTTACCCAGTGGCCAACCCACCCCGAACCTCTCAGCAATTGCTTCGGCGTCCACCTCGACCAGCTTGGCGCATGATCGCCGAACCGCCTGCCACCTAGCGCCGGCTCAAGGACTGGCGATCTGTACGCGCGTTCTGTGGGTCACAGGCAGAGACATGCGGCCACGCATCTCGGCAGTTCTGGCGCGCCTACGTCATCGGCCAAGATTGCGTGACGGCGCCCTCGACCTGCTCCATGAAGCGCGCCACCGACCCTCCACCGCTGGTTCTGTCGAGGCTTGCTCGCTCTTTCGAAACTCCCCGATCGGAACCCGCCAGCGCAACTACGCCGACGCGGTGATCGTGAGGTCCTTCTCGACCAACGGTGCGATCAGCCCGATCTGCTCGTCGCCCTCCCACGGCTTCGAGAAGCCGCCCCGCGCGTTGAAGCTGGCCATCAGCTCCGGACGGATCTCCGCGTGCGGCCCGGTGATGTCCTCGATCGTCGGTCCGATCCGCCGGGCGATCTCGGCCAAGCGCTCGCGATCGAGACCGGCGAAGCGGATGGCGTTCTCGCCCAGCATCGCCCGCACCTCGTCCTCGGGCACGCCGACGAACGCCTCCTGCAGCCACTCGCGGGTGTGCGGCCACGTGCTCTCGGGGTGCGGGTAGTCACGACCGAAGAGGATCGTGTCGACGCCGATCTCGTGGCGACGGTCGATCTCCACCTTGTGCACGAACGACGCACCGGCCATGCAGTTCCCGTGCCAGTACTCGCTCGGCTTGCGACGGGCGGGCACCACGTCGCGGTGCTCCTCGAACACACTGTCGAGGAAGTCGAGGGTGGCCGGGATCCAGTCGAGGCGGATCTCGGTGAGCATCAGTCGCAGCGCCGGGTGACGGTCGAACACGCCGCCCAACGTCATCTGCCACAGCGGGCGACGGGACTCGACATTGCGGTTCACCCACCACGTGAAGAAGTCGGCCGACTTCTGGGGGACGGCGTCGGCGTGGGCGATCATCGCGTCGCGGTCGGTGCTGCCGGCGGCTTCGGCCGCTGCACCGTAGATGTCCTCGATGACGTTGAACACCGTGCCCTGCTCGGTGCCGAACCCGGCGTGCACGACGACCGCGATGTTCCGCTCCGCACAGGCGGCCCAGTACGGGTCCCAGTACTCGTGGTGGAGCGCCGGCAGTCCCGGGTGCGTCATGTAGTGCGGTCCATAGGTGGCGGTGAAGCCGTGGTCGGCGAGCCAGTGGATCTCGGCCACCGCGGCGTCCATGTCGACGCACGGCCCGACCGCGGCGCAGAGCAGGAAGCGGTCGAGCGCGAAGCCGAAGTTGTCGGCGGCCCACCGGTTCCACGCGTGGGCGCCGGCCTCCCACACCTCGAACGGGTACGTGCGGTTGTTGACGTTGTGGAAGAGGTCGCCCAGACGCGAGTCGCCGTGGAAGACGAACTCAGCGGCAACGCCCTCGCGGTCCATATCGGCCATCCGCAGGACGGCGTCGTGCAATCCGTGCCAGCCCGTGCTGTGGGCTTCACGGTGCTCCTCCAACGGCGCCTGCCCCTGCACGCGAGCGCTCAACATGGCCATCGCCACCGGGTAGATCTCGTTGTCCTCGTGCAGGTTCGCGATGAACTCGTGAAACTGCGGATCGAGGTACTCGGGCCACAGCTCCTTCGGGATCCCGGCATGGCTGTCGGACGAGATGACGATGAGGCGCTCTTCCATTGTCTTCCCCCTCGAGAGTTCGCTCCGAACTACCTGGCGAGCCGGCGCGACCCATACATCGTACGACTCGAGACCCTGGGCCGCCGGGGACAGCATCGACCAGCGCATAGCGCCCGCGATGCCCTCGCGTGGCCACCGCGGTTCCCGCGCCAGAACGACGCTCCGAGGCGCCCAGAACGCCGGTTGAGCCGATCCGCTTGGCTGGACCAGCCGATCACGTTCGAGGTGGCTCGACTCGTTCGACCGTGTCGATCCGATCGACGGCCCGATCGAACGACGCCACGCGACCGACCTCGGTGGTCTCGGCGCAGGCAACGAGATAGGCCTCCGCGAAGTCGAGTCGATCGGTCTCGTAGACCTCGACGGCGCGAAGCAGCAGCGCCGGATCGACGCACACGATCGAGTCGAACGCGATCAACGAACGGATCGCCTCGGCCACCTGGCCGCGAGGCGCCTCGTAGAAGGACTCGAGGACGTAGACCGTCTCGGCAACGACGAGGTCAACCAGGAGGAGGTCACGTTCCGAAGCGAGAAAGCGGGTCGCGCGCTGCGCCATGTTCGGCGGATCACCGGTGAGGTGCCGAACGAGAACGTTCGTGTCGACGAACGCGCTCACCGTCGAGTTGCGGCTCGATCGGCACGTGTACGGCGCAGCACCTCGTCCCAAGCCACGTTCCGCTTCGCGGCCGGCACCCGAATCGACCCGGCCAGATCCAGGAAGTCCGGCGTACGCGCGAGCACGGCTCGATTGCCCTCGACCCGGAAGACGACCTCGTCACCTTCCTTGATGCCGAGGGCCTCTCGCACCGCCTTGGGCACCGTCACCTGCCCCTTCGAGGTCACCTTCGCCGCAGCATCCACCCGCAATCTCCTTACCTCTTGTTGAAAGTAAGGATATCACCGGCGCAGCACGTCGGGGTAGGGCGTCTGCGGACGGTTGAACTCGTAGGTGTGCGGCCACCGGAGGTACATCTCGGTCCAGTCCTCGCGGTGGTGGATCGCCTCGACGATGTCGTCGGGTTGCCAACCTTCGAGCAGCTGGGTGCCGGTGAGGTCGTAGACCGGCCGCTGCAGCTCCACGAGCAGCATGAGGCTGAACGCGATCCGCCCGGTCAGCGTCGTCGGGTCGCCGGTGCACAGGGCGAGCGCGGCCTCGGCCATCGTCTCCATCGGCTCGCAGATCGAGGTGTCCTTCACCATGCTCGTACCGCTGCTGATCCGCTCCGTGAAGATCGACCGCTGCGGCGCGAGCGTGTTCATGACGATGCCCTGGTCCTGGAACTCGACCGCGGCGTAGACGGTCATCGTGTTCAGGGCGGACTTCATCGCCGCGTACAGGCTGCTGTGCCACTTCGTCTTGGCGGTGTAGGGCGGTCCCGGCGGAAGCTCCGCACCCATGCTCGAAAGGTTGAGGACGTGACCACCACCGCGCTCGGCCATGCTGTCGGTGGCCTGCTGGGTCAGGAGCCAGGGCGCCCAGAGGTTCACCTCGCCTTCCGCCTGCATGTCGGTGTGCGAGAACTCCCCGAAGCGCTTGAGGTCGCTGATCACCGCGTTGTTGACGAGGATGTCGATCGGGCCCAGCGCGTCCTCGGCGCGCGCGATCAGCGAGTCGCGGCCGCCGTCGGGATCGCCCAGGTCGCAGGGCAGGACGACGGCCTCCCCGCCGAGGTCCCGGATCCGCGCCGCGGTCCGCTCGAGCCCGGCAACGTTGCGCGCCACCAGCGCGACCTTCGCCCCCTCCGCCGCGAACCGGACGGACATGGCGGTGCCGGTCCCACCCGATCCGGCGCCCGTGATCAGCGCGACCTTGCCTGCGAGCTCCTGCACTGCGTCCCCCCTCGTGCGCGGCTTCGAATTCCGAGTCGGCTCAGACGCCGAGGGAGCGGCCGACGATCTCGCGCATCACTTCGTTGGTGCCGCCGTAGATCCGGGTGATGCGGGCGTCGACGTAGGCGCGGCCGATCGGGTACTCGAGCATGTAGCCGTAGCCGCCGTGGAGCTGCACGCCGAGGTCGACGATGCGCCCCTGCAGCTCGGTGCACCACATCTTCGCCGCCGACGCCTCCGCCGCGGTGAGCGTGCCCTCGTTGAGCGCGACCACGCAGCGGTCGACGAACGACTCCCCCACCATCACCTCGGTGGCCATCTCCGCGAGGCGGAAGCGCGTGTTCTGGAACGCGCCGATCGGCTGACCGAACGCCTGGCGTTCCTTGCAGTACTCGAGCGTCCACTCGAACGCGGCGCGCGCCGCGGCCACGCCGTTGGCCGCGATCGACAGGCGCTCCTGGGCCAGGTTGTCCATCAGGGACCCGAAGCCCTTGCCCTCCTCGCCGAGGAGGTTGGCGACCGGCACCTCGACGTCGTTGAAGAACAGCTCCGCGGTGTCCTGCGAGTGGAGTCCCACCTTCTCGAGGTTGCGGCCGCGCTCGAAGCCGGGCATGCCCCGCTCGAGCACCACGAGCGAGATCCCGCGGTGGCGCTGCGACGGGTCGGTCTTCACCGCGGTGATCACGAGGTCGGCGTTGATGCCGTTGGTGATGAAGGTCTTCGACCCGTTCACCACGTAGTGGTCACCGTCGCGCTTGGCGGTGGTGGCGATCCCCGCGAGGTCGGACCCCGCGCCGGGCTCGGTCATGGCGACCGCGGTGATGAGCTCACCGGAGCAGATGCCGGGCAGCCAGCGCGCCTTCTGCTCGTCGTTGGTGAGATCGAGGAAGTACGGCATGCAGATGTCGGTGTGCAGCGTGATGCCGAGCCCCGCGGCGCCGGTGCCCGCGCGCTGCAGCTCCTCGCCGAGGATCAGGTTGTAGCGGAAGTCGCGCACGCCGCCGCCGCCGTGCTCCTCGGGCGCGGCGAAGCCGAGGAACCCGAGCTCGCCCGCCTTGGCGAAGAGCTCGCGGTCGACGATCCCCGCCTGCTCCCACGCCTCGTTGTGGGGCAGGACCTCCTGGGCGACGAACTGCCGGAAGCTCGCCCGGAAGAGGTCGTGTTCCTCGTCGAACAGTGTGCGCTGCATTGCCGACCTTCTCCCTGGACCACGCCACCGGCGGACTCCCGCACGCTAGGACGAACCGGCGCACGCACCAACACCCGGCTGGTAGAAACGCCCCATGGAGCTCCCGCCGCTCGACCATCCCGCCACCATCCCCGCAGTGCTGCACGCCGCGGCCGAGCGCTTCGGCGACCGCGACTTCGTCGTGATGGCCGACCGGCGCCTCACCTTCGCGAGCGCCGAGGCGGCCTCACGCGAGGTGGCCAAGGACCTGCTCGCCCGGGGCGTGGGCAAGGGCGCCAAGGTCGCGATGCTCGACACCTTCTCCACCGAGTGGGTGGTGTGCTGGCTCGCGGCCGCCCGGATCGGCGCGGTGTTCGTGCCCCTCGCGTCCACGATGAAGCCACCCGAGGCGCGCTGGACGCTGCGCCACGCCGACGTGGCGCTCCTGGTGATCCCGCCGACGGTCCTCGGCACCGACCTCTACGAGTTCGCGGCCACCGCGGTCCCCGGCCTCGCCGACGCCGGTCCCGGACCGCTCTACCTGCCGGAGATGCCCTTCCTGCGCGAGGTCGCGTCCACCGTGCCGGGGGGACCACCGTGGGCGACGCACCTCGAGCTGCCCACCGACGCGCTGCCACCGGCGGCGCGGGCGATCGGCCCACCCCCACCGGTCCGGTCGACGACGCCTTCCTGGAGCAGGTGGAGTCCGAGGTGCGGCCCAGCGACCCCATGGTCATCGTCCACACCTCGGGGTCGACCGCCGAGCCCAAGGGGGCCCTGCACACCCACGGCGGCCTGGTCCGTCACGGGGCCAACCTGCTGCGCAACGCGAGCCCGGGGCCCGATCCCGACGAGCGGTGCTTCACCGGGCTCCCCTTCTTCTGGGTCGGGGGCTTGAGCTTCGGTCTCCTGCGCGCGCTGCACGGCGGTTCCGCGATGCTCGTCATGGATCGCTTCGAGCCGCTCGGCGCGATCGAGCTGATGGAACGCGAACGGGCGAACCGCTTCGTCGGCTGGGCGCCCATGCACGACGCGGTGAAGACCCACCCCGAGTACGCCGCGCACGACCTCTCGCGCGTGCCGCGACTTCACCGGGGTGTACCCGCTGGTGGGCGTGCCGCAGTTCCACAACTCGCTGGGCATGACCGAGACCGGTGGCCCGCACACCACGTGTCCGCCGAGCGAGCGCGGCCGGGTGCTGCCCGCCGAGCTGCAGGGCTCGTTCGGGCGGCCGGTGCCGTACGTGCAGCACCGGGTGATCGACCCCGACACCGGCGCGGTGCTCGGCGAGGGCGAGCACGGGGAGCTGCTCGTGCGTGGGTACAACCTCATGGCCGGCATCTACAAGCGCGAGCGCCACGAGGTGTTCGACGACGACGGCTGGTACCACACCAACGACGGCGGCGAGTTCCGCGACGGCTACTTCATGTTCACCGGCCGCCTCGGCGAGATGATCAAGACGTCGGGCGCCAACGTGTCGCCGCGCGAGGTCGAGGTCGCGCTGGAGGCGCTGCCGGGCGTCGCGCTCGCGCAGGTCGTCGGCATCCCCGACGCGCAGCGCGACGAGCTGGTGGCCGCAGTGCTCGTGCCCCAGGCGGGCGAGGTGCTCGACCCCGACGGGATCGTCGCAACGTTGCACGAGCAGATCGCCACCTACAAGATCCCGAAGCGCATCGCCGTCGTCGGTCCCGACGACATCCCGTGGCTGCCCACGGCCAAGGTCGACCGTCGGGAGCTGGCCCGGCGCCTCGCGGCCGGCGAGCTCGACGGCCGCGCCTGAGCGGGACGCACACGGGGGCGTCGGAGGGGGCGTCGGGACCGCAAAGGTGCCAGGATGCACGCCGGCCGCGCACCGAGGGGGCGCGCGACGAGAGGAGCCTGCCGGTGGAACCGTTCGAGAGTCTCGAGGGCAAGGTGGCCATCGTCACCGGCGCGGGGTCGAGCGGACCCGGGGTGGGCACCGGCAAGGCGATCTCGGTGCTGCTCGCCCGGGCCGGCGCGAAGGTCGCCCTGGTCGACAAGTTCCCCGAGCGCGCCGCCGAGACGCTGGCGCTGATCGAGGGCGACGGCGGCGAGGCCGTGGTGATCGAGGCCGACCTGGCCGAGATCCCGGCCTGCCAGTCGGTCGTCGACCAGACGGTCGCGCAGTGGGGACGCGTCGACGTGCTGGTGAACAACGCGGCGATCGCGTCCACCACCAACCTGCTCGACACGCCCGACGAGCTCTACCTGCAGGTCGTGGCGATCAACCAGACCGCACCGTTCATGCTCTGCCGGGCGGCGATCCCGGAGATGATCAAGGTCGGGGGCGGCGCGATCGTCAACATCACGTCGATCGCCGCGATGCGCGGCACCGGCGGGCGCGGTCAGGCCGCGTACGCGACGTCGAAGGCCGCGCTCATGGGCCTGATGACCGACCTCGTCGACGCCTTCGGCAAGCAGAACATCCGCGTGAACTGCGTGGCGCCGGGAATCGTCAACACGCCCATGCGCGCCCAGGCGTTGGCGATGGGCGGCCTGAAGCCGGGCCAGGTCGACTTCGGCGCCATGGTCCCGCTCGGGCGGGAGGGCACCGCGTGGGACGTCGCGGAGACCGTGCTGTTCCTCGTCGGGCCCACGGGCAACTACCTGACCGGTCTGCTCATCCCCGTCGACGGCGGCAAGACCACCACCAGCCACTGAACCCCGCCACTGATCCACCGAACGAACCGAAACGAGGAACAGGAACCATGCAACCCACCGAGACCCTCGAAGGCAAGGTCGCCATCGTCACCGGCGCGGGATCGAGTGGCCCCGGCATCGGGACCGGCAAGGCCATCTCCCTCACGCTGGCCCGCGAAGGCGCGCACGTCGTGCTCGTCGACAAGTTCGCCGAGCGCGCCGAGGAGACCCTCGCGCTGATCGACGCCGAGGGCGGCACGGCAACCGTCGTCGTCGCCGACCTCGCCGAGATCCCCGCGGCGCAGCAGGTGGTGGATGCGGCCGTCGCCGCGTACGGACGCGTCGACGTCCTCGTCAACAACGCCGCGATCACCTCGGGGTTCAGCCTGCTCGACACCACCCCGGAGCAGTACCTGCGGGTCGTGGCGATCAACCAGACCGCCCCCTTCTTCCTGATGCAGGCCGCCATCCCCGAGATGGTCAAGGTCGACGGCGGCGCCATCGTCAACATCACCTCGATCGCCGCCATGCGCGGTCAGGGCGGCAAGGGGTGCACGGCCTACGCGGCGTCGAAGTCGGCCCTGGTCGGGATCATGACCGACGTGGTCGACGCGTACGGCCCCCAGGGCATCCGCGTCAACTGCGTCGCCCCCGGCATCATCGACACCCCCATGCGCTCGGGCGTGATGCGTGAGGGTGGGCTCGACCCCGCCACCATCGACCTCGGCGCCCGGGTCCCGCTGCGCCGGGAAGGAGACGCCTGGGACATCGCCCGCATGGTGCGCTTCCTCGTGGGCCCCGAGGGGCACTACATCACGGGCGTGCTCATCCCCGTCGACGGGGGCAAGACTTCCACCAGCCACTGAGCGAGCACCGGCGCCTCGGCGCCGGCGCCTGACGACCGGGGGGCCGGCAGTCATGGAACGAGAAGTGCTCCTGACCGGCATCGGCGGGCAGGGCGTGCAGCTGGCGGCCACCACCCTGGGCGTCGCCGCCACCGCGATCGCGCTCGAGGTCATGGTGTTCGGCAGCTACGGCGGCACGATGCGCGGCGGGTACACCGCGGCCACGGTCGTCGTGGGCGACGAACCCCTCCAGACCCCACCCGAGGTCGACGACGCCTGGGCCGCGCTCGCCATGCACCACGACTTCTGGCCCGACGAACGCGACCGTCTGCGCCCCGGCGGCATCGTGGTGGTCGACAGCTCGGTGTTCCGGGGCGACGTCGGCGCGCCCGACTGCACCGTGCTCCCCGTCCCCGCCACCGAGCTCGCGGCCGACGCCGGCTTCGCGCAGTCGGGCGCGATGGTCGCGCTCGGCGCGTTCGCCGCGGCCACGCAGATCGTCACCCTCGAGTCCCTCGTCGGGGCCGCCCACCAGGTGCTGCCGAGCTACCGCGCGCAACACGCGGAGAAGAACGCCCGCGCCCTCACCGCGGGGTGGGAGCTGGTGGCCGAGCCCCTGGTGCCGGCCTGGACCACGACGAGCCGCGCCCGATGACCGAACACTCCGCCCTCGTCCGCGGCACCGTGGTGATCGACGTCGAAGCGTGCAAGGGCTGTGACCTCTGCATCGACGCGTGCCGCCCGGGCGTGCTGCGCATGACGACCACCACGTTCAACACGCGCGGCTTCCGCTACCCGGAGCTGCTGCCGGGCTGCACCGCGTGCCGCGCCTGCGCGCAGATCTGCCCCGACTTCGTGTTCCAGGTGTGGAAGTACGACGAACCGGTCGAGGTCACCTGGACCGACGGTGACACCACGGTCGCGACCCCGGAGGTGTCGTGATGCCCCGCGAGCTCATGGAGGGATCGGAGGCCATCGCCCGCGCGATGGTCGCCGCCGGCTGTCGCTTCTTCGCGGGCTACCCGATGACCCCCTTCACCGAGGTGCTCGAGCACATGGCCGCGCTGCTCCCCGAGACGGGCGGGGTGTGCATCAACGCCGAGAGCGAGCTCGAGGCCATCGGCATGACGTGGGGGGCGGCGGCCACCGGCGCCCGCGCCGCCACCGGCTCGGTCGGCCAGGGCCTGTCGTTGATGCAGGAGTCGCTCGCCGAGCTCTGCTTCGCCCGGGTGCCGCTCGTGGTGCTCAACATGGCGCGCGGCCAGGGCGACTACTACCAGACCACCCGCGGCGGCGGGCACGGCGACTACCACCACATCGTGTTGGCGCCGAGCAGCGGGCCCGAGGCGGTCGAGCTGGTGCAGCTCGCGTTCCACCTCGCCGACGAGTGGCGCATCCCCGTGGTGGTGCTCGGCGACTACTACCTCGCGCACGTCCGCGAGGCGGTGGAGATCGCGCCGATCAGCTTCGGCGAGCTGCCGGAGAAGGACTGGGCGTTGAGCGGCGCCACCACCGGCACGGGCCACGCGCGCATCGTGTCGAACGTGTTCCCCACCAAGCGCCAGGGGCACGAGCCCCCGATGCCCTACGGCCAATGGCTCGAAGCGATCGAACCGCGCATCGCGGCGATGGCCGCGGGCGTCGAACCGCGCGTCGAGACCGCGTACCTCGACGGGGCCGAGCACGTCGTCGTGGCCTACGGCACCCCCGCGCGCTTCGTGCGCTACGCGGTCGGCAAGCTCCGCGAGGAGGGCGTGCCGGTCGGGTTCGTGCGGCCGATCACGCTGTGGCCCTTCCCGAGCGAGGTCGTCGGACGGGCGGTGACCGCGGCGGGTTCGGCGTCGGTCTACGAGCTCAACGCCGGCCAGATGATCGACGACGTGCGCCTCGCCGCGCCGGGCGCGCCCGTCGAGTTCATCGGTGGCATCAGCTACGACCCCGCGGGCTTCGGCATCGCACCCGAACTGCGCGTCCGCAAGGTGACGGAACGGATCCGCCGGGCGATGGATCCCGACCCGGCTGCGAGGAGGTCCACCCGATGAGCGACTCCCCCGGGCCCACCAACCGCACCATCCCTGTGGTGGCGTCGGCCGAGCCGCCGGCGCGCGCCGGCCGCATGCTCGACGACTTCGCGCCGCCGCTGATCCTGTCGGGCGAGCACGAGCTGTGCCCGGGCTGCGGTGAGCCGGCGGCGGTCCGTTCCGCGGTGGAGATCGTCGACGACCTCGGCCTCACGTCGCGCGCGATCGCGGTGTTCGGCATCGGCTGCTACACGACGTTCTCGCCGTCGCTCGACGTCGAGACACTCCAGGCACTCCACGGGCGCGCGCCGTCGCTGGCCACCGGCGTGAAGCGCATGCTCCCCGACAGCATCGTGTTCACCGTGCAGGGCGACGGCGACATGGTGAACGAGGGGCTCCAGGAGGTGATCCACACCGCGGCGCGCGGCGAGCGGATCACCTGCCTGATGCTCAACAACGGCGTGTTCGGCGAGACCGGCGGCCAGATGACCGCCACCACCGTCATCGGCCAGCGCACCAAGACCACGCTCGAGGGACGCACGGTCGCCGACCACGGCAACCCGATCAAGCTCGCCCAGATCCTCGCCGGGATCGACGGCACCGCCTACGTCGCGCGCGCGGCCACCAACTCCGCGGGTGAGGTGGCGCGCCTGCGCCGCATCCTGCACCGCGCGTTCGAGGTGCAGGCGCAGGGGATCGGGTTCTCCTTCGTCGAGATCCTCACCATGTGCCCCACCGGGTGGTTCGTCGACACCGAGGACGCGCCGCAGTATCTGGCCGACAACCTCGCGCGGGTGCACGAGGTCGGCGTGCTCAAGGACCTCGGTGAGCCGGCCGAACGGCACGCCGGCGCGGCGGACCAATAGATTCCCCGCGATGAGCGAGCAACCGAAGGTCGCCTTCGTCACCGGCGCAAGCCGCGGGCTCGGCAAGGCGTGCGCGGTCGAGTTCGCCCGCGCCGGGTTCCGGGTCGCGGTCACCGCCCGCACCTTCGACGCCGACGACGAGCGCAAGCTGCCGGGCAACCTCCAGGTGACCGCGGACGCGATCGCCGCGGTCGGGGGCGAGGCGCTGCCGATCCGCATGGACCTCGACGACCGCGCGTCGGTCACCGAGGCCGTCGACGCGGTGTACGACCAGTGGGGTCGCGTCGACGTGCTGGTCAACAACGCGTTCTACCAGACCCGCGAGAGCCAATTTCCGCTCGCGGACATGAGCATCGAGCACCTCGACAAGCAGATCCGGGTGAACCTGGTCGCGCCGATGTTCCTCGCCAAGCTGGTGCTCCCGGGCATGCTCGAGCACGGCGGCGGGAGCGTGCTCGACATGGTGTCGGGCGCCGGGGTCCACGAGCTGGACGTCGCGCCCGGGCCGCGCAGCTGGGGCTTCGGCTACGGGGTGAGCAAGACGGGGATGATCGAGATCGCGGCGATGCTCGCGTCGCAGTACGGCGACCGGGGCATCCGCTCGTTCAGCGTGCAGCCGGGCACCGTGCTCACCGAGCAGCTCGCGGTGGCGATCGGCGACGGCAACCTCGACTCCGACGACTTCACCCCGCCGGAGTACGCGGCGCGCACGATGGTGTGGCTCGCCACCGCACCCGAGGCAGTGGCGATGAACGGCGCGCTGGTGTGCGCGCCCGAGTTCGCGCCCGCGCACGACCTCGTCTGAGACCCGAGCCGGGTCGCGGGTTACTGCGGCGCGGGCTCGGTGCCGTGGCCGACGCGGGCGATGAACTTCCCGGTCTTCGCGGGCATCCAGAACTCGGCGGTGTGGAACGCGATGGTGGCGTCGTCGGCGCGCCGCCGGGCGGTGATGCGCAGCTCGGCGAACACGTACCAGTCGTCGATGACCTGGTTGATCGGGTCGACCGCCTGCACGTCGTACTTGGCGAGGAGCTTCTCGTAGTAGTCGCGGTGCACCGCCGCGCCCTTGTGGTCGGTGATGGTGCCGGTGTCCTCCACGTAGTCGCGCACCGTCGACGAGATGCCGTCGTGGAGCACCGCCATCACCGCGTCGACGTCGTTGTTCCGCAATCCGTCCTGGAACGCGGCGAAGTTGTCGTAGACGCGCTGCCGCGCGAGCAGCGGGTCGGCGGGAATGGTGTTGGGCTCGTCGGGGCTGCCGAGCACCTCGACCGGGTAGCGGATCCACACCAGCTCGCCGGTGATGCCCGCGCCCCCGCCCGACGGGAACAGACCGAGGGTCTCCATCGTGTGCGTCGTGTGCTCGCCGGCCCGCTCGCGCGCCTTGGAGATGTTGTCCTGGAACGTGTACCAGGTGCCGCGGATCTCGGTGAGGCCGATGACCTCGACCAGGTCGCTGTGCCCGCGGATCATCTGGTACGCCGCGGCGATCTGCTCGCGCGTGGTGATCACGGGCAGGAGCACCGTGCCGTCCTCGCAGACCTGCGGGTACACCATGTAGGCGTACGGACCCTCCTCGGTGAGGGTGTCGTACAACTCCTGCATGTCGGTCTCGGGGTCGGCCTTGATCTCCTCCGAGATGTGCCAGATCGACTGGGCGTACGCGTGGGCCGACGCGGCGGCGGTGGTGCGCAGGATGGACGGGTCGATGTCGAGCGCGGGCATGGTTCCCCCAGTTCGGTGCCGGTCCGGTAAGGCGACACTACAGAACCCGGTGGAAGGCGCGCCGCCGACCGCGGGCTGCGGGAGCTAGGAGGCCGGGGGCGCCTGGCGGGCCATGGCGACCATCCCGCCGTCGACCGCCACGTCGCTGCCGGTCATGAACGACGCCGCCTCGGACGTGAGGAAGTCGACGACCGCCGCGACCTCGTCGGGACGACCCCACCGGCCACTCGGAGTGGCCTTCACCACGTCGTGCATGACCGGGTTGCGCTCGGCCTCCTGGCGGGACATCGGCGTCTCCACCACTCCCGGCGACAACGAGAGGATGCGCCCGCCCCGAGGCCCCCAGGACGCCGCGGTGCGACGGACGAGCCGGATGACCCCGAGCTTCGAGTACGAGTAGCACGTGAGCCCGTCGTCGAGGTCGACGCCGACGGCGACGAGGCGGTCGAAGAACCCGTCGGCGAGCGGGTCGTCGAGCGCCGGCGCCACGGGCGGCACGTCGGCCACCATGTATGCCGCGGCCGACGCGAAGCACACCGCCGTCGTACCCGGGCCGACGCACGGGTCGAAGGCCGCGAGGATCTGCGCCGTGCCCAGCAGGTTCACCTCGAGGATGAGGCGCCCGGGGAGCATCGACGCCGCGGAGATGCCCGCGGTGATCACGAGCGATCCCACCCGGTCGAGGCTCGACGCGAGCGCGCCGATCTCGTCGGGACGGGTGACGTCGCAGGCTCGCGCCTCGACGTCGCCGCCGAGCTCGCGGGCGAGCGACTCCACGCCCGCGAGGTCGCGGTCGACGACGAGCAACGGGCCCCGGGCCGCCAGGCGGCGCGCCGCCGCCGCGCCCATGCCCGAGCCGGCACCGATCACCACGGTTTCCATCAGCTCGTCTCCATCAGCTCGTCCCCGTTGCGCTCAGCCGCCGGACTGCACCGCGTCGGCGACCTGCCGACCGACGAGGTATCCGAAGGTCATCGCCGGGCCGATGGTGGCGCCGGGCCCGGCGTAACAGCCGGGCGCCGCGCCGTTCGAGCAGTTGCCCGACGCGTACAGACCGGGGATGGGATCACCGGTGAGCACCGAGAGCACCCGGCCGGTGGCGTCGATGCGCAACCCGCCGCGCGTGGAGATGGCACCCGGGTACATCGGCACCGCGTAGAACGGGCCCACCTCGAGGGTGCCGAGCGCGACGTTGGGCCCGTGCTCGGGGTCGCCCCAGGCGCGGTCCCAGGCGTTCTCGCCCCGGTGGAAGTCCTCGTCGACACCGCTGCGGGCGAATCCGTTGAAACGCTCGACCGTGGCCGCCAACGTGGCGGGGTCGACGCCGATCGACGCCGCGAGCCCGTCGAGGGTGTCGGCCTCGTGGACCCACTCGGGCCGGTACTCGGGCGGCGGCACCTTCCAGTTGAGGATCGCGTAGCGGTCCTTGCCCTGCGTGTCGAAGATCAGCCAGGCGGGCCAGTTGACGGGGCGCCGCGCCGGTCTCGTCGCCGAACGACTCGCCGGCGTCGTAGTAGTTCACCGACTCGTTCATGAACCGCTTGCCCGCGGGGTTCACCATCATCGTGTGCGGGAGGGAGCGGTCCTCGCGGGTGCCGGCCGCGTTGGCGACACCGTCGGGGCCGAGCATCGGCGTGTGCGGCATCCACCACGCGTCGCCCATGCCGGCCATCTGCGCGCCGACCGCGGCGCCCATGCGGTGGCCGTCGCCCTCGTTGGCCTCGTTCTCGCACGTGTACAGGAGCGGTCGCTGGAGCCAGATGCGCTTGAGCTCCTCGCTGTGCGCGTAGCCGCCGGTGGCCATCAGCACGTGCGGGGCGCGGAACTCGACGACCTCGCCGCCCTGCTCGGCCCGCACTCCGGCGACCGCGCCACCGTCCATGATCAGCTCGACCGCGGGCGAGTCGACGTGCACCACGACGCCCCGCTCGAGACACGCCTTCAACAGACGGGCGATCAACGCGGTGCCGCGCCAGTAGACGTCGACCTCGGGCGGGTCGGGGGTCGCCATCGCCGCCGCGAGCTCGGAATCGGGACGGGCCAGGTGCATGCTCTGGCGGTAGTACTCGAGCATGTTCCCGGAGCTGCGGAGATCGGGTCCCTTGCGCAGTTTGTCGGACCACTCGCCGAGCTCGGACACCGAGATGCCCATCGCCTCGATGGTGCGGCCCCCGCGCATGCCGCCGGGCAGCCAACCCCGGTAGTCGATCGCCCCACCTTCGGCCGGCCAGGCCTGGAAGGGGATGCCGGCCTCGAGCAGCGCCTGCACCATCTCGGGGCCGGCGTCGACCATGGCCTCGAGCATGTCCGGCTCGCCCGCCTCGCCGGTGCACTCGCGCAGGTAGGTGAGCGCGGCCTCGCGGGTGTCCGAGAGCCCGACCTCGGCCATCACCGGGTTGCAGGGCACCCAGGCCCCGCCGCCGGAGATCGCGGTGGTGCCCCCGACCAGATCGGTCTTCTCGAGCACGGTCACGCGGGCGCCGCCGATGGCGGCCACCAGCGCCCCGGTGAGCCCCGCGGCGCCACTCCCCACGACCACGAGGTCGGTCGTCGTCCCCTCGATCACACCCGCCATGTCACGTCCCCCCTCGGTTCGCGACCAGACATTAAGCGCGGTGTCTCATGAAATCAAAGATCGGGGAACTGCGAGCGGCCCTCGTCGACCGGGCCCCCGGCCACCAGGAGCTCGAGGCCGGTGATGTACGACGCCGCCGACGACGCCAGGAACACCGCGGCGTTGCCGATGTCCTCGGGCGTGCCGTTGCGGCGCATGCGGGCCTGGTTGTTCATGTTCTCGAGCATCTCGGGGGTCATCTGCTCCATGACACCCTTGAGCGCCTCGGTCTCGGTGACGCCGGGGTGGATGATGTTCACCCGGATCTTGGGTCCGAGGTCGGCGGCGAGCGACTTGGTGAGCTGCACCAGGCCGGCCTTGGCCGTCTCGTAGGTGAGGTGCCCGCGGGCGGCCTTGCCGATGGTGACCGAGCCGATGTTGGTGATCGACGAGCCCGGCCGCTGCAGCAGGTGCGGCACCGCGGCCTTGGCCATCGCGAACACCGACGCCGTCGTGAAGCGGAAGAGCTCCTCCACCATCTCGACGGTGGTGTCGTCGAACGAGTGCCAGTGGTAGCCGCCCCCGGCGCAGTTCATGACGATGTCGAGCCCGCCGAGCTCGGCCACCGCCTGCTCGACCACGCCCGGGATCGCCGACAGGTCGCTGACGTCGGCCGGGCAGACGACCGCCCGCCGGCCGCCGGCGCGGATCTCCTCGGCCACCGCCTCGAGGTCGGACTGCGTCCGGGACACGAGTGCGACGTCGGCGCCCGCCCTCGCGAACGCCCGCGCGCAACCCTTGCCGATTCCCTTGCCG
Source organism: uncultured Actinomycetes bacterium (assembly GCA_963782705.1). Taxonomy (GTDB): domain Bacteria; phylum Actinomycetota; class Acidimicrobiia; order IMCC26256; family DASPTH01; genus CAVRGQ01. The sequence goes on along the minus strand of CAWAKX010000003.1, from coordinate 19,516 downwards.
CCACCCGTGACGAGCGCGACCTTGCCTTCGAGTGAGAATGCATCCATGGCGGGCGACCCTATAACGGGGACGCCTGCCGGGCAACGTGGGCCGGCGGTCGGTGCCGCCACTGTTGGTCGGGCGTGGCGCGTGGGGACGCGCCGCGTGGCATCCTTCGCAGCCGGACGGGTCGGCAGGGGTCGGCCGTGATCGAAGGAGACGCACAGGCATGAACGGCCTGCAGGGCAAGTCGGTGCTGATCGTCGGGGGGACCGGCGGGATCGGCAGCGCCACCGCGCTCCGCCTCGGCGCCGAGGGCGCGCGGGTCGCGGTGGGTTCGCGCGACGAGGCACGCGCGGCGCAGGTCGCCGACCTGGTGACCGCGGCGGGCGGCCGGGCGTTCCCCGTCGAGCTCGACCCGGCCGACGAAGCCTCGGTGGGCGCGGCCATCCGGGCCACGGTCGCGGAGTTCGGGCGGCTCGACGCGCTGCACGTGAACGCGGCCAACATGACCCCCGAGGTGATCGCCAACGACTCCGACGCCCTGGGCATCGACCTGGGCGTCTTCGACCAGACCGTGGCGGTGAACCTGCGCGGCCCGCTGCTGTGCACGCGCCATGCGGTGCCGGCGCTGCTCGACGCCGGGGGCGGCGCGATCGTGTACACCAGCTCGGCCGCGGCGTTCGTGGGCGAGCCGGCGCGGCCCGCCTACGCCATGACCAAGAGCGGCCTGCACGCGCTCGTGCGCCACGTCGCGTCGCGCTGGGGCCGGGAAGGCATCCGGGCCAACGCCATCGCCCCGGGCCCGGTCCCGTCGGAGGCCGTGCTCGCCTACCTCGACGACGAGATGATCGAGGAGATCAAGTCCGCGGTCCGCAGCCCGCGCATCGGCCGTCCCGAGGACATCGCGGGCATGGTCGCCTTCCTCGTGTCCGACGACGGCGAGTGGATCAACGGGCAGGTGATCAACGTCGACGGCGGCATGGTGATGCGCTGAACCGTCCCGCGACGCCGCCGACCGTTCGTTGACGGTCGCGACGCCGCACCGGTAGCGTCGAACGTGCCGTCGTCCGGCGCAGCCCGCTCCAGGGTGGCGCGACGCACACCCGGCATCCGGGGAGATCTCATGGCTCCAGGCACCGACCACCTCGTCCTCGTCTCCGCGGACTCCCATGCGACCGTGCCACCGGCGCGCTGGGCCGACTACCTCGAGGCGCGCCACCACGAGCACCTGCCGCGCCTGCAGGAGGAGACCGACCTCTACGTCCGCGCCACCTGGGGCCTGAGCACGTCGGTGATGACTCCCGAGAACCTCGCCGAGCACAGCGGCGACGGCGGGTACCGCGGCGTGGAAGACCGCGACGTGCGCATCGCCCAGATGGACCGCGAAGGCGTGGCCGCCGAGCTCGTGTACCACGGCGATCTGCGCACCAACGACCTCGCGCACAACGTCACCAACGGCACGTGGCCCTTCGACGTGTGGGACGCGGGCGCCCGCGCGTACAACCGCTGGGCGCACGACGAGTTCGGGTCCGAGCCCGACCGCCTCATGCTCGTGGGCGCCATCGGCTCGTGCACCGACCTCGACGCGACCATCGCCGAGATCCGCACCATCGCCGACCGGGGCTTCGTCGGCACCTTCATGCCCGGCTTCCTGCGGCACCGCGACATGCCCCCGCTGTTCGACCCCTACTGGGACCCGTTGTGGGCCGAGTGCGCGGCGCGGGGGATCGCCCTCGTGGTCCACGCCGGCTTCGGCTTCGAGCAGGGAGAGGTCTACGACGCGATGGAGCGCGTCGACCGTGAGGTGGCCGAGAGCAACGGCACCGAGGCCGAGTTCCTCATGCGGATGGGCTCCGAGGTCTTCGTCGACTTCTTCTCCGACATCAAGTCGCGCCGGCCGATGTGGCAGCTGATGCTCGGCGGCGTGTTCGACCGGCATCCCGACCTCAGGCTCCTGCTGAGCGAGATCCGTCTCGACTGGATCCCGTCGCTGCTCGGCCATCTCGACGCCGTCTACGACGAGCAACGCGACTCGCTGCCCGCGACGCGCCGCCCGAGCGAGTACTGGCGCTCCCACTGCGCGGCGGGTGCGTCGTTCGTGCACAAGGCCGAGGTCGAGATGCGCGACGAGATCGGCGTGGAGACGATCCTCTTCGGCCGCGACTACCCCCACCCCGAGGGCACCTGGCCCAACACCCCCGACTGGATCCGCGACGCCTTCGCCGGGGTCCCCGAGGCCGAGGCCCGCCTCATGCTCGGCGAGAACGCGATCCGCTTCCTCGGTCGCGACGCCGCGCCGCTCGTGGCCGTCGCCGAGCGGATCGGACCGGACCTGGCCGACGTCGTCGGACCCGCGGCCCGCGGTCGACCCCGAGCTGATCGCCAACTTCGACGCCCGCGGCGGCTACCTCAGGCCGGCCGAAGGCGCCGCGCGCATCCCCCAGCTCGTCCCCATGATCGACGAGGACCTCGGCCGCGTCCGCGCCGGGGCCTGACCCATCGAACCGGAGGAGTCACCCCGATGACCGACGACGCCGTGCGAGCGCAGCTCGCAGCCCTGCAGACCGAGGTGCAGCGACTGCGCGACCTCGACGAGATCCGCCAGCTGCGGGCGCGCTACTTCCTGTGTGTGGACCACCAGGAGTGGGAGCGGTGGGGCAAGGAGGTCCTCACCGACGACTTCCACTTCGAGAGCGACGCCGGCGTGCAGGACGGCCGCGACCTCGTCGTGCGCGAGGTCGGCGCCGCGCTCGTCGGCGCCCAGACCGTGCACCACGGCCACACGCCCCTCATCGAGCTCACCGGGCCCGACAGCGCCACCGGCATCTGGGCGATGAACGACTACGTGAACATGCCCACCGACGGCTCGGGCGTCGTGCTGCGCGGCTACGGCTGGTACCACGACGAGTACGTCCGCACGCCCGACGGGTGGCGCCTGAAGTCGTGTCGCATGGAGCGCCACCGCGTCGACGTCACCGGCCTGCCCGAGTCGTCGTAGTCCCCCTCCCCTCCACCCGCGAAGGACCACCATGCAGGTCTCCCTCCACATCGTGCGCTTCGACGCGGACACGTGGGCCGACATCCCGTCCACGCTCGCAGCCGTCGGCGAGATCTGCGACGACGGTGGCGTGTCCACGGTGTCGGTGATGGACCACTGGTTCGCGGTCGAGGCCATGGGGATGCCGGTCACCGATCCGATGCTCGAGGGCTACACCACCCTCGCGTACCTCGCGGCCCGCACGCAGCGCGTCGCACTGCGGCTGCTCGTGTCGGGCGTGACCTACCGCCATCCCGGTCTGCTCGCCAAGACGGTCACCACCCTCGACGTCCTCTCCGGCGGACGGGCGCAACTCGGCATCGGCGCGGCCTGGTACGAGCGGGAGCACGTGGGCCTCGGGGTGCCGTTCCCGCCGCTCGCCGAGCGCTTCGAGCGGCTCGAGGAGACCCTGCAGATCTGCCGGCAGATGTGGAGCGACGACGACGGCCCCTTCGAGGGCGCGCACTACCGCTTGGCCGAGACGCTCTGTGTCCCCGCGCCGGTCTCGACGCCGCACCCGCCGATCGTCGTCGGGGGCAACGGCGAGCGCAAGACCCTGCGGCTCGTGGCCCGCTACGGCGACGCCTGCAACCTGATGGTGATGGGGCCGGCCGACACCGCGCCGAGGCTCGACGTGCTGCGCGCCCACTGCGAGGCCGAGGGCCGCGACCCCGACACGGTCACCCGCACCGTCACCGTCGTCACCGACCCGTTCGCCGACCTCGACGGCTTCTTCGCGACCTGCGACGGGCTGCGCGACCTCGGCGTCGACGAGGTCGTGGTGATGGCGGGCGCCGACGCGCGCGCCACCGCCGAACGCGTGGTCACCGAGATCGTCCCCCGCGTCGCGGGCTGACAACTCCGCTAGGCGGTCGCGCCCACCAGCTTGCTGGGCTCGTCGTACGGCAGCTTGTAGAGGTCGGCCGCGGTGCGCCACATGATGCGCTCCATCTCCGCCTCCGTCGCGCCGGCGCGCTGCAGGATCTCGCGACCCAGGTCGTAGTCGACCGGCCAGTTGCTCGACGAGTGCGGGAAGTCGGGGCCCCACATGATGTTGCCGACACCGATGTCGTAGCGCTGCATCGCGCCCATCTCGTCGACGATGTACACCACCGTGACGTTGCGGCGGAAGTACTCGCTCGGCAGCATCGGGAGGTTCCAGTCCTTGTGGTTCCGCTTCACCGAGTCGTCGAACCGCTCGAGGTAGTAGGGGATCCACCCGGTGTGCACCTCGGTGCCCACCAGCTTCAGGTCGGGGAAGCGCTCGAACACACCGCTGCTGATGAGGTTCGAGAGGATCACCGGGAAGGTGCCGGCCTCGATGTTCACGCCCAGCTTCTTCGCCCGTTGCGCCGCCTGGGGCACACCCTCGGCGGTGATGTTGGCGCCGAGGTCGCCGTAGGGGAAGAAGAACTGGGTGTGGACGTTGATCGGCATGTCGAGCTCGACGGCCTTGGCCCAGAAGCGGTCGTCGACCTCGCTGGGCTCGTTGAACGAACCGCTCGGGTAGGCCTCGAGCTGCACCGTGCGCAGACCCAGGTCGGTGACGCGCTCGAGCTCGTCCATCGCGTCGTCGATGCCCGTGGTGGGCAGCGTGCCGTTGCAGACGAAGCGCTCGGGGTCGTGGTTCTGGAACTCGACCATCCAGTCGTTGTAGACCTTGAAGCACGCCAGCGCGAGCTCCTTGTCCTTCATGAGCTTGAGGCCGTTCCACACCGTGCCCACGCCGTTGAAGATGACCTCGGCGTCGGTCTGGCCCTCGATCATCTCCTTGACCCGCTCCGCGGGGTCGTAGGAGCCGGGGAAGAGGTCCTCGTAGCGGACGCCGCGGTCCTTGATGTTCTTGAAGCCCTCGACGAGGGAGGCGCGGTCGAAGCGCTTCGACGACTTGAAGTACATCGAGCTGAAGCCCATGACCGAAGGACGCTGCTGCCCCTCCATGATCCACGCGTGACCCTTGCTGTTCGGGGTCTCGATGATGCGCGGGCCCCGGTCCTTGAACTTCTCGGGGAGGTTGTCGACCCACAGGGTGGGGGGCTCGTTGATGTGACCGTCGGCCGAGATCGCTCGGTACTCCATGCTTCCTCTTCCTCCAAGCCGGACTGGCTCTCCAAGCAGGACTGGCTACTGGTGGTTCGCCAACGCCTCCCGCGGGGAGTGCATTCCAGCGGGGCTCAGGCGACGCGCAGCGGGATCACGCTACCACCGGCGCCCTTCGGGACCACCTCCGAGCGACCGTCTCCGCCACCCCGATAGTGTCCCGGCCATGAAGAAGTACATCACCGGGGTCAACGCCGAAGGTCGCTCGTGCATCGTCGAGGAGGGCGAGGTCGTGCCGGCCGCCGCACCCGGCGTCGAGGGGGTGAGCTTCGCGTCGGTGTTCGGCATCGACCAGAGCCCGCCGCCCGCCGGACCGCCCCAGGCGGGTCACCACATCGACACCCGGCTCGCGCCGGGGCACATCCGCTGCTCGCGTGGTCGAGCACCCGCCCCACACCGAGGGCGACGAGGACACGGTGGCCACCACGATGCACCACTCCGACGCCGTCGACTTCGTCGTCGTGCTCGCGGGCTCCACCAAGATCATCCTCGACGAGGACGAGCGCGTCCTCGTCGCGGGCGACGTGCTCGTCTTCAACGGCGTGGATCACGCCATGAAGGCCGGGCCCGAGGGCTCCAAGATCGTCACCGTCGCGGTGGGCCTCCCTCCGCGCAGCTGACCACCTGTCAGCCGGCGGCGCCGTTGATCAGCTCCATCACCTGGTTGGGACCGAGCGGCTGCGACCGCACCTTCGCGCCGAGCGGCGCCAGCGCGTCGGCGACCGCGTTGCACAACGCCGGCGGGGCACCGATCGCGCCGCCCTCGCCCATGCCCTTGTGCCCGCCCGGATTGGTGGGCGCGAAGGTCTCGACGTGGCCGTACTCGATCGTCGGCGCCTCGGCCGCGGTGGGCAGCAGGTAGTCCATGAACGTGGTGGCGAGCGGGTTGCCGAACTCGTCGTAGGGGTGCTCCTCGTAGAGCGCGCCCCCGAGCCCCTGCAGCACACCGCCCGCGATCTGGCCCTCCACCACGTTGGGGTTGATCATGACGCCGCAGTCCTCGCTCACCGCGTAGCGCAGGATCTCGACCTTGCCCGTGTCGCGGTCGACCTCGACCACACAGATGTGGCACGCGTTGGACCACGTGCAGAAGTTGCTGGGCGCGTACCGGCTCTGGGCCTCGAGCCCGAGCGGGATCCCCGGCGGCATCATCGCCGGCTGCGTGTAGGCGATGCGCGCGATGTCGCCGTAGCTCATGCCCTTGCTGGGCGTGCCCGCCACCTGGACCCGGCCGTCGACCACTTCGAGGTCTTCCGGCGCGGCCTCGAGCGAGTGGGCCGCGATCGCGAACGCACGCGTGCGCAGCTCCTCGGCCGCCTGCACCGCCGCGGTGCCGGAGATCACCGCGCTGCGGCTCCCTCCGGTGCCGCCCCCGACCGGCGTGGCGTCGGTGTCGCCCTGCATCACCCGGACGTCGTCCATGCCCACCCCGAGGGCGTCGGCCACCACCTGGGCGATGGTGGTCTCGAGACTCTGCCCGTGGCCACCGGTGCTGGTGAGCACGTCGACCTTGCCGTTGTTGCCGATGCGCACGGTGGCGGCGTCGCTCGTCATGTAGCCGAACGAGTTGGCCGACGGCTCGGGGAACAGGCTCACCCCGATGCCGATGAGGCGGCCCTCCTCCCGCCACTGGCGCTGCTGCTCGCGCAGCGCCGGGTAGTCGACCATCTCCGCCGCCTGCTCGAGGTTGAGCACCGCGGTCATCTGGTCGTAGACCATGCCGCTCGGCATCGCGTAGGGCAGGTCCTCCATCTGGATGACGTTGCGGCGGCGGATCTCCAACGGGTCGATCCCGAGGTGTGCCGCGAGCGCGTCCATCATCTGCTCGCGCCCGACCGAGTCGATCATCCACGGCGCGCGGTAGCCGCCGCGGCCGAACGTGTTGGTGTTCACCGACTGCGAGGAGTACCCGAGCTTCGGGATCTTGTACGGGCCGGTGAAGAGCATCGCCGAGAACATCGTGGTGGTCGACATCGCGCACGGGTACGCGCCCGCGCCCTCGAGGAAGTCGACCTTGGCGCCGAGGACGTGGCCCTCCTCGTCGGCGGCGAACGTCATGGTGATGTTGTCGCGCCGGGCCTGGTTGTCGCCCATGAGGTTCTCGCGGCGATCCTGGATCCACTTCACCGGCCGGCCGAGGAGGTGCGTGGCCACGGTGATCGCGAATTCCTCGGGGCAGGGGTGCATCTTCAGGCCGAAGGAGCCACCGACGTCGGGCATGATCACCCGCACCTGGCTGTCGTCGATGCCGAGGCAGCGGGCGAGCACGCTGCGCAGCCCGTGCGGGCCCTGGGTGGCCGCCCACACGTCGAGCCGCTGCTCGAAGGGCTCCCAGCTCGCGATCAGCCCGCGGGTCTCCATGGGCACCGTGGAGTACGAGTGCTGCTTGAACGTCTCGGTGAGCACCACCGGCGCGTTGGCGAACACCGCCTCGAGCTCGGGATCCTCGGGAGAGGCGAAGGTGGCATACAGGTTGGTGCCGCGCTCGGGGTGCACGATCGGCGCGTCGTCGGCCAGCGCCTGCTCCATGTCGACGACGGCCGGCAGCGGGTCGAAGTCGACGTCGATGAGCTCGAGCGCGTCCTCGGCGACGTAGCGCGACTCGGCGACGACCATGGCGTAGGGCTCGCCGACGCAGCGGACGTCGCCGTCGGCCAGGGCGCGGAACGGACGCTCGGCGCCCATCTCGTCGTCGGGCGTGTACTCGAGCACCCGGGGGTTGATGTCGGCGGCGAGGAACACCGCCGTCACGCCCGGCAGGGCCTCGGCCGCGGAGGTGTCGATCGAGACGATGCGCGCGTTCGCCAGGTCGCTGCGGGCGAAGGCCACGTGCAGCATGTTGGGCAGCACGATGTCGTCGACGAAGCGGCCGTGGCCGGTGAGGAACCGGGCATCCTCCTTGCGGGCGATGCTCTTGCCCACGAACCGAGTCGACAGTGCAGCCATCGTGCGGACCTCCAAGGGATCGTCGTCGAGTCGGCGTCAATGTACGGGGCCGCGTGGACCCCAGACAAGCGATGGGCGCCTGGGGGCGCGTGCGTCGTTGCAGGACGGGTCAGGACGGGGCGGCAGCCGTGTACCCGCCGACCACGGCGCTGAGGCCGCCGTCGACGGTGAGGAGCTGGCCGGTGACGAAGGCGGCTTCGTCCGACGAGAGGTAGAGCACGGCGTGGGCGATGTCCCAGGCCGAACCGACCCGGCCGAGGGGCACCAGCGTGGCCCGTTGCGCCTTGACCTCCTCCACCGTGCGGCCGCCCTCGAGGAACCGGCCCTCCACCGATCGCGGGGTCGCCACGAAGCCCGGCAGCACGGCGTTGCACCGGATGCCGTCGCGGGCGAACTGCTCGGCGGTGTGATGGGTGAGCGAGTTCACGCCGGCCTTGCTGATCGGGTAGACGAGGCCGGCGCTGCCCTGGAGCGACGTGACCGACGAGATGTTGGTGACCGACGCCGCCACCCTGCTCGCGCATGATCGGCACCACGGCGCGGGTGAGCAGCCACATCGACCGCAGGTTGACGTCCATGGTCTGGCGCCAGGTGTCCTCGTCACACGCGAGGAAGTTGCCCTGCGGCCCGGGGTTGAGCGCAACGACGTTCACGAGCACGTCGATGCGCCCCATCGCGGCGTGGGCCTCCGCCACCAGCCGTTCGCAGTCGGCGGGCACGCCCACGTCGGCCACGATCACGTGTGCGATCGCACCCTCGGCCCGCAGCTCCGCGGCGGTCGACTCGGCCCGCTCGGGGACCACGTCGACGCACGCGACCTCGGCGCCCTCACGGGCGAACACCGAGGCGATGGCGTGACCGTTGCCCATCGTGACCCCGGGCTGTTGCCCGGCGCCGACCACGAGCGTCTTCTTGCCCTCGAGCCGTCCGGCCATCGCACTCCCCCTCGTCGCGGCTTCGTCGCGTGCGAGGGCCGTTTCTACCGGCCGGCGCCCATCGTGGCCATTCCCCCGTCGACGAGCACGTCGCTGCCCGTCATGAACGAGGCCGCGTCCGACGTGAGGAACGCCGCCACCGCGGCGATCTCCTCGGGCCGGCCGCGCCGCCCGAGCGGGCTGCTCGCGATGAACTGCGCCTGCTGCGGAGTGGCGGCCTGCTGCTTCATGCTCATCTCGGTCTGCGTGCTGCCGGGCGACAAGCGACAGGATCCGCGCGCCGCGGGCGCCCCACGACGCAGCCCGCCCGCGCGCCAGGCGCATGACGCCGCGCTTCGACACCGAATAGGCGAGCTGGGCGTCGTCGGGATCGATGCCCTGGGCGACCAGCGCGTCGAAGAAGTCGTCGGCGAGGGGGTCCTCGATCACCGCCATGAGCTCGGCCCGCTCGGGGATGCGGTGGCCGGAGACCGACGCGAAGAGCACCCCCACCGTTCCCGCGCCCACGAGCGGGTCGACGGCGCGCAGCACGCGTTCCATCCCCCGCAGGTTCACCTCGTAGATCACCCGGCCCGGCGCCATGGCGCCGGCCAGCCCCGCGGTGACGACGAGGGCGTCGAGGCCGCCCGCGTCGCGGACCCGCCCGACCACCGCGTCGATCTGCGCCGGATCGGTGATGTCACACTCCGCCGCGGCCACGTCGGTGCCGAGCTCCGCCGCGAGGCGCTCGACGCCGTCGACGTCGCGGTCGACGAGCAGCAACGGGCCACGCGGCGCGAGCAGCTTCGCGACTTCGATCCCCATCCCGGAGGCGGCCCCGATCACCACGTTCACCATGTCTGCTCCTCGTCTCCGACCGCGGATTCGCGACCAGCACCATGACACGCGCGGAAGGTGTCGTACCCTGCCGCACATGGAATTCGGACTGACTCCCGACAATCGTCGCGGCGACGACGGCGCGACCTGGGTCGCCGCCGCGCGCGATGCCGGCTACGCCGCCCTGGGCCTGAGCTCGCTCCACCTGCGCGACGACGCCGTGCCCGCGCTCCTCACCGAGGCCGGGCTGCGCTGCCACGAGCTGCTCGGCCTCGTGGTCACCGACGAGGACACGACCCTGGGCTGGGCCGACCAGATCGTCGGCCAGATCGGCCGGGTGCACCCCACCTGGGTGAACACCACGTTCAAGGTGGTCGACGCCGACACTCCCGCACTCGCGCGCCGCTGCTCGACCATGTTCGAGGAGGCCGGGGCGGGCATGGCCATCGAGTTCAGCCCGCTCGGGCCGGTGGCGTCGCTCCAGGACGCCCTCGACCTCGCCGACGCCGCGGGGGCGACGCGCACGCGAGTGGTGGTCGACAGCTGGAACGTGACCTACGGACCCACCACGTGGGACGACCTCGAGCAACTCGACCCGGAGCGCATCGCCTACGTGCAGTTCGACGACGGCCTCGCCCGGGTCGGAGACCTCGAGACCGAGGCGATGGAGCGGCGCACCTACCCCGGCCAGGGCACGTTCGAGCTCGAGCGCTTCGCCACGACGCTGCGCGGACGCGGGTTCGACGGGGTGGTGAGCCTCCAGATCCTGAGCGCCGAGCTGCGCCAGCTGCCGCTCGCCGAGTTCGCCCGCACCGCCCTGGAGACCGCGGCGCCCTACTGGAGCTAGTCGCGTCCCGACCTAGACGCGCTCGCCGCGCCGGCGGAGCCGCGCGTGGGCCAGCGCCGGCGGCACGTAGCCCGAGTCGGCGCTGATCACGTTGGTGCCGGGCCGGACGATCGCGTCGATGCGGTCGAGCACCTCGGTGTCGAGGTGCACGTCGGCCGCGCCGATCTGGCTCTCGAGGTGCTCCATCGTGCGCGGGCCGATGATGGCCGCGGTGATGGCCGGGTGCTCGAGCACGAACGCGATCCCGAGGTGGATCAGCGAGATCGCCCACCTCCTCGGCGAGCAGCGCCAGCTCCTCCACCACGTCGAGCTTGTGCTGGTTGTCGGCGAGCGACAGGTCGTAGCGGCGGGGGGCGAGCTGCGTCCGGTTGGTCGACATCTCGGTCGCCCCCTTGCGCCACCGTCCCGACAGCCACCCGCCGCCCAGCGGACCCCACGCAGATCACGCCCATCCCGTGGCGCTGGCACGTGGGCAGCATGTCGGCCTCGATCGCCCGGTTCAGCAGCGAGTAGGGCGGCTGCTCGCACACGAAGCGCTCGCGGCCGCGGCGCTCGGCCACCCACTGGGCCTCCACGATCGCGGAGGGCGGGTAGGTGGAGCTGCCGAGGTACCGCACCTTGCCCGCGTGCACGAGATCGCTCAACGCACCCAACGTCTCGTCGTGATCGGTGCGGGAGTCGAGGCGATGGATCTGGTACAGGTCGATGTAGTCGGTGTCGAGGCGCCGCAGGCTGTCCTCGCACGCCTTGATGATCCAGCGGCGCGACGAACCCTGGTGGTTGGGCTCGTCACCCATCGGGAGGTGGCACTTCGTCGCGAGCACGACGTCGTCGCGCCGACCGGCCAACGCCTTGGCCAGGATCTGCTCCGACTCACCACCGCCGTACACGTCGGCGGTGTCGACGAAGTTGACGCCGGCGTCGAGCGCGGTGTGCACGATGCGGATGCAGTCGTCGTGGTCGGTGTTCCCCCACCCGCCGAGCATCATCGCGCCGAGACACAGCTCGCTGACCCGAACTCCCGTGGTCCCCAACACGCGGTACTTCATGGCGCAGAGCGTACGCGGCCGCTCAGATGATGTAGCCGGCGCTGGTGTGCAGCGTCTGCGCGGTGAGCTGACGACTCGCCGGCAGGCACAGGAAGAGGATCACCTCGGCGACGTCATCCGACTCGGCGACGCTGTGCAGCAGGTTCTCGAGCGGCCCCTCCGACACCATCCGCTCGAACGCATCGGGGGTCCGCATGCGCTCGACGCGGTAGGGCGTGCGGGTGAGCCCGGGCGCGACCGCGTTGACGTTGATGCCGTGCACGCCCAGCTCCGCGGCCGCGGTGCGGGTGAGCGACGTGAGCGCGGCCTTCGACGCCGAGTAGTGCGGCGAGACTCCCTTGGCCTGGAACGCGGCGCTCGACGTGACGTTCACGATGTGGCCACCCTGGCCCCGCTCGATCATGTGACGGGCCGCTTCGCGCACGAGCAGGAACGGCGCCCGGAGGTTCACCGCCTGCACGAAGTCCCAGTCGTCGGCGCTGATGTCGAACAGCCCCGTGCGACCACGCGGCGCGCCGATGCCGCGGACCGCGGCGTTGTTCACGAGGATGTCGACCGACCCGAACTCCGCCACCACGCGGTCGACGGCCGGCGCGATGGCGTCGGCATCGCCGAGGTCGACGGCGAAGAACGCGCCCCGTGCACCGAGGTCGGTCAGTTGCGCCACCGCGGCCGCGCCTTGCGTCTCGTCGCGGCCGAACACCACGACCGTCGCGCCGTTGCGCCCGAGCAGCAGCGAGGCGGCGAGGCCGATCCCCGACGCCCCGCCGGTGACGATGGCGACCTGGCCGGCGAGCGGCCGGGATTCTTCGGGGGTGCTCTCCACGTCAGTGCTCCCGGTCGGCGTCGTGGTGGCGGTCGGCTTCGCCGAGCGCCACGATGTGGGCACCGCTCATGTCGACGATCTCGTCGACGTGCTCGGCGATGAACTCCGGCGTCATCGCGTCGTGGTGCAGGCCGTCGTTCTGGGCGAACGCCATGCGCAGCACCTGACCGCCGCCGCACACCAGCATCACGCCGTTGAGGTCGCACGACTCGTGGGCGAGGTAGATCGCCGCGGGCGACGCGAGCTCCGGCGTGTAGGGCAGCATGCTCGTCTCGAACACCTCGGGCGGCGCGTCGTAGGTCTTCGCCATGATCTCGGGCGACGACAGCCGGGTGAACGCCCGCGGCGAGAAGCCGTTGACCGCGATGCCGTGGGCCGGGCCCTCCGCTGCCAGGGTGAGGGTGAAGCCGATCACGCCGCCCTTCGCGCCGCCGTAGGTGGTGAGCTTGCGGTGGATGCCGAGCGGGCCCTTCGGAGCAGGTGTTCACGATCCGTCCGGACCCCTGCGCGACCAGGTGCGGCCATGCGGCCTTGCACACGTACACCGTGCCCAGGTACTGCACCGCGAGCATCGTGCGGAACTGGTCGAGGGTGTGGTCGACGAAGAGCTCGGGATCGGCGATCCCCGCGTTGTTGATCACGATGTCGAGGTGACCGAACGCGTCGATCGCGGTCTGGACGATCTTCGCCGCGCCCTCCTCCTCGGCGACCGAGGCGACGCAGGCGACGGCCTCGCCACCGAGCGCGGCGATCTCCGCGACGAGCTCGTCGGCCGGACCGCTCGACGCCACCGCCGCGCCGTCGACCGGACCACCGAGATCGGCGACCACGACCCGGGCGCCGCGCGTCGCCAGGTTCAGCGCGTGGGCCCGGCCCACGCCGCGCGCACCACCGGTGACGATCGCGACCTTCCCGTCGAACCTCAACTCACCCATCGGTTGCCCTTTCCTGTCGCCGTGGACCGGCTCAGCTGCTCGCGGCCGCGGCCGCGGGTCGCCCGCGGAACACCGAACAGCAGGTGTCCACGGGGTAGGCCGGCCACTCGTCGTCGGCGAGCGGGGTGTCGAGCTCGTCCTGCGTCGGGCCGATGCGGTCCGCGATCGACTGCAGGCGCGCGCGATCGAACCCGTAGACCTCGGCGGCGCGATCGGCGAGGAGCGTGGAGCGCACCGCGGTCGGCAGGTCCCACAGCTCGGCTCGCAGCGACTCGACGGTGAAGGGCGCCGTGCCCTCGGAGTGGGGCAGGTCGGCGCCCCACATCAGGTTCGGTACCCCGTGGTCGTAGCCGCGCCGGAGATCGTGCGGACCGGCGATGTAGCAGTTGCTCGCGAAGTACTCGCTCGGCAGCCGGCGCAGCTCGTCGAGCGCGTCCTTCACGTGCGCGTAGAAGGGCGTGCCCGTCCCCATGTCGCGCAGGCGCGCCATCATGTCCATGCGGTCGAGCACCTCCTTGACCTCGGTCGCGCTCGCGATCTCGGTGGTGACGAACCGGAGGTCCGGGTAGCGCTCGAACACGCCCGCGAAGATCAGGTGGCTGATCGCCCGCCCGGAGTAGAACTGGATCTCCACGAAGTGGACGAGCTGCGAGGCCTTGCCGCCCTCGTAGACCGATTCCGTGGGCGCCGCGGCGTGGCGGTGGATCGGCAGGCCCAGCTCCGCGCACACCGCCCAGAGCGGGTCGAGCTCCGGGTAGTAGAGGTTGGCCATCTTCAGCACGTGGTCGCCCGGCAGCAGCACGCCCTTGAGCCCGGCCTCCTTCGCGCGTCGCACCTCGGCGATCGACTCGTCGATGTCCTCGAGGAAGATCTGGGCGAAGCCGGCGCGGCGGTCGGGCTCCTCGGCGCAGAACTCCGCGAGCCACCGGTTGTGGGCGCGCAGGCCGGCGAAGCGCAGCTCGTACTCCTCCCGCGAGCGCGGGCCGGGCGACGTGAGCACGCCCGACGGGTAGAACGGCGGCGGCGTGTTGGGGAACAGCACCTCGGCCGCGATCCCCTGACCGTCGAGGTACGCGTTGCGCGCGGCGCCGTCCCAGTTGAGGTGCGACGCCGCCGACGCCACGCCCGCGCGGTTGTCGACCGGCCGGTCCTGGTCGAGCTCGTCGGCCCACGCGTCGTGGAACGTCGCGGCCCAGGCGTCGAACTCGTCCTGGTACCGCTGCTCCAGGTAGGGCTTGTAGTCGGGCAGGTCGGCGCCGCAGTGCCCGTCGGTGGAGATGACGATCTGTCGCCCGGTCCCCTGGCTGCTCATGGCCACTCCTCGTGTCGCTCGGGTCAACGGGCGGTGAGACCGCCGTCGACGACGATCGCCTGCCCGCTGATGAACGAGGCGTCGTCGCTGGCGAGGAACGCCACCACCTTGCCGATGTCCTCGGGCTCGCCCCACCGGCCGAGCGGCACGTTCAGGCGCTCGGTCACGAACGCGTCGCCGTCGGGCGCCTCGTACAGGCTGCGCGTGAGCTCCGACTTGATGTACCCGGGGCAGACCACGTTGACGCGGATGTTCTTCGGGCCGTAGGCGAGGGCGAGCGTGCGGCTCAGGCCGAGCACGCCGTGCTTGGCCGACGGGTACCCGGTGCGCTCGACGTCGGGCGCCATGAGCGACCCGCGGATCGACGCGATCGACCCGACGTGGATCAGCGTGCCGCCGCCGGCGCGCTCCAGGTCGTCGACCGAGTGGAGCGACGCGTAGTAGGGACCCTTGAGGAACATGTCGATGGCGCGGTGCCAATCCGCGAGGGGGGCGCCGGCGCTGGTGACCACGGTGTCGAGCCGCCCGTAGCGATCGACGGCGGCCTGGATCGCGTCGCGCACCTGGTCCTCGACCGTGATGTCGGTGAACACGAACGACGCGGTGCCCCCCGCCGCCTCGATACCGGCGATGACCTGCCCGGCGCGCTCCTCGTTCACGTCGGCGACCACCACCGACTCGCCCTCGGCGGTCAGGGCCTGCGCACACGCCGCGCCGATCCCCGACGCAGCCCCGAAGACCACTCCGACCCGTCCCTCGAGCTTCACGTCTGCCTCCTCACGTGCCCTCCACACTGGCGGGAGGGCCACGACGACTGCCGGGGAGCCTAGGCTGCGGCCCGCTTCGGCACCGAGGGAGACGACCATGACCGAGACACCCGAGACCAGCGCCGGCCACCGCTTCGTGGGCCAGCGGGTCGCCCGCTCGGAGGACGCCCGGTTCCTCACCGGTCACGGCCGCTACGTCGACGACGTCACGCTCCCCGGCATGCTCCACGCCGCCTTCGCCCGCAGCGACGTCGCCCGCGGCCGCATCGTGGCGATCGACGTGAGCGAGGCGCGCGAGCTGCCGGGCGTGGTCGCGGTGTACACCGCCGCCGACCTCAACCCGCGGGTGCTCGACCACCGGGTGGAGCAGGAGCTCGACCACGCCGGGCACCGGCCGTTCAGCCTCCTCGCCGACGGCGAGGTCCGCTTCGTCGGCGAACCCGTCGTCATGGTCGTCGCCCGGTCCCGCTACGTCGCCGAGGACGCGCTCGAGCTCGTGGTGATCGACATCGAGGCCGAGGAGCCGGTGGTCGACTACCGGCGCGCGCTCGAGCCCGACGCGCCGATCGTGCACGCGGGCGCGACGTCGAACGTGGAGGAGCTCCCCGCCGGTGACCCGAGCGTGCTCGACGCCGACTTCGCCGCCGCGCCCGTCACCCTCACCGAGACCTTCCGCCAGCACCGCTACGCGTGCGTGCCGATGGAGACCCGCGGCACCGTCGCCAGCTGGGACCCGTTCGTGCGACAGCTCACGGTGTACGCGTCGACCCAGGGACCGTTCGGGGTCCGGGGGCAGTACGCGCGGATGCTCGGGCTCGACGCCAGCCAGGTGCACGTGATCATGCCCGACGTGGGCGGCGCCTTCGGCTCCAAGATGTGGCCGGCCACCGAGGAGCTGGCCGCGGTGATCGCCACGTTCCTCCTCGGCCGCCCCGTGAAGTGGATCGAGGACCGCCGCGAGCACCTCCTGTGCTCGCCGCACTCGCGCGAGGACGAAGCGACCGTCACCGTCGCCACCGACGACGACGGCCGGTTCCTCGCCATGCGCGTCGACTTCGTCGAGAGCGCGGGTTCGTATCCCGCGCCGGGCGGTCAGACCCTCATCTTCTCGAACATGCTCTTCCCCGGGCCCTACAAGGTCGAGAAGTACGCGGGCACCGGCCGCACCGTCCACACGAACACCACCGGCCGCGGCGCGTACCGCGGACCGTGGATGATCGAGACCGTCGTACGCGAGCAGATGGTCGACCGCGTCGCCGCGCACCTCGGGATCGACCCCCTGGAGCTGCGTCGTCGCAACGTGCTCCACGACGACGACATGCCCTACACCATGGCGTCGGGGATGGCCTACGACCAGATGACCGCGGCGGCCACGCTCGAGCAGGCCGCCGAGTTGATCGGCTACGACGAGCTCCGCGCGCAGCAGGCGCAGTGGCGCGCCGAGGGTCGCCTGGTCGGCATCGGCATCTCCCTGCTCGCCGAGCCCTCCGCGATGGCGTTCGGCGCGATGTCGAGCGAGGCGACCACGGTGCGGGTCAACGTGGGCGGCACCGTCGACGTCATCACCAGTTCGATCAGCAACGGCCAGAGCGTGGAGACGACGCTCGCGCAGATCGTGGCCGACGAGCTCGGGGTCGACTTCTCGACCGTGCGCGTGCTCCAGGGCGACACCGACGTCAACCCGCCCTCGGGTGGCTCCGGTGGCAGCCGCGCCGCGGTCATCGCCGGGAGCTCGGCGCGCGACGCGGCGAAGCTCGTGCGCGGACGCATCGTGGCCATCGCGGCCCAGTCCCTCGAGTGCGCCCCCGAGGACCTCGAGCTCGGTCGACAGCCAGGTGCGGGTGGTCGGCTCGCCCGACCGTCACCTCACCTTCCAGGAGATTGCGCAGACCGCGCACTTCTCGCCGCACGCGATACCGGCGGGCCAGGGCCTGGGCCTCGAGGACCTGGTGCGCTACCAGCCCGACGGCTTCGTGACGTGGTCGAACGCGTGCCACATCTGCGTGGTCGAGGTCGACCGCGCCACCGGCAAGGTCGAGATCCTGCGCTACGTCGTGAGCGAGGACTGCGGCGTCATGATCAACCCCAACGTGGTGGAGGGTCAGATCGCCGGTGGCGTCGTGCAGGGCATCGGTGGCGTGTTCTACGAGCACCTGCCCTACGACGAGGCCGGCAACCCGCTCGCCACCACCTTCATGGACTACCTGATGCCCACCGCGTCCGAGGTGCCCACGATCGAGTACGGCCACATCGAGACCCACGCCCCCACCAACGCCGGTGGGCACAAGGGCATGGGCGAGGGTGGTGCGATCGCCAGCCCGCCCGCGCTCGCCAACGCGGTGGCCGACGCGCTCGCGCCCCTCGGCGCGGAGATCCGGTCGCAGCCCCTCGGGCCCAACGACGTGTTCGAGCTCCTCCGCGCCGTCGGCGCCGCCTGACCCCCCTTCTCGTCGCCCGGACTCACGCCTTCAGGCTTCGTCGGGGTCGGGGATGCCGAGCGCCTCGCGGGCCAGCTCGGCGGCGCGCTTGCGGTCGACCTTGTCGCGGGGCGTACGGGGCACGTCGTCGAGCGGGAACAGGTGGCGCGGCACCTTGTAGTGCGCGAGCTCCCCGCGCAGCTCGGCGATCACCGCGGCGTCGTCGGCCTCGCCTTCCCACACGATGCCGGCCACGGGCAGCTCGCCGAGCCGCTCGTCGGGGATCGAGACCACCACCGCCTCGTGGACGAGCGGCGACTTCCGCAGGTGCTCCTCGACCTCCGCCGGGTACACGTTGAACCCGCCGACGATGATCTTCTCCTGCACGCGACCGGTGATGTACAGGATGCCGTCGTCGATGCGGCCGACGTCGCCGGTGTGGAACCATCCCTCGTCGTCGAGCGGCACCTTGTCGCCGCCGATGAACTCCTCGGTGAGCTCGTCGGTCTTCACCAGGATCTCGCCCTCACCCTCGGGACGGTCGCCGTCGAGCGGGAGGATCTTCACCTCGATGCCCTCAGCGACGCGCCCGACCGAACCGGGGCCCCGCCGACCGGCCATCACGTCGTCGTAGCGCTCCTGCGCCACGGCCCCGGTCTCGGTCATGCCGTAGGCCTGCATGATCGGGACGGAGTAGCGCGTCTCGAACCGCTCGCGCGTCGCGGTGGGCAACGGCGCGGTTCCCGAGGTCACGTACTTCACGCCGCGCAGCTCGAGCGGCTCCTCGGTGGTGGCCAGCATGTGGATCATCGCCGGCGTGAGCTGCAGCGAGTCCATCTCGTAGCGCGAGAACAGCGCCGTGGCCGCGGCCACGGTGAACTTGGGCACGAGCAGCGACGAGCGGCCGATCCACATCCGGAACGCCAGGCGGGAGATCCCGGCCATGTGCCCGAACGGGTTGAAGATGACACCGGGCGCCAGGTGCGGGGGCGCGGGCTGCGGCCGGTAGTCGCTGTTGCGGGCGTAGGCCGCGGCGACGCGGTGCGCGCCCTCGACGATGTCGAAGTGGCTGTGCACGATGCCCTTGGGCTTCCCCGTGGTGCCCGACGTGAAGATCGCGACCGCGAAGTCTTCGGCCGCGGGGAGCCGCAGCTCGCCGGCATCTGCGGCGGCGCGCCATTCGTCGTCGCCGACCTCGGGGGCGCCGAGCAGCCGACCGTCGGGGTCGACGCGCAGCACCGTGTAGGCGTCGGGGAGCTCCGGGGCGTCCTCCAGCGCGACGACCACGGAGACGTCGGCGAGCTCGAAGAGCCGCTCGGCCTCGACCGCGGGGAGCAGCGTGCCCACCGCGGCGACCACCGCGCCGCTCCACCAGACCGCGAGCGACGCCACGACCCAGCTCGGGGAGTTGGTGAGGTAGCACCCGACGTTGTCGCCGGGGGCCACCCCGGCCTCGCGCAGCGCCCGGGCCAGCGCGGCGGCCTGCGACGCCACCAGCCCGTAGGACCGCGTGCAGACCTCGTAGGGCTCGTCGTCGGCGATGGTGA
>CAWAKX010000002.1:0-125183 GCA_963782705.1 uncultured Actinomycetes bacterium | reverse complement strand
GCGCGAGGGACCGAGCCACTGACTCGCCGCGTCGACGTGGCGCGTCTGACGGCACCGATGGACCGTCGCGCACAGCCGATCGCCCTGGCCCGAATACCGACGAACTGATAGAACGATAGTCATCATCTCGCAGAGCTGAGAGACGACCGACGCGCGACCAGACGTGCGACGAGCGCACTTCGAGCCGCCGCGATCGACGAACGACCGGGGAGAGAATTGCTGTGGGCTTCACCGAGGACTACATCGACACGTGGAACGCCAAGGACGAAGAGCGGTTCGTCGCGGAATTTGCGCCCGAGGGCCGCTACACGGACGTCACCATGCGACTGACGTATCCGGGCCAGGACGAGATCCGACGGATGATCCGCTCGACGCTCGACTCCTACCAGAACTACACGTTCAAGCACATCAGCGGGATCTGCGACGGTCGCATGTACGCCGTGGAGTGGAGCCACACCTCGGTGTCGGTCCACGACGGCAAGGAGCACACGGTCCGAGCCGTCTCGGTGGGCGACCTCGACGATCAAGGGCGGATCCTGGAGAATCGTGACTACTGGAACCCCGCGCACTACCCCGGGGGAGACCCGGAGCACCTGCAGGCGGAAGCCGCGGCGTGGGACAAGCTGTCGAAGCCATGACGGTGAGCGATCCGGGTCGGCCCTACGTCATCATCTCGTCGGACTGTCACGCGGGCGCGGATCTGCGGGACTACAAGCCCTACCTCGAGCGGAGGTGGCACGACGAGTTCGACGCATGGGCGGCGACCTACTCCGATGCGTGGGGGGACATCGACACCGAATCGGAGTACAAGGCCGGGGTGTCGTCGTTCCTCTCCCCGGTGAACTGGGACTCGAACAAGCGCTTGGAGGCGCTCGAGAGCGAGGGCATCGTCGCCGAGGTCGTGTTCCCCAACACGACGCCGCCGTTCTTCCCGAACGGGCTGCTGGCGGCCCCCGGGCCGCGGACGCGCGACGAGTACGAGCGGCGCTGGGCGGGCCTCCAGGCCCACAACCGGTGGCTCAAGGACTTCTGCGACGCCGCGCCAGGTCGGCGCTTCGGTGCGGCACAGCTGTTCATCGACGACGTCGACGACACGGTGGCGGAGATCCGCTGGGCCAAGGACGCCGGCCTCGCGCAGGTGCTGCTGCCGTCGGATCACCACGCGAAGCTGCACGACCTCTACCGACGGAGTCTCGATCCCGATCTGGGCCGTGTGCCAGGACCTCGACATGCCGATCGGGCGCCACGGCTCGACCGTCGGTTCCACGGACGAGCCCGCGTCGGTCGCCGCCGCGCACGTGTGCGGCGTGTACGAGACGTTGTACTTCGGGCACCGCACGTTGTCCCAGGTGGTGTTGTCGGGCGTGTTCGAGCGGTTCCCGGGGCTGAAGATGGTGTTCACGGAACTGGGCGCGGGGAGCTGGGCCGTGGACGCGGCCGCGGGGCTCGACGGGTTCTGTGCCGCGGCGCGCATGGAGGGGACGATCGCGGAGATGTTCGCCGGCGCTGCGGTCGACCAGCTGGCGATGCGCGCGAGCGAGGTCGTCCGGCGGAATTGCTACTTCGGTTCGCCGCTCCTGGCTCCCGACATCGCGCGTCGCTCCGAGATCGGTATCGACCGGATGATGTGGGGTGCCGACTTCCCCCATCACGAGGGCACCGTGCCCTACACCCTCCAGGTGTTGCGCGCGACCTTGAGCGGAGTTCCCGACGACGAGCGACGAGAGTTGCTCGGCGGCACGGCGGCCGCGCTGTACGGCGCGGACCTGGAGTCGCTCCAGGCGATCGCCGACGAGGTCGGCTTCACACCCGCGCAGCTGGCGGCACCGCTGACGCCCGACGAGATCCCCGACGACCCGAACTTCAGGCCGTATCTCGGGGCCCGCCCGCTGTCCGCGGACCGCGTGGAGTAGCGCGCGCGGCCGTCGCCGTGGCCGACGGTCGACCGATGTCGCGTGTCGAACGGGTGCCCTCGGGCAGACTCGAACTGCCGCACACGGCTCCGGAGGCCGATGCTCTATCCGCTGAGCTACGAGGGCAAGGGTTGCAGATTACTTGGTAGGAAACTCCGAGGTCCGGCCCGGCTCGCTGGTTCTCGGGAGCGTGGAGCGGGACTCGGGACCTGTGTGGGATGCTCGACGAGAGTGAACGCCGATACCCCTTCACGCGAACCGCGGTCCCCTCGCCTGAACCGACCGGTGCCGCGAGACGCGCCCGCACCCCGCGAGAGCCTGCAGCAACTTCAGATCGCGATTTGGCAGTTCCTCGCCGCGAGTCGCCACCTCACCTGGCGCGCCAAGAAGGCGGGTGATGTCGTCATCCCGCCCGATCGCCTCCAAGCCCTGCAGATCCTCTACGGCGGGGGAGAGGTCACCCACACCGAGCTGGTCCAGGACACGGGGCTCAGCTCGGGCGGTGTGTCGGCGATGGTCAACCAGCTCGAGGCACAAGGACTGGTCTGCCGACGTCCGGACGACCGAGACGGCCGCGTGCTTCGGATCTCGCTCACACAACTCGGTGCCGACGAGCTCGGCGCGTTGCAGGCTGACTGGTTGCGCCGTTTCGACGCTGCGTTCGCCGATCTGAACGATGCCGATCTGGCGATCGTCCGCAACGGGCTCGACCGTGTGACGAGCATTGTCGACTCGCTCGCGGTCGAGTAACCGCCCCGACGTCGAGGCGCCGTCGTGGGGCACACCGGGCATCGAGTGCGAGCCACCCCGCGACAAGAACGTTCGCATTGACAAACTCGTTCAGTACTAAGCAAGATGGCGAGCGCACCAGGTCGCGGCACTGAGTCGCGGCACTGAGGCGGCCGTCGTCGGAGGCGTCCCGATCATCATCGACGGCGAACCGATGCGGGCCCGACCGGGACACCTCGTCACGGTCCCCTTGCCGGAGGGAACGGAAGCTGATGCTCGTCATCGAGGAGACGCACGCGGTGATCGGCCGCAAGGTCGCCGACTTCGAAGCGCTGTCGCGAGACGTATGGATGCCGGCACTCGCCCAGTCCGACGACTGTCGCCTGCTGTGGTTCTTCCACCTGTTCACCGTGTACGACGCATTCGGGTACGTGACCATCACGGCGTTGCGCGACGGCGCGGCATACGAGAAGCACGCCGAACGTATTCAGAGTGGAGACCTCGCGGAACCCGCCGAACGGCTCGACGCCTGCCGCTACGACGTGACGAGCCGCATCATGACCGAGCTGCCGTTCGCGCCGCTGCAGGTCGAACTCGCCGACGTTCCGACGACGCCGAACGACGCCACGCCCGCGGTCTACATGGAAGACACGATGTATCCGATCGTGGGGCAGCTCCGACCGTTCGAACACGCGCTCGAGACCATCTACTTCCGAGAGTTGGGCACGTACTCGCCGCTCACCATCGAGGCGGGCTTCCGATCTGCACCGGGTGGGGGCAACCATCCCGAGGTGATCCTGCTCGAGAAGTGGCAGGACCCCTCGTGGCTCACCAAGTTGATCGCCCGCGATGGCGATGCTGCGCCGGAACCAAGACCCGGCACCTGGATGTACGAGGCGTTGAACTTCCGCGACCGGTGGAAGAGCCGCCTGCTCACCACGTCGCCCTGGTCGCCGCTCCAATGACCGGGAGGTCCTGACGTCGTGCCGTCGATCGAAGACATGCGCGAGGGCGCCGAGTTCCAGTACGTGGAGGACGGGTTCGTGCTGCTCCCGGATCCGGAGCCGCGCGACGTCTGGTGCCCCGTCATCAGCGTCGACGACCACCTGCTGGAGTCACCGACGACCTTCGAGCGGGTGCCGGCGCGCCACCGGGACCTGGCGCCCAAGCTCATCGACATCGACGGCCGTCCCGCCTGGGACGTGGGCGGCAGCCAGCACTACTTCTCGGGCAGCGACGGGGCGGTCGGTCGGCCGATCTCGCAATGGGGCTCTCGTCGCATGCGCTACGACGACTTCCGGCCCGGCGTGTGGGACGTCACCGAGCGGATCCGCGACATGGATCTCAACGGGATCTGGGCGTCGTTGTGCTTCCCGTCGATCATCTGGGGATTCGCCGGCACCACGCTGGCACGCATTCCCGACCTCGACGCCGCGACCGCGTCGGTGCAGGCCTACAACGACTGGATGGTCGAAGAGTGGTGCGGTTCGTCTCCGACGCGGTTCATCCCGTGCGGGCTCCCGATCCTGGGTGATGTCGACCGAGCGGCGGAGGAGATCCGTCGCAACGCTGCTCGCGGGGTGCGCGCCGTGAGCTTCTCGGAGAGCCCGGCCGCGCTCGGCTATCCGAGCATCCACACCGGCTACTGGGACCCGTTCCTCGCCGCGTGCGAAGAGACCGGCACAGTGGTCAACCTCCACGTCGGCTCCTCGGGCAACATCCCGCGGCCGTCACCTGACAGTCCGGGCGCGTGCATGGTCGCGCTGTTCCCGGTGAACGGCATCGAGGCGATCGTCGACTGGATCTTCTCGCGCATCCCGCTGCGCTTCCCGGATCTGAAGATCGCGCTCTCGGAAGCCGGCGTCTCCTGGGTGCCCATGGTGATCGAGCGGCTGCGCCGGGCGTATCGCCAGCGTGAGGTGTCAGGCGACTGGGGCGAGTCCGACCCCGATCCGGTCGAGGTCCTCCATCGGAATTTCTGGTTCACGTCGATCGAGGACCCGTCGGCGTTCCGCAACCTCGACGTGATCGGGGTCGATCGGGTGATGCTCGAAGTCGACTACCCGCACACCGACAGCACGTGGCCCGACAGCCAGGCGCTGTTCAAGTCGGAGATGGCCCATCTCTCCACCGAAGAGATCACGAAGATCGGCTACGCGAACGCGGCCGCGCTCTACGACCACCCGACTCCACCGGCGGAGTGGATCTCGCGATCGACGCACTTCCAGGAACGCGGCAGCGCGCACTGACGAAACGCGCCGCACACCACGAACCGACCTCACTCCGGGTCGGCACGCTACGTCCCACCTGACCGCGGGCGCCCGCGTCCCCGCCACGTATCAGCTGCACCCCGCCCTTCGTCGCGGCCCCGGAGCGGGTGATCAGCTCGCGACCGTGACCTCGATCTCGGGACCGAGGACGGCGCCGCCGGCGAGGTCGAGTCGATCGCCGCTCCAGAACCGGCCGGGATCGAACCAATTGGCCGGCGCGCGGGCCTCGAGGAGCCCCATCCGCGTGTAGGTGATCGCGAGGAGCTCCGCGCAGTAGACCGCCGGCTCGGACGCTTCCCGGCGCAGTCGACCCGACAGCCATTTCCCGACCAGTCGGCGTGTGCGCGGGAACGGTCGCCCTTCGTACTCGGCGATCACCCGGAGAAGAGCATCTTCCATGGCGCGGGTGACGTCGCCGTCGAGATGACGAACGAAGGCACGCTGCTTGTACGTCTCGGTCCACACGGCGAGCGCCTCGTCGAGTCGGTTGAGTTGCGCGCCGCGGTGGCGGTCCCCGCTCCAGACGCTGTCGATGCTCTGCCCCAGCTCCGTGTGCCACAACAGCGGCGGCAGGTCGTCGAATGCGACCACCATCGCCACGTGGTTCACCGGCGCATTCGTGACCACCCGGATCGCCCGGTCGGCACCGGAGGGCCCCCGGAAGAGCCACACGTCGCCGGTGTGCGCGGTGTCGAGCGCATCCGTCGAGGTCATCGCCGTCGTCGCCATGATCGGTAGCGTAGGGAGTCGTGAGATCCAGAGGCTGGAAGTGGCTCGGGCTCGGCGCGATCGCGGCGATCGCGGTCGGTACCGCGATCGCCGCGGAACGGCGACGACGCCGTTGGCGCGAGTACGACACCGCGGAGATCCGCACCCACCTCCACGAGCGATTCGCCGCACTCGACCCGCGGCCCGGTGAGGGCCCGGTGAGAGAGGTCTGACCGGCGCGGCGGTTCGCGACGCCGACGACGCGGGCGTCAGAGCGCTTCGGGGTTCCCGTGGATGGCGGCGAGTGCTGCATCCATGCTCGGGTAGCAGTGCTCGCGCTCGAGTTCCTCGAAGAGCCCGTGACGTTGCATCAACTCCTGGAGGCGCATCCGCAACTCGACGAACGCGATGTGGACACCGGATGCGTTCAGCTCTTCGTCGAGCTGCTCGAGCATTGCCGCCGCCGTCACGTCGATGTCGGTGATGGCCTCACACTGCAGCACCAGCCAGCGCACGTCGCCGCGCTCCCGGAGCAGGGTCCGCACCTGCTGGCGGAACGCGCCGGCGTTCGCGAAGAACAGCGGTGCCTCCCAGCGGTACACGACGATGCCCGGGTCCTCCTGCGCGTGATCGAAGCGCTTGATGTCGTGCCAGCCGTCGAGCTCGGGACCGTGACCGAGCACGGCGCCGTGTGGCCACCAGCTGCGCCGGAAGAACAGCAGCACCGCCAGGAAGATCGCGAGCCCGATTCCCTCGAGCACGCCGAGCACGATGACGCCGACGGTCGCAGTGAGCGACAGGAGCACGGACGAGCGCCGGACGTTCCAGTAGCGCATCACGTCACGCACGTTCACCAACGAGAGCGCCGCCACGATCACCACCGCGGCGAGCGCGGACTGCGGGAGGTCCGCCAGCAGCCCGTTGAAGAACAGCAGCAGTACCACGACGAGACCGGCGCCGACCAGGTTCGACAGTTGCGAGCGCGCGCCCGACTGCTCGGCCACCGCGGTGCGCGAGCCACTCGTAGACACCGCGAAGCCCTGGAAGAAGCCGGCTGCGATGTTCGACGCGCCGATGCCGATCATCTCCTGGTTGGGTTCGAGCTCGTCGCCGCGCCGCGCCGCGAAGCTCGACGCGGTGGCGATGGTGTCGGTGAGCGACACCAGCACGATGCCCATCGCCGCGAGCAGCAAGGGCCCGACGTCGGACAGCTGGGTCCAGGGCAGCGAAGGCGTCGGCACGCCCTGCGGCAGGGTGCCGACCGTCGCGATCTCGCTCGACAGGCCGGCGATCGCCGAGACGATCGTGGCCGCCGCCACGGCGACGAGCACCGCGGGGATGCGCCGGCTGAGTCGAGGGAGCACGAGGAGCAACACCAGCACGCCGACGCCGACGGCGAGTGCAGCGGCCTGGGTCTCGTCGAGGTGGGTGAAGAACTCGCGCAGGTCGCCCCAGAACGTGTCGGCGTCGGTGGAGAAGCCGAACAACTTGGGCAGCTGGCCCACGATGATCGTGATCGCCAAGCCGTTCATGTAGCCGACCTGCACCTCGCTCGACAGGAGGTCGGCCACGAAGCCGAACTTGAACGCGCCCAACCCCACCTCGATGAGCCCGACGAGGATCGCCAGCATCCCCGCGAGCACCACCGCGCTCCCGGGATCTCCCGTCACCAGCAACGGAGCGATCGCGGCGAAGATCAGCGGCGACACCGACGAGTCAGGGCCGAGCACGAGCACGCGCGACGGTCCGAAGAGCGCGTATCCCGCAAGACACGCGATGGTCGTGTAGAGCCCGGTGACCGCCGGGAGGCCGGCGAGCTCCGCGTAAGCCATGCCCTGCGGCACGAGGATCGCCGCCAGGACGAGCCCCGCGACGAGGTCGGGGCGCAACCAGCGCCGCTGGTAGGTGCGCGCGACGTGCACACCCGGCACGTACCGCTCGGTGAGGTCCCGCACGTCCATCGGACGGCATTCTCGCAGCATCAGGGAGAAACGGAAGGCCGAGCGCCCGGGTGACTGGGTCCGGACGTGTCAGGATTCGGCCATGCGCACGTACTGGACCGGTCGGACCGCGGCGCTCATCGTGGCGATCAGCCTCGTCGGTGCGCTCGCGGCGGCGTGTAGCGAGGGCGGATCGGGTTCCGCACCGTCGTCGGCTTCGACCACGGAGGCCGGTCGTCGTGTGCGGCTCATCGCTCCGAACGGGTTGCGCGCTGTGCTCGACCATGAGCGCCGGGCCCGGCGCGAGTCCGCGACGACCACGACCACCGCGCCCCCGACGACGACCACCACACTGCCCGGCGCGCCCTTCCCCGTGGCGCAGATGTCCGCGACCTTCGTGGACCCGACGCGCGGTCAACCCGCGCGCGACGGCACCCCGGCTCAACCGAGCCGCACGATCCGGACGACGATCTACTACCCGGCGTCGGTGGCGCCGACCCCGGAGAGTCCGACCCCACCGGCGGCCGCGGGGAAGTACCCGCTGGTCGTGTTCGCCCACGGCTACGCGATCGACGCGGGTTCGTACGCCGCCCTGCTCCACGACCTCGCGATGGGTGGTTACGTGGTCGCCGCGCCCGACTTCCCGGGCACGAGTACGGCCTACGCGGGTGGGGCGGTACGCGAGGACTCGCTCAACCAGCCGGGCGACATCTCGTTCGTGATCACCTCGATGCAGCAGCTCGCGCAGCAGCCCGGACCGTTGCAGAGCGCGATCGTCCCGGACACCGTCGGCGTGAGCGGCCAGTCCGACGGCGGCGTCACCGCGACCGCGAGCGGCTGGAACACCTGCTGTCAGGATCCGCGCATCAAGGCCGGCGCGATCTACACGGGCGCGACGTTCGCGTTCGAGGGTGAGTGGTTCCCTCCCGGCAGCCCGCCGGTCATGTTCGTGCACGGCACCGCCGACGAGGTCAACGGTTACGGCGCGAGCACCTCGATGTTCGATCGTGCGCAGGCGCCGAAGTATCTGCTCTCGATCGAGGGCGGCACACACCTCGAGCCGTACGTGGACCCGCCGTGGGTCGCACAGGTCGCGGCGGCGACGGTCGCGTTCTTCGACCAGTACCTGAAGGGTGACCCGAGCGCGGCACAGCGCCTGGCGACGGTCGGCAACCAACCCGGCTACACATTGCAGCAGGGCTGAGGGGGAGGCACCGTGCGTGCACCCGCAGCGGTTGGGATCGACAATGCGATTCAACTGCACCGGCAACGCCGCCCGGCGCGCCGCGCACAAGGAGCAGCGACGTCATGAGCAAGAAGCACCACGAGCAGACGCACGGTGAGCAGCTCACGCCGGAGAAGCCGGCGACTGGGAAGCTGAAGGAGAAGGGCTACCAACACGAACTGCGTCGGTTGCATGGTGAGCTCGTGGCGTTACAGGAATGGGTGAAGGCGACGGGCGCAAAGGTCTGCATCGTGTTCGAGGGCCGCGACACGGCCGGGAAGGGCGGCACCATCAAGGCGATCACGGAGCGCGTGAGCCCGCGGGTGTTCCGTGTGATCGCACTGCCCGCGCCGACCGAACGCGAGAAGTCGCAGATGTACATCCAGCGCTACTTGCCGCACTTCCCGGCGGCCGGCGAGGTCGTGATCTTCGATCGCAGCTGGTACAACCGCGCCGGTGTCGAGCGGGTCATGGGCTTCTGCACCGACGAACAGGCGGAGCGGTTCCTGGAGCAGGTTCCGGCGGTCGAGAAGGCGATGGTCGACTCGGGCATCCACCTCGTGAAGTACTGGCTCGAGGTGAGCCCCGACGAGCAGACCCGCAGGCTCGAGAGCCGCATCGACGATCCGCGCAAGATCTGGAAGCTCTCCCCGATGGACCTCGCGTCCTACGAGCGATGGGACGACTACTCGAGCGCGCGAGACGCGATGTTCGCCGCGACCGACACCTCCTGGGCGCCGTGGTACCTGGCTCACTCCGACGACAAGAAGCGCGCGCGGCTCGATGTGATCTCACACTTGCTCGAGCACATCCCGTACGAGGCCCCGAAGCGCCACGACGTGAAGCTCCCCAAGCGCAGCATCAGTGCGGATCCCCGCGCGTCGGAGGTGCGGCAAGTCCCCGTTCGTCATTGAAGGTCAGCGTCGACGTCCGAGTGCTCGCCACCGCCCAGACGGGCGTTCAGGTGGGAGGGCCCGCGGCGCGCAGTCGCTCGGTGGCCGGCCCGTCG
This sequence comes from uncultured Actinomycetes bacterium, assembly GCA_963782705.1. GTDB lineage: Bacteria > Actinomycetota > Acidimicrobiia > IMCC26256 > DASPTH01 > CAVRGQ01. Next base: position 115,389 of record CAWAKX010000002.1, on the reverse strand, counting down.
ACCTGCAGTTGCTCGGGATGCCGCAGGTCGCCGACGACGACCACGCCGTAGTCGCGCGCCGCGCCCTCGATGGTGACGTACTCGTCGCGCACGTCACGCTTCACGAGCTCGGGATCGCGCTGCCACGGATCGCCCCAACCGCCGCCCGCGGCGGTGACCACACGGACGACGGCACCCGCGTCGCGCGGGAGGTGCCCGAGCACGAGCACGTGCTCGCCGTCGGGGTCGGCTTCGTGGGTGTCGGGGTCGACGACCCCGCCGAAGGGCGTCGCGGCGCGGTAGAAGTCGCCCGTGGTGGTGGACGGGAGATGCGGGAGACGCGTCCCGCCGTCGGAGACGTCGCCGTCGAACACCCACGCGGTGGTGGTCGGCCCGGCCTGCCCGCCGAACACGCCGCCGCCGGCCGGTGGGCGCTTCGAGTGGAACATCAGCTGCATGGTGTGCGCCGCGGGCACGCGCCACAACATGTCGTGGGCGATCGCGGAGCCGCCGCGGTAGGTGCCCGCGCCTGCGGAGTCGGGGACGTAGTCGCTCGACGCCCAGATGACCGGGCCCCGCAGCTCGTGGATCTCGACACCGCCGTTCACGAGGTTGCCGAGCGGGCTCTGCTGCGACGAGTCGGCGTCGCCGTGGCGGGTGGCGCCCCAGGCGCCCATGACCGACGGCCCCGCGGAGTCGACGAGGTTGCCGTGGATGCCGTCGGGACGCAGGCCGATACCCGAGGGCGCGGACGTCACGAACCCGGTGGCCACCGCACGCTCGCCGAGCGCGGGGTTGAGGGCGCGGTAGGTGGCGAAGATCATCGTGTACACGATGAGGAAGTACATCTGGCACGGCAGGGGTGGCATCACGTTGAACATCGCGTTCGGTGGTACGACGACGTCGACGTTGCGCAGCGTCCCCGAGGTGACCGGCGTCGTGGGGTCGAGCACCGACTTCAGCGCGTACGACAGCGCGGTCTTGATGTCGGGCCACGCGCCGTTCACGGCCGTGCGCGTGGCCGGGGAGCTGCCCCGCAGGTCGATCTCGGCGCGGTCGCCGACCTTCGTGATGCGCACCTTGACCGAGTACTCCGGCGCGTCGGGGAGGCCGTCGCCGTCGATGAACTCCTCGCCTTCGTACACGCCGTCGGGCAACGAGCGCAGGCCGTCGGCCATGGCCTCGGCGGCGGCGTCGCCGGAGTAGCGGACCGCGCCGACGAAGGCATCCACGCCGTAGCGATCGATGCTCTCCTCGAGCAATGAGGCGCCGAGCTCGAGCGCCTGGACCTCGGTCATGATGTCGGGGATGCACAGGAAGCCGAGGCGCGTGTTGTCGTAGAGCAGCTTCAGCGTCGACTTGACCGGCTTGCCCTTCGAGAACAGCAGCGTCGGGGGGATGCGCAGCCCGTCTTCCCAGGTGGTGCGCTTCGTCGCCTCGAACCCGCCCATCACGATGCCGCCGATGTCGAGGAAGTGGGCGCGGACGGTGGCGACCGCGACGATCCGGCCGTCGACGAACACGGGACGCATCAGGCAGGCGTCGTTGAGGTGGGTCCCCACCCGGTAGTAGTCGTTGACGATGAGCACGTCGCCGGGATGGATCTCCTCGTCCGCGCTGTACTCGTCGAGGACGATGCGGACCGCGTCGGGGATCGAGCCGTAGAAGAGCGGCATGGTCTCCGACACCGCCGCCATCGCGTACCCGAGCTCGGGCGGCCCGCTCACCATCGCGCAGAGGTCGGCGCCGTCACGGATGACGGGGGAGAAGGCGTGTGCACGCACCTGGTTCGCCATGTGCGCGGCGACGTATCGACACCGGTTGGTGAGCACCGTTGCGGTGAAGCGGTCGCAGTCGTAGCGGGCGCGGAACTGCTCGTCGTCGAGCTCGCGCAGACGCGGCCCCGTCTCGCCCGTGCGCGCGAAGGATGCGGTCGTCGAGGTCATCAGGTCACCACCAGTTCTCCGTAGGCCCCGACCGTCGCCTGCCGGCCCGCGGGCACGAAGGTCGTCGAGTTGGTCTCCCACACGACCGCGGGACCGGCGACGATGTCGCCGGCACGAAGGTCGTCGCGCTCGTAGCACGTGCGCGACCGCGTCGGGTTCGTCGGGGTAGAGGTGGGCGAGCGGGGTCGTCGTGCGCGGGCGGAGGCCATCGCCGGCCCGCCGGTCGAGCAGATCGAACACGACCTTGTCGGACGGCACCACGAGCTGCACCCGGTAGGTGACGCCCTCGACCGGGAACGACTCGAACCGGTGCCCGTTGCGTTGGTCGTACTCCGCGTGGAACGCCTCGACCATCTCCGCGATCTCTGCCGCGCCGAGTGCCCCCGACGGGACGGACACGAAGGGTGTCTCCCAGCCCTGGCCGAACAGTCGGGCGTCGAAGGTGCGAATGACCGTCACCTCGTCGGCGCGCACGCCGGCGCGCGCCACGAGGTCGGCCTCCATCGAGGCGAACAGCGCCGCGAGGTCGGGCGCGGCGTCGGGCGTGAGGACGCCGTACCGCGTGCGGCTCTCGGAGTAGACCCGATCGGAGCTGAGCAGGCCGAGGGCGCTGAACCCGCCCGGGTTCGGCGGCACGATCACGCTCTCGAGCGGGAGCACGTCGAGGAGGCCGGGAAGGGTCATCGGGCCCGCCGCGCCGTAGGCGACCAGGCTCAGGTCGCGGACGTCGAGCCCGCGCCGGATGGTGATGTCGATGATCCCTTCGGCGATGTTGTGGAGGCCGATGAGCCACGCCTGGCGGATCCGCTCCGACACGGGCAGCGAGCTGTCGAGCGCGACGAACGCCTCGTGCGCGAGGTCGGGGTAGAGGGGGACCTTGCCGCCGACGAAGCGGTCGGGGGCGAGGATCCCGATGGCGAGCGCGGCGTCGGTGACGGTGGGGGCGGTGCCGCCCTTCCCGTAGCAGGCGGGGCCGGGATCGGCGCCCGCGCTGTCGGGACCGACCCGCAGCTCGCCCGACGCGCCGATGGCGATGATCGATCCGCCGCCCGCGCCCAGGGTCACGATCTCGGTGGAGAGCGCGTTCACGACGAGGTCCCACTCGAGCTCGAACGTGTCGTTGACCCACGGCCGGCCGTTGAGCACCACGCTGATGTCGCACGAGGTCCCGCCCACGTCGGCGCAGAGCAGGTTGCCCTTGCCGAGGAAGGTGCCGAAGTGCGCGCTGGCGACGGTGCCGGCCGCGGGCCCGCCGACCACCAGCTTGTGCGGCCGTTCCATCGCGTACGACGCGGGCATCAGCATGGCCGAGCAGTCGGCGTAGTTGAACTGGCCGGTGAAGCCCAGCGCGGCGAGGCCTTCGTCGAGCTGGCGGGTGTACTCGGTGTACTTGAGCTTCATCAGCAGGTCGACGGTGGTGGTGGTGGCCCGCTCGTACTCGCGCGCCAGCGGGGACACCTCGCTCGACACCGAGACGGTCACGTCGCCGAGCACCTCCTGCACCAGCTCCCGGAGGCGCAGCTCGTGCACGGGGTTGAGGTACGAGTGGAGGAGGCAGATGGCCACCCCTTCCACCTCGCAGTCGCGCAGCAGCTCGAGCTCTTCCCGGGCCTGGTCCTCGTCGAGGGGGAGGAACACCGAGCCGTCGCTGGTGAGGCGTTCGCGGATGCCCCGTCGCAGGTACCGGGGGACGAGCGGCCGCGACACGTCGCCGGTGCTGCGCCGCCACGAGAGATCGGTCAGGGCCTCGAACGGGCGCCAGAGCCGGCCCCGGTCGAGGATGTCGCGGTGGCCCTCGGTGGCGAGGAACGCGACCTTCGGGATGCGCCGGGTGATGACCGCGTTGAGGCCCGCGGTCGACGCGAGGTTGAACACGTCGGCCAGCTCGACGCCCACCTCGGCCGCGCCCGCGAGCACCGACGTCTCGCTGTGGTGCACGTCGGTCGGGACCTTGGCCGCGATGACGTGCCCGTCCTCGATGGCCATCACGTCGGTGAAGGTGCCGCCGACGTCGACGCCGACGAGCCGGCGGCCGCTCACAGCGCGTCCTCCGGCAGGCGCACGTACCCGAGTCGGTGCCACCGTTCCCGCGACACCGACGTGAGGCAGCGCTGGCACTTCACCACCTCGAACCACCCGTCGGCGGCGAGGACCGGGTAGCGACGCAGCTCCTCCGCGCCGCACTGGGGGCAGGACCCGTCGACCGGGACCTTCACCGGCTCGGTCTCGGCCTCGGTCGTGGACCCGTGGCCCGCTTCGGGGTTCGTCATGGTGCGATCGTGCTCCTGATGCCGTCGAGCGACGCGGCGTTCGACCGGGGCCGCGACTGGACTTTCTACTGCGTCAAGCTAGGCTCCCGCCTGCCGAGGCTCTCGGGGCAGCACGTTCCGGCTGTCCGGGCCTCGTGCCCGAACTTTGGGGGACCGAATGCAACGGAAGCACAGGGTGCGCCGCCGCGTGACGACCATGGTCGTCGTGGTGGCCACGATGGCCGTGGCGCTGGCTGCGGGGATCGGCTCCGCCGGCGCCTCCCGGTCGGCCGTGCGCGGGTTCGACGGCTCGACGATCACCGTCGCCGGTCTCGGGATCAAGAGCCAGCTCGGTGGCGCGGAGACCGGCGCCCAAGCTCGCATCAAGCGGTTCAACGACACCAACGAGATCAAGGGCGTCAAGATCGACTACACGGAACTCGCCGAGGACAAGAACGACCCCGCGACCGCGCTGTCGGAGGCTCGCCGCCTGGTCACCCAGACCGGCATCTTCGCGATGGTCGGCGAGATCTCGACCGTGAGCCCGGTCGTCGTACGTCACGCAGCAGCACGTGCCGGTGTTCGGCGGCGGCTTCGGTCCGCCGTACTGCAGCCCCAAGCCGACGACCACGTCGTGGATGTTCGCCGTCACCGGCTGCTTCTCCAACCCGGACCCGTCGTTCATCAACGACAACTACAAGTCCTTCTACACGCTCGTGAGCCAGAAGTCGGGGAAGAAGCACCCGAGCATCGTGATGTTCGGTCCCGACACGACCGGGCGGCAAGGCCGGCAACCACAACTTCGCGATCGCGGCCCAGGGCGCCGGCTTCCGGATCGCCGCCATCCAGAACCAGATCCCGGCGCAGAACGCGTCCGACTACTCGCCGTACGTCCAGGCGATCATGACCGCCGACAACGGCAAGCAGCCCGACTCCGTGTTCTGCTCCGTCGACATCGAGTGCCTGGGTCTGTGGCAGCTGCTGCAGCCGAGTGGCTACACCGGCGTGTTCGGCAGCGGCCTCTACACCGACATCCTGGTCGCCCCGCTCAAGGGCACGACCACCCAGTTCACCGCCGAGAACTTCAACTCGGACAACAAGGGCATGAAGCAGATGAAGGCCGACCTCGACGCCTACAAGGCGGGCGCCGGCTCCAAGCTCGAGACCGGGAGCTTCTTCGGCTACACCTCGACCGACTTCTTCATCCAGGTGCTCAAGAAGGTCGCGGCGAAGGGCAAGAGCAACATCACGCCGGAGAACGTGCAGAAGGTGGCCTCCACCTTCACGTGGGAGCTGCCCGGCGTGGGCGGACCCACGCAGTTCCCGAAGTCACAGGTGGCGGGCTTCCCGGCCTGCCTCACCGGCATGGCTGACGACGGCACCGCCTGGAACACGGTGGTGCCGTACAAGTGCTCGACGATCACGTACTCGCCGAACACGAAGATCAAGTCGGTTGACGGAAGCGGCCGGCGCCCCTCGGGCGCCGGCCGTTCCCCACTTCCCTGTCTCTTCGGGGTCACCGAGCGTCGTCGGGCCAGGTGACCACTCCGTCCGTCCTTCAGCCGGGCGACGGTCTCCTCGTCGTAGCCGAGCTCCCGCAGGATGGCGCGGGTGTGCTCGCCGATCTCGCAGTACGGCCCGACCGTGCCCGGCGTGGACGACAGCGCGACGGCCGGGGCGGGGCGCCAGTAGGCGCCGCCGAACGCAGGATGACTCGTGCGTGCGGTCATGCCCAGGGCGGCGGCCTGCTCGTCGCGGTGCAGGAACGCGTGGAACGACGCGGCGTCGGCCACCACGCAACCCACGCGTGCAGCGACCGCGAGCGACTCCCACTCCCGCGCGGAACGGGTGAGGAACAACTCCTCGAGCTCGGCCGCGAGCTCGAGATCGTGCACACCACGGGCCGCTTCGGTGGCGAAGCGGTCGTCGCGGGCGAGGTCGTCGCGGCCGGCCGCGGCGCAGAACCGCGCGAACGCGTCGTCGGTGGTGACGGCGAGGAACACCCAGCGCGAGGCGGGATCCTCCCACGGTGCGCACGCGCTCCCGGCCGGCGGCGCGGCGGTCGCGTAGAGGCGGTACGTCGCGGCGGTGCCGAGCTGGAGTCCGTCGGACCCGCGGCGCGGGGGCTTGCCGTCGTAGGCGAGCGCGTCCTCCACGTTGAGGAAGAGGTTCGACTGGATCATCGCCGACTCCACGTACTGGCCCTCGCCGGTGCGGTCGCGCGCGGTGAGCCCGAGCATGAGCGCGGCGCCGACACCGAGGGACGCCACCGGATCCGCGCCCTGCTCCTTGAGCGGGAGGTCACCGGCTCCCGTCTGGTGGGCCGTCGTGCCCGCGAACGCGGCGATGATGTGGTCGATGGCCGGCTGGCGCGCGTAGGGCCCGGTCGATCCGTACGACGCGGCGTAGAGGTACACGATGCGCGGGTTCACCGCCTTGATCGTGTCGTGATCGGCCCCGAGTCGTTCGGGGACGCCCACACGGAAGTTGTGCACGAAGGCGTCGGCCCGCGCCGCGAGGCGGTGGAGGATCTCCCGCCCGCGGGGATCCTTGAGGTCGATCGCGATGCTCTCCTTCCCCTGCAGCGAGCGCGCCAGGTTGTCGAAGCCGATGCCCTGCACCGCGCGCCGGTACGGATCGCCGGCGAGCGGCTCGACCTTGATCACCCGCGCGCCGAGGTCGGCGAGCTGGGCGGTCCCGGCACAGGTGGCGTAGAAGATCGCGGGCTCGACGATCGTGACCCCCGACAGGGGCCCGGCGCGCAGCTCGTCGGCGCCGATCGACGGGCGCGCCGACGGCGGCTCGTCGCGTCGATCACCCGCCGACGCGACGGATGCGGCACGGTCGGCGCCGGGCGCCGGCGCAGGCCCCCGCACGTTCGCCGGCGCCCCGGGGATCTTGGCGAGGGGCCCGAGCTCCACGATCCGCCCGACGCGGGGGTCGTCGACCTCGACGAGGTAGTCGCCCGCGATCACCTGCGGGTGACGGAGCGCCTCCTGCGTGGTCCGGATCACGTCGGCGCAGATCTGCCCGTTGGCGAGGTACCGCGCCATCCACTCGTCGGCGGTGTGCTCCTTCACCCGCGCCGCGAACAGACCCGCGAGCTCGACGCGCGCGGCGGGGTCGGCGATGCCGCGGGGCGCACCCGCGAACCGCTCGTCGTCCCAGATCCAGTCCATGTCGAGGACGTGGACCCAGTTGGGGAAGAAGTCGCGCTCGAAGAGCTGGTGCACGATCCACCGGCCGTCGGCGGTCTCGAGCAGCATCCCGGTCATCTCGGCGCCGAGGGGGCTGGGTCCGTTGGCGATGGGCACGCCGAACCCGCCGTCGACGGAGGGATCGGTGCCGTCGCGCAGCATCGTGCGGATGAAGGGGTTCAGTCGCCACACGAGGGACTGCAACAGGCTCGTCTCGATGCGCTGACCCGTACCGGTCATCGAGCGCGCCCGCAGGGCGGCGAGCACCGCCTCGACCGCGAGCATCGCCGCGCCGAACGAGGGCTCCCGGGTGTTGCGGAACACCGGTCGTCCCGCACCGCGGTGGCGTCCGGGCTGGTCGCGGAACACTCCTGCACGCGCCATCACGAGGGCGTCGTCGGCCGGGAGGCCCGCGAGCGGGCCGGTGGCGCCGAAGCCGGAGATCGAGCAGTGGACCAGTCCGGGGTGGGCGCCGGTCAGCGCGTGCGCGTCGATCCCCAGCCGCTCGGGCTCACCGGGGTCGAGGGCCTCGAGCACGACGTCGCTGCCGCCGACGATGCGCAGGAGCTCGTCGCGGCCGTCCGCACGCCCGAGGTCGACGGCGACGCTGCGTTTGCCCCGGTGGACGAGGAGCGCGACCGGCTCGTCCCACAGCGGGTCCCCGCCGGGCGGTTCGACCCGCACGACCTCGGCCCCGAAGTCGGCGAGCACCAGCCCGGCCAACGCCGAGGCCAGACCCGCGCCCCAGCTCCACGACCCGAATCCCCGCGCATGCCCCCGGCATCACTGCTCCTTCCGTCGCGCACCGCCCGGTCATCGTGGCACGGCGACCGGACCGCCTGCATCGGCGCCGGCCGAACCAAAGTAAGGTGCGCGTCTTGAGTCCGGTGGGGGCGGGCGCGCCGATCGGGCGTCGCCCGAGCGCCCGGTGGGGGAGGCAACGATGACCGAGATGCGCTTCGACGGCCGGGTCGCGATCGTGACCGGCGCCGGTGGGAACCCGGGGTTGGGCCGCGCCCACGCCATGTTGCTGGCGTCGCGCGGCGCCAAGGTCGTCGTGAACGACCTCGGCGTGGGCTCCGACGGCAGTGGCGCCGCCCCGCACGATCCGCAGCTCGTGGTCGACGAGATCCTCGCGGCGGGTGGCGAAGCGGTCGTCGACCGGCACAGCGTGGCCGACGAGGCGAGCGCCCGCGCGGTCATCGCCACCGCGGTCGACACGTGGGGACGGCTCGACATCCTGGTGAACAACGCGGGCATCGGTGTCGTGTCCGGCTTCGACGAGATCGAGCCCGCGCACCTCGAGAAGGTGATGGCCGTGCACCTGATGGGCCACATCTGGATGTGCCGCGCCGCGTGGCCCGTCATGCGCGCCGCCGGGTACGGGCGCATCGTGAACACGACGTCGGGGGGCATGTGGGGCATGCCCGGGCTCACGGTCTACGGCGCGGCGAAGATGGGCATCTACGGTCTCACCCGCGGTCTCGCGCTCGAGGGCGCGCCGTTCGGCATCCGGGTCAACGCGGTGAGCCCCGGCGGCCACACCAACTCCTTCGACCGCTTCTTCAGCGTGCACGATCCCGACGTCCGCACCGCGATCGTCGAGAGCCAGCCGGCCGAACTGGTGTCCCCGATGTTCGCGTACCTCGCCCACGAGGCGTGCGAGGTCACCGGTGGTCTCTTCGACTCCTCGGCCGGCACCGTCAACGCGCGCCTCTTCGGCATGACGCCCGGTTTCACGAGCCGCGAGCTCACGATCGAGGACGTGCGCGACCACCTCGACGAGATCCTCGACCCCGCGACGGTGGAGATCGTCACCGACCCGCGCGACGCCGGCCAGACCGGCATCAACGAAGTGGCGAAGATCCTCGTCGCCCGGCCCTACGAACCGCTGGGTTGAACCGGTGGTTCCCTAGGATGGCTCGATGAGCGCGGCCGCCGCCGGATCGCCGGTCCGGGAGACCAAGCGGGCCAACGCCCGGGGCGAGGCCACTCGTGAGCTCATCCTGCTCACGGCCGAGCGGTTGTTCGCCGAACGGGGGATCGAGGCCACGCCCCTGCGCGACATCGGGGTCGCGGCCGACCAGCGGAACCACTTCGCGGTGCAATACCACTTCGGCGACCGCGAGCAACTGGTGCGAGCGATCGCGGAGTACCGCGCCGAGTCGCTGATGGCGATCCAGAACGACTTCGTCGCCGGCATGGTCGCGGAGGGTCGGGTGCCCGAGGTGATCGACATCGTGCGGAGCTTCGTGGCGGGTCTGGCCACCAACCTCGACGAGAGCAGTCACTTCCTGCCGTTCATCTCGCGCTACATCATCGAACGCGGCGGCTACGCCGGACTCGACGACGCGGTGCCGAGCAGCTCGATCGCGACCATCCGGTCGATCCTGCGACGGTTGCTCCCCGAACACACCGAGGCGCTGCTCGACGAACGGTGGGAGATCCTCTTCACCAGCGCGGTGCACACCCTCGCCCGGTACCAGGTGGCGATGCGAGCCGACGCGCTGCACTCGCCGCTCGACTTCCTCATCGACGACCTCGTGGTCTCACTCACCGCACTGCTCGAGGTGCCCCCGCCACCGCTCAGTGGCTGATGATCTCGTCGACCGTGGGGCCGATGCGATCCGCGATGGGCTGGAGCACCTTGGCGTCGAGGGTGTAGCAGTTGATCGCGTTGCCGCCGACGATGTCGCGCACGTCGGCGTCGTCGATGCCCTTCACGAGCTCGTGGAGCTTCTCGCGGGTGTGGGGCCAGGCCGACTCCATGTGCGGGTAGTCGGAGCCCCACATGATGCGGTCGATGCCGATCTGCGCCCGCTGCTGCTCGTCGACCCACCCGATGGCGTCGGTGTAGGTGGCGCCCACGAAGCACTGACGGCGGAAGTACTCGCTCGGCATGATCGAGAACATCTTGCGCCGGGCGTCCTCGCCGAAGGGCGTGATCTTCCCCTCGAGCACCATGTCCATGGCCATGAGCATCGGCGGGATCCACTCGACGCCCTGCTCCGTGAACACCAGCTTCAGGTTCGGGTGGCGTTCGAAGATGCCGCTGTAGGTGAAGAACCACAGGGGCCGGTGCACCCAGAACGTGGACTCCATCGCCCAGATGAGCATGCCCTCGAAGTTGTCCTCGCCGTAGTACGGGCTGCCCGGGCCGACGTGCGTGTGCAACGGCATGTCGAGCTCCGAGCACAGCGACCACAGGGGCTCGTAGCGACGGTCGTTCCAGAACGGCTCGTCGATGTTGTAGTAGTTGACCGGCAGCAGGAGCCCGCCGTTGAGCCCGAGCTCCTTGGCTTCGCGCACGGTCGCCATGGCGTCGTCGACGTCCGCGAGGGTGCCGATCAGCGCGACGCCGAACAGCCGCTCGGGCGCGGCGGAGCAGAACTCGCCGAGCCAGCGGTTGTAGGCGCGGGCGCCTTCTCGACGTTGGGCGTGTGACCAGCGGTCCCACTTCTCACGGAAGTCGCGGGCGAGGCCGAGGAACGGCGGCGAGTTCGACGACTGGTCGTCGGGGAACATCACGTCCGCGGTGACGCCGTCGATGTCCATCGCCTCGAGGCGCTTCGCCGGGTCCCACTTGCCCTCGATGCCCCAGGGGATCTTCGCGGCGCGCTTCTCGAACTCCGCGGTGTACTCGGCGCCCCACATGTTGCCGTCGAGCACCTGCTTCTCGGAGTCGGCGGCGATCGTGCCCTTGGTCATCCACATCGGGATGTAGGCCTCGAACCACTCGTCGAAGTCGGCGCGGAACTTCGGGTCGAAGTAGTCGCGGTAACGCTCCGCCGGCGGGCCGATGTGGCCGTCCGACGACACCAGCAACAAGCGATCCTCGGGCATGGTCCCTCCGTGCGTGCTCGGCCCTCGCGGGCAACCCCTGGCTTGCAAAACTAAGACAACGTTGTTAGATTATGGGCGACCCGGGGAGATGTCAAGCCCCGGGACCAGACGTCTCGCTGCCGCCGCGCCGGGCGGGCGGCACGCCCGACCCGGGGGGTTCGACCATGGACCACGTGAGCATCGTGTCCACCGACGGCCATTCCGTGATGCCCGCCGAGCTCTGGCCCGAGTACCTCGAGGCGGCCTTCCACGAGCACCTGCCCGCGCTCCACGCGGACAACGACGTCAACCGCCGGACGATGTACCCGACCAACGACATGCTCATGGTGCCCGCGCTCGACGTGTACGACACCGAGGGCGCGTACCAGGACGGTCGGTGGTCCGGTGCGTGGGATGCCGACGTGCGGCTCGCCGAGATGGACCGCGAGGGCATCGCCTCCGAACTCGTCTTCCACGGGTTCTTCCGGGTCTCCGACCTCGGCTTCTGTGTCGTCAACGCGACGTTTCCCCCCGACGTCGTCGACGCCGGCGCCCGGGCGCACAACCGGTGGGCGCACGACACCTTCGGCGAGCACTCTCTGCGTCTTCCTCTCGTCGGGGCGATGCTCTCCTGCACGGACCTCGACGCCGTCATGTCCGAGCTCGACTGGGTGGCCGACCACGGGTTCGTCGGCACCTACGCCCCCGGCTTCCTCGGGGTTCCCGATCTCCCGCCCCTCGACCACGAGTGCTGGGACCCGGTGTGGGCGCGCTACGTCGAGCGCAACCTCGCGGTGGTCGTGCACGCCGGCTACGGGATGGAACAGGGCTACGCGTTCCGTGAGCTCGAAGCCGCGGTCCAGCGGACCGACGCCAAGGGCGGTGGCGTGCCCGAGATGATCCAGGACCTCATGGAGGGCCTCTTCACCTCGGGCTTCTTCGGCGACATCACCTACCGCCGCGCGCTGTGGCAGATGCTGCTCGGAGGCGTGTTCGACCGGCACCCGGAGCTGCGCGTCCTCGTCACCGAAGTGCGCGCCGACTGGGTGCCCGATGTGCTCGCGCACCTCGACGCCCAGTACGACGCGCACCGGGCCGACCTGCCCAGTCGCCGGCGCCCGAGCGAGTGGTGGGAGAGCAACTGCCTCGTCGGTGCCTCGTTCATGCACAAGGCCGAAGCCGAGATGCGCGACGAGATCGGCATCGACCGGCTCGTCTTCGGGCGTGACTACCCGCACGCCGAGGGCACGTGGCCGAACACGAGGGACTTCCTCCGCGACCTCTTCGGGGGGGTGCCCGAGGCCGACGTGCGCAAGATCCTCGGCGAGAACGCGATCCGGTTCTTCGGTTTCGACGCCGACGCGCTCGCGGCGATCGCCGAGAAGATCGGGCCGACGATGGCGGACATCACCGGTGGCGGTCCGGTCGCACCCGAGCTCATCGAGCACCTCGACGTCCGCACCGGCTACCTCAAGCCGGCCGAGCGCGGGTCCCGGCTCGGCGAGCTGGCCGAGCCCCTCCAGGCCGATCTCGCCCGTTACACCGCGGCCGCCGGTCGCTGACCGGGCGCGGGCCCGGATCAACGCAGGATCAACCCACCGGTCGAACCCGGACGGGGCGTCAAGGGCCGCCATCTCCGTGCCGATGGCACAGGGATGGGATCGTTCCTGAGGAGCCGCTGGGTACTGGGCGCCGGACTGGTCGTGGCGATCGCCGCGGTCTCGGCCTCGGCGTTCGTCTACCAGGGCCGGGGTGGCTCGACCGACGCCGCCACCACCGTGGCGCCGAGCACGCGTGCCGCCGCGAGCACCACCAGCACCACCTCGACCACGACCACGACGGCGCCGCCCGCGCCCGTCGCGGAGGCGCCCGCCCCGGCACCCGCCCCGGCACCTGCGCCGGCGCCGGCCCCGGCGCCGGCCCCGCCCGCGCCGGCGCCGGCGACCCCGGCCTGTGACGGTGGCGGCAGTGCGATCATCGACGCGATGAACGGCGACCGCGGCGCCGCCGGTCTCGGTGGGCTGTGCGCGAGCAGCGCGCTCAACGGCTACGCGCAGGCGTGGGCGAACTGGATGGCCCAGAACCAGACGATGGTGCACCAGGACCTGAACAACGTCCTCTCCGGCACGTCGTTCAACACCCTCGGCGAGAACCTCCTCCAGGGCCCCGGCGGGATGTCCGTCGGCTCCATGGAATCGGCGTGGATGGGTTCACCGGGCCACCGGGCCAACATCCTGAACGGCGCGTTCTCCGCCGCCGGGGTGGGGATCGCCTCCTCGAGCGACGGACGGGTCTGGATCTGCGTCGACTTCGGCGGCTGAGCGCAGGGCGACTCAGCCCGCGTCGGTCGAGCCGCGCCGATCTCGGGCGCGAACAGCGATTCGCCGTCGCCGAGGTTCACCCAGATGTCCTCGTACCAGTGCGAGCAGCGCCAACCCGCGGCCGTGCGCACGAACGTGCCGCCGAACGCGCCGATCGACTCCTGGAACAGACCGGCGCGGGGCCCGACGCCGGCGTGGTGGTTGCGCATGCGCACCTTCGCCTCGGCGGTGTCGCCGTCGAAGGTGGCCGAGAAGTTGCCGACGAGGTGCTGGGTGGCGATCTCGGAGCTGCCGACCATGGCGCTCGCGAACCCGATGATGGCGTCGCGCCCCGCGAACTCCTGCGCGGGCACGCCGGGGAACGGGAAGGTGACGCGCGCGGTGGCGTCCTCGGTGAACACGTCGAGCAGCAGGTCCCAGTCCTTGCGGTCGAGCGCGTCCATGTAGCGGTTGAAGAGCTCGGCGATCGCGACGCGGTCGCCCTCGCGTCCGAGGTGGTCGGGTCCGCTCGCCATCGCCGGCCGCCGACTACCGGGAGAGGATCGAGACGCCCGACACGCCCGGCGCGCCGTAGAGCTGCGCGTAGGCGACCTGCGGGTTGTTCGGGACCTGCCGCTCGCCCGCGGTGCCGCGCAGCTGGTGCACCAGCTCGTAGACCTGGCGGAGACCGGAGGCACCCACGGGCTCGCCGTTGGCGATGAGGCCGCCGTCGGTGTTGATCGGCAGGGAACCGGTGATCTCGGTGGCGCCGGTCTCCAGCAGCATGTTCTGCTCGCCGTCGGCACAGAAGCCGTTCTCGGCCATGTGCATGATCTCGGCGCCGGCCTCGGTGTCCTGGATCTGCGCGACGTCGACGTCCTCCGGGCCGATGCCCGCGAGCTCGTACGCGGCCTTCGACGCGTAGACGGTCGGTCCGTCGACGCGCGCGGTGGGCATCGACGGGCTCAGCACCTCGAACGCGCCGTTCTTGCGCGTCTTCACGACGCTGGCCTTGAGGTAGATCGGCGTGTCGGTGAATTCGCGGGCCCGGTCGGCGCGGCACATCACCACCGCCGCGCCGCCCTCGTCGGGTGCGCAGTACATGTACTGCCGGAGGGGGTAGTTGAGGATCGGCGACTCGAGGATCTGGTCCTCGGTGAGCGGCTTGCGCCGGAACGCGTTCGGGTTCATCGACCCGTTGCGGAAGTTCTTCGCGGCCACCTTCGCGAGCGTGCGCTCCGAGATGTCGAAGTCGTGCATGTAGCGGTTGATCTTCATCGCGAAGTACTGGATGGTCATGAAGAAGCCGGACTGGCCGTACCACTTCTGCAGGGCGAGCTCCTCGGGGTTGCCGGTGAAGGCGCCCGCGGGGTGCTTGTCCATGCCGATCGCGATGCCGATGTCGGCCTGGCCGTAGCGGATGGCGTTGGCGGTCTGCGAGAGCGCCGTCGCCGCGGTCGCGCACCCGTTCTCGACGTTGAAGAAGGGCACACCGGTGAGACCGAGGAAGTTGACGAGCGAGTCGGTGTTGCTCACCTCGACGCTGCCGCCGTAGGCGACCTGCACGTCTTCCCACTTGATGCCGGCGTCGCGCAGCACGTCGCGCGTCGCGTCGGCGCCGATGTCGAAGATCGTCTTGCCGGGGAAGCGCCCGAAGGGGTGCAGCCCGACACCGATGATGGCGACGTCGTCCACGTCGTTCCTCCCTGGTCAGCCCGCGACGGGCGCGAACGCGTAGTTGACGATCTCGTTGCCCTCGTCGTCGGTCCCGAACGGGATGACGACGAGCGCGACGTCCATGCCGAACTGCAGCTTGGCGGGGTCGGCCTCCGTGAGGCGGCCCTCCACCCGGATGTCGCCGAGGTCGACGTAGCCCACCCCGTACGGCACCCACTCGGCGTCGGGGTCCTCGGGGCCGGCGTAGGGCTCCTTCGGCGCGAACGACTGCGTGGTGAACGTCCAGAGCGTGCCGCGGTTGTCGAGCTCGACCTCCTCGACGCTGGTCGAGGAGCAGTTCTGGCAGGCGTTCTGCCGGGGGAAGGCGCTCTGACCGCATTCGAGGCAGCGGGAGCCGATGAGGTGCGGTTCGTCGGCGGGCCAGGTGAAGAGACCCTCGGCGATGGGCTTCTGCGTCATGGTGGCGACACTATCCCCGGATCAGTCGGACGCGTCCGGGCGCGGTCGTCGCGACGGCCCGGTCGAGCCGGCGACGGGGGTGTTTGGGGCCCCGCATCGTGGCCGGGTCCTGGATTGACGGGCTTCGCTCGTCGGCAGCAGACTCCTGACTGCCGAGACGTCTCGGTGCGCACCGACGGGGGTTGCGAGCATGGCGATGACGCGCACGAAGGCGATGAACATCCGCGAGGAGCTCGGGTACCCGGTGCTCGACGGTGACGGGCACGTGCTCGAACTGGGGGCGGTGTTCGCCGACTTCTGTCGCGACCACGGCGCCGGCGCGATCGTCGACCAGGTGCCGACCCTGTCGGGTAAGCACACGGCGTGGCGGGACCCCGACATCTCCGCGGAGGAGAAGCGTCGCCTCGGGCTGCTCCCGGTGTCGTGGCACGCCGCGGCCGAGACCGAGTACTTCGCCGACGTCACCCTGCCCTCGCGCTACTACGAGCGGCTCGGCGAGGCGGGGATCGACTTCTCGGTGCTCTATCCCACGATGGGCCTGATGATCCACCGGTTCCCCGACGACGAACAGCGGATCACGTTGAGCCGTCTCTACAACGAGTTCATGGCCGAGCAGTACCGCCCCTATCGCGACCGGTTCACCATGGCTGCGATCATCCCCGCCCACACCCCGGAAGAAGCGATCGCGGGCCTCGAGCACGCCAGGGGTCTGGGCGCCAAGATCTGCCTCATGCCCAGCCACATCCGCCGACCGCTGGGCGAGGACACCGGCGGCGACGACCTCAAGATCGCGTCGTGGATCACGGGCGGCTGGATCGACACCTTCGGCCTCGACAGCGCCTACGACTACGACCCGCTCTGGGCCCGGGCCGTCGAGGTCGGCATGCCGCTCGCCACGCACTCGTCGGGCATGGGCTTCAGCGACCGGCAGTCGATCACCAATTACCTCTACAACCAGATCGGGCACTTCGCCGCGTCCGGCGGCGCGCTGGCCAAGTCGCTGTTCCTCGGCGGCGTCACCCACCGGTTCCCCGAGCTGCGCATCGCGATCCTCGAAGGGGGTTGCCACATGGGCGTGGAGGTCCTCGTCGCGCTGGTGAGCAGCTGGGGGAAGCGCAACCCCGAGGTGATCGGTCGTCTCGACCCCAAGGGCACCGACCGCGCGCGCTACGGCGAGATCCTCGCCGCGCACGCGCCGGAGCTCGCGGCGCGCTACTCCGCCGACGAGCTCATCGGCCGGGGGCGCGACTCGGTGCACGACGACTTCGAGCTCACCGGTGTGCGGAGCGAGCAGGACATCATCGACCAGTTCACGCGTGCCTTCACCTGGGGTGTCGAGGGTGACGACCCGCTCGTGGGCCTGGCGTTCGACGACCGCGTGCTGCCGCGAGGCGCGCGCATCCGGTGCCTGATGGGCTCGGACATCGGTCACTGGGACGTGCCCCGTTTCGACGAGCCGCTCGAGGAGGCCTACGAGCTGCTCGAGAAGGGGATCCTCGACGCCGCGCAGCTGCGGGACTTCCTGTTCGCGTACCCGGCGCGCTTCCTCACCGACGCCAACCCCGACTTCTTCGTGGGCACCGCGATCGAGGCCGACGTGAAGGCGGAGCTCAGCTCCTGAGCTCCCGGCGAGTCTGCCCGACAGTGCCGCCTCGCGCGAGAGTGGGGCGCGCACACCCGCGTCACGAGCAGGAGGCACGACGAGGATGAGTGACTGGTTCGACGCTCGCAGCGGGCTGGCCGGCACGGTGGCGGTGGTCACCGGCGGCGCCGGTGGTCTCGGCGGCGCGATCTCGCGCGACCTCGCGGCCAACGGCGTGCACCTCGCGGTGCTCGACATCGACCCGAAGGTGGTCGACGAGCTGCGCGCCGACGTCGGCGCCGACCACATCGTCCTCCAGGGCGACGCGCGCGATCCCGAGCAGCTCGAGGCGCTGTTCCTCGCCGTCGACGAGCGCTGGGGCCGGCTCGACACCCTCGTGAACGTCCCCGGCGGCACGTTCCACGCGCCGTTCACCGAGACCAAGCCCAAGGGCTGGGACGCGTTGCTGCGGACGAACCTCATGCACGTGCTCCACGCGTGCTCGCTCGCGGTGCCGCGCATGCAGGCCGGCGGTCGGGGCGGGAGCATCGTCAACCTCACCACGGTGGAGTGCCACCGGGCGGCGCCGAACTACGCGGTGTACTCCGCGGCCAAGGCCGCGGTGGAGCAGTTCGGTCGCTCGCTCGCGGTGGAGGTCGGGCCCGACAACATCCGGGTCAACAACGTCGCGCCGGATTCCACGCCCACGCCCAACATGCTCGCCTACGCCACCGGCGAGGACTCCGCCGCGGCCGACAAGCGCATCTCGATCCCGATGGGTCGCCAGGGCCACGTCACCGACGTGTCGGGCTGCGTGGTGTTCCTCGCGTCGGCCCTGTCGTCGTACGTCACCGGCACCACGCTGCACCCCGACGGCGGCACCTACGCGTCGTCCGGGTGGTTCAACTGGCCCCAGGAGGGCTGGCGCAACTCGGTGCCCCCGAGCGTGGATCGCCTCATCGAGCGCTGAGCGCGGCGCGGGTCATCGTCCGCAACATCTCCGCGACCTCCGACTCGGGCAGGCGCGGGACATGGTCGGACAGCGAGTTGATGAGCCCGAACGCGCCGTGCACCGCCAACGCCGCGGTCTCGCGGCCGAGCTCCGGCCGCACGGCGAGGAGCGTGTCGGTCCACACGTCGGCGTAGGCGCGTTGATTGCGACGGAGACGGGAGCGCGCCTCGGGCGGCAGGTTGTGCGACTCCTGGTCATACACCGCGATCACGGCACGGTTCGCGAGCGCGAACGCAATGTGCCGGTCCACCAGCTCGTCGAGCGCGACCTCGGCATCGGTGGTGGCGGCGGCGACGTCGCGCGCGCCGTCGAGGAGCGCGTCGATGACCCGTTCGAGGAGGGCGACGAGGATGTCCTGCTTGTTGGCGAAGTGCCGGTAGATGGCGCTGCCCGACACTCCGGCCGCGGCCCCGATCTCGAGGATCCCGACCGAGTGGAACCCCCGTTCCGCGGCGAGCGCCGACGCGGCGTCGAGCAGCAGTTCGCGGCGCGCCTGGCCCCGCGGCGTCGGGGCGCTCCGAGATGGAGATGGGCTGGCGGGAGTCCGGGGCAAGGTTCCCGTTCCGTGGCGACGGGTCAGTAGGACCTCGGGAGACCGAGGGATCGCTGGGCAACGTAGTTCAGGATCATCTCGCGGCTGACCGGCGCGATGCGCAGGAAGCGCACGAAGCCCCACATGTCGGCGAGACCGTACTCCGAGGCCATGCCGTTGCCGCCGTGGGTCTGGATCGCGGCGTCGACCGCGTGCACGCCGGCCTCGGCCGCCGCGTACTTCGCCATGTTGGCGGCTTCGCCGGCGATCTCGGGCCGCGCGTCGTGGTCGTGGAGCCACGCGGCCTTCTGCATCATCAGGCGCGCCAGCTCGATCTCCACCTTCGCCGCGGCCAACGGGTGGGCGAGGCCCTGGTGGGTGCCGATGGGGACGCCCCACACCTCACGCTCGTTCGCGTAGGCGGCGGCGAGCCCGAGCGCGTAGCGGCCGACGCCGACCGACAGCGCGGCGCTCATGATCCGCTCCGGGTTGAGCCCGAGGAAGACCTGGCGCAGGCCCTCGCCCTCCACGCCGAGCAACCGGTCGGGCCCCACCTCGACCCCGTCGAAGAAGAGCTGGAACTGGTGCTCCGGGGCGCGGATCTCCATGGGGATCCGGCGTCGCTCGAGACCGGGCGCGTCGGTGTCGACCACGAACAACGAGAGCAGACCGCGGCCGGCAGGGTCGGTGCCGGTGCGGGCGACGACGAGCATCGCCCCGGCCTCGTCGACGCCCGAGATGTAGGTCTTCGCGCCGTCGAGGCGCCAGGCGTCGCCCACGCGGGTGGCGGTGGTCGAGAGGTTGTGGCTGTTGGAGCCGGCGTCGGGCTCGGTGATCGCGAAGACGACCTTCTCGCCCTGCACCAGACCCGGCAGCCACGCGCCGCGCTGCTCGTCGGTGCCGAACCGGGCGATGAGCTCGGCGCTGATCGCGGCCGACACGATGATCAGCAGCAGCGGCGACCCCGCGGCGGCGAGCTCCTCGCACACGATGGCCAGCTCGGCCATGCCCCCGCCCCCGCCGCCCCACTCCTCGGGGAGGTGCACGGCGAGGAAGCCGTGGTCGGCGACCGCCTGCCAGAGCTCGTCGGTGGGGCGGTCCTCCCGGGCGCAGGCCGCGTAGTAGTCGTGGCCGAACCGGCGCGCCACGCCCGCGACTGCATCGCGCAGCAGCTCGTGCTCGGGTGACTCGCCGAAGTCCATGGGGCCCTTCCCGGGTGCATCGTCTGCTGACCACGCGATTGTTATTGGCCAATAACAATAGGCCGATGGACCGCGGGTGTCGAGCGCGGGAAGGGGCGAGGCGGAACGCGCGCTCAGCGGGGCATGCGGAACGCGGTGCGGGGCACGGTGAGCGGCAGATCGAGCGAGCTGACCATGCCGGGCGGCGCCTCCACCACGAACGGGATCGCGTTCACCACCCGCATCGCGGTGGCGACCATCGCCCCGGCGCCCGACGTCATCCCGCCGATCCCGAGCCGGGCGGCATCGTCGACGCTGAAGCCCATGTCGTTCGAGATGTTCGGATCGCCGTCGATCTCGACGCGGTAGGTGATGTCGTGTTCGCCGATGGGCCACTCCGGTGCGGTGTCGCGCACCAACCGGGTGACGTGCTCGACCACGATCGCGTCCTCGCCGTCGACCACGCCCACCGCGCGGATCCAGAGCGCGCCGCACGTGCCGGCCTCGACGGTGCCGAACGCGACCTCGAGCGTCCGGTCGGTCGGCGCGCGTTCGAACTCCTCGCGGATCGTGTCGAGCTCGATGCCGAGGGACTCCGCGATGAAGCGGACCGGGCCCGCCCAACTCGCGAGGATCGCGCCCGGTGTGGCGATCATCGGGTCGAAGTCGAGCGGCCGGCCGAAGCCCAGGCCGTCCATCATCACGCCGGTCACCGGATAGTCGTCGTAGAGCGCGAGCTCCGATGCCCGCACCGAACGGATGTCGCTCGACTGCGTCGCGAGGATCAACGGCAGCTGGTCGGCGGCGAACCCGGGCTCGATGCCGGAGGCGTAGAAGGTGACGCCCCCCTGGTGCGCCGCGGCCTCGAGCGGTTCGCGCCACCGGGCGTCGTAGGCCGGCGGGTAGATCGCGCCGGTCGCGGTGGTGGAGACCACGTTGACGCCGGCCTCGAGGATGCGCACGGTATCGGGCACCATCGCCGCGTCGCGTTCGGGGCTGCTCGCCGAGTAGACGACGCAGTCGGGGCGCAGCGCGAGGATCGCGGCCGCGTCGGTCGTGGCCGCGATGCCGATGGGCACGCCGTTGGCGAGCTCGCCGGCGTCGCGCCCGGCTTTCTCCGGTGAGTGCACCCACACGCCGACGAGTTCGAGGTCACTCCTCCGGGCGATGGTCTCGATGGCGATCGAACCGATCCCGCCGGTCGACCACACTGCGACACGCAGTGGTGTGATCATGGCGAGAGCCCGGTTCGCTCAGCTCGGCGGGGCGAGGCCCACGCTGAGGTTGAGCACCCGTGCCCCCTCGGGCCCGCCGAACGTGGCGTGGTCGACGCCGGCCAACACGACGCAGTCACCGCGCTCCAGCACGTGCTCGCCGTCGTCGAGCCGGTGGATCATCGACCCCTCGAGCACGCAGAACAGCTCGATGGTGTTGTTGTAGTGCATCTCCGTCGCGAGCGTGCTGCCCCGCGACTCGTCGTGCGGCGCGATGTCGACGATCATCCAGTTCACCGAGCCGGGGAGCATCCCCATGTCGTCGAAGACGCCGTTGCCCGGCGGCGGGGCCACCGGCGGCACCGCGAAGGTCTGGAACAGTGTGGTCATGCTCAGGCCGGGCATGACCTCGTTGGTCGTGATCTCGCGTTCCTCGACGACGCATGCGCGTCCCTCGGAGTCCAGGCCGTACGTCAAGAGCTTCATGGCGCGGGACCGTAACCGCGATCGTGAACCCTCGGCATGTCCGTCCGCGGCGGTGGGCGCGCGGTCGGGCGACCTCCGTATGATCCGCGCCATGGTGGATGCCGCTGCCGAACTGCCCGACGATCTGCGCGCGTGGATCGCCGCCACCGCGGGCGGCGAGGTCGTCGAGATCCGGCGCCAGGCGCGCTGGCGGCCCACCTACTTCATCGACGTCGCGGCGCCTGACGTGCAGACGACGGTGCTGAAGATGGCTCGTGCGCCCCGCCACGTCATCGAGCGCTCCGCGCTGCTCTCCACGTTCAACACCGAGCGCGAAGCCCTCGTGCTGCGCGCGCTCCAAGGCTCCGAGGTCCGGGTGCCGCCCTACCTCGGGATCTACGCCGACACCGGCTCGCTGCTCATGGAGAAGGTCGAAGGCTCCGCGCAGGTGCACGAGGTGACCGACCCTGTCCAACTGCGCACCCTCGCGCGCGACTTCGCGGAGCAGCTCGCGGCCCTGCACCGGGTCGACATCGGACCCATCACCCGCGACGGCGGTCTCGTCGTCCGGTCGTCGGCGGAGGACGTCGCGCTCGCCAACTTCCTCGCGTTCGCCGAGACCGACCTCGACACGGTGCTGCGCAAACGCCCGGGGTACACCGATCCGCTGCTGGCGCTCGCCCGCGCCTGGGCCCACGACCGGTACCCGGCGCTCGACCGGCCGACGTGTCTCGTCCAGGGCGACTGCGGCCCCGACCAGTTCCTGTTCTCCGGCGACCGGGTCACCGCGGTGATCGACTGGGAGCTCGCGCACCTCGGCGACCCGATGGTCGACCTGGGCGCGATCCGCCTGCGTGAGTGCCTCTATCCGGCCGGGATGTTCCCCATCGTGCTCGAGCGCTACCGCGAGCTCGGGATGCCGGTCGACGAACAGGCGATCCGCTACTACACCGTCGTCACGATCCTGTTCACGCTGTTCGGCACCATCGGCGGCACCGCCCGCCTCGACCCCCGCAACGACGAGGTCATCCAGCAGCTGTGGTGGCAGGTCTCCCTGCGGCGTGCGCTCTGCGAGGCGATCGCGGAGTGGGAGGGCATCGAGCTCACCGCCCCCGACTGGTCGCCGCGCCGACGACAGCACCGACGTGCGGCTGCACGCCCTGTTGGGCGACCGCATCCACCAGCTCGCGCAGCGCAGCCCCGCGTGGGCGGGCGAGCTGCGCTCCACGCTCGCGCTCGCCGACGCGATCACCAGTCTCCAACGCAGCGGGGCATCGCGCGACGCGGCCGACCGGTCCGATCTGGAGGCGTGCCTCGAGCGCACGTTCGGCGACGCGACCGAGGGCGGCGGGCGCTGGAGGACGCCGTCCGCGGTGACGCCTTCGGTGATCTGTCACGACGGCTCCAGACGCTTTACGCGATGGCGGTACGGGAACAGATCGCCTGGCTGCCGCTGATGCGCGCCGACCGGTGGACGGAGGACGAAGGGGGCGCGGGCGAAGACCTGCGCGCCGACCACGTCGCGCTCGGCCTCGAACCGCTCACGTCGACGTCGTAGGCGGACCAATCGACGGCGGGCCACTCGACGGCGTCGCGCCGAAGCTCAGCGGCCGAACACCACGTGGGTGAGCGCGACCGGGTCGCCGTTGCCGTCGGTCAGCACCGAGCGGCACCCGACCGCGTCTGCGGTGACGGCGAGGACTTCGGCCTGTGCACGGAAGGGCGCCTCGCGTCCGGCGCGCACGATGCGCATCGTCCACGACCGCATCGCCAGCGCGTCGGTGCCCGCAGCCCGAGCGGCCACCTCGAGCGCCGCGTGCTCCATGCCGACCAGCATCGGTCCGTGGTGGAGCAGCTCCGCGCCGACGCGCGGTGACAACTCGGGGAGCACGAAGCCGCCGTCGGCGTCGGGGACGAGCCCGAACGCCTCGACCATGGGCGGGGTGGCCGGGTCGTCGGGGAGGCCGGGGCCGGGGTCGGTGTAGGTGAACCCGGGCGGGGTCGGGGCCATCACCGACCAGTTCGCGGCGCCGATGCCGAGCACGCGGTCCTCGTGGTCGGCGTCCTCGAAGCGGCACTCCGTGAACACCTGGGTGCGGGCCCACCGGACCACCCGCCCGACGGTGCGGATCCGCAGCACGTCGAGCGCGGGCTCGTAGAGCTGGAGGTCGACCTGGGTGAGACTGAGCAACTGGACCGCGTCGACGACGATGCCCGCGGTGTCCATCATCGACACCGCCAGCGCGGTGGCCGACACCGATCCCGGCGTGCACAGGTGGCGGCGGTTGCGTCGTGATGCCCACCGCCGCGCCGTCGCCGAGGTCGGTCACCACCGACTGGCTGCCCACGTACCGGTACGTCACGAGGTCGGTCATGCTGCCGGTGAAGACGCCCTGCAACTTGTCGTCGGTGCTCACCACGTTCCCCCTCGGTGCGCTCGTGGGCTCAGTCGTCGGAGAGGTCGGAGAGCAGGCGCCGCGGCACGTCGATCGTGCGCGAGCGCAGGTACTCGCCGAGCCCCTTGGCCTGCGCGTCGGGCCGCACCGACGATGCCACACCCTCGCCGAGCAGGCCCACGACCACGAAGTTCAGCCCCCGGAGCGAGGCGAACTCGTAGCGACGGATCTCGAGCGACGCGGCCTCGGGGAGCAGCTCGTGCAGACGCTCGACCGTGAGCGCGTCGCGCAGCCACGCGTAGGCGTCGTCGGTCGCGCACCAGAACCCGACGTTGGCGTTCCCGCCCTTGTCGCCCGACCGTGCGCCGCACACCCGCCCGAGAGGCACCCGCACGGTGTCGCGGTCGTCGGCCGCGCCCGCCGCGGTGGCCGATCCGTCGGGAAGCGGCGTCGACGAGCGGCGCGCACTGCGGATCTGCGATCCGCTGTTCGCGTCCGTCGGGCAACGACACCGTGTGTTCGACCGCGTCGCGTGGCACCAGCGCGGGCCAGTAGACGCCGTACTCGGTGGCGGCCGTGGGGGGAGTGGTGGCGAAGAAGCCTGCATAGCTCTGCAGGGTGAGCGCGGTGACCTCGTTCGAGAACGCGCGGCCGACGGCGTCGCGGTCGGCGCTCTTCGCGGTGACCCGCAGGAGCGCGGTCGCTTCGGGGTTGGTCGGCGCGTCGGGGTGGTCGTGGCGCAACACCTGCACGTCGACCTCGTCGAGCTCGAGGTGCTCGATCGCACCGAGGAGCTGGCGCGTGGCGTGTCGAGCCTTCTCCTCGACGTCGAGGCCGGTGATCACCATGGTCATCGTGTTCCGGTAACCGCCGAGCAGGTTGACGGCGACCTTGAGCACGTCGGGCGGCGGTGTGCCGCGCGCGCCGCGTACCGCGACGCGGTCAGGTCCCGCGGGCTCGAGCACCAGGCCGTCGAAGTGCGCGGTGACGTCGGGGTTCGGATACGCCGTGCCTCCGACCTCGTACAGCAACTGCGCGGTGACCGTGCCCACCGAGACCGCGCCACCGGTGCCCGGTTGCTTGGTGACGACGAACGAGCCGTCGGCGGCGACCTCGGCGATCGGGAAGCCGGGAAGGCCCGGCGCGAGCTCGTGGAGGAACGGGTAGTTCCCGCCCGTGGCCTGCGCGCCGCACTCGATCACGTGACCGGCGACGACCGCGCCGGCGAGCGCGTCCCACTCGTCGTCGCGCCATCCGTGCCACCACGCGGCCGGGCCGACCACGAGCGACGCGTCGGTGACCCGCCCGCAGACCACGATGTCGGCGCCGGCCGCGAGCGCGGCGGCGATGCCCCATCCGCCCAGGTACGCGTTGGCCGTCGTCGAGCTCGTGACCGGGGGGAGCGCGCGCCCCGTGTCGAGATGGGTGAAGGCAACGCCGGCGGCCTGGAGCTCCGCCATGCGACCGCGCAGGTCGTCGCCGTCGACCACCGCGACCTCGGGCCGGAGACCCTGTTCGGCGGCGACCGCGAGGATCTCGTCGCGCAGCCCGCGGGGGTTCAACCCGCCGGCGTTGGCGACGACCTTGACCCCCCGGGCGAGACAGTCGCCCAGGTTCTCGGCGATCTGGCGCAGGAACACCGCGGCGTAGCCGGCCCGCTCGTCGCGCGCCTGCTGCTTGCCGAGGATGAGCATCGTGAGCTCGGCGAGGTAGTCGCCGGTGATCACGTCGACCGGATCGGGCCCGGCGAGCATCTCGCGCATGGCCGAGAACCGGTCGCCGAGGAAGCCGGAGACGTTGGCGATGCGGATCGGGCGATGGGCGCGGTCGGCCGCCGGCATCGCGTCGCCCATCTCAGCGGCCCTGCCAGTCGGGGGCGCGTCCGTCGCGAAACGCGCGCGGGCCCTCCTGCGCGTCGGCGCTGCGGTACACCGGATCCCAGATCGCGTCGGCGGCCTCGTACACGTCGGGACGCGACAGGTACACGGTGCGCTTCGCGGCGGCCACCGACAGCGGCGCGTTGGCCGCGATGGTGGACGCGAGCTGCTGCGTGGCCGCGTGCAGCTCCGACGCGGGGACCACCCGGTTCACCAGACCGACCTCGCGGGCCCGCTCGGCGCTGAGGTGCTCGCCGGTGAGGAGCAACTCGAGCGCGATGCGCGGCGCGAGAAGCCAGGGGAGGGGAGCGGCCCACGGCGTACCCCGCCCGACCCGCGCCTCGGTGATGGCGAAGCGGGCGTGCTCGGCCGCGACCACGAGGTCGCACATCTGGGTGAGGAGGAAACCGCCCGCGTACGCGACGCCGTTCACCGCGGCGATGGTCGGCTTCGTCACCTCGATGTTGCGCCCGAAGATCGGCAGGAAGTCGGGTGGCGGCACCTCCATGGCGCCGTCGGCCATCTCCCGCAGGTCGGCCCCGGCGCAGAACGCGCGATCGCCGGCGCCGGTGAGCACCAGCACCTTGGCCGCGGCGTCGTCGTTGAAGCGGCGGGTCGCCGCCCACAGCCCCTCGCGCACCGCGGCGTTCAGCGCGTTGCGGGCCTCGTCGCGGTCGATGGTGACCCACGCGACCGGCCCGTCGAGCTCGTAGCGCACGACGGCATCGGGGCGTTCGCTCACGACTGCTCCTCGACGTCGACCTCGAGCGCGACGAGGACTGCGCCGGCCGCGACCTGGTCGCCGACGGTGACGTGCACCGTGGCGACCCGTCCGTCGTGTGGCGCCCGCACCATGTGCTCCATCTTCATCGCTTCGAGGGCGACGAGCACGGTTCCCGCGGTGACCTCGGCGCCGGCCTCCACCTCGACCCGGACCACCGTGCCCGGCATGGGCGATCGCAGGGACCCGCCCGGCTCCTCGCGCACGGTCTCGGGGAAGCGGGGGAGCTCGCGGAAGGAGGTGGCGCCCAGCACGCTGTCGACGTGGATCCGGTCGGCGCAGAGCTGCACCGCGCACCGGACCCGGTGGCCGTCGAGCTCGAGGTCGACGAGGTCGGCGCGTGACGCGGTGCACGTGCAGCTCGGGCTCGACGCCGTCGACGGTCGCCCGTTCGCCGGCGCGTGACCCGAGCATCGTGACCACGGTGGTCGTGCCGTCGGCTGCGAGCAGCTCGTGCTCCTGCACGCCGGGTCCCACGTTGCGCCAGCCGGCGGGGATGCCCGGCGGGCAGGGGTGACCGCGTCCGTCGGGCCTCCCGGGCGGCGAGTACCGCGGCGAGCGCGTGCACGGTGCGCGCCGACGGGTCGGTCACCGCCGCCGCCAGTGCCCCCGGATCGTGCCGTTCGAGGAACCCGGTGTCGATCGCGTCGTCGAGGAACTCCGGGTGCCGGAGCACGGCGAGGAGGAGGTCGCGATTGGTGGTGATGCCGTGCACCTCCGTCGCCGCGAGCGCGCCGGCGAGGCGGTGGGCCGCTTCCTCGCGGGTGGGCGCCCACGCGATGACCTTGGCGAGCATCGCGTCGTAGTGGGTCGAGATGACGTCGCCGTCGGCGTAGCCCGCGTCGACGCGCACGTGCTCGTCGGCGGGGATCCGTAGCCGATCGAGCGTCCCGCTCGCGGGGAGGAAGCCCGCGGCGACGTCCTCCGCGTACAACCGGACCTCGATCGCGTGGCCGCGGCGGGTGCGCTCGAGGACCACCTCGGGGAGCGCCTCGCCGCGGGCGACCAGCAGCTGGAGCGCGACCAGGTCGAGCCCGGTGATCATCTCGGTGACGGGATGCTCCACCTGGAGGCGCGTGTTCATCTCGAGGAACCAGAACGAGCCGTCGGCTTCCACGAGGAATTCGACGGTGCCCGCGTTCGTGTAGCCGACCGCGCGCGCCAACGCGATCGCGGCCTGCCCGATGCGGTGACGCAGCTCGTCGCCCAACGAGGGTGCGGGCGCCTCCTCGACGATCTTCTGGTGCCGCCGCTGGATCGAGCAGTCGCGCTCGAAGAGGTGGATCAGGTTGCCGTGGGTGTCGCCGAAGACCTGGACCTCGACGTGGCGGGGGCGATCCACGAGTCGTTCGACGAAGAGCGTGCCGTCACCGAACGCGGCCGTCGCCTCGGACCGCGCCGACTGGAGCGCGCCCGGGAGGTCGTCGGGTGTGGTGACGATGCGCATCCCGCGACCGCCGCCGCCTGCGGACGCCTTCACGAGGAGCGGGTAGCCGACGTGCTCGCCGATCTTCGCCGGGTCGATGGCGTCGCCGTCGGACACGGTGACGTCGGGCAGCACGGGCACCCCCGCCTCGATGGCGATCGCCTTGGCCGCGACCTTCGACCCCATCGTCTCGATCACGGCGGGCGCCGGGCCCACGAACGTGAGGCCGGCGGCGGCGACGCGCACGCGCGAAGCCGGCGTGTCTCGGAGAGGAAGCCGTAGCCGGGATGCACGGCGTCGGCGCCGGTGCGCAGCGCGGCGGCGACGATCGCGTCGACGTCGAGATAGGTCTCCGCGGCGCTCGCACCGGGGAGGCGGACCGCTTCGTCGGCGAGGGCGACGTAGGGGGCCCCGGCGTCGACGTCGGAGAACACCGCCACCGTGCCCACCCCGAGGGCGCGCGCGGTGCGGATGACCCGGGCCGCGATCTCGGCCCGGTTGGCGACGAGCAACTTCCGGATCACGGTCACATCCGGAAGACGCCGTAGCCGCGACGTCCCTCGACCACGTTCGAGTGCACAGCGGACAATGCCATCCCCAACACCGTGCGCGTGTCGCGGGGGTCGATGATGCCGTCGTCGTAGAGCTTGCCGCTGGTGAAGAACGCGTGGGACTCGGCGTCGATCTGCGCCTCGATCGCGGCGGTGCGCGCCGCGTCGGCGGCTTCGTCGAAGACCGCGCCGGTGGACTCGGCCGACTGGCGGGCGACGATCGACATGACCCCGGCGAGCTGTTGCGGGCCCATCACCGCCATCTTCGAGTTGGGCCACGCGAACAGGAACCGCGGCCGGAACGCGCGCCCGCACATCCCGTAGTTGCCCGCGCCGTAGGAGGCGCCGAGGAGCATGGTGATGTGGGGCACGCGGCTGTTCGTCACCGCGTTGATCATCTTGGCGCCGTCCTTGACGATGCCGGCCTGCTCGTACTCGCGCCCGACCATGAAGCCGGTGCAGTTCTGCAGGAACACGAGCGGCGTGTCGGTCTGGTTCGCGAGCAGGATGAACTCCGTGGCCTTCTTCGCCTCGGCGGGGAAGAGCACACCCTCCGCGTTGGCGAGGATGCCGACGCGGTATCCGTGGATCGCCGCCCACCCGGTGACCAGGCTCGTGCCGTACTCGGCCTTGTACTCGTCGAACCGGGAGCCGTCGACGACGCGTGCGAGCACTTCCCTCGGGTCGAACGGGAGGTGCAGGTCGGTGCCGACGATCCCGAGCAGCTCGTCGGGATCGTGGAGGGGAGGCGTGCCGTGGTCGCGAGGTTCGGGTCCGAGCTTGCGCCAGCCGAGGTCGGCGACGATCTCGCGTCCGATCCGGATGCAGTCCCGTTCGTCGACCGCGAAGTAGTCGGAGAGCCCCGAGACCCGCGAGTGCATCGCCGCGCCGCCGAGCTCTTCGTCGTCGGACACCTCGCCGGTGGCCATCTTCACGAGCGGCGGCCCACCGAGGAACACCTTGGCCCGCTGGTCGACCAGCACCGCGTGGTCGCACATCGCGGGCACGTACGCGCCCCCGGCGGTGGAGTTGCCGAAGACCAGCGCGATGGTGGGGATCCCGAGCGCGGAGAGCTCGGTGAGGTCGCGGAAGATCTGCCCGGCGGGGACGAAGAAGTCGGCCTGGGTCGGGAGGTCGGCGCCGCCGGACTCGACGAGGTTGACGACCGGCAGGCGGTTCACCCGGGCGATCTCGAGCGCGCGCAGCGTCTTGCCCAGGGTGAAGGGGTTCATGGTGCCCCCCTTCACGGTGGGGTCGTGGGCGATCAGCACGCACTCGACCCCCGACACCACGCCGATTCCCGTGACCAGGCTCGCGCCCACGTGGAAGCCGCTGCCCCACGCCGCGAGCGTCTGCAGCTCCAGGAAGGGCGACTCGGGATCGAGGAGCAGCTCCACCCGCTCGCGCGCCGTGAGCTTGCCCCGGGCCCGGTGGCGCTCGACGTACCGGGTGCCGCCCCCCGCACGCGCGAGGTCGAGCTGCTCCTCGAGCTCGCCGAGGAGGCGCTCGAGGTCGGCCCGCCGCGCGGCGAATCCGGGATCCGCGGGGTCGACGGTGGACGCGAGGATGGCCACGCCGATATGTTATTCGCCAATCACATTTGCGGTCCAGGGGACCGCGCCGCGAGGACACTCGCGGTCGGCCGGATCGGAGTCCATTCGTGCTCACCACCTTTGCAGGACGTACCGCGGTCGTCACCGGCGCGGCGAGCGGGATCGGCCTCGGGCTCGCCCGTCGTTGTCACGACCGCGGGATGAACGTCGCGATGCTCGACGTCGAGCCCGGCGCGCTCGACGCGGCGGCGGCCTCGATGGGCGACGCCTCCCGCGTGCTGTCACTCGCCGCCGACGTCCGCGACCCGGAGCGGATGACCGCGGTGGCGGCCGAGGTCGTGGCGCGCTTCGGCCCGGTGCACCTCCTGTGCAACAACGCCGGGATCTCGATCACCGGACCGGCGTGGGAGATGACGCCCGACGACTGGCGCTGGGCCCTCGACGTGAACGTGGTCGGGGTCGCGAACGGGATCCGCGCGTTCGTGCCCCAGATGCTGGCCGGCGGCGACGAAGGGCACGTCGTGAACACCGCGTCGCTCGCGGGGCTCACGCCGATGGCCCACGCCGCGGTCTACTCCGCGACGAAGGCCGCGGTCGTGGCGCTGTCGGAGGTCATGTTCCACGACCTCCGCGCGGCTGGTGCACGCGTCGGAGTGTCGGTGCTCTGCCCGGGGCTCGTGAACACCAACATCCTCCTGTCGGCGCGCAACCGGCCCGAGGAGCTGGCGGACGCCCGCGACGAGGAGATCCCCGACGAGGCGCTCGCGTTCTTCAAGACCGGTGACGACCCGCTCGACGTGGCCGACCGCGTGCTGCACGCCGTCGAGCACGGCGACTTCTACGTGCTCACCAACGCCGCGGGTCGCCCCGACATCGCGGCACGGATGCAGGCGATGGTCGACCTCACGGATCCGGTGCCGCCCGGGCCGGCGGCGATCCTGCCCGACGAGGATCACCGGCCGCCGGTGAGCTGAACCGACGGCCGGCGCCTCAAGCCCCGGTGCGCATCGCCCGGACCTCGGCGATCTCGATCACCTGGCCCGACCACGACGCCGGCCGACGCACCATCCACTCGATGATCTCCGCGCACTCCTCGGGCGTGACGAGCTCCGTCGACGTGTGGCTCCCGGTCGCGATCTCCTCGCCCTGCTGCTCGAGCACCACGTGCCATCCCTCGGTCGTGACGACGCTCTCGATGCGGAACACGTTGAACGACACGCCGCGGCCACCGACCTCGAAGTCGAGCCAGCGCGTCATCTGCTCCTGCGCGGTCTTGGTGGTGCCGTAGAGCGGGAGGTTCTCGATCAGCTCGCGTGCGGCGCGGGTGCCCACGTTGAGCACCCGTCCCCGGCCCCGTTCGAGCATCCCGGGGACGAACGCCTGGCAGAGCTGCAACGGCGTGGTCACCTGCATCTGGAACCCGGTCTGCCATCGGCGCGGTGGCACCTCGAGGATCGGCCCGTTCGACGTGTACGCCGCGTTGTTCACCAGCACGTCGCACCGGCCGCGCCAGTCGAGCGTGCGTTCGACCACCACGTCGGCGCCCGCGGGATCGGTGAGGTCGGCCTGCACCGCGAGCGCGGGGATGCCTTCGCCTGCGAGCTGGGCGACGACCTCCTCGAGCGTGCCGGGCGCGAACGAGTCCGGTCGCTGCTGCGTGCTGCGGCCGACGACCACGACGTGGGCGCCCGACCGGCCGAGCGCGAGCGCGGCGGCCCGCCCGATGCCGCGGGTCGCGCCGGTGACGACGCACACCGCGCCGGCCAGGTCGAGCTCGAGGTCGAGTTCGTCGTCGTCCGTCGTGGCCATGGTCATGCCCCCGGAGTGTGCGTGACGAAGCTCAGTTCTTGGGTCGGTTCTTCGGGAGGCCGAGGAACTTCTGGGCGATGATGTCGCGCATGATCTCGCTGCTGCCGCCGTAGATCGTCTTCACGACGGAGTAGCGGAACTCCCGCACCATGTCGCCGTCGAGCGGCGCGTCGCCGGCCGCGGCCTCGAGCAGTCCTTCGGCGCCCATCGCGTCGATCGCCGCGGTGCAATTGCGCAACGAGGCGTCCCCCGAGAACAACTTGCGCATCGCCCCGTGCGCGGTCGACGTGTCGCCCTTGTCGGCCAGCCAGTTGGCGCGGATGGCGAGCAGGCTCGACACCTCGTCGTCGACGAGCATGCGACCGACCCGTTCCGCGAGCAGGGGGTCGTCGAGCAAGGTGGTGCCGTCGTCGCGGCGCACGCTGCTCGCCCAGTGGGCGAGCTCCTCGCCGACCGGGTGCTCGAACGCGCTCGTGCCGCCCACGCCGCGCTCGTAGACCAGCGCCACGTTCATGACGCTCCAGCCGCGGTTGACGTCGCCGATCAGCGCCGACGCGGGCACCCGCACGTCGCTGTAATAGGTGGTGGTGGTGGTCTGGCCGCCGAGCATCTGCATCGGGTGGCACTCGAAGCCGTCGCTCGCGGTCGGCACCATGAACAGCGACAGGCCGTCGTGCTTGGGGACCGAGCGGTCGGTGCGGGCCAGCACGAACACGTGCGTGCAGATCTGCGCGGTGCTGGTCCACATCTTCTGGCCGTTGACGACCCACTCGTCGCCGTCCTGCACCGCCGCGGTCTTCGCCGCCGCCACGTCGGAACCGCTGTCGGGCTCGCTGTAGCCGAGGGCGATGAGCACCTCGCCGCGCAGCGCGCCGGCGACGTACTCCTGCTTCTGTTCGGGGGTGCCGACCGCGGCGATCGTACGGATCACCATCGCGGTCGTCGACCACGCGTCCTGGTGGAAGCCCTTGGCCGTGAGCTCCTGGAAGACCGCGGTGGCGAAGTCGGGGTCGACGTCGGTGCCGCCGTAGGCCGGGTCCCAGCCGGCGCCCAGGATGCCGTCGCGCGCGAGGCGCTCGTGCACCTCGACGGTGGTGTAGAGGCCACTGCGACGCTGTTCGAGGACGAGCTCGAACGGGGCGTTGGCCTCGACCCACTCGCGGGCGTGCTTGCGGTG
This sequence comes from uncultured Actinomycetes bacterium, assembly GCA_963782705.1. Taxonomy (GTDB): domain Bacteria; phylum Actinomycetota; class Acidimicrobiia; order IMCC26256; family DASPTH01; genus CAVRGQ01. The sequence continues at coordinate 82,204 of CAWAKX010000002.1, read as the reverse complement.
CGCAGAGAGGTCGTCGGAGAGCAGGAAGTCCATCGTCAGTCCTCCGTGGTGCCGGCCGCGCGGCCGAGCTCGGCGTAGAGGTGGCGCGGATCGCCGGCCACGAGCGACCAGCCCTTCGCGCGGCGGAAGAAGAGCTGGATGTCGTACTCCATCGAGAAGCCGTAGCCGCCGTGGAAGTGCAGGCTGTCGCCCGCAGTGCGGAACGCGGTGTCGGTGGCGAAGAGGAACGCCATCTTCGCGAGCTCGGCGGCGTTCGACTGCCCGACGTCGTGGGCCCATGCCGCCTCGTGGGCGAGCAGGCGGCCACCCTCGACCGCGACCGCGTTCTCGGCGAGCCGGTGCTGGATGGTCTGGAAGTTGGCGATCACCACGCCGAAGGCCGTGCGTTCCTTCACGTACTCCACGCCGATCTCCAGCGCGCGGCCGGCGAGCCCCATGAGCGAGGCCGCGCTGAGCGCGCGCCAGAGGGCGAGCCCGCGGTCGTAGGCCGCGCGGGCGGCGTCGCCGCTGGCGAGCACCACCGCGTCGTCGCCGACGCTGACGTGCGCGATCGGCATGCTGCCGACGTTGGGGACCGCCTGACGCCGACCACCGGTCTCGACCGCGACGAGGTCGTCGCCGCGCAGGGCGACGACCAGGTCGGCGACCGCACCCGACGGGACCGCGCGCGCGATGCCGTTCACGAGGGGCCGCACGGCCATCGTGGTGATGGCCTCCCCGGCGACGGCCCGATCCACGAGGTCGCCGAGGGCCGACGGCCCCGGCAGCGACGCGAGGAGCGTGGTGGTGGCCGCGGAGTCGACGAGCGGGATCGGGGCGAGCGCGGCCCCGGCGCACTCGGCGGCGATCGCCAGCTCGAGCAGGCCGGCGCCCCCGCCACCCTGTTCGGCGGGCACCGCGATCGAGGGGATGCCCATCGCCGCCACCGTCTGCCAGAGCGACTCGTCGAAGCCGTCGGGCTCGGCAGCCCGGACGTCGGCGGTGGTCGACTCCTTCTCGAACAGTTCGAGCAGGGTGTCGCGCAACGCCTGCTGGTCGTCGTCCAGGTCGAGGTTCATGATGTCCTTCCCGTGCGGCGGATGGGTTCGATGCTTATCGCGTCCGACGCCGTGTGACCAACGGGGGGAGCACGACGGCGATTCCGTGCCCCGGTACGCTCGCCGCCGTGACCTACCGAGTCGTGCAGTGGGGGACCGGTTGGGCCGGTCGCCAGGCCATCGTCGGGATCCTCGGCCACCCCGACCTCGAGTTGGTGGGCGTGTACGTCACGAGCGGCGAGAAGGACGGTCGCGACGCGGGCGAGCTCGCCGGCCTCGCGCCGATCGGGATCACCGCGACCACCGACGTCGAGCGGGTGATGGGCCTCGGCGCCGACTGCCACCTCTTCATGCTGCAGGGCCACCGGCCGAAGGCGGTCCGGGCGTGCGTGGAGCGCATGACCGCGATCCTCGAGGCGGGTCAGAACGTGTGCCAGACGTCGGTGGTCCCCCTCTACTACCCCGAGTTCGCGCCGGCCGAGATCCGCGACCCGATCGCCGCCGCGTGCGCCGCCGGCGCATCCCGCTGCTACAGCACCGGGGTGTATCCGGGGGTGATGAGCGACGTGATCCCGATGGCGCTGCTCGCCGGCTGCGAGCGGGTCGAACGGGTCCGGGTCACCGAGATCCTCAACTACGTCCAGTACTACGGCGCGGCCGAGGCCCGCCTGATCGGCATCGGCGGGCCCATGGACGCCGCCGAGGAGTACGCGCGGCGGGTCGCGGCCGGCACCATGGCCCTGGTCGGCGCCGGGATCCATCACCTCGCGGCGCGCCTCGGGGTGGAGCTCGACGAGCTGCGCACCGCGGACGTGGAGGTCGCACCCGCGCGGGAGCGCGCGGAGGTGGAGGGCTTCGTCATCGAGCCGGGCACGTTCGGCGCGCTGCGGCACGTGACCCAGGGCTGGGCGGCGGGACGACCGGTGGTCGAGTTCGCGTTCGTGACGCGCTACGACGACGCCGCGGCCCCCGAGTGGCCGCGGGCTCGCGGTGGCTACGGGGGCTGCTACCGCATCGAGGTCGACGGGTCGCTGTCCCTCGACGTCGACGTCAACCTCGTCGGCCACCGTGGCGACCCCGCGCAGACCAACGGCTTCGCCACGAGCAGCGCGCAGCTCGGCGCCTACCTGATGACCACCGCCCCCGCGATCAACGCGATCCCGTTCCTCTGTCGGGCCGAGCCCGGTCTGTACGGATCGATGGACCTCGCGCGCGATCGCGGGCTCCACGTGCTCGCCGGGGTCCCGACCGTCGACGGGGCATCCCGATGAGCGTGCCCGGAGGCCCGCACATCGACGGCCTCTGGCACTCGACCGCGATGGGTGCGAGCTACGACGCACTGTTCGGTCCGCTGCGCACGCTGTTCGGCGCGGTCGTGATGCACGACCAGGTGTCGGACGATCCGGCCGTCGGCCGCCGCGGCGGCATGGTCTGGGTGGGCGACAACTCCATCGAGCTCGGTGAGCCGGTCGGGGAGCAGTCGCCGGTGCGGGGGTTCGTCGAGAAGCTCGGTGGCGGGATGCACTCGCTCGCGCTGCGCGTCCCCGATGCCGCCGCGGCGCGGGAGCGGCTCGCCGCGGCCGGGGCGCCCGCCGCCGCGTTCATCGGCGACGACGTGTTCTTCACCCGGCCCGCCGACTCGCACGGGCTGATGCTCGAGTGGTCGGCGATGCACACCGACGACGATCCGCGCTTCGGCTACCCGCTCCCCGAGCCGTCCGGCCCCCCGGTCGTCGCCGCTCGCGCCGGTGGTGCGCTACGGGTTCGTGACCGCCGCGGTCGCCGATCCGACCGTCGGCCGCGCAACGGCTCGCCGAGCTGTTCGGCACCGAGGTGTTGCGGTCGACACCGGGCGCGGCGACCGGGCGAGATCGGGGCGCTGGTCTCCCTCGGTGACTGCGTGCTGGTGCTCGTCGCGCTGCCCGCCACGCCGGGGGACTGGCCCTGGACCCAGCCCCCGACGCGCCCGCGGTTCCACGGCCACGGCCTCGAGGTCGACGACCTGCCCGCGGCCCTCGCCGCGCTCGAGGCGGCCGGGGTCGGCGTCGTCGCCCGGCTCGAGCACGCCGTGCTCCTCGACCCGGCCGCGACGACGATCCCCACATTCCTGTCCGGCCATGGCTTCCCGGAGGATCCACGCCGGGGGTAGCCTTTCGGCAACCCACCCGATCCGACCACCCGATCCGAGGGGAGCGGGGTGGTCCCACGGAGGCACGAGATGTCACAGCTGAAGATCCGCGAGCTGCACCCCGCCCTCGGGGCCGAGGTCGAGGGCCTCGTGCCGAGCATCCCACTCGACGACGAGACCATCGCCGAGCTGCGCGCGGCGTTCGACGACCGTGGTGTGCTGCTGTTCCGCGACCTCGACATCGACGAGGACTTCCAGCGGTACCTGGTGTTCACCCTCATCGGCGAGCAGCCGCCGGCCGAGCGCCAGGAGCGCCTGCACCGCGATGGTCCGATGCTCGTCTCCAACAAGCACGAGGGTGGCGCGGCGCCGTACGGGCGCTTGCTCTTCCACTGCGACACCATGTGGGCCGAACACCCGCAGCCGATCATCTCGCTCTACGGCGTGAAGGTGGAGCAGCCCACCGCGCCCACCATGTTCGTGAGCATGCGCCAGGGCTACGAGTCACTGCCCGACGACCTGCGCGCGCGTGTCGCCACGCTGCGGGCCCGCCACGGTCAGGAGGAGGGCGGGTACCCGAACCGGGGCGGCGACGCCGACGTGATCGACACCTACTTCGAGGACGACCGCTCGACGGTCACGCCGATCCTCCATCGCCATCCGCGCACGGGCAAGGACCTGCTCTACGTGTCGCAGCAGTGCACCCTCGAGATCGAGGGGATCTCCCCGGAGGAGAACGAGGAGCTGCTCGAGGACCTCTTCCAGGTGCTCTACGCGGACGACAACGTCCTCGCCCACGAGTGGCGGGAGGGCGATCTCGTGATCTGGGACAACGTCGCGACCCAGCACGCCCGGGGCATCGTCGCCCTCGAAGGACCGGAGCGGACGCTGCGCAAGGTGTTCGGGCCGATGGTGCTCACCGAGGCGGAGCGGGGCCAGCTCCCGACCTTCAGCAAGGTCGAGAGCAAGAGCTGACGTCCGGGCCGAGCTCCGCGAGTGCGGGGAGCGATGGGGGAGACGGTGGCACAGGCGGACGACGAGTGGCGCGAGAAGCTCGCGATCCAGGAGACGCTGCACCGCTACTCGGATGCCCTCAATCGCGCGGACTGGGTGGCGTTCGAGGCGGTGTTCGCGCCGGACGCGGTGTGGGAGATGCACGGCCCCCGCGACCGTCGTTACGAGGGCGCCGCCGCGATCGCCGGGAACATCAGCCGCCTCGTGGCCAACGTCGACATGATGTACCAGACCACGGAGAACGCGATCGTCACGTCGCTCGACGGTGACCGCGCCACGACGCGGTGCGCGGTGCGCGAGATGGTGCGCGAGACGGGCGTCGCCGAGTTCGTGATCTGCGGGATCTACGACGACGAGCTCGCCCGCATCGACGGCGCCTGGCGGTTCACCCATCGCAACTTCCGGGCCGTGTACTTCGACCCGTCTCCGCTCCCGGGTCGCGTCCTGCACCGCCGCGACGAGCTCGCCTGACCGCGCGTGGTTGGTCGAGTGCCTGGCACGACCGTTGTCGGTGTCCTACGCTCCCTGCCGACCCGGCCCGCTAGAGAGTCGACCAGAACAAGATCGCCTACGCGGGCGCTGGCTTCGACATCGTGTACGCCGAGGCCAACATCCCGCCGCCGCCGGTCGGTGACTACGCGCCGTACGCCACGCAGCTCATGGCGGCCGACAACGGCAAGGCGCCCGACGTGATCCGTTGCATGCTCGGTACGGAGTGCATCCAGATCTTCCAGCTGGTCACGGGCCAGGGTTTCACCGGGCCAGTTCAACCACAGTCTCTACACCGACGCGTTCGTGAAGGTGTTCGCCGGGACCAATGCCATCCAGGCCCTGAACAACATCAACGCGACGGGCATCGCGTCCCTCGACCAGATGAAGGCCGACATCGAGAAGTTCAAGCCCGGCACCAAGCTCGACGGCACCGTCGTATCGGGGTACGCGTCGACCGACATGTTCATCAAGGCGCTGAAGACGGTGGCCAAGAAGGGCACGTCGGCGATCACGCCCGAGAACGTGCAGAAGGCGGCCGCGGTGCAGACCTGGGAGATGAAGGACTTCATCGGTCCGACGGTCTACCCGGTCGCCTCCAACCGGCAGCAGCCGTACTGCACGTCGATGGCCGTGAGCAACGGCACGGTGTGGGAGACGGTCGAGGAGTTCAGCTGCTCGAACCGCACCTTCAACCCGAAGACCGGCAAGGTCAACAAGTACGGTCCGCGGGAACGGTAACGCCGAACCGGCCCGGTCACCCTAGGGTGACCGGGCCGCTCCGCGCCCGGCCGCTTCCGGGCCCGGTCCGCGGTCGCGCCGCGAGGAGTGCGACAATGCGGCGTGCGCATCCCCGCCAAGGTCGACTACGCCGTCCGCGCGATGGCCGAGCTCGCCAGTCGTGACGGCGGCCCGGTGAAGGCCGAGGACCTCGCCGACGCCCAGTCGATCCCGGTGAAGTTCCTGCGGGGGATCCTCACCGACCTGCGGCGGGCCCGCCTGGTCACGAGCCAGCGCGGCCCCGAGGGCGGGTTCCTGCTCGCCCGCCCGGCGGCGGAGATCTCCCTCGCCGACCTCTTCCGGGCCATCGACGGCCCCCTCGCCACCGTGCGCGACCAGAGCCTCAGCGCCATGGCCTACACCGGGGCGGCCGAGGAGCTGCCCGTGGTGTGGATGGCGGTGCGGGCCGGGCTGCGGCGGGTGCTCGAAGGCGTGAGCGTCGCCGACCTCGCGGCCGGTCAGCTTCCCGCGCCGGTGCTCGAGCTCGCCGAGGAGTACCGCGTCGCGACCGAGCACCGCCGGGGCGAACCCACCCCCTGACCCAACGAGGGGTCAGGCGCCGATGATGCCCTCGGTGCGGAGGTGCTCGATGATCACGTCGGCCGCGGCCTCCGCGTCGAGCGTGGTGGTGTCGACGCGGATCTCGGGCGACTCGGGCACCTCGTAGGGCGAGTCGATGCCGGTGAAGTTCGCCAGCTCGCCGCGCGCGGGCCTTCGCGTAGAGGCCCTTCACGTCGCGCTGCTCGGCGACGTCGAGCGGCGTGTCGACGTACACCTCGAGGAACTCGTCGCTCCTCGACCCGCTCGCGGGCCAGGCGACGCTCGGCGCGGAACGGCGAGATGAACGACACCAGCACGATCAAGCCCGGCGTCGACCATCAGCCCCGCCACCTCGGCCACGCGCCGGATGTTCTCGACCCGGTCGGCGTCGGTGAAGCCGAGGTCGCGGTTGAGGCCGTGGCGCACGTTGTCGCCGTCGAGCAGATAGGTGTGGCGCCCGAGCTGGTGCAGCTTGCGCTCGAGGATGTTGGCGATCGTCGACTTGCCCGACCCCGACAGCCCGGTGAACCACACCACGCACGGCTTCTGGCCCTTCAGCGCGCGCGTGCGCGGGCTTGTCGACCTCGAGCGCCTGCCAGTGCACGTTGTCGGCGCGGCGCAGCGCGAAGTGCAGCAGCCCGGCGCGCGACCGTCGCGTTGGTGAAGCGGTCGATGAGGATGAAGCCGCCCATGTCGCGGTTCTCGGCGTAGGGGTCGAACGGGACCGGGCGGTCGATGCTGAGGTTGCACACGCCGATCTCGTTGAGCTCCAGCGTCGTGGTCGGCGGTGTGCTCGAGCGTGTTGACGTTGATCTTGTACTTCGGCTGCGCGACGGTCGCGCCGACGGTGCGGGCGCCGATCTTCAACAGGTACGGACGGCCGGGCAGCATGGCGTGCTCGTCCATCCACACCACGTGGGCCTCGAACTGGTCGGCCACCGCGGCAGGGGGCGTCGGCGGCGCACGAGCACGTCGCCGCGGCTCACGTCGATCTCGTCGGCGAGCGTGATGGTGACCGACTGGCCGGCCACCGCCTCGTCGAGGTCGCCGTCCATGGTGACGATGCGCGCGACCGTGCTCTCGCGTCCGGACGGGCACGCACGCGGAGGCGGTCGCCGGGGCGCACGGTGCCGCCGACGATCTGGCCGGAGAAGCCCGCGGAAGTCGAGGTTGGGGCGGTTCACCCACTGCACCGGCATGCGGAACGGGCCGTTGCGCACCTCGTCGTCGATCTCGACGGTCTCGAGGTGACCGACGAGCGTGGGCCCGGCGTACCAGGGCGTGGCGTCGCTGAGCTCGGTGATGTTGTCGCCGCGCAGCGCCGACATCGGGATGGCCACGATGTCGTCGAGACCGATGCGCGGCGGCGAACTCGCGGTAGTCGGCCTCGATGGTGTCGAACACCTCCTGCGAGTAGTCGACGAGGTCGAGCTTGTTGATCGCGAGCACCACGTGGCGGATGCCGAGCAGCGACACGAGGAAGCTGTGGCGACGGGTCTGGGTGAGCACGCCCTTGCGGGCGTCGATCAGGATCACCGCGAGGTCGGCGGTCGACGCGCCGGTGACCATGTTGCGGGTGTACTGCTCGTGGCCGGGGGTGTCGGCCACGATGAACTTGCGCCGCTCGGTGGAGAAGAAGCGGTACGCGACGTCGATGGTGATGCCCTGCTCGCGCTCGGCGGCGAGGCCGTCGACGAGCAGCGCGAAGTCGAGCTCGCCGCCCTGGGTGCCGACCTTCTTGGAGTCGGCCTCGAGCGCGGCGAGATGGTCCTCGAACACCAGGTGCGAGTCGTAGAGCAGCCGGCCGATCAGCGTGCTCTTGCCGTCGTCGACGCTGCCGCACGTGATGAAGCGCAGCATCGACTTGTGCTCGTGCTGCGTGAGGTACGCCTCGATGTCGTCGGCGAGCAGGTCGTTCGTAGACGTGGGACATCAGAAGTACCCCTCCTGCTTCTTCTTCTCCATCGAGCCGCTGGAGTCGTGGTCGATGACCCGGCCCTGGCGCTCCGAGCTCGTGGTCAGCAGCATCTCCTGGATGATGCCGTGGAGGGTGTCGGCCTCGCTCTCGATCGCCCCGGTGAGCGGGTAGCAGCCGAGCGTGCGGAAACGCACGCTGCGCAGCTCGGGGGTCTCGCCGGGCGCGAGGGGCATGCGGTCGTCGTCGACCATGATCAGCGTGCCGTCGCGCTCGACGACCGGCCGGGGTGCCGCGAAGTAGAGCGGCACGATCGCGATCTGCTCGAGGTGGATGTACTGCCAGATGTCGAGCTCGGTCCAGTTCGACAGCGGGAACACGCGAATCGACTCACCCGGGTTGCCGGCGCGCGTTGTAGAGGTTCCACAGCTCGGGGCGCTGGCGCTTCGGGTCCCAGCGATGCTGCGCCGAGCGCACCGAGAACACCCGCTCCTTGGCGCGCGACTTCTCCTCGTCGCGCCGGGCGCCGCCGAACGCGGTGTCGAACCCGTACTGGTCGAGCGCCTGCTTGAGGCCCTCGGTCTTCCACATGTCGGTGTGCACCGCCGACCCGTGGTCGAACGGGTTGATGCCCCGCTCGACGCACTCGGGGTTCTGGTGCACGAGCAGGTCCATGCCGACCTGGGCGGCCATGCGGTCGCGGATCTCGTACATCGCCTGGAACTTCCACGTGGTGTCGACGTGGAGCAGCGGGAACGGGCGGCTTGGAGGGGTGGAAGGCCTTGGCGGCGAGGTGCAGCATGACCGAGCTGTCCTTGCCGACCGAGTAGAGCATCACCGGCCGTTCGCTCTCGGAGACGGCCTCGCGCATGATCTGGATGCTCTCGGCTTCCAGCCGTTCGAGGTGGGTGAGGCGAGCCATGGCCCTCCAATCTACCTATTTGACAGTGGCATTGTCCAAAACCCGGTTCCCCCACCGGCTGAGGGACCATTCGTGGTCCGCGCGCCGCCCGCGGAAGACTCCCGGCATGGCAACCGACACTCCCACTCCCGACGACTCCCCGCGTGTGGCGCTGGTCACCGGCGCCAGCCGGGGGATCGGCGCCGCCACCGCCCGCCGCCTCGCCGCCGACGGCTTCCGGGTGGTGCTCGCCGCCCGCAGCGCCGACGCCCTCGCCGAGGAGGCCGCGGCGATCACCGACGCGGGTGGCGACGCCCTCGTGGTGCCCACCGACGCCACCGACCTCGCGGCCCTCGACGCGCTGCTCGAGGCCACCCGTGAATGGGGCGGACGCCTCGACGCGCTGATCAACAACGCCGGCATCCTGCCCGTGGCCACCCGGGCCGAGAAGATGACGATCGAGGACTGGCACGCCACCCTCGCCCTCGACCTCACCGCGCCCTGGTACCTCGCGAGCCGCGCCTTCCCGCTCATGCACGCCGGTTCGGTGGTGGTCAACATCTCGAGCACCGCGGCGTACTACCCGTCGGTCGGGCTCTCGGCCTACAACGCCGCGAAGTCGGCCCTGCTCATGGTCACCCGTTGCCTCGCGCTGGAGTGGGCGCGCTCGGGGATCCGCGTGGTGGGCGTCGCGCCGGGGAAGGTGGAGACGCTGCTCTTCCAGCCCATCAAGCGCTACGTCGAGGCCACCGGTCAGGCGCCCAACGTGCTCGGGCGGATCGGCGAGCCCGAAGAGGTCGCCAACCTCATCGGCTACCTCGCGAGCCCGGAGGCCGGATTCATCACCGGGTCGATCTTCACGATCGACGGCGGCGAGTTGCTCACCGCGAGCACCGAACTGCCGCGCTGACCCGCGGGCTCGCGCACGCACCGCGGGACCTTCGCCGCTGGCGGCGTGCGGCGGCGCGGGTCACGATGGGACCGTGCCCGCGATCGAGACCGTCGCCCTCACCCGCGACTACGGACGTCACCGGGGGATCCGGGGCGTCGAACTGACCGTGCCCGAAGGCGTCGGTGTTCGGCTTCCTCGGCCCGAACGGCGCGGGCAAGACCACCACCATCCGCGTCCTGCTCGACCTGCTCCGGCCCACGAGCGGATCGGCGCGTCTGCTCGGGCTCGACAGCCACCGCGACGCGGTCGAGATCCACCGGCACATCGGCTACGTGCCTGGCGAGATCGGTCTCTACGACCGCGTCACCGGGCGGGAGCTCATCACGTGGTTCGCGAAGCTGCGCGGGGGAGTGGCCCCGGGCCGGATCGACGCGCTCACCGATCGGTTCGCGGTGGAGCTCGACCGCCCGGTGCACACCCTGTCGAAGGGCAACAAGCAGAAGCTCGCCCTGGTGCAGGCGTTCGTGCACGAGCCGCGCCTGCTGTTGCTCGACGAGCCGACCGCGGGCCTCGACCCGATCGTGCAGCACGAGTTCCAGCTCCTCGTGCGCGAGCTGGCCGACGCGGGGACCACGGTGTTCCTGTCGTCGCACGAGCTCGACGAGGTGCAGCACCTCTGCGACCAGGTGGCGATCATCCGGGACGGGTCCATCGTCGCGGTCGAGGACGTCGCGTTGCTGCGTGCGCGTGCGGCGCGTGAGGTGACGATCCGCTTCGCCGACGACTTCGACGCCGACGAGTTCGCCGCGCTCCCGGGGGTGCGGGCAGTGGACCGCCGCGACCACGTGCTCACGCTCCACCAGGTGGGCGAAGCCGACGCGCTGGTGAAGCTGGCGGCCCGCCACCGGGTGATCGAGTTCACCGAGCGCGCCTCCTGATCTCGACGACCTCTTCCTGCAGTACTACGTGGCGGACGACGATGCTGGTCGCTGAGCGCGCGCTGCGCGACCGCCGCCGCGGCCTGTTCGCGTGGAGCGTGGGGCTCGCGGCCTACGTGGTGCTGCAGTCGGCGGTGTACCCGACGGTGCGGGACTCCGCGTTCCAGAAGGCGATCGCCGACTACCCCAAGGAGCTCAAGGCCTTCTTCGGCGGGGTGGGTTCGTTCGACTTCACCACCGCCGCCGGCTACCTGAACGTGGAGCTGTTCTCGCTCGTGTTGCCCGCGCTCATGGTGGTCTACGCGATCGGCTTCGGCGCGGCCACGGTGGCCGGCGAGCAACAGAGCGGGATCCTCGACCTGCTGCTCGCGTACCCGGTGTCGCGCACCCGGGTGATCGTCGAGAAGCTCGCGGCGCTCGTCGCCGGAGTCCTGGTGCTCGCGGTGGTGGTCGCGCTGGCGTTGCTCTTCGCAGCAGAGGTCATCGGCTTCGACATCGGTGTCGTCGACCTGTTCGTGGCGTGCGGGGCGTCGGCCACCGTGGCGATCCTCTGCGGCGCGGCCACCATGCTCGTCGGAGTGTTGTCGGGCAGCCGCACGGTCGCGGTGGGTGTGGTCGCCGCGGTCTTCGCCGCCAGCTACCTCGCGGTGGGGCTGGCGGGGTTGGTGAGTTGGCTCGAACCCGTCCGGTACGCGTCGATGCTCTGGTACGCGAACGGCAAGGCGCCGGTGATGCACGGGCTGGCGTCGGGCGACGCCGCGATCCTGTTCGGCGCCACCGTGGTGGTCGCCGCGGCCACCGTCGTCGCGTTCCGCGCGCCGCGACCTCGTGCGCTGACGACGGCGGTCGGTCGGGTGCCGCTCAGTCAGGCGTGCGCAATGCCGAGAAGTCGGTGGCGTGCATGAGCGCGAACTCGTCCGCGGTGACCGGCGGGCTCCAGAGGAACCCCTGGCCCAGTTCGCAGCCCATCTCGGTGAGCGCGACCCACTGCGCGACCGTCTCCACACCCTCGGCGACGAGGGTGAGGTGCAACGACCGGCCGAGCGTGACGATGGCCTCGGTGATGAACCGGTCGCGCGGCTCGTCGGGGAGGCCGTCGACGAAGCTGCGATCGATCTTGAGCGCGTCGATCGGCAGGCGCTTGAGGTAGGTGAGCGACGAGTAGCCGGTGCCGAAGTCGTCGATGGCGAGGTGGACGCCGAGGTCGCGCATCGCGTCGAGGGCCTGCGCCGAGCGCTCGATGTCGTCCATGAGCGCGCTCTCGGTGATCTCGAGCGACAGCAGCCCGGGCGCCACGCGCGTCGCCGCGAGCGCGTCGCGGACCATGTCGATGCTCGTGGGGAGGCGCAGCTGCAGCGCCGAGAGGTTCACCGCGAGCAGCGGGAGCTGGGGGTCGAGGCGCTGCCCGCCGGTGAGCGTCTTCAGCGCCTCGAGCGCGTGCTCGAGCGCCCATTCGCCGATCGGCACGATCAGCCCCGTCTCCTCGGCGACGGGGATGAACTCGTCGGGCAGCACCAGGCCGTGCCCGGCGCGCTCCCAACGCAACAACGCCTCGGCGCCGACGATCCGCCCGTCGGCGAGGCGGATCACGGGTTGGAAGACGAGACGCAGCTCGTCGCGGTCGATGGCCTGCCGCAGTGCGGTCTCGAGATCGAGGCGGACGGCGACGCGGCGCTGGAGGTCCTGGCTGAACAGCTCGATCCGGGCGCGGCCGAGGTCCTTGGCGCGGTACATCGCGGCGTCGGCGTCGCGCAGGAGCTGGTCGACCGAGGAGTTGCTGTCGCCCAGCGCGACGCCGATGCTCGCGGTCGCGTAGAGCTCCCGTCCGGAGACGACGATGGGTTCGGCGAACACCGCGAGGGCGCGCTCGGCGAGCTCGCGGGCCTCCTGGACGCCGCGTACCTCCTCGCACACGAGCACGAACTCGTCGCCGCCGAACCGGGCCACGGTGTCGGAGACCCGTACCGCACGCCCGAGGCGGTCGGCGACCTCCACCAGGAGATGGTCACCGACCTCGTGGCCGAGGGAGTCGTTGACGACCTTGAAGCGGTCGACGTCGAGGAAGAGCACGGCCACCTCGGCGTCGCCGCGCCCGGCGCGTACGAGCGACCGGCCGAGCCGGTCGGCGAGCAGCAGGCGGTTGGGGAGACCGGTGAGGTCGTCGTGGAGGGCCTGGTGGGTGAGCGCCTCCTCGGCCCGCTTGCGGTCGGTCATGTCGGCGATCTGCACGAACAGGTAGGCGGGCTCGTGCCCGTTGTCCTGGATCAGCGTCATGTCGGTGACGACCCACACCGGCGTGCCGTCGGCGCGCAACACGCGGTGCTCGCCGCGGTACGACGTCGGGCCGTCGGGCTCGAACAGGTGCTCCAGGCCGCGGCGGGCCGCGGGGATCTCGTCGGGGTGGAGCAGGCTGACGAGGGGCAGACCCACGAGCTCGGTGGTGTCGCGCCCCAGCAGCTGTTCGATGGCCGGGTTCACCGAGGTGAACGCGAAGTCGAGGTCGAGCAGGGCCAGGCCGAACGCCGACTTCTCGAAGCCGTCGACGTAGCGGCGTTCGGCCTCGCGCCGCTGCTCCTCGGCGAAGCGCCGGTCGGTGATGTCTCGGAGGTTGGCGACGACCCCGCCCACCGCGGGCTCGTCACGGAGGTCCATGACGGTCTCCTCCACCCAGCGGTAGTCGCCGGCGCGGGTACGGACGCGCCACTCGCACCATCCCGTCTCGCCGCGCTCGATCGCGCCCTTCAGCGCTTGACTGCCGATCGGCAGGTCGTCGGGGTGCACGAGGTCCCAGCCGACGGTGCCGAGCAGATCCTCGGGGGTGTAGCCGAGCCGGGCCACCGCGGGGCTCGCGTAGGTGATGACGCCGTCCGGGTCGAACACGAAGGCGACGTCGGACGACCGCTGGACCAGGGCGCGGAAGCGCGCTTCCGACCCGCGCAGGGCCTCGCGGGCTTCGACCAGTTCGCTCACGTCGCGGGCGATGATCGAGATCGCCACGGGGTTCCCCTCGTCGTCGGGCACGGGCGACGCGGTCAGGGCGACGTGCGCGGGGGTTCCGTCGCGCCGGACGTACTCGACGGAGAAGTTCTCGACCGAGTGTCCCTCGCGCACGCTGTCGATGACGGCGAGCAGGTCGGCGCGCCGGTGGTCGGGCACGAGGGCGCTCACCTGGTTGCCGACCATCTCCGCGGCGGTGTGCCCGAACAGCGCCTCGGCGCCGGCGTTCCAGCTCTCGATGGTGCCGTCGAGGCTCTCGCCGATGATCGCGTCGAGCGACGACTCGACGATGGCCGACAGCGACCGGTTGTGGGCCTCGGCCTCGGCGCGCGCCGTGAGGTCGGCGACCACCGCGATGATGCCGAGCAGCTCGCCGCGGTCGCCGAACACCGGCGTGCGCGTGACCAACACGTCGAGCATGTGGCCGTGGCGGTGCCGGACGCGGAAGTCGTGGGCCACCACGTTGTCGGCGAGGAGCCGGTCGCGGTCGCGGTCGAGCGCCGCGGCGCCGCCCTCGACGTGGATCACGTCGAGCACCTTGCGGCCGAGCACCTCGTCGGCGGACCAGCCGAACAGACGGGTGGCCGCCTCGTTCCAGTAGATGATCTCGTGCTCGGGGCTCACCATCGTGACCGGCTGACCGATCGCGCCCAACAGGCGTTCGCGGAAGCGCGCGTCGTCGCGCGCGGCGCGCTGATCGGTGACGTCGCGGAACGCCGCCACCAGGCGGAGCTGCTCGTCGGCGGTCGTCGGGACGAGGTCGATCTCGAGCCACCGCCGCGGTGCGCCGGGCGCGGCGAGCCCGATGACGAAGCGGGCCGGGCCGTGGTCGAGCACCACGCCCACGTCTTGGGGCAGCATGAGCGGGGCGCCGTCCGCGGCGATCGGAGCGCGCTCGTCGGCGAGGAGCCGCACGACGGCGTCGAACGCCATCCCGGCCATCCGGGCCTCGGGGAGGGCGAGCAGCGTCGCGGCGCGCCGGTTCGACCCGACGAGGGTTCCGTCGGCGGCCCAGATCATGAGCCCGTCGCCGAGCACGTCGAGCAGGGCGGCGTCCGTGGGACCGATGTCCATCACCGCCCCTTCCCTGCGCTCGACGTCTTCGGTGGCATCCTGCTCCGTGTTTCGGCACGGGCCGGGCGTCGGACAAGTAGCGGTGTCGACGCATTCCACGCAGCTCGCCCAGAATGGCCGAGGTCGCCCACGTCGGCCAACTCGGCGGGCGCTCCGGGTGACCTCCGGCACTGCGTCGCCGCAGGACGATCGGGTAGAACGCGGGGGTGACGAGACTCGAGGTCTTCGCCGACGTGACCTGTCCGTTCACCCACGTGGGGCTGCGGAGGCTCGCCGCGGCGCGGGCCGATCTCGGGAGGGTCGAGCCCGTGTTCGCGGTCAGGGCCTGGCCGCTCGAATGGGTCAACGGCTCGGCGTTCGAGGGATCGGTGGTGGCGACGAAGGTGACGGCGCTGCGCAGCAGCGTCGCGCCCGACCTGTTCGCCGGCTTCGACGCCACCCACTTCCCGAGCACGTCGATCCCCGCGCTCGCGTTCACCGCGGCCGCGGCGCGCGTGGATCCGCGGTTGGGTGAACGCGCCGCGCTCGCGGTGCGCGACGCGCTCTTCGAGGAAGGCCTCGACGTCGCGGATCCCGCAGTGCTTGCCGCGCTGGCCGCCGACCTCGGCGTGCCCGCGGTGACCGACGACGACGCCGAGCAGGTGCGGCGCGACTACGACGACGGCCGGACACGCGGCGTGCAGGGATCGCCGCAGTTCTTCACCCACGGCCGAGGGTGGTTCTGCCCCACCCTCGACATCCACAAGGTCGGCGAGTCGCTCGAGATCGAATTCGACGCCGAGGCGTTCGAGGCCTTCGTGACCGAGGTGTTCGGTCCCTGAGCGTCCGCGCCCTCGGAGTCCGCGCGGGGCGTCGCCCTCACCGTTATCGTGACCGCGCGATGGACGTCCCCCGACCACGGTTCGTCGACCGCCTGCTCGACCCCGCGGGCATCGTGCGCGAGGTCGACGAGCGGGTGGTGCGCCCCGCGTGGCAGACGGTCAGCCGCGAGGAGTCGCGCATCGCGTCGACCGTCGCGGTGCTGGTGGCGATCTTCCTCGAGGCCACGCTCCCGCCGCGCATCGCCAACCATCCCCGTTACCTGATCCCCGCGCTGGCGCTGGTGCTGCTGATCGCGACCCTCGGGATCGCGCCGCGCCGGTTCCGCCGGTCGCGGTTGCTCCGGGCCCTGATGCTCGCGGTCATCCTCGTGATGACGGTGGGCAACATCGCGTCGGCGGTCCGGCTGATCGTCGACATCGTCGACGGCACGGGCATCCGCGATCCGGCCCGGTTGCTCTGGGTCGGCGCCTCGATCTGGCTCACCAACGTGATCGTGTTCGGCCTCTGGTACTGGGAGTTCGACCGTGGTGGTCCGGTGGCCCGTACCCAGGGCGGGGCGCGCTACCCCGACTTCCTCTTCCCCCAGATGACCGAGCCAGCGGTGGCGCCGCCCGACTGGGCGCCGCAGTTCCTCGACTACTTCTACGTGTCGTTCACCAACGCCACCGCGTTCAGTCCCACCGACGTGATGCCGCTCACGCGGTGGGCCAAGACCGCGATGCTCGTGCAGTCGGCGTTGTCGCTGGTGGTCGCGGTGCTCGTGATCGCCCGCGCGGTCAACGTGCTCGGCTGAGCTTCACCCGCGATCGGCCGGCGGCAGCGGAGGCACGAGCAGCCCCAGCAGGGCGTCGAGGTCCCGCAGGTCGCGCTTGCCGAACTCGAACGGCACGTCGGCCCTCGCCTGGCAGCGCGAGCACCATCACCCGTCCCCCGAACGATCCGTCGCGCACGTCGCAGACCGCGACGCCGTCGAGCGCGTAGGTGGCGATGACGGTTCGGGGGTGCGGGGTGCGCCCGGAATCGAACACGAACAGGCGGCGATCGGTGAACACGAGCGGGCGGTACCGTCGCCACGACTGGCGCAGACCCACCCGGACCTTGTCGCGACGCTTGCGTCGCTCGGGCAGCTTCGGGACCGCGGCGAATGGGAAACAGGCGATGACGTGCTCGCCGCGCGCGAGCTCTTCGCTCACTCGCGCGGCGAGCACGTCGTGGGCCTTCGAGCTCAGAGCGCGTCGCTCCCGATCTCGCCGGTCCGGATACGGCCGACCTGTTGGACGTCGAGCACCCAGTACTTGCCGTCACCGATCGTGCCGGTGCGGCTGTTCTCGACGATCGCCGCAATGGCGGTGTCGAGCTGGTCGTCGTCCACCACGATTTCGAGGCGCACTTTCGGCACGAAGTTCACCCGGTACTCCGCGCCGCGGTACACCTCGGTGTGCCCGCGCTGGCGACCGTTGCCGCGTACCTCGGTGAGGGTCACGCCCACGATCCCGGCCTCACCGAGCGCATCGGTGACCTCCTCCACCTTGAACGGTTTGATGACTGCCACGACGACCTTCATGACCTCTCTCCAACTCCGTCGAGCTCGTGCGTGATCCCGGTGTCGGTCTCGGTGACGATCTGGAAGTCCGGGTAGCAGAACTGGCCGAACTCGGCCTCGTCGAGACCCGCGATCTCGACCTCGGGGTCGACCCGCATCTTCACCCAGCGTCGCAGGACGATGAAGATGAGGTACATCATCCCCCAGGCCCAGATGAAGCCGACGACGACGTCGATGGCCTGGGCCAGCAGCTGACCCCAACCAGTCCCGCCGTAGAACACGCCGGTGACCTTGCCGGTGATCCCGTTCCAGCCGTCTCCGTAGGTGCCGTCGGCGAACAGGCCGACCATGAGCACGCCGTAGGCGCCACACACACCGTGGACCGAGATCGCGCCGCACGGGTCGTCGATGCGAGCCTTGTTGTCGAAGAACGCGACGCTCCAGCACACGAGGAAGCCGGCGAACAACCCGATCACGACCGCCGACCACGGCGCCACGAACGCACACGGTGCCGTGATGGCGACGAGCCCGGCGAGCATGCCGTTGCACGTCATGGAGATGTCGGGCTTGCCCCACTTCCAGTTGGTCCACGCCATCGCCGCCACGGCGCCGGCCGATGCGGCGAGGAGCGTGTTGACCGCGACGACACCGATGCGGAGGTCGGTGGCGCCGAAGGTGGATCCGGGGTTGAAGCCCATCCACCCGAACGTCAGCACGAGCGTGCCGAGCACGACGTAGCCCAGGTTGTGCCCCGGGAAGGCCCGGACCGAACCGTCCTTGCGGTACTTGCCGATCCTCGGGCCGAGCAGCATGGCCAGGGCCATGGCCGCCCATCCGCCCGTGGCATGGACCACTCCGGAGCCCGCGAAGTCGACGGCGCCGTGGCCGAGGTCGAGCGAGCTGCCGAGGTGGGCGAGCCATCCGCCGCCCCACACCCACATGCCGTAGACCGGGTAGATGATCGCACCGATCGCGAGCTCGGCGAAGATGAACGCGGCGAACGTGATGCGTTCGGCGATGGCGCCGATGATGATGTAGCCGGCGGTCTCCATGAACACGACCTGGAACAGGAAGAACGCCATCACGCCGACGTCGTAGGTCCCTCCGGTCTGGAGGAAGAACCCGTGGGTACCGAGCAGGCCGGCGTTGCCGTGGCCGACGATGCCGCTCAGTGGTCCGGTACCGCCCAGCGTTGGCGATCGATCCCACCCCTCCGAACTGGAAGGCGAATCCGACCGCGTAATACGCGAGCAGCGCGATGACGAACGACGACAAGTTCATCATCATCATGTGCCCGGCGTTCTTCGCCCGGGTGAGGCCGGTCACGAGGAACGCGAAGCCGACCTGCATGAACAGCACGAGGAAGCCGGTCAGCAGCAGCCACGTGAGGTTGATCGAGATCCCGAGGTGGGCCACGTGGCTGGTGAGCTGGTTGAGCCCCACCTGCGAAACCGGGATCCCCTTCGTCACCCCGAGCGGATTGTTGGTCGCCACCTTGGTGGAGTTGGCGAGCGTCGATCCGGTACCTCCCGGATCTCCGCTGTTCTTCGTGACCACGCCGACGGCGATCAGAATGATCAACGTCAGCAAGGACATCGAGAAGAGCTTCTTCCCTCTGGACACCCCAGTCGCTCCCTTCGTCCGGCATGGACCGCGCGCGGTGGTCGCGCGCTGGAAGGGACGGTACGAAGGGTGCGAGTCCCGAGCCTTACGGAGTCGTCACGGAGAAGTTACGGAAACCTTGCGAAGTCCGTAGGGCCTGTGCGGCAGAAAACGAAGCCCGACCAGTGCATGACGGGAAGCTGACAATCGGCTCGACCGTCAGTCGTCGAGCGCCTGGACGTCGCCGATCCAGCGGTACCCGAGCCCCGGTTCGGTGGCGATGAGCGCGGGTCGGGCCGCGTCGTCGCGGAGCTTGCGGCGGAGGTGGAGCACGACGACTCGAAGTCGCGCCTGATCCGCCAGCGCCGCGGTGCCCCAGATCGCGCTGATGAGGTCGTGGTGCGTGACGAGCTTGCCGCGCCGGGCGAGCAGCGCGTCGAGCAGCCGCAGCTCGGTCCGGGTGAGGTCGATGCGTTCGTCGCCCCACATCACGATGTGGCGCCGGAGGTCGATCTCGAGCTCGCCGAACCTCAGGACGGGCGTCGAAGCGCCGGCCTGACTCCTTCGGAGCTGGGCCCGAGTCCGGGCGCGGAGTTCCTCGGGCTCGAACGGCTTGACGACGTAGTCGTCAGCGCCCGATTCGAGCGCGCCCACCTTGTCGGCGAGGGAGTCGCGCACCGTCAGCACGATGACCGGTACCGCGCTGAACGTCCGGAGGTAGCGGATCGTGTCCAGCCGTCCACTCCCGGCAGTCCGAGGTCGAGGACGATCAGGTCGGGCGGAGTCTCGGACACGATGCCGAGCGCTTCTTCGCCGCTCCCGGCTTCGACCACCGAGTAGTCCCACGCGCGGAACTGCGCGCGCATCACGCGCCGAAGCGTCGCGTCGTCCTCGACGAGGAGCACCGTGCTCACCGTGGCACCTCTCTCGTGGGGTCATCGGTCGGGCCCGAGACTCCCGGCAGCGCCACCACGAACGTCGCGCCGCCACCGTCGGTCTCTCGGCACGACACGGTACCGCCGTGCGCCTCGACCAGGCCGCGCGCGACGGCCAGCCCGAGCCCCGTGCCCGACCGCGCGGGCTGACCGACCCTCACGAACTCCTCGAAGACCCGTTCGCGATCGATTGCCGCGATCCCGGGCCCGTGGTCGACGACCGCGATCACCAGCCCTTCGGGTGCGCGGTCGGCTTCCACGAGCACTTCGCCGTCGCCGGGCGCGTAGGCCAACGCGTTCTCGATGAGGTTCACGAGCACGTGCTCCATCAGCAACGGGTCGACCGGGACAACCGGCGCGTCGGGATCCACCACGGCGCGGACGCGTGCACGATCGACGTCGCCGCCGAGTCGGTCGACGCCCAGGCGCACGAGGTCGAGCGGTGCCATCTCGACGCGGTCGAGCGTCAATGCGCCCGAGCGGATCCGGGTGAGCTCGAGTGCCTTGTCGACGCTGCGGATGAGGCGCTCGACCTCGGAGCGCGCGGCGCGTGCCACTTCGGCGCGCTCGTCGTCGGCGAGAACGCCCTCGGGGAGGCAGAGGGTCGTCGTCGCGGCCTTGAGCGTCGCGAGCGGCGTTCGGAGGTCGTGGGTGACGGCGCCCAGGAAGGCGGCGCGCGACCGCGCCAGATCGGCACGGACCTGCTGTTCACGCGCGCTGGCGTCGAGGCGGGCGCGGTCGAGGGCGGTGCCGAGCGCGAGCGCGAGCGCCTCGATCGTGTCGTGCTCGCCGGGGAGGAGCGGGCGAGCGACCGTGAGGTGGAAGACGACGGGACTCTGGCGAACGATCACGTCGCCGACGGGCGCCGACGTGCCGTTCGCGTCTCCGTGCGATTCGCCGGCGGAGATCTCGCAGCGTGCGAGCCCGAAGAGCTCCACCATGCCGCGTGCGAGCTCGGTGAGCACCGTGTCGGCCGCGGCGCCCGACACGAGTGCGGTGGTGAAACCGACCCGAAGCTGCGCTTCGCCGGCGCCGAACTCCGCACGACGCCGGAGCCGGTCGAGGCGGACCACGGTCGTGGCGACGAGCAACGACGCGCCGACGAACGTCACGAGCGCCACCACGTCGTCGGGCTGGTCGATGTGCAGCGAGTGGATCGGAGGTGTGAACCAGTAGGTCAAGGCGGCAGTGGCCGACAGCGCGGCAACCAACCCCGGTATGAGCCCGAGCACCGATGCGCCGGTCACCACGAGGAGCAGGACGAGCGCGGCGACGGTGAGATCGGCGGTGAAGGCGACGAGCAGCCAGGTCATCGCGGCGACCGCGCCCAGTGCGGCGGACCACCCTGATCAGGCCTCGGACACCACGCGACCGGCCGATCTGGCGCGTGGCGAGCGGGCGGATCGCGGGCGGAGAGAGCGCGGTGGAATCGCCGATGAGAGATGAGCCTACGGCTCGACCCCGCTCGCGCGGCGGCGCTCGCTCAGCCGAGGTTGGCGAGGACGGTGTCGAGGTCGGGGAGGTCTTTCTTGCCGAGCTCGAAGGGGACGTCGCCCTCGCCGGGGAGTGCGAGCACCAGCACCTTGCCCCCGAAGCGCCCCGGATTCACCTCGACGGCGCGCACGTCGCTCGTCGGAAACGCGGCGAGGAGACCCCGGGGGTGGTGGGTCCGATTGGTGTTGTAGACCAGGACCCGCCGATTGGTGCACACCACCGGCCGGTAGCGCTTCATCGTCTGGCGGATTCCGGTGAGCACCTTCTCGGGTCGGGGCTGGCCGGGCTCGCGCCGCGGCTTCGGCAGCTTGGTGACGGTGGCGAAGGGGAACGATGCGAGGGGCGCGTTCACCGGCCGCGAGGTCGCGTTCGGCGTGGCGGTAGAGGGCGTTGCGGTCCGTGTCGATGGCGGCGATCGTACCGGGCCGCGGTCAGGTCGCGGCGGCGTCGATCAGGCCGTAGCGCTTGCGGACCTTGCGTTCGATCACCCCGAACACGAGGGCGTCCATCAGGACTCCGATGGTGAACAGCACGATCATCACGGCCTGGATGCCGGCGGGATCGATGATCTCCTGGTTGGCCTTCAGTTGCTGGCCAAGCGAATAGCTGCCGACGATCCCGCCGATGATCTCGCCGGCGAGCAGGCTGCGCCACGCGAACGCCCAGCCTTGTTTGAGGCCGCCGACGAACGACGGCAGCGCGGCCGGCAGGATCACCCAGCGGAACGAGTCGAAGCGCTTGGCGCCGAGCACCTTGCCCGCGCGCAGCAGGACAGGGTTGATGTTGTCGATGCCGCTGATGAGCCCGTTGGCGATCGACGGCGCGGCGCCGATCACGATGACGAAGAAGATCGCGCCTTCGCTGAGCTTGAAGATGATCAGCGCGAGCGGGTACCAGGCGACGGACGGCATGGTCTGGAGGCCGGTGATCATCGAACCGATCGCCGCGCGCAGCACCGGGATGCGGGCGACGGCGGCGCCGAGCGCTGACACCGACGACGATCGCGAGTGCATAGCCCTGGAGGCCGCGGCGCAGAGTGGTCCACATCGCCTGTGAGATCACGTCCCAGTTGTCGAACAGGGACTGGAACGTCTTCTCCGGAGAGGCGAATGCGTACGGGGGCTTCCACTCGATCCAGATGAGGAACTGCCAAAACCCGAGGAAGATCGCGATGGCGAGCAGCTTCGGCCACGTCGCCTTCCAGATTCGCCTGCCGCGGGACACCCTCGGCGCGAGCGGGGTCTCGAGCGCGTCGAGTCCGCGCTCGAGCGAGCCGAGGTCCTGCTGCTCAACGGGCATGGCGGCGCACCTCGTCCTTCAGGCGGTCGGTGATGCCGGCCGCGAGCTCGGCCACCTCGGGGGAGTCGAGCCGGCGCGGGCGCGGGATGGCGATGGGGTACTCCTCGGCGATGCGCCCGGGCCGGCTGGTGAGCAGCACCACGCGGTCGCCGAGGCGGATGGCCTCGCGCACGTTGTGGGTGACGAACAGCACGGTCAGGCCGGTCTCGGTCCACAGGCGTTCGAGCTCCTCGTGGAGCACGTCGCGCGTCATGGCGTCGAGCGCGCCGAACGGCTCGTCCATGAGGAGCACGTCGGCCTCCTGGGCGAGCGCGCGGGCCAGCGCGACGCGTTGGCGCATGCCGCCCGAGAGCTCGTGGGGGAGCTTGTCGGCGAAGCCGTCGAGGTTCACGAGCTCGCAGCAGCTCGAGCGCCTTGGCCCGGCGCTGCGCCTTGGGGAGCTTGCGGATCTTGAGCGGGAGCTCCACGTTGCCCCGGGCGGAGAGCCAGGGGAACAGGGCCGACTCCTGGAACATCAACGCGGTGCCGCGCATCGCTGCCGTCAGGCAGAGTCTTGGTGATGGTGCCGGCGCTGGGCTGGTCGAGCCCGGCGACCAGGTTCAACAGCGTGCTCTTGCCGCAGCCCGACGCGCCGAGGAGACAGACGAACTCGCCCGGCGCGACGGTGAGGGTGATGTCGTCGAGGGCGTGGGTGCTGTTGCCCGCGACCCCGTACACCTTGGACACATTGTTGATCTGTACAGTCGACATTGTGCGGGCACTGTAGCCGGTCGGCGCGCGCGCGGACCCGGATGCCGGAGCACCCGGGTCCGTCAACGCGACCCCGGCGGGGGGAGGGGTCACAACTTGGGCACCTTGATGACCGGCTGCCCGTCGGCCTTCAATGCCTGGTTGAGGTACGTGAGGTCGTAGATGCCCTTGAGGCTGTCGGCCGAGGGGAGGCCCACCGACTTCGAGTCCTTGTTGTTCTTCACCAGCGACGTGGGGATGGGGTCGTCGGTGAAGGTGATGTTCTTGAACGACGCGATCACCAGGTCGCCGGCGATCGGCTTGCCGGTGATCTGCTGGATGCCCTGCGACACGTAGGTCTGGGCGTCGAACGGGTTGGTCTGGATGTACTTGTTCGCCGCCACCTGGCCCTGGACGAGCTTCTTCACGGTGTCGGGGTGGTCCTTGAGGAACGACGTCGTCACGATGAGCTGGGTGGTGACGTAGCGGCCGTCGGGCCAGAGGTCGGCCTCGTTCACGAGGATCTTGCCGCCGCCCTCGGTGACGAGCCGGGTCGCCCACGGCTCGGGCACCCAGGCGCCCACGATCTCGCCGGCCTTGAACGCGTTGAGCGTGGTGGCGTTGTCCTGCGGGCGGATCGACACGTCGCCGCCACCGGTGGTGTCGGAGGACAGGCCCTTGCTCTTCAGCCAGACGCGCAACGCCACGTCCTGCGTGTTGCCGAGCTGCGGCGAGGCCACGGCCTTGCCCTTGAGGTCGGCGGCGCTGTTGATCGACTTGTTGACCACGAAGAACGCGCCGCCCGAGGCCGCGCCCGAGACGATCTTCACGCCCTTGTCGAGCTTGGCTCCACGCGGTGATGGTGGGGCTGGGGCCGATGTAGCTGGCGTCGAGCGCGCCGGCCTGGAAGGCCTGGAGGGCCTCGGTGCCGGAGTTGAACGTCTTGAGGTCGAGGGTGGTGTTCTTGCCCAGCGACTTCTGGAAGATGCCGGCGCCGACGCCCACGAGCGCGGGGGCGTGGGTGACGTTCGGGAAGTAGCCGAGGCGGAGCGTGACCGGCTCCGACTTCTTGTTCTGGGCCGCGGCCGAGCCGGCGACGGCGAACGTCGACGCCACGAGCGCGGCGACGAGGGTGAGGGCCACGAGGCCGAGGGAACGGAGCTTGCGCATTGCGGGGAACCTTCCTGGTGCGGACGATGAGGAGTGACGGGACGAGCGGTCAGGGTCGACAGGACTCGTCGAACGTGTGACGGGAGGACCGTCCCCATGCGTCGTTCGGAAGTGGCTGCTGCATGTGAATGACTCCGAGTAAGACAACCTAAGAAGTTGACAAACTAGCGAACTCGGGTCGGGAGTGCAAGTCGAGTCGGGACGTCAGGCCGTCAGGCCGCGGGAGTCGGGGATCCGCTGCCAGATGTCGTTGCAGTCGGCGCAGGCCGACTCGGGGATCACGCCCAGGCGCATGAGGAGGGCGAACACCTTGCAACCGAGGCAGTACCCGAAGACCGATTCCAGGGTCGCGGCGGCCGCGATCATCGCGACGAGCACGAACGCCACGGTGAGGTTCCCGAACCCCGCCCAGGCGACGAGCGCCCCGACGGAGAGCGTGGCGCCGATGCCCTGCGCGAATCGCTTCGGGGGGCCGGGCGTGGGCCGCTCGGCGAAGGGCAGTGCGGGCGTGAGCACCCGGGTGACGAACTGCCCGAGTGGGCTGAGGGTGGGCCCGGTGAGCACGCGGGCGACGAACCCGTAGGCGAGGACCACGATGATCCAGGGCTGGTCGAGCAGGAGCGTGGCCAGGCACATGAGCACCACGCCGGCCGCGACCAGGCGGGCCGAGACCTCGTTCACCGGGTTCGGGAAGCTGAACACGGCAAAAGCCTAGTCGAATGGTCGGGTTTCGGGCCCCGCCCGGGGCTCGTCAGCCGAGGGCGAGGGCGACGAACGCGGTCGCCGCCGGGGACCGCGGCCCGGGTCGCTGCACCAGCACCACGGCCCGGTGCAGCCGGGGCGTCACCGGCACCACCACGGCGCCCAGCGTCGCGGCCTGTTCGGCGAGCGGGCGGGGGAACAGCGTGGCGCCGGCCCCCGCGAGCACCAGCGGGAGGATCGCCTCCCGCTGGGCGGCGGTGACCGCCACGTGGGGCGCCGCGCCCACCCCCGCGAACGCCTCCTCGAACTGCAGGCGGGTGGCCGTGCCCGGCGGCGCGGCCACGAGGGGGAAGCGGGCGAGCCGGGCCAGGCCGATCGCCCGGCCGGCGAGCCGGGTGGCGGGCGGGAGCACCGCGAGCAGGTCCTGGTCGCCGAGCGCCTGCACCTCGAGCCCGGCGGCGCGCTCGGCGTCGCCCGACGCCCACCGTGAACCCGAGCTCGCACGCCCCCGACGCCACCAGTTCGGCCAGCTCGCCGGCGCCCCCGGGGTCGGCGAGGCGGATGGTGACGTCGGGATGGGCCACCCGGAAGCGCCCCACCAGCGTGGCGAGCGGATCGACCGCGAGGGTGGGGAGGGCGCCGAGGTCGAGGTGCCCGGCGGTGAGACCGGCGACCGCCTCGACCGCGGCGCGGGCCGTCTCGACGTCGCGCAGGGCCTGGCGGGCCGGGCCCACCAGTGCCTCGCCCGCGGCGGTGAGCACGAGCCCGCGCCCCACCCGGTGGAAGAGGGCCGTGCCCAGCTCGGTCTCCAGCTCCCGGACGGCCTGCGACACCGACGGCTGCGACACGTGGCGGGCCTCGGCGGCCCGGGTCATGCCCCCCTCGTCGACGACGGCGAGGAAGAGGGAGAGGCGGCGCAGATCCATAGGTAAAAGCTTATGGGATCAACGCTAACTACGTCTTGGACTTCTGAGCCCCACCGGCGGAGCATGGAGGCATGCAGTGGTGGGTGTTCGTCCTGGCCGGCGCGGGCGTCGGTGTGACCTTCGGGCTCTTCGGCGCCGGCGGGTCGGCGTTCGCCACCCCGATCCTCGCCCTGCTCGGCGTGCCGCCGGCCATCGCGGTGGCGTCACCCCTTCCCGCGATCCTCCCGTCGTCGGCGGCCGGGGCCCGTGAGTACTTCCGGGCCGGCATGCTCGACCGGCGGGTCGCGAAGTTGAGCATCCTCGCCGGGCTCCCCGCGGTGATCGCGGGCGCCGCGGTCGGGAAGCTGCTCGGGCGGCGACTCGCTCCTCGTCGTGTCGGGGCTCATGCTCCTGGTGGTCGGCGTGCGCATGCTCCTGCCGAGCCGTCCGTCGACCGCGAAGGCGGACGGGCGTCTGCACCACACCGGCACCGTGGTCGCCCTCGCGGCGGGCGCCGCCTTCCTCGCCGGCATGCTCGCCAACGGCGGCGGGTTCCTGCTCGTGCCGCTCTTCGTGCTCGGGCTCGGCTTCACCGCGGCCCGCGCCGCGGGCACCGCGCTCGTCGCGGCGATGGCGCTGGTGATCCCCACGCTGATCGTGCACTGGATGCTCGGCGACATCGACTGGGTGGTGGCGGGCGCGTTCGCGCTGGGGATGATCCCCGCGTCGACGATCGGCGCCCGTTACGGCACCAAGCTGCCCGACCGCATCACCCGCCCGGCGTTCGGCGGCGCGCTGGTGGTGTTCTCGCTGTTCTTCCTCGTCACCCGGCTCGGGTGACCTCGAGCACGGCGTCGGCCAGCTCGGGGCGGCAGATGAGCAGGTCGGGGAGCCAGGGCTCCTCGCGGTTGTAGACGAGCGGCGACCCGTCGAGGCGCGACACGTGCAGTCCGGCCGCGGCCGCGACGCCGACCGGCGCCGCGGAGTCCCACTCGTACTGGCCGCCGCTGTGCGCGTACACGTCGGCGTCGCCGAGCACCACGGCCATGGCCTTCGCGCCGGCCGATCCGAGCGGCACCAGCTCGCCGCCGAGGTGCTCGCGCAGCTGCTCGGCCACGGCCGGCGGGCGGGTGCGGCTCACGACGAGCCGCGGCGGGCCGCCCCACGGCGGCGCCAGGCGCGGCGCGGGATCGGTGACGAGGGTGAGGTCGCGCCCGGGCAGCGCGACCGCGGCGGCCACCACCTGACCCGCCATCACCAGCGCGACGTGCACCGCCCAGTCGCTGCGGCCGGCCTCGCCGAACTCGCGCGTGCCGTCGAGCGGGTCGACGATCCACACCCGCTCGGCGCCGAGGCGCGCGGTGTCGTCGACGCCTTCCTCGGAGAGCACGGCGTCGTCGGGGAAGCGGTCGCGCGAGCCGCGCCACGATGAACTCGTGCGACGCCCGGTCGCCCGCGGCCCGCACGTCGGCGGGATCGGTGGCGGGGTCGTCGAGCGCGCGCCGCAGGTCGAGGAGCAGCCGGCCGGCCTCGGTGGCGATCGCGGCCGCGTCCCGGTGGTCGGTGGCGCGGGCGGTGGGGTTCGTCGGGGCGTTCGTCATCGGCAGGCGACGCTAGTGGCCGATGCGGGGGCGCCGGATGGTCGCGACGACACTGGGTCGATGGAGACGAAGGCCCGTCCGCGCCCGTGGGTCGCCGCGCTCGCCGATCTGGCGGTGGTGGTGGTGTTCGTCCTGATCGGGCGGCGCACCCACCACGAGGACGCCGGGGTGGTCGGGTTCCTGCGCGTGTGGTGGCCGTTCGCCGTCGGGCTCGCCGCGGGGTGGGCGATCACCCGTCTCGACCGCGCCCCGCTGGCCTGGGGGCGGGTGACGCTCACCTGGCTGCTCACCGTCGCGATCGGCATGGCCCTGCGCATCGCCGTGCAGGGTCACGAGTTCAAGCCCGCGTTCACGATCGTGGCGGTGTGCTTCCTCGGCGCGGGGCTCCTCGGCTGGCGGGCCGTGGTGCGGATGGTGGCGCGCCGGCGCCGAGCCGCGTCGACTGCGTGACGCAGCCGGTGCAGCGACGCGCCGGGTTCAGTGACGAGCCGGTTGGCGCCGCGGCACGGCCACCGGCGCCGCGGCCGTGGTGACGGCCGGAGCCGCGGGGGCTGACGGCGTCGCCGGTGCGGCCGGTGTGCCGTCGCGACGGGCGGCCGGACGGCGCGCGGCCGCCGCCGGCCCGGGGTGCGGCTTCCTCGGGAACACCGGGGTCGGTGCGCCAGAGGTAGAGCGCGGCGCTCCCGAACGCGGCCGCGGTGGCGATGAGCACCGCGGCGGTGCTGCTGAGCATGGTGCGCACGTCGGTGCCGGCCGTCGCGAAGTGGATGGTCACCATCCCGAACAGGATGTAGCTGCACAGGTGGATGGCGTGCCACATCTTGTTCGAGATCTTGTGCCGCAGCAGCGACGTGATCTCGATCGCCACCAGCAGGTACATGGCGACGATGCCCCATGCGACGGCGAGCGGGTGCCACGACGACGCGAAGGGCACGAGCACGTCGACGGGACCGAAGCTCGTGTAGCTGTCGAGCATGATCGCGCCCACGTGCACGCCCACGAACACGAGCGACAGGGCGGCGAGGAACCGGTGCAGGCTGAGGAGCCAGGCGGGCGGCGGCTTGCGGCCGAGCACGCGGGTGGCGAGCAGCAGTCCCCACACGATGGTGAGCAGGATCAGCGCCCACGCCACCACTCCACTGGCCCGGGCCGCGTACCACGGGATCTTCGACATGACGCTCAGCTCCCTCGGGTGTTCACGTGGGGGGCGGGCACGCTCGTGCCCGACGACGAACCGGACGAGGTGGAGTTCGACGAGCTCGACGACTCGGAGACGCCGGGGATCAGGCTCCGCCAGTCGTCTCCGCCTTCGCGCTCGCCTTCGTCGTCCCGTTGGCGGTTCGTGGACTCGCCGGTCGTGCGCGAGGACGAGTTCGTCGTGGTGTCGGCGGTGGTGCCGACCTGGGCGCTGGCCGTGGTGCCCTGTCCGTCGTGCCAGGCCATCACGCCACCGAGCGCGACGGCCATCACGACGCTGAGCGCGGCCGCGACCCGCCGGGCGCGCCAGGCGCGGGGCCGACGGGGGCCCTGACCGGCGGGGCTGGGGGAGGACGGGACTGCCATGGGTGCTCCCTCTCGAGGACTGGTGCCCCTGAAGGTACGAAGGCCGGACCAACGGGGCGTGAGAGGCGGGTAAGAACACTTCAAGAACCGCACCGGCGTCTTCCGGGTTCCGTGGGAGGCGGACCACGGCTCAGCGGCCTCTCAGCCACCGACCACGCGCGCAGGCCGTCAAGCCGCCGAAACTCCCCGGAAACGGACCGCCGGTAGACAGGGCAGCGTGAGTGAGCTCCTCGAGGGGTACCGCCCCGCCGCCGCGTGGGACGAGATGTACGCGGCCGAGGGCGAACCCCGATCGCACTACCGGTCGCTGCACCGGGTGCTCGGCACGCTCAGCCGTGACGACTTCGAGGCCCGCTGCGTGGCGCGCGACCGGGCCTTCCGCGACCAGGGCATCACCTTCTCGTTGGGCGGGGGCGAGGAACGGCCGTTCCCGCTCGACCTCGTGCCCCGGATCATCGACGCCGAGGAGTGGGCGGTGGTCGAGGCCGGGGTGCGCCAACGCGTGCTCGCGCTCGAGCGCTTCCTCGGCGACGTCTACGGGCCGGCCGAGATCCTCGCCGACGGGGTGGTGCCCCGACGGCTGGTGGCCAGCTCGTCGCACTTCCACCGCTGCGCGGCACAGCTCGAACCCGCGGGCGGTGTGCGCATCCACGTGGCCGGCGTCGACCTCGTGCGCGACGCGGCCGGCGCGTTCCGGGTGCTGGAGGACAACCTGCGCACGCCGTCGGGCGTCTCGTACGTGATCGAGAACCGGCGCGCCATGACCCACGTGTTCCCCGAGCTCTTCGCCAGTCACCGGATCCGGCGCGTCGCCGACTATCCGATGCGGCTGCTGGAGGCGTTGCGGGCCACGTCGCCGCCCGGGGTCGACGACCCGTGTGTGGTGGTGCTCACGCCGGGCATCCACAACTCCGCCTACTTCGAGCACTCGTTCCTCGCCCGCCAGATGGGCGTGGAGCTGGTGGAGGGACGCGACCTCGTGTGTCGCGAACAGCGCGTCTTCATGCGCACCACCGGGGGCGAGCAGCGCGTCGACGTGGTGTACCGCCGGGTCGACGACGAGTTCCTCGACCCGCTGCACTTCAAGCCCGAGTCGGTGCTCGGCTGCGCCGGCATCCTCAACGCCGCGCGCGCCGGCAACGTGACCATCGCCAACGCACCCGGCAACGGCGTCGCCGACGACAAGGCGGTCTATCCCGTACGTGCCCGCGATGATCGAGTACTACCTCGGTGAAGTGCCGATCCTCGCCAACGTCGAGACGTACCGGCTCGAGGACGCCGAGGTGTGCGCGTGGGTCCTCGAGCACATCGGCGAGCTCGTGCTGAAGCCGGTCGACGGATCGGGCGGCAAGGGGATCGTGATCGGGCCCGCGGCGTCCGATGCCGAACTGGCCGAGCTGCGCGACAAGGTGCTCGCCGACCCGCGGGGTGGATCGCGCAGCAGCCGGTCGCGCTGTCGACCGCACCCACGTACGTCGACGGCGGCATGGGGCCCCGTCACCTCGACCTCCGGCCGTTCGCGGTGAACGACGGCCGTGACGTGTGGGTGGCGCCCGGCGGCCTCACCCGGGTGGCGCTGCCGGCCGAGAGCCTGATCGTGAACTCGAGCCAGGGCGGCGGGTCGAAGGACACCTGGGTGCTCGCCGCCGCCGATCACGGCCGTGAGGTGTCACCCCCGGTCGCCCGTCCCGCGGCCACCGTCACCGCGCGTGTCGCCGCGCCGATGGTCGGGCCGATGCCCGAACAGGACGCGCAGCAGCAGCAACAGCAGCAGCAGCAGCAGGCGCGAGCAAGGTTGGATCGCGCCATGCTGAGCCGGATCGCCGAGTCGCTCTACTGGATCGGCCGCTACGTCGAACGCGCCGAGGACACCGCGCGTCTGCTCGACGTCCACTACCACCTGTTGCTCGAGGACCGTCGGGCCGACGAGTCGTCGGTGTGCCGCGCCCTGCTCGACGCGATGGGCGCCGACGTGAGCGGCGCCGGTGAGCATCCCGATGCGTCGACCGTCACCGCGTTGCTCGCGCTCGACCCCACGTTCTCGGGCTCCATCACCTGCTCGATCGACGCCGCGTGGGAGAACGCCCGCGGGGCCCGTGAGGCCCTGTCGTCGGAGCTGTGGGAGACGCTCAACACGACGCACCGGGAGCTCACGCGCCGGGCGCGGGTCGGCGCCACCGGTGCCCGTCACGAGTTCTTCGGCTGGGTGCGCGACCGCGCCGCCGCGTGCAACGGCATCATCGACGCCACGATGAGCCGCGACGACGGCTGGCGGTTCCTCACCGTGGGCCGCAGCCTCGAGCGGGCCGACATGACGACCCGGTTGCTCTCGGCCCGCTACGGCGACGCCTTCGGTCGCACCGGGTGGACCACCACCCTGCGGACGTGCTCCGCCTACGAGGCGTACCTCCGGGCGTACAAGCACGCGGTCGACGCGTCGAGCGCGGTCGAGTTCCTCCTGCTCGACCGGCTCTTCCCGCGTTCGGTGTACCACTCGCTGTCGGTCGCGGAGCAGTGCCTCGGCGACCTCGACCCGCGCGCGGCGCGGGCCGGCGTCGACGACGAGGCGCAACGGCGGCTCGGTCGGCAGTGCGCCGAGCTGGAGTTCCTCGCACGTCGACGACGCGATGGACGACCTCCCCCGCCTGCTCGCCGAGATCCAGCGCGGGTGTGCCGACGTGCACCGGGCGATGGCGCGGCGCTACTTCCGCGAGACGCGTGTCATCGAATGGAGCGTGTGACGTGAGCTGGCGGATGCGGGTGCGGCACGCGACCACGTTCCACTACGAGGCGCCCGTGCACGCGTCGTACAACGAGGCACGCATCTCACCGCTCGACACGCCGAACCAGTTCACGCTCGAGCACCGCGTGGAGGTGCAACCCGCGGCCAACCTGTTCCGCTACCGCGACTACTGGGGCAGTCGGGTGCACGCGTTCGACCTGCACCACGAGCACACCGAGCTGTCGATCATCGGGACGTCGCTGGTGGAGACCGCCGAGCGCACCCCGAACCTCGACACGTCGGTCACGTGGGCCGCGATCGACGCGCCGGGCATGATCGACCGGTTCTTCGAATACCTCGGCAGCACCGAGGCCACCGAACCCGACGACGCGATCCGTGAGGTCGCGGCGGGACTGCGCGACACGTGTGCCACCCCGGCCGATGCGGTGCTGCAACTGGGCGACTGGCTGCGCGGTGCGGTGGAGTACGAATCGGGGACGACCACGGTCACGACCACCGCGGCCGAGGTGCTGCGCGCCGGGCGCGGCGTGTGCCAGGACTACGTCCACCTCGGCCTCGCCGTCCTGCGCGCCGCGGGGATCCCGTCGCGGTACGCGTCGGGGTACCTCTATCCCGCGTTGGGCGGCGACGTCGGCGTCACGTTCGAAGGCGAGAGCCACGCGTGGCTCGACGCCTGGATCGGCGACTGGCACCCCGTCGACCCGACCAGCGGCGCGTCGGTCGCCGAGCGGCACGTGCTCGTGGCCCGCGGGCGCGACTACGCCGACATCGTGCCGCTGAAGGGCGTGTTCCACGGCGGCCCGGCACGCGCGCTCGACGTGTCGGTGCAGCTCACGCGAGTCGCCTGAGGGGCGCGGCGACCACCTGCTCCACCATGCGGGCGATCTCGACGAGCCGGGCCTCCTCGTGCGGCGGCGCCACGAGCTGCAGCCCCACCGGCAGTCCGTCGACCGCGCCCACCGGCACGCTGATCGCGGGGAAACCGACCAGGCTCCACGGGATCGCGTTGCGGGCCAGCACCATGAGGTACTCGGCGAAGCCCTCCACCGGGGGTGCGACGACCGGCACGGTCGGCATGGCCAGCACCTCGTGGTCGTCGAAGGCGCGCAGCATGCGGTCGCGCAGTTCGCCGCGGAGCCGTTGCGCCTCGAGGTAGTCGACCGCGCTCACGTCGTCGGCGAGGTCGAGCTGCTCGCGGACCTCGTCCCAGTACAGCGACCGGTCGAGGCCGAGCGCCCGGTGCGCAGCCGCCGCCTCGCAGCGGCTCACCACGAGGCCGGCGGCGTTCGCGAGCGCCAGGTCGCCGTGGTCGGGGATGTTCGTGGTGCGCCGGGGATAGCCGACCCGGGCCAGCGCGCCGAGTGCGGCGTCGACCGCTTCGGCGACGCCGGGCAACGCGTCCTCGAACCCGGCGGTCACGATCCCGATGCGCGAGGCGCCGGCGTCGCGGCGCGCGGTCCACGCGAGGTGTGACGGTCCGGCGCGCAGCGCGTCGAGCATCAGCGCGGCGTCGGTGACGGAACCGGCGAGTGGCGCGACGTGGTCCATCGTCCACGACAGGCTCAGCACACCGGCGGTGGGGACGGTGCCGTACGTGGGCTTGAACCCCACGGCGCCGCTGAGCGCGGCGGGCACCCGGATCGACGCGCGGGTGTCGGTGCCGAGCGATCCGAGCCCTGCGCCCATGACCACGCACACCGCCGATCCGCCGCTCGATCCGCCGGGGATCCGGGTGGGGTCGTGCGGGTTGCGGCTCTGCGGACTGGTGACACCGAGCGCGAACTCGTGGGTCTCGGCCTTGCCGATCACGATCGCGCCGGCGGCTTCGAGCCGCGCGACCGACTCGGCGTTGCGCGCGGGGGTCGCGGCGTACGCGTCGGACCCGGCGCGCGTCGGCATTCCGGCGACGTCGATGACGTCCTTCACCGTGATCGGGATGCCGTGCAGCAGTCCCCGGTCGAACCCCGCGGCGAGCTCGGCGTCGCACGCCTCGGCGCGCCGGAGCGCCTCCGGGGCCTCGTAGACCAAGCCGCCGAGCTCGGCGGAGCGCCGCCCGGCCGCCAGTGCGTCCTGCACGAGCTCCTGGACGCTCACCTTGCGCACGCGCAGGTCGCGCGCCGCGTCGACGATGGCGCCCCGGGCGTCGGTCGGCAGCATCTGCCGCGGCGGGTCCCAGGGCGGTGGCCCGGCGGGCGCGCCGTCGGGTGCGTACTCGAACGGGACGCGGTCGCGGGGGTGCTCCAGCGCGGTCGCGGCGAGCAGCGCACGCGCGTCGTGGAACGCCGCGGTGGCGATGCTCCCCGTGATCCGCATCAGTCGGCCAACGCGCTCGAGCAGCGCGTCGGACGTGGCCACCGCGCCGAACACGCCGCCCTGCATCGTGACGATCTTGAGCGCGGCGAGGTAGTTGTCGTAGTCGGTCGCGCCGGTGCAGTCGGAGAGGAGCAGGCACTCGAACCCGCGGTCGTTGGCCTCGCGCATCGTCGTGTGCACGCACACGTCGGTGGTGATGCCGGTGAACACGAGGTGGGTGATGCCCCGCTTGTGGAGCAGGAGCTCGAGGTCGGTCGCGTAGAACGCGCCCTTGCCCGGCTTGTCGATGATCGGCTCGCCCTCGAGCGGCGCGACCTCGGGCACGATCTCCCAGCCGGGCTCGCCCCGCACGAGGATCCGGCCGCACGGGCCGGCGTCGCCGATCCCGGCGCCGATGCGCTGCGAGCGCCACAGCTTGTTGGCGGGCAGGTCCGACAGGTCGGGTCGGTGCCCTTCGCGGGTGTGGATCACCGTCCAGCCCGCGGCGCGCACCGCGTCGAGCACCTTGGCGGTCGGCTCGAGGCCGGCGCGGGTGAGCGACAGGTCGTAGCCCATCGTGTCGACGTAGCCACCGGGACCGCAGAAGTCGATCTGCCAGTCGATGCAGATCAGCGCGGTGTGGGCGGGGTCGAGGGTGCCGTCGAAGGGCCACGGGTACGGGTCGGCGTCGATGACGACTGCGGTCATGCGGGGATCTCCTCGGGAGTGGTGGGGGACGAAGGAAGCGCGATGCCGTACGCCGCGGCCACCGCGGCGGTGGGGGCGATGGCGCCGAAGATGCCGCCCGACATCGTGATCGAGGCCCGCGCCCGCGCGCCGGTGTCGGGATCGAACGGCGCGCACGCGTCGGTGAGGGTGATGCACTCGTAGCCGCGGTCGTTCGCGCTGCGCAGCGTGCTGTCGACCACGGTCTCCGCGGCGAGGCCGGCGAACACGAGGTGGTCGATGCCGTGCGCGCGCAGGGCGGCCTCGAGCGGGGTGTCGATGAACCCGTCGTGGGTGGGCGCGTCGATCACGACGTCGCCCGGCGCGGGTTCGAGGAGCAGGGTGGCGGCGGGTTCGCCGACGCGAGGCAGGTCGGCGCCGGGGCGACCGGTCTCGTGTCGGCGCGCGTGTCGCACCAGCACCACCCGCAGTCCGGCCGCGCGTGCACCGGCGGCGAGCGCGGGGAGCAGCGCGGTGATGGCGGGGTCGAGCTCGGCCCAGCACCGCTGGGCGCCGCAGAGGACCAGCGCGGTCCGCTCGGGGGCGAGGCCGGCGTCGCCGTCGAACGGCCAGGGGTAGGGAACGCTGTCGGAGAGGCTCATCAGCAGACCTGGGGTCGAAGCGGAGGAGTGCGTGGGGGGAGCCCATGGGGAGCGGACTCCCCCCACGCACGAATGGAGACGTGTCAGCTCTTGGGGATGTCGCCCTGGACACCCTTGACGAACACGTCGGTCGCCTCGATCTCGGCGTAGGTCGGGATCACGCCGTCGGCGAAGAGGACCTTGCCGTCCTGGTCGACGACCGGGCCGGCGAAGGGCGAGCCGGCTTCCGAGGAGATCTCGGCCTTGGCGGCGGCGATCTTCTTCTTCTCGGCGGCGGTGATCATCTTCCCGAACTTCGACTGCACGAACGGGTTGTTGCCCGTCTTGTAGCCGACCCGGTAGTTGGCGTTGTACTTGACTGCCGGTGAACGTCACCCGCCAGCGCGGTCTTCACGATGTCGGTGTACAGCGTCGCCCCAGTCCCACTCCGAACCGGTGATCCAGCCCTTCGGCGCGAGCTTCGACGCGTCGGCGTGGTACCCGACGGTCATCGCGCCCGCCGCCTCGGCCGTCTTGATCACGGTGGCGGTGCAGTCCTGGTGCTGGGTGAGCACGTCGACGCCCTGGCCGAGCAGGCTCTTGGCCGCCTCGGCCTGCTGCCGCCGGGTCACACCACGACGAGGTGTTGACGGTGTAGGTCTTCGCCTTGGGGTTCACCGACTGCGCACCGAGCTCGAAGGCGTCGATGTTGTTGATGGTCTGCGGGATCGGGAACGCGTACACGTAGCCGAGCTTGTTGCTCTTGGTGGCCATGCCGGCCGCCATGCCGGCGAGGTACACCGGCTCGTACACCGTGCCGAAGTACGTGCCCGCGTTCGGCCGGGATGCTGTCCTTGATGAAGTTGCCCTGCTGCACCACGGCGACGTCGGGGTGCGCCTTGGCGACCTTCAGCGCCGCGTCGAGGTGGCCGTAGCTCGTGGCGAAGATGATCTTGGCGCCCTGGTCGATCATGCCTCTCCATGACGCGCGCCGCGTCGTCGTCCTCGGGCACGTTCTCGGCGGTGAGCACCTTGAGCTTGGGATAGGCCTTCTTCACGGCCTGGGAGCCCTCGTACGCGGCCTGGTTGTAGCCGAAGTCGTCCTTCGGGCCGACGAAGATGAAGCCGACGGCCTTGCTGTCCTGACCCGGTGTGGCCGTCTGGGCGGCTGAGGTCCCCGCCACCGCCACGATCGATGTCATGACCATCGCGGCCATGACCACGACGGTCGTCCAACGCTTGCGCATGAATGCTCCTTCTGGTTTGGGGGAGTGGAACCGGTCCGGAACCGGACCGTGGTGATCGGCGGTGCCCTCGCCGCGACGATCAGCCACTGGGTGACATCTCGAAGACCTTCTTGAGTCCTTCGGGTGCCTCGGCGGCGCCTCGACGCCCGACGATGAGCAGGACGACGAGCGTCGCGACGTACGGGATGGCGCTCGAGCGCGAACTGGTTGATGCTCACGCCGCGTGCCTGGAGCGCCGGCGACAGTGCGAGCGCGGCGCCGAAGAGGAACGACGCCGGCGGCCACCTTGAAGGGTTGGCGGGTGGCGAAGATCACGACCGCCACGGCGATGAAGCCACGGCCCAGCACCATGTTCTCGAACCACGCGTTCGCGTACGCGGTCGAGAGCTGTGCGCCGCCGAGTCCGGCGAGCACGCCGCCGATCACGACGGCGACGTACTGCACGAGCTGCGGGTGGTGGCCGTAGGTGCGCAGCACCTCGGTGCGCTCGCCGGCGCCGCGCACCAGCAGACCCCAGCGACTGCGGAACAGGAACCACCACACGAGCGGGACCAGGAGGTAGCGAGATGTAGGTGAGCGGATCGGTGCTGGAAGAAGATCTCGCCGATCCAGGGGATGTCGGAGAGCAGCGGGACGTTCCACGGCGTGAACGGTGTGATGATCTCGTCGACGTACGCGGCGCCGAACAACGAGGTGACGCCGAGCGCGAGGAACAGCACCACGAGGCCGGTGGCGAGCTGGTTCGAGCGACGGCTGAGCACGAAGTACGCGTGCACCAGCGGCGAGCGCGCCGCCGGCGGCCGCGCCGCCGAGCGCGCCGATCCACGGGTTGCCCGGCGCGGCGTTGGCGGCGTAGGCGCCGAGCGCGCCGCAGAGCATGCTGCCCTCGATGCCGAGGTTCACCACGCCGGCCCGCTCCGACACCGTCTCGCCGAGACCGGCGTAGAGGATGGACGTGCCACCGCGTACGCCGCCGATCGCGACCTCGAGTCCGAGGTTCACGCCGCCACCGCCTTCTTCTTGGCGCCCCACCCGAACACGCCGAGCAGGACGAGGGCCATGAGGACGTTGACCGACGCCGCGGGCAGCGCGGAGTCGAGCTGCAGGCTGTCGCCGCCGACCGACGATCGCCGCGAGGAGCGTCGCCGCGATGGCGACTCGCACCGGGTGGTGCCGGGCGAGCCAGCTGGCCAGGAAGCCGATGTAGCCGTAGGTCGACGAGGAAGTTGGGGCGGAGCTTGTACTCGACGCCGGCGAGCTGCGTGAAGCCGCCGAGGCCGGCGAGCGCACCGCCGACGAGCATGGCGCTGAGCAGCAGCAGGCCGACCCGCAACCCGGCCTGGCGGGCGGCTTCGGGGTTGCCGCCGACCACCGAGAGGCGGAAGCCCCACGACGTGCGGGTGAGCAGGAACCAGATGACGACCGTGGCCGCGATGGCGACGAAGATGCCCGCGTGCACGCGTGCTGTCGCCGAGGAGCGGGAGCTGCGACCGCGCCGGCGAGCGGCGGCGTGGCCGGTTGCCCCGACCCCTGGAGGTCCTTCCACGGGTCGTAGATCAGGATAGAGCATGAGGTAGAGCGCCACGTAGTTGAGCAGCAGGGTGGTGACCGCCTCGTTGACGTTCACGAGCAGGCGCATCGCCGCCGCGATGCCCGCCCACAGCGCACCGGCGATCGCCCCGAACAGGGCCATCAGCAGCAGCTGCACCCCGGTCGGCATCGTGTTGCCGAACCAGATGACCACCGCCGCGGCGCCGATACCGCCGAGCACGAGCTGTCCTTCGCCGCCGACGTTCACCAGGCCGGCCCGGGCGGGCACGGTGACGGCCAGCGCGGCGAGGATCAGCGGCGTCGCCTTCACCAGGATCTGCTCGAGCGAGTCGTTCCCGTTCACCGTCGAGTCCCACATGTCGCGGTACGCGGTGACGGGGTCGACGCCCTTGATCTTCATGAAGACGCCGAAGATCACGATCGCGCCCGCGAGCGCGAGGAGCACGCGTCCGGCGTTGCGCAACGCGCGCAGCACCAGTTCGCGACGCTCGTCCGCGGTGCGGTCTCCCTCGTTCACGCCACCACCTCCTCGACGGGCTCGTCGTCTTCCTCGTCGGTGCCGAGCATGAGGCGACCGATCTCGTACGCGTCCGTGTGCCGCGGGTTCGACCACTCCGGTGACCTTCCCGGCGTGCATCACCGCGATGCGGTCGGAGAGCTCCATGAGCTCGTCGAGGTCCTCGGAGATCACGACGCACGCCCAGCACCCTCGGCGCGCCGTTCGAGCAGCAGCTCCTGCGTGCGGCGCGTGGTCGCGATGTCGAGGCCCCGGCTCGGGTACGCGGCCACCAGCACCCGGCAGCCGTCGGTGGTGAACGCCCGCCCGAGGATGACCCGCTGGATGTTGCCGCCCGACAGTGCCGCCATCTCCCGGTGCGATGCCGCGAGGCGGAGGTCGGTCTGCTCGCTCATCTCCTCGGTGTGGCGACGGACCTTGCGCCAGTCGATGCCGAGGCCCGCGCCGGAAGCGCGGGCAGGTCGGCGAGCGCGACGTGCGCGGCGACGTCGAGGCCCGGGACCACGGCTTCGTCGACCGGGTCCTCGGGGACGCCGACGACGCCGGCATCGCGCGCCGCCCGGGGATCGTGGCGGGGGAGCGGGGTGCCGTCGACGACGATGCGGCCCGAGCTCAGGCTCCGGAGCCCGAGAATCGCCTCGTAGAGCGCGAGCTGGCCGTTGCCCGGCGACCCCGGCGACGCCGAGGAGCTCGCCGGCAGCGCACGGTGAGCGAGACGTGGTCGAGCGCATGGCGGCCCTTCGCGCCCTCGACGGTGACGTCGGCGAGCTCGAGCGCGGCCGGCCGATCGTCGCAGCGGCGCGCTGCGCCCGGCGGGGAGCGAGGGCACGCGGCGCCCGACCATCGCCTCGATGAGGTCGGGGTCGGACACCGACGCGGTGGGTACCGCGCCGAGGATGAGCTTGCCGCCGCGCAGCACGGTCACGCGGTCGGCGATGGAGCGGGTCTCCCGCAGCTTGTGGGTGATGATCACCACGGAGAGCCCCTCGGCGCGCAGCTGCTCGACGCCCGCGAACAGGGAGTCGACCTCCTGGGGCGCGAGCACGCTGGTCGGCTCGTCGAGGATCACCAGCCGCGCCCCGGCCATCAGCACCTTGAGGATCTCGACGCGCTGGCGCTCGCCGATCGACAGGCGCCGCACCAACGACGTTGGGGTCCACGGCGAGACCGAAGCGCTCGCTCGCCTCGCTGATGCTGCGGGCCAGGCCGCGCCGGTCGAAGCGCAGGCCGTGCAGATCGAGTGCGAGCGCGATGTTCTCGGTGACCGTGAACGCGGGGATCAGGCGCAGGTCCTGGAACACCATGCCGATGCCCGCGGCCCGGGCCGCGGCCGGGGAGTGGTGCGGCACGGGCTCGCCGTCGACCTCGCACGGTGCCGGCGTCGGGGGCGTACACGCCGTACACCAGCTTCATGAGGCAGCTCTTGCCCGCGCCGTTCTCCCCGAGCAGCGCGTGCACCTCGCCGGGAGCGACGGTGAGGTCCACGGCGTCGTTGGCGAGGACCTCACCGAAGCGCTTGGTCATGCCGCGCACCGCGAGGCGCGGCACCGAGGTGGCCGACGGGCCGATCGGAGCGGTCGCGGCGCTCATGCCGGCCTCGTCGATCGTGCGGTCATGAGCGAGATGGCCTGCAGGGTCCGCTGCTCGACCACTGCGAGCGACTCCTCGAGGTGGTCGCCGAAGCGCTCGACGGCGGTGTCGGCCCGGCCCGCGAGCACCGCCTCGGCGATGCCGATGTGCTGGCGGACGGTCTCCTCGATGCGGTCCTCGGTGGTGAAGTCCTGCATCCGCACGATGCGGATGCGCTCGTTCACCGTGTTCAGCACCTCGACGATCACCGCGTTGCCCGCGGCGGCCGCCAGCGCGAGGTGGAACGACTCGTCGACGAGGACGAACTCCGATCCGGTGGTGGGCACCGACTCGGCGAACCCCCGCCACTGCGCGAGCAGCGCCTCCATCTGCGCCGCGTCGTGCGTGGTCGCCAACGAGGCGGGTCGCCGCAGCGCCTGGACCTCGAGCGCGACCCGCACCTCGTAGCACGCACGGATCGCGGTGACGTCGGGGACCACCGGGACGAAGCCGCCCTCGGGGTGGCGGTCGACGAGGCCTTCGGCGTGCAGCCGCAGCAGCGCCTCGCGCACCGGGGTGCGTGACACCCCGAGCAGTCCCGCGATGCGCTCCTCGCCGAGGCGGCCTCCGAGGGGGAACTCGCCGGCGAGCAGGCGCGACTTCAGCTCGAGGAAGACCCGCTCACCGCGCGACGGCTCGTCGGTATGCGCCTCCGTATACATGCAGGTCAAGGTACGGATGCCCGGTTGCCGGGCGGTGTGCCCGCAGTGACGCCACGGAGTCTGGATGCTGATCGTGATCTCGCGTCCCGCCCACAGCTCTGTGACGGGATCCGGTCAGCGACCGGTCAGGGTGCGCGCCCTCCCAGCCACGACACGTGCGCGCTCACGATCTTCCATCCGGCGTCGGTGCGCAGCCAGGTCTGCGACTGCCGACCGACGGCGTCGGACCCGTGGGGGACGAACTCGGTGTTGGCGACCGCGACGTCGCGACCGAAGGTGGTGATGACCGTTCGCCGCAACGCGCGCGGCGGCGTCGCGATCGCCTGCGTGCGGCGGAACTCCGCCAGCTCCTCGTGCCCGTACTGCGAGTCGTCGATGCCGTAGCGCACGGTGGTGGACGCGTCGAGGAAGAACGCGATCAGCGCTTCGCGGTCGTTGGCCACCAGGGCGTGCTCGTAACGGTCGAACGCCGCCTGCACCTCGGCGAGCACCTCGGGGTCGTCGAACTGTGGGGTCTGCATGGGTGGCCCTGCTCCTCGTCGCCGTCGTAGTGTCCCGGCCATGTCAAGGGAGCAGGCCTCGCTGGAGGTCACGATCGGCGTCAACGGCGTCCCGACGAGGAACACCGTCGAGGCGCGCACCCTACTGGTGCAGTACCTGCGGGAGGTGGTGGGGCTCACGGGCACCAACATCGGTTGCGACACGTCGTCCTGCGGCGCGTGCACGGTGCTGCTCGACGGCGAGTCGGTGAAGTCGTGCACGGTGCTGGCCGCCCAGGCCGACGGGGATGACGTCACCACCATCGAAGGGCTGGCCGGCGACGGGGACCTGCACCCGATGCAGGCCGCGTTCCGGGAGCACCACGGCCTGCAGTGCGGGTACTGCACGCCCGGGCATGGTGATGGCGGCGGTGTCGTTGGCCGCCGAGGGTGGCGCGCTCACCGAAG
The DNA here is from genome assembly GCA_963782705.1 of uncultured Actinomycetes bacterium. Taxonomy (GTDB): domain Bacteria; phylum Actinomycetota; class Acidimicrobiia; order IMCC26256; family DASPTH01; genus CAVRGQ01. The sequence goes on along the minus strand of CAWAKX010000002.1, from coordinate 40,239 downwards.
CCGAGGTGCGCGAGGGCCTGGAGGGCAACCTCTGCCGGTGCACCGGCTACCAGAACATCGTGGCCGCGGTGGTGGCGGGCTCGGCGGAGATGGCGGGCTCGGCGGAGATGGCGGGCTCGGCGGAGATGGCGGGCGGTGGCGTGTGATCCCCGCCGCGTGCTCCTACGTGCGGGCCGAATCGGTCGACGACGCGATCGCGCTGCTCGCCGAGTACGGCGACGAGGCCAAGCTGCTCGCCGGCGGCCACTCGCTGCTCCCGCTGATGAAGCTGCGTCTCGCCACGCCGTCGGTGCTCGTCGACGTCGGCCGTCTCGACGATCTCGCCGGCGTGCGCGACGGCGGCGATCACCTCGCCATCGGCGGTCTCACCCGTCACCACCAGGTGGTGCACGATCCGCTGGTGCACGCGGCGGCGCCGATCCTCGCGGCGGCCGCGGCCAAGGTCGGTGATCCGCAGGTGCGTCACCGCGGCACGCTCGGCGGCTCGCTCGCCCACGGCGATCCCGCATCGGACCTGCCCGCAGTGGTGCTCGCGCTCCGCGGCACCATCGTGGCCCGCGGGCCGCAGGGGAGCGCGAGATCGCGGCCGACGAGTTCTTCGTCGACTTCCTCGAGACCGCGCTCGCGCCCGACGAGATCATCACCGAGGTGCGGGTGCCCAAGGTCGCCGGCGCCGGGTGGGCGTTCGAGAAGTTCAACCGGCGGGCCCAGGACTGGGCGATCGTCGGCGTCGCCGCGGTCGGGGGTGACCGCCCCGGCGTGGCGCTGGTGAACATGGCGTCCCGGCCGGTGCGGGCCGCCGCGGTGGAAGCTGCGTTGGCGGCGGGCGCGAGCGCGGCCGACGCGGCGGCGGTCGCGGCCGAGGGCACCGACGCCCCGACCGATCTCAACGCCTCGGCCGAGTACCGGGAGCATCTCGCCCGGGTGCTCGTCGGGCGGGCGCTCACCACCGTGGCCGCCGGACCCCGGGGAGTGTCGTCATGACCGTCGGATTCGGAGCCGGTTCCCTCGTCGGCGCGCCGGTGCGCCGGGTGGAGGACCCCACGCTGCTGCGCGGTCAGGGCACCTTCGTCGACAACCTCGACCTCGGCGCCGACGTGCTGCACCTGGCGTTCGTACGTTCGCCGATCGCGCACGCCGAGATCGGCGCCATCGAGGTGGAGGCCGCCCGCGCCATGCCCGACGTGGTGGGCGTGTGGACCGCGGCGGATCTCGACCTGCCGATGCACACGGGACTCATGACGCTCAATCCCCTGGCGGAGCAGTGGCCGCTCGCGAAGGAGCGGGTGCGCTACGTCGGCGACGCGGTGGCCGTGGTGGCGGCGACTTCGCGCACCGCCGCAGTCGACGCCGCCGAGCAGGTGGTCGTCGACTACGACCCGCTCCCCGCGGTCGTGGGGATCGAGACGGCGTTCGACCCCGCGTCTCCGCCGTTGTTCCCCGAGCTCGGGAGCAACGTCGCGTTGGGTCAGCGCGAACCCGATGGCCACGACCCCCTGGCCGGCGCGGAGGTCGTCGTGCGCGGGCGGTTCGAGAACCAGCGCGTGGCCGTTGCCCCGATGGAAGGCCAGGCGGTCGCGGTCGTGCCCGGTGGCGCAGGTGACGAATTCCGGCTCACCGTCTACCTCGCCTGCCAGTCGCCCCACTCGATCCGGGCCAAGATCGCGAAGCAGTTCGGGCTCGACCGCGGCGACGTCCGGCTGATCGCGCCCCACGTCGGCGGGTCGTTCGGGGGCAAGCACTGGCCGGCGGAGGGCCTCGTGGCCACACGCCTCGCGCTCGACCTCGGCCGACCGGTGAAGTGGATCGAGTCCCGTTCCGAGGATCTCCTCGTCCTCCCCCACGGGCGCGCGCAGGTCCAGTACGTGGAGCTCGGCCTCCTGCGCGACGGCACGTTCGTCGGGCTGCGGTCGCGGGTCGTGGGCGACAGCGGAGCGTACGGCGGCTTCGGTGGCATGTTCGCCAACGGCCCCACGCGATCGATGGCGCCCGGCGTGTACCGCATCCCCGTGGTGGGTCACGACGGTGCAGCCGTGCTCACCAACACCGCGCCCGTCGGCGCGTATCGCGGCGCGGGCCGTCCGGAGGCCGCGGCCATGATCGAGCGGATCGTCGACATGGCGGCCGACGAGCTGGGCATCGACCCCGCCGAGCTCCGGCGTCGCAACTTCATCCGCCCCGACGAGTTCCCCTACAGCACCCCGGCCGGCCAGACCTACGACGTCGGCGACTACGACGCCGCGCTCACCGAGGCGTTGCGCATCGCCGGGTACGACGCGCTGCTCGCCGAGCAGGCGGAGCGGCGGGCGCGCGGCGACCGCACGCTCCTCGGGATCGGCCTCTGCACCTACGTCGAGATCACCGCGCAGGGTGGTGGCGACTTCGGTGAGGTGGCGATCGACGCGCAGGGTGACGTCACGGTCAAGGCCGGCACGTCGGCGCACGGGCAGGGTCACGCAACGGCGTACTCGCAGATCGTGGCGGGAGAGCTGGGCATTCCCATCGAGCGCATCACGTTCGTGCAGTCCGACACCGCGCTCGTGCCGCGCGGCAACGGCACCGGCGGGTCACGCTCGCTGCAGATCGCGGGCAGCGCGGTGCTCGAGGCCTCGCGCCTGGTGCTCGACCGCGCGCGGCAGATCGCCGCGGACATGCTCGAGGCCGCACCCGAGGACGTCGTGCTCGGTGAGCGCGGCGCGTTCTCGGTCGCCGGGGTGCCGGCGCGCGCCCTCGAATGGGGCGAGATCGCGGCGCAGGCGGCCGCCGACGGCGAGCCGCTCACCGCCGAATACGACTTCACGGCCAAGGGCGCGACGTTCCCGTTCGGCGCGCACGTCGCGGTGGTGGAGATCGACGCCGACACCGGCCGGGTGGAGCTGCGCCGCCACGTGGCGGTCGACGACTGCGGTCGCATCGTCAACCCGATGCTCGTCGACGGGCAGGTGCACGGCGGACTGGCGTCCGGTATCTCGCAGGCCCTCTACGAGGAGTTCGTCTACGACGCCGACGGCAACCCGCTCACGTCGACCTTTGCCGAATACGCCATCCCGAGCGCGGCCGAGTTCGGCGCCTGGGACGTCGCCCACACCGAGACGCCCACGCCGATGAACCCACTCGGCGCCAAGGGCATCGGCGAGTCGGCGACGGTGGGCAGCACGCCCGCGGTGCAGAACGCAGTGGTCGACGCGCTGAGTCACCTCGGCGTGCGTCACCTCGACATGCCCCTCGCGCCCGAGCGGGTGTGGCGGGCGATCCGCGACGCCGAGGCGGGCAACCCGCCGCCGGCGTGGCGCGAGCCGCCGGTCGGCTTCTCGCTGCCTGCCGGTGCGGGAGCGGCGGGAGCTCAGCGACGACGAGAAGATCGACATCTGATCGCGATAGATTCGCCGCCATGACTGACCACGACCACGAAATCGCGATCAAGGGCGGATCGTTCGACCTCAGCGATCTCGGGCACCTCATGCCGGGGATGGCCGAGATCATGCCGCAGGTCGGCGAGCGGATCTGGAAGTGCTACTACGCGGGCAAGGCGGGCAACAAGAAGCTGGCCATGTTCCAGCTCAAGGAAGCCGTCAACCTGATGGAGAAGGGCTCGATCCTGCGTCCCAAGTACACCGAGGACATGGACGAGTTCATCGGCGGCATCGTCGGCGCCCTCAAGGCCAACATCGAGGCCGAGGACTGGGACGCCTTCGAGGCGAACTACACCAAGATGATCGACGAGGCGAACGCGTACCACGAGAAGTACGACAAGGGCTTCCTGCGCTGGAAGCTGCCGGACGCGCCGCCGCCCGACCTCGACCTCACCGCCACGTAACCCGTCAGGTCTGCCAGTACTCGGGGCCGGAGCCGGCCTCGGGGAGGCTGAGGCGGCCGCCCTTCGCCGCGATGGCCCCGCACTGCACGCAGTTCGACGGCGCGATCTCCACGGTGACCAGCCCGTCGTCGCCGAGCTCGCCCACCGAGTACACCTGCGCCGGGCACATGTGCACCCACATCTCGGCGACGTCGGGTGACACCCGTTCGCTCACCGCGATGTGGTTGGGCTGGTCGTCACGCGACTTGTTGCCCGACGCGAACACCGACGTGAGCTTGTCGAAGGTGAGCGTGCCGTCGGGGGTGGGGTAGGTGGCCGCACGGTCGGTCGTGAGCAGTTCGGCGTCGGCGTCGGGCTCGGTGCGCACGGTGCCCAGCGCGACGCGGCCACCGGTCAGCATCATGAGGCTCGACAGCGCGCCGCCCACGAAGAAGCCGCGACCGAACACCGAGCGCATGTCGCGCACCTTGTGCAGGTCGGACCAGATGAAGCTCGCCTTCAGGGCGTCGTCGTAGCCGGCGAGCGCGGCGCCGGACCCGGCGTCGGCGCCGGTGAGCTCGGCCCACGCGGCTTCGGCGGCGAGGATCCCCGACTCGACGGCGTAGTGCACGCCCTTCAGCGTGGGGATGTTGACCATGCCCGCGCCGTCGCCGCACACCAACAGCCCCGGCGCGTGCAGCCGTTCGGGCAACGCGTGGAAGCCGCCGCCCGGGATCGTCTTGGCGCCCCACTCCAGCCGTTCGCCACCCTCGAGGATGGGGCGGATGCGCGGGTGGGTCTTGAACTCCTGCAGCAGGTCGTGCACCGACAGCTGCGTGTCGCGGTAGTCGAGGCCCACCACCATCCCGATCGCGACCAGGTCGTCGCCCATCGGGTAGAGGAAGCCGCCGCCGAACTCGCGGTACCTGGCCTGGGGCCGCAGCGGCCAGCCCATGGTGGTGAGCACGCGGTCGAGCGGCGTGGCGACCTTCCACACTTCCTTGACCGCGAGCTCCCACACCTGCGGGGCCGCGTTGCCGCGGAGGTCGAACTGCTCGTCGGCCACGTTGGTGAGGTGGCCCTGGGTGCCCTCGGCGAGCACGGTCACCCCGGCGACGATGTCGCTGCCGGGCTCGAAGTTGCCGAGCTCCTCACCGGCGAAGCCGCGGCCCTTGTCGCCGGTGCGCACACCGACGACCTTGCCGTCCTCCACGAGGAGCTGCTGACCGGTGGTCTCGGGCAGGATCATCGCCCCCGCCTCCTCGGCCTGCTCGGCGAGGAAGCGGCCGACCTGCGCGAGCGACACCACGAGGTTGCCGTCGTTGCGCATCGGCGGGGGAGTGGGGATGGTGACGGCGCGGTCGCCGGTCATCACCCACACCGACTCCTTCTCGACCGTGCCGTAGGCCGGCAGCGCCTCGATGCCGCCGCGGTCGCGCAACAGACGTTCGAGCGAACCCGGGTTGATCACCGCGCCCGACAGGAGGTGCGAGCCGGGCGTCTTGCCCTGCTCGAGCACCGCGAGCGGCACTTCGCCGAGCTGCTCGGCGACGTCGGGGTGCTCCTCGAGCAGCTGACCGAAACGGATCGCGCAGGCGAGCCCCGCGGGCCCCGCCCCCACCACGAGCACGCCGACCTCGATGCGCTCGTCGACGGGGTCGGTCGGCTCGGCGACGAAGTAGCCCGGGTCGTAGGGCGGCGGGAAGTCGGCGGGGCGGGCCACTACGAACCCGCGCGCTCGCGCAGACGGGCGATCAGCTCGGGCACGATCACCTGCACGTCGCCGACCACCGCGAGGTCGCTGAACTCGAAGATCGGCGCGTTCGCGTCCTTGTTGATCGACACGATCGTCTTCGAGTTCTGCATCCCGACCTTGTGCTGCACCGCGCCCGAGATGCCGAGCGCGAGGTAGAGGCGGGGCGACACGGTCTTGCCGGTCTGGCCGATCTGCGCCGAGTACGGGTACCAGCCCTTGTAGACCGCGGCACGGGTGGCGCCCACGGCGCCGCCGAGCACGCCGGCGAGCTCCTCGGCCAGGCCGAAGCCCTCCTCGGAGCCGAGGCCGATGCCGCCGGCCACGATGACCTCGGCGTCCTCGATCGAGGGGCCTTCGTCGGCGCGCACGGTGCGGGAGGCGACGGTGGCGCCGAGCGAGTGGGGCGCGGGCTCCACGCTCACCGGCTGCGCGGTGGCGCTCCCGCCGGTGGGTGCGGCCTCGAACGAACCGGCCCGGAAGAGGGCGATGCGCTGCGGCGAACGCCAGCCCACCTCGGCGAGCATCGTGTCGCCGAGCGCGGGCTGCTTGCCGACGAGCTCGCCGCCGTCGACGACGAGGTCGACGAGGTCCCAGTTGATGCCGGCCTCGAGGCGCGCCGCGAGCCCGGCGGCCACGTCGGCCGCGAGCACCGAGTTCGAGAACAGGATGGTGTCGTAGCCGTGCTCGGCCACCAGCGCGGCGAGCACGTCGACGCGCGGCTGCGGCAGCGGCGGGTCGAAGCGGTCGTCGGTGGCCACGTGGACGACCGATGCGCCGTGGTCGCCCGCGGCCTGCACCACCGACTGCAGGGCGCTCCCGTCGAGCGCGCCGGCGCCCACGACGACCGCGGCGACGTCGCCCGCGCCGAGCGACGCGGCCTTCGACAACACGCCGAGCGCGCCCTTGGTGGGGTCGTCGCCCGCGTGTTCGAGGAACACGAGCACGCTCATACCAGCTCCCTCGCGACCAGGTAGTCGACGATGGCCGCGGCCGCGCCGGCTTCGTCGTCGATCGTGATCGAACCCTCACGGGCGGGCGGCGCGCCGAGCGACTTCACGACGGTCGCCGAGCCCCCGGTGCCGACCGCGGCGGCGTCGACGCCGAGATCGGCGAGGGTGAGCACCTCGAGCGGCTTCTTCTTGGCCGCCATCATCCCCTTGAGCGACGTGTAGCGCGGCTCGTTCACCGCGTCGCTCACCGCGATCAGGGCGGGGAGAGCGACGTCGACCACTTCGTCGCCGACCTCGGTCTCCCGCTCGATCTGCGCGGCCCCGTCGGACACGGTGAGCTTCGACGCCTGCGACGCGTAGGGGAGCGACAGGCGTTCGGCGATGGCGGACCACAAGAGGGCGCCCCCGCCGTCGGTGGTCTGCTGGCCGAAGAGCACGAGGTCGGCGGACTCGCGGGCGATCGCCGCGGCCAGCACCCGGCTGGTGGCGAGGAGGTCGGAGCCGACGATGCCGGGGTCGTTCACGTGCACCGCGCGATCCGCGCCCATGCCCAGCGCGGTCCGCAGCGACTCGGTGGCCTCGTTCGGCCCCATGGTGAGCACGACGACCTCGGCGGACGCGCTCTCCTTGAGCTTGAGCGCCTCCTCGATCGCGTTCTTGTCGGTCCGGTTGAGCTCACCGGGGCCGGTGCGGTCGAGGTGCTCCCCGCCTTCGCTGAGGCGGAGGGTGCCCGCGGGGACGTGTTTGGCGCAGACGACGATCTTCATAAGGAGGCGTATCGTAACGGCGCCCGGAGAACAGCGTGAAGCCCGGCGGAACGCCCGGATTGCCGGCGAGAAGCCCGGCCGGACGCCGGAATTGCCGGCCTCAGCCGGACTGTTGGGACCGGCCCCGCTCCTCGAGCGCGGCCCGGCGCCGGGCCACGTCGTCCGGCGTGCCGCCGCCGGCCTTGATCCACTCGGTGAAGCGGACCGACTCGTCGGCCCGCGCCGCGCCCGAGACCATGTCGGTCTCCCGGTCGTACATCTCGAGCAGCGCCCGCACCCCGTCGGGGTCGTTGGAGACGATGTCGGCGGCGAGCGACCGCGCGAAGGGGAGCAGCTCGTCGTGGGCCACCACGTGGTTCACGAGGCCCCAGGCCAGCGCGGTGGGCGCGTCGACGTAGTTCCCCGTGATGCTCATCTCCTTGGCCCGACGGGTGCCGACCGCCTCGGCGAGGCGCACGCCGAGCGCCCAACCAGGGAGGAACGCGAGGCGGGCATGGGTGTCGGCGAAGCGGGCCCGCTCCGACGCGACCACGAAGTCGCAGGCCAACACCAGCTCCAGCCCGCCGGTGACGGCGACGCCGTTCACCGCGGCGATGACCGGTGTGCGCACCGACCCGAACAGGTCGGCCGGCAGCTCACCGAGGCGCAACGGTCGCCCGGCGGCGGGATCGCCGCTCAGGCTGCGGAGGTCGAGCCCGGCGGAGAACGCGGGGTCGGCGCCGGTGAGCACGATGGCGTCGACCCCGTCGTCGGCGTCGCAGTCGGCCACGGCCTGGAGCACGGCGTCGATCAGGTCGCGTGAGAGCGCGTTGCGCGCCTCGGGGCGGTTGAGGGTGACCACCGCGATGCGGTCGGCCACGTCCACGAGCAGGATGTCATCGGACATGGCTCCGGAGTCTACGGACCGTTCGGCGCGGGGACGCAGGCCCGGACCGGCATCCCGCCGAGGTTCGGCAGTACGGTTTCCCCGTCTCATCGCAGGAGGAACGCACACATGGTCGACGTCGGATTCGACGGGCAGGTGGTGGTCATCACCGGCGCCGGTGGTGGCCTGGGTCGGCAGCACGCGCTGCTGCTCGCCCAGCGCGGCTGCCGCGTGGTCGTCAACGACCTGGGGGGCGCGGTCGACGGCTCGGGCGGCGACGCCGGCCCGGCCCAGCGCGTGGTCGACGAGATCACCGCCGCGGGTGGTGAGGCCGTGGCCGACACCAACTCGGTGGCCACGCCCGAGGGCGGCGCGGCGATCATCCAGACCGCGGTCGACGCGTTCGGCCGGGTCGACATCGTGGTGAACAACGCGGGCATCCTGCGCGACAAGGCGTTCCACAACATCTCACCCGAGTTCACCGATCCGGTGATCGACGTGCACCTGCGCGGCGCGTTCCACGTCACCCAGCCCGCGTTCAAGCTCATGCGGGAGCAGAACTACGGCCGCGTGATCAACACCGCCTCCAACGCTGGCATCTTCGGCAACTTCGGCCAGGCCAACTACGGCGCGGCGAAGATGGGCCTGGTGGGTCTCACCCACGTGCTCGCCATCGAGGGCCAGAAGTTCAACGTCAAGGCCAACTGCATCGCCCCGATCGCCGGCACCCGCATGACCGAGGAGATCTTCGGCCCCGAGCTGTCGAAGCTGCTCGACCCGAAGTACGTCTCGCCGGTGGTGGCGTTCCTCGCCCACGAGGACTGCCCGGTCTCGGGTCACGTGTTCTCGGTGGGCAACGGACGCGTCGCCCGGGTGGTCATCGGCCTCGGCGCCGGGTACTGCAAGCCTGGCGGGGTCACCCTCGAAGAGGTGCGCGACCACTTCGCCGAGATCGACTCCACCGACGGGCTGGTCATCCCCGAGAGCGCGTTCGACGAGGTCAAGCTGCTCTCCGAGCAGCTCAACAACGGCTGAGCGTCGTGCGATGACCGCGCCCGACACCGACGCCGGCCCCGACGTGGTCGCCGAGGTCACCGCCTGGCTCGAGGCGAACTGGGACCCCGACCTCACCGTCGGCGAGTGGTGGGAGCGGCTCGGCGACTCGGGCTGGGCGGCGCCCACGTGGCCCGTCGACTGGTACGGGCGCGGGCTCTCGCGCTCGGAGGCGGTGCGGGTGGAGCAGGCCATCGCCCGGTTCGGTGCGCTCGGCGCGCCGGGCGGACTCGGGCGCATGCTCGCCGGCCCCACCATCGCGGTGCACGGGAGCGACGAGCAGCGCCGCACCTACCTGCGCGACATCGCGACCGGCAAGGCCGCGTGGTGTCAGCTGTTCTCCGAGCCCGGTGCGGGGTCCGACCTCGCGGGGTTGAACTGCAGGGCCGAGCGCGACGGCGACGAGTGGGTCGTGAACGGCCAGAAGGTGTGGACGTCGGGCGGGCACTGGTCCGACTGGGGCATGCTCCTCGCCCGCACCGACCCCGACGCGCCCAAGCACAAGGGCATCACGTGGTTCGCGTGCGACATGCGCCAGCCCGGCGTCGAGGTGCGGCCGCTGCGCGAGCTCACCGGCCGCACGATGTTCAACGAGGTGTTCCTGAACGACGCGCGCGTCCGCGACGACGCGGCGATCGGCGGGGTGAACAACGGATGGGCGGTCGCCAACACCACGCTCATGTTCGAGCGCACCGGCCTCGGTGCCGGTGGTGGCGGCGCGGGCGGCACCGCGCTGCCGGGCAGCATCCGCGGCGACCTCGACCAGCGCGCCGGCGACCTCGTGGGCGCGCGCGAGCGGGTGATCGGTGGGGGCACCGGGTCGAGCACGGAACGACTCGCCGCCCTCGCTCGTGAGCACGGCCGCCTCGACGACCCGGCGATCCGCCAGGACCTCGCGTGGCTCTACACCTGGAACGAGCTCGGCCGCACCACCAATCTGCGGCAGCGTGCGCTGGCCAGACAGGGCCGCGAGGTGCCCGGCCTCGGCAACATCCTGAAGTTGGGGATGAGCCGCATCCACCGGCTCACCCGCGACCTCACCGGCGCGATCCTCGGGCCGTACGCGATGTTGCACCCCTACAACTCCGACGACGAGGCGGTGCTCGCGGCGGCCACCGGCCACGAGTACAGCCGCTACACCGAGGCGATGCTGTTCGCGCAGGGACCGTCGATCTACGGCGGCACCGACGAGATCCAGCGCAACATCATCGGGGAGCGGGTGCTCGGCCTGCCGCGCGAGCCGGGTCCCGAGAAGGACACTCCCTACCGCGACCTGCCGAAGAACGGCTGAGCCCGCGTCAATCGGCGTCGAGCGCGTCGAGCGCGTCGAGCGCGTCGAGCTCCGCCAGCACCTCGTCGGTGTGCTCACCGACCGCGGGTGACGGCCGCGGGTCGGGCAGCGCCGCGAACTCCACCGCCGGGCGCGGGTGGAGCACCGCGCCGAGCTGCGGGTGCTCCTCGTGGACGAGGAAGCCGGGAGAGAGCTCCTCGACCACCGCGGGCACGTCGTCGAGCGCGACGACCGCGGCGCACGGCACTCCCTCGGCCGACAGCTTCGCGACCACCTCGGCGGTCGGCATCGTGGCGATGGTCTGCGCCGCGTCCTTCATGATCGCCGCGCCGTTCTTGCCGCGCAGGTGCGGCGTCGCGTAGTCGGGGTTGCCCACGAGGTCGTCGCGTCCGACGGTGCGCAGCAGACCCTCCCATTGCGGCGTGGTCACGGTGATCATCGCGAGGTGGCCGTCGGCCGTCGCGGTGAGGCGGTAGGTGCGCGACTGCGGCGGCACCCGGTCGAACTCACCTTCGATCGAGGTGTTGCTGGCGACGTCGGGCCACAGGAACGCGAGCGCGGCGTGCAGCATCGGCACCTCGAGCACCTGACCCTTGCCGGTGCGCTCGCGTTCGAACAACGCGGCCGCCACGGCCTGCGCGGTGGTGAGGCCGGCGATCTTGTCGGTGACACCCTGCTGCACGAGTTGGGGCTCGCCGGTGCGGAGGTGGGCCTGGTTCGCCGCGAAGCCGGTGGTGGCCTGGATCACGTGGTCGTAGGTGGGAGCGTTGGCGAGACGCGACCCCGACGGGAAGCCGCGGATCGCCACGTAGATCAGCTTCGGGTGGCGGGCGAGCAGCTCGTCGGCGGCGAAGCCGAGCCCCGGCATCACCGTCGGGCGGAAGTTCTCGACCAGCACGTCGGCGTGGGCGACCAGGCGGGCGAACGTGGCCTTGTCGGCGTCGTCGTTGAGGTCGAGCGCGACCGAGCGCTTCCCCCAGTTGGTGTTCACGAAGTACGACGACACGCCACCTCGTCGGCTCCCCACGTTGCGCAGGATGTCGCCGCCCGGCGGGCGCTCGATCTTGATCACGTCGGCGCCCTGCTGGGCGAGGATCATCGTGGCGAACGGGCCGGACAGGTTCGTCGTGAGGTCGAGCACGCGCACGCCGGCGAGCGGGCCGCCCGCGCCACGGCTCGCCCCGGTCGCCTCGGTCGTGTCGTCGGTCATGGGCGGCACCCTACGACGCCGAACGCGCGGGGTGGGACCCGCAGCTCCTCGCCCGAGGGCGGGGCGAGGAGCCGGGGGTCACCGACCGTTCGTGGCCGTGGCCGCGCTCGTCGACGCTCCCGCCGCGGGGGCGAAGTTCACCTGCACGTCGGTGAAGCCGAGCTTGCCGAGCAGGCCCTGGAGCATCTTCGTGGTGTTGGCCTCGGCCCTCGTCACGAGGTCGCCCTGGCGTGCGGCCTTGGCCAGCTTGGCCTGGGCCAGCGTGTAGAAGCGGCGCTCCGCGTTCGGGTTCTCGGTGAAGATCGCGCCGACCCGGTTGAGCAGGCCGCGGTCGTGGCTGGCCACGCGGCTCGCGCCCATGTCGATCACCGGCTTGGCCAGCGTGGGCTCCGGCAGCGTGATGGTCGCCGCGTGGTCACCGCGCAGCGTCACCGCGCCGTCGCCGAGCGCTCCGAAGTCGACCTGGGCGTCGACCGAGCCCTGCGCGACGAACACCGTGTGCTCGCCGGCCAGGAACGACGGCAGGATCGACACGTCGTCCTCGACGTCGATGGTCTGCTGGTACCGCCCCTGCGCGGCGGAGTACGACGACAGGTTGGTGAGCTGCTTGAGCACCGCGGGCGGTGAGCGGTCGATCGTGGTGGTCGCGAACGGGTTCCCGAGGTGCAGGAAGCCGGTCACGACGCCCACCAGCAGCAGGATCGCGACGGTGAGCGCCAACGCGACGAGGGTCGACAGCACGTTGCCGGGCCGCGGGAGACGGCGGCGCCGCTGGGTGGCGGGCGCCTCCTGGACGATGCGCACGGTCACCTCGGGCGCGGTCGCCGCCGCGGTCGGGGCGACCGACGGTTCGGTGGGCGTTTCGGCCGCGCGGCGGGTCGTCGAGCAGTACGGGCATGGATGGTCCCCTCCTCAGGGTGCCCGTGCGGTGCACGGGTCAACTCGTTCGGGACCAGAACGACGGGGACGCCGGTCCGGTTCCCGGCGCCGGGTCACGCCCGGTCAGGCCGGATCGGCGCGGCGCGGGGTGCCGGCCGTCTCGACGGTGACGTCGAACCCGGCGCGCGACTCGTCGAGCGGCCGCAGCCAGTTGAACCGGGCGACGAGGACCGCGCCGGCGGCGGTCAGGAGGACCGCGGCGATGACGTAGGTGGCGCGGATCCCGACGAACTGCGCGACGATGCCGGCGAGCAGCGCGCCGATCGGCGCGCCGGTGAAGAAGCACATCGTGAAGATGGCGAGCACGCGCCCGCGGTACTCCTCGTCGACGTTCACCTGGGTCGCGGTCTGGTTCGACACGATCACCAGCACCTGTGCGATGCCCGCGATCGAGAGCCCGAGCATCGCGATGCCGAACCGGGGAACGATGCCCACGAGCAACTCGCCGGTGACGAAACACGCGAAGCCCAGCATCGTGAACGTGGAGCGCCGCAGCCGGTCGCCGAGGGCCACCATCAGCAGGGCGGCGACGATCGCGCCGAACCCGAACGCGCCGACGAGCAACCCGAACTCGCCGGCGCCCTTGTGGAGCACGTGGCGCACGTAGGGCTCGATCATCTGCGACATCGACACGCCGAAGAAGGCGATGACGAACGGCGCGAGCACCGACAGGAGCAGGACCCGACGACGCCGGGTGTAGTGCCATCCCTCGCGGAAGTCGGCGAGCAGGCTGTGGCCGCTGACCGCGGGTGTGACCTCACGCGGGCGCAGCATCAGCAGGACGCCGATGATGCCGAGGAACGTGATCGCGTTCACCGCGAACGTGACCGACGCGCCGAGGGTGGCGAGCACGAGGCCGGCGAGCGCGGGGCCGATCGCGCGCGACGCGGTGAACTGCATCGAGTTGATGCGGATCGCGCTGAGCAGTGATTCGTTGGGGACCAGCTGGGTGACGAAGGCCTGCCAGGTGGAGATGTTCACCCCGGCTGCGCAGCCGCTGATCGTGACGAGCACCAGGATGACTCCCGGGCGTGGCGACGCCGGCGGAATAGGTGAGCCACAGCGCGGTGGCCACCACCATCATCACCGCCTGCGCCACGACGAGCACCGCCCGGCGCGAGTGGCGGTCGGCCAACGGACCCGCGAACGGCGACACCATCGTCGCGGGGAAGTAGGTGCAGAACGCGCTCACTCCCACCCACACGGTGGAGTGCGTCATCTGGTCGATGACGAACGGCACGGTGACGCCCTGCATCCAGGTGCCGGTGTTGCTCACCAGGGCCGCGCTCCAGAACCACGCGAAGTCGCGGGAGCGCAGCGCCGACCACGCGCCCGCCCGGGCCGGCGTCGCGGTCTCCTCGGCGGCACCTTGATCGTCCACGGTCCGCCGAATCTACCGGTTGCTCTCCTCGCCCACCCGGGGCCCCGACGGTGGGTTCTCGCTCGCTCGCCGCCGCGTCGGCAGTCGGGCGCGACGCGATGGTGGCCGGGGGTAGCCGACCGTATACTCCCGCGCCATGGAGAACTTCGAGGGCAAGGTCGCCGTCGTCACCGGCGCCGGGAGCGGCCTCGGCCGGGCCATGGCGGAGCGGTTCGCGGCGGAGGGGATGACCGTGGTGGTCGTCGACCGCCGGCTCGACGCGGCCGAGGAGGTGGTCGACGCGATCACCGCCGCCGGCGGGCGCGCGATCGCAGCCGACGTCGACGTGGCCGACGCCGACGCCGTGCAGGCGCTCGCCGCCCGGGTCGACTCCGAGCTCGGTGGCGCGCACATCCTCGTGAACAACGCGGGCGTCGTGTCGAACACCCCGCTGCTCGAGGACGAGCGGGCCGGCTGGCAGTGGATCGTCGACGTCAACCTGTTCGGCGTCGTCCACGGCATGCAGGCCTTCGTCCCCGGCATCCTGGCGCGCGGGGAGCAGGGCCACATCGTGAACGTCGCTTCGATGGGCGGCATCGTGGGCGGCGGTGGCGTGCAGGGCAATCGCGTCACCCTCGGCGACGGTCCCGTCGGGAGCAGCGTGATGTACGGCTACATGGCCACCAAGGCCGCGGTGGTCGCGCTCAGCGAGGCGTTCGCCGGCGACCTCAAGGGGACGCCGGTCGGGATCTCGGTGCTGTTGCCGTCCCACCACGAGAACACCCACATCTGGGAGAACTCGAAGCTCCACCGTCCGGACGCGGCGGGCGGCCCGATGAACGAGGAGGAGTTCACCGCGGTCGCGGGCGACACGGACGAGAAGCGCAAGGCGACGTTCGGCAGCCAGCGCAGGCTGCGCGACGCCGCCGAGTGCGCGGAGCGGGTGCTGCACGCGATCCGCGAGCGGCAGTTCTACATCTTCACCCATGCCGAGACGCGCCCGGCGATCGAGTTCCGGTTCTCGAACTTCATGGCCGGCTTCGACGACGCCGCGGCCTTCGACGGCTGAGGAGCGAGGATCTGCACATGACCGTCGCCACTGATCAGGCGCTCGCCTACCCGCTCGTCGACGACGACGAGCTGGTGGTGAGTCCCGAGTACTTCGAGCTCCAGGCGCGCGGCCCGGTGCGGGTGCAGCTGCCCTACGGCCCACCGTGTTGGGTCGCCACCGGCTACGACGACTGCCGCGTCGTGCACTCCGACCGCCGGTTCGTGAAGGAGCTCGGTGTCGGCCTCCCCATTCCGCGCAACCACCCGATCCCGCCGCTCGACCCGTCGATGCTCGCCAACATGGACCCGCCCCGCCACACGCGGATTCGCAAGTTGACGACCGCCGCGTTCGCGCGCCCGCGCATCCGCGGCATGAAGGAGTGGGTGGAGTCGATCGCCGACGATCTGCTCGACGCGATGGCGGCGGACGACGGCCCGGCCGACTTCATCGCGGCGTACGCGGCCCCATTGCCGAACCTCGTGGTCACCGGAGTTCTCGGCGTGCCGCGCGAGGACGTGCCCACCTTCCGGGCATTCATCGACGAGATGCTCGACCCCACCGGCACCGCGGCGACTCGTGAGGCCGCGGCGGCGAAGCTGAGCATCTACATCCGCGAGCTCGTTGCGGTGCGGCGGGAACACGAGCTGGACGACGTGTTGTCCGATCTCGTGCGCGCCCGCGACGACGACGACCGCCTCAGCGAGGACGAGCTGGTGATGTTGTGCCAGTCGCTGTTCCTCGGTGGCTTCGAGACGACGGTCTCGCAGCTCGGGTCCACGTTCTACGCGCTCTTGAAGCAGCGTGATCGCTACGCCGAGTTGGTGGACGACCGCGATCTCGTCCCCGCCGCGCTCGAGGAGATGTGGCGGCGGGTGCCCACGACCAAGTACGGAAACCCGATGCCGCGCTGGGCCGCGGAGGACGTCGAGCTGAGCCACGGGGTGGTGATCCCGCAGGGAGAGATCATCTTCGGCGAGCGGGCGGTGGCCAACCTCGACGAGTCGGTCTATCCGCACGCCCTGGAGATCGACTTCCACCGCGACGACCCGGCGCCGCACCTCACGCTGGGGTGGGGTCCCCATCACTGCGTCGGGGCCAACCTTGCGCACATGGAGATCGAGATCACGTTCGAGAAGCTGCTCGAACGCTTTCCCGATCTCGCGCTCGCGGTGCCCGCGGCCGAGGTCGCGTGGACGAAGCGGCGCCTGCTCCGTTGCCCGGAGGCGCTGCCGCTCACCTGGTGAGCCCATTGCACCTGTCCACCCGTTCACAGCTCTCGGAGGGGGAACGTCATGGGAGTGCTCGACGGCAAGGTCGGCATCGTCACCGGTGCTGCGCAAGGCATCGGCAAGGGCATGGCCACCGCGTTGGCCAAGGAGGGGATGGCGGTGACCATCACCGACATCCAGGCCGAGAAGGTCGCGGCCACCGGCGCGGAGCTGCGGGCCCAGGGGTTGAAGGTGCTCGACGTCGTGGCCGACGGGTGCAGCGACGAGCAGGTGAACAACGCGGTGGCGCGCACGGTCGAGGAGTTCGGCAGCCTCTTCCTGCTCGTGAACTGCGCGCAGACGGCGACCACGAACGTCGAGTTGCAGGACCAGACCGTCGATCAGGTCAACGTGGGCATGGACTCGGGGTTCTGGGCGTCGTTCCGGTACATGAAGGCGAGCTTCCCGTACTTGAAGGAGTCGCAGGGCACGGTGGTGAACTTCGGTTCGCAGGCCGGACTGCTCGGCAACTGGGGCATGGTCGGGTACAACGCGGCAAAGGAAGCGATCCGGGGCCTCACCCGCACCGCGGCGCGGGAGTGGGGGCCGTACAACATCACGGTGAACAACATCATCCCCGGCATGCTCACCGAAGGGTCGCGCCAGTTCTTCGAGGCCAACCCCGAGCACGCCAAGAACTCTCTCGCCAACATCCCGATGAACCGTTTCGGTGAGCCGGAACTGGAGATCGGTGCGCTGGTGGTGTTCCTGTGCACGCCGGGCGCGCACTACATCACCGGTGACACGTTCAACGTCGACGGCGGACGCTGCCTGCGCCCGTAGGGACACCTCGGCGAGGACCGCGCGGCGGTCGACGGGGGCCGATGGTCCCGGTAGGGTCGGTCGCGCCGGCGATCGATGCCTTCAGGAGGGGATGCCCGATGAACGATCCCGAACGCCCGTACGTGATCATCTCGGCCGACTGCCACGCCGGGGCGGATCGGCCCGACTACAAGCCGTACCTCGAGCGCCGGTGGCACGACGAGTTCGACGCGTGGGCAGCCGAGTACTACGACGCGTGGGCCGATCTCGACGCCGACTCCGAGTACAAGGCCGGTGTCTCGTCGTTCGCGTCGCCGGTGAACTGGGACTCCGACAAGCGGATGGAGGTGCTCGAGAGCGAGGGCATCGTCGCCGAGGTCATCTTCCCGAACACGATCCCGCCCTTCTTTCCCAACGGCGTGCTCACCGCGCCCGGTCCCCGCACCGCGGAGGAGTACGAGCACCGCTGGGCCGGATTGCGCGCGCACAACCGGTGGCTCAAGGACTTCTGTGATGCCGCGCCCGGCCGCCGATTCGGCGCCGCGCAGCTGTTCATCGACGTGGTCGACGACGCGGTCGCCGAGATCCAGTGGGCCAAGGAGGCGGGCCTGGCGCAGGTGCTGCTGCCGTACGACCACCACTCGAAGCTGCACAACCTGTACCGCCGCAGCCTCGACCCGATCTGGGCCGCGTGCGCCGACCTCGACATGCCCATCGGCCGCCACGGTTCGGCGGTCGGCGAGGTCGACGAGCTCGACTCGCTCGAGGGAGCGCAGGCGTGTGGCGTGTACGAGACCATGTACTTCGGGCACCGCTCGCTCTTCCAGCTCGTGCTGTCCGGCGTGTTCGAGCGGTTCCCGCGGCTGAAGTTCGTGTTCACCGAGCTCGCGGCGGGCAGCTGGATCCCCGCCACGGTCGCGGCGCTCGACGGCTTCTGCGCCGCCGCGCAGGTCGACGGCAGCATCGCCCGCATGTTTGCCGGCGAGGCGGTCGCGAAGCTCACGATGCTCCCGAGCGAGGTCACGAAGCGCAACTGCTACTTCGGGTCGCCGCTGGCCTGGGCCGACATCACGCACCGTGACTCCGTCGGGGTCGACCGCATGATGTGGGGATCGGACTTCCCCCACCACGAGGGCACGGTTCCCTACACGCTCGAAGTGTTGCGCGCGACCATGAGCGAGCTCCCGGAATCCGAGGTGCGACAGCTCCTCGCGGGCACCGCGGCGGAGGTCTACGGCGCCGACCTGGAGTTCCTGCAGCCGATCGCCGACCGGGTCGGATTCACGCCGACGCAGGTGCGTGAGCCGTTGCCGCCCGAGGAGTACCCGGGTGACCCCAACTTCCACGCGTACCTCGCCTGGTCGACCCCCTTCGACGGGTAGACCTGCTCGACGGGTAGATCGGGTCGACGGGGAGCTCGAGCTCAGCCTGCGGTGACGCCGCCGTTCAGGCCGCACACCGTGGTCGTCCCGGGCGGGAGCTCGGCCACGATCGTGCCTTCGAGCTGCCCGAGCTGCAGGAACATCGGTTGGGCGGGGTCGAGCACGGTCACGATCGGCTGCCCACTGGTCCCGCGTTCCTCGAGGTGCAGGACCAGGCGTCCGTCGCCCTGGAGTCGCAGCGTGGTGGGGCCCGCCGGGCGCAGGCGAACGACGTTGCCGACCTTCGCGTCGACGGTGCGGCAGTCGCCGGAGAGGTCGAACGTCGAGACGGTCGCCCGCCGCCCGGCCTCGATCGCGGTGGTCCCCGGCGCGAGGCCCGGCCGCGGCCCTGCGGTCGTGGGGTCGATCGCGAGGCGGGCCAGCACGGTGAGCCGGTCGGCGAGGGTCGCGTGGTCGAGCGATTCCAGCTTGCCGTCGCGGTCGAGCTCGGTGATCTTGGCCACCGTCATCTGCGGTTCGAAGAAGCCGAGCGGTGACTGCAACAGGAACGGATGTCCCTCCCGTACGAGCTGCGCGGTGGCGAGCACCGCGCCCCGGTCCTGCTGCTTGACCGCCTCCCACGGCTGCGCGAGGTCGTGGAGCAACCGCACCTGCGCGATCACCACGACGCCGGCCACCACCACCAACGCGACGCGTCGCGCGCGGCTCCCGCGGAAGAGGTGTTGCGCGGCCATCGCGGTCAGCGGCACCAGGAACGCGACGGTGAGGTACGCGTAGCGGGAGGTGGTCGGCGACACCGAGATGAGGTTGCCGCGGCGCCATCCGGTCATCGCGAGCAGCACCACGCCACTCAGCGCGAGCGCACCGGGGACGAGCAGGTTCCGGTCGATGGGCCGCTTGGTCAGCTGCACGACCAGCCAGACGGCCACCGCGATGCCGGCCAGGTACCCGAGCACGTGGATGCGGGCGACGTCGGCGAACGCGCCGGTGACCCCTTCCCACACGAACTTCGGCGCCTTCCCCGGTGAGGAGTCGACGCCGACCGGGCAGCCCGCTGTCGGAGTACTGCAGGTACCACGCGCCGTAGAGCACGGCGGGGAGTGCGACGGTGGCGAGGGTGACGCGCCACCCGCGGCGCACCAGGTCGACGATCGCGACCGTGAGCAGCATCGGCACCCCGGTGCCCGCCGACATGAGCCCGACGACGAGCAGCACCACCACCACGGCGTCGCGCCACTCGAACGCGCCGTCCTCGGGGAGGAGCAGCAGCGCGGCGAGCCCGGTCGCCAAGGGGAGCACCAGTTGCATGTTCCACGCGGCGGTCAGGGTCTCGAAGCCGATGCCGAGCACCGCGAAGATCGTGCACGCGGCGAGCGCGACCCACACGTCGATCGCGGCGCGCACCATCACGTACCAGAGCATCACCACGACCGCGAGGTGCACGACGAAGAGCAGGACGAGGTAGGGCCAGTAGCTGCGCATCCCGAACACCTCGAAGAGCGCGCGGTACGCGAGGATCGGGACGGTGACCCAGTGGCCGTAGTGCGCCTCGAGCAGTCCGAAGCCGCCGGGCGGCGCGGTGAGGCCGCGGAACCCGAGGATGTCGAACTCGTCGCCGGTGAACCACTGGCGCCGGTCGACGAGGACGAGCACCACCGCTGCGCCGGCGACCATCACCCAGAGTGCGGTGCGGGCCAGGCGGAAGGACCTCTGGTCGCCCGGCGCAGGCCCGGTCGTCGTCGCACTGTTCGGGGCGCCGGGCACGGGCCGCATCCTCGCCGGGTGTTTCGTCCCAGGCAAACCGATCCCAGGCGCGCCGTCGGCGCCCCCGCCAGGATTCGAACCTGGGCACACGGTTGAGGAAACCGAGCGTCTCCGCCGCGAAAGGGCTGGTGGGGCTGTATGTACCGAGCAAGAAACCTGTGCGGAACCTCATTCGAACCTCATTGGGGTGAAGCTCACCACGATGACGGGCGCCAACGACAGCGGCGTGGCGAGCGGAGAATTCCTTCGTGCGTGGCGATGGCGACCGCCTCGATCCGGGAGTGTCCACGGACCTTCTCCGAGATGTGGCGGATGTGGGTTCCGCACGGTGTGCACGCTGCGGCGCAGCGGTTGGGAACGCGCGGAACGACCGGGCGAGGTGATGTACTGCGGTCGGGGTGAAGACTGTCTGTCCTGCTGCCGCCGCTCGGGTGGAACGAGTCAGCGTGGCGAGTGAGTCTTGCCGCGCGACGCATCCTGAGCACCCTGGCGGCGGCACCCCTGGCGGTGGAGCTCCGGGTCGTGGAGGTCCGGGTAGTGGCATCCCACCGGTTCAGTGCCTTCGGTTCCAGCGATCCCCACCGCACCGCCGCCCGTCGTCATCCGCCTCCCTTCACGGGCTGACTTTTCCACCACGTCAGTCTTTTTGGCTTCCCTCCCGGCGATGAGCGGTCGCGGTGCCACGCAGCGTGGTGTAGTGTCCCTGTGGGGAAAGCATCGATCCGCCCGGCTAGTTGGTCGCAGCGCCGGACGGGGAGCTAGAGCGAAACCGAGCCCCGGACAGAGGATCCGGCGCGTCGAGGTATCGCTCAGGCAACGTGCGTGACTTGGCGCTTCGCACATGTGCGAGGAGCGACCATGCGCATCCCCACCCAGCGCTCAGGTGATCCACGGCTCGCGCCCAAGTTGCGAGTCAGGCATCTACTCGCCTGCGCGGCAGTGCTCATCTCGGTCTGCCTAGGAGTCGCGGGTTGTTCGCCACCGCACCTCTACAGCGCATCCGCAGGCTTCAGCCGCACCGCGACGATCGCGGTCCAGGCCTCCGGGCCCGAGGCTACGGCTGCCATTACGTGGTGGAACACAATCGCCGGCCGTCAGCTCTTCGCACTGACCGCTGGCCCGGCACAGATCACAATCCAGACCGACGCTGGCTTCTGTGGACCCACCACCACGGAGCGCGTGGCCTGTACTGAGGCTCTGCCCGCTTCAGGTGTGTTTGCAGATCCGCCGACCTACGCGTATAGCTCCTGCGAGATCTTCGTGAGTCCCGTCGGTGCCGCTTACTGGCAGGTGTACGCGCACGAGCTGGGCCACTGCCTCGGGTTCCAACACGTCACCGATCGCGACTCGATCATGAACCCACACCCCATCGCGAACGACGCGTGGGACCAGTCGATGCTCCACGCCGCAGGATACCGGTGAGGAGATAGTTCTTGGTCACCTCAAGGTTGCCTTCGAATGATCGGGCGATGTCGATCTTGAAGCAGGCACCAGGTGCTCCACCGTTTCGCCGGTCAGGAGCGCGTTCTTCGCTCAGTCAGGCTGGTTGTACGAGCGCGTCGAGGATGTGTCGAAGCGACTGTCGATGCGGGCGAACTCGACGCCGATCCGCACCCGCTCGGTCCCTGTACGTGTGAGGTGGCGGATCTCACCGACGAGGCGAAGTTCCTCGGTAGGTCCGGTCTCTGTGGTGACCGTGAGTTCAATCGGCCCCGTGGGTGACTCCTCGCGTCGCAGCCCGAAGGGTTCGAGTCGCACGCCAGTGTCGGAGAGGTCGACGAGGTGACAGAGCCGCAACGGTGACGGTGGTTCCAGGCGGCACAGATAGCCAAGGCGTGCAGGAGGGGCGTGCTACCCGGCGGATCTCCTCCAGCGGCCGCCTCCTGCCTCGCGCAAGAAGTCTCCTGGGTATCTGCCAATTCTCGGAGGGTCTTGAGATCGCTCCGTCGCGAGGTGGCACTCGGAGAATCGTAGGCGTCATCGGGACGACTCCGAACCTCATCGCAACCTTGTGCGAGGGGTCGCGGGTGGTCGCCAGCGGTTACCGCAGACGTTCCGCGAATCTGCCTCCCGACGAGGCCATTCGCGTGTTTGGTCTGGTCAAGAAGTAGTGCGCCCCCGCCAGGATTCGAACCTGGGCACACGGTTTAGGAAACCGATGCTCTATCCCCTGAGCTACGGGGGCGGGGCCGGCGCGATTGGTGGGAGAAAACCTCGCGCCAGGCGGTCCAGGATAGGTGAGTGCGTGGCCCAGGCGTGTTGGACCCCAAGCTCACTGGCGCGATACCGCTGCCGGCTCCGGTGACGACCGCCACCGCGTCGGGGAAGTCCAAGTTCATGCGTTGGTCCCAGTCCTCGCGGCCGGTTCGGCCGGCTCGAACTTGAACACGCGCTCGGCGTTGCCCCGCAGCACCTTCGTGAGACCTCGTCGTCCAGCGCGAGTAGGCCGTCGGCGTCGGCGTCGGCGAGGAGGTCGCCTGCTTGGTGTTCGCCGCTCAAGGCAGTTCCCGAGCGGATCTCTTGGTCAGCGCCGGTGTTCTCGACGCCGCAGCTCGGCGGTTGCCTCTTCGTGAACCGTGAGATGTTCGGGATCGCGTTGAGGATCGCCGATCACGACAACGCCGTAGTGAGTTGCCGCGCCGTCGATCGTCTGGTAGCCGTCGCGTACGTCCTGTTTGACGCGTTGGGGTTCGCGATCGAGGGGGTCGCCCCATCCGCCACCGGCGGCCATGACGCGCCGGAAGGTGGCGCCCGGACCGCATTCCATGACACCGTCCGCTGGGAGGTCACGCCACGCTGCGGCTGGCGTTGGAAGCGAGCCCAGGTTGGGATCCCCTGCGGTGGGTTGGAGGACATGGTTTCTCGGTGGGGCTCCGCTCGAGCCGCCGAATGCGCCGGGGGAACGACATGGACGCCTACATCGAGGAGGTCATCGCCGAGTACACGTGACCGCCCCGGGAGTGGATCGCCTCAGTCGACGACCCACTGACGTCGGGCTTCGCCCAGGAGCAGGCGACCGAACACGAGACCGGGGAAGTGCGCGGCGGCCACCGGAACGTCGGTGCCCTCGAGCTCACGGCCAGCGCGTTCCGGGTCGTCCGGGCGAGCTGCGGGTCGACGTCGCCCAACCCCGCCCACTCGTCGTCGACAAGCTCGACGGGACAGTGCGCGACGTCGCCGATGAGCATTCCCCGGGCGGCGCCCGACGACAGGACGACCAGCACACTGCCCGGGGTGTGACCACTCGCCAGCCGGACGTCGAAACCCGGAGCGAGTGTGACGTCGCCGTCGAAGACCTCGAACCGGTCGGATGCCGGTGTCAACTTCGCGGTCGCCGCATCCTCACTGCCGACGAAGTGCTCCCAGTCGAATCGATGGCAGCGGTACGTGGCCTGCGGGAACTCGACGACCCCATGTGTGGTCGCCCAACCGATGTGGTCATAGTGCAGATGCGTGAACACGAGGTCGGTGACCTCGTCCGGCTCGACGCCCAGCGTCCGGAGGCTGTCGAGCAGGGCACCGCCCACGACGCCGCCGGCACCGACGCCCGCGTCGACCAGGATCACGCGTCCGGCGGTGAGAACGAGGTAACCCCCGAGGACGATCTCCAGGTTGCCGTCGGCATCGAGGAACTGGCGGTGCAGTGCCCAGTCGGCGTCGTCGGCGCCTCTGCCCTCAGCCGCCAGATAGGTGGCGGACGCCGGAATTCGAGCGTTGCCGTCAAGAACAGGCAGAACCTCGATGTCCCCAATCTGCATCGCTAGCCCCTCCTGCCACGCGTCCTCAGCGGTGTTGGGACTGTTCGAGCTGCCGGCGTCAGGTCGGGCGGGGTGGCTGCCACGCGAACCAGCCCGGATCGAGCAACTCGATGAGTTGCCCGTCGGGGTCGCGGATCATCACCGCGGGCCCGGTGTTCGTCTCGTGCAGCACCGTCCCGCCGTGCTGCTCGACCCGCTCGAAGGCCGCCGGAATGTCGCCGACGGTCACCGAGAGGTGGGTCAGGCCGGGCTCCGCCATGCTGCGCTCACGCGCCGGCGTCATCCGATCGGGGTGGTAGTTCAGGAGCTCGAGTACCAAGCCGTCGCGGATCAGATAGGTGGCGCGGAGCTTCAGGGGCGTGTCGAGCATCAGGAGCTTCGCCGAATCCTCCTCCGGCAGCTCGTCGAGCGCCCACCAGAACGTGAAGCCCAGCGCCTCCTCGTAGAACCGGCGTGAACGCTCCACGTCGGTCACGCACAGCCCCACGTGGTTGAAGACTGTCTCGTGTGCCTCCACCGCTTACCCCCTGAGCGTGGCGATCTTCCGCCGATCGTACGAGCGAATCGTCGAGCGCGTCCGAGTGCGGCAGTCGCCGTCAGGCGTCCGGGGGCCGCACGGGCGGAGCAAGCGCCCGGAGAAACAGACGCGAATACCAAGCTGCGATGTCGTTCCACCCGACGGACTCGGAATGGCCGGCCCACTCGGCGGTGACGGTCAGCAGCGCGAACAGCGACGACGTCGCCATGTCGACATCGACGTCGGTGTCGAACTCGCCGCGGGCGATGCCGTCCTTGATGATGCCGCTGACGTGGTTGTGGAGCTCGAACTGCATCGCGTCGACCTGCGCGCGGTGTGGCGGCGTCAGGAACTCTCGGTCTCGCTGCACCACGACGACCGACGCGAATTCGGTGCCCTCGATGACCCGCAGGAGCCGACCGATGAAGCGGTCCAGCCTGACCGGAGCGCTGCTCGCTGCGAAACCTGGCTGCTCGGCGGTCGCCTCGAGGCTCTCGCGGAACGCGGTGTCGACGAGCTCGAAGAGCAGGTTCTCCTTCGACTCGATGTAGTAGTAGAGGCTGCCGGTCAGGAGTCCAACCCTGCTTGCGATGTCCTGCAGGCGGGCGCCCTTGAAGCCCTTCTCGTAGAACTCGTTCGCTGCGGCACGGAGGATCTGCTCCCAGCGTGCCTGGTTGAGCACGCCGCGCCGAACGACGACCTCTCCTGCATCACCTGACACTTGGCGGCGCTTCGCCATGCGGCCCTCCTCGTGCGACGAAAGTAGCGGTACCCCGCTCCCATGCGTCCAGCCGACGCCCCAATGGTCGGGAGCGATCGCGCCTGTCCGGTTGCGGCGCCTCCCCAGGTATGCGAATCTAAACTCCGTTAGATTTTCGGTGTCCCTGGGGGGTGGAATGACCGAATCGAAGGCGTGCCTTGCTGAGACTCCGGCGGCGAGAGGCCAGCGACGCGACTTCTCGACGATGTCGACGTCGTCGACCGAGATCCGGCGAGAGCGCCAGCTCGCCGTGCGCACCGTGCTCTCGGCCCATCCCGAGTGGGCCGACCGTCGCATCGGCATGCTCTGCGGTGTTTCACCGCGGACCGTGGGCCGGGTGCGCGCGCGACTGGTGGCCGAGGGCGAGGGCATCAGGCGCGCCGACGTGAGGATCGGCCGGGACGGCCGGGCCCGCCCGATCGACCCCGCGGCGCAACGCGAGCGCATCATCGCGATGCTCGCGGAGCGACCCGAGGCGTCGCTGCGCGACGTCGCGCGTGCGGTCGGGGTGTCCCCCGAGACGGTGCGATCGGTCCGCACGGCGCTGGCCGAGGAGCGCGAACGCGCGCAGATGCAACTCCCGATCGACTTCCTGGCGTGGTGCGCCGCACGCGACCGTGCGGCTCGGTGGGCCCCCGACCACTCGTTCACGTCGTCCGACGCGCGGCGTCCCGACGGCCGAGTTCTTCGATCAGACTGACGTCCGCGAGGCCGACATGGAGCTCTACGCCGCGTCGGTTCCGCTCAGCCGGGTCTACGAGGTCTCGGACGAAGCGCGACGCCGGGCGCTGTTCTGGGCGCAGTTCGCCGAGCGCGTCGAATCCCGCGCGAAACGCCGGCACGGATGAGCCCACGCGTTCGACGAGGCGTGGATGTCGACACCGAGGAGCGAGGACAGATCGAATGACGACCTTCGAACAGCCTGACGTGAGCGAGGACTGCGTCATCGACCTCGACCACCACTCGGTCGAGTTCAACCTGAACGAGCTCGAACAGTCGAACGAGCTGCGTGAGCGCTGCCCGGTGGCGTGGGACACGAACTACGGCGGGTTCTGGTTCGCGACCAGTTTCGCGGCGGTGAACCAGATCGCACGCGACAACGACACGTTCGCCCACAAGTACGAGCCCGACGCCGACGACGGCATCGACTACAACGGCGAGACCGGAATCCCCCGCATGGAGTCCCTCCCGCCTCTGGGCATCGGGGAGGTCGACGGCCCGTACCATGCCGCACTGCGCCGGGTGCTCAACCCGTTCTTCACCCGGCAGGCCATCGCGCAGCTCCGTCCCTTCGTGAAGGACTGCGTCGACTGGTTCATCGACCAGAAGATCGAAGAGGGCCGCATGGACCTCGTCTTCGATCTCGCCAGCCCGGTGCCGGCGTTGGTGACGATGAAGATGATGGGCCTGCCCTACGACGACTGGTCGCTCTGGGCCGACTTCTTCCACTCCACGATCGCGTACCCGACGGGGAGCGACGAGAGCAACCGGGCCATGACGCGCGTGCCCGAGATGATGGGCAAGCTGCTCGCCTTCGCCGCCGAGCGACGCGAGCACCCGGAGGAGGACCTCACCAGCCTCCTGGTGCTGCTCGAGTTCGACGGCGCGCCGCTCGGCGACGAGGAGGTGCTGAGCATCCTCACGAACCTGGTCGGCGGTGGTGTCGACACCACGACGTCGCTCGCCGCGTGGAGCTACAAGATCCTGGCCGAGCAGCCCGATCTGAAGCGTCAGCTCATCGAGCGCCCGGAGCTGTACGACACCGCGGCCGACGAGTTCCTGCGGTACACGTCGGTGAACCAGACGCTCAGCCGGACCGTCACCAAGGACGTCGTCGTCGAGGGCCAGAAGCTGCGCCGCAACGACCGCGTCCTGATCAGCTGGCTCGCCGCGAACCACGACGAGCGGGAGTTCGAGCGCGCCGACGAGCTCGTGCTCGATCGCTCGCCGAACCGTCACCTCGCCTTCGGGCTCGGTCCGCACCGCTGCATCGGCTCGCACCTCGCGAAGACGATGTTCGAGGAGCTCGTGCGCGGCGTGCTCGAACGACTGCCCGACTACGAGCTCGAGTCCGACGAGATCGAGCAGTACCTCGGCGAGCCCGTCGGTCACCGGGATCGTGAAGATGCCCATCACCTTCACGCCGGGCCCGAAGCTCGGCGTGGTCCGGCCCTACTAGAGGAGTGCGATGACCTCGGTGCTCGTCAGCGCGACCGACGCCGGCGAGCTCGACCTCGCGCGCATGCGCCGGGAGCGGCTGGCCAAGGTGCAGGCGGGCATGGCGGCCAACGGGTTCGACGCGCTCGTGCTGTCGGGCAACACCGCGGTGCGGTACGCGACGGGCAGCGAGATGATGAACGTCGAGATCTCGCGCAACGCGTACGACCCGACGATCGCGGTCGTGCTGCCCGAGCGGCGCGCCGCACCTCTTCACGCCGTACCCGGAGGGCGCGGCACCCGAGATCCCGGCCGACCACGTGCACGGTCCGCTGCTCGTCGAGTTCGACGAAGGGGTCGCGGCCCTCGCGAGCGCTGATCGCGGATCTCGTCGGGCGCGGGCGAGGTGCACGTCGGCTTCGACGACCTCAGCGGCGCGGTGCTGGAGCGCTTCCCCGACGCTCGCGCCCGGAGTGCAGATCGGCGACGCGGGCACCGTGCTCGGCGCCGGCGAAGATCCTCAAGACCGCCGACGAGATCGAGTGCATCCGGCGGGCGCAGTCGATCAACGAGACGGCGATGTACGACGTGTACGCCGCGCTGCGCCCGGGCGTCCGTCAGACCGACCTGTCGGGCATCTTCCTCCGGCGGATCTTCGAGCTGGGAGCCACCGGCAACCACGTCGACCCGATCTGGCAGGCGATGGCCGCGTTCGATCGCCGACGGTCCGTACACCGTCCACGGCGACGTCGCGTTCCCGCTCAACTCGACCGACGCCATCCTGCGGCGAGGGCGACCTGCGTCATGAACGACACCGGGATCATCTACGAGGGCTACGCCTCCGACTTCGGCCGCACGTGGCTCGTCGGCGACACGCCGCCGACGCCGCACCAGGTCGACCAGTGCCAGCGCTGGCAGGACGTCGTCGCACGCGGTGCTCGCGGTCGACCCGTCCCGGCGCCACCGGGCTCGACCTCAACCGCGCCGGCCGCGAGGGCGAGGCGACGGCGGCCGTGGCTCGACCACTTCTACCTGATCCACGGCATCGGCACCGACAGCGCGGAGATGCCGCTGATCGGCACCGACCTCGGCGAGGAGTTCGACGAGAGCATCGTGCTCGCGCCCGGCATGGTGATGGTGCTCGAGCCGGTCATCTGGGACGACGGTGACGGCGGGTACCGCGCGCGAGGAGATCGTCGTCGTCACCGACGACGGCTACCGCTCGCCTGAGCCACTTCCCCTACCTGCCGTTCGACGAAGGGACGGTCGCATGGTGAGCCTCGGGACGATGGCGCTCTACGACGGCGCGCGGGTCGACTTCGCGCGCCTGCGCCGTGAGCGGCGCGACAAGGTGCTCGAGGCGATGCGCGAGCACGACCTCGACGCGCTGCTCCTCGGCCGCGAGCCCAACGCGCAGTACGTCGTCGGGCGTGCGTCGCCTCCACCTCAACGGCACACGCCCGTGGGGTCCCGGCCTCGTCGTCATCCGCGACCGCGACGAGATCCACGTGATGAGCGTGTGGGACGACGGCATGCCGCCCGAGATCCCCCACGAGCACCTCTTCGGGATCTCCTGGAACCCGATGAACCTCGTCGACGCTCGGTGCAGAAGATCGACGGCATCGAGCAGCGCGCGACGCATCGGCGTCGACTACTCGTCGCCGCTGTTCCGCCAGCTGCTGCCGATGGCCGCGCCCGACGCGCGAGCTCGTCAACGCCGAGGCGATGCTGCGCTCCGTGCGCCGCCGCAAGACGCGCCGACGAGATCGCGTGCATCCGCACCGCGGTGGCGATCGCCGAGTCGGCGCTGCAGGCGTCGATCGACGCGCTCGCCCCGGAACCAACGGTCGCGCCCTGCTCGGGGCGTTCGAAGGGCGCATGTGCGAGTACGGCACCAGCACCCCGGCGTCGGAGGGCACCTTCCGCGCCATCGCCCCGCGACGCCGGGTGAGCAGCCCCGCTTCGACCGGCTCACCACCGGGCACCGCATCGACGAGGGTGAGCTCGTCGCACTCGCCGGCGGCGTGCTGTGGACGGGCTACGAGGGCAGCATCGGCCGCACGCGACCGTGCCACGGACCGCGGGGTGGCTCGGTACCGGCCGCGCAACGCGCCCTGTACCACGCGGTGGTACGAGGTGATGAGCCGGGTGCTGGAAAGCTGCCGGCCGGGCGCGACCGGCGCCGACCTTCTGGCCGCGTACACATCGAGCCGGCGAACCGGTTACCGTGCGGCCGATCGCCGACGTCGATCGGCATCGGGTCGGAGGGACCCATCGCCGGCAGTGCGCTGGGCGCGGAGTTCGACGCCACCCAGCGCATCGACACCGACATGGTGTTGACCGTCCAGGCCCACGTCGCCGACGAGAGCGGGGGGTTCTTCGGACTCGACACGGTGCTCGTCACCGCCGATGGGCCCGAAGTGCTCACGACGTTGTCGCACGGTCCGTTGGCAGCAGGCGAGTGAGCCAGACGACTGAGGGGACGACCGCGCGTCGCTGCGGGCGCGTCACCGGAAGAGGGCGGAAGGGGGAGATTCCAGAGGGGGGTCGCGCGTCTCACGCCGGCCATGAATCGTGAAGATCACGACAAGGAGGAGTGAGTTGCTTTCCAGTCATCGAGTCAGAGGCGCAATCGTCGCGTTCGTCGTGCTCGCTACCGGCGTCGTCGGCATCGCGTCGAGTTCCGCCAGCACGTCGAGTGCAGTTCGCGGCTTCGACGGGTCGACGATCACCGTCGCCGGCATGGGGATCAAGGCACAGTTCCCCGGTGCAGAGGTGGGCGCCAAGGCGCGCATCCAGCGCTTCAACGACACCAACGAGGTCAAGGGCATCAAGATCAACTACGCGGAATTCGCCGACGACCAGCAGGACCCGGCGAAGTCGATCTCCGAGGCTCGCCGGCTCGTGACGCAAGTGGGCGTGTTCGGGATCGTGGGCGACGAGTCGTCGACGAACCCGGGCGACTACTTCGCCCAGCAGCACGTGCCCTACTTCGGATGGGCATTCGACACCACCTACTGCAGCTCGAATCCCACCACCAAACTGTGGGGCTTCGGGTTCTACGGGTGCGTCGTCACCAACAACCCGAACTTCGTGAACGGCTGGGGTTCCGACGTCTACAAGCTTGCCTCGCAGCAGACCGGGAAGAAGCACCCGACCATCGCGGTCAACTCCAATGACAACCAATCGGGGAAGCACACGGTCGCAGGAGTACGCGGCGGCCTACAAGCTCCGTGGCTTCGACGTCGTGTTCCAGAAGGCCGACGTCCCGGAACAGGTATCGGACTTCACGCCCTACGCGCAGGAGCTCCTCACCGCCGACAACGGCAAGGCTCCCGATGTCATCGTCTGCGGCATGGGTTTCCAGTGCCTGACGCTGTGGCAGAGCCTGCAGGCCAACGGGTACAAGGGCATCTACTGGTCGGGCCTCTACTCCGCGGGGTTGGCGAAGGCGTTGAGCGGCTCCTACATCGGAATCGCATCGCACAACCTCAGCGAGTCGAACCCGAACATGGACCAGATGAAAGCGGACATCGAGAAGGTGTCCCCTGGCTTCAAGGTCGACACGGGTGCCCTCGGCGCCTACACCTCGACCGACATGTTCATCCAGATCGTCAAGAAGCTGGCCGCCAAGGGGAACAGCAACATCACTCCTGAGAACGTCCAGAAGATGGCTTCGACGATGCAATGGGAGATGAAGGGGGTCGCCGGTCCCACGATCTACCCGAAGTCGACCGTCTGGTCCTACCCGTACTGCCAAAGCCTGCTGAAGAGCAACGGCACGACGTTCGACACGGTCGAGGACTACACCTGCTACAAGACCTGGACGAAGCACCCCTAGGGCCGTTTCGATCCGGTGAACACGTGATGAGGGGGGTGGCCGTCGGCCACCCCCCTCGCCGATTCGGAACCACCCGTGGAGGGAGAAGTCATGGCGAGCCGTCTGGATGGCAAGGTCGCGATCGTCACGGGAGCCGCATCGGCCGGCTTCGGGCGAGCCACCGCACTGCATTTCGCCCGGGAGGGCGCGCACGTGGTGGTCGGTGATGTCGACGAGCGAGGCGCTCGGGAGACGGTGAATGCGATGCGGGCCATCGGGGCGAGTGCAGAGTGCGTCGTCGGTGACGTCTCACAGAAGGACACCGCGAACACCCTCGTCGATCACGCGCTCAGCTCGTTCGGTGCGCTCGACATCCTCGTGAACAACGCCGGCGTCGCGCAGCCGAGCCAGGTCGATACCTGGAGCGTCGACGACGAGGAGTGGGATCGCGTGGTCGCGACGAACCTGCGGAGCGTCTTCGTATGCTCCCGGGCAGCCATCCCGACGATGCTCGCCGCCGGCCGGGGATCGATCGTCAACCTCGCATCGATCTCGGTGCACGTCTCGGTGGGCGGTTCGGCATACTGCGCAACGAAGGGCGGCATCATGAGCTACACCCGTGCCACCGCCGCCGAGCTAGCCCCCGGAAACGTCCGCATCAACTGCGTTTCGCCTGGCATCCACCGAACACCGATGTCGACCGGCGAACGAATGGGCCTCAGCCCCGCCGAGCAGGACGAACGTATCGCGGCGATGGGCGGGATCGTGCCGATGGGGCACTGCGGCGATGTCGAAGACATCGCGCAGGCCGTACTCTTCCTCGCGAGCGACGAGGCCAAATACGTCACGGGCCAGGAGATCGTCGTCGACGGCGGCTACATCGTGCGGTCGATGATGATGGTGCCACCAGGTGGCTACGGGGGTGCGTGAGCCGAAGCTGCGAGTCGAGGCCTGTCAGCCGACCGTGATCGGGAGCTTCGAGTAGCCGCGCACCGAGCTGCCGGTGTGCACGATCTCGGTGTCGCTCCCAGTCGACGTCCCACTCGGGGAACCGCGTGCAGCATCTCCTCGAGCATGATCCGGCGCCTCGATGCGGGCGAGCGGCGCACCCATGCACACGTGGACGCCGAACCCGAACGACAGGTGTCGTTCGATGCTCGCGTTCGACGTCGAAGATGTCGGGATCGGTCGGAACTGGCGTTGATCGCGACCGGTCGCCGCGTGGATCGGCACGAGCACCGAGCCCTCGGGCACGACCTGGTCGTACCAGTCGACGTCCCTGGTGGCGACCCGGGCGAGCGCCATCGACGGCGGCTCGAAGCGGAGGATCTCCTCGACCGCGTTGGGGATGAGCTCGGGGTCGCGCGACCAGCTTGGCCCGCTGGTCGGGGAACTGGGCGAGCGTCGCGCCCGCCCAGCCGGTGAAGCGGGCGGTCGTCTCGTTGCCCGGCCGTCGACAGCAGCTTGATGTAGCTGCACCGCCTCCATGTCGGTGAGCTGGCGGGTCTACGCCCTGCTCGTCGGTGAACTCCATCGTCACCAACGTGCTCATGATGTCGTCGGTGGGGTGGTTCCGCCGGGCCGCGCACGTGCTCGATGAAGTACTCGCCGATCGTCGTCGGCGCTCTCGTTGAACGTGCGTCGGTCGAGCGGGTCGTCGTCGTCGAGGTGGAGCTGCGTGTCGGCCAGGTGTCGCAGCTCGTCGACGTCGGAGTCGGGCGTACCGAGCATGGCGGCGATCACCATGCCCGGGGACCCGGGCGCCGAAGTCGTCGACGAAGTCGAACGCCGTCCGATCCGATCCGTTCGTCGAGCAGCGCTGCGCGCGAAGCTCCCGGACGCGGTCCTCGATCTGCTTGACCGCCCGGGGTGTGAACGCCCGGCTGAGCATCTGGCGGTGCACGCGTGTGCGGGGCGGATCCTCGCTGATCAGCGATCTCGGCGTACTCGTTCATCGCCCGTCACGGATGACCTCGAGGATGTCGCCCTGCGCGGAGCTGTAGGTCTTGCCAGTCGACCAGCACCGTCGAGCACGTCGTCGAAGCGCGTGAGCGCCCAGAAGTCGTACTGCTCGTTGTAGTAGAGCGGCGCCTCCTCGCGCATCCGCCGCCAGGTCGGATGGGAGTCGGCGTGCAGGCCGTAGTCGTAGGGATCCCACGCGAGGTCGACGGCGTGGTCGGTCACGGTCATCGTGGCCGCTCGCTCCAGCCGTGATCGGGAGCGTCGAACGGTATGCCGCACGGCACGCGCAGGGCGCTGCCGGTGTGGACGATGTCGGTCTTGTCCCAGTGACGTCCCACTCGGGGAACCGCTTGAGCATCTCCTCGAGCACGATGCGGGCCTCGAGGCGGGCGAGCGGCGGCGCCCAGGCACACGTGGACGCCGAAGCCGAACGACAGGTGTCGCTCGATCTTGCGCTCGACGTCGAACGTGTCGGGCGGGATCGGGGAACTGGCGCTGGTCGCGCCCGGTGGCCGCGGTGATGATGCACGACCGGCGACCCCTCGGGGACGACCTGGTCGTACCAGGTGACGTCCTTGGTCGCGACCCGGGCCGAGTGCCATCGACGGTGGCTCGTAGCGGAGGATCTCCTCGACCGCGTTGGGGATGAGATCGGGATCGCGCGACGAGCTTGGCCCGCTGATCGGGGTACTGGCGCGAGCGTGGCGCCCGCCCAGCCGATGAAGCGGGCCGTCGTCTCGTTGCCCGCGGCCGACGAGCAGGGCGATGTACTGCACCGCCTCGATGTCGGTGAGCTTGCGGGTCTCGCCGTGCTCGTCGGTGAACTCCATGGTCACCAGCGATGCTCATCATGTCGTCGGTCGGGTTCTTGCGGCGGGCCAGCACGTGCTCCATGAAGTACTCGCCGATCGCGGGCCGATGCCTCGTCGAAGTTCGTGCGGTCGTCGTAGCCGACGCCCTCGTCGATGTGGATCTGGGCGTCGGTGAGGCGGCGGATCTCGTCGAGGTCGGAGTCGGGCGTGCCGAGCATCGCGGCGATGACCATGCCCGGGACGCGGGCGCCGAAGTCCTCGACGAAGTCGAATCCGCCGAGCCGACCTGCTCGTCGAGGGTCGTTCCGGACGTACTCGCGGACCCGGTCCTCGATCGTCTTGATCGCGCTGGGCGTGAACGCCCGGCTGAGCAGGTGCCGGTGCACGTGTGCAGCGGCGGATCCTCGGAGATCATCGAGTCGGTGATCTCGTTGTTCGCCGCGCGGATCACCTCGAGGATGTCGCCCTTGTCGGAGCTGTACGTGTGGTAGTCGACCGAGCACGTCGAGCACGTCGTCGAAGCGAGTCAGCGCCCAGAAGTCGTACTCGTCGTTGCGGTAGAGCGGAGCCTCCTCACGCATCCGTCGCCACGTCGGATGGGAGTCGGCATGGAGCGCGTAGTCGTAGGGGTCCCAGTGCAGATCGTCGGGCTGCACCACGGTTTCGGCCGCCATGGCTGCTCCTCGGTGTGCGTGCGCGTGCAAGGCCGCGGGGCCGCGCGCGGGCCCCAGGTCCGAACGTACAGCTGGCTTCGAACTGCTCCGGTTGGACACAAACACCTACAACGCGAGGGGCGAACACGCCCGCCCGGAGCTGGTCGCGGAGACGGAACTTCTGCACCTTCCCCGATGCGGTGCGCGGGAGTTCGTCGACGACGTAGACGGCCTCCGGCCACTTCTGCTTCGCGAGCCCCGCGGCCCGGAGATGGACCCGGAGATCGTCGAGCGTCGGTGCTTGCGACCGGGCGTGCACTCGCATCACGGCGGCCGCGTGCTCCCCCAGGCGTTCGTCGGGCTCGGCCACCACGCACACCTCGGCGACGCCGTCGAGCCTCATGAGCAGCTCCTCCACCTCCTGCGCGCTGATGTTCTCACCGCCGCGGATGATGACGTCGGAGATGCGGTCGGTGATGGTGAGGTAGCCGTCGTCGTCGATCGTGCCGACGTCGCCCGTGTGGTACCAACCCTCCTCGTCGAACACCGACGCGGTCGAGCGCGGCATCGGTGTAGCCGAGGAAGCAGTCCGGACCGCGCGTCAGGATCTGGCCCTCGTCGTCGAGGCGGAGCTCCACACCGGGCAGTGGACGCCCGTCGGTCGTGAGGCGCTTGACCTCGGGGTCGTCGAGTGTCGACCCGGTGATCGATGGGTGCTCGGTGCTGCCGTACGAGCGGAGGAGCGCGATGCCGAGGCGCGTGGCCCGTTGTGCGACGGCGACGGGGATCGGTGATCCGCCGAGCCCGGCCCAGGGCATGAGCGCCAGGTGGTCGGCGCTGAAGTCGGGGTGGTCGAGCAGGCTCGTCAGGAAGTACGTGGCGCCTCCGGCGACACCCAGGTGGTCCTCGCGCATCCACTCGAGGACGCGCCCGGGATCCCACCCGTCGATCAGGTGCACGGGCTGCCGGCGCTCGAGCAGCACCAGGAACGCCATGAGCATCCCCATGAAGTGGCCGACCGGCGCACCCACGATCGGCGGCGGCCCAAGCCGGGGCAGCATCCCGTCGAGTTGACGGGTCTCGTAACCGATCGTGCGGTGCGAGTGGACCACGCCCTTGCGGATCGCGGGTGGTCCCCGACGTGAACGCCACGAGCGCCGGCCCATCGGGGTCGACCGTCAGCGGTTGGCCGAGCGGCTCGGCGTCGAGAGACGACGGAGAACGGCGTCGCCGCCCGGGCAACCTGTTGGCGTCGGTCTCCCCGACAACGAGCCACGACCAGTCCCCGCGTGCTGCGACAGTCCAGAGTAGGACTCGACGAAGTCCCAGCCGCCGAACTGTTCGGCAGTGACGACGACGTCGGGACGGGTCACCTCGAGGATGTAGCCGACTTCCTTCGGTCCGGTAGAAGTGCACAATGGGAACCACGACGGCGCCGACGTACATGGCACCCCAGAACGTGATCGCGGCTTCGACCCAGTTCGGAAGCTGGAACGCAACCACGTCGCCGGGACCTACACCGAGAGCGCGCAGTGACGTCGCGAAGCGCCGAGCGGCGCGGTCGACATCGGCGAAAGTCCCCTGCCAGGGCCGCACGTCGGACCGAACGGCGAACGTCGCGCCGGGGTTGGCGCCAAGCGCGGCCGCGGCCATCATTCCGAGAGTCGCGTCAGTCCAGTCGCCCCGCTGGATGTAGTGACGCGTCAGATCCTCAGGCACCGAGCGCAGATTCCATCGATGGGCACCTGCGGTTGCATTCCGTCCAGTCATGTCCGCACTGTGACAGGCATCCGCCCGTGCCGCAGTTCGACGGGCCGGATAACGTCGTGTCAGCCGCAGAGTCGTGGGCGACACCTTCGCGACGATCAGCTGCCCGTACACCGCGTTGTGGAACCACGACCCTGCGCGACTCCGCACGATCATCAGCATCTGGGGCCCGGACGTCCTGGTCGGAGCAGGCCTGGCGGGTGTGCACGTCGTGCCCGAACGACAACGGTGCCTCCTGCATCAGCGTGAGCCACGAACCGGACCGTGCCGGTCCGGAAGCCGCAGAGGTCGCCGCGAGGGAGAATCGATGGTCGACGAGCTCCGCCGGCGCGGCGGCGTCGTGCGCCGCGTCGCCGATGTGCGCGCCGAGCTCCATCCCGTCGCCGTAGAGCAGGCCTCGGTGGTGGCCGCTGATCGCAGCATCGTCGGTGGTCTCGGACGAGATCGTGGTCGTCTTCGCCTACGGTGCACGTCGACGTGAGCGCACCGCGCCGGTGAGGCGTGTGAGAAGGATGCCCGATGCCCATCGCCGAACAATTCGACTTCGACCCGGTTGCCCTCCGGCGGAAGTACGACGAGGAACGTGACAAGCGGTTGGCCCTGCGGCCGGAGGGCACCGCGCAGTTCCGCCAGCTGACCGGCGAGCTGGAGCACTACGCCGAGGATCCGTACACGCCGGTCGAGGAGCGCGCGCGCCCGGCGCGCCCAGCCCGATGTCGTCGTCATCGGTGGCGGGTTCGCGCGGGATGCAGGTCGCCGCGCGGTTGACCCAGGAGGGCGTCGACGACTTCCTCATCCTCGAACGGGGCGGCGACTTCGGCGGCACGTGGTACTGGAACCGCTATCCCGGTGCCGCGTGTGACTGCGAGTCGTACATCTACCTGCCGCTCATCGAAGAGGTCGGCACGGTCCCGTCGATGAAGTACGTGTTCCAGCCCGAGATCCTCGCTCACTCCCAGGCGCTCGGTCGGACGTTCGACCTCTACTCCCGCGCCCTCTTCCACACGCGGGTGACCGACGCCCGTTTCGACGACGCGACCTCCCGTTGGATCCTCAGCACGGACCGCGGCGACGAGATCCGGGCCCGGTTCGTCATCCTGGCGTCCGGCCACTACCGGGAGCCGAAGCTGCCGGGCATCCCCGGCATCGAGACGTTCGCGGGCCACAGCTTCCACACCAGCCGCTGGGACTACGGCTACACGGGTGGCGCCCCCGACGAGCCGATGGTCAAGCTGCGCGACAAGGTCGTGGGGATCGTCGGCACCGGTGCCACCGCGATCCAGTGCGTCCCCCGGCTGGCGCAGGACGCGAAGCATCTCTACGTGTTCCAGCGCACCCCGTCGTCGGTCGACGTACGCAACAACGCGCCCACCGACGTCGAGTGGTTCACGTCCTTGAAGCCGGGGTGGCAACAGGAACGCATGCAGAACTTCGGCGATGTCCAACGCGGTATCGCCGCGGAGGATCTGGTCCAGGACGGCTGGACGCAGATGATGAAGCTGATGCTGCCGCGGGTGACGCCCGACATGAGCATGGACGAGCTCATGGAGCTGGCGCAGATGGTCAACTACGAGATCATGGAGAACGTCCGCAAGCGCGCGGAGACCGTGGTGCGCGACCCGTTGACCGCCGAGTCGCTCAAGCCCTGGTACGACTGGCTGTGCAAGCGTCCCTGCTTCCACGACGAGTACCTCGACGTGTTCAACCAGGACAACGTCACCCTCGTCGACACCGAGGGCCAGGGCATCGATCGCATCGCCGGGCGCTCGGTCTTCGTGAACGATCGGGAGTTCGAGCTCGACCTGTTGATCTTCGCGACCGGTTTCGAGCTCTCCCCGTTCGAGGAGGGCACGCCGATCCCGGTGACCGGCCGTGACGGGCTGACCCTGGCCGAGAAATGGGCGGACGGCGCCACCACCCTGCACGGCCAGCACGTGCACGGCTTCCCGAACTTCATGCTCTCGACCTCGCGCCAGGCCTCGTGGGACAACAACTTCCCGTACCCGCAAGAGGTCGTGGCCACCCACCTCGCCAAGCTCATCCGCGCGGTGATGGACGCCGGCATCGAGACCTTCGAGGTGACCGCCGACGCGGAGGCCGACTGGGTCCGCTTTCACGAGGAGGTGAGCGCGCCGTTGCATCAGACCTGGCTGGAGTGCACGCCGAGCTACTTCAACCAGGAGGGGAAGGTCGACGCGGACCCGCGCAACGGCGCCTTGGGCGCGTCCCGCCCACGGAGCCGCGAGATCTTGGTGAAGTTTCGGGAGGCCGGCATGCCGGGCCTCACCATCACGATGGAGGCCGTGGAATGACCACCCGGACCCAGAAGTCCACGGTGGCACGGTGGTGATGGGCGACGAAGATGCCTGCCGTGGGGGTGGCGCCGGAGCGCCACCCCCACGGGCACGAGCGGTACGGCCTCGCGTGGCGGTGCGTGTTCAGTTGGTCGGGAGCGGGAACCACTGCTGGGTGCCGAAGGTTTCTGGGCACGAAGCAGTTCGCCGGAATCGGGCAACCGTTGAACAGGCCGTTCGCGTCCTTCGGCGTGTCGGGCTTGGCGTAGTTGAGCACCTCCACGTGGAGCTTGGTCGGGAAGTACGGCTTGTTCTTGCCGTAGCCACCCTTGCCGTCCGACACGTACGCCGTCGGTCCCTTGGTGGTGCATGATGTTGGCGTACACCTTGTCCCAGGTGAGGTCCTTGCCCGCCTTCTTGATCGCCGGCAGCAGGATGTTGGCGAGCGTTGCACTCGGCGGCGGGAAGTCCCCTCGTAGATCACGCCGTTCGACGTCCAGGCCACCGCTCGGACCGCCGGGCGGCTCTTCTGCCGTCGCCGCGTCGTACACCTCCGGCACTTCGCTTCGAACGCGGTGTCCGGCTTGAGCCCGCTCTTGTCGGGCTTCGCCTTGGTGCGACCACGCCGTGATGCACTGCATCCCGCCGCCGACTGCGGGCAGCTGAGGCTGCCGAACCGTCGGGCGTGCACATCGTTGGCCTGCGTGTCGATGGCGAAGTTCTTGAAGTTCGCGTGCGCACCTCTCGGCCTCCTGGAAGAACGGCCGACGACCGAGAACGACTGGGTCGTGGAACACGGTGTCGACACCGGCCGCCTTGAACGTGTCGGCCGCGGCCGCGGCCTCACGGCGATGCACGCCGAGGTCGGACGACAGCCCGTTGATCTCGACCTTGCTGGCGACGTTGTAGCCCTTCTTCTTAGAGCGCCCTCGCCAGCGCGTCGCCGCCGGCCTTGAGCGAGGGCTCGTTGTTCGACAGGATCCCGATCTTGGCCGTCTTCGGGATCAGCTTCGCCTTGGCGATGATGTCCGCCGCGTTCGTCGCCGCTGACCTCGGTCGGCTCGCGGAGCGTCACGAGGTTCTTCCCCGACGCCTTGCTGGAGCGTCTCGGTACGCCATGTCGCCGTAGACGTACGGCGTCTTGTTGTCGACCGCGATGCAGGGATTGCCGACGTCTGGTAGCCGGTGCCGTTCACCACCACGAACGGCTTGTTGTCCTGCGTCGCGGCGTGCACACCTTGTCGAACGAGGTGGCGTCGATCGGGTCCCACCCGATCTCCTTGACCACGACCTTGCGACCGTTGATCGGTCCGAAGGCGTCGACGTACGCCGTGAACTTGCTGGCGAAGCTCGCGTTCGACGGATCGCGACGGGATGCCCTTGGCCTTCAACGCGTCGATGTCGGGGATAGAAGCAGGACGATCTCGATCTCGTCCTTGGTCACTCCCTGCTGTGCCGCCGGCACCGCCGTGCGCGTGCGCGGTCCGTGGAAGCGCAGCGAGCGTGGCCAGCACGGCCATCGCGA
>CAWAKX010000001.1:0-26578 GCA_963782705.1 uncultured Actinomycetes bacterium | reverse complement strand
TGTCAGAAATGCCCGTCCTGACCGGGCGCGATCGACACATGCTCGCTGACGAGCGCTCCGCGGACCGCTCGTCGCGCCTCGGGCTCAGGCCGGGTCGATCATCGTCGAGCGCAGCGTGGCGACGGCCTCGGGCGCCAGGCCGTGGCCGAGCGCGTACTGCTCGATCGAGCCGTACTGCTCGCGCAGCCACGCCAGGAGCCCCTGCATGGTGTCGGCCTCGGCGGTCATGAGGTGGTCATTCGCCGGACGGTCGGCGAGCGCAGCCCGGGTGCGGGCCCGCTCGATGAGCTGGTCGACGACCCCCGCCGAGCGGGCGTAGTCCTCGGCGATCGCGTCGTCGCTCACCCCGAGCAGCCCGAGCACCAGCGCCGCGAGCATCCCGGTGCGGTCCTTGCCCGCCGCGCACTGGATCACGACCGGGTGGTGGGCCGGGTCGGCCACCACACGCAGCGCGGCGACGAAGCGGTCGCCGGCGTCGCGCAGGAGGAATCGGTAGAGGTCGAGCAGGGTCATGGTCGACCAGCGCAGCCCGGCGACCCGCCGGGCGGCCGGGTCGATGAGCGGCAGGTGGTGGACCACCACGCCGGCATCGGCCAGGGCCCGGGTGGGGAAGGCGTCGACCTCGTCGACCCCGCGGAGGTCGACGAGCGTGCGCACGCCCCGCTCCTCCACGAGGTGGGCGACGTGGGCGTCACCCGCGTGGGCGAGCGAGTCACTGCGGTAGATGCGCCCGAGACGGGTGACCCCACCGTCGGCGGCGAGGCCGCCGAGATCGCGGAAGTTGACGAAGCCGGCGAGCTCCGGGGGCCACTCGGATGCGCTCATCGTCGGGAACAGTATGCGGCTACTAGATTCCTCGGCATGGAACTGCGCATCGGTGTCGTCCACTCGCCCAAGGAGCTCAGTCTCGAGCTCGACTCGTCGGCCGACGACGTCGTCAAGTTGATCGACGACGGCATGACCGCCGGAAGGCCCATCCTCTGGGTGACCGACGCCAAGGGGCGCCGGGTCGGCCTGCCGTCCGACAAGATCGCCTACGTCGAGGTCGACGACGGCGTGGGCGGGCGTCACGTCGGCTTCGGCCGCTAGCGCCGGGCGGCTCCGGGCCGCATGAGTCCCGCACCCGCGCTGCTCGACCGTCGCCTGCTGTTCTTCACCGGCAAGGGCGGCGTCGGCAAGAGCACCGTCACCGCGGCCACGGCGCTGTTGGCCGCGGAGCAGGGCAAGCGGGTCCTCCTCGTCGAGGTCGACGCCAAGAACAACCTCACCTCGCTCTTCGAGCACGAGCCGGTGGGCTTCGAGCCGCGCCTCGTGCACCCCGGCGTGTACGTCATGCAGATGGACACCGAGGCCTCGCTGCGCGAGTACCTCAAGGTGCAGGCGCGCGTCCCGGTGATCGGCCGTCTCGGTCCGCTCGCCCGGATGTTCGACTTCGTGGCCACCGCCGCGCCGGGCGTGAAGGAGATCCTCACCGTCGGCAAGGTGTGCTGGGAGCTGCGCGAGTCGATCCAGGGCCGCGCCGGTTGGGACCTCATCGTGG
The DNA here is from genome assembly GCA_963782705.1 of uncultured Actinomycetes bacterium. GTDB lineage: Bacteria > Actinomycetota > Acidimicrobiia > IMCC26256 > DASPTH01 > CAVRGQ01. The sequence goes on along the minus strand of CAWAKX010000001.1, from coordinate 25,038 downwards.
TCGACGCCGCGGCCACCGGTCACGTGATCAGTCAGCTCGACGCGCCCCGCGCCATCCAGGATCTCGTCGCGGTGGGGCCGGTCCGCAACCAGACCGACTGGATGGTCGAGCTGCTCGCGGATCCCGCACTCACCGCGCTCAACGTGGTCACCTCGCCGGAGGAGATGCCGGTGAACGAGACCATCGAGCTGGTCGCCGCCGCGCGCGAGCAACTCGACGTGCCCCTCGGCGTCGTGGTGGTCAATCGCGTGCTCCCCGAGCCGTTCACCCACGCCGACGAGCTCGTGTTCGAGGCCCTCCACGACCCGGTGGCGCTCGCCGCGCTGGAGACGGGCGCGGGCGACGGTGTCACCCGGGTGCTCGATGCCGCGCGGCTCGCGGTGTCGATGCGCCGCAGCCGCTCCGGTCACCTCGGCGACCTGCGTGACGCCGTCGACCTCCCGCTGCTGCTGCTGCCGTACCTGTTCGTGCGCGACCACGGTCTGCGGGTCACGCGCATGGTCGCCGACGCGTTGGGCGAGGAGCTCCTGTGACCGCCGTCGAGCCCGGCACCGCGTCGCCGGCGCCGTCGCTGGAGTCGCTGCTCGCGACCCGTGAGGTCGTGGTGTTCTGCGGTTCCGGCGGCGTGGGCAAGACGTCCACCGCGGCGGCCGCCGCGCTCGCCGCCGCGGTCCATCTCGGCGGACGCGTGCTCGTGCTCACCATCGACCCCGCGCGCCGCCTCGCCGACGCGCTGGGGCTCGAGACGTTCGGCAACGTGGCCCGCAAGGTGCCGCTCGACGTGTACCGGGCCGCGGGCGTCGAACCGCGCGGCGAGCTGTGGGCCGCGATGCTCGACACCAAGGCCTCGTGGGACGAGCTGGTGCTGCGCCACGCGCCCGACGAGGCCACCGCGTACCGCATCCTCGACAACCGCATGTACGCCAACGTGACCAGTCGCTTCGTGCAGAGCCACGACTACATCGCGATGGAGCGGCTCTACGACCTGCACGCGAGCGGCGAGTACGACCTCATCGTGATCGACACGCCGCCCACCCGCAACGCGATCGACTTCCTCGACGCGCCGGCGCGCATGGCCGACTTCTTCGGCGGTCGGCTCCTGCGCTGGCTCACCGCGCCCTACCGCGCGGGGGGCGGCCGTGGCGGCCGGATGTTCAACGTGGCGAGCAAGCCCTTCTACCACCTCGCCGACCGCGTGCTCGGCGGCCAGTTCCTCCAGGACATCTCGGAGTTCTTCCTGAACTTCCAGTCGATGTACGACGGCTTCGTGGAACGGGCCAAGTCGGTCGAGGCGCTCATGCACGACCGCCGGACCACCTTCGCGGTGGTCACCACGCTGGAGGGCGCGCCGCTGCGCGAGGCCGAGCAGTTCTGCGCCGAGCTGGTGGCGCGCCGCTTCCACCTCGGCGCGCTCGATCCTCAACAAGACCCTGCCCGACTACCTGCTCGACCCCGCGGCGGAGATCGCGGCCGACGCGCTGCGCCGCGACTCGGGCGCGCTGGGCGAGGCGCTCGCCGCGACGGCGTCGACGCCCTCGCCGACGCGGCGGCCGACGAACGGGTGCTGCGCACCCTCGCCGACTCGTTCCGCAACTACGGCGTGGTCGCCCGGCGCGAGGCCGAGCTGCGCACCGAGCTCAGCCGGCTCCCCCGTCCCGGGCCCGAAGTGATCGTGCGGGTGCCCAGTCTCGACACCGACATCGCGGACGTCGGCGGCTTGATGCGCATCGGTGAGGCACTCTTCGCCGGTACGATCCGCGTGTGACCACCTTCTTCGAGCAGGCCCGCGCCAAGACCGCGCTCTGGGGAGAACCGCTGCGCCACGTGCAGCGGCTCGTCGCCACGTGGCAGATGCTCGCCGACCTCTCGTTCTCCGACCTGCTCCTGCTCGCGCCGGTCGCGGGGGAGGACGACCACCGCACCGTCGTGCTGGGCCAGGTGCGCCCCACCACCGGTCAGACCGTGCACCCCGCCGACCTCGTCGGCACCGTCGTCGACATCCGTGACCGCCCGCTCGTGGCCGAGGCGTTCGCCACCGGCGACATCGTCGAGGGCGACGAGTCGCTCGTCGACTCCGGCGAGCGGGCCCACGTGCAGTGCATCCCCGTGCGCCACGCGGGCGGGGTGGCCGCGGTGGTCACCCGCGAGACCCACGTGACGCTCGGCCGGCGCCCCGGTGAGCTCGAGGAGTTCTACCTCGACGCGTTCGAGCGCTTCGCCCGCATGATCGCCGAGGGCACGTTCCCGTTCCGTCACGACGACGAGGACTTCGAGGACGCACCGCGCGTCGGCGACGGCGTGATCCTCCTCGACGCGGATCTGCGCGTGCTCTTCGCCAGCCCCAACACGGTGAGCGCGATGCACCGCGTCGGGATCCACTCCTACACGTCGGGCCTGCGCCTCGCCGAGATGGGCTTCGACCAGGAGGCCGTCGACGTCGCCATCCGCGCCCGCCTCCCCGTCACCGAAGAGGTGGAGCGGGCCGACACCTCACTGCTCGTGCAGGCGATCCCACAGCTCCAGGCCGACAAGGTCGTGGGCGTGCTGGTGCTGCTGCGCGACGTGACCGACCTGCGTCGTCGCGACCGGCTCCTGCTCTCCAAGGACGCCACCATCCGCGAGATCCATCACCGGGTGAAGAACAACCTGCAGACCATCGCCGCGCTGCTGCGCCTCCAGGGCCGACGGTTGCAGTCGCCCGAGGCCCAGGCCGCGATCGAGGAGTCGGAGCGGCGCATCCGCTCGATCGCCATCGTGCACGAGACGTTGTCGCGCGAGCCGGGCGACGAGGTGCGCTTCGACGACATCATCCAGCCGCTGGTGCGGGTGGTGGCCGAGACGGTCACCGGGCCCGACCGCGACCTGCGCCTCAGCGTGGAGGGCAACGCCGGCACCCTGCCCGGCGACCTCGCCACCCCGCTCGCGGTGGTGCTCAACGAGCTCATGCAGAACGCGGTGGACCACGCGTTCACCGGCATCGACGGCCGCACCAAGGGTTCGATCACCGTGCAGCTCGCCCGCAGCGACGACACCCTCGTGGTCGACGTGGTCGACGACGGCGTGGGACTGCCGCCCGGCTTCTCGCTGGAGCAGTCGGGTGGCCTGGGCCTGTCGATCGTCCACACGCTGGTGACCAGCGAGCTGGGCGGCACGATCGAGCTGCGCTCCGACCGCGGCACCCGGGTGCACCTCACGGTGCCCATCCGCCGTTCCGGGGCGAGTGCGCTCTAGCGAGCGACGGAGAAAGGGCCCGGAGCGAGCGGACGCGAGCGAGGGAGCAGAGGGCTACAGCTCGTGGGCGACGAAGCGCTGATCCGACAGCCAGCTCTTGCGGAGCCGACGCCGGTCCTCTTCGGTGAGGCCGCCCCAGATGCCCGCCTCCTGGTTGGTGGCGAGCGCGAAGTCGAGGCACTCGGTGGCCACCGGGCACGCGTTGCAGATGCGGCGGGCGGTGTCGATCTGCTCGACCGCGGGTCCGCTGGACCCGATCGGGAAGAAGATGTCGGGGTCGGAATCCCGGCAGGCGGACCGTGTGCGCCAAGCGCTCACGTCCCAGTCGTGCGTGCGAACCCAGGTCAATGCCACCTGTCGACCCCCCAGTCGATTCTCGCTGTCGAGCGGAGAATGAGGCTATGGCCCCGGAGCCCCAACTGCAAGGGGTTGACCTGCGGATTCTCCCCGATGCCTCTCGGTCTGGGGCGGGCAGGGGGATGAGGGCGTGACGCTCGTTCTCGCCCACCGCGGCAGTCGGTTGCGCGAATCCGAGAACACCATCTCCGCCTTTGCCCGGGCGGTCTCCGAGGGGGCCGACGGCGTGGAGCTCGACGTGCAGCGCACCGCCGACGACCAGCTGGTGGTCACCCACGACACCCGGATCCGGGGGTCGCAGGTCGCGGAGCTGACCCTGGCCGAACTTCGCCGGGAGCTGCCGGCGGCCCCCGTGCTCGCCGAGTGCCTCGACGTGCTGGCCGGCCGCCTGGTGAACGTGGAGATCAAGCACGAGCCGCCGGCACTGCTCGGGCCCGACGACGACGCCGGGGCGCGGATCGTCGGCCTGCTCGCCGATCTGCTGGCGGCCCGGCAGGCGGCCGGCGACCGGGTGGTGGTGTCGTGCTTCGACCTCCGGGTGGTCGACCGGGTGGTCGCGCTCCCCGGCGCCCCCGAGACCGCCTTCCTCTCCACCTTCGGCCTCGACCCGCTCGACGCGCTGGCGATCGCCGCCGACCACGGTCACCGCGGGCTGCACCCTGACGTCGGGCTGCTGGGCGGCGACGTCGCGGCACGCCTGGTCGAGCGGGCGCACGGCCTCGGTCTCGCGGTGCGGCCGTGGACGGTGAACGACCCGGCCGACCTCGCCCGCCTCGGCGCGCTCGGGGTCGACGCGGTGATCAGCGACGACCCGGTCGCCGCGCGCGCCGCGCTCGGCCGGAGCTCTGAAGATCAGGGCGTGACGAGCGAGAGGCAGTCGGGTTCGTGGCGCACGTCGAGGTGCTCCGTCGTCCCGAGGTAGTCGCCGTCGACCTGCCACGGGAACGGTGCGGGCGCGCTGATCTCCAACGCCGTCGACCCCACCGACCTGGGTGACGTCGGGCGACGAGGCGAGGAAGCGTCCCGAGCCCACCGCGGAGCTCACGGCCCGCCCGACGAGGGCCAGTCGCAGGTGGTGCAGCACCGTGACCGCGAGCGCGTCGTCGAGCGACGCGTGGGGCGAGATCGTCATGCGCCGGTGGCCGACGTAGGTGTACGGGTCGGCGTTCGACACCACCACGTAAGGGCCCGCGGCCGACACGCCGGCCGCCGCGTCGCCGACCCGCACGCGGATCGCACTCGCCCGGTCGTAGCGGCGCAGCCAGGTGTCGCGACGCGGTGAGCGCGAACGCCGGGTGGGCGAAGTGACGCTTCAGGTACGAGCGTTGCTCCATGCGGTCGATGACCGCGGCGTCGAAGCCGGCGCCGAGGTGGAACACGAATCGTCGCCAGTCGTCGCCGGTCGCGCGGGCGGAGCCGAGGCCGACGCGCTGCACCCGGCCCGCGTCGAGCGCGCCGAGCAGCATCCGCGCCGCGTCGACCGCGTCGTCGTGCATCGCCGAGCGACCGGGCGAACACGTTGGTGGAGCCGCCGGGCAGCACCGCGAGCGCGGTCGTGGTCCCGGCGAGCCCGTCGGCCACCTCGTTGAGGGTGCCGTCGCCGCCGAGCTCGAACACCACGTCGGCGCCGGCGGCCGCGGCCTCACGGGCGAGGGTGATGGCGTGGCCGCGGTGCATCGTCTCGCGGACGGTGAGCTCGTGCCGCTGCGACAGCAGCGCTTCGAGCGACACCCGGGCCCGCGTGGTGACCGAGGAGGCCGCAGGGTTGACGACCAGGACGACCCGCACGGCGGCGAACCCTAGCGCCCGGCCTGCACCGCGGCGGCCGCCCCGTACGATTCGGCCGTACGATCCGGTCGTGCCCACCCCGTCGGCGCTCGACGCGCTCACCGCGGAGATCGTCGGGTGCCGCGCGTGCCCCCGCCTGGTGGAGTGGCGCGAGACCGTCGCCCGCGAGAAGCGCGCCGCGTACCGCGACGAGGAGTACTGGGGCCGGCCGGCGCCGGGGTTCGGCGACCCCGCCGCCCGGGTGCTGGTGGCCGGGCTGGCGCCCGCCGCCCACGGGGCCAACCGCACCGGCCGGGTGTTCACCGGCGACCGGTCCGGCGACTGGCTCTTCGCCGCGCTGCACCGCGCCGGCTTCGCCAACCAGCCCACCTCCACCGGGATCGACGACGGCCTGCAGCTCACCGACGCCTACGTGGTGGCCGCGGTGCGCTGCGCGCCGCCCGCCAACCGCCCCACCCCCGCCGAACGCGACCGCTGCCTGCCGTTCCTGGCCCGGGAGCTCGAGCTGCTCACGCGAGGTGTCGGTGATCGTGGTGCTCGGCGGGTTCGCCTGGGACGCGCTCGCCCGCCTGCTCGCCGACGCCGGATCACCGCTCCCGAGCCCCCGGCCCCGCTTCGGGCACGGCGTGGAGGTGCCCACCGCGCGGGCCACGCTCGTCGGCTGCTACCACCCGAGCCAGCAGAACACCTTCACCGGCCGGCTCACCGAGCCGATGCTCGACGACGTGTTTCGGCGGGCCCGCGAGCTCGCCCGCGCACTACCCTCGGGCCGATGAGCCGCCTGTTGGAGGGTGTGTACGTCGCCCTCGTCACCCCCTTCGCGCCCGACGGCAGCGTCGCCCTCGACGCGGTCGAACGGCTGTGCCACGAATCCTTCGACGCGGGCGTGGCGGGCATCGTCGCGCTCGGCACCACCGGCGAGTCCTCCGCGCTCGACCGGCGAGGAGCAGCAGGCGGTCGTCGACGCGTGCGCGCGCGTGTGCGCGGCGCGCGACGGGCAGCTGATCGTCGGCGCGGGCACCAACAGCACCGCGAAGACCATCGAGACCGTCGACCAGCTCGCGGGCACCCCCGCGCTGGCGGCCGCGCTCGTGGTCGTGCCGTATTACGTGCGGCCCTCCGAGGCGGGCATCGTCGCGCACTTCCGCGCAGTGGCCGACGCCAGTCCGGTGCCGGTCGTCGTCTACAACATCCCCGTCCGCACCGGTCGCAACCTCGGCCCCGCAGGGCATGCTCGAGCTCGCCGCGCACCCGAACATCGTGGGCGTGAAGCAGGCCGTGGGTGCGCTCGACGCCGACACGCTCGAGATCCTCGCCGGCGCGCCCGCCGACTTCTCGGTGCTCGGCGGCGACGACCCCTTCTTCTTCCCGACCGTGCTCATGGGCGGCGCCGGGTGCATCTCCGCCGCCGCGCACCTCTGCACCGAACGCTTCGTCGCGATGATCGAGTGCGGGCTCGCGGGCAAGGTCGACGACGGCCGCGCCCACGCCGAGGCGCTGTTCGCCGGTCGCCCAGGCCGGCTTCGCCGAGCCCAACCCCGTCGGTGTTCAAGGGTGTGCTGCACGCCCAGGGGCGCATCCCCACGCCCGACCTGCGGCTCCCGCTGCTCCCGGCGTCGGCCGGGCGCGGTCGAACGGGCACTGGCCGCCGTCGCGCGCGCGTCATGACGTCATGAGCGGCGACACTCGGTGACGTCGGTTCGCCAGCAGCGGGTGCAGGCCCGCGCCCACGAGCGGCGTTGGGTGATCCTGGCCGTGCTGTGCTTCAGCCTGCTCGTCATCGTGCTCGACAACACGGTGTTGAACGTCGCCATCCCGTCCATCGTGAGCGACCTCCGGGCCAGCAACAGCGACCTGCAGTGGATGGTCGACGGCTACGTGCTCGTGTTCGCCGGGCTCCTGCTCACCGCCGGTGCGCTGGGCGACCGCTTCGGGCGGGTCGGCGCGCTGCAGTTCGGCTTCGTCGTGTTCGGCGTCGGTTCCGTGGCCGCGGCGATGTCCGACAGCTCGACGCAGCTCATCGCCACGCGGGCGTTCATGGGCATCGGCGGCGCCTTCATCATGCCGGCGACGCTGTCGATCATCACCGTGGTGTTCCCGGTCGAGGAACGGGGCAAGGCCATCGGCCTGTGGTCGGCCACCGCGGGGCTGGCCGGCGTGCTCGGGCCGCTGCTCGGCGGGTTCCTGGTCGAGAACTTCTCCTGGCACGCGGTGTTCCTCATCAACGTCCCGATCGTCGTGCTCGGGCTGGTGGCCGGTGTGTTCCTCATCCCCACGTCGAGGGATCCCGCCGCGCCCAGGGTGGATCCGGTGGGGGCGATCCTGTCGATCGCCGGCATCGTGGCGCTGCTCTACGGGATCATCGAGGCGCCCCAGCAGGGCTGGACCGACCCGACGATCCTCGGCGCCATCGCCGTCGGGCCTGGTGATCCTCGGCGGGTTCCTCGTGTGGGAGCTGCACTCCGACCACCCGATGCTCGACATCCGGTTCTTCCGGAACGCCCGCTTCAGCGCCGCGAGCCTCGCGATGATGCTCGTGTTCTTCTCGCTGCTCGGGTTCGCGTTCCTCGTCACGCAGTACTTCCAGTTCGTGCTGGGGTACTCGCCGGTGAAGACGGGTCTCGCGTTCCTCCCCGCCGCGCTGGCCATGATCATCCTCGCCCCGCTGAGCGCGCGCTTCGTGCGCCGATTCGGGTCCAAGATCATCGTGAGCCTCGGACTGGTGGTCACGAGCCTCGGCATCGGCCTCGTCGCGACCGTGCAGGTCGACTCGTCGTACTTCGAGGTCCTGGGCCCGATGGTGCTGATGATGATGGGCGTGGCGATCACGATGGCCCCGGCCACCGAGTCGATCATGGGCTCGCTGCCCCTCGGCAAGGCCGGGGTGGGCTCGGCGGTCAACGACACCACGCGCGAGCTCGGTGGGGCGCTCGGCGTCGCGATCGTCGGCAGCCTGCTCACCTCCGTGTACGCGGCCAAGATGGGCGACTTCCTCGCGGGGAAGCCGGTCCCCACGCCGGTGAAGGGCCAGATCGAGCACTCGCTCGGGATCGCGTTGGGCGTCGGGACGAAGGCCGTCGAATCCGGTCAGCGCGCGTTCGGCGAGCTGCTCATGGCGACGGCCAAGTCGGCCTACGTCGACGGCATGCACGTGGGGTTGCTCGTGGCGGCCGCGGTCGCGCTGGTGGGTGCGGTGGTGGCGTTCCTCTGGCTCCCGGCCCGGGCCGCTCACGGCACGGAGCAGACCCCGGCCTTCGACGAGCCGGCCGACGACCGGCGGTTCAGGCTGGCGACGTCAGCGCGAGCGCAGAAGCTCCGCCACCTGGAACGCCAGATCCAGCGACTGCCGAGCGTTGAGGCGCGGGTCGCAGCTCGTCTCGTAGCGCTGCTCCAGTTGGTCGCCGAGCACCTCGCGGCTGCCGCCCAGGCACTCGGTGACGTTCTCGCCGGTGAGCTCGATGTGCACGCCACCGGGCCACACGTCGGCGACGTCGCAGGCCGCGAAGAAGCCGTGGAGCTCGCGCATCACGTCGCCGAAGTCGCGGGTCTTGTAGCCGCTCGCGTGCTGGTAGGTGTTGCCGTGCATCGGGTCGCACACCCACACCACGGGATGACCGGAGAGCTGCACCGCACGCAGCAGCGGGGGCAGGGCCTCGGCGATGCGGTCGGCGCCCATGCGGCTCACGAGGGTGAGGCGGCCGGGTTGGCGGGCCGGGTCGAGGCGGTCGCACAGCGCCACCACCTCCTCGGGGGAGGCGGTCGGGCCGAGCTTCACGCCGATCGGGTTCTGCACGCCGGCGAGGAACTCCACGTGCGCGCCGTCGAGCTGACGGGTGCGCTCGCCGATCCACACGAAGTGGGCGGAGCAGTCGTACCACTCGTCGGTGAGGCTGTCGCGGCGGGTGAGCGCCTCCTCGTAGCCGAGGATGAGCGCCTCGTGCGACGTGTAGACGTCGACCTCGTGGAGCTGGTGCTCGTTGGCGAGGTCGATGCCGCAGGCGGCCATGAACCGCAGCGCGCGGTCGATCTCCTCGGCGAGCAGGTTGTAGCGCTGGCCCTCGGGGCTCTCGTCGACGTACTCGAGGTTCCACGCGTGCACGCGCGACAGGTCGGCGAAGCCGCCCTTGGCGAAGGCGCGCACCAGGTTCAGCGTGGACGCGGCCTGGTGGTAGACGCGCATCAGCCGCTGCGGGTCGGGCCGGCGGGCCCCCGCCTCGAACGCGAAGTCGTTCACCATGTCGCCGCGGAACGACGGGAGCTCGATGCCGTCGCGCGTCTCGGTGGGGGCGGAGCGGGGCTTGGCGAACTGGCCGGCGATGCGGCCGATCTTCACCGTGGGCACGCCGCTGCCGTAGGTGAGCACCACGGCCATCTGGAGGATGACCTTCAGCTTGTCGCGGATCGCGTTGGCGCTGAACGCGTCGAACGACTCCGCGCAGTCGCCGGCCTGCAGCACGAAGCCGTGCCGGTCGTGCACCGCGGCGAGCGATTCGGTGAGGTTGCGGGCCTCACCGGCGAACACGAGCGGGGGCACGGCGCGCAGCTCGTCGAGCACGGCGTCGAGCTCCGCGGGATCCTCCCAGGTGGGCTGCTGCGCGGCGTCGTGGTCGCGCCACGAGGTGGGCGTCCACGTGCCGATCGGCACGACCGGGGCCCGCTCGTCGCGCGCCTCGGCCTGCGGGCCGCTCACAGGTACCCGCTCGGACCGGCCGGGCCGACGGCACCGGGGTCGAGCGCGCGCCGGCGGCGCATCTCGTCGAGCTGCCCCTGGGCCATCGCCTGCTGGGTGAACAGCGTGGCCTGGATGCCGTGGAACAGTCCCTCGAGCCACCCGACGAGTTGGGCCTGCGCGAGGCGCAGCTCCGACTCCGTGGGCGTGTCGCTGGTGAAGGGCAGGACGACTTCCGACAGTTCCTGGCAGAGGTCGGGCGACAGCACGCCCTCGAGCTCCTCGAGCGACTTCTCGTGGATCTCGCGCAGTCGGCGACGGCCGGCGTCGTCGAGCGGGGCGCGGCGCACCTCGTCGAGCATGCCCCGCACCATCGACGCGATGCGGATGAGCTTCGTGGGGCTGGTGATCTGCTCCTGCATGTCCTCGTCGCCCGTGGCGCCGTCGGTCGCGACGCCGTCGGTCGCGGCGCCGTCGGGCGACGCGCCGTCCGTGGGCACGAGCTCGGCCTGGACGCGTTCGCGCTCGCCCGACGGGGCGGTGTCGTCCTGCATGCCGCCGAGGATAGGGGCTCGCGGGGCACCCCCGCCCACCGAATCCGTCGGCGGCGCACGCGGGGCCGCGGGTCACATGGTGCACCCATTCGGCCCCCAGCGTGCAAGGATCGAGCCCGCCAGGGCGGATCGGGAGGAGAGGAGCGCGGGGAGCCGATGAGCGATCTTCCGGCCGGAACCGTGACGTTCCTCTTCACCGACCTCGAGGGGTCGACCCGCCTGTGGGAACAGTTCCCCGAGGCGATGCGCCCCGCGCTCGAGCGCCACGACGCCATCCTGCGTGACGCGGTGGAGGCCCACGGCGGGGTGATCGTGAAGACCACCGGCGACGGTCTGCACGCCGTGTTCACGACCGTGTTGAGCGGGGTCGAGACGGCGCTGACCGCCCAACGGGTGCTGGCCGCGGAACGCTGGCCCGAGGAGCCGGGCGAGCTGCGGGTCCGGATGGGGCTGCACACGGGAGACGCGGTGCCCCGCGGCGACGACTACTACGGACCGGGGGTGAACCGAGCGGCCCGGGTCATGTCGGCCGGCAACGGCGGCCAGGTGCTGCTCTCGTTGGTGACGTCGGAGCTGGTGCGCGACTTCCTCCCCGAGGGCGCCGGCCTGCTCGACCTCGGGGAGCACCGTCTGCCCGACATCGCCCGCCCGGAGCACCTGTACCAACTGACCGCGGCCGACCTCCGCAGCGACTTCCCGCCGCTGCGGACCCTCGACGCGATGCCGGGCAACCTGCCGCGACGCCTCGCGTCGTTCGTGGGGCGCGAGCGCGAGCGCGAGGCGATCGCCGAGGCGATGGAGACCGCGCGTCTGGTGACGGTCACCGGCGTGGGCGGCGTGGGCAAGAGCCGCCTCGTGCTGCAGATCGCCGCCGACCGCGCCCGCCGCTATCCCGGCGGTGTCTGGCAGTGCGATCTGAGCACCGTCGACAATCGCGACGACCTCGACGCGTTGCTCCTCGAGACCTTCGAGGTGCCCGATCGTTCGGGCCTGACGCCGCTCGACGCGGTGTGCGACGCGCTCCGCTCCCGCCGGCTGCTCCTCGTCCTCGACAACTGCGAGCACGTGCTCGACGAGACCCGCGACGTGGTCGATGCGTTGCTGGCCGAGTGCCCGGGCGTGCACCTCCTGGTCACGAGCCGCGAGGCGCTCGGCGTCGCCGGTGAACAGGCGTGGCCGCTGCGCGAGCTCGACGTGCCCCCGAAGGGAGCGACCTCGGTCGACGTGGTGTCCGCGTCGTCGGCGGCGCGGTTGTTCGAGGAGCGCGCCCGCGCCGTGCAGCCCGGGTTCGCGATCGATGCGACGAACGCCGCGGAGATCGGCGAGATCTGCCGGCGCCTCGACGGCATCCCGCTCGCGCTCGAGCTCGCGGCGGCGAGGGTCGCACTGATGTCGCCGGCCGACATCGCCGCGCGCCTCGACCAACGTCTCGACCAGCGCTTCAACCTGCTCACCGGCGGCCGGCGCGGCGGAACGGAACGCCACCAGACGCTGCGGGGCGCCATCGAGTGGTCCTACGAGATGCTCGATCCCCTGGAGCGCACGCTGTTCGAGCGGTTCAGCGTGTTCCCCGGCGGGTACGACGCCGAAGCGGGCGCGGCCGTGGGCGCGATCGCGGGGATGGAGCCCTGGGACGTGCTCGACGCGGGCGCGGGGCTGGTCGCCAAGTCGCTCGTGGTCGCGGACGACTCGTCGGGCACCACGCGTTACCGCATGCTCGAGACCATCCGTACCTACGCCCGTGAGCGGCTCGAGGAGGCGGGCGAGGTCGACGAGACGCTGCTGCGGCACGCGCTGCACTACGTGCGGTTCGCGGAGGAGGCCGGCCTCGCGTTGCTCGGCGCCGACGAGATCGCGTGGCGAGGCGCGGGTGCGCATCGAGTTCGACAACCTGCGCGCCGCCCTGATCCGCTGTCTGCGGATCGGCACCGAGGAATCGGTCGCGCTGGCGGTCCGCCTGATCGCCGCACTGTCGTTCGAGGCGCTCAACGACCCCCGCCTGCGCATCGGTCAGTGGGCCCAGCACATGGTCGACCGTCTCGACCGGGCCACGCCGGCGCAACGCACCGCGATCCTCGGGGCGGCGGCGCTGCGGCTCGAGGAGAGCCGGGAGGGCGACGCCGAGCAGCGGCTGGCGCTCGCGCGGCGCGCGCTCGCCGACGGGGTGCCCGAGCACTGCCCGTCGGCGGTGCTCGCCTACATCGTCCTCGTGTCGGAGCACATGCGCGCCGGCGACGTCGCCACCGCGGTCGCCATCCTCGACGAGGCGGTGACGTCCCTGCGCGCCGCGGGCAACGAGCCCACCGGTCTCTCGATGCTCCACTGCGCGGCGGCCAGCTTCCACACGATCCGGGGCGACCAGGTGGCGGCCCGGGTCGAGGCCGACCTCGCGCTCGAAGCGGCGCGGCGGTCGCGCAACCCGTCGGCGCTCGCGAGCGCGCAGTTCTCGGTGGCGCTCGCGATGTGGGCCGAGGACCGGGTGGTGGCGGTGCGGGCCCTCGACGAGTCGATCCGCCTCGCCCAGGGCGGCGTGGCGGGTGGCCTGCTCGGGTACGCGCTCGGCCGGCGGGCGGTGCTGCGCGCCGACCGGCGCGACATCGCCGGTGCGGTGCGCGACGTGCGCGAGGCGATCCGCCAGGCCGGCGACCGTGGCGACCACCCCATGCTCACCACCGCGATCGAGTGTGCGATGGCGGTGCTGGAGGCGGCGGGCCGACCCGAGGCCACGTTGGTGCTGGCCGGTTGCTTCCAGCAGATGGTCACGCAGTGGGTGGGCCGCACCCTCGACTTCGGCCTGGTGCGCGACCTCGACATGGTCGAGCGCGTCCGACGCGCGCGCGGCGTGCTCGGCGAGGCGTCCGCCGCGGCGCAGGCGCGGGGACGCACCCTCGATCTCGAGGAGGCGGTGGCCTTCGCCCGGGCCGAGCTGGAGCTCGTGCAGGAGGAGCTCGCCGCCGAGCCCGCGACCGCCGCGGGAGCGGCCTGATCCGCCGCCGGGCGGTCAGCCCTCGAGCGAGGCCTTCAGCGCCTCGAGGCCCTTCTGGTACGACTTGCCCATCATCTCGGTGGCCGCGTCGTCGACCTCGACGTCCCACGTCGACGTGCGACCCGTCGCCTTCGGGGGTGATGGTGACCGTGGCGAGGTGCTTGTCGAACTTCAGGTCGCCGTCGCTGATCCCGTACGAGATCACGCAGGCTTCCTCGTCGCGCCCGTGGAGGTGCTCGACGACCCGCATCCCGAACATGGTGAGGACGCGGTCGTCGCCCTCGAGCTCGCAGCTGTCCACGCCGGGCATCCAGCTCATGTCGCCGAAGTTGCCGACCACGGCCCAGACGTCGTCGACGGGGCGGTCGATGGTGATCTCCGCGCGTGCCTCACCCACGGGTGTCGCTCCTCGTGTCGCCGCCCGGCTCGGTCTCGGGCGTGGTGCCGGGGCACGCTACCGCGACCAGGGAAAGTCAGCCCAGGGAGACCTGGACGACGTCGTCGACGACCCGGGTGGTGTAGGTGATGAGGGTGCCGGTCCACCCGTCGTCGCTCGGCAGCACGCACTGGCCGGTGGTGACGTCGAACATGGAGCCGTGCTCCGGGCACCGGAGCAGCACCTTGCGCTGCAGCGGGAGACCGCCGAGCGGGGTGTTCTGATGGGGGCAGATGCTCTGGAACGCGCACCAGTTGCCGTCGGCGTTGGCGAGCGTGACCGGCGTGCCGTCGACGTCGACGGTCATGGTCTCGCCGGGCTCGAGGTAGTCGGCGGGCAGCGCGTCGACGAAGGTGTCGTCACTCATGCGGTGATCGTACGCGTCGACTGTCGCGCGAGGTGCTGTCGGGTCACTCGCCGAGACGTTCCCGCACGGCCGGTCGGTCGACCAGCGCCGAGAGGCCGGCGCCGCCCGGGTGCCCGAGGCCGATGCCGCCGTCCACCACGAGCGTGTGGCCGGTGGTGTAGCTCGCGAGGTCCGACAGCAGGAACAGCACCGCGGCCGCGACCTCCTCGGCGTCGCCCCGTCGGCGGAGCGGGATGGCGGCCGCGGCCTCGGCCCGATCGGCGGCACCCGTGCGCGGCGTGCGCACCGACCCCAGCGACACCACGTTCACGCGGATGCCGTCGGGTCCCCATTCGAGCGCCATGGTGCGGCTGAACGCCTCGAGCCCCGACTTGGCCGCGGCGTAGGCGCCGAGGAGCGGCGTGCCGCGCGACGCACCCGACGAGACGTTGACGATGCTGCCGCCGAGCCCGGCGTCGAGCAGCGGGCGCGCGACCTCGCGGCACGCGACGACCGCGTAGCGCAGGTTGCGGGCGACCACTCGATCGAACGCGGCCATGTCGTACTCCGCGGCGCGGTGGTAGTCGTCGTCGGTGTTGCCGCCGACCACGTTCACGAGGTGACGGATCGGCCCGACCGCGGCGGCGACGCGCGCGATCGCGTCGACGAGCGCGGCTTCGTCGGTGGCGTCGGCCACGACGGCGACACATTCGGCGCCCGCGGCCTGCGCCCGGGCCACGGCGTCGTCGGCGTGGTCGGGCAGGTTGGTGACCACCGCGAGGCGGCCACCCGCGGCCACCACGGCATCGGCCACCGCGGTGCCGATCCCTCCTCCGGCGCCGCCCACCACCAGGCACGCGCGTCCGTCGAGATCGATCGTCAGGTCCATGGCCCCGTCCTAGCGCAGATCCGACCGGCGCCGCCTACGCTCGTCGCGTCACGAACGCCGAACACAGGGGGACCCGTGGGCGTCACCATTCCGACCGACCTGGTCTACGACCCGTACGACCGCGCCACCGTCCGCAATCCCTATCCGGTGTTCCAGCGCCTGCGCGACGAGGCGCCGCTCTACTGGAACGAGGAGCACGAGTTCTTCGCAGTGAGCCGGTTCGAGGACGTCGAACGCGCGCACGTCGACCGCGCCACGTACATCTCCAGCCGCGGCGTCACTCTGGGCATGCTCAAGTCGGGCTTCGAGATCCCGCCGGGCACGGTGATCTTCGAGGACCCGCCCACGCACACGATCCACCGCAAGCTGCTGTCGCGGATGTTCACCCCCCGGAGCATCGCGGAGCTCGAACCGCAGATCCGCCAACTCTGCGGCGAGTTCATGGACCCGCTGGTCGGCGCGGGCGGCTTCGACTGGATCGGCGACTTCGGGCGCGACATCCCGAGCATGGTCATCGGGATGCTGATCGGGATCCCCGAGAGCGACATGGCCGCGATCCGCCAGCACTTCGACCGCGGTCGCGAGGAGGAGGGCCAGGAGTACGGCGGTGCCTCCCTCGACGGCGCGATCTTCTCGGACTACATCGACTGGCGCATCGAGCACCCGTCGGACGACATCATGACCCAGCTCCTCTACGCCGAGTTCGAGGGTGTCGACGGCGAGATGCGCAAGCTCACCCGCGAGGAGCTGCTCGCCTACGTGAACCTCATCACCGCGGCGGGCAACGACACCACGCGCCTGCTCGTCGGGTGGACCGGTCGGTTGCTCTCGGATCACCCGGACCAGCGTCGACTCCTGGTCGACGACCCCACCAGGATCACGGGCGCGATCGAGGAGATCCTGCGCTACGAGTCCCCGGCGCTGCTGTCGTGTCGGTATGTGGCACGCGACGTCGAGGTGCGCGGCGAGGTCGTCCCCGAGGGCGCCATCATGATGATGCTGCTCGCGTCGGCGAATCACGACGAACGGGTGTGGGACGATCCCGAGCGCTTCGACGTGCTGCGTCAGCCCGGGCAGCACTTCACGTTCGGGTTCGGCGCCCACTACTGCCTCGGGCAGGCGCTCGCCCGGCTGCAGGGCAGGGTCGTGCTCGAAGAGGTGCTCCGACGGTGGCCGGAGTGGGAGCTCGACGAGGACGGTGCCGAGTTCCTCCAGATGGACACCGAGCTGCGCGGGTGGTCGGCGCTGCCCTGCTCGGTCGGTTGACTCGGCGACCGCGCTGACGTGACCGGTCCGCTCCAGGGAATCCGAGTCCTCGAGCTCGGCGGCATCGGGCCCGTGCCCTTCGCTGGGATGATGCTGGCCGACATGGGCGCCGAGGTGGTGCGCGTCCACCGGATCGACGCGGTCGAGCGCGGCGTCGATCCGTTCGCGTCACCGGTGATGGACCGCGCCCGCCGCTCGGTCGGCCTCGACCTCAAGGCTCCCGCCGGCGTCGACTGCGCTCGGCGCCTGGCGTCGGCGGCCGACGTGGTGCTCGAGGGCTTCCGCCCCGGCGTGGTCGAGCGCATGGGACTGGGACCCGACGAGTGCCTGGCCCGCAACCCGAAGCTCGTGTACGGCCGCATGACCGGGTGGGGCCAGGACGGCCCGCTCGCCCAGGCGGCCGGCCACGACATCGACTACATCGCGGTGGCCGGCGTGCTCGCCCACATCGGGCGACGGGACGCGCCGCCCACGCCACCGCTGAACCTGATCGGCGACTTCGGCGGGGGCGGGATGCTGCTCGCGTTCGGCGTGATGTGCGCGCTCTTCGAAGCGCAACGTTCGGGTGAGGGTCAGGTGGTCGACGCGGCGATGGTCGACGGCGCCGCGTTGCTGATGGCCATGATCTGGGGGCACAAGGCGCTCGGGCGGTGGACCGACGAACGCGGCGCGAACATCTACGACTCCGGTGCGCCCGACTACGACGTCTACGAGACGGCCGACGGCGAGTACGTGGCGTTCGGGGCGCGCGAACCCAAGTTCTTCGCCGAACTGCTCGCCCGGCTCGGTCTCGACGCCGGGTCGCTCCCGGAGCAGTCCGACCGCGATGGCTGGCCCGTGCTCCACGACGCGATCGCCGCGGTGATCGCGACGCGCACCCGCGACGAGTGGTGCGAGGAGCTCGACGGCGCCGAGGTGTGCTTCGCGCCGGTGCTCCGCATGGACGAAGCGGTCCATCATCCGCACATCGCGGCTCGGGGAACGCTGGTCGAGCATCACGGCCTGGTGCAGCCGGCTCCCGCGCCGCGTCTCTCGCGTACGCCGGGCGCGCTCGGTGCGCCGATGCCCCGGCCCGGCGCCGACACCGACGCCGTGCTCGGGGAGTGGGGCTTCACGCCCGCGGACATCGCGGGGTTGCACGCCGCCGGCGCGATCGCCGGGCGCGACGACGCCCGGCCGTAGGCCCGGCCGGGCGTCGTGACGAACCGACGATCGGGTTCGGGTTACGCGTCGGCGTACTTGCCGACCTTGAGCGCCCGGGCGATGGTGCCGCCCATGATGAGCTCCTGGTCCTCCGCCGAGAGGCCGGCGAGCACGTCGGCGTAGCCGAGCGGGTCGCCGAGGCCCTCGGGGTGGGGGAAGTCGGAACCGAACATCATGCGGTTGGCCGGGACGCCGAGCTCGATCAGGCCCTTGGGGTCGGGCTCGTGGAAGATGTGCACCCACACGTTGCGCCTGAACACCTCCATCGGGTCCTCGTCGAAGAGCATCGGCGCCCGCTCGTAGGCCGCCTGCATGCGCTCGACGAAGTTCCAGACCCACGTGGCCCGGTACTCGACCGGCATGAACTTGAGCTTGGGGAACCGGGTGGCGAGACCGTGCCCGATGATCGACGCCATCGCGTCGTAGATCGGGAGCTTGTCGGAGGCCATCGCCCGGAACGCGCCGTGGTCGCCGGCCGCGAACGGGGTGAACTCGCGCGTGGTGCCTTCCCACTCGTTGAGGTAGCGCTGGTAGCCCGGGTCGCCGGAGTGCATGCCGACCACGAGGTCGAGCTCCTGGACCCGCTCCCAGAACGGGTCCCACTCCTTCAGCGCGAACGACTTGCGCCCCTGCCACGTGGGCACGGGGGCGACGCGGATCAGGAAGATCTTGGCGCCGCGCTCGGCGATGTAGTCGAGCTCCCGGATGGCGACGTCGTTGCCGGCCGCGAGGCTGATGATCGGCGTGGCGTAGATCGCGTCGGAGTAGTTGTAGGTCCAGTGCTCGTGCATCCACTCGTTGAGCGCGTGGACGATGGTGACCGCGAGGTCGGGGTCGTCGGCGACCCGCTCCTCGAGCACGCTGGCGAGCGTGGGCCACAGCAGCGTGCGGTCGATGCCCATGTCCTTCATGAGCGCGAGGCGCGGCTCGGGGTCGAAGAAGGCGTCGACGCTCGGCATGGCCTTGGGCTTCACGCCGCTGCCCGCGCCCGTGGCGCTCTCGCCGCGGTTCTCGACGTTCGCGCCGAAGCTGCCCGGCACCGCCACCCGCTCGAACGTCGGGTTCGGGATGTAGTTGCTGATGTTGTCGCGCACCGCGAGCTTGGTGCGGCCCTCGACGTCGATGTACTTGATGACGCCCTTGTACTGCTTGGGCAGGAACTTGGTGAGGGCGTCGCGGTTCTCGTACAGGTGGTTGTCGGCGTCGAACGTCTCGTAGGGGAGGCGGCGCTCCCGGACGTAGATGAAGTCCTGGTCGGCCATGTGCGATGCTCCTCGTGCAGGCGTGCTGAAATTCGCTGGCGCAAGATCCGGGGCCAGGGTGCCAGAGCCCCCGCCCGGTGTCCACCCGTGAGCGTAGCGAGTTCGCGCCCGATTCCGGCATGGCGGAGTGCCTCTGCGCCCGGCCCCGTCCGCGGTCGGACTCGACAGTCCGGCGGGGGTCGCCGGTAGTCTCCGCTCCATGATCGAACCTGGGGGGGATCTCGAGGATCTCCGGATGGCGGTGCGCGCATGGTGCGCCGAGAACGTGCCGGGCGACTGGCGCCAGACCCTGCGGGGCGCCGACGAGGTCACCGTCAACGGTTGGCTCCGGGGATGGACCCGCACGCTGCAGGAGGGCGGCCTGATCGCCCCGCACCTGCCTCGGGAGTGGGGCGGCGGGTTCTCGATCCACGAGCAGGTCGTGATCTCCGAGGAGATGGCCCGCGGCGACGCGCCCCGCAACGGCCTCTACTACGTGGCGCTCTACAACGTCACGCCCACGCTGCTCCACAACGCCACCCCCGAGCAGATCGACCGCTGGGTCGGCGGCATCATGCGCGACGGCGACGTCTGGTGCCAGGGATTCTCCGAGCCCGACTCCGGCTCCGACCTCGCCAGCCTGCAGACGCGCGCCGTGCGCGACGGCGACCACTACGTCATCAACGGCCAGAAGGTCTGGACCAGCCGGGCCAACCACGCCGACCGGTGCATGATCCTCGTGCGCACCGACCCGGAGGCGTCCAAGCACAAGGGCATCTCCTGCCTGGTCATGGACATGGACACGCCCGGGATCGACGCGCGCCCCATCCGGCAGGCCACCGGCGTCGCCGGGTTCTGCGAGCTCTTCCTCGACGACGTCGTCGTCCCCGCCGAGAACCTGGTGGGCGCCGAGAACAACGGGTGGGCCGTCGCGCAGGGCACCCTCGCGGCCGAGCGGGCGATCGCGATCCTCGACCTCACCGAGCGGCTGCGCCGCAACGGCATCGAGGCCGCGCTGCGTGACGCGGCCGGCTGGGTGCTCGACGACGGCACGCCGGCGCTCGACGACCCCTCGGTGCGCGACCACTTCGCGGCGAGCGCGGCGGAGGTGGCCGCGCTGCGGGCGCTGCTCAACGCCCTCATCGAGAACGTGATCCGCGGCGTCGACGTCGGTGGCACGTCGTCGATCATCAAGGTCTTCTACACCGAGGTCCTCGAGCGGTTCATGCGCGGCCTCACCGAGATCCGCGGCCTCGCGGGCCAGGAGGCCGAGCCCCTGCTCGACATCGCCGGCTGGGAGTCGGGCTACTGGATGATCGACTACATCGGCGCCACCGGCTGGCACACCGGCGGTGGCACGAGCGAGATCATGCGCAACGTGATCGCCGAGCGCTCGCTCGGACTTCCGCGCTAGGAGAGAGATGGCGCTGACCGACCAGGAACGCAACGACCTGCGCGACACCGCGCGCTCGCTGCTCGCACGCGAGTCGTCGTCGGAGCGGGTGCGCTCGGCGATCGCATCCGAGCACGGGTTCGACCGTGCGCTGTGGGACCAGATGATCGAGCTGGGCTGGACGAGCGTCCACGTGCCCGAGCGCCTCGACGGCGGCGGCGCCGGCTACGGCGACCTCGCCGTGCTGCTGCACGAGCTCGGCCGCGCGATCACCCCGTCGCCCTTCCTCGCCAGCGCGGTGCTCGCCACCGGCGCGCTCCTGCTCGCCGGGAACGACGCGCTCGCCGACGAGGTGCTCCGAGCCCTCGTGTGGGGCGAGAAGCTGGGCACGGTCGCGTTCGCGAGTGCCGACGGCTCCTACGACGCCGCCCGCGCCACGATGGGCTGGCGCCCGGCCGACGGCGGCGTGGAGCTGAGCGGCGCGGCCGGCTTCGTGCTGGCCGCCGACGTCGCCGACGTGCTCGTGGTCGCAGCTCGTTCCGACGACGGCCGCGCGCTGCTCGCCGCGGTCGACGCCACGGCCGCCGGCGTCACCATCCACGACACCCCGCTCGTCGACGCCACCCGGCGCGCCTCGCGGGTCGAGCTCAGCGGCGTGAAGGTCGCCGACGACCGGCTGCTCACCGAGCCGGGCGACGCGGCCGAGGAGATCATCGGTCGTCTCGTCGCCCTCGGTTCGGTCGCCGCCGCCTGCGACGCCGCGGGCGCGACCGACGAGATGCTCGACCGTTCCGTCGAGTACGCGAAGCAGCGGATGCAGTTCGGCAAGCCCATCGGGTCGTTCCAGGCCGTGAAGCACCACTGCGCGAACATGTCGATCGTGGTCGAGACGACCCGCGCCGCCAGCCAGGGCGCGGCCGCGGCCCTCGACACCGAGGACGCCGACGGGTGGACGCGCCACGGCGACCTCGTGGCGTCGTTCGTCGGCCCCCAGTGCCGCACCGCGTGCGCGCTCGGCGATGCGCGTGCACGGCGGCATCGGGTTCACCTGGGAGCACGACGCGCACCTCTACACCAAGCGCGCCACGCTCGACGAGCTGCTGTTCGGCACGGCGAAATGGCATCGCCGGCGCATCACCGATGATCTCGTCCGCGACCTCGGACTGGAAGAAGCGAGCACACGATGAGTGACGACAAGGCCACCTTCACCGGCAAGAAGCCGCGCGAGCTCAACGAGGAGACGATCGAGCTGGTGCGCCGGCGCATCGGCATCCCGATCAGCTTCTCGCCGCGTCAGCACAACGAGTACTCGTCGGTCGACTCCTTCCGGCACTTCGCGCTCGGTTGCGGCGACGACAACCCGCTCTACACCGACCGCGACTACGCCGCGGCGTCGCCGTGGGGCGCGCCGATCGCGCCGCCCCTCTACGCGTACAGCGCGGGGATCCGTCGCCCGTTCGAGCTGACCGACGCCGAGAAGGCCGAGCTCAAGGGCGGCGACCCGCTCGCCGGCATCGGCCAGTACATGTGCGGCGAGCGCTGGATCTTCCCGAGGCCCATCCGGGAAGGCGACGTGCTCTGGCTGACCCAGAGCCTGTTCTCCGCCGAGCTCAAGAAGAGCACCTTCGGCGCGGGCTCGGGCGCGCTGGTGTCGCACCGGGTCGCGTGGGAGGACGAGGGCGGCAGCCCGTCCGCCTACCGGTTCCTCGACTACTGGCACGCCGACCGCGAGAAGTCGGCGAAGGCCGGCACCAACAAGCAGCTCGAGCAGGCCTCCTTCACCGAGGAGGACGTCGAGCGCATCGAGGCCTGTTACGCGGCCGAGACCGTCCGGGGCGCCACGCCGCGCTACGTCGACGAGGTGCAGGTCGGCGAGGAGCTCGGACCGATCGTGAAGGGCCCGCTCCTCGGCACCGAGATCCTGGCCTGGCACGTCGGCACGGGATGGGGCTTCTTCGGTGGCGGCGCGTCGCGCGTCGCCTACAAGAACCGCCAGCGGGTGCCGAAGTTCTACACGAAGAACGAGTTCGGGTTCCCCGACACCGCGCAGCGCTGCCACTGGGAAGACGAATGGGCGCAGCGCATGGGTCACCTCGCGGCCTACGACTACGGCATCATGCGCTCCACGTGGATGGGCAACCTCGTCACCAACTGGATGGGTGACGGCGCCTGGTTGTGGAAGTTCTCCACGTCGATCCGCAAGTTCAACTACCGCGGCGACGTGCACTTCGTCTCCGGCGTCGTGCGCGAGATCGACCGCGCCACGAACGCCGTCACCATCGACCTCTGGGGCGAGAACCGAGCGCGGCACCCGCTCGTGTGAAGCGCGCGCAGTGGTCATCCTCCCGACGCGCGACGGCGCCACGGCGGAGATCCCGGCCTTCGACCCCGACGACATCCCCGAAGCCCAGGCCCCGTGAGCGAGGCCGCCGCGACCGGGACCGCTGCCACTGGGGCGGCCCGGCATCGAGCGGACTTCCTGCAGGGCCTGCGGGTCCTCGAGCTCGGCGACGGGGTGGCCGGTGCGGCGGCGACCGCCATCCTCTGGGGGCTCGGCGCCGACGTGACCACCGTGGTCGACGCGCACAGCGTGCACCGGCGCGGCCGGCCTGCGGTCGCCACCGACGACGGGCCGGTCAGCCTGCTCGCGGTCGAGCTCGACCGCGGCAAGCGCCACCTGCCCCTCGCCGACTGCGGCGACCTCGCCGCGCTGGAGGCCCAGCTCGCCGACGGGGCCTACGACCTCGTCGTCGCCGACCGGGTGGGCGGCGCGACCGGCCCGTTGGCCGCACTCGTCACCGCCGACGATCACGGCGCCTGGGTCGCCGGCCAGCGCCCCCCGTGGGTGACCATCAGCGCCTTCGGGCTCACCGGTCCGCGCCGCGACGACGTCGCGACCGAGCTCACGTTGGGCGCCGCTGCCGGTCTGGTGGCGTCGGTGCGCGATCCGCGCACCGGCGCGCCCATGAAGCTCGGCGGGGTCCAGTCGCTGTTCAACTCCGGCCAGGTGGCCGCGCTGGCCTGCTGTCAGGCCCTCGACCTCGCGGCCGACGGTCCCGTGCACCTCGACGTGTCGGCGCAGGAAGCCGCGGTCGCCACCGGCCCGGTGCTCGACCTCGTCGCGCTGTTCTTCCAGACCGGCACGCTCGGCGGCGCCCAGCGCTACGGCGCGCCCGCGAGCTTCTACGCGTGCACCGACGGACTGGTCCGCATCTCGGCGATGGAGGACCACCAGTGGCGCGGCGTGGTGGCCGCGATGGGCAACCCCGACTGGGCCGAGCGGTTCACCGCCGTCGAGTCGCGCATCGAGGGCGCGGCGGAGATCAACGACCAGGTCGCCGCCTGGGCCGCGACCATGCCCAAGGAAGCGGCCGAGTCCACGCTGCAGGCCCACGGCGTCCCGGCCACCGCGATGTACTCGCCGGCCGAGCTGCTCGCGTCGCCGCAACTGCTCCACCGGGAGGCGTTCGACCCGTTGCCGCTCGCCGACGGTCGGGAGACCGTCGCGGTCGCGCCACCGTTCCGCGTGGTGGCGGGCGGCAACCGCGATGCCGACGCGGGGGAGCGCCGGCGGCACGGGCTCCGGGGGCTGCGCGTCCTCGAAGCCGGCCACGTGCTCGCGGTGCCGCTCGCCGGCGCGCTCCTCGGCGCGCTGGGCGCGCGCGTCACCAAGCTCGAGGACCTGGGCCGCATCGACATGTACCGCCGCAACGGTCCCTACATCGACCGTGAGCCCGGCCTCGACCGCACCGCCTACTTCGCGTTCGCCAACCACTCGAAGACCAACGCGGTGCTGCGCGTCGAGGAGGAGCCCGACCGCCTCGTCGCGCTGCTCGACGACGCCGACGTGTTCCTCGAGAACCTCGGCGCCAAACGGGCGCGCACGCTCGGCGTCGCGGCGTCGGTCGCGCTCGACGCGCACCCGGGCGTGCTGGCGATCAGCTCCACCGGGTTCGGCCAGGACGGCCCCTACGCGTCGTACCGCGCCTACGCCTACAACATGCACGCCGCCGCGGCCCTCGGGTACCTCACCCGCAACGCCGACGGCGAGCCCGCCGACATCGACCTCGCGTGGGGCGACCTCGTGTCGGCCTACGCGGTGGCCACGATCGTCGCCGCGTGGGCGGTGGGCCCGGCGGGCAACCGCGGCGTGGGCCTCGACTACACGATGGCGGACGCCATCGTGTCGCACTTCCCCGAGTTCCTCGCCGCGGCGAGCCTCGACCCCGCGAGCGACGCGTCGGTCGACCGGGCCAACGAGGTGTCGCCCTACGCGCCGAGCGGCGTCTACCCGGCGGGTGACGGCTGGGTGGCGCTCACCGTCGACGGCGACGTGCAGTTCGAGGCCCTGGCCACCGTGCTCGACGCGGCCCTCGACACGCCGTCGTTCCGCACGCCGAGTTCGCGACCGGCGAGTCGCGGTTCGGTCACCGGGGCGAGCTCGACGCGTTGATCGCCGCGGTCACCGCGGCGTGGGAGCCCGACGCGCTCGCCCGGGCGCTCCGCGCCGCCGGGGTCCCGGCGGAGCGGGTCGGCGCCGCGCCCCGCTGATCGCCGACGAGCACCTCGCCGCCCGGGGATTCTTCCCCGAGGTGGAGCATCCGCTCTGGGGCCGGCGGCGGCTGGTCGGTGTGCCGTGGCGACCGTACGGCGCCGGCGCCGCCCCACTCGGTCCACCG